>JBKBKB010000010.1:0-6752 GCA_046294735.1 Sphingomonadaceae bacterium
AAATCCGCCCCCAGCTCCGCCCGCTTGGCGGCATCGATGAACAGGTGCTGCGCGCCCGAATCGCGCGCCATCCCTTCCAGCTGTTCGCGGCTGGCGCTAGTGGTCAGCGGCGCGGCGACTCCGCCAGCGCGCACCGCGCCGAGGAACACCAGCGCATAGTCGATGCAGCTGGTCCCGATTATGGCGACCGACTGGCCCTTTTCCAGCCCGGTCTCGACCAGCCTTGTCGCGACCCGCTCGATCCGGTCGGCCAGTTCTGCCCATGTCAGCTCATCGTTGTCATCGCGCAGGGCCGGTACGCCAGGCTGCACTTTGGCCCACTGCGAAAGAATGTCCGGGAAATTGCCGAATTCGGCCTGCAACTGTTCGAGCATCACGCGCTTTTCTCTCCCCTGGCGGTCGGCTTGTCGGGCGCATCTAGGCAGTCTGGTGCGGCAAAGCCAAGGCCAATCGGCAAGGGCGGCGTGATCGGTTTGCGCGGTGCGTTCCAGCGCCTGCGGGCGACGGTGGAAAACCGGCCCCGCCGGGCAGGGATCGCTTGGGAACCGGCATGATCGCGCCTATATGATGGCCATGTCTGACACTCCTGATAAACGTCCAAACACCAACGAATACGGCGCGGATTCGATCAAGGTCCTCAAGGGGCTGGACGCGGTCCGCAAGCGCCCCGGCATGTACATCGGTGATACCGACGACGGATCGGGCCTGCACCATATGGTGTTCGAGGTCTCAGACAACGCGATCGATGAGGCGCTGGCGGGTCATTGCGACCTGGTGCTGATCGAGCTCAACCCCGATGGCTCGGTCTCGGTGGAAGACAACGGCCGCGGGATTCCGGTCGACATGCATGCCGAAGAGGGCGTGTCCGCTGCCGAAGTGATCATGACCCAGCTCCACGCGGGCGGGAAGTTCGAGAACACCAGCGACGAGAATGCCTACAAGGTCTCCGGCGGGCTGCACGGCGTCGGCGTGTCGGTGGTGAATGCCCTGTCCGAATGGCTCGAGCTTACCGTGTGGCGCAACGGGCAGGAACACTGGATGCGGTTCGAGCATGGCGATGCCGTCGCCCCGCTCGAAGTGAAAGGCCCGGCGGGGCGCGAGCGCAACGGCACCCGCGTCACCTTCCTGCCGAGCACCGACACCTTCAAAAACGTGACCGAATTCGACTTCGACAAGCTCGAACACCGTTACCGCGAGCTGGCCTTCCTCAATTCCGGCGTGCGGATCCTGCTGCGCGATAAGCGGCACGAGGAAGTGGCCGAGCACGATCTCTATTACGAAGGCGGGATCGCCGCGTTCGTGAAGTATCTCGACCGCAACAAGCAGCCGCTGGTGCCCGAACCGATTTCGGTGAGCGCGGAAAAGGACGGGATCGGGATCGACGTCGCGCTGGAGTGGAACGACAGCTATTACGAAAACGTCCTGACCTTCACCAACAACATCCCGCAGCGCGATGGCGGGACGCACCTCGCCGCATTCCGTGCTGCGCTGACCCGCACGCTTAACAACTACGCCACCGCCAGCGGGCTAATGAAGAAGGAAAAGGTCACCCTCTCGGGCGAAGACATGCGCGAAGGGCTCACCGCGATTGTCTCGGTCAAGCTGCCAGACCCGAAGTTCTCGAGCCAGACCAAGGACAAGCTGGTCTCTTCCGAAGTGCGCCAGCCGCTCGAGAGCCTGATGGGCGACAAGATGAGCGAATGGCTGGAAGAAAACCCGGCCCACGCCAAGGCGATCATCCAGAAGGTGATCGACGCTGCCGCCGCGCGCGAGGCCGCCCGCCGCGCGCGCGAAATGAGCCGGAAGGGGGCGATGAGCATTGCCAGCCTTCCCGGCAAGCTGGCCGACTGCCAGGACCGCAACCCGGCCAATTGCGAGCTGTTCCTGGTCGAGGGTGATTCGGCCGGTGGCTCGGCCAAACAGGGGCGCGATCGCAAGACCCAGGCGATCCTGCCGCTCAAGGGCAAGATCCTCAACGTCGAGCGCGCCCGGTTTGACCGGATCATCGGATCGAAGGAGGTTGGCACGCTGATTCAGGCGATGGGCACCGGCCTGCGCGATGAATTCAACCTCGACAAGCTGCGCTACCACAAGATCGTGATCATGACCGACGCGGACGTGGACGGCGCGCACATCCGCACCCTGCTGCTGACTTTCTTCCACCGCCAAATGCCGGAAATCATCCGTGCCGGGCATCTGTTCATCGCCCAGCCCCCGCTTTATAAGGTCACGCGCGGCAGATCGGAGGTCTATCTCAAGGACCAGACCGCCTATGACGAATACCTGATCGGCACCGGACTGCAGGGCCGGATTCTCGAAACTAGCGGCGGGGCACGCGGCGGCAACGAGCTGGAGGCGCTGGTCCGCCACGGGCTGAGGATGCGCAACCTCCTCGCCTTTGTCCCGCGCAAGTACAACAGCGCGCTGATCGAGGCGCTGGCACTGGCTGGCGCGCTCAATCCGGAGCTTGATGATCGCCGCGGCCCGCTCGGCAAAGCCGCAGCGCACCTGCAGATGGGCGATCCCGAGGCGCAGTGGTCAGCCGATGTCGATGAGGCCGGGGTGGTCCGCATCCGCCGCCTGTGGCGCGGGGTGACCGATGTGCACGAGATCGAGCCGGCTTTCCTCACCAGCGCCGAGGCGCGCAAGCTGCACAAGCTGGCGAGCGAATTCGCTGATGTCTTTGCAGCCCCGGTCAGGCTGGTGACGGGTGCCGAAGCCCCGTCGGACGAGCCTGAAGGAGAGATCGAGGACATCGACGGCCCCGGCGAGGTGGCGGCCCCGGACTTCACCGATGGCGCAATCACGCGCCCCACCCAGCTGCTCGAGGCGGTCATGGCAGCGGGGCGCAAGGGCCAGAAGATCCAGCGCTACAAGGGGCTGGGGGAAATGAATGCCGAGCAGCTGTGGGAAACCACGCTCGATCCGGACAACCGCGCGCTGCTGCAGGTCAAGGTCGAAGACGCCGATGTGACCGACGAAATCTTCACCCGCCTGATGGGCGATGTGGTCGAGCCGCGCCGGGAATTCATTCAGGACAATGCCCTGAACGTCGCCAATCTCGACGTCTAGGTCGGTCACGGGAGGGCGAATGAGAGGGCTGGGCGAAGGCGAAGCGATCGAGCGTGGCGGGTTCCTCGTGCTGCTGGCTCTGGTTACGGTGGCGCTGATCTTCATCGTCCTGCCGTTCGCGCGCTCGCTGCTATGGGCGACGCTGGCCGCGATCATGTTCCAGCCGCTCTACCAGCGCATCCTGGGCCGCCGTCCGGGCTGGCCCAACGCTGCAGCGGTCGCGACACTGCTGGTCATTACCTTTGCTGTCATCCTGCCGACCTTCCTGATCGGGGGCGCAGTGGCAGACGAAGCGGCCGGCATCCTGCTCGCCTTTCAGGAGGGCCGGATCGACGTCGCCCAGTGGTTCCGACAGTTTCGCGATCTTCTGCCCGCCAATGTGCGGGTGGCGCTGGACGAAGCTGGCTGGGGCAATCTCGAAGCCCTCAGGCAGCGAGCAGAGAACTTTCTCAGCGAAAGCGCCGGGCTGATTGTCAGTCAGGCGGTGGCGATCGGCAGCGGTGCCTTCGGTTTCGTCCTGTCCTTCGGCGTTGGGCTTTACGTCACCTATTTCCTGCTGCGCGACGGGCACCGGATCGGGCCGTCAGTGCTGGTTGGCCTGCCGATAGAACACCACATTGCCCAGCGCATGGGTGACAAGTTCATCTCCATCGTCCGGGCCACGATCAAGGGTTCGGTTGTGGTCGGCCTGGTGCAGGGCGCCCTTGGTGCGCTGACTTTCTGGATTGTGGGAATGCCCTCAATCGTTCTGTTCGGGGTGCTGATGGCGATTTTTTCCTTCCTTCCGGCGGTCGGCCCGGCGCTGGTCTGGGTGCCGGTCGCGATCTGGTTGCTGGCGACCGGTGCTTTCTGGCAAGGCATGGTGGTGATCTTTTCCGGTGTGGCGGTGATCGGTTTGGCCGACAACCTGCTGCGCCCGATGCTGGTGGGGCGCGACACCGGCATTCCGGACTGGATCATCCTGGTGACCACGCTCGGCGGCATTGCCCTGCTTGGCCTGTCGGGCATCGTGCTGGGACCACTGGTGGCGGGGCTGTTTCTGGCAGGCTGGTCGATCGTGCACGAGCAGCGCGAGGCTGAGGCAGAGCTTGTTCATCCCGCCTGATCCGCCCAGGCCAGTGATGCAGGTTTGTATGGGTCTCGCCAGAGACACACCAGCAGACTAACGACTACCAGTATGAAGACGCTACCGCTCCTGCTCACCGCGCTTGGCCTGTCGGCCTGTGCCACGCTGCCCGCCGAAGAACCTGCATCTGGCTCGAAGTCAACGGGTCCGGTTACGATCAAGGTCATCGGCCTCAATGACTTTCACGGCAATCTGGAGCCGATCCGGCGCCCGGTCCGGGTAACGCAAAACGATGGGACGCAGCACGAAGTCTACGCCGCGGGGGCGGCCTGGCTTGCCACTGCCGTCAGTGCGGTGCGGGCCACCAGTGAGCACAGCCTGACGATCGCCGCGGGCGACCTGATCGGCGGCAGCCCGCTGGTATCCTCGATCTTTCTCGACGAACCGGCAATCGGCGCAATGAACCGGATCGGGCTCGATTTCAACGCGGTCGGCAACCATGAATTCGACCGGGGCTGGCAGGAACTGCGCCGGATGCAGCAGGGCGGGTGCGACAAGCACACGATGCGCGAACCCTGCGCGGTCGAGTACCCATTCCCTGGCGCGCAGTTTCGCTTCCTTGCCGCCAACGTGATCACGCCGGACGGCAGCACCCTGTTCCCAGCCTATGGCGTGCGCCGGTTCGACACGGCGGCCGGGCCGCTGCCGGTTGGGGTCATCGGCCTGACGCTGAAGGACACGCCCACCCTGGTTACGCCGAGCGGTGTCGAGGGGCTGACCTTCATCGATGAGGCCGAGGCGATCAACCGGGCAGTGGCCGAGCTCGACGCCCAAGGGGTGCGCGCGATCATCGTATCGGTCCACCAAGGGCTCTACACTGAAGTCGGCTACAACGATCAGAGCTGCGGCGGGGTGCGCGGGCCGCTTCTCGACATCCTGGCAAAGGTCGACCCGCGGGTTGACCTGGTCATCTCCGGCCACACCCACAACG
Organism: Sphingomonadaceae bacterium; assembly: GCA_046294735.1. Lineage (GTDB taxonomy): Bacteria > Pseudomonadota > Alphaproteobacteria > Sphingomonadales > Sphingomonadaceae > 34-65-8. Next base: position 5,130 of record JBKBKB010000010.1, read on the forward strand.
CCTATATCTGCGACTTTTCCGCGATTGACCCGTCGCGCACCTTCCTGGTCACCAGCGCCGGTTATGGCGGCTCGATGCTGACCGACATAACCCTGTCACTTGACCCGGCGAGCGGCGAGGTGATCGCACGCTCGGCCAGCAACGTCGTGGTCCAGAGCACCGGCACCGACCGCGAAGGCCAGACCGTTGCGGCCAATCCGGACTTTCCGCAGTGGCAGGCAGACGCGGGCGTGGCCGCCTATGTCGCGCGCTATGTCGAAGCCGCACGGAACGAATCGGAACGTCCGGTCGGGCGGATTGCCGGCGACGGGCGCAAGGGGGGCTCCACCGAAGAGACCCCGCTCGGCAACCTGATCGCCGATGCCCAGCTGGCCGAGACGCGCTCGGCCGGGGCGCAGATCGCGATGATGAACAACTCCGGCATCCGCGCCGCGCTGGTCCCGCAGGCCAACGGAACGATCAGCTATGGTGACATCTATGCGGTCCAGCCGTTCGGCAACACGCTGGTCACCAAAACCTTCACCGGCATCCAGTTGCTCGCCCTGCTCGAACAACAGTTCGACAGCGAAGGCTTCATCCAGACGTTCTCGTTTTCCGAAGGGTTTGCGCTGACTTATGACATGCGCCGCCCCGAAGGCAGCCGAGTGGTCAGCGCCGCGCTGGATGGTCGGCCGATTGATCCGGCGCGGACCTATCGCGTCACGATGAACAGCTTCCTTGCCGCTGGCGGCGACAGTTTCACCGTGTTCACCGAAGGCACCGATACTGTCACCGGGCCGGTCGATCTCGACGCGATGGAGGCATGGCTGCGGGCGGTCGAGGTGCGAACCTTGCCTGCGGTCGGGCGGGTGCGCGAAATTACCGACTGATCAGCCTGCCACGCGCAGGCCAGCAACGCCCATGGCACCGCGGTCCCCGCCAGCCAGCCCGGCAAACACAGTGTCGATGATGCAGGCGAGCTTTTCCTCGCTCAACCGGTCGCTGACGATCATCAGCAACTGGGGTGAGGTGTAGCACACCACCATCTGGTTGATCAGGGTCAGCGCTCGGCCGATCGACAGGCCGGGGAAATAGCCTTCCGCCTGGGCCTGGGCGATCAGGACGCTGAGGTAATGGTCAGCCAGGTCGATGTAGCCACGCACCTGTTCGAACCGCTCGCTGCCCAGCTCAACGCACAGGGCAAACAGCGCCGGATCCTGCCGGAACCGATCGACTTCGATCCGGAACCGCCGGGCGAAGAACTCGAAGAACTTGCGCTGGATCGGCAGGCTGGAGGCAATCACTTCCTCCATGATTGCGACGTCGGCGGCATACCAATGCTCGACCACGGCGTCGAACAGGTCGCTTTCTTCAGGGAACAGCTCGTCGATCCGCGCGCGCGAGGTGCGCGTGTAAACGACCAGATCGGACTTGCCAATCATCGTGCCGCGCTCGGCCATCAGCACCAGAGTGTGAGCCGTCAGCTCGCGTCGCAAGGCGTCCCGGTCGCTGGCCCTGTCGCTGGTCGTCATCAATGCCTCCCAATTCCGCGCTAATGTAGGCAGGCGCGCTCGATAGGTGAAGGGGAGGGGTGGTGGGAACCGGCGAAATTATCCCTTTCGGCCGGGCCCACGCGGCGGCCAG
>JBKBKB010000011.1:0-1229 GCA_046294735.1 Sphingomonadaceae bacterium
CGCCTGTGAGCCCGGCAGCGCGTCCGCCTGCGGGCAGCGACGACGCCGGCAGCGCACGCGGGTCAGGGCGGCAGCTTCGCGCGCCAGTGCCTCGATCTTGTCGGGATCGACCGGCCCCTTGGGCACGACCCAGCTGCCGCCGACGCATTTGATGAAGGGCTGGGCCAGCCATTCGGGCGCGCTCTGGGCGGTGATGCCGCCGGTCGGGCAGAAGCGGGCGGTGTGCAGCGGCGCGGCCAGCGCCTTGAGCGCCGGAAGACCGCCCGAGGTTTCGGCCGGGAAGAATTTGAAGTGGGACAGGCCCATGTCCATGCCGCGCATGATGTCGCCGGCCGTGGCGGTGCCTGGCAGGAAGGGGATGTTGGCGGCGATCGCGGCCTTGCCCAGCGGTTCGGTGAGGCCGGGGCTGACGATGAAGCGGGCGCCCGCTTCCATCGCGGCGTCGAGCTGGGCCGGGTTCAGCACCGTGCCGGCGCCGACGATCGCGCCCTCGACCTTCGCCATCTCGCGGATGACGTCGAGCGCGGCGGGGGTACGCAGCGTGACTTCGAGGGCGGGCAGGCCGCCCTTCACCAGCGCCTGGGCAATGGGGAGCGCATCCTCGACCCGATCGACCACCAGCATCGGGATCATCGGGGCCAGTTCCATCACCTGTTCGACGGTCAAGCTCATGCATTCTTCTCCCTAAAGGCCGCGGCAGCGCCGAACAGGCCGATTTCTTCATGGATCGCACAGCGGATCGGCACGGTGGCCATCAGGCTCTCGAACCGGCCCTTGGCCTTGAAGCGGGCGTGGAAGCCGCTCTGTTCGAGAAAATCCTTCATCCGCTGGGTGAGGCCGCCGGCCAGTACCACCGCATGGGGGCCATGCGCCAGTGCCAGATCGCCCGCGACCGAGCCATAGCAGAGGCAGAAGCGGTCGAGTGCGCGACGGGCGAACTCGTCGCTGCCGTCAAGCGCGGCCTGCCACAGTTCGGGGTCTTCCATCAGCATGACCCGGTCGTGACCGATGGTGGCGAGCGCCTTGTAGATATAGTTGAGGCCCGGACCCGACACGATCCGCTCGGTCGAGACGCGCAGGAACTTGTCGCGCAGATAGTCGAGGATTTTCACCTCGATCTGGTCGAGCGGGGCGAAGTCGAGATGGCCGCCCTCGGTCGCAATGACATGGGGATGGCCATCGTCATAGGCGATCATCGCGACGCCAAGGCCGGTGCCGGGACCGACCAC
>JBKBKB010000012.1:0-1138 GCA_046294735.1 Sphingomonadaceae bacterium
GCTCCGGAAGACAAGCCCGCCGCGGGCGGCATGCCCGACATGGGCGGCATGGGCGGCATGGGCGGCATGGGCTTCTAAGCCCCGCCAACCTGACCAATGCACAGAGGCCCGGCGGAGCGATCCGCTGGGCCTTTTTGCTTGCCTGCCCGGTGGGGATTGGCCAGACCCGTCCGCTCACTGCACCGGAACCTGCCATTCACGTAAGGCGGGGCGAACTGTAGCTCGCCACCTACGGGCACACAGGCGCGGCCAGCCTCCATCGCAGCTCGCCCCTCGTGGTCCGACGGATCGGTCGAGCGAGTCCGGTTGGTATCTTCATGAGATCTCAAGAGCGACGGAACAGGACCAGGGAGATCCGATCGACCAGATTCCAGTTGCCGTCGACGTTATCCTGCATGGTAAACCAGAAATCGGCTGAACCGTTGGGGCTGCCGGGAAAATACGGCAGGGTGAAGTACTGGATCGGTTTGCCATCGACGATGGTCCGGGTGGCCCGCTGGTCGTACACCGCCGGTGCATCGCCCATGCGCGCACCCCAGATCAGGGTTCCGTCCGGGTTGGGCCTCACCTCACACTCAACGTAATGGACATAATCCGAAATGGGCCACAGCTTCACCCTGACCAGGCCGTCGCGGCGCGTCAGGGAGACCAGATCGAAGTCCTGCTCGCCCTGACTGGCAACGATATACTGCGTGACGCTCGACATCTCGATACGGTAGGCATGCGGCCCGTTATCGCCGGGGCTGCGCAGCTGGATCGAAACGCTGTCTTCGAAAACCAGCCCCTGGCCAACCGCTTCCTGCGCTCGTTCAGATAATTCCATGACCTGCACCACCTGCTCTGTGTTCGAAGCAAGTCGATCAGCTTGTGGCGACATGAGCAAGCCCAAAACTTCCGCTGTGCAGAATTCTGCTGCGCCCTCAGCCACCGGAGTGCTGATCACCACCGAAGTTTCGCAAGGCAAGCCTGGGGCTGGCGGCATGGGCTTCTAGGTCCTATCCGGCCATTCGGTTGGAACAGAAAACCCCGGCGGAGCGATCCGCCGGGGTTTTTCTATTGCAACCACCTCGTCAACCCAAGCCGGTCAGTTCGCTGCCTTTTCGACCTTGTCCGACAGATAATAGCGCGCGGTGCTATC
>JBKBKB010000013.1:0-1133 GCA_046294735.1 Sphingomonadaceae bacterium
GCTCCAGCACCACCTTCTTCTTGCCGGATCTGGCCTTGAGGGCCCAGCCCACCTCGGGCGAGCCCGTGAACGAAAGCAGCTTCAACCGGTCGTCGGTGGTGAATAGATCCGCGCCGTCGCGGGTCGCCGGCAGGATGGAGAAAGCGCCTTTGGGAAGGTCGGTCTCGGCCAGCACCTCGCCGATGATCAAGGCGCCCAGCGGCGTCCTCGACGCAGGTTTCATCACGAAGGGGCAGCCGACGGCCAGCGCCGGGGCGATCTTGTGCGCCGCAAGGTTCAGAGGGAAGTTGAACGGTGAGATGAAGGAGCAGGGGCCGATCGGAACGCGCTTCCACATGCCTTGATATCCTTTGGCGCGGGCGGAGATGTCCAGCGGCTGGACCTCGCCGGTCATGCGCACGGATTCCTCGGCCGCGATGCGGAAGGTGTCGATCAGTCGGCTGACCTCGCCGCGCGAGTCCCGGATCGGCTTACCGGCCTCGATGCACAGGGCATAGGCCAGTTCGTCCGCCCGTTCCTGGAACCGAGTCACGCAATGGGCGAGGACCGCCTGGCGTTCGTAGGCCGCCATCTCGGCCATCGGACGCGTGGCCTGAACCGCCGCGCCGATGGCCTTGTCGATCGTCGCCGCGTCGGCCAGGGCGACCCTTGTCGCCACCTCGCCGGAGTATTTGTTGGTGACCTCGAGGTCCTGGTTCGGGCTCAGCGCCTCATTGGCCAGGTAGAGCGGATAGGACGTCTTCAGGGAGGGCAAAGGATCGCTCCGGCATAGGCTGGCGGTTGACCTAGAGCGCGGCGCTCAGGTCACGAATGTCAGTGTTCAGAATACGGTCGTTGTCGGCATAGTCGACCGGAACCTCCACCAGATGGACGCCCGGCGTATCGAGGCAGGCCCGCAAGAGGTCTGGCAGGCCTTCCGCGCTGGTCGCGCGGTGCCCGTGTGCTCCGTAGGACTCGGCGTATTTGACGAAGTCCGGATTGCCGTAGGTCAGACCCCAGTCGGCAAAACCCATATGCGCCTGTTTCCAGCGGATCATGCCGTAACTGTTGTCGTTGAGAACCAGAACGACCAGGTTGAGCCCCAGCCTGACGGCGGTTTCCATCTCCTGGCTGTTCATCATGAAGCCGCCGTC
>JBKBKB010000014.1:0-1074 GCA_046294735.1 Sphingomonadaceae bacterium
CTCGCCGCATCGAACGCAATCCCGCCGCCCGCATCGGCCGTAAACGCCCCGCCCTGCGCCGCCAGCGTGCCAAACCCGATGTCGCCGCTGGCGTCGAGATCGATCCCTCCGCCAACCGTGATCGCGCCGGTCCCGGCAATGTTGCCACCGGTAGCGTTGAGACGCAGATCACCGCCAACCGAACCGCTGGCCAAGGATACCGAGGCACCGGAGATCGACGTGTTGCCGCCGCTGCCGGCGCTTGCCACCGACGCCGTTCCCGCCGCCCCAATCGTGATGGCACTGACCGCATCAAGCGCCCCGAAGGACGCATCGCCGGCCGTCGCCGTGGCGCCGATCGAGCCGCCCGAGGTCACATCGCCAACGGCAATGGTCCGGGCCAGCAGCGTAACACTGCCATCACTCTCGATGTCGCCTGCACCGGTATTGGCGCCGATCAGGCCATTGCTGGCGGCAAGACTGATCGCACCTACAGACCGAAGACTGTCGAAAAGGATGTCGCTGCCGCTGGCCAAAGCGAAGGCGCCCGCCACTGCATCGCCAATTGCGATGCTGGCCGCATCCAGTGAAATCGTACCCGGCGAGGTCAGGTTGCCACCGGTCAGTGCGCCCGCCGCCGCCATCGTGATGGTATCGCTGCTTTCGGCCGCGACGAACGCGATAGTGCCGCCGGCGTCGACCACTAAGCTGCCCCCGCCCGCCGCCAATGCGCCGAAGGTCACGTCATCGCTTGCGACGAGCGCAATCGCCCCACCCACGCTGCCGACCTCGGTTGCATCGATGCTACCTGCCGCTGCCGTCAAGGCCAGATCGCCGCCCACGTCGACGGCGCTGAGGCCGATTTCGCGGGCCGTGAAGGCCAGACTGCCTCCGGCCAGGCTCCTGCCGGTCGGGCCGGGCAGCAATGCTATGGTGCCGTTTGGCGCGACCACGCTGACATTGCGTCCGGCAATGATCCCCTCGCCAAACACCACGTTGCCCGCCACTGGGCCACTGGCCAGACCGATGAGGTCGCGGCCAGTCGTGACCGATCCATCAAAGCGGAAATCCCCCGAACCGCTGAAGACCAGATCG
>JBKBKB010000015.1:0-942 GCA_046294735.1 Sphingomonadaceae bacterium
GAACTCACTCCAAAAAGGCTCTACCAAGTTCATTTACAGGACTGAATTCCGGAGCATAATTTTTACCGATTGCTGGATAAAGCCATTGACTTTCGGTTTTTGTATAAAGCTACTCAAGACTATTATGGACAAGAAGGACAAGAGAGCATCGACCCTGTGGTGTTCTTCAAAATCTGTTTGGTGGGTTATCTCAACAACATCAATTCTGATCGAAAACTGATTGAATACTGCTCCAATTGTTTGGATATTCGTTTGTTTATCAGATATGATATTGATGAGGTTTTGCCCTGGCACAGCACCATCAGCCGAACCCGTCAGTTATATGGTGAAGAAGTCTTTATGGAACTTTTCAAAAAAGTACTTTCGCTTTGTGTTGAAAAAGGGATGGTGCGTGGCAAACGTCAAGCTATTGACAGTGCCTTTATCAAAGCCAACGCCTCTATGGACAGCTTGTTGGAAAAAGAAGTGTTAGACGATGCCGATTGTTTTGCCGAAGAACTCAATGAAAATAGCGAATTCAAAGCTCATAGTGAGCCAACTCGAAATGCCAGCATTGAGCCAAGTCGAAGTGTAAGCCAAACCCGCAAGAAGCTCGTAGAGAAACACCACATCTGGAAAACTGAGGCCTATAAAGGACAACCCCCAGGCAGTAGTACGGGGGATAACCTAGATGAAAATGGCAATCTAATCCGTCCTAAATTTGTATCGAATCACACCCATTACAGTCCAACTGATCCCGATGCCAAAGTAAGTGTAAAACCGGGCAAGGCTCGCCAACTCAATTACTTTGGACAACTCGCCGTAGATGATGCCAACCATGTCATTACCGGGGCTTGTGCCGACTTTGCCGATAAACGCGATAGTCAGTGTCTGGAACAACTCGTAGAACTCACCAAAGAAAATTTAGAAGAAAACAACCTTGAACTGGGCGAGGTTTTGGCC
>JBKBKB010000016.1:0-852 GCA_046294735.1 Sphingomonadaceae bacterium
AGCTGGATCTTGTTGATGTTGACATGGGCCGGCAGCGAGGTGGCCCAGAAGATGGACTCGGCGATGTCCTCGGCATTCATGGCCTTGGTGCCGGAATAGACGTTGCCGGCCTTGTCCTCGTCGCCCTTGAAGCGGACCAGAGAAAATTCGGTTTCGGTCAGGCCCGGTTCGATATCGGTGACGCGCACATTCTTGCCCTGCAGGTCCGAGCGGATGGCGAGGGCAAAATGCTTCACGAAGGCCTTGGTGGCGGCATAGACGGAGCCGCCGGGATAGGCAAATTCGCCGGCCACGGAGCCAAGCGTCACCACATGGCCGCCGCCCCGGGCGATGAGGCCGGGCAGCAGAAGGCGCACGGTATAGACCATGCCCGAGACATTGGTGTCGATCATGGTCTGCCAGTCATCGAGATTGGCCTCGGCCGCCGGTTGCAGACCGAGCGCCAGACCGGCATTGGCGAGCACGATATTGATGGCATCGAACGGGGCGGGAATGGCGGCGATCGCCGCTTCCATGGCGGCACGGTCGCGGACATCGAGCGGGATGACATGGCAATTGTCGTGCCCCAATTCGTCGCGCAGCGCCAGCAGCCGGTCTTCACGTCGTCCGGTCGCCACCACCTTGCCGCCTGCCGCGACATAGCGGCGGGCTGCTGCGGCGCCGAAGCCCGAAGTGGCCCCGGTGATGAAAACGACGAAGCGGCTGGGATCGAGCAGCTGGTACATGGTCAGTCCTGAAAAGGTGATTTGGGAGGCGGTTATGCAGGGTGGACCGGCAGCGCGGCTGGCGTCAACCTTTCCAGAGTTTAATGCGCCCTAGCGAAAGCTGGGCAATGTGCCGGTGCGGGGCATC
>JBKBKB010000017.1:0-850 GCA_046294735.1 Sphingomonadaceae bacterium
ACTACCCTCGCCCGGGAACTGGTCACCAATCCCTTCCTGCGTGCCGACAACGACGACATGCAGGCCCGCTGGGGCGGTGCTGCCCCGCACGAGACCTTTGCGGCCCTGCGCGCGGCGAAGGACAATTTCTGACCGGTGACGTGATGCAGGCGCTGCGGGTCGAGCGGCTCTCGCCCGACCTGTCCGGCGTCGCGCTGCAGGACCTGCCTGTGCCGCAACCCCGCCCCGGCGAAGTGCTGGTGCGGGTGCGCGCAACCTCGCTCAACTATCCCGACCTGCTGATGACGCGGGGGGATTACCAGTTCAAGCCGGAGGTGCCATTCACACTCGGGCTGGAGCTGGCGGGCGAAGTGGTCAGCGCCCCGGACGGCTCCGGCTTTGCCCCCGGCGACCGCGTCGTGGGCGGGGCCAAGACCGGCGGGATGGCCGACTATGCCGCCCTCCCCGCTACGAACCTGCGCCGCATTCCGGACGGTCTGTCGTTCGCACAGGCCGCCGCGATGGGTGCGGCTTACTCCACCGCGTACACCGCGCTGGTGGAGATCGGGCGGTTGCAGCCCGGCCAATGGGTGCTGGTCCACGGGGCGAGCGGAGGCGTAGGCCTCGCCGCCTGCGACCTAGCAGTTGAACTCGGCGCGAAGGTCATTGCCGCAACGACCCGCGCAGAAAAGTTGGAACGCATAATCATGGCGGTTCCGGTCGACGCGGCGATGCTCAATACCGGGCGGTTCCGTGAAGAGGTCGCACGGCTTACGGATGGCAGCCTGTGCGATATCGTGTTCGATCCTGTTGGCGGCGACGTGTTCGACGAAAGCACGCGGTGCGTGGCTTTTGGCGGGCAGTTGCAGGT
>JBKBKB010000018.1:0-846 GCA_046294735.1 Sphingomonadaceae bacterium
TACTCTATCCGGGTACCGAGGGTTCGAATCCCTCCGTCTCCGCCACCTCCCGACTTTTCACGAACCACAACGGACCGCTGCGGACGGCTAAAAGCGCCGGGTTTCTGCGTGCTAGAAGAATTTATTGGACCGTGGTAGTCCATAGTAGAACGTGCCAGACCGCCGCCATAACTATGGCTCAATTTATGGCTTGAACGCGTGCCAGGGCCAGCTAAGATCGCAAAACCATGTCCTCGCGCGCGCGTAACAAACTCAACGTTAAACAGGTGGAGCACCTCAAGGAGCCTGGCGTCTATTCCGATGGTGGCGGTTTGTACCTCCGGATTCGCGATTCCGGCCGGTCATGGTTCTTCATCGGCACCCTCAACGGCAAGCGCTTCGAGATGGGTTTGGGCTCAGCGCTGGACATCACACTTGCCAGAGCGAGAGAGAAAGCAACCGAAGCGCGCCTCCACGCACTTGAAGGCCGTGACCCGCGTGTTGAACGTGACAAGGGCAAACGGAAAAATGCGCCTCAGCTGACCTTCGGGCAGTTTGCGCGGCAGTACGTCGCCGAGATAGAAGACGGCTTTCGCAACCCCAAACACCGCCAGCAATGGCGCAACACGCTGGAGACCTACGGCGCTCCGATCGCCGATCTGCCGATCAGAGAGATCGACTCTGAGGACGTGCTGCGGTGCGTCCAGCCCATCTGGACCGACAAGCCCGAAACGGCTTCTCGTGTTCGCGGCCGGATCGAAAAGGTCCTTGATGCCGCTAAAGCCAAGGGCCTACCCCCACGAGAACTGGCCAAAGATGCGCAATTAGCGTAGGCACTAAGAATTCCTGTTGGGGCCGGTATGATCT
>JBKBKB010000019.1:0-829 GCA_046294735.1 Sphingomonadaceae bacterium
CGCCGTCGTCGATGATCTGGGCGTAGATGTGACGGCCCGAACGATGGACGCTGAGGCGCGGGCGGGTGCCCGAAACAGCCTTGAGCGCGGTGCGAACGCGGCGACGACGCCGCGCGAAGAGGGAAAGCTTAGCCATCTTACTTCTTCTTCCCTTCCTTGCGGAAGATGAATTCGCCGGCGTACTTGATACCCTTGCCCTTATAGGGTTCGGGCTTGCGCCAGCGGCGGATCTCGGCGGCGACCTGGCCTACCTGCTGCTTGTCGATGCCGCTGATCTCGACCGTGGTGTTATCCGGGGTCTTGATCTCGATGCCTTCCGGAATCTCGAAATCGACGTCGTGGCTGTAGCCGAGCTGCAACTTCAGGGTCTTGCCCTGCGAGTTCGCACGGTAGCCGACACCGGTGATCAGCAGCTTCTTCGAGAAGCCCTGGGTCACGCCGGTGATCAGGTTCTGGATCAGGGTACGCTGCATGCCCCAGAAAGCGCGCGCGCGCTTGCCGTTGTTGGCGGGCTTTACAGCGATGCTGCCTTCTTCGACGGTGTAGGTCACTTCGTCGGCCAGCGGCATGGCGAGGGTGCCCTTGGGGCCCTTCACCGACAGCTGACCGTCAGCGATCGACGCGGTCACGCCCGCAGGCACGGTGACCGGCTTCTTGCCAGTGCGGCTCATCAGAACACCTCCGCCAGCACTTCGCCGCCGACATTCTGTTCACGCGCTTCGGCGTCGGACAGAACGCCCTTGGGCGTCGAGACAATGGTGATGCCCAGGCCATTGCGGATCACCGGCAGTTCCTTGGAACCGGAATAGACGCGGCGACCAGGCTTGGA
>JBKBKB010000001.1:0-576089 GCA_046294735.1 Sphingomonadaceae bacterium
CATCGCCAGCAAGCCGGGATCAAAGTTGTAGAGCGGTGCCTGGCCCGCCAGCGCCACAAGTTCGTTGTGAGCCCTGATCAGATTCGGAATACGATCCCGCCGCGCTAAAATGGCTTCCGCGGCGACGATCGCGCGCGCAAGTTCGAGGATCGCCTGCATACGCTCCCGTGCTGGTCGCGCCCCGATTTCGGCCGCCAGTTGGCCACGCAAGGTGAATTGCGGGTCCCCCTGCAACAGGATTGCGCGCATCGGTGCATCGACTTTGCCAAGTCCTTGCTCAACAAAGGCCAGTGCCGCGCCAGGTGACCCGGCAGCGGCTGCAACTGCTGCCGACCGGGTCGCAGCGTCTGCCTCGGGCGCGGTCTCGGCCAGCAATCTTGCCACCTCGGCATCGGGCAGGCCAACAAAACGGAGCAACCGGCAGCGGGACCGGATCGTTGGCAGAAGTCGGGCCGGTTGATGAGCCACCAGGATGAAGAACGTGCCGTGTGGCGGCTCTTCGAGGCTCTTGAGCAGAGCATTAGCCGCGTTTTTTTCGAGGTCGTCCGCAGGATCCACAATCACCACCCGGCGGCTACCCAAGGTTGGCCGCGTGGTCAGCCGCTGCTGCATCGCTCGGATCACGTCGATCGGGATGTTGCGCTTAAGCTCGAACGGCTTGCCTTCGTTGCGCTTGGCGGCCTCCTTATCGTCCTTGGGAGGATGGGTAAGATAGATGATATCCGGGTGTTCGCCCAGAAGAGCTGGCGCGCCTGGTTCCCGTACCAGTTCACGGGCGGCGGCAATCGCAAAGCGGGTCTTGCCTAAACCCCGTTTGCCGGCCAGCATCCAGCCGTGATGCATGCGCTCGCCAGCCATTGCGGCGCGCCATTGAGCCCAAGCCGGCTCATGCCCCAGCAAAGTCATGGCGCCCCTTCCAGCAGCGAGCCAAGGGTTGCCAGCACACGGTTATGGACCTGTTCGGGTAAGCCACTGCCGTCAATCACGCGGAACCCTTCAGGATCAGCCGCCGCAAGCGCGCGGAACGCATCGGCTACGCGTGCATGATAGTCGGCATCGCGGCCACCGATCGCGTCGCTGGCACCGCCATCCCGCTCCGCCAAGCGGTGTGATACGGTTTTTGGGTCGACATCCACCAGTATGGTCAGGTCGGGACGCAGGCCCTGGCTGCCAATGTCGTGCAAGGTCACGATTGTTTCGTCCCCCAGCCTCCCCGCTCCTCCCTGGTAAGCACGACTGGAATCGACAAACCGATCGCACACCACCCAGGCCCCACGTTGCAGAGCCGGGCGGATCAGGCGCTCGACATGGTCCGACCGGGCGGCCGCGAAAAGCAGAGCCTCCGCCCTCGCCCCCCAACCCTGGCCGGGCGGGTCAAGCAGCATGGTTCGGATAGCCTCCGCCCCGGGCGTGCCACCCGGCTCGCGTGTGGAAACGACCTCAAGCCCCCGCTCTGCCAGCGCGCCCGCCAGCAACTGGGCCTGAGTGGTCTTTCCAGACCCCTCCCCGCCCTCAAAAACAATGAAGCAACCCGATTTTACCACCTGAAAATGCCTGCTATTCCATTTTTTATCCGCGTGACCCCGGTGGCAACATGAACGCCTTCGCCAGCATAAAGTGGAACCCGAGAAGGCGGCATGTCCCCAGCCCTTATTTCAAGTTCGGCCACCTGTTCCCCGCGCCTCACCGGCGCTTTGAGTGGACCGTCATAATGAATGTCCAGCAATAGGTCAGGCTTCGTGCTCGACGCCATAGCGGCGGTGATCCCGCTCGCACCGGCAACCAGCGGGACGGTCAAGCCATCGCCGTTCTGGACCAACGCCTGGCCCACGGTTGCACCAGGCTCGAACAGGGGCCGGGAGGATGTAGCGGCAAAACCCCATTCCAATAACGCCCGCGCCTGCCGGTTCCGGGCGCTTTCCGTCTCGGCTGCTGCGACCACCACAATCAGGCGCCGCCGATCTCGGATGGCCGAGCCGAGAAACCCGTAGCCGGCCTGGTTGGTAAATCCTGTCTTGATCCCGTCGGCACCCTCCAGCGAACCGCTGATCGGGTCGCGGTTTGCCTGGGCGATCCCATTAAACCGGAAATCGGGCTTGCCGATATAGCGCGCGTAGAGCTCTGGATGGCGGGTTATCATGGCCCGGGCCAGGATCGTCAGATCTTCGGCCGTGGTGAATGTCCGGCCGTGATCGGGCCAGCCATTTGGTGTCCCGAAATGGCTGTTCTTCATACCTAGATCGCGGGCTGTCCGGTTCATCTGGGCAACCCATCTGTCGATTGATCCCGCAGCGCCTTCGGCCAGCACCATGGCACCGTCGTTGGCGGAAACGGTTGCGATACCGCGCAGCAGATCATCGACACTTGCCTCCGATCCGGCCGGCATGAACATGTTCGATCCGCGGTTGTTCCACGCCCGGAATGTATCGTCAGACAGGGGGAAGCGCTGCTCGGGCTCCAGCTTGCCCGCTGCGATCATTTCGAACGCCACGTAGAGCGTCATCACCTTCGTGATCGATGCGGGGATGAAGCGCCGCTCAGCATTGCTGGCGAAGAGTATTGTTCCGGATGACAGATCGACCAGCAAGGCAATCGGAACCGCAGGATCCGTTGGCGCGTCTGGCGGAACCGGCTCATCCGGGGTGGCATGTCCGACCGGGCCAGCCATCAGCAGGGCAGCAACAAGCAATCCGGAAGCAGCGAATTTGATTGTCGTAACTCCTGTCGCCGGACAGGACCCTGGGCCCTATCCAGAGGTGAACACCCGCGCGTCGCTATAACCTGCCTCCCGCACCTTGGCGAGGGCGGCTTCAGCCTGTCCACGGGACGCGTAGGGTCCGGTTCGGACCCGGTATAGATTGCCAGCCTGCGTCACAAAGCCGCCTATTTTCAACGCCGCTCTATCGGCATTGGCCTTGCTTGAAAAAGCAGCCGCCTGAACAACGAAGCCGCCAGAGGTGGTGGGTTCGGCCGTGACCGCTTGAGCGGATGCAGCGGGGGTAGACGTCTGGCGTGTCACCGGTAAACCCGCTGAACGCAATGGATAGGATGTATTGGCGCTGCGCCCTGCTTGATCGGTCGCCCGGGGGTTGCGTTCTGCGGGCACCGGAATGGCTGCCGGAGCAGCGTTGCTGGCTGGCTCAGGTGTGCGGGCCACGACCACCGGCGCCGGGCTGGTCCCAAGCTTTCGCTTAAGCACAGTGAGGAGAGATGCCGGGGTGTCCATCCGGTCGGAGGCCTTGCGCCCGGCGCGCAATTCCGATCGGTCTGTTTCCGGCGGGTTGACCCGGCGCACCCGGACTGGAGCACGCTCATCCACACCAAGCAGGCCCATTGCGCCGGGGGACAGGGCGATCAACTGGTTCGCCGCCATCGGTCCGCGCCGCTCGACGCGTGCAAGGATGGTGCGTCCGCCCGTCAGTTCGGTCACTTCGACGTAGCTCGGCAGCGGCAAGGTCTTATGTGCAACGGTGATGCCTTGGCCGCCCTCGCGATCAGACACGGCAAAGCCAACCGCGTCGTAGTTCATTGAGTCGTTCGGCACGAATTCCTGCCCGTCGACCACAAACGGATCGCCCAGAACCACCGGGAAGTCTCCTCGCGGACCAGCAAGCTCGGCCGCAGTCGCGGGGTAATCGGCGCCGACGAGTCCGCTTTTGCCTGACGGCAGGATGGAACAGGCACCCAGCGACGCGCTGGTGCCGATCACGACGAATGCCCGAATCAGGGCGTCATTTGGCAATCTCATCTGCAAGCAACCCCACACTCAATGCGTAGTAGTTCGAGCAGTTATATTCGAGGATAACCCTATAATTTGTGGTTAAGAGCCAAGCCGGTGTGCCCGGCCCGTCAGGTTGGAACAGGGTCGCCATCACGTCGTCGGCAAGCGCTTGCTGGGGCTGCACGCCCCGCGCCCGCCATTCGCGGACGGTCAGCCAGCGGCTGTGCCGCTCATGTACCCGGGCGCAGGTTGGAGCAACCAGGCTGGGATTGACCGTCACCCAGTTGAAGCCAGCCGGCACTGCTGCTCGCACCCCCCATGGCTGCCCGGCGCGCCAACCCGCATCGCGGAAATAATTTGCAATGGAAGCAAGGGTATCCGCGCGATTGTTAAAGATATCAGCGCGTCCGTCTCCGTCTCCGTCAGCAGCAAGACGCAGGTATACGCTGGGCAGAAACTGGGGATTTCCGAATGCTCCCGCCCAGCTTCCGACCAGAGTCGAGCGCGGATAGCCCTTGTCAGCCACTTTCAGCAGGTCGACCCACTCCCGCGCAAACAGTTCGCGGCGCCGCCCTTCCCACGCAAGCGTGGCCAACGAACGGGACAGGTCGAAGTTGCCCTTGAAGCTGCCGTAGTTCGATTCCTTTCCCCAGATCGCCACCAAGACCGCGCCGGGCACGCCATATTGGCGTTCAATCGAGGCAATTGTCCCGCCGCTGGCCGACAGGACGTTTTTCCCGGCCCGGACCCGTTCGCCGGTGACATGACGATCCAGATAAGGCGCAACGGCCGGAAACCCCGATCGGGTAGGAGTGCCAGGCTGTGACCGGTCAAGTTCAATCACCCGCATATTTGGAGTCAGGCCCTCCGTCATCCTTTGGATGGTGGCGTTGCTGACGCCCTCTGCCCGGGCGCGCGAGACAAGCACCTGCATGTAGGCATCAAATTCCATATCCTGTGCCGATGCAGGAACGACGGGAATGGCGGTGGCAAGAGCGAGCGCGGCGAGGGTCACGATACGGAACAGCATGGATCATCCTTCGCACAGAGTGAGGCCACGACAAACGGTTTTTCAGCAGAAACTGCCGGTCCGGAGACCGCTTGCGGTTTGCATCCGCACGTGACAAG
Organism: Sphingomonadaceae bacterium; assembly: GCA_046294735.1. GTDB lineage: Bacteria > Pseudomonadota > Alphaproteobacteria > Sphingomonadales > Sphingomonadaceae > 34-65-8. Next base: position 4,850 of record JBKBKB010000001.1, read on the forward strand.
CGCTTCATCAGCGTCTAGCGACCGCGCCGTAGCGGACAGGTGGCAGAGCGGTTGAATGCACCGGTCTTGAAAACCGGCGAGGGTGCAAGCCCTCCGTGGGTTCGAATCCCACCCTGTCCGCCATTATCCTCCCAAGTAGTTATACCGATGCACTTTTTAACGCGTCCGACAAAGGAACGTTAACCAATTCGCGTTACCAGCTTGCGTATGACAAACGCAGCACTCCGTTTCGCCGCCCTTTCGGGCACTTTTTGCGCCGCCATGGCTTTGGCAGTTCCTGCCATGGCAGCTGGCGTTCCGGCCGGGACTCTGATCGAGAACACGGCCAGCGCCAGCTACAACACCGGCGGGCCAACCCAGACCATTGATTCCAATACGGTCAGCTTCCAGGTTGCCGAACTGCTCGACGTTGCGGTCGCTTCGCAGGACCCGGGCGCCCTGCCCGTTACCAGCTCGACCGTTCTGACGTTTTCGGTGACCAATACGGGGAACGGCCCCGAACCGTTTGTTCTGACTGCCGATCCTGCCATCGCGGGCAACGACTTCGATGTCACCATCGACAGCCTGGCAATCGATACCAATAATAACGGTGTCTACGATCCCGGCATCGATACGCTTCTGGCCAATGGCGGGACCTCGGCCAGTCTCGACCCCGACCAGTCACTGACGGTTTTCGTGCTGCTCACCGCGCCCGCTGGTACCAGTGATGGTGATACCAGTCAGGTGCGCCTGCTTGCCGAAGCCTCGACCGGAACCGGCTCCCCCGGCACGACCTTTGTCGGTGCGGGTGAAGGCGGCGTCGATGCCGTGGTAGGCAGCACCGGCGCCGATGATGATGATGTCGGCGCGCTGATTGCCAGCATCGCGACCGTTTCACTGGTCAAGAGCGCGGTCATTGCCGACCCCTTTGGTGGTTCGCAGCCGGTCCCAGGGGCGATTGTGACCTTCACCCTCGCTGCAACAGTTGCGGGCACGGGTTCCATCAACGACCTGCTCATCACCGACACGATCCCTGCTTCGACCAGCTACGCCATCGGCACGCTCACGCTCGACACTGCCGCACTGACCGATGCCGCTGACGCAGACGTTGGCGAGGCGTCTGCCTCGGGCATCGCGGTCGATCTCGGCACCGTTGCCGCCGGCACCACCCATACCGTGACCTTCCAGGTCGAAATCGACTGAGCGAGGAACAGACCATGATACTCAACCGGATATTCGTTGCCCTCTCGCTTGCGCTGGTGCTGCAACTGGCCGTGCCGATGGCTTCGGCGCAGGAGCAGAACGCGATCGCTCTTAGCGGAGATGTAAAGGTCGTCCGCGTGATCGAGGAAAATGGTGTCCAGCGCACTGTGCTCGAAGAACCGCGCCAGGTAATTCCTGGAGACCGGGTCGTTTTCACCACAAGCTATCGCAACACGTCGAGCGAAGCGGTCGAGGAATTCGTGGTCACCAACCCGGTGCCCGCAGCAGTCATGTTGGCTGAAACCGGAGACTTTGTCGTCTCGGTTGACGGCGGAAAGAGCTTTGGCTCCTTCCAATCAGCAGTTGTCAACCTGGAAGACGGTGCCGACCGTCCGGCCGAGCTGGCAGATGTCACCCACGTTCGCTGGACGCTTGCCAGACTTGAGCCAGGCACAAGCGGTTCGCTCACCTATTTCGCCGTGATCCGGTGAATAATCCCAAGATCAAACAACGGGATATCCTTCAGGGGGTCGCCCCCCTACACCATTGGGGAGTAAGTAAAATGACGCGCAAGAGAATGCTACTGGCATCTATCAGCGCATTCGCCGTGGTGGCGGGTGCGACTGGTGCCGCCGCAGCCCCGGTTGGCGTTGCCGCCGGGACATCAATCGAGAACACGGTGTTCGTCGATTATCAGGTCAACGGGGTCAACCAGACTCAGGTGACAGCGACCGATACGTTCGTTGTTGACCGCAAACTCAACGTCACTGTCACCTGGCAGGATGCGGCCGCGGTTTCCGTTGCACCGGGCCAGACCGACGTGGTCACCACGTTCCTGGTCACCAACCTGTCGAACGATACAGTCGACTTCCTGCTCGCAGCCGAACAGGTTACGACTGACGACTTTGATCCGACCAATGTTCGGATCTATGTCGAGACCGACGGCATTGCCGGCTTCTCGGCCGGAGACACGCTGGCAAGCTCGCTGGCTGACCTCGCCTCAGGTGATGCAGTTAACGTCTATGTCGTGTCCAACATGGTCGTCTCCGCCGGTCCGCCTGCGGTTCTGCCGACCGATGGCCAGACCGCCAGCGTAATCCTTTCGGCCCAGTTCGCCAGCGGTGTGACCGTGGTTGACGGTTACGCCGGTTCCGGCGGCACCGCGATCACATCTGACGATTCGGCCAGTGCCGATGACAAGAACACGGTCCAGAACACCTTTGCTGATACCGCTGGCGACGCCACTGGCGACGGTGATAAGGACGGCATCCATTCGGATACCGGCACATGGATCATCGCGGGCGCCAACCTGACTGCAACCAAGGTCAGCACGGTGATTGAGGATCCGGTCAACGGTACGACCAATCCCAAGGCCATACCGGGCGCTACGGTGGAATACTGCATCGTGGTTGCCAACACGGGTGGCTCGGCCACAGCTAGCAACATCGTCGTCAATGACCCTGTCCCGACGGGCCTGACCCAGACGGGCGCGGTCAACATCACCGGACCGGTTGCGCTGGCATCGAACGCCTGCACTTCGACCGTGACCGGCACCGGCACGTTTGCAAGCGGCGAGGTATCAGGCACTCTGCCCAACCTTACCGGCGGGCAGCATGCTGCGCTGGTGTTCCGGGCAACCGTGGACTGATAGCAAAGGACAGGCCGGCGCTTCGGCGCCGGCCAAAGTTCGATGGGTCGCACTTTCACCTTCCGCAGACTGGCAGCCGCACTTCTTTCGGTTCTGCTGCTCAGCCTCGCCCCGGCGCAAGCCCAGACGATCACCAATACCGCCCGGGCCAGTTGGACCGAGGGCGGCGTTTCGCGTGCGACAAACTCCAACACGATCAGTTTTCCAATCGTTCGGACTCCGGTTGAACTGACCACATTTCATCCTGTCGGCGTTGGCGGAAGCGCGCTCGCAGTTGCGCCGTCGCTGTGCAACGGCGCGCCGCTGCCGGTCATTGGTGGTAGCTCTGCATCAGGTTCAAGCGTCACGGTCGAAGAGACCCGACAGCTGCGGATCGGGGAAGTGCTGGTGCTGCGTTTCAAACACGCCACGGCCAATCGCGATCCCGCCGCTATCGATCGGGTAACAGCGGTGCTCACCACTCCGCGTGGCGATCGCGAGATTCTTACCATATTCGAGACCGGTCCCGACACCGGGGTGTTCACCGGGGCTATCAGGACCAGAGCAATTCCCCCTGCCCTGCAGCAAGGCGATTGCCTGCTCAGCGTGGTCACCGGTGACCCGATCACCGTCTCTGTCGGCCACGACGAAACATCTCCGCCGGTAAGCACCACGCTGGTTTCTGTGCTCGCAGACCCGTTTGGTTATGTATTCGACAGCGAGGATGGGTCGTTGGTTTCCGGTGCCCGCGTATCGCTCGTCGATGCTACGACCGGTGCTCTGGCAACGGTCTTCGCTGAAGACGGGGTCACACCGTGGCCTTCGGTGGTGTTCTCGGGTCAGCCGGTCACCGATGGATCCGGCACTGTCCACCCGATGGCCGAGGGCGAATACCGTTTCCCGCTTGCAGCATTTGGCAGTTACCGGGTGGTCGTTGAGCCACCTACGCCCTACTCGGCACCATCGACGGCCAGCGCGCTGTCGCTTGCCAGCCTCACGCGGCCTGACGGTTCCCCATTCGTGATCTCCGATGCCTCGTTCGGCGCGGCCTTTCCGCTTCTCTCGCTTGAGCCGGTGCGGATCGATGTTCCGGTTGACCGGCCAAACGTTGCAGTCGGGCTCAGCAAGACTGCCTCACGTACCACAGCGCAGCCGGGCGATGCCGTGTTCTACACGGTGACCGTTCGCAACACCGACAACCAGCGGGCCAAGCGCAACATCACCGTTACCGATGTCCCCTCCCCCTGGTTACGCCTTCGCCCGGATTCGATCCGGATCGACGGCGCTGCCGCTGGAAACGCAGTGTCGATCAGCCCCGACGGGCGCAGGCTGACCTTTGAAATCCCCGTTATCGCCCCCGGCGCCACCACCCGGCTGACTTACGCCATGGTCGTGCGGGCCGATGCGCCAGCCGGACAAGCGCTGAACCGGGCAGAAGCGGTTGACCCGCGCGGCGGGCGCTCCGTGGCCCAAGTCGGTGTGCGGATCGAGCGTGATACCATTGCCTCGCGCATGACCATCATTGGCAGGATAACCGAAGGCACTTGCTCGGTTACCGAAAACCGGATCGGGATTCCGGGCGTTCGGGTCATGCTGGAGGATGGCAGCTTTGCCCTTACCGATCAGGACGGTCGCTATCACTTCGAAGGCGTGGTGCCCGGCACTCATGTGGTGCAGGTTGCCCGACAGACCCTGCCCGAAGGCGGTCGGTTCATCGACTGTGACCGGTCGACCCGCAGCGCCGGGAGCGCCATTTCCCGGTTCGTCACCGGCCAGGGCGGCAGCCTGGCGGTGGTTGACTTTGCGGCTGAAGTTCCCGGGTTTGCAGATCCTGCGGGGCCTGTTTCGGTCACTGAGCCGAGCCCAGGCGCCGATGTTGTCGTGAATAGTGGCGCTGGCAACGTCCGTTCCAATCGCGAAGCTGCAGGCGGCGAGATGGACTGGCTGGCGCTGGGCGACGGGCCTGCAGAGTTTCTCTTTCCGGAGATCGATCACAATCCCCGTGCACCAGCCGTGCGGGTGGTTATCCGCCATGAGGTCAACCAGACTGTCGAGTTGCTGGTAAACGGCGCACCGGTCGATCCGGTCGCGTTCGAAGGCGTCAAGGCGTCGCCCCGCAAGACCCACGCCGTTTCGAACTGGCGCGGCGTTGCCTTGCGCGACGTCACCACGCGGCTCGTAGCAGTCGTCCGAAATGCCGATGGTTCTGTTCATGCCGAGCTGACCAGAGACGTAGCTTTCGTTTCCGCGCCGTGGCGGGCAGAATTGCTGTCCGAACGGTCGCAACTGGTTGCCGATGGCAAGAACCGCGCGGTCGCTGCGGTTCGCCTGACCGACCGCAAGGGGCGCCCGATCCGGGCGGGCATGTCTGGCAGCGTCACTGTGAGCGAGCCCTACCAGAGCGTCGCAATGCTCGAGCAGATGCAGCTGCGGCAACTGTCGGGTCAGGGTTCTGCCTCGTCCACCTGGACTGTCGAAGGCGATGACGGAATAGCCCTGATCGAACTGGCTCCGACCATGGTTTCTGGCCCGATCCAACTGACCTTCAATTTTGCCGACCGCGATGTCAGCCGGGTGCAGCACCTCGACAGCTGGGTCGTGCCCGGCGATCTTGACTGGACCCTGATTGGTCTGGCCGAGGGTTCGGTCGGGGCGAAAAGTGTCGCCGACAACATGGAGCGGACCGGCAGGTTCGATAGCGACTTGGGTAACAATGCCCGCGTGGCGTTCTACGCCAAGGGCCGCGTGCTCGGCCGGTTCCTGCTTACCATGGCTTACGACAGCGCCAAGCAGCGGGACGATCAGCGCCTGCTCGGTGCGATCGATCCGAACGCTTACTACACCGTCTTCGCCGATGGTTCAGACCGCCGGTTTGACGCTGCCAGCCAGGAAAAGCTCTACATCCGGATCGAAAGCAGCACGTTCTACGCGCTCTACGGTGATTTCGTCACCGGCTTCGACCAGACCGTCCTGGCCCGCTATCAGCGCACCGCCACTGGCGTGAAAGCCGAAGGGCTTTTCGGCAACCTGCATGCGCAGGCCTTTGCTGCCGAAACCGCGAACCGGTTCCGACGCGATGAAATTCAGGGCAATGGCCTGACTGGCCCCTATCGTATCAGTGACCGCAATGTGCTGGCGAACTCGGAACGGGTTGCTATCGAGGCACGTGACCGCTTCCGTTCGGAACTGATTGTATCGCGGCAGGAACTGACCCGGTTTATCGATTACGATCTTGACCTGCTTTCTGGGACGATCACGTTCAAGGAACCGGTCCTCAGCCGTGATTTCGACCTCAACCCGCAATTCATCGTGATCGATTATGAAGTCGATAGCGGCCGAGGCCAGGAAACGTGGAACGGTGGCGTCCGCGCCGACTACACATTTGCCGACGGCGCCGTCCGTATCGGGGCCACCGCGATTACCGATCAGGGCGAAAACGCCCGAACCGAACTGGGCGCAGTAGATGTTAGGGCACGGCTCGGAAACACCACAGAGATTCGCGCGGAACTCGGTGTCAGCCGCCGTGGCGGAGCAGAGGCGACCGGCTGGTTGGTTGAGGCCGAACATCGCACCGGTTCGCTTGACTTGCTCGCTTATGCGCGCTCGGTCGACCAGGATTATGGCACTGGTCAGCAAAACGGAGCGGAACTCGGCCGGCGCAAGTTCGGCGTGGATGCCCGTTTTGCCGCAAGCGAGCAGCTGACATTTGTCGCAAGCGCCTGGCATGACCAAAGCCTGGTCGACGCAAGCGAGCGGCAAGCGGTGCAGGTCGGTGCCGCATGGCGGGCCGGCAATACTGATGCCCGGATCGCCCTTGCCCACTTCGCTGATCAACGCGCCGACGGCACGAAAGGCGATTCCACCGTGCTTGAAGCAGGGGTGACCCAGCGTCTCTTTGGCAACCGGCTTGAACTCGGTGCGACCACCAGCGTGGCGCTTGATCAAGCTGAGTCGATTGACCTCCCTGCACGCCACCGCCTCCGTGCACGGTACGCCGTGACGGACTGGTTGCGACTGGTGGGCAATTACGAGATTGCCGATGGAGAGACCCTGAAGGCACGCAATTTTAACGGCGGTGTCGAATTGAGCCCATGGCGCGGTAGCCGCGTTCTGGCCACGCTCGGTCAGCAGGATATCAAGGAACTGGGTAAGCGCAGCTATGCCGCCTTCGGCCTTGCCCAGAGCCTGCAGGTAACGTCGGCACTGACCCTCGACGCGACGGTTGATGGCAACCGTGCCCTTTCTGGGGCCAGCCCTTTTGAACTGATCAATCCAGCCCAGCCTCCCGCCTCTGGTGGGCAATTGGGCCAGGACGGGACGGCGTTCGAGGATTTCACTGCCCTCACCCTTGGCGGAACCTGGCGCAAGGACCGGTGGGCTGCAACCATGCGCGGCGAGTATCGCGACGGCGAATTTGCCAGCCGCAAGGGCATGACCTTCGGCGTTATCCGCCAGCTCGGTGAAGGCGTAGTGGTGGGATCGGGTGCCAGTTGGACCCGTGCCGAGGCGACCGGCGCGGCCCAGACGGAAGTGCTCGACGCCGCAGTCTCGATCGCCTTTCGACCCGATGAATCGCCGTTTGCTTTCCTCGGCAAGCTGGAATTCCGCAGTGACCGGGTAATGGATGCCGTCGCTGGCGAAGCCGGTCCAGCGGGGCGTACGGCCCTCAATGTTACCGGCGATGCCAAGGCGCAACGCCTGATCGCGAGCCTATCGACCAACTGGTCGCCGCGCGGCATGGAGGATGACGAACAGGTTCGGCGGACGGAGATCGGCCTTTTCGTCGGAGCGCGGTATAACTTTGACAAGTTTGAAGGATTTGACTTGGGCAGCACCACTGTGCTGGGGGGGTTGGATGCACGGATCGGGATCGGCAATCGAATTGAAATCGGCGGGACAGCGACTGTCCGTGCCAACTTGGACGAAGGGACTACCAGTTTCGCGATCGGCCCGCAGATCGGCTTCTCCCCTGCAGCAAACACGCTCTTGACGATAGGCTACAACGTGACTGGTTTCCGCGATCCAGACTTTTCCGCTGCCCGCCACACCGACAAGGGCCTGTTTGCGGCTGTCCGGATGAAGTTCGATGCTGACAGCTTTTCCTTCCTCGGACTGGGGCGGCGGTGATGAAGCGCGCTCTTACCAGCTTTGCCACGCTGCTGCTGCGCTTTGTGCTGGTAGCGGCTGCCGCGCTTGGCCTGGCACCTGCCGCGATGGCGCAAAGCACGGTGACGGTTTCCCAAACCACCACCGGCACGATCAACAACACCACGACCTGCACCGCACCGCTGGTGCGGAACTTCAACGTCACCAACACCTTTACCGTGGCTGATGTAAACATCGGTATCCTGGTTACACATACTTGGCGCGGGGATCTGCAGATAACCTTGCAGTCGCCCAATGGCACCCGGGTCCAACTGGTCAATGGCGACATCAACAACACCAATGGCGACAACTTCAACGTCCTGCTCGATGATGCCGCGGCCCAGGTGGTCAACACGGACCCTCCCACCGGCAACCACGGGACCACGGCTCCGCCCTACCAGAATACCTTCCGGCCCAACAATCCGCTGACCGCCTTCAACGGTGGGCCGTCCAATGGCACCTGGCGGCTTGAAATCTGCGACCTTTTTCCGAGCGCCGACAATGGTTCTTTTCGCCGTGCCGACCTGACCCTGACCTCGGTGCCGCCAAACTTCGCCGACCTTTCATTGAGCAAGACGGTGATCGGTGCCGCCCCCGTCAGCGGTGGTTCGGTTACTTGGCGGCTGACCGTGAATAACTGGACCGGTTCGACCCAGCAGGCCAACGGCGTAGCAGTGACAGACAATCTTCCCGCTGGTTTCGTCTTTACCTCGGCCAGCGGCACGGGGTCCTTCAACCCTGCCACCGGCGTCTGGACGGTTGGTTCGGTGCCGGTCGGGCAATCCCGAAGCATCGACATAACCGGTACAATCAACGCGAGTGCCGGGGCGGTGATAACCAACACAGCAGAGATTACTGCCAGCAGCGCACCTGACAGCGATTCCACGCCGGGCAACGGGGTCACCACAGAGGATGACTACGCCACTGTTTCGTTCACCGTTGCCGGCGCCCGAGTTGCCGGGGTTCCGCCAGCGCTCAGCTGCCCCGCCGGGACAGTCTTCTTCGACTGGGATCCGCTCACCTGGACACCTGGCAGCACCAACAACAGCTATCCGCTGTCAACCTTGGGCTCGATCGGGTTTTCCCTGACCAATCCCGGCGTCTGGCTCAACAATGCTGGGCTTGGTGGGCAATCACCGAACCTTCAAACGGTCATCGATGGCGGCGTGCCAGGGCAACGAACCCTCGTTCAGCTTGTTGATCTGCCGAATATTTCCTCGCGCGTGGTGACGACCATTGCCTTGCCGCAGGTCATGCAGGGGGCGCAGTTCAGCCTTTACGACGTTGACTTTGGCGCCAACCAGTTTGCCGATGCCGTAACGGTCGAGGGCCGCCTGGCCGGTGCAACGGTTCTGCCTGTGCTGACCAATGGGGTGGCAAACTACACGATCGCCAACTCGGCCTTTGGCGACGGCGTGGCCGATAACGATTCTGCCGACGGCACTGTGGTGGTCACCTTCAACAGCCCGATCGATACAATCATCATCCGTTATGGCAATCACAGTCTGGCCCCGGCCGATCCGGGCCAGCAGGCGATTGCGGTCAGCGACATCACGCTGTGCCATCCTGTCACCACGCTCAACGTCACCAAGACCAGCACGGTCCTATCGGATCCGGTGAATGGCACAACCAACCCCAAGGCCATACCGGGCGCGCTGGTGCAATACTGCGTCACCGTGACCAACAGCGGAACTGTCGCGGCGACCACGGTGATCGCCACCGACACTCTACCCGCGGGCACGACCTATGTCGCAGGCAGCCTGCGTAGTGGCACCACCTGTGCCAACGCGAACACTGTGGAAGATGACAACAACTCCGGTGCGGATGAAAGCGACCCGTTCGGTGCATCGCACGCTGCGGGCACTGTCATAGGTATCGCCCCCAACCTGCCGGCATCGCAGACTTTTGCCTTCCGGTTCCAGGCGACTATCGACTGACTGCCTTGGTCAGGGCATCACCGGGTAATGGTGATTGCCCCGTCCCCGACAATCGCAAATGCCGACCAGTAGAACGGATGCGAGGTATCGGCATCGTCCATCAGCCCGATCTGCGATTCCCGCAGCGAGGCAGCGGTCGCCTTGCCGTCACCGGCGAGCAGGCCGGATATCAGCCGCTGGGTGGCGTTGTAATCATCCGGTACCGGCCAGTGGCTGGCGACCACCGTGCGCCCTCCGGCTCCGACAAAGGCGCGGACAAGGCCGTCCAGGGCAAAGTCGCCCCCGGATACGACCCCGGCTTCCCGTGTTGCACCGACAGTGGCGCTTCCTGCCGTATCGCAGGCTGACAGCACGACCAGATCAGCATCGAGCTGGAGCGAGAAGATCTCTGCAAAGGTCAGCAGGCCATCCGAATCGCCCTCGCCGAACGAAGTCAGCAAGGCCGGGCGCGGCGGGCATTCCGCCTTGGGTGCGGTGACCAGGCCATGCGTGGCGAAGTGCACGATCCGATACTGGTTGAGATCGGCTTTCTGCTTGATCGCATCATCGGTAAAATCGGCGCGGGTAATCACGGTGCTGACCCCGCTGTCCATCCCCCCGAACCGTGCGGCGGCCGTGAAGAGCTCTTCCGACGAGATCGGATTGGCCCATATCGACGGCGCCCATTGGCATTCATCTACTGCGCCAGCGATAGAGCTGGTCCCGCCGGTGCCCCCGGCAACTGCGCCGATCGGCTCATTCTGGCCCAGACCAAGATAGGATTTCGTACCTCGCGACTGGCGCGACCCGCGTACATCACGGAATGCAGCCGGCGAAACCGAGGTGCTGATCTCAGAAGTACGGCCCAGCCACGCCGTACCGCGGAAATCGTATTCGTCACCACCCTTGGCGACATTGCTCTGGTAGCGCATCACACTTGCGTCGTCGGTGACAAGCAGATTCATCGGAATGCGCAGCAGAGCCCCATCGGGTTCGAACACGATATGGCGGCTGGCCGGCAAGCGATCGCCCACCGGTGCGAACAGCCGCTGGTAAAGTTCGCGCGAACGGGCAATGTCGAATGGGAAGGTCAGCACTTCGCCACCGTCGGTAATGGCGATGCTGGCCCGCAGGTCGTCGACAGCCTTCTCCATCTGCGCGGGGGTAAGATCAGCCCGCCAGGCCATGGCTTCGCCCTTGGTGGCGTAGACCACGAACGTTTCCCGATCGAGGTTGACGACTTTAACGTAGGCTTCGCCGTCGCGTAGGATCGACTGCAAGGCGCTCAGGGTTACCGCGCCCTCAGACACGGCCCGATAACGCGGATATTCCGCCAGCTTCTGCTGGATCTCCGCCTGTTCACGCTGCAACTGTTCGAGCCGTGAAGTCCGCTCGGCCAGCAAGGCGGCGACATCCGGCGAGAGCTGGCCACCGGTCTGCATTTCCAGAATCGAACTGCGCAGCCGCTCGATTGCTCGCCCGACATTGGTTGCCTTGCGGAACAGTTGCGACGCCTCGTCGCTTCCTCCGGACAATTCGCGGGCCAGCACTGCCTGTGTCTGGGCAAGGCCCGGCCGCTGTAGCAGCTGGCTGGCGGCAAAGATATCCGCTGCCGCACTCTCGCCCTTGCCCTCTCGCAGAACGAGATTGAAATAGGGCGACAACAGCCCGCGCAGGGTTGGTGCGGGGCGCCCATCGGCGCTGGAGACGATATCCCGGTAAAGGCCGAGAGCCTCAGCCTGGCGACCACTACGGGCATAATACCCGGCCAGTTGGGCGCGCGCGCTCTGCAAGACCGGCGCATCAGGGTAATGCAGGTCGAGCAAGGCGATGCCTTGCTGGTGAAGTGCTTCGGTCTCGCCACCGCGGCCGCTACGTTCGGCAAGTTCAGCCAGTTCCCCAAGGATCTGGGCCCGCAACCAGACTACCGATGTGACCCGGCCGCCGCGCACATCCGCCAGCGCCTCCCCGGCCTGTTCGAGGGCCACGATCGCATCCTGCTCACGACCGGTAAGCCGAAGGGCTGCGGCCCGCAAATAGCTGCCCTGCCCGTCAAGCAGTTGCGCCCGCTCAAGCGGCGTCAGCGTCGAGGAGAAACCGCCCAGTGACGAGCCGCTCTCGGCGGACAGACGCCGCGACAGGTTTGGCCCGATCGAGAGCTGCCGCAGTTCGGCTGTGTCCTCAAAATCAACGCGCAACGGGGCATCGATGATGCGCAAGGCCTCGGCCCCATTCTGACGGTTCAGTGCATCAAGGGTCTCATAGTTACGGAGCATCCGAGCGAGCACCGGGCTTGTCGCTGCCGCACCCCTAACCGAATTGAACAACTTGAGCGCCTCGCCGAAATTACCCAGATTCGACTGCTGCAAGCCTTCGTTGAGACGGGCCTCGATGACATTGGACCCGTCAGCGGATTTGGCCGAGGCCGCAAAAAACTCCGCCGCTTCGGCAAATCTGCCGCTGTTGCTGCGCCGATAGGCTTCGGCCAGCGCCTGGTCCGCAGAAATTGCCTGCGCCTGCGCCCGTGCAAAAGCAGCCGCATCACTTGCCTCGGTCAACGGGATCTCGATCGTTCCGGGCACGATCCGGTCCGTCGCCAGCGACGCGATGCCAATACGCAGCGCGTCCTCATAGGCAGCGAAGCCGCTGGCCGCGAAAGTCCTGTTGCCGGTCTCACCGACGAGCAGGCTGGTTCGGATAATGCTGTCATCACTGGTGCAGGTGTACGACCAGGCCCTGTCCAAGCCGTCCGGCCTCGGGCCACCAGCCTTATCGACGCAGCGAGCGCCATCTCCGGCGAATTGCGGCCCTGGGGCCTGGGCGTTCTTGCCTCTCAGCACCCAGAGGGTGCCGATCGGGGCCGAGGCGTCGCGGCAAATGATCGAATAGCGACGATCAAAGATTCCGGCACCGGGCTCTGGCGCCATGATCTGGGCTTCACACAGACCGTTCGAACCGATCGGAAAACTGTCTCGCAGACTGACAGGGCGCTGCTGCTGCGCGGTCAGCGCAGTGGGCACAATGGAAGTGGCCAGAATTCCGCCAAGAATGCCGGCGAGGGACAAGTGCTTCACAAGGTTATTCCGCACCGTCATTCTCCTCATCCTCGTCTTCATCGTCGGCAGCGCTGTAGAGTGACGCATCCCCGCCACTGGTCACGCCGTCGTCGAACGTGCCTTCCTCGGCAATCGCGGCCGTTTCGATCAGGCCAGGAAAGTCGATCCCGAATTCAGCACTGGTTTCATCTTCGGCAGGGGGTGGAGGGTCCGCTGCGGTTGCCGGTGCTTCGACCACGACGGGATTGTTGACCGGCGGGGTTGCCTCGATGACCTCATGCATGCCGCCACCCTCGCATTCGTCGGTATTGATCAGGCAGTTGTTGAAGCTGCTGCCGTCAGTATAGAGGAAGCTGCCAGGCGAGACCCTCTCGAAATTGACCAGCCGGTAGAAGTCCTCGCCCATGACGAAGGTTCCATCGGTGTTGCGCTGGCGACCGTAGGCGAACACATCGAGCAGGCTCGACGCCTCGAACGTGCCTATGGTGAGGCCCCCGGCACCCACCAGGATACCACCTGGCTCAGCCTCTGTGCCCGTGTTTCGGACCAGCAGGCTATCGTCGATAGCAATTGAGACCGATCCACCCCGGATATAGCCGAGTGGGTCATCGGAACCTGTTGCCGGTGTCCGCAGCAGATCATTACGCCCCGCGAAGTTCGGGTCAGCCTGAAGCTGAGTGATCAGGGCTGCATCGGCTGCCCAGATGCTGCCCTCGCTGCCAAGGAACAGCTCACCGGAAGGGTTGCCTGCACTATCAAGCACCGCCACCCCGCCGGGTGTGACAATCTCGATCCGCTCGCCGCCGACAATCTCCAACGTATCGGTTGAAGCAGCATCGAGATAGGCCAGCACGCCTTCAATCCGGATTATCCCCGGCGTGATGATGGAAACGCTGGACGGACCATCATCAAGCGATCCGGCAAGGGTTACATCCCGGATCAGCAAATCGGGCTGATTGGCTGAAAGGCCGGCAATGACGGGGGCGGAGAACCTGGCTGTTCCTGCCTCGATCCGTTCCACTTCAGCGGCAGTGAGGGTATAACCCACCTCCTCCGTCGTTCCGCCAAGGATCGCGGTGTGGTTGGTGTCGAGCGAAACCAGGAACACCTCGTTCGCCCCGATCCGCGCGCCTGGATTGATGTCCAGTTCACCCGAATTGAGAGACATTGTGGCCCCGCCAAACGAGATGGCATTGTCATTATTGCCATTGAAAGTGATCGTACCGGGCGTTTCCATGGTGATGAATGCAGTCGGCGCTGTCACCGTGGGACCGCCGATCAGACTGCCATTGATTGCAGTTACGGTTATGTCGCCGGATGCCTCGACTTGGATAGCGTTTGGCACCAGGAACGACGATCCATTGGCGGTCCAGAGGACATTCTGCCCTCCATTGCTAGCCAACGCTGACACCACAACTGTTCCGAGATTGGCTTGCGAGCCCACTGCGGACAGTGCAACCCCGCCAGCTGAATTGGAGCTCGCTCCGCCTGCTCCTGTGGTGGCTACCAGCTGACTGGCTGTGAGAACCGATGAGGCGGCCGGCGCGGGCAGCCTGGTGAGTTCAACTACGGCATCACCGCCACTGGCAGACAGGCCTCCGCCCGACGATGCCGTGGCGGTGAGTTCAATATTGCCGACAGTCGATGCTTGCCCACTGGTAAGAGTTAGAAGAGCCTGCCCTCCACCCGCATTGCCACTCTGGAACGCTTGCGCATTGCCGTTGATCTGAATCTGCCCCGCTGTGAGCGTGGAGCCTGCCTGAAGCCTGATTGTCGCGGCGCCGCCCAGGGCATCTCCTCCCCCTGATGAGACGGCCAGAAGTGCGGGATCGACCCCGCTTGTGGCCCGCGCAGTCACCACCGTGCCTCCGCTGGTGTTGACGGAGCCGTTGGCTGCCTGCAGCAGAGCGCCGCCGCCCAAAGCAGCCCCATTTGTGCCAGTCTCGCTACCTCCGCCGATGGCGTCGGCGTTGATGTATAGCTCCACCAACGTCAGCGTGCCGCCGTCCAGCAGTAGACTTGCGTCTCCGCCGCTGGCGAGGCCACCCGTGCCATTGTCGCTGAAGCCTGCCCGTGCGGTCGATTCAACCCGCAGTATGCCGCCGTTTATTGCCCCGCCGCCAATGACAGCTGTCGCGCCTTGCGGCAGCGCATCTCCGCCGTCTCCGCCGACCGATTCTCCTGCGCGGGCATTGGCCCCAACCAACAGTTCCGCAAGTCCGGCACCGTCAGGCAGGAGATTTATCACCCCGCCGTCATCGACAACCAGATTGGCCTGCCCTCCAGCCGCACTGCCGCCATCACCATCGATGGCATCACCGCCAGTGTTTATCGCCAAGACAATTGTCCGACCAACCAGATTGGCTGTGCCGCCTATAACCTCCAGATTTGCCAGACCACCCGAGCCATTGCCACCGTTTGCGGTGCCTGACCCCAGTCCGCCGGATCCTCCGGCAACGCCCGCCGGGAAACCCGCAGTGAGCGTGCCGCCATTGATAACCGTAATGAAACGCTGGCCGCCCTGTCCATCGCCACCGGCGATGTTGGCAGAAGGCATGGCGCTGCTTCCGCCCTGGCCAAAGGCGCTGAGGTGCAGTGGACCGGCAGTCAATGTCCCGGCATCGACCGTCAGAGAGCCAATCCCGCCGACCCCCAGGCCACCGGCACCGCCTTCGACTGTTGAGGCACCGCCGAAACCGCGGGCGAACAGGCGTAAAGAGCCCAGCGATCCTGCGCTGCTTGGCAATGCAATGCTGCCTCCGCTAGATGCTGCAACATCCACCGTGCCTCCGGTGCCGGTGCCCCCTATCCCGTCACCGCCGTTGGACTGACCACCAAATCCAATTGCACCGACGAGCGCACTTTGATTAACCGGATTGAACGGTCCCAACGGCCCCTCATTGATGGTTATGCTGCTGCCGCTGTCTCGCGCGCGGATATAGGCAAGACCGCCCAGCCCGTTGCCACCCTTTGCCTGAGGGCCGCTGCCACCCTCGCCGCCAGCGCTGATCTGCGCGATGTTGATCTGGAGCGTGCTGCCTGCCTGTGCCAGCAGAAACGCTTGGCCACCCGCGCCATTTCCGCCGGTAAAATCTGCGCTGTTGGCGGTGCCGCCAATCCCATTGGCGTGGATCCGGGCGAGGCCACCAATCGTGGCATTTCCCTGAATGGGGGTGAAGCTGGCAATATCCGCCAAACCACCGGTGCCATCGCCGCCATCGCCATTGAATGCCTCGCCACCAAATCCGATCGCTGAGATCAGCGCGTCGCCGCTGATGTTGGCGGTGCCGCCCTGGAACCCAATAAAGGCGTTGCCACCCGTCCCGGAACCGCCATTGCCATTAAAGCTGGTCCCGCCATTGCCGGACGAGTTGGCAATGAGTTGGCCAATATTGGCGGTGCCATTATTGCCGGCCAGCAGCCCCGATTGCCCGCCAGTCCCATTGCCTCCGATCGCGCCATTACCACCAGTCCCGCCACTGAAAATGCTCGCATTTCCGGCTGTCGTTGTGGACAGACGCGCCGTTAGAAACGCATTGCCGCCCGTGCCGTTGCCACCATTGCCGGTCGGCCGATCAAGCACACTGTCGAGGCCGCCAAAACCGCCGTCGCCGCGCGCCTCAATCGTGATGTTGCCGAACTGCACTGACCCTGCGGACACCGATCCATTGCCAGTGCCAATGAACAGGCCGCCTTGCGCAGTGCCGCCAAATCCGTCTCCCCCTTCGCCTCCGGACAAGGCACCATCGGCGGCACCACCCTGCCCGCCGACGCCAGAGCTGTTGATGAAAACGTCTCCGCCAAATATCAGCGAACCGCGATCACCCTGGGCCAGCACAAAAGCCCCATTGCCGAAAGCCGGATCTGCCGCATTGGGGGTTGAGAGCAGACCCCCGCGTCCATCCCCGCCGCGCCCGGCTGAAATAGCCAAGCCGGCAGAAGCGGATCCGCCAGCCCCGCCAAAACCCAATGCGTGAACTGTGGTCTCGCCGCCAATCGCTATGCTGGCGTCTTCGGCCAAGTTACCTTCGGCCTGAATGAAGGCGTTACCGCCAACGCCGTTTCCGCCGGAGCCGCCGAACCCTTCCGAGGCCTGCCCCCCTCTCGCCGTGGTGAAAGCCTCTGCAGTCGTTGCGATGGAGATTGACCCAACCCCGGCAAAGGCCCCGGCGATACCGCCTGCCGCATCACCGCCATCTACCCCGTCACCGGCAAACGCCTGAGCCGATGTGCGGAAGAAATCGCCAACGTCGATGGTGCCGCCAAAAACAGACATACGCGCGCGTCCGCCTGTTGCCGAACCACCCCCAGAAAACGTGGTCAAACCGCCAAACGAATCCGCAAGGAGATTGACCCATGTGGCGATATCGATCGCTCCGCCGCTGGCCGCATTGATGCCTGTCGTACCGCCGATACCATCGCCGCCGTCTCCGAGGAAACCTTCCCCGCCGGTCCCGGTTGAGTCGAGGTTGATCGACTGGCCAAGGTTCAAGGTACTGCCAGCACCATTGGCCGAAGCACTGACCAGACCGCCGCTACCTGTGCCACCGCTTTCACCGTTGCCGCCTGTGCCTCGGGCAAAGCCTGCCACTGACTGGGCAATGCTGATCTGGCCGCCATTTCCGGCGGTTATAAAGACATCGCCGCCCGAACCGCTGCCGCCGCTTCCGATACTGAGGCTGTTCCCGCCAAAGGCATTGGAAAGCAGCAAGGCTTCACCACCAATGGTGATTGAACTGCCATCGATCGCGGTAATATCGCTTTGACCGCCAAAAGCGTCCGTCGGCGAGAATTCGCTTCCAAGCGCGGTCGAATCGAGTGTGACATTGCCGCCAACTTCAATCGACCCGGCGTTGTGGGCAAACAAGGTTGCGTTGCCTCCGGTAGCGATACCGCCCGGGGTGCCGTTAGCGACAGCCTGGAGGTCTACCGAACCGCCAACCTGGATCAGGCCGCCGTTAGCGTTCAGGATCGCCAAACCGCCGGTGCGCGCACCAGTACCCTCCTCAGGGTTGGCCAGCGCGACTATGTCGCCGGCGACCGAGAGCGTCGAGCCATCTGCAGCCAGAATTTCGATAGTACCAGCGGTCTGGTCGGGCCCGGTATCGAGACCACCGGAAAACGCCGCGACCGACCCGGTTATCGAAAGGTCCTCTCCGGCGATGGCATGAATCCGAAGCAGATTGCGCGCCGAAACAGTAAGGTCGCCATCGATCAATACCGGCCCTGCGTTCGCGAGCGCGAAGAAGTCGCGACTGGCCGATGCCGTCACGCTTGAGGAAATCAACGCATTCTCGATCTGTATTGACGCATCAACACCGTTGTCCGGGCCGATCACATTCCCGGTAACGTCGCTGCCGGCTGACAGGATGATCTCCCCGTTTACGATCCCTGCACTCACCGCCGGAGCAAAGCCGAGGTTGCCGGAGAAAAACATCGAGACCGGGTTTGCCTGAGCCTTCGCCACCGCATAGATCAGGTGGTTATCACCTGCGCCGTTGCTGGCCGGGCCAGTGATGTTGCCGTCAAGCGTCAGAGCGTTGCCGACGCTGGTTCCGACCGGAATGACAATGTCGAACAAACCGTTGCTGTAGGTCAGGTTGACCTGTTCCGCCGCAACATAGGCGTGGCTGCCGTTGATGGCGACATTGCCGAACACATTGACCTGCGCTCCGGTTGCGATGAAGAAACTGTTTTCGGCTGTGCCGACGATCTGGGCACCGGAGTTGATCGTAATCGAGGCGGTCGTGCCGGTTTGCCCGATCAGGTTGAGCGGACCTGCACCAAGTGCAAAGTTCTCGAAGCTGGTGAGATTGGGATCCAGCGTGGTGAACATCAAGCTGCCGATGTCAAACACTGCATTCGAACCGATCAGGAAACCGGTTGGTGAGTAGAAAGCAACAAAGCCACCTGGCGTGAAATTGCCGAGACCGTCCTGGAGCGACGAGACGACAGTGCCATTCATCACCACCACATTGCCGTTGGTGGCGGGAAGGATACGGTTCAGGACGGAAAAGCCGCCCTGCCCCGGCGCATCGAAGAAGAAGGCGGTGGCTCCCGTAGGCAGGAAATCGAGCGCGTTGCCGCCACCGTCTTCCAACGGAGTCCAGTCGATCACCGCGACCGGGGTGGTGACTTCGATGGAGTCGACACTGGGGATAGCCCGATCGATGTTGGCATTGCCCTGCACCACCACCGGGGTAGCCTGAAAGGCCTGAGCGCTGACGCGCTCGGGCACAAGGACCAGCGATGCGGCCAGCGCTGTAGCGCCGCAACCGAGCAGAAGGTGCGAGCGGTTCTTGCAGACTACGGCCATGTCAGAAACTCCAGGGAAGCAGGCGGGCGGTCAGGGAGAAGAGGAAACGAACATCACCTCTGGATGGGGCAAATTCCGGTCGTTCCAGCGGGACGGCGACGGAAAAGTCGCCCTGCAGTTTGGAGCCTAGCACGGCGCGCACACCGCCCCCCGCAGACCACAGCCGATCCGGGTTGAAGCCGTTGCGGCTGGGGTCCTCGTTCCAGGCCCAGGCCATGTCGGTGAAGACGTAGGGCTGGAACACTGGCTTGTCCGCCGTCTTGGGGGCTAGGTTGCCATACCGGATTTCGGCTGACAGGCCGATCCCGCTATCGCCCAGCACGGCACCGGGATTGTAGCCACGCCCGATCGAATAGGTCCCGGCGGCGAACTCCTCGAACGCAGGCAGGGGATCATCGCTCCATTGCGTTTTCGCTGACAGGGCAAAGGTCCAGTCCGGCGCCGGGCGGAATTCCGCACCAGCTTCAGCCTTGAGCACAAACGGGGTGGGATCGGCTTCGATCCGGCTTGGTGGGGCCTGACCGCCGACAATGCAACCGAGAGGGTTGACGCGGCAATCGGGGCCGGCACCGAAAATGTCGATCCCGTGCCGCGCTTCCAACGCGAAGCGGAAGCGGGTGCGCGGTTCATGGGCGGTATAACCGTTCACCCGGGAAACGCTGGGCGCATCGACGAAATCACCCGCCACCCGGGCATAGAGCGTTCGCACCCTGTCGCGAGTCAGCAAAATGTTGTTCACATCGACATTCTGGTCGACATAATCGAATCCAGCTTCTCCGATCACCGTGGCCGAGCGGCTGCGGCGGAACGGATAACTGGCCTGGACGGTCGCCAGCAGTGTCTCCGATTCAACGTCGAAGCCGGGCAAATTGATGTCGGGGTTGGTAACGCTGTAGGTGAGTGTCCCACCAAGGCGCAGGCCCTGGCTGCCAAGCCGGAAGTCATGACCAAGCTGGAACGTCTGCTGTTCCTCGAACTCCAGGGTCGAGAACAGGGCGATGGTCGTGCGGTCGCCCAGCCCGGTGATGTCGTAGATCTCCCCGCGCAGGAGCCCGCCAAACCTGCCGATTGCTTTGGAGCCATAGTTCTGGATATTGAGGTCAAGCGAGCCCGTGCGCCGCACGACCGCGATTTCGCCGGTCAAGTCACCGGGCGCTCCGCCTGCCGCCGGGCGCAACGAAAGGCGCACATCGACGCCCGGCAGGTCATCGGCCAGAAGCAGATACCGCTCGGCGTCGCGAGTGTTGAATACCGGCTGCTCGGTCAGTTGCTCGAGATAGGAAGCCACCAGCTTTTCCGAAGGGCCCGCTTCACCGCGCACACGCAATGCAGTGAGACGGCCGAACACCACGCGGAAATCGGCCACGCCGTCACTCAGGTTCTGTTCGGGGATTTCGACAGTGGCGAGGTAGCCGCGTTGCTGGAGCGCGGCATTGGCCTTGGCCCGGATGTCACACAAGGCAGCAAGCGGCAGTTCGCGCCCGAGGTACCCGGCGTAGCTATCCGCCAGCGACAGGCCTGGCACTTTGTCGAGACCGATGAACTCGACCCCGCTCAAGGTCAGGCGGATCTCGGCATATTCGGCCCGGTCGAGCGCGCATGGGGCGCGCTCCATCGCCCCGTCAATCGTAAGGGTCGGCGCATCCTGCTGCCGAAGTTGGCTCGGCGGGATCAGTTCGTCGCGGGTCGGCGGGATGACTGCGCCCGGAAGCCCTTGCGCACTGGCGGGAACAACGGGAGAAACGAGCGCAAGGCCCAGTAAGGCGCTCGACAGCAGAGAAGTGGTGGTTCCGTGATTGACAGCGGAAACAGAGCTTACGGCCGCACCGCCTGACGTATTCGAAACTGACAAGGTCGTCCCCCAAAGCAAACGCTGCGACGCGCCAACCGGCACGAAGCTTCATTTGCGACCCTGTCCGCGAAACGTTGTCAGGATACGCACCATTCGCGCCCCGATTCTTCTGCAGCCGTTACCGACTGATCCATCCCGCACTGCAAGCAATATCGTGTTGCGACGGGATTGCAATGTTGTTGGCCCGGAAAACCGGGAAGGGACACATCAGATGTGCAGCGCCTTCCCGTAGGCGGCGAGCACGCTTTCGTGCATCGACTCGCTGATGGTCGGATGCGGGAACACGGTCTGCATTAGCTCCGCCTCGGTCGTCTCCAGCGTCTTGCCCACGACGAAGCCTTGGATCATCTCGGTTACTTCCGCGCCGACCATGTGCGCGCCGAGCAGCTCGCCGGTCTTCGCGTCGAACACGGTCTTCACGAAGCCTTCCGCCTCGCCCAGCGCAATCGCCTTGCCGTTACCGATGAACGGGAAGGTGCCCGCCTTGACCGTGTAACCCGCTTCCTTCGCCTTCGCTTCGGTCAGGCCGACGCTGGCGATCTGCGGATGGCAGTAGGTGCAACCCGGGATGTTGCCCCGGTCGAGCGGGTGCGGGTGCACCTCCTTGTTGCCCAGCTCCTGCGCGATCGTCTCGGCGGCGGTCACGCCCTCGTGGCTCGCCTTGTGCGCCAGCCACGGGCCGGGGGTGCAGTCACCGATGGCCCACAGGCCCTTGGCCTTGGTCCGGCCAAAAGGGTCAATCTGGATGAACCCGCGGTCCATCTCCACCAGCTTGTCTAGCCCGATGTTCTCCGTGTTGGGCACGATCCCGATGGCGACGATGCAGTGGCTGAATTCGTTCTCGCTGACCTTGCCTGCCTTGTCCTTGATCCTGGCCTTCACGCCGCTGGCGGATACCTTGAGGTCCTCCACCCCCGCGCCGGTCATGATTGCAATGCCCTGCTTAGTCAGGCTCTTTTCAAGGAAGGCGGAGACGTCCGCATCTTCCACCGGCACGATCCGGTCGAGCATTTCGACCACGGTCACATCGCAGCCCATATCGTTGTAGAAGCTGGCGAACTCGATCCCGATCGCGCCACTGCCGATGACCAGCAGCTTCGTCGGCATCTCGGGTGGGACCATCGCATGGCGATAGGTCCACACACGCTTGCCATCAGCCTTGGCAAAGGGGAGATCGCGCGCGCGGGCGCCGGTGGCGACGATCACGTGCCTGGCGGTGAGCTTCTCCTCGCCCTTCTCGCCCTTGACCGTGATCGCGGTCGGGCCGGTCAGTGTGCCCTCGCCCATGTGCACAGCGATCTTGTTCTTCTTCATCAGGTGCGTGACGCCTTGGTTGAGCTGCTTGGCGACCCCGCGGCTGCGCTTGACCACGGCCTCCAGATCGGCCTCGATGGTCCCGGCGAGCTTCAGGCCATAGGCGCTGGCGTGCTGGGCATAGTGGAGGATCTCGGCCGAACGCAGCAGGGCCTTGGTCGGAATGCAGCCCCAGTTGAGGCAGATCCCGCCAAGCAGCTCGCGCTCCACGATCGCGGTCTTCAGCCCCAGCTGCGCGCAGCGGATCGCCGCGACATAGCCGCCGGGGCCGCTTCCGAGCACGATTACGTCGTATTGATCAGCCATGGTTCGTCTCACTCAGCCTTCATTTGGTCGCAGACATGGACCACTTGTTACACAGTCCTGGGATGAAAAAATTGCCCGCTTGCGGGGGCACGGAAAACCGGGGTGCGGTGCGGGTGAGCGGGCGGGCCATGCTGCTCCTTTGCACAACCGGCACGCTGTAGGACAGATGTCACTGCACAATCCCACCCGCCCCGTCCGGCTGGCAAGCGAGCCAGCGCCCAGCGCCAACTGGCTCATCAACCAACCGCCGAACACCCCACCGTAGGGGTTGAGATCGGTCGGCATGGCGGTCGCCCTCATGGTTAGTTCGCCCTGCGGCACTGGCTCAAACCACCAGCCCCATCGGGTTCTCCACGAGGCTCTGGAACGCCTGCATCAGCGCTGCGCCGTCCGCGCCGTCGATGGCGCGGTGGTCGAAGCTGCCGGTGGCGCTCATCACGGTGGCGACACCCAGCGCGCCGTCGATCACCCACGGGCGCTGCTCGCCTGCGCCGACCGCGAGGATCATCGCCTGCGGCGGGTTGATCACGGCGTCGAATTGCTTGGTGCCGAACATGCCGAGGTTGGAGAGGCTGGCGGTGCCGCCCTGGTATTCGTGCGGCTGGAGCTTGCCATCCTTGGCCTTGCCCGCCAGCGCCTTCATCTCGGTGCTGATCTCGGCCAGGCCCTTGCGGCCCGCATCGCGGATGATCGGGGTGATCAGGCCGCTGGGCGCGGCGACCGCGACGGAGATGTCGGAACGGCTGTACTGGAACAGCTCGTCACCCTGGAAGCTGACGTTGCACTTGGGTACGCGCTGGAGCGCGCGGGCGAGCGCCTTGATCAGCAGGTCGTTGACCGACAGCTTCACGCCATCGGGCTCCAGCGAAGCGTTCAACTGACTACGCAGCTTGAGCAGGGCATCGAGCCGCACATCGACGGTGAGGTAGATATGCGGGATGGTCTGCTTCGCTTCGGTCAGGCGGCGCGCGATGACCTTGCGCACGTTGTTGAGCTTCTGCGCTTCATATGGCGCATCGAGATCGCCGCCGAGCATAGCGGGTTTGGGCGGTGCGGCGGGAGCCGGAGGCGCTGCCTGCGCTGCGGGTGCGCTCGGCGGGGCTGCCTGAGCAGGCGCACCGGCGAGGTCCGCCTTGACGATCCGGCCATTGGGGCCGCTGCCCTTCACGGCGGACAGGTCGATCCCTTCCTGCGCGGCGATCCGCTTGGCGAGGGGAGAAGCGATGATCCGGTCGCCGCTCGTCGCCCCTGCGGGGGTCGAGGCGGCTTGGGCTTGCACGGGAGCAGGTGGCGGTTGGTCATCAGGCACCGCTTTCGCCGGTGCGGCTGGCTCGGCGGCAGCGGAAGCGGCAGCCGGTTGCGAACCCGCCCCGGAATCCTCATCCTCATCCTCACCCTCGCCTGCCAGCAGCGCGATCACCGTGCCGACCTTCACGCCCTCGGTGCCTTCCGGCACTTCGATCTTCACGATCACGCCTTCATCGACCGCCTCGAACTCCATCGTCGCCTTGTCGGTCTCGATTTCGGCCATGATGTCGCCGGAGCGGACCGTGTCACCTTCTTTGACCAGCCAGCGGGCCAGCGTTCCCTCTTCCATCGTCGGTGAAAGGGCGGGCATCTTGATCGGTGTCGGCATGATGGTGGCAGAGTCCCTCTGTCTGACGTAGCGTCATTCTCTGGCCAATCCGGCGGCCAAGGGCAAGGTTCTTGCGCCGAATACGATTTCAGCGGATAGCGGGCGCTGATCAGAGGCAACGTCGAGAGGCTGATGCGCGTATACCTCGTAATACTGGATGAGACCGATGAAGGGCGCAAAGCGCTGCATTTCGCCAGTCGGCGCGCAGCGGCAAGCGGCGGAGCGGTGCATATCCTTGCGCTGGTGCAGCCGCAGAGCTTCAACGCCTTCGGCACGGTCCAGGCGACCATCGAACAGGAAGCGCGTGACCGGGCCGAAGTGCTGGCCAGTGCAGCGGCGGGCAACCTGTTTTCCGAAAGCGGCAAGATGCCGACCATATCGGTGCGGGTGGGTGAAGGCCAGGCGGTGATCAAGGCTTACCTGGCCGACCATCCCGAAGTGGCGGCACTGGTGCTGGGCGCCGCGCCTGACGGAACGCCAGGGCCGCTGGTAACGCACTTCTCCGCTCATTCGGGCAGCCTGCCCTGCCCGCTCTATATCGTGCCCGGCACGCTGAGCGACGACGCGCTCGATCGGCTGGCCTAACGCTTCCTGCCCTGGTGGCGAATGTTGCCGGGGCGGCCCCGCTGGCCCATCGGCGGCTTGCCACCGGGCCTGCCTCTTGGCTTGGCCGCAACCCGTTCGCCGCGCGGCTCGATCCGCCCTTCGCTGTCGGGCAGTTCGAACTTGAGCGCACCGGTCAGCGGGTTGGCCTCGCCCAGTCGCAGCTTCAGTCGGTCACCGACTGCGTAGCGGGTGCCGCTGTCCGCGCCGACCAGCATCCGCGCCGCCTCGTCATAGCGGTAGTATTCATGGCCCAGCGTAGTGACCGGGACCAGCCCGTCGCCCCCCAGTGTCTCGATCGTGGCGAAGAAGCCGAAGCTCTGCACTCCGGTGATGCGGGTGTCGAACACCTCGCCCACGCGCCCGGCCAGCCAGGCGGCGACATAGCGGTCGATCGTGTCGCGCTCGGCCTCCATCGCGCGGCGCTCAGCGGCACTGATCGCTTCGGAGATCTTGGACAGATCCTCCCGGTCGCGGTCCGACAGGCCACTCGATTCCGGGATCGGCGGCTTGGGCTTGGGCTGCTCCAGCTTGAAGGCATCAACCAGCGCGCGGTGGACCAGCAGATCGGCATAGCGGCGGATCGGTGAGGTAAAGTGGGCGTAACTCGCCAGCGCCAGCCCGAAATGCCCGGCATTGGCGGGGCCGTAATAGGCCTGGGTCTGGCTGCGCAGGACGGCTTCCATCACCTGCGCCTTTTCCGCCTCGTCGGTCACGTCCTTGAGCATTCGGTTGAACAGCCCCGGCGTGATCACCTGCCCCAGTGCAAGCGAGTGGCCGAAGGTCTTGAGGTAATCGCGTAAGGCTACCAGCTTCTCCCGGCCGGGCGTCTCGTGGATGCGGTAAACGACCGGCGCGGTCCTGGTTTCCAGCGCCTTGGCCGCCGCGACATTGGCCGCGATCATGAAATCCTCGACCACCCGGTGCGCATCAAGCCGTTCGCGCACCGCAACTGAATCGATCCGGCCCTGCTCGTCCAGCACCACGCGCCGTTCGGGCAGATCCAGCTCCAGCGGGTCGCGCGCAGCCCGGTCAGCGGCGAGCAGCTTCCACGCATTCCAAAGATTCGTGAGGTGCCCGGGTGCCTCGCCCGCATCGATTTGCGCCTGCGCGTCCTCATAGGCGATGTTGCCGGCAATCCGCACCAGAGCGCGGGTGAAGCGGAACTTGGTGACCTTACCTTCAGGCGAGATGCGCAAGTGGCAGGCCATGGCTGCACGGTCCTCACCCTGCTTCAGCGAACAGACATCGGCGCTGAGCACTTCGGGCAGCATCGGCACGACGCGATCCGGGAAATAAACTGAGTTGCCCCGCTTTCTCGCCTCGCGGTCAATCAGGCTGCCGGGGCGAACGTAGAAACTGACGTCGGCAATCGCGACAATCGCGCGGTAACCGCCTTCTCCGTCCGGTTCAGCCCAGATCGCATCGTCATGGTCACGCGCGTCGGCAGGGTCGATGGCGACAATCGGCAGCCCGCGCAGGTCCTCGCGCTTGTCTGTGCTGAGCGGGAGTTTCGCGGCCAGCGCGGCCTCTTCCAGCGATCCTTCCGGCCAAACATGAGGGATGCCGTGCTTGGCAATGGCGATCAGGCTGAAGCTTTTTGGCAGCAGGGGGTCGCCGAGCACCTCGACCACCTTGACCCCGGCGCGGGGGCTTCGGCCGGCCGGTTCAGCGATGACCAGCTGGCCTTCCTCCGCTCCGCCAAGGTCGGCAATCGGCGTCGACTGACGGACCCGCTTGTCGACCGGCGCGAGCCAGCCCTTGCCGGTCCGGTCGATCTCGACCACGCCCATCAGCCCTTCGGTCCGGGCGGGGAGCTTCTTCATCGGGTGGGCGATCCAGCCCTTCCCCGCCTCTTGCGTGCGCGCCAGCACCCGGTCACCCACCTTCAGCGCGGCAATCCGCCCCGGCCCCTTGCGCTGCTCGATCACTCGCAGACGCGGCGGCGGCAGGGCATCTTCGGGGGTCCACGCATCGGGGATGGCAAAGGCTTCCCCGTCCTCGATCTCAAGCACACGCAGCACAGTAACCTTGGGCACCCCGCCCATGCGATGATAAGCGGTCTTTTTGCCGTCGATCAGGCCTTCCTCGGCCATGTCCTTGAGCAGCTTCTTGAGCGCGATCTTCTCCTGCCCCTTGAGGCCAAACGCCTTGGCGATCTCGCGCTTGCCGACCACACCGTCAGCGGTCTGGATGAACTGGAGCACCTGGTCCGTGGTGGGGAGGCCGGGTGCGGGTCTGCTAGCTGGGCGTTTCGCCATCGTTTCTGCCTATGCGTCCCATGTGCTGGTGTCGAGCGGTCAAACGCGCGCGGCACCGCTTCGTTTCTCTCGCGGGCAAGCCCGTCGGCGTTCAGTGCGTCAGGGAACCGCAGCATCCGCGATCGGCGCGAATGCTCCTGCTGGAACGCCGCTGGAGACTGGGCTGCACAGGTCTTCCGCCGAGCAAGCGCTGACGCCGAAGATCCAGTCGTCGCCGCGAACCCCGGCCAGGATGGCGGCATAGTAGGGGGCTGGCCCAGCATCATCCGCGCCCGCCGCCGGGATCCGCAAGACCGGGTCAGACCACCACGCCGAGTCATCCGTCCGCCGCTGCCACACGACATAGGTCTGCGCACCCGCTACGGCTTCCCACGATACTTCGGTATCGGTGCTTACCGCAGCCGCAACCTTGACGGCGGGCGGCATCGGCGTGCGGCTGAGGCGTGCCAAAGCGCGGATATTGAGCTGGGTCACCTTGGCGAGATAGCCGAAATCCATCTCGTCCACGGTGTCACCGTAGGCCACCCCGTCTTCCTCGCGCAGATCCTGGTGCTGATGGTCGTAGTCTTCCACCGCGACCGAGAAGCGGATGGCGGGATAGCCTTTTTCCAGAAACGGGATCTGGTCCCCGCCCCGCCCCATGCGGTCGGTCCGCCATATCTGCCGAACGTCTAGACCGGACGGAAATTCCCCCGCCAGCCCATCCAGCCAGCGCGACAGGTTGCGGCCCGGGCTGTCGTTCTCGCCCCCGTTGCGCCGCTGGTCGGCGCGCAGGGCATCGGTAAGGTCAGCGCGCGGCCCTTCGGAAAAGACCCGCACGTGAACCGGATCGCAGTAACCGTCAGACCCGCATGAATTGCCCACGATATCGTTGTTGAGCACGGCCTTGACCTGCCAGCCCTGCTCCGCAGCATAATCGGCCATCAGACGGCCGCCATGGAGGCCCTGCTCCTCACCCGAAAGCAGCGCATAGACGATTGTGGCCGGGTACTTCTGGCGCGACAACGCGCGGGCGGCCTCGATCACCAGTGCACTGCCGGATGCATCGTCGTTGGCACCGGGTGCGTCGCTGGTGAAATCCATCACATCGGTCACACGGCTGTCGATATGCGCCTGCACGATTACGACCTCGTTCGGTCGCTCGGTGCCGCGCTGGATCGCCACAACGTTGCGCAGACGGGTCGGCTGCGGGATGCGGGCGCCCTCCACCATACGTTCCGGCACCACTACTTCCAGGCATCCCCCGCATTGTGCCGAAATGCCCTTGAATGTCGCTTCGCCCCACCGGATCGAAGCGCCGATGCCGCGGGTGGGGTGATCCTGTTCCGACAGCGTATGCCGGGTGCCAAACGCCACCATCCGCTCGACATCGGCGCGCAGCCGCTCGGCCGAAACGCTCGCGGCGGGATCGTCTTGCGCCGCTAGGGGCGCAGCGAGCAGGGCAGCGAGAGCGGCGAGAGCGGCGATCGCGTGGCAATGTCGAGTCATTGCCGCAGGTTGCGCCCGCAGCGCGACAAACTCAATAGCGCCGAGCCGGTCGCGCCCAGAGTCAAAGCGATCCCACCGATCAGACCCCTCAATAAGCGCGGGCGACTAGAATCTTCTCGACCGCACGTTCGCCGGTAAAGATGCACTGCCCGGTGGCCGCTGCGGATCCACGCGGGACATTCCGAACCGTCAGTTTTAGCGACTTCAAGGTTTCGACCACCTTGTCCAGCGCCGCACCGCCGGGTTTGGACCATTCGACTTCGACCCACCCCGGATACTTGCCAGAGTTCTCGAAGTGGTCGGCCAGCGCCTCCATGGTGGTCACATCGCGGCGGATGTTGCTGTCGCGGCGTACGCGGGCTTCTTCGAACAGGCTGTGCTGGATTGCTTCCAGCAGCGCACCAATCGCGGCAGCACAATCCCCGCGCGAGGGCGTAGTGAAGGCAGGTTTGCCAGTTGCCTCGTCCCACAGCGCGTCGCGGCGCAGCTGGCTTACGACGCCGTTTTCCATGTCGCGTCCGCCAACTTCGATGATTACCGGCGCGCCCTTGCGCACCCAATCCCACCGCTTGGCGGCCGCCTTGCCGGGTTTGACGTCGAGCAGCACACGAACTTTCTCGCCCAGCGCCGACTGCCCGACAATCGCTGCGCGCAGTTCCTCGCAATAGGCGATCAGCGCGGCATCTTCCGGCTTGTCGCGCAGCATCGGCAGGATCACGACCTGCCACGGTGCGATGGCGGGCGGCACGCGCAGGCCATCGTCATCACCATGGGTCATGATCACCCCGCCGATCAGGCGGGTGGACACGCCCCAGCTGGTGGTGTGGCACAGCGTCTGCTGGCCTTCACGGTCCTGATATCTGATCCCGGCCGCATGGGCGAAGTTGGTGCCGAGATAATGGCTGGTGCCGGCCTGCAGCGCCTTGCCATCCTGCATCATGGCTTCGATCGACCAGGTCTCGACAGCGCCGGGGAAGCGTTCATGCTCAGGCTTTTCGCCCGCTATCACCGGCAGGGCGAGGTCTTCCTCGGCGCAGGCGCGATACATTTCCAGCGCGCGGTGGGTTTCCTCCAGTGCGCCTTGGTTGTCCTCGTGCGCGGTATGGCCTTCCTGCCACAGGAATTCGCTGGTGCGCAGGAACATCCGGGTCCGCATTTCCCAGCGGACCACATTGGCCCACTGGTTGGTCAACAGCGGCAGGTCGCGCCAGCTTTGCACCCAGCGAGCCATGGCATCACCAATGATCGTTTCCGAAGTGGGGCGGACCACCAACGGTTCTTCCAACCTGGCCTCGGGATCAGGGATCAGTTTGCCCTTGCCGTCGGAAATCAGCCGGTGATGGGTGACAACCGCCATTTCCTTGGCAAAGCCTTCGACATGCTCGGCCTCGCGTTCGAAGTTGGCGAGCGGGATGAACAGCGGGAAGTAACAGTTCTGCACCCCCGCCGCCTTGATCCGGTCGTCCATCAGGCGCTGGATCCGTTCCCATATGCCGTATCCCCAGGGCTTGATCACCATGCACCCGCGCACGCCGGATTCCTCTGCGAGGTCGGCGGCGGAGATCACCTCCTGATACCACTGGGCAAAGTCATCGGCGCGCTTCACGTCAATCGCATGGCGGATATGGGACACGGGTCTGGGTCTTTCAGGAAAGGTCGAAGTTATTTGCTCAACTCGTCGAGCTTCTTCTGCATGGCGGCCATTTGTTCCCGCAGGGCGGCGATCTCAGCGTCCTGGCTGGGGGTATTATGAGCGTTGCTCTGCGGCTCACGCGGCTTGGCAACCGGGATCAAAGCTTCGCCCATGGCCTTCATCATGGCCATGTTCGTTTCCGCGATCCTGGTCAGCGGATTGTTGGCCAGGCCGTCCCGGAAGGTCGCCTGAAGCTGTTCCCGGTTCTTGCGGAAATTCGCCATGCTCGCCTCCAGATAGCTGGGCATCAGCGCCTGCATCGAGTTGCCGTACATCGAGATAAGGTCACGCAGGAAGCTGACCGGCAGCATCTGAGCGCCGCTGGATTCCTCATCCATGATGATCTGGGTCAGGATCGAATGGGTGATGTCGTCCCCGCTCTTGGCATCGACCACCACGAACTCGACGCCATCACGGGTCATCCCGGCCAAGTCATCGAGAGTGATATAGCTGGAGGTGCCGGTGTTGTAGAGCCGCCGGTTGGCGTACTTCTTGATCGTGATGGGATCGCCGGGCCTGGTATCGCGCTTGGACATGGGAAGCTTTCAGGAATGCTGCGGTGCGTTGTGCATTAGCAGGCGCAGCATGTGCAGCGCAACACGGGCGGGCGAATAAACTAGCGGGCGAAGCGCTTGCCCAGAACGGTCAGCAATTCGTATTGCGACAGACCGGTGGCGGCCGATGCCTGCGGCAGGGCATAGGGCACTTCAAGCCAGTCCCCTTCGCGCAGGCCCGGCGCGACGCTGGCATCGACCACCACCATATCCATCGACACCCGGCCCAGCAGGGGCAGCGCCATGCCGGCCAATTCGAGTGCGCCCTTCCCGCCCCAGCACCGCAGAAATCCGTCGGCATAGCCAAGCGAGACGACCGCCACGAACATGGCCTTTTCGGCAACAAAGGTGGCGTTGTAGCCGACGCTGTCATTGGCCTGCAGGTGCCGCAGCTGGATCACGGCTGCCTGCGGAAATGCGACCTGACTGATGTGTTCCTCCAAGCCAGGGCAAGGCACGCCGCCATAGAGCGACAGGCCCGGGCGGGTAAGGTCGAAATGGTATGCGCTGCCCAGAGCAATGCCCGCGCTGTTGGCCATGCTCCGCGACCTGCACGGGACAAGCGCGGCAGCCGCCAGGAATCGCTCGAGCTGGCGCGCGTTCATCGGGCTGCTCTCGTCAGCGCAGGCAAGGTGCGACATCAAGGTGTCCACGCTCAGCGCGGTCACGGCTGGATCCCCCAGATCAGCCATGGCAACGCCAAGCCGGTTGATCCCGGTATCGACCATCAGATCACATTCGCCGCCCCCGGCACCGGCCCACAGCCGTGCCTGATGCAGGCTGTTAATGACCGGACGCACTCCGGCTGCGCGGGCGAAGGAAACATCGGCTTCGCTCAGCGGGCCGTGCAGCACCGAAACCTGCTGCGGCGCGACATGGCGCAGAACGCCGGGCACCTCGCTCCAGTGGGCGACGAAGAACCGCTCTGCCCCGGCATCGCGCAGCACCGGCACGCACTGGTCCACCCCGAGCCCGTAACAATCCGCCTTGACAGCCGCACCAGACCGGGCGCTGCCGGACAGGCGGTCAAGCGCGCGCCAGTTGTCGGCCAGGGCTGACTTGTCGAGGCGCAGGCGAAGGGTCGGCGAAGGCTGTTCAGGCATCGTCGACAAAATCGCGCGGCGGCCCGTCGGGAATGCCCCACCATGCCACCGCTACGCCGAATGCCACAACCGCCCATGTATACCACAAGCCGGAATAGATATCGCCGGTGCTGGCCACAATAACCCCGGCGATCAGCGGCAGGAACCCGCCCAGATACCCGGCCCCGATATGGTAGGGGATCGACATCGAACTGTAGCGTATCGACGGCGGGAACATTTCCGACAGCAGAGCGGCCACCGATCCGTAGGTCAGGGCAGACAGCATCCCCAGACCCAGCAGGATGGCAACGATGCCAAGGATGGCACCAACCGCAGGCCGTTGTTTGGTGAAGTCGAACCCGTATTCGGTCAATGCCGCCCGGATCCCGTCGCGGCGCGCATTCCCGTCCGTGAACCATTCAGGCTGGAGCGCGATCGCGTTGCCACCTGCGGACAGCGTCAGCATGGGGCCAGGCGTCAGGCTATAGGGAACGCCCGCTGCCGTCAGCACCTCCAGCACCTTGCCGCACTCAGTCTGCTCGCGGTCGAACAAGTCGGCAAAGGGATCGGTGGTGCAAGCGGGTCCGGATACGGTGATGGGCGCACGCTCGGCCGCGGCGGCAATCCCGGGATTGGCAAGATGCCCCAGCCCCCAGAATGCCGGGAACAGCAAGACCAGCGTCAACAATGCGCCGATGATGATTGGCTTCTTGCGCCCGACCTTGTCAGACCATTTGCCGATCACGAGGTAGAACGTCATCGCGATCAGTCCGGAGACGAACAGAATCAGTTCCACCGTCAGGTCATCGACATGCATTGGCCCGCGCAGGAAACTCATGCCGGAGAAGAACGCGGTGTACCAGATTGTGGTGAGGATGCCGGTAATGCCGAACAGAGCGACGAAGATTCGCTTCTTGTTGCCCGGATAGGTAAAACTCTCGACGAACGGATTTCCAGCGATCTTGCCCTCGGCCTTCATGGCCTGGAAGACCGGGCTTTCCGACAACTTCAGCCGCATCCACAGCGAAATGCCGAGCAGGATGATCGACAGCAGGAACGGCACGCGCCAGCCCCACGCGATGAAATCATCCTCGGGGATCAGGAACCGGCATGACAGAACCACGGCGATCGACAGCACAAACCCCCCGGCCACGCTCGCCTGGATGAAGCTGGTGTAATAGCCGCGCTTATCCGGTGGCGAATGCTCCGCCACGTAGATTGCCGCGCCGCCATATTCGCCGCCGAGCGCCAGCCCCTGGAAAATTCGCAGGATGATGACGATGATCGGCGCGGCAATTCCGATGGTATCGACCGTCGGAATCATGCCGACACCAGCGGTGGCGATGCCCATCAGGGTAACGGTCACCAGAAAGGTGTATTTTCGCCCCAGCTTGTCACCGAGATAGCCGAACAGGATCGCACCGATCGGGCGGAAGGCGAAGCCGACCGCGAAGGTCGACCATACCAGCAGCAGCCCCAGAGTGTCGTTGTCGACGTCGTAGAAGGCATCCTTGAGGATGTACGCAAGCGTGCCGTAGATGAAGAAGTCATACCATTCGAACACGGTGCCGGCGGAACTGGCGCCTATGACAAGGCGGATTTCCTTGTCACTCGGTTCGCGCATCGCGGCAGGTGCTGGCTCGGCCATTGCTAGTGTCACTCCCCTCGGTCCGGAGGAATCGCCTCTAGCTTGCGCCTGCGCCCTTGCCTAGCGCCGCCTGTGCCGCCTTCCACGGAAGCAGGATGGCACCATGCCGGGCCGGATAGCCACGCGCAGGAACCAGTGCCTCGATCCCGCGCCATTGTGGCTGGCTCCCCTCGCCCGCCAGCCAGCGTTCGACTGCTTCTGCGGCTGCATCGATCTCGTCCGCCGACCGGCCTGTGGCGGCGGCCGCGAAAATGGCTGCGGCTGCTTGCCCAAGAGCGCACGCCCGGACCTGCAATCCAAGGCCGGAAATACGCTCTGCCTCGTCAAGCGAAAGGCCGATTTGCAGCGTGCTGCCACAGATGCGTGAGCGGGCTTCGCCATGGAATGGAAGCCCGGGATCAAGCGGGAACCGGGCAAGGCTGACCGCGAGCGCGAGGATGTCCGGCGTATAGAGCCGGGACGATACCCCGGCGGTCATTGCTGGCGCGCGGCCTCTGCCTCTGCATCCGCAGCCAGCTCGGCCCGCCGCTCCGCGATCAGCTCGACCATGTCTTTGGATGCGGCGTTGACGACCGGATAAGTGCGCGCGGTGGTGATCCAGTCGGGCCGACCCTGATAACCCCATATCGTATCATAGCCCAGCACCAGGACGGAGAACGCCAGCACGGCCACGATCGCGCCCTTGATCGCACCGAAACCGAACCCCAGCACCCGGTCAATCGGGCCCAGCATGGACGTGCGCGAAGCCTCTCCCATGCGGCCTGCAATCAGCTTCATTCCGGCGTAGGGGATCAGCAGAAGCAGCGCGAACGCCAGCAGGCCACTGGTGGTTTCGCCGCCAACCTGGCCGAGGATGAATTCATATAGGTCCGTGTGCAGATAACGGATCGCGAGAACTGCAAGAATCCACGCCGCAAGCGACAGCACTTCCTGCACGAAGCCGCGCAGGAATCCGCCAACGGCCGCCACGCCGACGATAAACAGGACGATAAGATCGAAACCGCTCATGGGACCCCGGCAACTATGGGCTCGCTGTCACCTGGTCAACGAGATTAGCCAGACGCCTGAGGCTGCGATAGTTAAGAGCGGGTGAATGACCGGCCGATTTCTCCGGGCCAAAGCCATTTTCGAACGCCAGCTTGGCCGCTTCGCGCACCCGGACACCGCCATGGGCCACCGGTCGGATCTCGCCCGCCAGCGAAACCTCGCCGAACCAGATCGACCGCGCGGTGAGTGGCTTGTCGGCCAATGCAGAGACCAGTGCCGCAGCGACTGCAAGGTCGGCTGCGGGATCGCTCAGACGGTAGCCCCCGGCGACATTGAGATAGACTTCGGCCGAACTGAAATTGAGCCCGCACCGCGCCTCCAGCACCGCCAGCAACATGGCCAGGCGGGCATTGTCCCATCCGACCACCGACCGGCGCGGGGTCGCACCGGACTGGAGGCGCACGATCAACGCCTGGATTTCGACCAGCACCGGCCGGGTCCCCTCCAGCGCCGGAAACACTGCGCTGCCCGCGAGCGGCTCTTCCCGGCCGGACAGGAACAGCATCGATGGGTTCGATACTTCCGCCAGCCCATGCCCTTCCATCGCGAACACCCCGATCTCGTCAACCGGTCCAAACCGGTTCTTGAGGCTGCGCAGAATGCGATACTGGTGGCTTCGTTCGCCTTCGAAGCTCATCACCACGTCAACCATGTGTTCCAGCACCCGCGGCCCGGCAATGCTGCCGTCCTTGGTCACGTGGCCCACCAATACCAGTGCCATGCCGGTCTCTTTGGCAAAGCGGATCAACTCGAACGCGCAGCCACGTACCTGGCTGACCGTGCCCGGTGCCCCTTCGATCATGTCCGAATACATGGTCTGGATCGAATCGATCACCAGCAGCGCAGGCGGTTCCATCTCGCCCAGCGTGGTCAGGATATCGCGCACCGATGTGGCGGCGGCCAGTTGGACCGGCGCATCAGCCAGCCCGAGGCGTTCGGCCCGCATCCGTACCTGCGCCGATGCCTCTTCCCCGCTGATGTAGATGGCTTGCCCGCCCGCCCGGGCGACCTTGGCCGCTGCCTGCAACAACAGGGTCGACTTGCCGATCCCGGGATCGCCGCCCATCAGGATCGCCGAACCCGGCACCAGCCCGCCCCCCAGCGCACGGTCGAACTCGGCAAGGCCAGTGGTGCGCCGTACCAGCGGCTCACCCGGCGCATCGAGGGGCACGAAGGCAATCGGGCGGCCACCTGCCGACAGATCATGCTTCTGCGAAAAGACTGTAGCCGTCGCTTCCTCGGCCAAAGTGTTCCATTCGCCGCAATCGGCGCACTGCCCCTGCCAGCGGTGTGTCATCGAACCACATGCCTGACAGACATATCGCTTCCGGGTCTTGGCCATGGCGCCGCGATATACAGAACATTAGTGGAACGCAATTGCCAAAGCCTGTCTGGCCCGCCACAAGTGCAGGATGCGCCAGAAGGAACTCCGGCTTGCCCTTGTCTGCTACGGCGGCGTCAGCCTTGCGGTCTACATGCACGGGGTCACAAAGGAAATCTGGAAGCTCGCCCGTGCCAGCCGCGCCTTCCATGCCGGTGTGCCCGGGACGACCGGCGTACAAGGGGTCTACCGCAATCTGTTGCAGAAGATCGAATCGCGACATGGGATGCGGCTGCGGGTTCTTCCCGATGTCCTGACCGGGGCCAGTGCAGGCGGGATCAATGCGGTGTTCCTGGCGCAGGCCATCCACTCCGGTCAATCGCTCGAACCGCTGACCGACCTGTGGCTGGACAATGCCGATGTTGACCGGCTGATGGACGCCGATGCCCGCCCGCTGTGGCGCTTTGCCAAACTGTGGGCCCAGCCGGCTATCTCGTGGTTTCTGCGCCGCCCTGGCAATATGGTGTCGGAGACAGTCGCGCCCGAGGCCCGCGCGGAAGTGCGGCGCAAGGTTGCCCATTTCATGCGGAGCCGGTGGTTCGAGCCGCCTTTCTCTGGACAGGGCTTTGCCACACTGCTCCACGACGCGTTGCTGGCGATGGCGAAGGAACAGGCCGATTCCCCCCTGCTTCCGGTCGGCCACCCGATCGATCTTTACGTCACTGCGACCGATTTTCACGGACATCGCGAAAAATTGCGGCTCAACAGCCCGCCGGTGGTGGAGGAAAGCGAGCACCGCTTGCCGATTGCCTTCCGTGCCGAAACTCCGGGCAGCTCCGGGCTGGCGCTGGCCGATCTGCTGGAACTTACCCTTGCAGCCCGGGCTACGGCCAGTTTTCCCGGCGCATTCCCCCCGGCGAAGATTAGCGAGATCGACAATCTGGCCCGCAACCACGGAATGTCCTGGCATACCCGGGATGCCTTCCTGGCGCGGATCATGCCGCAGCACAGCCGCACCGGATCGGTCGAACAGGTCGCCCTGATCGACGGATCGGTGCTGGTGAACAAACCGTTCGAAGGAGCGATGGCCGCACTTCACGGCAGGCCGGCCCAGCGCGAAGTCGACCGCCGGTTCGTCTATATCGACCCCCGGCCGGACCGGAACGCAGCCGAAGAGGCGCAGACTGATCGCCCGGTCCGCTTTTTCGGTGCCATCCTTGGCTCACTATCTACCATTCCGCGCGAGCAGCCGATCCGCGACAACCTTCACGTGCTGGAACAGCAATCGCGCGAGGCCGAGCGTCTGCGGCGGATGGTCGCGGCTCTGCGTCCCGAGGTCGAAACGGTGGTGGAGCGACTATTTGGCCGGACGCTGTTTCTTGATCGCCCAACGCCGAAGCGACTGGCCGCGTGGCGGTCCAAGGCCCAGGTTGCGGCGGCGGAAAGGGCGGGATTCGCGTTCCAGTCCTATGCCCAAGCCAAGTTCGGGGGAATTGTCGACCAGCTCGCCCGGATTGTACATGAGGCGGCACCAGGCCTTGAACTGCCAGACTCCTACCCGGTCGCCGTTCGGCTGAGGGCAGAGCTTGAGCAGCGCGGCCTTGCCACTCTGAGCGGCGCATCGGGCGGAGCAAGCGACAACGCGGTGGCCTTCTTTCGCACCCATGACCTTGGCTTTCGGATCCGGCGCCTACGCCTGCTCGCCCGGCGTCTGGCCCGGGATTGGGATGCCGATCCGGAGCTGGACGACCGGGCCGTCGACGAGGCGCGTGATGCGATTTATGGCATCCTTGCCCTCTATCACGAACCCAACGGCATGGCCCATCTGGGCAGCGACTTTGCTGAAGCGGCCACCCGCGTGATGGACGATCCGGGCCGGGTGCTGGACCTGCTCGGCCAACGGCGGCTGTTGCCGGAAACTGACCTGCTTGCAGAGGAGCGAATGGCTGAGGCGCTCGAAACCATGCCGCGCAACCTGCGACGACGGATGTTGCTGACCTACCTCGGCTTTCCGTTCTACGACATTGCCACCCTGACGCTGATGCGTAACGAGGGGCTGACCGAGTTCGATCCGATCAAGGTGGACCGGATCAGCCCGGACGACGCCCGCAGCATCCGCGATGGTGGTACCAGAGCCACCTTGAAGGGGATCGAGTTCTTCAACTTCGGTGCCTTCTTCAGCCGCGCCTACCGGGAGAACGACTATCTCTGGGGCCGGCTGCACGGGGCCGAGCGGATGATCGATCTGGTCTGTTCAACGGTAGAGCCACACCCAGACGCGGCCCTTGGTCTGGCGTTCAAGCGGGCCGCCTTTCTCGCCATTCTGGATGAGGAGCAAAGCCGCCTGACCGCCGATCCGGACCTGCTGACGCGGGTTCGCGCCGAAGTGATCGAACGCCTTCAGCCGAAGTAGTTGGTCACATCGAGCACTTCGACGCCGATCCAGCCGTTGACGTAGTTAGCGACGTAGAGCCCGGTCAGGACAGCCGCCAGAATGGTCGCCCGCAAGGCAATCCGGCCCGGCCGGAAGTTGACCGGCGCGCTGTCGGCCTGACCGGGCACTTTCTTCACACCGGCCTCGTCTGCCGTCTTGACCCCAAAGGGCAGCATCAAAAAGGCGCACATGACCCACACCAGAAAGTAGATGGCGATGATTGAGGTCCAGTTCATCGGTTCATTCCCTCGGCAAGGTCACGAGGACCTGGGGCTTCTTGCCACTCCAGCGCTGGGCGGCGCGGCGGGCGGCGAGGCGAGCGGCTTCGCTGACTTCCCCCCGGTCATGGGCGGCCTTGCCGCGCAGCTTGCCTATGGCGGCGACCACATCGGCCTCGGCTTCGGCGGCGAAGGCTGGATAATCCTCGACCAGCGGCAGGCCGAGTGCGTGGACCTGAGCCTTGCCGCCCCGTTCCAGCACTACCATCACCACGCCGTTGTGGGCCAGCCTCCGGCGCATCACGATGGATTCCCCGTCAGCCGGAACGATCATGTCCCCATCGAGCACCAGCCTTCCGGCCTCGACCTGCGCGATCCGCTCCGCCTTGCCCGGCGCGAGCCGGACGATGTCCCCGTTTTTCTGGACCACCGCCTGGGGAATGCCCGCCGCCCTGCCGACCCGGGCTTGTTCCTGCAGGTGGCGCATTTCCCCATGAACCGGAACCAGCACCTGCGGCCGCAGCCAGCTATACAGCGCCTCCAGTTCTGGCCGCCCCGGATGGCCCGAAACATGGATTGGCGACTGCCGGTCCGTCACCATCACGATTCCACGTTCGGCCAACTGGTTCTGGATCCGGCCGATGGCCAGCTCGTTGCCCGGGATCTGGCGGCTCGAAAACAGAACCACGTCGCCCGCGACCAATTCGAGCGGGTGGCTCTTTTCCGCAATCCGGGCGAGCGCGGCCCGCGGTTCACCCTGCCCGCCGGTGGCGATGATCAGCACCTCACCACGCGGCAGGGCCATCGCCGTGTCGAAATCGACCATCTGGGGAAAGTCGGCCAGGTATCCGTTATCCTGCGCCACTTCGATGATCCGGTCGAGCGAGCGGCCGGCGACGCACAGCTGCCGCCCGGTTTCCCGCGCCACCTCTCCCAGGGTCTGCAGGCGGGCCACGTTGGAAGCAAAGGTTGTGACCAGCACCCGACGACCGGTATGGCGGCGCACTTCGTCCATCAGCGCCTGATAGACCGCCCCTTCCGACCCGCTCGGCGCGGGATTGAAAACATTGGTCGAATCGCACACCAATGCCAGCACGCCTTCATCACCAAAAGCGGTCAGTTCTTCCTCGGTCGCCGGCACGCCGATGATCGGATCCTCGTCCAGCTTCCAGTCGCCGGTGTGAAACACCCGGCCATGTGGCGTGTCGATAATCAGCGCATTACCTTCGGCAATCGAGTGGGCCAGAGGTACATAGCGCACCGTGAACTCGCCCAGCCGAAGCGGCGCCGCATCGCCCTCGATCACGTATAGCTTCACGCGGTCGGCCAGCCCGGCCTCTTCCAGCTTGCGCATCACCAGGTCAGCAGTGAACGGGGTGGCGTAAAGCGGCACGCCCAGTTCCTCGGCGAAATAGGGCACAGCACCGATATGGTCCTCGTGCGCGTGGGTCAGGACCACGCCGAGCAAATCCTTGCGCCGGTCCTCGATGAACGCGAGATCGGCAAAGGCCAGTTCGGTGCCCGGGTATTCATTGGCGCCGAAGGTCATGCCCAGATCCACCATCAGCCACTTGCCGTTGCAGCCATAGAGGTTGACGTTCATGCCAATCTCTCCGCTCCCGCCCAGGGCGAGGAACAGCAGTTCATTCTCCGGGGTGAAGTCGCGCTTCATCGGCTCGCCCGTTCGGCCAGGAGGGCGAGGCCATCAAGTGTCAGGTCCCGGTCGACAGCACTGAACATGCGGGTGTGCTGGTCGAACAGGATCGCAAGCCCGCCAGTGGCGATCACATTGGCCGGTCGCCCGATCTGTCGCCGCACTCGCTCAATCAATCCTTCCATCATCGCGATGTAGCCCCAGAATACGCCGATCAGCATCTGATCTTCGGTGTTGCGTCCGATCACGTTGTCGCTGTCGGGAGAGCGGATCGCAATCCGCGGAAGCTTGGCGGTATTGCCGACCAGCGCGTCGAGTGACAGGTTGATACCCGGCGCGATGATCCCGCCCTTGTATGCGCCGTTGAAATCGACCGCGTCGAAAGTGGTTGCAGTGCCGAAATCGACCACGATTTTGTCGCCGGGGTACTTGGCGTGGGCGGCAATCGTGTTGAGAGCGCGATCAGCGCCAAGCGAGCGGGGTTGCTCGACATCAATCATGAAACCCCATTCGGCAGCGCCCTCGCCCGCGATCAGCGGGGTGATGTCGAAGTACTTTTCCGCCAGCACAGTGAGGTTATGGATTGCACGCGGCACAACCGAGCCGATGATGATCTGCGTCACATCTTCGCGCGAATAGCCTTCGATCTGAAGTAGCTGCAGCAGCCACACGGCGTACTGGTCCCCGGTCCGGCGCGGGTCGGTCGCGATCCGCCAGCGTGCCTTGATCTCCCGTTCATCGAACAAGGCAAAGACGACATTGGTGTTT
This sequence comes from Sphingomonadaceae bacterium, assembly GCA_046294735.1. Lineage (GTDB taxonomy): Bacteria > Pseudomonadota > Alphaproteobacteria > Sphingomonadales > Sphingomonadaceae > 34-65-8. The sequence goes on from JBKBKB010000001.1 coordinate 45,971, forward strand.
CCGACATCGGCGGCGAGCAGCATGGGATCAGATCCTCTCATCAGCCAGCATGACATCGCCGGCGTGGATTGCACGGGTGGCACCATCGGACAGGTGGAGCAAGAGCGACCCGTCGGGTGCAAGGCCGGCAAAGGTGCCGGTAACCGGGGCGGCGTTTCCGTCATGCACGGTCAGCGCGGTGCCGGACGGCAAGGCCGCTGCCGACCAGCGCCGGATCATCGGCTCCAGCCCGAACGTGCGCCAGCGGGCCAGTTCCCGATCAAACAGCTGCGCCAGCGTGGCCGCAAACAGATCCCGGTCCGGTGCCGGACCGAAGGCCGCAAAGGTGCAGGTTTGCCGGTCAGGCAGGTCTGGTGCCACGGCAAGGTTCACGCCGATCCCCACCACTACGGCGGAACCCTGCCTCTCCAGCAGGATCCCGGCGAGCTTGGCATTGCTGTAAAGCAGATCGTTGGGCCATTTGAGCCTCAACCGGCTTGCATCAGGCACCAATGGTGTAGCGGCTTCATGCAGCACCAACCCGGCAATCAGGGCCAGTGTCGGTGCAGGCGGATCGCCTGGCAGGCGGTGCACCACGGTCGAGCCCATGAAATTGCCCTGTCCGCCTGACCAGGCACGGCCCTGCCGCCCTCGACCAGCAGTCTGCCGGTCCGCCACCAGCCACATGCCCTCGGGGATCCGCTCCCCTGCCTGCAACCGGTCAAGCAGGTCGGTGTTGGTCGATCCGGTTTCGGCGGTGGTTTCGATCAAGGTAGCAGTAACAACGCGCTGGCAGCCTTGTCACCCAGGTCGCCAAACGAACGGGTCAGGAAATAGCCCAGCGGAGAGACGACTAGCGTGGTGATCCCGAGAACAGCCCAGTGCGAACGGGTGCTGTCCGCCACGGTCGCGGGAGAGGCTTCATCGAAGAACATCACCTTGACGAACTTGATGTAGTAGAATGCCCCAATCACGCTCGCGGCGATACCGATGGCGGCGAGCAGAACCATGTCTGCTTCGACCGCCGCCTGGAACACCACAAACTTGGCCCAGAACCCCAGCAGCGGCGGGATGCCGGCCAGGCTGAACATCAGCGCCAGCAAACACCAGGCGAGCGCCGGGCGCTTGGTCGAGAGACCGGCAATATCATCGAAGGTCTCGAGCGCACGGCCATCGTTGTCATGCAGCATCATCAGCGCGACAAAGCTGCCGAGCGACATGGCGACATAGATGGCGAGGTAAACGAACATCGCGCTCACCCCGGCTGCGGTCCCGGCCGCGAGCCCGATCAGAATGAAGCCGACATTGTTGATCGAGGAATATGCCAGCAGGCGCTTGAGATTGTTCTGCCCGATCGCCCCGAGTGCACCCAATACAATCGACGCAAGGGCGGCAAAGATCACCACTTGCCGCCAGGCATCAACCTGATTGCCGAATGCGTCCATCGCCACCCGCGCGGTCAGCGCCACGGCTGCAACCTTGGGCGCGGTGGCGAAGAAGGTGGTCACCGGAGTCGGCGCGCCTTCATAGACATCGGGCGTCCACATGTGGAACGGCACGGCTGAAATCTTGAATGCCAGCCCGGCGAGGACGAAAATCACCCCGAACAGCATTCCGTTCGACATCTCGCCTTCCAGCGCGTCGCGGATCCCGGCGAAACTGGTGGTGCCGGTGAAGCCGTAGAGCAGGCTCATTCCGTATAGCAGGATGCCGCTGGCGAGTGCGCCGAGGACGAAGTACTTTAGGCCAGCCTCGGCCGAGCGGCTGTCATTGCGGAGATAGGCTGCCAGCACATAAGCCGCGAGACTGTTGAGCTCCAGCCCGAGGTACAGCGTGAGCATGTCGCTGGCCGAAACCATCAGGCTCATGCCCAGTGTCGCCAGCAGGACCAGGACCGGGTATTCCGGCTTCATTGCCTTCAGCCGGTCGAACCAGTGGGGCGCGACCACCAGGCAGCCGATGGCGGCGAGATAGATCATTGCCTTGGCAAAACCGGCGAAGGCGTCGGCGCGGATCAGGTCACCGAAGGCCCAGGTTTCCGGGCCGGCCTTGCCGAGATGCAGGACCGGCCACAGCAGCATTCCCGCCCCGAACAGGGCGGTGACTGCAAGGATGGTGACCGGGCGCGCGGCCTTGTCCCCGCCCCAGGCAGCCGCCAGGACCAGCAGCAGGCTGGAGACGGCCAGAACCAGTTCGGGCGCGATCAGCGCAAAGGAAGCGGCGGTGTTCATCAGTGCGCTCCGTCCTTGCCAGCGTGGTGCGGCAGGGGCGCAACCGCATTGGCCGCCTCCGCCCGCGCTTCGCCCGCAGCAAGCCGGGCATCGCCTTCAGGAGCGGCCCGCGCCACCCGTGCTTCGAGCGCGGCAATGTCCTTGCGCATCGGGGCAAGGAAGCTTTCGGGGTAAACGCCCATCCACAGCACGGCAGCAGCGATCGGGGCGAGCATGGCCCATTCGCGGACGTTGAGATCGGTCATGGCCGCAGCGTCAGCGTTCTTCTGTACGCCAAACGCCACCCGCCAGTAGAGATAGAGCATATAAGCCGCACCCAGAATGATGCCGGTGGTGCAGACCAGCGTGACCCAGCTCGATACCTGGTAGATCCCGGCAAGGCTGAGGAACTCCCCAACGAAGCCACTGGTCCCCGGCAGGCCGATGCTGGCCATGGTGAACAGGAGGAAGAACAGTGCGTATTTCGGCATGTTGATGCTGAGCCCGCCATAACGGCTGATCTCGCGCGTATGCAGCCGGTCGTAGATCACGCCCACGCACAGGAATAGCGCACCCGAGACGAGGCCATGGCTGAGCATGACGATCATCGAGCCCTCCAGGCCCTGCACGTTGAACGCGAACAGGCCGATCGTCACGATCGCCATATGCGCGACCGAGGAATAGGCGATCAACTTTTTCATATCGTGCTGAACCAGTGCGATCAGGCTGGTGACGACCACTGCGATCATGCTCAGCGCAAACACCAGCCAGGCAAACTGCGCACTTGCTTCCGGGAACATTGGCAGGCTGAAGCGGATAAAACCGTATCCGCCCATCTTCAGCAGCACGCCTGCAAGAATGACCGAACCCGCGGTTGGCGCTTGGACGTGGGCATCGGGCAACCAGGTGTGAACCGGCCACATCGGCATCTTCACTGCGAAGCTGGCGAAGAAGGCAAGCCACAGCCAGGTCTGCGCTTCCGGTGCGAAATCGTATTGCATCAGGGTCGGGATGTCGGTCGTGCCGGCTTCATTGACCATCCACAGCATCGCCACCAGCATCAGCACTGAGCCGAGCAGGGTATAGAGGAAGAACTTGTAACTGGCGTAGATCCTCTCCGCCCCGCCCCAGATGCCGATGATCAGGTACATCGGGATCAGTCCGGCTTCGAACATGATGTAGAACACAAACAAATCCTGCGCCGAGAAGACGCCGATCATCAGCGTTTCCATGACCAGGAACGCGGCCATGTATTCGCCCACGCGCTTCTCGATCGCTTCCCAGCTGGCCAGGATGCAGATCGGCATCAGGAACACGCTGAGCACGATCAGTAGCAGTGCGATCCCGTCGATGCCGAGGGCATAGGTGAACCCCGCAAATAGGTCCGCCCGTTCGGTGAACTGCCACTGCGCCCCGCCGATGTCGTAGTTCACCCACAGCAGGATGCCGAATGCGAGGTTGACCAGGGTCGCCGCCAGTGCAGTCACCCGCGCCTGCGGGGCGCTCAGGAACAGGCAGGCGATGGCCGCGAGCAGCGGCACCGCCAGCATGACGGACAGGATGGGAAAGCCCCCCATTAGATCAGCACCCAGGTAATCGCGGCGATCAGGCCCAGCAGCATGATCAGCGCATAGCTATAGAGATATCCAGACTGCACCTTCTTCGCGAGGGCCGCGCCCTGCACCACCAGAGCAGCAGCACCATCAGGCCCGAAACGGTCGATCAGGCCCTTGTCGCCCTTCTGCCAGAAAATCCGGCCGAACCAGAAGGCGGGTTTCACGAACAGCAGGTCATAGAGTTCGTCGAAGTACCACTTGTTGTACACGAAGCGGTGGATGAAGCTGAACTGCTCCACGAACTTGGCCGGGATCGACGGGTTCCGGATATAGGCCCACCATGCACCGATAAAGCCGAGCACCATCACGATAAAGGCAGAATACTTCACCATTACCGGGACCGCGTGCATCCGGTCGATCAGGTTTTCGTTGTAGAAGATCGATCCGGCCCAGAACGCCGCGCTGTCGAGGAAACTCGGCGCGAACACCTGCCCCGCAAGCACTGCGCCGACCGACAGCACCCCGAGCGGGATCAGCATGGTCAGCGGGCTTTCGTGCGGATGATAGCCACCGGTCGTATCCTCGCCCGCCTGTTCCGGCGTCTTGTGTACGCTGTGCTGGATATGCTCGCTTTCGATCCAGCGCGGCTTGCCCCAGAAGGTCAGGAACATCAGGCGCCAGCTGTAGAAGCTGGTGAGCAGTGCAGCGATGACGCCCATCCAGAAAGCGAAGGTGGCAAGATCGGTGCCGCGGGCGAATGCGACCTCGATGATCGCATCCTTCGACCAGAACCCGGCAAAGCCCAGCTTAAGATGGTACACGCCCAGGCCGGTGATCGCCAGGGTGCCAAGCAACATCGCCCAGAACGTCAGCGGAATATGCTTACGCAGACCACCGTAAAAACGCATGTCCTGCTCGTGGTGCATCGCGTGGATTACGGAGCCTGCGCCAAGGAACAGCAAAGCCTTGAAGAACGCATGGGTAAACAAGTGGAACATGGCCGCGCCATAGGCCCCAACACCGGCTGCAAAGAACATATAGCCAAGCTGTGAGCAGGTCGAATAGGCGATCACCCGCTTGATATCCCACTGAGTCGTGCCAATGGTTGCCGCGAAGAAGCAGGTGGCCGCGCCGACAAAGACCACCATGCCGAGCGCAACGGGTGCAGTCTCAAACATCGGCGAGAGGCGGCAGACCATGAACACGCCCGCAGTCACCATGGTCGCGGCATGGATCAGCGCGGAAACCGGCGTCGGCCCTTCCATCGCATCGGGCAGCCACGTGTGCAGGCCTAGCTGCGCCGACTTGCCCATTGCGCCGATGAACAGCAGGATGCACAGCACATCCATCGTCGCCACGCGGTAGCCGAGGAAGCCGATGGTGCTGCCGCTCATGGCCGGGGCCGCTTCGAGGATCTCGGTAATCGAGGTGGTCTGGAACACCAGATAGGTGCCGAATATCCCGAGCATGAAGCCAAGATCGCCAACGCGGTTGACCACGAAGGCCTTCATCGCCGCCTTGTTCGCGCTTGGCTTGCGGAACCAGAACCCGATGAGGAGGTAACTGGCGAGACCGACCCCTTCCCATCCGAAGAACATCTGGACGAGGTTATCGGCGGTCACCAGCATCAGCATGGCAAAGGTGAACAGGCAGAGATAGGCGAAGAACCGGGGCTGGTCCGGATCTTCCTCCATGTAGCCCCAGCTGTACAGGTGGACCAGCGCGGAGACACTGGTGATGACCACCAACATGACCGCGGTTAGCGTGTCGACCCGCAGCGCCCAATCAAAGCTGAGCGTGCCGGACTGAACCCACTTGAGCACTGGCACCACAGTGACCTGCTCGGTTCCGCTGAGGAACCCGAGGAAAATTGGCCAGCTCAGCACGCATGAAATAAACAGTGCGCCGGTGGTGATCGACTTGGCGACGGTATTGCCCAGCGCACGATTGCCCAGCCCCGCGACGATTGCAGCGAGCAGAGGCAGAAATACGATTATCAGGATCGAGGTCGAGGTCACGTCCGTCACCCTTTCAACCGGTCGACGTCGTCAACCGCGATGGTGCCGCGATTGCGGAAATAGATCACCAGGATGGCAAGGCCGATGGCCGCTTCGCCTGCCGCCACGGTCAGCACGAACATTGCAAACACCTGGCCCACCAGATCACCGAGGAAGGCGCTGAAACCCACCAGGTTGAGGTTCACACTGAGCAGGATCAGCTCGATCCCCATCAGGATGATGATCACGTTCTTCCGGTTGAGAAAGATGCCGAGCACGCCCAGCACGAACAGGATCGCGCTGGCGACGAGATAATGTTCGATCCCGATCACAGTTCGACCCCCTGCCCCACGGTGGGCTGCTTCATCACCACGGCCTCTTCCGGATTACGGGACACCTGGCGCGAAATATTCTGACTGGCGCGGGCACTCTTCGGCGGACGATGGGTCAGGACGATGGCCCCGATCATCGCCACCAGCAGGATCATGCCAGCCACCTCGAACAGGATCAGGTAGCGGCCATACATCAGCGCGCCGAGGCTGGCGGTATTGCTCATGCCTTCTACCGGAGCGGCCAGGCCGTCCGGCGTACCAAGCTCCAGCGCCCCAGCCTGATAGGCGCCGATCCCCAGCACCAATTCCGCCAGCAGCACCAGCGCAATTGCGATGCCGATCGGAAAGTTCTTGATGAACCCCGCGCGCAGCTCGGCAAAATCGATGTCGAGCATCATCACCACAAACAGGAACAGCACCGCGACTGCACCCACGTAGACAATCACCAGCAGCATGGCGATGAACTCCGCGCCGACCAGCACCATCAGGCCAGCCGCATTGAAGAACGCAAGGATTAGCCAAAGCACCGAATGGACCGGGTTGCGGGCAGTGATCACGAACACCGCGCTGGCGATCATCATCACCGCGAACAGGTAAAAGGCGAAGGTCTGGATCATGGTGTCATAGCGTCCTGGGCGCGGCCCCTAACGGTAGGGCGCATCGGCTTCAAGGTTCGCGGCAATCGCCCGCTCCCACTTGTCCCCGTTGGCCAGCAGTTTCGCCTTGTCGTAAAGCAGTTCCTCGCGCGTTTCAGTCGCGTATTCGAAGTTCGGCCCCTCGACGATGGCATCGACCGGGCAGGCTTCCTGGCAGAAACCACAGTAGATGCACTTGGTCATGTCGATGTCGTAGCGCGTGGTGCGGCGGCTGCCATCCTCGCGCGGTTCGCTCTCGATGGTGATCGCCTGCGCCGGGCACACTGCTTCGCAAAGCTTGCACGCAATGCAGCGTTCCTCGCCGTTGGGATAGCGGCGCAGCGCGTGTTCCCCGCGGAAGCGCGGGCTCAGCGGGTTCTTCTCGAACGGATAGTTGATCGTCACCTTGGGCTTGAAGAAGTATTTCAGCGTGAGGGCGTGCGCCTTCACGAACTCCCACAGAGTGAACGACTTGATGAGTTGCGCGACCGAGGTCATGCGGCGGCTCCATAGTGGCCGGTGGCCATGAGATAGCCAGAAACGAGGACGACGAAGAGCAGGCTCAGCGGCAGGAACACCTTCCACCCGAGGCGCATCAGCTGGTCGTAGCGATAGCGCGGAACCGTCGCCATGACCCAGCTGAACAGGAAGAAGAAGAACAGGATCTTGCCCAGCAGCCAGACAATACCGGGAATGTCGAACCACGGGATCAGGTCGATGTCGAGCGGGGGCAGCCACCCGCCGAAGAACAGCAGCGCGTTGAGCGTGCACATCAGTAGGATGTTGGCATATTCGCCCAGCCAGAACAGTGCGAAAGCCATCGAGCTGTATTCGGTCTGGTACCCGGCGACGAGCTCGCTTTCCGCCTCGGTCAGGTCGAACGGTACGCGCTGGGTTTCCGCCAGACAGGAGATGAAAAACATCACCCACATCGGGAACAGCAGCAGGTTGAACACGTAGCCGTTGACGATCCCGAACCCGTGGCCGCGCTGGGCCTCAACGATCTCGGAAAGGTTGAACGTGCCCGCCCACAGCACCACGCAGATCAGGATGAACCCGATCGAGACTTCGTAGGAAATCATCTGCGCTGCAGCCCGCATGGCGGAGAAGAACGGGTACTTGGAGTTCGATGCCCACCCGCTCATCACCACGCCGTAAACCGAGAGCGAGCTGATCGCGAGAATGTAGAGCAGGCCGACGTTGATGTCGGCCAGCACCACGCCCGCATCGAACGGGATCACCGCCCATGCCGCCAGAGCCACGGTAAACGTGACGATTGGTGCGAGGATAAAGATGCCCTTGTTGGCCGCGCTCGGGATGATGGTTTCCTGCAGGAACACCTTGATCCCGTCCGCAAACGACTGGAGCAAGCCGAACGGCCCGACAACGTTTGGCCCGCGCCGCAGGTTGATCGCAGCCCAGACCTTGCGGTCCATGTAGATGATCATCGCGACCGCCGCCATCAGTGGCAGGGCGATCAGCAGGATGCCCGCAACGGTCGCAATAGCCCACGCCCATTCGTAGGACATGCCGAGGGATTGGAAGAACTGGGTCATTCCGCCGCCTCCGCCAGATCTGCGCCGTGGAGCAGTTCTGCCGAGCAGCGCTGCATTACCGCGCTGGCGCGGGCGATCGGGTTGGTGAGGTAGAAGTCCTTGATCGGGTAGCCCGCGATCACGCCTTCCGCCTTGGCCTTGGCGTCTGCCTTGGGCAGGGCGCCATAATCGGCCAGACCTTCCTCGCCCAGCGAGGGCACTTCGGCGATCATTGCGGCCTGGAGCTGTGCGAAACTGTCGAACCCGACGGTAACGCCCAGCGCATCGGCCAGTGCGCGCAGGATCGTCCAGTCCTCACGCGCATCACCGGGGGCAAACACGGCCTTCTCGGCGAACTGCACCCGGCCCTCGGTGTTGACGTAAGTCCCGTCTTTCTCGGCGAAGCTGGCCGCAGGCAGGATAATGTCCGCCGCGTGCGCGCCCTTGTCGCCATGATGGCCGATGTAGACCTTGAGGCTGCCGGTGAAGGCCGACCAGTCGACCTCGTCCGCGCCAAGCGCCAGCACCACTTTCGGCGCCCTCTTGGCGATGTCACCGATCCCGCCAGCCTGTGCATAACCAAGCATCAGCCCGCCCATGCGGCTCGCTGCCATGTGGAGGACGTTGAACCCATTCCACCCATCCCGGACCAGCTTGAACTTGTCCGCCAGCGCCAGGCACGCATCCAGCGCCCCCTGGGCCAGCCCCGCTCCGCCGAGGATCAGCGCAGGCCGCTCGGCGCCCTTGAACGCGTCGACCACATCCTTGGGCAGTTTGCCCAGCACAGAAAGATCGTTGCCGAGGAACGTCGCCGGATAAGTCGGTTCCCACTCAGGGCCGACGATAAACACCTTCGCCCCGCGCTTGACCGCCTTGCGCAGCCGGACGTTGACCAGTGGCGCTTCCCAGCGGACATGGCTGCCCACGATCAGAATTGCATCTGCTGTTTCAATACCGGCAAAAGTGCTGTTGAAGTTGACCGCAGCAAGATTGCCGGTCTCATAGGTGAGGCCCGTCTGGCGGCCTTCAAGCAGGTTTGACCCCACCGCGCGCAGCAGCGCCTTGGCGGCATACATCGTCTCGCAGTCGACCAGATCGCCCGCAATCGCCGCAATGCTCGCACCCGGCTTGGCCTTCGCGATAGCCTTGAACGCCGCGTCCCAGCTGGCGGGCTGGAGCTTGCCGCTTTTGCGGATCCACACCTTGTCGAGCCGCCGGGCGCCGAGGCCGTCGACCATGTAGCGGCCCTTGTCGGAAAGCCACTCCTCGTTCACGTCATCGTTGATCCGCGGCAACGCGCGCATCACTCCTCGCCCGCGGCTGTCGAGCCGGATATTGGCGCCGACCGCGTCGGAAACGTCGATGGAAAGCGTCTTCTTCAGTTCCCATGGCCGCGCTTCAAACGCATAAGGCCGCGATGTGAGTGCGCCGACCGGGCACAAGTCGATCACATTGGCGCTGAGTTCATGGGCCGCGGCTTTCTCCAGATAGGTCGTGATCTGCATATCCTCGCCGCGATACAGCGCGCCGATTTCGTCCACGCCTGCGATCTCTTCGGAGAAGCGCACGCAGCGGGTGCAGTGGATGCAGCGGGTCATGATCGTCTTGATCAGCGGGCCCATGTACTTCTCGGTGACGGCGCGCTTGTTTTCCTCGTAGCGGCTGCCGCCCCGGCCATAGGCCACGGCCTGATCCTGCAAATCGCACTCGCCGCCCTGATCGCAGATCGGGCAATCGAGCGGGTGGTTGATGAGCAGGAACTCCATCACCCCTTCGCGCGCGGCCTTGACCATCGGCGTGTCGGTGCGGATTTCCTGGCCTTCCGTGGCTGGCAAAGCGCAACTCGCCTGCGGCTTGGGCGGCCCCGGCTTCACCTCGACCAGACACATGCGGCAATTGCCCGCGATGCTCAGCCGCTCGTGATAGCAGAAACGCGGGATTTCCTTGCCCGCCAGCTCACACGCCTGCAACACGGTCGCGCCAGCGGGAACTTCGATTTCCTGACCGTCTACAGTAACCTTAGGCATCGTTTTCCACCTTCTGGGCGGCAAGCAGGCGATAGGAAGCGGTGGCGAGTATGGAGCGCAGGCCGAGCGCAGACGCGTCAAACTTACCCGCCCCGCCTGCACAAATGTCGGAGACAGGCTTCAATTCAGCCAGCGCCTTGCGTTCTTCGTCAGTCTCGATCCCAGTGTCGAACAGCCCCGCAACCATGTGCGGTGCACCGCGTACCATGCACATCGCAACTTCATCCGTGCGCGAGTAAGTCACAGCAGCCGGGCCAAGCGCCGCCATGGACAAGCGCTTCAACAACGGCACGTTGTCAGCCTCAAGCATGTGCTCGGCAAGACCACCCGCGAACGGCAGGCCGCCCAAACGGATTCTGCGATACTCGCGCGGCATTGCCTCGAAACATTCCCTGCTCACGCGGGTTTGCGCCAGCGCCTTGATCCCGATCTTGTAGCTGGTCGAAGTGAAGTCCTGCGACAGAATTCGGTTCACGTCCTTCGCCTTTTCAGCCGCAATGCAGGCCGTCCATGCCTGAACCGCACCGCGCTGTAAGGCGACATCCTGCTCGGTAGCGGGTTTGCCCTGGGCCAGAGCCGGAGCCGGACCCATGAGGATGGCGACCAGGCCAGCAAAAAATGCCGCATTCCTCATTCCGCCGCCTCCGCAAACTGCGCGTTATGCTCATGGATCCGCCGCTCAAGCTCCGGCCTGAAATGGCGGATCAGACCCTGGATCGGCCAGGCCGCTGCATCGCCCAGCGCGCAGATGGTGTGGCCTTCGACCTGCTTGGTGACCTGCTGCAGCATATCGATTTCCTCGATTGCCGCATCGCCGGTGCGAAGGCGCTCCATCATGCGCCACATCCACCCGGTTCCTTCCCGGCACGGCGTGCACTGGCCGCAGGACTCGTGCTTGTAGAAATAGCTGAGGCGAGCAATCGCGCGGACGATATCGGTCGACTTGTCCATCACGATCACGCCTGCGGTACCAAGGCCGGAACCCAAATCCTTCAGCCCGTCGAAATCCATCGGCGCGTCCCAGATCTGCTCTGCCGGGACCAGCGGCACTGATGACCCACCGGGGATCACGGCGAGGAGGTTATCCTTTCCGCCAATAATCCCGCCGCAATGCTTCTCGATCAGTTCGCTGAACGGGATGCTCAGTGCTTCCTCGACCACGCAGGGCTTGTTCACGTGCCCACTGATCTGGAACAGCTTGGTGCCCTTGTTGTTCTCCCGCCCGAACGCGCTGAACCACGCCGCGCCGCGCCGCAGGATCGTGGGGACCACCGCGATGCTTTCGACATTGTTGACCGTAGTCGGGCAGCCATAAAGGCCCGCGCCAGCAGGAAACGGCGGCTTCAGGCGCGGTTGCCCTTTCTTGCCTTCGAGGCTCTCGATCATCGCGGTCTCTTCGCCGCAGATGTAGGCGCCCGCACCGCGGTGCATGAACACGTCGAAGTCGTAGCCGCTTTTGGCCGCGTTCTTGCCAAGCAGGCCAGCGGCGTAGGCTTCGTCAATCGCGGCCTGAAGCGTCTCGGCTTCGCGGATGTATTCACCGCGAATATAGATATAGGCGGCCCGCGCGCGCATCGCAAAGCCGGCGACCAGCGCGCCTTCGATCAGCTTGTGCGGATCGTGGCGGATGATCTCCCGGTCCTTGCAGCTGCCCGGCTCGGACTCGTCGGCATTGATGACCAGAAAGCTCGGCCGCCCGTCTTTGCTTTCCTTGGGCATGAACGACCACTTGAGCCCGGTCGGGAAGCCAGCCCCGCCCCGCCCGCGCAGGCCGGATGCCTTGACCTCGTCAATGATCTTGTCCTGCCCCAGCGCGATCAGGGCCGTGGTGTTATCCCAGTCCCCGCGCGCCTGCGCCGCCTTCAGGTTCCATGGCTGGAACCCGTAGAGGTTGGTGAAGATGCGGTCCTTGTCCAGCAGCGACATCACCATTCACTCCGGTAATCGTGGTTCGCTTCGACCATTTCCTTGAGCGTGGTCGGCCCGCCCGCGGGCTCGCTGGTGTGCCGACCCGGCTCTTGCGTGCCGGCTTTGGGCGTCTGCCCTGCCGCCAGCGCATCGAGCACCGCATCGAGCCGTTCGGGGGTCAGGTCCTCGTAGTTGTCGTCGTTGATCTGGACCATTGGCGCGGTGGCGCAGTTGCCCATGCATTCGACTTCGGTCAGCGTCCACAGGCCATCGGCGGAGACGTGGCCCTTGCTCATCCCGCGCTTCTTGCAGGTTTCGAACAGCGCATCTGATCCGCGCAGCATGCAGGGCGTGGTACCGCACACCTGCACGTGGAATTTGCCCACGGGCTTGAGGTTGTACATGAAATAGAACGTCGCGACTTCGAGTACGCGGATCACCGGCATGTCGAGATAAGCGGCGACATACTCGATCACCGGCAGCGGCAGCCAGCCCTGCGTATCGGTCTCCGCCCCGACCTGTCGCTGGGCGAGATCGAGCAGCGGCATTACCGCCGAACGTTGCCGCCCGTCGGGATATTTGGCGATGTGCCAATCGGCGGTTTTCTTGTTTTCCGGCGTCCAAGCGAACGCGCTCCAACGAGCGCGCAGCTCGGGGGTGTCGGGAGCGGGGGTACGGTCAGCCATTATCGGTCACACTCCCCAAACACCACGTCTATGGCGCCCAAGATGGCGGTCGCATCAGGCAGCATGTGGCCCTTGGACATGAAGTCCATAGCCTGAAGGTGGCTGAACGCAGTCGGACGGATCTTGCAGCGGTAGGGTTTGTTTGATCCGTCCGACACCAGATAGACGCCGAATTCGCCCTTGGGGCTTTCGGTGGCGACGTAGACCTCGCCCGCGGGCACGTGAAAGCCTTCGGTGTAGAGCTTGAAGTGGTGGATCAGCGCTTCCATGCTTTGCTTCATTTCGCCGCGCTTGGGGGGCGAGACCTTTCCGTCGGTGCTGGCGACCGGGCCACTGGGCATTTGCGCCAAGCACTGCTTGATGATCTTCGCGCTTTCGTAGACTTCCTTCACCCGCACCATGAACCGGTCATAGCAGTCCGAATTGGTGCCGACGGGAATGTCGAACTCCATCCGGTCATACACTTCGTAGGGCTGGCTCTTGCGCAAGTCCCACGGGATGCCGGCGGCGCGGATCATCGGGCCGGAGAAGCCCCAGGCGAGCGCATCTTCCTTGCTCACCACCGCGATATCGACGTTGCGCTGCTTGAAGATGCGGTTGTCGATGACCAGGCTCATCGCATCGCCAAACAGTTCGGGCAGACGTGTGTCGACCCAGTGGCCGATATCGACCAGCAGCTTTTCCGGCACGTCCTGATGAACACCGCCGGGGCGGAACCAGGCGCTGTGCATCCGCGCACCGCTGGCCCGCTCGAAGAAGTTGAGGCAATCTTCGCGCAGCTCGAACACCCACAGGTTCGGGGTCATCGCGCCCACGTCCATCACGTGCGCGCCGATGTTGAGCATGTGATTGCAGATCCGGGTCAGCTCGGCGAACAGCACCCGCAGATACTTGGCGCGCTCGGGGATTTCGAGATTGAGCAGCTTCTCGATCGCCAGCACATAACTGTGCTCCTGCGCCAGCGGGGAGCAGTAATCGAGCCGGTCGAAATACGGCAGCGCCTGAAGATAGGTCTTGTGCTCGATCAGTTTCTCGGTGCCCCGGTGGAGCAGGCCGACATGGCAGTCGATCCGTTCGATGATTTCGCCGTCCAGCTCCATCACCATCCGCAGCACGCCATGCGCCGCCGGGTGCTGCGGGCCGAAATTGATCGTGTAGTTGTTGATTACTTCATCGCCGGTGGTGGGCGACTGTTCGAGCTGCAAGCTCATGCCGGGTCTCCCTTGGGCTTGCGGGTTCGCGGCTTGGCAGGCGCCTTGCTCTTGGTTTCTGCCTTGGCCCTTGCAACACGCGGTTTGCGCGGCGCGGGCGCCTTCTTGGCTGGGGCCTCACCCGCTACCTTTTCCGCTGCCTTGGCGTTGGCCTTTGCGCCCGCTCCGGTATCAGGCGACTTCTCCGTCGCCTTGGGTGTGGCGGCTGGCGATGCAGGTGCAGGCGCTGCGGGGGCCTTTTCATCGCCGGGCAGGACATAATCCGCACCCTCCCACGGGCTCATGAAATCGAATTGCCGCAAGTCCTGCGCCAGTTGCACTGGCTCATAGACAACCCGCTTTTCCTCCTCGGAATAGCGCAGCTCGGTATAACCGGTCAGCGGAAAGTCCTTGCGGAACGGGTGCCCCTCAAAGCCGTAGTCGGTCAGGATCCGGCGCAGATCGGTATTGCCGGAAAACAGAACGCCGTACATGTCGAACACTTCGCGTTCGAGCCAGCCCGCATTTGGCCAGATCGTGGTCGCGGTCGGCACCGGCGTGCTTTCCGACGCCGTCACCTTGAGCATCACCCGGTGGTTCCTCGTCACGCTGAGCAGCATATAAACGACTTCGAAGCGTTCCGGCCGGCCCGGATAGTCGGCCCCGGCGATTTCCATCAGTTGCTGGTATTCATGGCTGTCACGCAGCAGCCGCAGCGCATCATCGATCCGATCGCGCGCGACTGTGATGATGATTTCGCCGTAATTTTCGTGTGAGGCCACGACCATATCGCCGAGCGCGCCGGTCAGCGCCTCGCGCACTCCCTCGTTGGAGGCGAACCTGGGAGCTGAATGCAGCACAGTCATTGCCAGTCCCTCACCGCTCGATCGTCCCCGAGCGGCGGATCTTCCGCTGCAGCTGCATCACGCCGTAAAGCAACGCCTCTGCAGTCGGCGGGCAGCCCGGAATGTAAATGTCGACCGGCACGATCCGGTCGCACCCGCGCACAACCGAATAGCTGTAGTGGTAATAGCCGCCGCCATTGGCGCAGCTACCCATCGAGATGACGTACTTTGGGTCTGACATCTGATCGTAGACCTTGCGCAGCGCCGGGGCCATCTTGTTGCACAGCGTTCCGGCGACGATCATCACGTCGCTCTGGCGCGGGGATGCGCGCGGGGCGACGCCGAACCGCTCCATGTCATAGCGCGGCATGTTGACGTGGATCATCTCGACCGCGCAGCAGGCGAGGCCGAAGGTCATCCACCACAGCGAACCGGTGCGGGCCCACTGGAACAGGTCCTCGGTGCTGGTGACGAGGAAGCCCTTGTCATTCACCTCTGTCTGGAGAGCGCGGAAATAGTCCGCATCGGGCTGGCGGATCTCGCCGCCCTGTGCCGCTGCGGGAAGTATCTGGTTCACCCCCATTCGAGCGCCCCTTTCTTCCATTCATATGCGAAGCCGATCGTCAGGATCAGCAAGAATACCATCATGCCGATCCATCCGGTCCAGCCCGTTTCACCCAGACTGACCGCCCACGGGAACAGGAAAGCGACCTCCAGGTCGAAAATGATGAACAGGATGGCGACGAGGTAGAACTTCACGTCGAACTGGCTGCGCGGTTCCTCGAACGCAGGGAAGCCGCACTCGTATTCGCTGAGCTTGTCAGCGGTCGGGTTGTGCGTGCCGGTCAGGCGCGAGACGCCCATCGGCAGAAACACGAATAGGGCCGAAATCCCCGCTGCGATGAACAGGAAGATGAGGATCGGCAGATACTGGTTCAGATCGACCACAAACGATTCCCTTGGGGGGCAGAGTTGCGCCAGCCCCTAGGCGTCTCGGCGCAATGGTGCAAGGCCGGGAAAGCCGCATTTACCGCATGATCCAGTGCATTTTCCACCAGAACCGGCCCCGGAACCGGCAGACTTTCGACTGCCTATTTCATCATCGTCGCAATCGCCTTGTCGGTCGCCTTGCCGTAGGGTGGCTTGAACCCGCCCAGCTTGGCGATGTCGATCCTTGGCTGATGGTAAACAGCGCGGGCATGGCTGAACTCGCGGAAGCCCTCGATGGCGTGGTAGGAACCGATACCCGAAGGCCCGACCCCGCCGAACGGCAGGTCTTCCATCGAGACATGGAAAATCACATCGTTGGTGGTGACGCCGCCGGAAATGGTGCGGGTCAGCACCCGTTCCTGCTCGCCCTTGTCCTCACCGAAGTAATAGAGGCCCAGCGGCCGGTCGTTCTCGTTGATGTAGCTGATCGCATCATCGACCTGCCGGTAGGTCTTGACCGGCAGAACCGGACCGAAGATTTCCTCCTGCATCGCCTGCATGTCATCGCTGACGTTGCGCAGGATAGTCAGCGGCATCTTGCGCACGTTGGCGTTGCCGAAATCCTCGTTCGCGGGATTGACCTCGATCACCTCGGCCCCCTTGTCGCGGGCATCGGCAACCATCGACTGGAGCCGGTCGAAGTGGCGGTCGCTTACCACCGAGGCATAGTCATCGTTGTTGAGCAGGGTCGGATACATGTTGCGCACGCCCAGCTCGACCGCAGCAATGGCGCCATCTTCCATGTCCTCGGGCACCATCAGATAGTCCGGGGCCAGGCAAATCTGCCCGGCGTTCATCATCTTGCCCAGCGCGATCCGTTCGCCAGCCCGGGTAAGATCGGCGCTGCGGCCCAGGATTACCGGGCTCTTGCCGCCCAGTTCCAGCGTGACGGGGCACAGGTTCTTCGCCGCAGCCTCCATTACCCGGCGCCCGGTGGCTGTCGAGCCGGTGAACACCAGATGATCGAACGGCAGGCTGGAGAACGCTGCCGCAACTTCCGGGCCGCCGGTGAACAGCGCGACCTCTTCCTCGGCAAAGTACTTGGCCACGGCCTCGCCCATGATAGCGCTGGTCCGCTCGGTGAACTCGCTCGGCTTGATCATGGCGCGGTTGCCCGCGGCAAGCACCTGCATCAGCGGACCGAAAGCAAGCTGCACCGGGAAGTTCCAGGGACTGAGAATGCCGATCACGCCTTTTGGTTCATACCGCACTTCGGCCCTGGCACCGAGCAGGCCGAGCGGAAACTGGACTTTGCGCCTTTCGGCCTTCGACCAGCTGTCGATATGCTTAAGCGCATGCTTGCCCGCGCCGACAGTGGCGGCAATGTCAGTCAGCATCGACTGGTGCACGGAACGATTGCCGAAATCCGCAGCCATGGCCCGGGCCAGTTCATCGCCGCGATCACTTACCATTGCCATTGCCCGCTTGATCCGGTCCTTGCGCACCGAAACCGGTTCGGGCCTGGCAGCGGTAAAGGCATCGCGCTGCTTTTTCAGCGTCGCTTCGAGTTCAATCTTGCGGTCATCGGCCATGACAATTCTCCCGAGTTTCGATTTGCGACCTTTTTCCACTATAGGGCCGAAGATGACAAGCGCGCTTTGAGGGCGGGTAGAAACCCTACGACTCTCGGCGCATTGCCATTGCCGCAGTGCAGCATTAAAAGCCGTCCAAACGTAGCTACCCCACGGAAGGTTTCCTCATGGCCCAGTTCTCCGCCGCCGATCCGGTCGTCATCTTGTCCTTTGCCCGCACCCCGATGGGCGGAATGCAGGGCGCGCTGTCCGATGTCAGCGCGACTGACCTGGGCGCTACGGCAGTTAAGGCCGCAGTGGAGCGTTCGGGCGTGGCGCCTGACGCTTTCGATCGGGTCTACATGGGCTGTGTGCTACCAGCAGGGCTGGGCCAGGCCCCTGCCCGCCAGGCCACGATCAAGGCGGGGCTGCCCCGCTCGGTCCAGGCGACCACGGTCAACAAGGTCTGCGGTTCGGGCATGCAGACCGTGATCATGGGCGCAGAGGCGCTGGCCAGCGGCACTGTCGATTATGTGGTCGCTGGCGGAATGGAGAGCATGACCAATGCCCCCTACCTGCTCAAAAAGCATCGTTCGGGCGCGCGGATCGGGCATGATACGGCCTACGACCATATGTTTCTCGACGGGCTGGAGGATGCCTATGAGGCCGGCCGGGCGATGGGCACCTTCGCACAGGATACTGCCGATGCCTATCAGCTGACCCGCGAGGACATGGACGGCTTCTCGATCGAGTCGCTGCGCCGCGCCAATGCCGCGATTGCTTCGGGCGCATTTGCCGACGAGGTCGTGCCAGTAACCGTGGTGAGCCGCGCCGGCGAAGTGACGGTCGATACCGACGAACAGCCCGGCAAGGGCAAGCCGGACAAGATCCCGACCTTGCGCGCCGCTTTTGCCAAGGACGGCACGATCACGGCCGCCACCTCCAGCTCGATTTCGGACGGGGCCGCCGCCGTGGTGCTGACCCGCGCCAGTCTGGCTGCCGCCAACGGGCAGACCCCGATTGCAAGTGTGGTCGCCATGGCCGCGCACGCTCAGGAGCCGAAGGACTTTACCGTCGCCCCCGTTGGCGCGATCCACAAGGTGCTCAACCGCGCAGGCTGGTCGGTCGACGATGTCGACCTGTGGGAAGTGAACGAGGCCTTCGCCTGTGTTGCCATGTTCGCCATGCGCGACATCGGCATCCCGCATGACCGCATCAATGTAAACGGCGGCGCGACCGCGCTGGGCCATCCGATCGGCGCCAGCGGCACACGGATCATCGTCACCCTGCTCAACGCTCTCAGGAACCAGGGCAAGAAGCGCGGCGTGGCCAGCCTGTGCATCGGCGGCGGCGAGGCGACCGCGATTGCGGTTGAGCTGGCCTAGTCCTTCTGGTCCAGTTCCTCGTTCAGCCTCAGGCTCGCGCGCCAGAAGAAGAACGCCGGGATCAGACCGAGAAACGCCGCGCCATAGAGTACATAGCGCACGCTTTCGGCGCCGAAGCTCGGTTGCAGCCAGTCTGACAGCATCCCGAAGAACAGCGGCCCCAGCCCCAGACCGATCAGATTCTGGAAGAACAGCAGCGTGGCCGCTGCGATTGCGCGCGATCGGATCGGCACCAGCCCCTGGGCCGCCGAATAGACCGGGCCGTAATAGAGCGAATTGCACAGCGTAGGGATGATCAGCAACGCCAGGGCAATCGGCCAGGTCGGCGCTTGATAGGCGAGGAACGCAATCGGCGCGGCTATGGCCATGCCCACTGCCGGTGCTGTCAGCACATGGCGGCGATTGATCGCACCATACTTGTCGGCCAACCAGCCGCCCAGAAACGTGCCCGCCACACCGGCCAGGCCATTGATGATCCCGAACCAGAATCCGACCTCGCCCGGCGTCAGCTCGTGGGTGCGCTGGAAGAAGATCGTGGTCCAGGTGGTCTTGCCATAAGCCAGGAAGGCCGCGGTCGAACCGGCAAGCAGCAGCAGCACGAATGCCCGCGATCCCATAACTGACCGGATCGCCTGGCCAAGCGGCATTTCCGGCGGTGAACCGGCTTTGGTCGGCTTAAGCAGCCCTTCGTACCGTGGTTCGCGCAGCACGAACCAGACCACCAGCGCAAGCGCAACGCCCGGTAGGCCAACCGCCAGGAACGCCTGGCGCCAGCCCAGCCAGTCAGCCAGGACGCCGCCGATCACCATGCCCAGCAACGAACCGATCGGAATACCGAGCGAATAGAATGCGATTGCGGAACTGCGCTTGTCAGGCGGCACCATGTCGGAAATGAGCGAGTGAGCCGGTGGTGTGCAGCCTGCTTCGCCCACCCCGACCCCGATCCGGGCGAGCAGCAACTGCCAGTAGTTCTGTGCCAGTCCGCACAGAGCCGTCATTAACGACCACATTGCCAGCGCTACCGCGATCAGGCGCGGCCGGTGAGTGGTCGCCCGGTCAGCGTAGCGGGCGATCGGCAGGCCAAGTGCGGTATAGAACAGGGCGAACGCCAGCCCGGTCATCAGGCCTATCTGGGTATCGGACAAGTTAAGGTCACGCGCGATCGGCTCGGCCAGGATATTGACGATCTGCCGATCGATGAAATTGAAGATGTAGACGATCAGCAGGATCCACAGCGTGACCCGAACGGTGCGGACCGGTGCACCCGGCGGCGCGGCTGTTGCCATGCGCTCAATACTCCCAGATTTATCGATTTTTCGTTATGAGGGTTCAGACCGAAATGACGTTCCCCCAGCACAACCCGCAGGTCAAGCGTCTTCAGTAGGCGTCGACAGCCCTGAACAGCGCCCGGACCTGCTCCCGCTCATCCAACGACAGCTCCGGCCGCCAGACATCGAAGATCACCACCAGGCGATCCTGTGCGGCGTTGTTCCACGCTTCATGCTCCACGGTGTCGTCGAACAGGATGATCTTGCCATATTCCCACGCGCGGGTGCTGCTGCCGACCCGCAAGGCGCCATTGCCGGGGACAATCAACGGCAGATGGCAGATCAGCCGGGTGTTGATCATGCCCGTGTGCGGCGGAATCCGCGATCCCGCGCGCAGCAGCGAGAACATGACCGACGGTGCCCGGTCAGGGATATCGCACAGCGGGGCATGGCCGGATATGGTCTGCCAGGCAACCGGGGCCAGCGCTGTGCGATCGGCCACGGGCCTGCCCTTGTCGGTAAGATCAAGCGTGCTCCATGACGGATCTTCCAGCAGGCCATGGACATCGCCTTGCGGACGATCCTGGGCCCGCTTGACGTAGGGGCCGAACCCGCTGCCCGCAGCAAGCAGCGTGACGGCTTCCTGCCGGATCGCATCGCTTGCCGCCTCGATCCCGGCGCGCCAGTGATGGCCCGCCGGATCAGCGTACTCCAGATGCGGCAAATCGGGATAGAAATACATGTTCGGCAATTGCGGATAGCGCTCGCTGACAGGTTCGCGCGGTTGCTCCCCGAACATGATCGCCAGCGACTTTGCAAAGCGTGGATGCATCGCCGATCGGGTTATGCCTTCGTCCGCCAGTCCATCAAGGATCGCCTGACGGAACCTTTGCGCCAGCCAATCGGTCGCTGCGCGCGCCCGACGCACTGCTTCGGCTGATACCGGAATGCCCGCCTCGGTCAGACGCAGTACCTGACCGTAATAGGCATTTGCGGCGCGATGGTCCCCGGCCAGCATCCGATGGTCTGCCTTGGCGAGCATGGCGACGGCATCGCGGTTGTCGGCGGTGAGGCGCTGTTCGGCTTCGGTCTCGCTGAGCGCGGGCGCAGGGAGGGCAAGATCGGTCATGGGTAGATCAGGTGCTCGCGGACCATGGCAACCCAGCTGGCCTCGTCATTGCTGGCCAGGCTGTCGAGATCGTGCGGGGTGGCAGCAGGGTCATCGACCCATTCCCGTAAAGCCGGGCCGCCATTGATGACGTCGATCGCCAGCCGGCCGAACTCGTATTCGTAAGGGAAATCGCGCCACAGGTCGTAATCTGTATGCAGGCGCCGGATCGCCTTGAAGGCAAGCGCCTGGAGACGCCACGGGCGGAACGCCTGGTGGGTGTAGAAGCGCTGCTCGGCATGGATCATCAGTGCGCTGCACAATTGCCCCGAATGCTTGTGGAACGTCGGCGTGAACCAGCATTCGCGCAGCGCGCATCCGGCCAGCCATTCCGGGGCCAGCCGGGCCAATTCAACCAAAACGGCCCGCGCATCGAGGTCTGGCGCACCGAACAGGACCTCCAGCGGGCGGGTCGTGCCGCGTCCCTCGCTCAGCGTGGTCCCTTCGAGCATCACCGTCCCGCCATAGGCGCGGGCCATGTTGACGTTCGCAGCATTGGGACTGGGGTTGATCCAGACCCGGTCTTCCGGCCAGCCGTGGCCCGGCCCATCGGGCTGCCACCCTTCCATTGCAATCACGCGGTAATCGACATCCAGTGCGAAATGATCGACGAACCAGCGCCCCATCTCGCCCATGGTCAACCCGTGGCGCATCGGCATTGGCGCTGCTCCGACGAAGCTCTCCTGCCCCGGCACCAGCAGAGTTCCTTCGACCGGGCGCCCGGCGGGATTGGGACGGTCCAGCACCCACACGCTCTTGCCGTGTCTTGCGCCCTCTTCCAGCAGGTAGAGCAACGTCGTGACGAAGGTGTAGATCCGGCAACCAAGGTCCTGCAGGTCGAACAGGAATACGTCCGCCGTCGACATCATCTGCCCGGTCGGGCGGCGCACCTGGCCATAGAGGCTGAACACGGGAATGCCGTAGCTCGGGTCGTGCTCGTCCTCAGTCTCGACCATGTTGTCCTGCTTGTCACCCTTGAGCCCGTGCTGCGGGCCGAAAGCCGAGGTCACATTGACACCCGCCGCGATCAGCGCGTCGAGACTGTGGGCGAGGTCGGCAGTCACAGACGCCGGATGGGCCACCAGCGCAACCCGCCGCCCCTCAAGCTGGCTCAGCAGGCCGGGGTCAGCCAGCAGCCGGTCAATCCCGAACCGAACGTTCATGGCTTCTCCTCCAGGGTGACTGCCCGGCAGATCTCGGCATGAAAGTCGGGCCTGCCCGCCGGGAAGGCCAGCGCCCAATACTGGATATTGCCCTCAATGTCCTCGATCACGGCGTTCAGGGCAACCCGGGCCGGCAGTAGCAAGGGCGTGGTGACAGCGGCTTCCAAGACCAGTTCGTGGTCGCTGCGCGAACAGGCGATGGCGATGGCGTCCACCGGCCCGTTACGCCCGTTCTGGCGGACATCATCGAAGTCGTAGCTGGCCCAGCGGCTTGACGGGGCGAAGTTGAACTCGCGGTAGAACGTGCCGCCGAGCGGCTGCCAGAAGACTTCGAAGCAGGTCGTCTGCCACAGGAAATCGGTCCTATCGCTGATCGCGTGCTGCGGCACCCTAACCCGGGCAATATCGCCTTGAGCGCTGAACTGGGCACGACCGCCGCCAGCGGTCGGTTCGAAGGTGGCCCGCAGGCTCGTGACTGGCCCAGGCGCACAGTCAGGGTGGAGGATAAGCTGGTGCATCGGGCCTAGCCTTTGGCCCAAGCCCGGGCCGCTCGCAAGGCACTTGGGAAAGCGCCCGCGCACTGCTAATGGCGCGCCACCATGACCAGTTACCAGTCCGACCTGCTGCGCCTGCTCGACGAGCGGGGCTACATCCACCAGATGACCGACGCCGAAGGCCTCGATGCCCTCGCGAAGACCCAGGTCGTGCCTGGCTATATCGGCTTCGATGCGACCGCACCAAGCCTGCATGTTGGCAGCCTGGTGCAGATCATGATGCTGCGCCGGCTCCAGCAGACCGGGCACAAACCGGTCGTGGTCATGGGCGGCGGGACCACCCGGATCGGCGATCCCACCGGGCGAGACGAGAGCCGCAAGATGCTGACCGACGAAGCGATCGAGGCCAATATCGCCGGCATCCGCACCGTGTTCGAGAAGCTGCTTACCTTCGGTGACGGGCCCACGGATGCTGTCATGGTCAACAACCACGACTGGCTCGGCCAGCTCGGTTACATCGAATTGCTGCAGAAGGTCGGCACACATTTCACCGTCAACCGGATGCTGAGCTTCGATTCGGTCCGCCTGAGGCTGGAACGGGAACAGCCGATGACCTTCCTCGAATTCAACTATATGATCCTCCAGGGCTATGACTTCCGCCATCTGTCGCTGGATATGGGCGTGCGCCTGCAGATGGGCGGCAGCGACCAGTGGGGCAACATCGTCAACGGGGTGGAACTGACCCGGCGGATGGACGGACAGGAAGTGTTCGGCCTGACCACGCCGCTGCTGACCACGGCTGACGGCGCCAAGATGGGCAAGACCGCCGCCGGGGCCGTGTGGCTCAACGAAGGGCAGCTGCCCGGCTACGACTTCTGGCAATACTGGCGCAATTGCGATGACCGCGACGTGGGCAGGTTCCTGCGGCTGTTCACCGATCTGCCGCTGGATGAAATCGCCCGGCTGGAGACACTTCAAGGCGCCGAGATCAACGCCGCCAAGGTGGTGTTGGCCAACGAAGTGACAGCGCTGGTTCGCAGCCGGGCCGTCGCCGAATCCGCCGAAGTGACCGCGCGCGAAACCTTTGCAGGGGGCGGCGCCGGGAACGATCTTCCCACTCTCTCGCTCGGCAGGGATGGCATGCGAATCGGCACTATCCTGACCGAACTGGGCTTCACCGCTTCCAACGGTGAGGCGAAACGCAAGATCGCTGAACAGGCCGTCCGCCTTGACGGGGAACTGGTCAGCGATCCGGCCTTGCTGGTTGCTGCGGCGGCGGGATCCGAAATCAAGCTCAGCCTGGGCAAGAAAAAGCACGCCGTGCTGCTGCCCTGATGCCGACTTTTGTGGTGGCCTGTTCAGCCCCCTTTACCAATTCGAAGCCTTTCTGCGTCATTAGGCGTGTTTGCAGTCACCAGTCGGGAGCCCTTTGCCTGTGACAGTTGGAGCAACCCTTAGCGTAACCGATCTGCGTCGCGCAGCGCGGCACCCGGTCGATTATCCCGTGATCGGGGAACACCCGAATCGCGATGACATCAAGCTTCACATCTGCAATCTGTCCGCCCATGGCTTCATGATCGACAATGCTGCAGATCTCGTTCGCGGTGATCGGGTCATCATCCGGTTGCCGGTGGTCGGACGGATCGAGGCTTACGTGATCTGGGCGCGCGACGAGCGAGCAGGCTTCCAGTTCGAACGGATCATCCGGCTCGACGATTTTATCCTCATCATCGACCAGCTACAGCCAAATCCGCGCCTGCGCCGTTCGCGCTAGCCTGGCTATTCCGGGTCCAAGAACCGGCACCTTTCCAAGTATCGCCCTCCCTGCCATGGGCGGTTCGTGAACGAACCGACCCATCCGCTGCAGATCGGCAATTTCCGCGCCTATCTTGCCTCCCGCCTCAGCATGACGCTGGCGCAATATGCCATGCTGCTGATTATCGGTTGGCAGACTTATAACATCGCGCGTGACAGCGGCATGGGCGTGGCGGCGGCATCGGGCCAGCTCGCGCTGATCGGCCTGCTCCAGTTCCTGCCCCTGTTCGTGATCACCCCATTTGCCGGATTGGCGGCAGACCGGCTTGACCGCAGGAATCTGGCGCGGGCGATGATCTTCCTGCAGCTGCTTGGCGCGCTGGTGCTGCTGTGGTTTACCTGGCGCGAGGCGATGACCCTGCCGGTGCTCTATACCGTAGCGATCCTGATCGGGATTGCGCGCGGGTTCGTCGGGCCGGCCCTGTCTGCCCTCGCCCCAAACCTCGTGCCCAAGGCAATCCTGCCGAATGCCATCGCACTGTCTTCCATCGCATGGCAGAGCGGGATGATCGTGGGGCCGGGCCTGGGCGGTTACTTCTACGCCATCGCGCCTGCCCTGCCCTACGCCTCGGCGGCCGCGCTGTTCGGCTTCAGCCTGCTTGCCGCATTCCGAATCGGTCCGGTGCCCAAGGCGGTGATCACCGGGTCACAGCGCCCAATCGGGCAGATCGTCGACGGGCTGCGCTATGTAGTCCGCAACAAGATGGTGCTCAGCACGATTACACTGGACCTGTTCGCGGTGTTCCTGGCCGGAGCCACCGCCCTGTTCCCGGTCTATGCCCGCGACATCCTGCAGGTAGGTGCGACCGGTCTCAGTCAGCTTGCCATGGCGCCCGCAGTTGGTGCTGCACTGACCGCACTGTGGTTCAGCTTCCGTCCGCTCAGGACCAATGTCGGCCCCAAGATGCTGGCGGCGGTGGCGGTGTTTGCCGTGGCAACCATCGTGTTCGGTTTCTCAACCTCGATGCCGATCAGCCTCGCTGCGCTGTTCGTGGTCGGGGCCGCCGACATGTTCAGCGTCTACATCCGCCAGTCGCTGGTGCAGTTGCACACGCCCGATGACAAGCGCGGGCGGGTTTCATCGGTCAGCCACCTGACCATCAGTGCCTCCAACGAATTTGGCGACTTCTTTTCCGGCAGCCTGGCATTTGTCGTCGGGCCGGTAGCAGCGGTGGTCGCAGGCGGCGCGGGCGCCATGGTGGTGGTGGCGGTCTGGGCCTGGAAATTCCCGGTGCTGCGCACCACACGGACCTTTGACCCGCCGCAGGACGTGCTAGAAACCGAACCCGATATCGCAACAAGGAGCAAGCCATGAAGGCCGACAGCATCCTCGCCACCATCGGCAACACGCCGCACATCCGCCTTTCCCGCCTGTTCCCCGATCACGAGGTCTGGGTGAAGAACGAGCGGGCCAACCCCGGCGGCTCGATCAAGGACCGGATCGGCCTTGCGATGATCGAAGATGCTGAGCGTAGCGGCGCACTCAAGCCCGGCGGCACAATCATTGAACCGACCAGCGGCAACACCGGTATCGGCCTTGCCATGGTCGCGGCGGTCAAGGGCTACAAGCTGGTGCTGGTCATGCCGGAAAGCATGAGCCTTGAGCGGCGCCGGCTGATGCTGGCCTATGGTGCCAGGTTCGACCTTACACCGCGCGAAAAAGGGATGAAAGGCGCGATCGAGCGCGCGACTGAACTGGTCACCAGCACCCCCGGCGCATGGATGCCGAGCCAGTTCGATAACGAGGCCAACTGGAAGGTCCATGTCGCGACCACGGCAAAGGAAATCCTCGCCGATTTTGCCGACAGCCCGATCGACGCCCTGATCACCGGCGTGGGCACCGGCGGCCACCTGACCGGATGCGCGGAAGAACTGAAGCGCCACTGGCCGGGGATGAAGGCATGGGCAGTCGAGCCGCAACTTTCGCCTGTGATCAGTGGCGGGCAGCCTGGTCCGCACCCGATCCAGGGGATTGGCGCCGGTTTTATACCGGGCAACCTGCACACCCAGGCGATCGACGGCGCAATCCAGGTCGATGCCGAAGCGGCCAAGGACATGGCCCGCCGCGCTGCGCGCGAGGAGGGTATGCTGGTTGGCATTTCCAGCGGCGCGACGCTTGCTGCCATTTCCGCCAAGCTGGCTGAGCTGACGGCCGGTTCGCGCGTGCTCGGGTTCAACTATGACACCGGCGAGCGGTATCTTTCGGTGCCGGACTTCCTGCCGGAGGCGTAATGCCGCGGCAGGTAGCCCGGTTTGAGACGGTTCCGGTCAGTCAATAGTCCGCCCGTCAGGCCGCCGTCGCGAACGCCTCTTCGCCCAGCGCCATCATGCTGTCGGCACCAGCCTCAAGTTTGCGCCGCAGGGCGCCGGCATCTGGGACGAACCGGTCCATGTAGTAGCGCGCCGTTGCGATCTTGGCTTCGTAGAAGGCGGGCTCGTCGGTCCCCGCAGCCAGCTTCGCCTGCGCCACCTTTGCCATGCGCAGCCACATCAGGCCCAGCGTCACGATCCCCATGATGTGCATATAATGATGCGCGCCCGCGCCGAGGTGGTTGGGATTGGCCATCGCGTTCTGCATGAACCACATGGTCGCAGCCTGCTGTTCTGCCAGCGCCTTTTCCAGCTTTTCGGCCAGCGGTCCGAGCACCGCGTCACCCTTGGCCGCTGCGATGTCTTCGCCGACCATCTTGAAGAAGGCCTGCACCGCCGCGCCGCCGTTCTGGGCCAGCTTGCGCCCGCACAGGTCCATCGCCTGGACGCCGTTGGTCCCTTCGTAGATCATGGCGATGCGGGCATCGCGCACAAACTGGCTCATGCCCCACTCCTCGACATAGCCGTGCCCGCCAAAGACCTGCTGCATGTTGGTCGCCACGTCATAGCCCTTGTCGGTGCCATAACCCTTGATCACCGGGGTCATGAGCCCGATCAGCGCGTCAGCCTGGGCCCGCTCATCTTCGGTCGGAGCCTTGTGGCTGAGATCGACCAGCAGCGCGCCCCACAGGCACAGCGCGCGCATGCCTTCGGTGAAGGCCTTGGCATCCATCAGCATCCGGCGCACGTCGGGGTGGACGAAGATCGGGTCGGCCTTGGCATCGGGCTCGGCCGGGCCGGTCAGCGCCCTGCCCTGACGCCGGTCCAGCGCGTAGGCGACCGCGTTCTGGTAGGCGACTTCGGCCTGGGCGTATCCCTGGATGCCGACGCCGAGGCGGGCAGCGTTCATCATGATAAACATGGCGGCGAGGCCCTTGTTCTCCTCGCCGACGAGCCAGCCGGTGGCACCGTCGTAATTGAGCACGCAGGTCGCATTGCCGTGGATGCCCATCTTGTGTTCGATCGAACCGCACGACACGCCGTTGCGTTCTCCGATCGAACCATCCTTGTTCACCAGGAACTTCGGCACCACGAACAGCGAGATGCCCTTGGTACTGTCCGGTGCACCGGGCGTCTTGGCAAGAACCAGATGGACGATGTTCTCGGTCAGGTCGTGCTCGCCGGCCGAGATGAAGATCTTGGTCCCGGTGATCGCATAGCTGCCATCGCTGTTTGGCTCGGCCTTGGTCCGGATCATGCCGAGGTCGGTGCCGCAATGCGGCTCGGTCAGGTTCATGGTCCCCGACCATTCGCCCGAGATCATCTTGGGCAGGAAGCGGGCCTGCTGCTCTGGCGAACCCTTTGCCCGCAGGGCTGCGGTGGCGCCTGCAGTCAGGCCCGGATACATCGCGAACGCCTGATTGGCCGTTCCGGTAAACTCCTCGATCACCATGCCAAGAACGTGCGGCATCCCCTGCCCGCCGAATTCCTCCGGCTGCGAAATCGTGCCCCAGCCGCTTTCGCGATACTGGTCATAGGCTTGCTTGAAACCCTTGGGGGTAGTCACGCTGCCATCGGGATGACGGGTGCACCCTTCCAGATCACCGCTCTGGTTGAGCGGAGCGAGCACTTCGGAACAAAACCGACCGGCTTCGTTGATCACGGTATCGATCATGTCCGCAGTCGCGTTTTCGAACCCCGGCAGGTTGCCGTAACTGGCCAGATCAAGCACTTCGTTGACAACAAAACGGGTGTCGCGGGTCGGGGCGGTATAGGTGGGCATGGAGAAACCTCGGTAAGCTTGGTTATCGGGGGACGTTGATCAGGACTGGCTCGGCGCCAGATTTTCGATCAGTTTCACGAACTCGGTCAGTTCCTTGATTGACGAATCGATGTCGGCGCGCTGGCGTTTCAGCTTCGCGACATGGGTGCGGCACTTCTCGATCGTGACGCGCCGCTGTTCGGCCCGGCCGTCACCCAGATCGTAAAGGTCGATCATTTCGCGGATCTCGGTCAGGCTGAAACCGACATTCTTGGCCCGCATGATCCAGGCGAGCCGGGCCCGGTCGCGCTTCGAATAGACTCGCGACAGGCCGATGCGCTGCGGCGCAATCAGGCCTTCGTCTTCGTAGAACCGCAATGCGCGGGCGGTGCAATCGAACTCTTCGGTCAGATCCGAGATCGAGTACTGTTCGCGCTCCAGCTTGTCAGGCCGTTCAAGATGCGCGCCGTTGTGCTGATCGTCTGTCTGGGTGCTGGGCATTGAACAAGAATATCTGTCCTTTACGTAAACGTCAAGTATCTGCCCTCACCAGCGCGCCGTCATCCAGTTTGCGATAGAAGCAGCTGCGAGCGCCGGTATGGCAAGCCGGCCCGGCCGGGCGGCACCTCAGGACCAGAGCATCCTGATCGCAGTCGACCAGTATGTCGACCACTTCGAGCACGTGGCCAGATGTCTCACCCTTCTTCCACAGCGACTGGCGCGAGCGCGACCAGAAGTGGGCGAACCCGGTGCTCTGGGTAAGAGCAAGAGCCTGCGCGTTCATCCATGCCAGCATAAGCGGGGCAGAGGTGGTGGCATCGATCGCCATGGCCGCTATCAGGCCATTGGCGTCATACCGTGGAAGGAAAGCGGTGCCCTGCTCGCGGTCGGCAGGATCGGCGGGACTGGACAATATGGGTCACCTCGGTTGGCTCATGCCGCTCCGGCAGGCCTTGTTGCACTTTCATCACAGAACGCGAGGAAAATTGCCAGAGCGATGCGAACCGCCTTTGCAGCGGGTGCCTCGGGTGGAACAAAGTGCCCTGCGACCTTCTGGTCGTCCACCAGGCCAGCGGCGTCATTCAGAGCGCCAGGTTCAGGGGGCAAGCGGAGCGCCGCCGACGCGAGTCTGGCGCCTCCACACAAGATGAGGGATCGAACTCCGGCGACTTCATGGGGGTAGTTGCCGTAGCCGCAAGGCGGGTTCAGGACATTTCGTCACGTGGGCGCCCGGGGTCTCTGACTCCGGGCGTTTCGTTTGCGGCCGGCCAGACCAGCGACTCAAACCAGTGGAAGGGCCTCGTCCAGCACCCGGGCGAAGCAGGCCACCACGACCTTGCCCGCACCGGCCTTCTTCAAGGCCCTGACGCAGGCGTCAGTGGTCGCGCCGCTCGTCATCACGTCATCGACGAGAATGACCTGTGCATGGCGCAACCGGCCAAGCCGGGCCGGATTGACCGCGATCGCCTTCGCCAAAACTTGCTTGCGTTTCCGTTTCCCGAGGCCGCCCAGAACCGGCGTGCGCCGGGTGCGGACAAGGCCGTCGACCAACAGGGCATGGCCAGTGCGCCGGGCAATCTCGCCGGCCAGCAGCGCCGCCTGGTTGTAGCCCCGCCGCCACAGACGCCAGCGGTGCAGCGGAACCGGGATCATCAGCCATTCACCTTCAAGTGGCGGCAGCCGAGCCGCGATCAGGCCAGCCATCAGGGGAGCCAGCGCGATCCGCCCGCCGTGCTTGAATGCCAGCACAAGTTGCCGCGAGGGCTCGTTGTAGAGCGTGCCGGCAGCGATTCCGTCATGCAGCGGCGCGGACCCCATGCAAGGGGCGCACACGCTGCCCGTAACCTCCATCGTGTTGGGCAGGGGGCGCTGGCACAGCGTACAGCCCGTTCCTGCTGGGATCGCCAATGTACCCCAACACGTGTGGCACAGCCCGGTCTGCTCCGCGATCCCTTCGCCGCACAGCGGGCAACGCGGCGGAAAGACAAGATCGACAAGCGGAGCGAGGGACTCGCGCAGGAAGGCGGCGTGCGACACGCAGCGATGCTGGACTGCTTGCAAGCTGCTGACAAGGCAGGCAGTGCTTGGCGGATGCAGACGCCCGCCACCGTCCCCCGGATCTTCTCGCAGGCGCGCCGGCGCAGCCGGTGGCAGCGGGCGGCCGCGCGGCAGGGAACGGGACACGCCGCCGGGTTCCTGTTCGAAATTCTGGCCGAGGAGATCGAGGACAGGCTTGGCTTTATCCGGCACGAAGCGCGCACCGGATTGCTGATCGGCGATCCCAGTGGCCAAGCGGCCAGTCTGCTGGAGCCCCGTATCCCGCACCTGGAACGCGCCAGCCCGGCGGTGCTCGATGAGGAGGCGGTGCTGCCCGGCCGGTATGACCTGCTTGTCAGCCTTGGCCTGCTTGACACGGTCAACGACGTGCCCGGTGCCCTGCTCCATATCCGACACGCGCTGGAGCCGGACGGGCTGGCGATCCTCGGCCTGCTGGGCGCGGGCAGCCTGCCCGCCCTGCGTGAGGCGCTCTACCTGGCAGAGCCCGATCGCCCCGCAGCGCGGATGCACCCGATGATCGACATTCGCGCCGCCGCTGCGCTGATGCAGCGGGCCGGGTTCCGGCGGCAGGTGGCGGACCACTTCCCGCTCAAGGTCCGATATGGCTCGTTCGACCGGCTGGTGGCGGACCTGCGGGACCAGGGGCTGACCAATGCTCTGGCTTCTGCCCCACCCCCGCTCGGCAAGACCGCGCTCGAACGGGCCCGGGCGGCTTTCCTTGCCCGCGCCGATGCCGACGGCAAGGTCACCGAGACGTTTGAGCTGATCGTCCTGACCGGTTGGGGCTAACCGCCCTTCAGCGAAGCCTGCGCCGCCGCCAGTCTTGCGATCGGCACGCGGTAGGGAGAGGCGCTGACGTAATCGAGGCCAACCTTCTCGCAGAATGCGATGCTGGCCGGATCGCCGCCATGCTCGCCGCAGATGCCGAGCTTGATGTCCGCCCGCGTCGCCCGGCCCCGCTCCGCCGCCATCTCGACCAGCTGTCCGACGCCCTCGATGTCGAGGCTGACGAACGGATCGCGCGCGAAGATGCCCTTGTCGACATAGGGCCCGAGGAACCGCGCCGAATCGTCCCGGCTCACGCCCAAGGTGGTCTGGGTCAGGTCGTTGGTGCCAAAGCTGAAGAACCGCGCTTCCTCGGCAATCTCGCCCGCCATCAGCGCGGCGCGCGGCAGCTCAATCATGGTGCCGACGAGGTACTCGACCGTCCGCCCACGTTCGCTGAACACGTCCTTCGCGGTGCGGTCAACCAGGGCCCGCAGCAGTTCCAGCTCGCGCCGGGTGGCGACCAGCGGGATCATGACTTCGGGCACCGGAGCCTCGCCACTGGCCTCGGCCACGTCGCAGGCAGCCTCGAAGATGGCGCGGGCCTGCATCTCGTAGATCTCGGGGTAGGTGATGCCAAGCCGGCAGCCGCGATGGCCCAGCATCGGATTGAACTCATGCAGCTCGCTCGCGCGGCGCTTGAGATGGTCGACGCCCAGCCCGGTGACATTGGCCAGCTCCTCGAACTCGGCATCGCCATGCGGCAGGAACTCGTGCAGCGGCGGGTCGAGCAGGCGGATGGTGCACGGCAGGCCGACCATGACTTCAAATATCTCGCGGAAGTCGGCGCGCTGTTCGGGGAGCAGCTTGGCCAGCGCCGCGCGCCGCCCGGCTTCGCTTTCGGCCAGGATCATCTCGCGCACCGCGCTGATGCGACTGGCATCGAAGAACATGTGCTCGGTCCGGCACAGGCCGATCCCTTCCGCGCCGAAGCTGCGCGCCATGCGGCAATCGGCCGGGGTCTCGGCATTGGTCCGCACCCGCATCCGGCGATGCGCGTCAGCCCATTCCATCAGCGTGCCGAAGTCACCCGCCAGCGCCGGCTCGATCGTCTTGACCTCGCCGCGCATGACCTGGCCCTTGGCCCCGTCGAGCGTGATCGTCTCACCTTCGCGCATCTCCAACGAGCCGATCCGCAGGGTCCGGGTCTTGAGGTCAATCGAGACAGCCGAGGCGCCCGAGACGCAGGGGCGGCCCATACCGCGCGCGACCACGGCCGCGTGGCTGGTCATCCCGCCGCGCGCCGTCAGGATACCGGTGGCGGCGTGCATCCCGTGGATGTCCTCCGGGCTGGTCTCGACCCGCACCAGGATCACCTTCTCGCCCCGGCCCGACCACAGCTCGGCAGTGTCGGCATCGAGCACGATCTTGCCGCTGGCCGCGCCGGGGGATGCCGGCAGGCCGGTGGTCAGCACCTCGCGCGGGGCATCGGGGTCAAGCGTAGGGTGGAGCAGCTGGTCAAGCGCCATCGGATCAACCCGCAGGATCGCCTCCTCCTGGCTGATCAGCCCTTCGCCCACCATCTCCACCGCCATCCGCAGCGCCGCCTTGGCGGTGCGCTTGCCCGAACGGGTCTGCAGCATCCACAGCTGGCCGCGTTCGACGGTGAACTCGATGTCCTGCATGTCGCGGTAATGCCGTTCCAGCAGGTCGAACACGCGGGCCAGCTCGCCATAGGCATCGGGCATGGCCTCTTCCATGCTCAGCGGCTTGGCCCCGGCCAGTTCGCGGGCGGCGCGGGTGAGGTACTGCGGGGTGCGGATCCCTGCGACCACGTCCTCGCCTTGCGCGTTGATCAGGTACTCGCCGTAATAGGCCCGCTCACCGGTGGCCGGATCACGGGTGAAGGCGACTCCGGTGGCGCTGGTTTCGCCCATGTTGCCGAACACCATCGCCTGCACGTTGACCGCGGTGCCCCAATCCCCGGGAATGTCGTTGAGGCGGCGGTAGACCTTGGCCCGGTCGCTGTCCCAGCTGTCGAACACCGCGCGGATCGCGCCCCACAGCTGCTCGTCGACATCCTGCGGGAAGGCGCGGCCCAGTTCGCTTTCGACGATGCCCTTGTATTCCGCGACCAGCGCCTGCCAGTCTTCGGCCTCCATCTCGGTATCGGCGTAGAGCCCCTTGTCTTCTTTGGCGATCTCCAACGCTTCTTCGAACAGGCCGTGGTCGATGCCGAGTACCACATCGCCGTACATCTGGATGAAGCGGCGGTAGCTGTCCCACGCGAACCGCGGATCGCCGGAGACGCGGGCGAGGCCCGCGACCGTCTGGTCATTCAGGCCGAGGTTGAGCACAGTATCCATCATCCCCGGCATCGAGACACGGGCGCCGGAGCGGACCGAGACGAGCAGCGGGTTGTCACTGTCCCCGAACCGCTTGCCGACAGTATCCTCGATATGCCGGAGCGCGCTTGCAACCGCGGTGTGGAGGCTGTTGGGGAACTCCCCGCCCTCCGCCAGGTAGCGGACACATTCCTCGGTCGTCAGGGTGAAACCGGGCGGCACCGGCAGGCCGATGCTGGCCATCTCGGCCAGGTTTGCACCCTTCCCGCCGACCACGGTCTTGTCCTTCTGGCGCGGGTCCGAGTGATCTGCCGAACCCCCGAAGGTGTAGACCGTCTGCATCCTGTTCACCCCTGTCTGCCCCCCGGCCCTGCACTGGTCCGCGCCGGAGACATGGACCACTTGTTACACAGTCCTGGCGTTAAAAAATCACCCCTCGATGCGCGAGAAGTCGGCGACCCTGTGCACCGCATCCCGGAACCGGGCAAGTAGCGCGAGGCGCGCGGTGCGTTTGATTTCTTCATCCGCATTTACTGTCACTTCATCGAAGAAACGGTCGATCGGCCCGCGCAGGCTCGCCAGCGCCGCCATGGCCCCGGCGAAATCTTCCGCCGCCACCGCCGCCCTGGCCTGCGGCTCGGCCGCGTCGAGCGCGTCGATCAGCGCCTTTTCGGCCGGTTCGGGGGTGTAGGAAAGCGCAATCTGCGCCGCTGCTTCTACCCCTTCCTTCTTCAGGATATTGGCCGCGCGCTTGTAGGCGGCGAGGAGGTTGGCCCCGTCCTCGCTGCCCATGAACGCCTGCAAAGCGTGGACGCGGGCGAGCAGGCGGACGAGATCGTCCTCGCCGCCGAGTGCGAACACGGCGTCGATCAGGTCGTGGCGGACACCGGCTTCGCGTTGCTGGACCTTGAGGCGGTCGGCGAGGAAGTCGATCACACCACGGAAGCTTGAGTTCTTCTCGTCCGCCAAGGTTTCCGGCGCAGCCTGTTGAATGACAGAGTAAAGAGGGAGGCGAAGGTTATTGCGTGAAATGATCGAATTGATCCCAAGCCCTGCGCGGCGAAGAGCGAAAGGATCCTTTGAACCAGTCGGAGCCATTGAGATTGCAAAGAACGAGATCAATGAATCCAGCTTATCCGCGAGGCTCACCGCCACCGTCACCGGCGCAGTCGGCACCTCGTCGCCCTGCCCGACCGGTTTGTAGTGATCGCGGATCGCGTCGGCCACTTCGTCGGGCAGGCCCTCGGCGCGGGCGTAGTAGCCGCCCATCAGGCCCTGCAGTTCGGGGAACTCGCCGACCATTTCGGTTACAAGGTCGGCCTTGCACAGCCGCGCGGCCTGTTCGGCGAGGTCGGGATTGCCGGCGACAACCCCCTCTTCGCACAGCCAGCGCGCCAGTTTCGCCACCCGCTCCACCTTGTCAGCCACCGTGCCGAGCTTCTCGTGGAAGGTGATCCGCTCCAGCTTCTGCGCGTGATCGGACAGCGCCACCTTGCGGTCCTGTTCCCAGAAGAAGCGCGCATCGGAAAGCCGTGCAGCCAGCACCTTGCGGTTGCCGTCCACCAGCGCCGCCCCGCCATCCGCCGCGGTGATATTTGCGGTGCAGACGAAGGCATCGGCCAGTTTCCCTTCTGCACCTTCACACACGAAATACTTCTGGTTCACCCGCGCGGTCAGCTGGATCACTTCGGGCGGCACATCGAGGAACGCCTCGTCAAACCGGCCAAGCAGCGGCACCGGCCATTCGGTGAGGCCGGCGTTCTCGATCACCAGACCTTCGTCCGCGACCAGCGCGAGACCGGCCTCGGCCGCCACCTTGGCCGCACCGGCACGGATCCTGTCCTGCCGTTCCGCATGATCGACGATCACATGGCAGGCGCGGAGTTTTTCCTGATAGTCGCACGCCGAGCCGATGATAATCTCGCCCGAATGATGGAACCGGTGCCCCTTGGTGACATTGCCGGAGTTAACCCCGCCCGCTTCGCATTCGACCACCTCTGCGCCAAGCAGCGCGACGATTCCGCTCAGGGGCCGGACCCAGCGGGGGCTTTCCGTGCTGAGCGAGGCCGCGCCCCAGCGCATCGACTTCGGCCAGCTGAAATCGCGCACGATCGCGGGGATGGCGACTGCAAGCACCTCACGGGTTGCCCGGCCCGGCCTCTCGATCACCGCGAACCAGGTCTGCCGGCCTTTGACGTCGCGCGCTTCGAGCTGGTCGCGGGTGACGCCGTTCTTGGCGCAGAACCCGTCCACCGCTGCATCAGGCGCGCCCACCGGCGGCCCCTTGGCTTCCTCGCTCACGGCCTCGGTCGCCAGCGGCAGGCCGCGCGCGATCAGCGCAAGGCGGCGCGGGGTCGACCAGACGGTCAGTTCCCCCACGGCAACCCCGGCAGCATCCATTTCGCGCCGGAACAGCTTTTCCAGCTCGGCGCGCGCCCCGGCCTGCATCCGCGCGGGGATTTCTTCGGAGCACAATTCCAGAAGGAAGTCGGTCACTTCACCCACTCCGGATATTTCTCCGCCCAGATCGGCGCTTCCTTGGCCATGTAAGCCTCGCAACTGCCGCGGGCGAGATCGCGCACCCGGCCCATATAGCTGGCGCGTTCCTGCACGCTGATCACACCGCGCGCCTGAAGCAGGTTGAACAGGTGGCTGGCCTCGATCGCCTGTTCGTAGGCAGCGATGGGAACATTGGCTTCAAGCGAGCGCTGGCACTCCGCCTCGGCCCGGCGGAAACCTTCGAACAGGGTGTCGGTATCCGCCACCTCGAAGTTCCACTTCGACATCTGGCGCTCGTTCTCGAGAAACACCTCGCCATAGGTGACGCCTTGCGTGTTGAACGCCAGATCATAGACGTTGTCGACGCCCTGGATATACATCGCGAGGCGTTCCAGGCCGTAAGTCAGTTCGCCCGCCACCGGCTTGCAGTCGAACCCGCCCATCTGTTGGAAGTAGGTGAACTGGGTCACTTCCATCCCGTCGCACCACACTTCCCAGCCCAGCCCCCAGGCGCCCAGCGTGGGGCTTTCCCAGTCATCCTCCACGAAACGGATATCGTGCTTCAGCGGGTCGATCCCGATCACCCCAAGCGATTGCAGGTACAGCTCCTGGATGTCCGCCGGGCTTGGCTTCAGGATCACCTGATACTGGTAATAGTGCTGCAACCGGTTGGGGTTCTCGCCATAGCGGCCGTCGGTCGGGCGGCGGCAGGGCTGAACGAAGGCGGCGTTCCACGGCTCCGGCCCCAGCGCGCGCAGGGTGGTGGCGGTGTGGAACGTGCCCGCCCCCATCCGCATGTCATAGGGCTGGAGGATCAGGCAGCCCTGCGCGCTCCAGAAGTCATGGAGGGCAAGGATCATGTCCTGGAAGGACTTCGACGGGTCGCGAGGTGGCGGCGTGAACATGGCGCGCGCCATGGCGCAAGGCCCGGAAAGGGTCAATGCCGGAGCGGGCGGGCCCCTACTCGGCGGCGACGGCTTCCTCGGCGCGTTCGACCGTCACCGGTGTGCCGTTGAGCACCGCATTGCCCGACAGGCGGCAGTACCGCTCCGGATCGGTCAGGTCGTTGAGCGATACCCCGGCATGGGCAGCGGCGGTCTGCCAGCTGACCCCGGCACGGTTATGCCCCCACCCGTGCGGCAGGCTGACGACGCCGGGCATGACGTCCTGCGTAACCTCCACCGCGATTTCGACTGCGCCGACCCGGCTGGCAACCCGCGCGAGGTCGCCATCCGCCAACCCGCGCGCGGCGGCGTCGTCCGGATGGATCATCAGGGTGCACCGGTCCGGGCCCTTGACCAGGCGCTGGCTGTTGTGGAGCCACGAGTTGTTGGAGCGCACGTGCCGCCGCCCGATCAGGCTCAGCGCGCCGGACGGCGTCGCATCGAGCGTGGCGGCGAAGCGCGCCGCCTCCTCCAGCAGATCATCGGGTGCTGCATGGAGCAGGCCGTTGTCGGTCAGTAGCCGGTCCTTTAGACAGGGCCGCAGCGGGCCGAGATCAACCCCGTCGTGGTGCTGTTCGACTTCCTCCAGCGTCATTCCCGCAGGCGAGGCGCGCAGCATCGCATCGAGCCGCTCGCGCGGGGTTTCGAAGTTGGGCACACCCTTGCCCCGCGCCTCGAAGATCGCGGCGGCCAGTTCGCTGGCGATTTCCCAGTCGGCCTTGGCGCCTTCCTCCATCGGCAAGGTGGGAGCGGAATAGGCACCGAAATTGCGCACCGCGAGCGGGCCGAAGAAGAACGAAAAGTGGTCCTTCTCCAGCGGCCCGCACGGGGGCAGGATGTAATGCGCGTGGCGGCTGGTTTCGGTTACGTGCATGTCCATCGCCACCATCAGGTCGAGCCCGGTGAGCGCAGCTTCAGTCCGGGTCCCGTGTGGCGCCGACAGCACCGGATTGCCGGCGATCACGAACAGGGTGCGGATGCGCTGGTCATCCGCGCGGGTAAGCTCGTCGGCAAAGGCGATGGTGGGGATTTCGCCCATGACCGACGGCAAAGTGCCGCGCGCCGTCTCCACCGTTTTCACGCCGCCGCGCCCGACCTGCCCGACGAGGTCAAGCAGCGGCTGCGGGAACATCGTGCCGCCTTCGCGGTCAAGGTTGCCGGTGGCCAGATTGATCAGCTGGATCAGCCACTGGTTCAATGCGCCAAACTCGCATACCGACACGCCCATCCGGCCATAGATCGCGGCGGGCACGCCACTGGCGAGTTCGCCCGCAAGTGCGCGGATCATGTCGGCCGGGACCCCGCAATGGGCAGACAGCCGGTCAAGCGCGAAACTGTCCACCAGCGGCCCCACCCGCGCCCAGCTGTCATCGACCAGTTCGGCAAGGCCGGGGCGCAGCGTGTCACCCTGGGCCAGAACGCATTGGAGAATGCCGATCAGAAGTGCGGTGTCAGTTGCCGGGCGCACCGGCACCCACTGATCTGCCACCTTGGCGGTCTCGGTCCGGCGCGGATCGATCACCACCAGCCTGCCCCCGCGCGCCTGCATGTCCTTCACCCGGTTTCTGAAATCGGGCACAGTCCACAGGCTGCCGTTGCTGGCCATCGGGTTACCGCCCACGATCACGATCAGTTGCGAGCGATCGATGTCCGGCACGGCAGCGAGGCTGACGTGGCCATACATCCGGTATTGCACATAGTGGTGCGGGATCTGGTCGAGCGTAGAGGCGGAAAACGTCCCCCGCGCCCCGACCGCGCGCTGGAGATAGCCCGACTGCGTTGACAGCGCATAGTCATGCGCCCCAGGATTGCCGCGATAGAATGCGGCCCGCGCGCCCTCGTTCTGCAGGGCCACCACCTGGGCTGCGATTTCGCGGTAGGCCGTCTCCCAGTCGAGATCCTGCCACGTATCGCCGACCCGTTTGACCGGTCGGCGCAAGCGGTCGGGATCGTCCTGCAGATCGGCAATCGCGGTTGCCTTTGGGCAAATGTGCCCTCGGCTGAGCACGTGATCGGGATTGCCCTTGATCGAGACCACCCGCCGCCCGTCCAGCTCCACCAGCACACCGCAATTGGCTTCGCAGATATGGCAGGTGCGCTTGTGGATCGTGGTTTGGATCGTGGTCATGGTTTGCTCTCCCTGCCGCCGCGATACCAGACCCGGACAAGCCACGCTACCGGGCTCTGTGTCAGATAGTTATGACTTTTTGTAAGGTAGTATGGGGTGTATCCCCTTGGCATACGTGAATCACCGCCCCGCCTTTTGGTAAGGCGTTCATATGAACAATGGCCGTGATAGAATGACTCCACTTTATCATGTGATTGTGCATGATTGCCCAAGAATACACGGCTTGGGGGCAATATGCGCCACACTACTGCATTTTCAGTCCGCTACCTCACTGATGATCCGGTCCCAATCCGCGACATTATTGCGAGCTTGCAAGGGGTCGAAACTACGATCAATGAGGTCGGCCGATTGCTGCCTTCATTCATTGACGGCCTCCAGG
The DNA here is from genome assembly GCA_046294735.1 of Sphingomonadaceae bacterium. Taxonomy (GTDB): domain Bacteria; phylum Pseudomonadota; class Alphaproteobacteria; order Sphingomonadales; family Sphingomonadaceae; genus 34-65-8. Next base: position 85,855 of record JBKBKB010000001.1, read on the forward strand.
TCGAAAAGATCGAGATCAAAGTTCGGGAAGTGGCGCAGGAAAGTCCACTTCGAGAGCTTTTTGCCGTTGCGATGTTTTTGGCGTTCCAAAAGCAGCTGGAGGAAGAAGTGCCGCAGCTGATAACCGACGCCACTGGGATCATAATCCCCGACCGCTTTGACACCGTGGTTACGGTCCTAGCGTTGATTGTGGTGTTCTACGGCGTGGGAGCGCTCAAAGACCTCGTTTTCGGGAATGGGGCTGCTGGAGCGGCACAAGCTCAACTGGACGGCTTGATCACGGAACTATCCGGCGAGATCGGTAAGCCGGAAAAATACATTACGGACATCTTGGCAGAGCGCTACGCTGAAAAGACGATCTGGCGGCGGCTTGCCAATGCTACATCGCGCTTCTTCGCGCCGAGCAAACGGCAGGAGAGCGCACCGATTGAGGTCAATGGGAGACACATCCCTCACGATGCGGTTCAAGATGTTCCGGCTGAATTTTTGGTAGACGACGCAGCCGAGGATCATGCCTCCCGAGCGTTCAACGGGGTATTGATCGAACTGCACGCGCAAGACCGTGACCATAGTGGGCGCGGTTGGGCCGCTGTTGTTGAGGGCGTTTCGGATCAACGTTTGCGAATGAAGTTGATGACCGAAGTAAGCGCGTCCGACCTTTGGAACCGGGATCGTGTTCGGGGCGATGTAACTGTGTTATACGAGCGCGTCGGAACGGAATTAATTCCACGCGAGGTCCACCTCCATCGGGTAAGCGGAGAAGGGAAACCATGAACTTACGCGAAGCCATTGAGGGCGGTAAGCTCAAGAAGTTCATAGCCGAGCACAAGGGCGAGGTTGGCGATGCCGACGCCCTTGAGGCGACTATCCGTTCAATGGCCGGAACGTCCCCAGCAACTCCGGAAGCATCGTCTCCGGACGATTGCGACGGTTGAAGCGATACTCGAACTCCTTGACGTAGCGGGCAAGGTGCTTGCCGCTGACGCTGGTGTGCGTCCCGTTGAGTGAGCATTTCAGGTGCCGCCAGAAGTTCTCGATTGCGTTCACTGACGCACCGTCCTTGCCGACATACTCGCCCGCATTGTGATTGACCCGTGTATGGGTGAAGCCTTCAAAGCGCAGCGCGTGATAGCTGTGCAGGTAGTCGGTGTGGACCGTGGTGCCCTTGCGGACATTGGCCTTGACCTTGGGCAGGAGGGTTGCCCGCTTCACGTCCGGAACGATGGTGGTGACAACTTCACCGCCGCGCTCCAGCATCCCGAGAACGACCGTCTTGTTTTCAAGATGCCGACCTTTGCCCTTGCCCGGCTGCCTGCCACCGACCAGCGTTTCGTCAACCTCAACGTGCTTGCCCTTGCCGCCCAGCTTCCGGTCCCCGTCAACGTCCGCCATGTGATCGCGGATCAGTGCGGCCATGCGCCAAGCCGTCTTGTAAGTGACGCCTAGCTGGCGCTGTAGTTCCTTGGCGCTGACACCGTGCCGCGTGGTCGTGAACAGGTGGATTGCATAGAACCACAGTTGCAGCGGAGTGCGGGTCTGCTGGAACGGAGTGCCCACGGTCGGGTGCAGGTGGTGACCGCACCACTGGCACGAATAAGCGCGCTCTGCCTTGATGCGAAACCACTTGGAAGGGCGCTCGCAAGAGGGGCAAACGAAGCCTTGGCCGAACCGCACGTCAAACAGGTGCTGGAGGCAAGTTTCATCGTCCGGATAGAGACGGAAAAAAGCGGCGGTTGTGAGGGGCTTCGTTGTCATGCCCCATCATATAGCGCCATCTATTACGTATGTAAAGGGGATGCACCCCGGTAGTATTGACATAGTCAGCGAATCACGACATATAGTCGCACATACCTGACATATTGACAGGTGAGAGTGACACCATGAACAACCGACTCAAAGTGCTGCGCGCGGAGCGCGACTGGAGCCAGGCAGAACTGGCCGGTCGTCTCGACGTGTCCCGCCAGGCGGTCAACGCGATTGAGACCGGCAAGCACGATCCATCCCTGCCGCTCGCCTTCCGCATCGCGCGGCTGTTTGGCATGCCAATCGAGGAGATTTTCCATGACGGTGAATGACACTGCCGCCCCCGTAAGTGGCGAAGCACGGCTGAAGGCCCGCCGATCGGCGTTCTTCCGCTATATAGCGCTTTTTCTTAGTGCCGGGTTCGTCGCGGGAATGATGAGCGGCGTGGCCGCGGCCTATGTCGCCGATGGGATCGTACCCGCCGGATTGCTGATCGCGATCTGGGCGTTGGTGATCATGGGGTTTGCCTGGTTCACCCGCGATTATTTCCGGCGGGTCGACGAACTGGACCTGCTCGATAACCTCTGGGCCAGCACCTTCGGGCTCTACGTCTACATCGTCGTGTTCGGTTCATGGTATCTGTTCCACGATGTCGGGCTGGTGCCCGAGCCAGACCAGTACCTGATCTTTGCGGCAACCCTGATTGCCACAACCGCAGGCTATCTCGCCCGCAAGGCCGGATTACGCTGAAGCCCTTCCACTGATACACTCCCCCAACCGAAGGAACCGACCATGAAGAAACTGCTTGCTTCGCTCACTTGCGGCACGGCCGCGATCGGGCTGTTGTTCGCCGCCCCCGTGCTGGCTGACGACACCGCAGCCGCTCCAACAGCAACCACCCCGGCCAAGCCCGCCCTGTGGAAGGTCGCTGACGAGGATACCACCATTTACCTGTTCGGCACTGTCCACATCTTGCCTGAAGGGATCGACTGGTTCCACGGCCCGGTCAGCACCGCCCTAACCGCATCCGACGTGCTGGTGACGGAAATCCCGATTGGCCCGGAATCGGATATGAAGATGGCGCAGCTGACCATGGCCACGGGAATGCTCCCTGCAGGAACCAGTCTGCGCACTCTGCTGAACGAGGAGGACCGCACGACTTACGAAGCCGCAATGTCCTCGCTTGGGGTTCCGGTCGAGGCCTTTGACGCCTTCAAGCCGTGGATGGCAGGGCTTACGCTCACGGTTCTTCCCTTGATGCAGCAAGGTTATTCGCTCGACGCCGGGGTCGAGAAGCAGCTGCTCAAACTGGCTGGCCCGGACAAGCCGCTGGATGCTTTGGAAACTGTCGAGTTTCAGCTCGGCCTGTTTGACGGGATGGAACAGAATGAGCAGATCGCATTCCTGATCGCTTCCGCATCGACCATTGATCAAGTGACGCCCACGCTCAATGCCATGGTCGGGAAATGGGCCGAAGGCGATGTCGAAGGGCTGGCAGCAATCATGAACCAGGAATTGAGCGATCCGGCCGTGGCCGAGGCCCTGCTCTATTCGCGCAACGCCAACTGGGCGGAATGGATCGACGCACGGCTCGACATGCCGGGCACGGTGTTCATGGCCGTCGGCGCGGGCCACCTCGCCGGTGACCGCAGCGTGCAGGATCTGCTCGCACAGCGCGGCATTGAAACCGCGCGCGTGCAATGACCGGCGCGCTCCGGCTTGCATTCGGGCTGGTGGCAGCAATGCTGCTGACAGCCTGCGGCAAGCCGGACCCGGATGCCCCGCCGCCCTCGCCGATCCTCTACGAGCTGGCCTCGGCAGACGGATCGGTCGAGGGCTGGCTGTTCGGCACGATCCATGCTCTGCCGGACGGGACCAAATGGCAAACCCCCGCGATCGAGCGGGCCATTGCCGGGGCCGACCTGCTGGTGGTCGAGATTGCCGACCTCGACGATCGGGCGGGCGCCACTGCACTGTTCAATGCCAGAGCGGCCGCGCACGGCCAGCCCGGCATCCTCGAACGGGTGCCGGGCGAACTGCGTCCGGCACTCGCCGGATTGGTTGACCGCAGCGGCCTGAGCTATGACGATCTGGGCCGCGTCGATACCTGGGCCGCCGCCCTCATGCTGGCCCAGACGGTCCGCCATGGCGACAGCCGCAACGGCGTTGACCGGGCTCTGGTGCGCGCTTTCAAGGGTCGCGAGGTAATCGAACTGGAAGGCATGGCGGAGCAGTTTGCCATGTTCGACGACCTGCCCGAGCGCGAGCAGCGCGACATGCTGGCGGCGGTGGTGCGGGACCAGCAGCGCGCACGGGACGACCCCGGCCGCCTCACCCGGGCATGGCTTTCGGGTGATATCGACCGGCTGATCGATCCGGCCAATTCAACCCTGCTGGCCGATCCGGAACTGCGCCATGTCTTGCTGACCCGTCGCAACGCGGAGTGGGCCCCTTTCCTGGCCCGCCTGTTGAGACGGGAGCACCGGGTACTGGTCGCCGTCGGTGCGGGCCATCTGCCCGGGCCGGACGGGCTGGCCGCCCTGCTGGACGCGGAAGGCTTCACCGTCCGCGCCGTCCGGTAACTGCCCTTGCGTTTTCGCCCGCCCTCGCTATAGGGCCGCCCTTCGGCGCCATGGTCATCCCTGGAGGCGTGGCGGACCGAGCTGTAACACTCAATGCATTTCGAAAGGCAATACCGATGAGCGACGCTCTGACCCTGCCGGCCGAGACGCGCGAACGGGCTGGCAAGGGAGCCTCCCGTGCACTGCGTCGCGAAGGCCGTGTCCCCGCCGTGATCTATGGCGGCAAGGACGAACCCATCCTGATCCACGTCGAGGGCAAGGAACTGTTCCGGCAAATGATGACCGGGCATTTCATGAACTCGATCGTCACCATTGAAGTCGGCGGCAAGCGTATTAACACCCTTCCGAAGGATGTGGCGCAGCACCCGGTTTCCGATCGTCCGCTCCATGTCGACTTCCTGCGCCTGAACAAGGACTCCAAGGTCGACGTGCAGGTTCCGGTCGTGTTCATCAACGAAGATGCCAGCCCCGGCCTCAAGAAGGGTGGCGTGCTCAACATCGTCCGCCACGAGCTTGAACTGGTGTGCGACGCCAACCGTATCCCAACGGAAGTCAGCATTGACGTGACCGGCAAGGACGTGGGCGATTCGATCCACATCAGCGAAGTGACTCTGCCCGAAGGTTCGGTGAGTGCAATCACCGACCGCGATTTCACCATCGCCACGCTGGTCGCCCCATCGGCCCTGAAGAAGGCCGAAGGCGCTGCCGCCGCCGAGGAAGAAACCGAAGCCGAAGGCTGAAAACTTCCACCGCAATACCAAAACGCCGGTTCCGCGCCATGCGGCACCGGCGTTTTCTTTTGACCGGGGCATGGTTAGGGAGCGATGATGCAAATCTGGGCAGGCCTCGGCAACCCCGGTCCGCAATATGCGATGCACCGGCACAATATCGGCTTCATGGTCTGCGACGTGATCGCGGAAATGCAAGGCTTCGGCCCGGTGCAGAAGAAGTTTTCCGGCTGGACCCAGGAAGGGCGGATCGGCACGCACAAGGTGCTGCTGCTCAAACCCGCCACCTATATGAACGAAAGCGGCCGCGCGGTGGCCGAGGCGCTGCGGTTCTACAAGCTGGAACCGGACGCACTGACCGTATTCCATGACGAGCTCGATCTCGATCCGTTCCGGGTCAAGGTCCGCGTCGGCGGGGGGCTGGCCGGGCACAACGGGCTGCGGTCCATCAACCAGCATCTGGGGCCGGATTTCCGCCGCGTGCGGATCGGCATCGGCCATCCGGGGCACAAGGAACGGGTCACCGGCCACGTGCTGGGCAACTACGCCAAGCCGGAAATGGACGACCTGGTCGCCATGCTCGGCGCCATCGGCGCGGAGGCGGAATGGCTCGCCAAGGGCGACGACGCGCGCTTCATGAACGAATATGCGCTGCGGATGCAGGGTTGAGTTCCGGCGCAGCGCGCTCAAACTCCGACCCGCGGCTGCGCACGGAGGCGGCCCTTGCCCCCTGGCCCGGCAAGGTCGTGCGCCTGAAAAGCCCGCGCGAACTTGCACAATGGCGAAAGCTGAATAACCTGTCCTGACGCCGTTCCACCACCAGTCAAGGACCACCCCGATGCCCCGACTTGACCGCCGCAGCCTGCTCGCCGGAGCTGCCGCCGCTTCTGCGCTCGCCACCGCCGCGCCCTTGCGCGCTGCCACCGGCGAACCGGACCTCAAAGGCAAGGCAATCTTGATTACCGGCTCGTCCTCAGGCTTTGGTCGGCTCGGGGCCGAATATTTCGCCCGGCGCGGTGCCCGGGTTTTTGCCACCATGCGCAACCTCCCCCGGCCCGAAGGCGAGGAACTGCGCGCGCTGGCCGCAGCGGACAAGCTCGATATCCACCTGATCGAGATCGATGTCCTGTCTGACGAACAGGTCGCCGCCGGCGTGGCCGAGGCCGAACGCATCAATGGCGGCCCGCTCGACGTGCTGATGAACAATGCCGGGATCGGCATTTCAAGCCCGGTCGAAGTGCAGGACATCGAAGCGACACGGCTGATCTTCGATACCAACGTGTTCGGCTGCCACCGCCTTGCCCGCGCGGTGCTGCCGGGAATGCGCGCGCGCAAGAGCGGCCAGCTGTTCCAGATCTCCAGCCAGCTTGGCCGGGTCATCGCGCCCTATTCCGGTCACTACTCCGCCACCAAGTTCGCGCTGGAGGCGATGAGCGAGCAGCTCGCTTATGAACTGGTCCCGCACGGGATCGAGGTGACGATCATCCAGCCCGGCGGCTATCCCACCGATGTCTGGGTGAACCGCAATGCCTATTCGCAAGCACTCAAGGACCGGCTCGATGAGGTACACTCGTCCGGCTATCCGGAGCAGGTTGCGCGGATGGGCGTGGAGGACGGCTCCGGCCGCAGCGCCGACCCGATGGACGTGCCGCGCGAAATCGCCCGGATCATCGCCCTGCCGGCCGGCACCCGCCCCCTGCGCGTGCCCGTCCACCCCGGCCCCAAGCCGCAGGTCGCGATCAACGAGGTGAGCGCGCAGACCCAGGTCGAATGGCTCGGCCGTTCCCCCACCCTTGGTCCGCTGGTTCGGGCGGTGCACAACGTCTGACTGGCGTTGTGCACGGCAGGCGGCTAAGGCCCGCCGCCAAAGCTATCACCGGAGTTTTCGATGGGTTTCCGTTGCGGGATCGTCGGGCTGCCCAATGTCGGCAAGTCCACGCTGTTCAATGCACTGACCGAGACGCAGGCCGCGCAGGCTGCGAACTACCCGTTCTGCACGATCGAGCCGAATGTCGGGCAGGTTGCCGTGCCGGACGAACGGCTCGACCGGCTGGCTGAAATCGGCAAGTCGGCCAAAGTCATCCCGACCCAGCTCGCGTTTGTCGATATTGCCGGTTTGGTTAAAGGCGCGAGCAAGGGCGAAGGCCTGGGCAACCAGTTCCTCGGCAATATCCGCGAAGTTGACGCGGTGGTCCACGTGCTGCGCTGCTTCGAGGATGACGACATCCAGCACGTCGCCAACAAGGTCGATCCGATCGCGGACGCCGAAGTGGTCGAGACCGAGCTGATGCTGTCCGATCTCGAAAGCCTTGAAAAGCGCGTTCCGGCGGCTGCCAAGAAAGGTGCCAGCGGAGACAAGGAAGCCAAGGCGATGGCGAGCGTGCTCGGCCAGGCGCTTGAACTGCTTCGCGAGGGCAAGCCCGCCCGGCTGACAGAGCCCAAGGATGACGAGGAAGCCCGCCTGTTCGCGCAGGCCCAGTTGCTCACGGCCAAGCCGGTGCTCTATGTCTGCAACGTGGGCGAGGAAGACGCCGCCACCGGCAACGCCCTTTCCGAACTCGTGTTCGCCAAGGCGCAGGCCGAAGGGGCAGAAGCCGTGGTTGTCTCTGCCGCGATTGAAAGCGAACTCGTCACCATGCCGGTGGAAGATCGGGGCGAGTTTCTCGAAGCTCTCGGCCTCTCCGAGAGCGGCCTCAGCCGGGTCATCCGCGCAGGCTACAAGCTGCTGGGCCTCAAGACCTTCTTCACCGTTGGCCCGAAGGAAGCACGCGCCTGGACTTTCCCCTCCGGGGCCAAGGCCCCGCAGGCGGCGGGCGAGATCCACAGCGATTTCGAACGGGGTTTCATCCGGGCCGAAACGATTGCCTTCGATGACTATGTCAATCTTGGTGGCGAGGCCGGAGCCAAGGAAGCCGGCAAACTGCGCCAGGAAGGCAAGGAATACGTGGTGCAGGATGGTGACGTACTGCTGTTCAAGTTCAATGTCTGAAAGCCGCCCGATGTTGCACTACGAAGACCTGGTGGTCGGTTCACGGCAGAGCTTCGGCGCCTATCAGGTCACGCGCAAGGAGGTGATGGAATTTGCGGGCAAATATGATCCGCAGCCGTTCCACCTGTCAGACGAGGCTGCGGCGCAGACCCATTTCGGGCGCATCTCTGCCAGCGGGTGGCACACCTGCTCGATGACCATGGCCATGATGGTCGAGAACATGAAGACCAATGCCCAGGCCGGACTCGGCTCGCCGGGCGTGGACAGCCTGCGCTGGGTGAAGCCAGTATATCCGGGCGACACGCTGAGCGTCGAAAGCGAAATCCTGGAAAAGCGCCGCAGCCAGTCGCGCCGGGACATGGGTATTTTCAAGTCCCGCAGCCGGACCTTCAACCAGAATGGCGACATCGTGCTGGAAATGGTTTCGAACGGGTTGATCCGGGTGCGGGAGCCAGACGCCCCGATCGAATGATCAGGCGGGACACTGGGCAAAGCCGGACGCGCGGTAAACCTCCCGGTCTGCCCCGTCGCGGATTTCCAGCGTTGCCTCATAACGATTGCCGCCCGGTTCATCTGGCTGCTGTGCGCCCAGCCCGAACCGGATCGAGTAGGTGAGCCCGTCATACTTGGTCCAGGCCACTTCCGGCCCCTTCTGCACACCGTTGTCGGGGGCAAATTGCGCGATATCACCCGACAGCTTCATGACCGCGCGGTCCTCCATCGCCAGCAGGATCGGGGCCATCCCGCCGCCATCGGGCGCAAAGGCACAGGACGGGGCAGTCAGTTCGTGCTGTTCAATGTCCGGATAGAGGATCGGTTCGGGTCTGACCGGCACCGCCACACCCGCATTGGCCTGCTCGATTTCCGCCACTTTCGCAGCCCGGTCCCGCTGTTCGGCCTCGCCGCACCCTGCAACGGCCAGCGCCGCCATGATCAGCATGAACCGCATCAATGTCTCCCGAAAAGCTTCTCTACGTCTTCCATCTTCAGCTTAACCCACGTGGGACGGCCATGGTTGCATTGGCCTGAGCGCGGGGTGCGCTCCATCTCGCGCAGCAGCGCGTTCATCTCCGCTACCGAGAGCGGACGTCCTGCCCGTACTGATCCGTGACAGGCCATGGTCGCGAGGACGAGGTCGAGTTTTTCGCCCAGCAGCAACGTTTCCCCATGCAGGGCGAGGTCATCAGCAATGTCAGTCAGCAACTTGGCGGGGTCTGCACTGGCAAGAGCATGAGGGAGGGAGCGCACCAGCATGGCATTGGGCCCGAACCGTTCGACCCCTAGCCCCATCTCGGCCAGTCTTGGCGCGGCCGCTTCGAGCCTGTCGCATGCCGGCTCGTCGAGTTCGACCACGTCCGGGATCAGCAGCGCCTGCGCCCGCGCGACAGCCTCCCCTGCCCCGGCCGCGCGGAGGCATTCCAGCACCAGCCGCTCGTGCGCGGCGTGCTGGTCGACCAGTATCAGCCCATCAGCCGACTCAGCGACGATGTAGGTGTTGGCGACCTGGCCGCGGGCGATGCCAAGGGGGAAATCTAGCGCACTTTCCGGAACGGGCGAAGCCGGTTCAGCCCTGCCCTGCGGCGCAGCCAGCATCTCTGTGCCGTGCGCGCGCCACACCGGCGCCGTCTCCCGCACAGCGCTGCCTTGCGCGGCCGACCATTCACCCCTGTCGAACATAGAGCGGAGCGCGGGTTCCATGGGCTCGGGCTGCCACCGCGCCATTGCGTGCCGATCCGGCCTCTGCGACGAGCGCCGGTCGCCGGTGCTCAGCGCCTGCCTCAGGCCGGAAACGATGAACCCGCGCACCGCCGCCGCATCGCGGAAGCGAACCTCGGTCTTGGCGGGGTGGACGTTCACGTCGACATCTTCGGGCGGCAGGTCTAGGAACAGCGCCAGCACCGCGTGCCGGTCCCGCGCCAGCATATCGGCATAGGCACCGCGCACAGCGCCGGTTAGCAGCCTGTCCTTTACCGGGCGCCCGTTGACGAACAGATACTGATGGTCCGCCACGCCGCGGTTGTAGGTCGGCAGCCCGGCCACGCCGGTCAGCCGCATGGCGCCGCGCTCAAGGTCGATCATCACACCGTTGTCGGCCAATTCGCGCGCGACAATGCCCGCCACCCGCTCGGCCACGCTTTCGCCTGCCTGCGCCTGGAGGATCCGCCTCTCGCCGTGTTCGAGCGTAAACGCGATGTCGGGCCGGGCCATGGCGAGACGGCGGACAACGTCCAGGCAGGCGGCGTATTCGCTGCGCTCGCTGCGCAGGAACTTGCGCCGTGCCGGCACCTGTCCGAACAGCTGCTCGATCCGGACGTGCGTGCCCGGCGGCAGGGCGGCCGGACCGTCATCGATCAGCCGACCATGATCGACCACCTTGCGCCAGCCCTCCGCCGCATCATGTGGACGGCTTTCCAGCGTGAAACGGGCAACGCTGGCAATCGATGGCAGCGCCTCGCCGCGAAAGCCCAGCGTCGTAACCTGCTCGATCGCGTCATCCGGCAGTTTCGAGGTGGCATGGCGTTCCAGCGCCAGCGCCATTTCCGCCGGGCTCATGCCGCAGCCGTCGTCTGTCACTTCGACCCGCGCCAGCCCGCCTTCAACCAGTTTTACGCTGATCCGGCGCGCGCCCGAATCGATGGCATTTTCGACCACTTCCTTGAGCGCAGCCGCTGGACGTTCGACCACTTCCCCCGCCGCAATGCGGTTGACCAGCGCGTCGGGAAGGCGGCGAATATGCGGCATCATGCGATGCTAGCGCTGATATGCGCCGGATTCGAGGCCGACAGTGGAAAATTGCCCCGCCTGTCGACACAATTTTTTGGCGTTTTCCCTGCGCATTCGTTAAAGGGCGGTCACTTCCTGCCAGCTCAGGGTGGAACGCCCTCCGGGAAACCGGAGCGAAACCCTGTATCACAAACGGATCGCCCGTCGAAATGACCTTCCTGTCCAAGCTCTTCAAATTCGGTTCGCGCAACATGGCCATCGATCTCGGGACGGCCAACACGCTGGTCTATGTCGATGGAGAAGGCATTGTTCTGAACGAGCCTTCGGTCGTCGCGATTGAGACGATTAACGGGATCAAGAAAGTCAAGGCAGTCGGCGATGATGCCAAGATGATGATGGGCAAGACCCCGGACAGCATCGAGACAATCCGCCCGCTGCGAGACGGCGTGATTGCCGACCTCGACTGGGCTGAGGAAATGATCAAGGAATTCATCCGCAAGGTGAACGGTCGCAAGACCAGCATGTTCCGCCCGCCGGAAATCACCATCTGCGTTCCCAGCGGCTCGACCTCGGTCGAACGCCGCGCCATTCGTGACGCCGCTTCCAATGCCGGCGCCAGCCAAGTCTATCTGATTCTGGAACCAATGGCCGCGGCGATCGGGGCCGACATGCCAGTGACCGAGCCGGTCGGCAGCATGGTCGTCGATATCGGCGGCGGCACGACCGAAGTCGCGGTCCTGTCGCTGCGCGGCCTTGCCTACGCTGCCTCGGTCCGCACTGGCGGCGACAAGATGGACGAATCGATCGTTTCCTACGTCCGCCGCCACCACAACCTGCTGATCGGGGAATCGACGGCAGAGCGGATCAAGCGCGACTACGGCGTCGCCATGGCCCCGGAAGACGGAATTGGTGAGATCATCACCATCAAGGGCCGTGATCTGGTCAACGGGGTGCCCAAGGAAATTACCATAAACCAGGGCCATATCGCCGAAGCGCTGGCCGAACCGATCGGCGCCATCGTCGAAGGCGTACGGATCGCGCTGGAAAACACCGCGCCCGAGCTTGCCGCCGACATCGTCGACCAGGGTATCGTGCTGACCGGGGGCGGCGCGCTGATCAAGGGTCTCGATGTCCACCTGCGCGAGGAAACCGGTCTGCCGGTTTCGGTAGCTGAAGATCCCCTGTCCTGCGTGGCAATCGGTACTGGGCGAGCGATGGAAGATCCGATCTATCGCGGCGTCCTGATGACCGCTTAAGGCCGGGGCAGGCGATGGCGCCGCCCGACAAACGGCGCTCAAGCACCTCCCGCAGGGCGCAATACGGTGTCTTTACCGGATATGTGCTGGCTGCGCTGGGCTTGCTGCTCGGGATGGTTTTGCTGGCCGTGTCGCTGTGGCGCCCCACCAGTTTCAGCGGGCCGAGAAATGCCGCGCAGACGGCGGCCGCACCGGTTGCGGCACCAACCACCGTGGCGCGCACGGAGAGCCAGAGCCTGCTGGAGCGGATTGCCGGTTTCTGGAACGCCGGCAGTCAGAACGCCAGCCTACGCGAGGAAATCGAACTCGCCCGCATCAGGCTGGCTGAGGCCAAGGCGGTGGAGCAGGAAAACGAGCGGCTCAAGGCCCTGCTCGGACTGGTGCAGACCGACGATGGCAAGCCGGTTGCGATCACGCACTTCATCGGCTCCAGCGCATCGAGTGCCCGGAGGTTTGGCTATATCGGCGCCGGGGCCAGGCAGGGCGTGAAACCCGGAATGCCGGTGCGCAGCGCGCGCGGCGTGGTCGGCCGGGTGCTGGAGGTCGGCCCGGCCACGGCGAGGGTGCTGCTGCTGACGGACAGCCAATCGGTCCTGCCGGTCCGCCTCGCCCGCGAAGAAGTGGTGGCCTTTGCGGAGGGGCGCGGCGACGGGCTGCTGCGGATCCGCCTGATCAATCTCGGCATCAATCCGATCCGCAAGGGCGACCTGTTCGTCACCAGCGGAACCGGCGGATACTTCGCGCCCGGTATGGCAGTGGCGATCGCTACGGAGATCACCAGCGATGGCGCGCTGGCCCGGATGGTGAGCGACCCGGCGGCGACAGACTATGTCGCCGTGACACCCCTGTGGCAGGCCGAGACCGTTGCGGCTTCGCGCGTCCCGGTGGAACAGGCGCTGCCGCAGTGAGTGAGCAGCTCAACCCCCAGGCACGGCGTGATAAATATGGCAGCCGGATCAACCGCACGCACTCGCCGGTTCTTGCCATTGCCGTTCCATGGGCCACTATCATGGCCGCATCGCTGGTCCAGACCTTGCCCGTGGCCAGCGCTGTTCCGCTGGTTCCGCCACTCGGCTTCCTGATGCTGCTGTGCTGGCGGCTGGTCCGCCCGGGGCTGCTGCCGGTTTGGGCGGGGTTTCCGCTGGGCCTGTTCGACGACCTGTTCAGCGGGCAACCGTTCGGGAGCGCGATTGCGCTGTGGTCGCTTGCGCTGTTGCTGATCGAACTGATCGAATACCGGCTGCCATGGCGCGAGTTTCCTCTCGACTGGCTGCTCTCATGCGCGGTCCTGATCGGCTACATCGTGCTGGCCGCCCTGTTTTCCGGCGCCCGGATCGAGGGGCCCGGACTCGTGGCGCTCGGCCCACAGCTCTTGCTCTCTTCTCTGCTCTATCCCATCGTTGCCCGTATGGTGTCCTGGCTCGACCGATTACGATTGACGCGGTTCAAGGTGATCGACTGATGGCTCGAAGGCGGCCTCGGTCAATCATCAGTTCCGCCACACTGAAGAACTCCTTCGACCGTCGCACAATGGTTGTTGGGGCGGTTGGTGGCGGGATCGGGATACTGCTCGCTGGCCGGATGGCCTGGATGGCCATCGGCCAGAACGAACAGTACACGCTGGCGGCAGAAAGCAACCGGGTTAACCTGTCCCTGATCCCGCCCCGGCGCGGTTGGATACTTGATCGCAATGGCGCACCGCTGGCGTCCAACCGGGCCGATTTCCGGGTCGACCTGATTCCGGAGCGGATCGACAACCTCGACCGAACCATGTCCGTTCTCGGTGAAGTGCTCGGTCTCGAGCCGGTCAGGCTGGAAGACCTGCGCGACAAGATTAACAAGGCGCGCGGATTTCAACCGGTCGAAGTTGCCGCCGGCCTGAGTTACGAGCAGTTCGCCGCCCTCAGTGTGCGCCTCCCGGAACTGCCGGGGGTACTACCGCAGCAGGGTTTTTCCAGATTCTATCCGACTGGCCCGACGGTGGGCCATCTGATCGGCTATGTTGGTCCGGCCTCAGCCGAGGAATACGAAGCCAATCCCAGCCCGCTGATGCTAACCCCCGGGTTCAAGCTGGGCAAGGATGGGGTGGAAAAGCAATTCGAAAGCGCGCTGCGGGGTAAGCCCGGCGCGCGGCGGGTCGAAGTAACCGCCTCCGGCCGAATCGTGCGTGATCTCGACAAGCGCGAGGATATTCAGGGCAAGCCGGTCCAGTTGACCATCGACGGCCCGCTGCAGGATTATGCAGCCCGCCGGATCGGGCTCGAGTCCGGATCTGTGGTGGTGATGGACTGTGATACCGGCGACCTGCTCTGCATGGCCTCCATGCCCAGTTTTGATCCCAACAGCTTTTCGGACGGAATCGGCCGGATCGAATACGCGATGCTGCGAGATGATGACCGGGTGCCGCTGCGCAACAAAGTGCTCAAGGGGCTCTACCCGCCAGCCTCCACCGTCAAGCCGATGGTGTCGATGGCTTTGCTCCAGGCAGGGATCCGACCGGAAGAGACCGTCTTTTGCGGCGGTGGCCTCAGGGTTGGCAACCGGGTCTTCCGGTGCTGGAACCGGCGCGGACACGGCCATGTCAACATGGCCAAGGGCATCTATCAGAGCTGCGATGTCTATTACTACGCCATGGCCCAGCGGGTCGGGATGCAGCCGATCGCGGACATGGCTCGCCTTTGCGGCATGGGGGAGGAGTTCGACCTGCCTGTGCTGAGCCAGTTTTACGGCACAGTGCCCGATCCCGAATGGAAAATGCGTAAGTATGGCCGCCCCTGGGCAGCCTTCGACACGGTCAACGCAACCATCGGCCAAGGCTACATGCTGTCCAATCCGCTGCAACTGGCGGTTATGTCGGCTCGGCTCGCGACCGGGCGGCACATCGAACCGAACCTCGTCAAAGGCAAGGCCAAGACCTTCGTCGACGTTGATTTCCCGCCTGAACACGTTGCCTATGTCCGCCAGGCCATGAGCGATGTGGTCAACGGGCCCGGCACGGCAGGTCGCGGCCGGTTGCCGATCCCCGATATCCTGATGGCGGGCAAGACCGGCACCGCGCAGGTGGTTTCACTCAACATTTCCGATGGCAGGTCGGGCCCGTGGAAATACCGCGACCACGGCCTGTTCATCTTCTTCGCGCCGTTCGACAAGCCGAAATATGCCGGGGCCGTGGTGATCGAACATGGTGGCGGATCTGGCGCAGCATATCCCATCGCCCGCGACGTCACGACCTTCCTGTTTGATCCGGCCAAGGGGATGGCGGCGCTTCACGCACTGGAGAAACAGTGGGGCGGCACCGCGCAGCAGCGGCTCGCAGCAAAATACGCCGCCTATGCTGCGCAGGCAGGCGAGATAACCCGCCCGCCGCCCCGGCGCGAGGAAGACATCTTCAATCAGGTGGATGCCGAAGCACGGGCAGCCGCAGCCCAACCTGCTGCTTCCGCCACCGATGCGGCGATCAACCGGTCCGAGAATGTCGAGAGCACTCCGGTGGGTGACGAGGAATGAGTTCGATTATCCCCGCCCCGCTGGCGCGCCTGCCTTGGCAGATGCTTGTGCCGATGATGCTGCTGGCGGGGTTTGGCGCCATGGTGCTCTATTCTGCCGGGGGCGGCTCGATGCAGCCATACGCCCTGCCCCACCTTGTTCGTTTCGCGGTATTCATGGTGATCGCGCTGGTCATTTCCCGCCTCAACCGTGACCTGATTATGACGCTGGCATACCCGGCCTTTGTCGGGGTTCTGATTCTGTTGCTGGCAGTGGAAGTCGTCGGCGCGGTGAAAGGCGGCAGCCAGCGCTGGCTCGAACTGGGCTTCATGCGCCTGCAGCCCTCGGAACTGATGAAGCCGACCATCTGCCTGGTGCTGGCGACCTATTACGCGCGGCTCCCGATCGGGCTGATCCCGACCGCGAAGGCGCTGGCACCCGCGATCGGCTTCATCTTGCTGCCGGTGGCGCTGGTGCTGATGCAGCCCGACCTTGGCACCTCGGTGGCAATCGTGTTCAGTGCCTTGATCGTCATGTTCCTGGCTGGATTGCCGCTGTGGTGGTTCGTGAGCGCGGGTGGAGCCGCAGTCATGCTGGCGCCGATCGTCTATTTCTTCGGGCTGCACGATTACCAGCAGAAGCGGGTCACGACCTTCCTTGACCCGGAAAGTGACCCGCTCGGGGCAGGCTACCATATCAGCCAGTCAAAGATCGCGATTGGCTCGGGCGGATTGTTCGGCAAGGGTTTCAATGAAGGATCGCAAAGCCACCTCAACTACCTGCCGGAACCACACACCGATTTCGTGTTCGCCAGCATGGCGGAGGAGTGGGGCCTGGTCGGCGGGCTGTTTGTTCTGCTGATGTATGCTCTCATCCTGCGCTGGGGCCTGCAAGTCGCGCGGGCATCGAAGGATCGCTTCGGGGGGCTGCTGGCGGGCGGCGTGACCGCCACGATCTTCTTCTATATCGCCATCAACCTGCTCATGGTGATGGGCCTTGCCCCGGCCAAGGGCATGCCCCTGCCGTGGATGAGCCATGGCGGGTCTTCCATGCTGACGGCGATGATCTGCATCGGCACGCTGATGATGGTGCACCGGTGGAACCGCAACGCCCCACGAAGCGGTTTCTAGTCGGCGGCCCCGCAACACCCCCTTGCCTTGGCCCGATCTTTCGCTAAATGCAGCGCCTCGCCCGATTCGGGCGTCGCCGGAAACCGGCGTGTGGACGCATAGCTCAGTTGGTAGAGCAGCTGACTCTTAATCAGCGGGTCCTAGGTTCGAGCCCTAGTGCGTCCACCACTTCCCCTTCCCGCCAATGACCGCTAACGCCCGCGTCCACCCTGATGCGGAGTATTGTATGGCCCGGTTCCTGATTGTCGAAGCGCGTTTCTACGACCACCTCAACGATATGCTGGTCGAAGGCGCACGCGCCGCGCTGCGCGCAGCCGGGCATGACGTTGATGTCCTGACCGTTCCGGGCGCGCTGGAGATTCCCGGCGCGATCGTGCTGGCTGACGAAAGCGACCTGTATGATGGCTATGTCGCCATCGGCGTGGTCATCCGCGGCGAAACCTACCACTTCGAAATCGTCGCCGGAGAAAGCGCCCGCGGGATCATGGCCCTGACCATGGACGGCATGGCCATCGGCAACGGCATCCTGACGGTTGAGAACGAAGAGCAGGCGCTGGTCCGCGCCGATCCTGCCCAAAAGGACAAGGGCGGCGAAGCAGCCAAGGCTGCGCTGGCTCTCTACGAACTCGGCCTGCGCTTCGGCTAAGGCTCAGTCCGCCGGATCGGCCAGCCCTTTGAGGCCAAGCGGCGCATAATCGCCGATGGCGAGCTGCTCGAACACGCCCATGCCCTGCTCGCCCCCCGGGCCGGTGACTCGGCTCAACATCTGCACGTGGAGGTTATCCGGTCTTGCAGGATCGATGGTGTCGAGCGCGATATCCTCGCGCTCGACCTCCAGCTTGCCGTGATCGAGCCCGTGGTTCCACCTCGGTGAGGTATAGCCGAGCCCGCGCATCTGGAACCGGGCGACCGGCTCGAACCGGAACTCTTCTTCCCCGATGGACAGCACCCCGCCATCCGGCCAGCGCGTGCCGGGGGCGAGCGGCGCGTCCATCCGCGGCTCGTGCGATTCGGTGAAGGCTTCTGGCCCATTGCCATCAGGCGCGATCACGGCACGGGTGTTCCAGGGCGTGCCATCGGCATGAGCATTGAGGTGGAAGAACAGGCTGCGGCCTGGCAAGTTGACTGGGGTCCACTGCCAGAAGAACTGCGGCACCCCGCCGCCGAACTGCGGGTCCGACGCGCCGACCGGGCGCACGCCCCAGCTGCGGTCGCGCGTTCCGGCCGTGCCGGAGGCCAGCGCCTGCCGCTTGCCATCGACCTCGATCCAGCCTTCATAATGCCCGTTCTGGGTCAGGCGGGTATAATCCATCACGGTGCGCGGCCCGACCCGCCAGGTAAACCGCGGCTCCTCGATCGGAAAGGCCCGTCCGGTGAAGATCAGGTCGGCGGCAATCCCCTCACCTTCCACAATCACGCGTAGCCGCTTGAGCGGCTCGACGATCTCGATCCGCACCGGACCGCAGGCCAGCTCCATCCGCTCCATTCCCAGTTTGCGGCTGGCGTGGACGCAGTGCTGCACCCCGTCGCGGATGACGCAGAAATGCGCGTCCGCCACATCGAGGTGGGGATAGACCCCGAAGGCGACCGCGAAGAACCCGCTGCCGTCGGGCGCGTATCCGTTGAAGAAATAGCGGTCATAGAAATTCCGGTCGGTGCCGGAATAGGCGATCGGGTCCGCCGTCTGGTGGATCGGGTAATCGTCGCCGCGGGTCAGAACCATTGCATCAACCTTCTTTCAAGAGCGCGAGACTGCCGTGTTCCAGGCACAGCGCACAGGCACCGCGCGCCATGGACAGGAAATTGGCGTCGCCCCGCTCGGTCCGCACCACGAAGGCCGCGCTGAACACGGCGGTGGAGACCCCATGCAGCGCGCCGATCACATAGTCGCGCCAGATCTGCTCGACCGTGAGCGGCACACCGCGCGCGGTCATTTCCGCGCAGTAGAGTTCGAGCAGGTCGCGCTCGTGCGCCCGGCGCAATGCATCGCCGATGCCGCAGCCGAGGAAGTAGCCAATATCGGTGAGCCCGTTGCCGATACCGAGCGTCTGCCAGTCCAGCACCGCAATCGGTTCGGCCCCGCCCTGCACGTCGAACAGCATGTTATCGAGCCGGAAGTCCCCGTGGACGAGGCTCACGGTCTCTGGAACCCGGTCCATCGAGGCTGTGATCTCGGCCAGTTCCTCGCACAGTGCCATGTATTCCGGCTCGAGGCTGTCCGAATAGCGTTCGCGAAAGACGGCTTGCGCCTGGGGGTAAAGCGCCTTGACCTGCGCCGCTGCCTGTTCGCTGGGCTGGAGCCAGTCGAGCGCCAGAATTTCCGCATTGTGCCAGCTCGGCGCATGGAGCGCGGCGGCCTGCTTCACACCTTCCTTGGCATCTTCCAGCGAGCAGCCGGCCAGCTGGTTTCCGCCCCGCGCCGGGCCGAGATCCTCGAACAGCAGGATGAAGCTGCCGCCGTCCCCGGAAACGTCGGCCGCGTGGACCACCGGCGTGCGGACCGGCAGGCTTGGAGCAATCTCGCGGTAGAACGCCACTTCCTTGGCATAGAGTCCCAGCATGGCGGCCGTGCCTCGGCTGGTCGGATCGGCGGCGGCGAACTTGCCGGCCAGCGTCTCTTGCCTGCCGCCGAAGTCCAGATGGAAGCGAACGCTGTCCCCCACCTGGCCCGTGCCGATCGCTTCCCAGCGCCAAGTGATGGGCACACGGCCCAGCGCCGACTCCCACCAATCATTGGTAATCTCGTCCGGATGCGCCGGAAATTGCCCCATTGATGATCCTCTCCGCGAGGAACCTTATGGCGCGCCGTGCGCTGCTGCAACGATGAACGGACTGCCCGAATGGATAGCCACGATCGCATTCGACCTTGGCAGCCGGGCAACCGGCTAGGGGTGTGGCAGTACTGGTTCCACCCGAAGAACCGGGCGGAGAAAGCCTAGCGGCCGAAGCAGTCTGTCCCGGCATAGCGGGCGCTGCAGCCGAGTTCTTCCTCGATCCGGATGAGCTGGTTGTACTTGGCGAGCCGGTCGGACCGGGCAAGCGAGCCGGTCTTGATCTGGCCGCAGTTGGTCGCAACCGCCAGGTCGGCAATGGTCGCATCCTCGGTTTCGCCAGAGCGGTGGCTCATTACCGCCGTGTAACCTGCGCGGTGCGCCATCTCGACCGCTTCCAGCGTCTCGCTAAGAGTGCCGATCTGGTTGACCTTGACCAGCAGCGAATTGGCGAGACCGCGCTGGATGCCGTCAGCCAGGCGGCGCGGGTTGGTCACGAACAGGTCATCGCCGACCAGCTGGACCTTATTGCCGACGAGGTCGGTCAGCGCCTTCCATCCGTCAAAATCGTCCTCGCTCATGCCGTCCTCGATCGAACGGATCGGATAGTCGTTGCACAGTTCCGCCAGGTAACGCGCCATTTCGTCCGGGCTGAGCGAAATCTGCTCGCCCGCCATGTCGTAGCGCCCATCGGCAAAGTATTCGGTTGCGGCGCAGTCCAGTGCCAGCACGATGTCGCTGCCGGGCTTGAACCCGGCCCGCTCGACCGATTGCATGATGAAGTCCAGCGCGGCACGGGTGCTGGAAAGGTTCGGCGCGAAGCCGCCTTCGTCGCCGACCGAGGTGGCCAACCCCTTTTCCGACAGGCCCTTCTTCAGGGTGTGGAACACCTCCGCGCCCCAGCGCACCGCTTCGGCCAAGCTGTTCGCGCCGACCGGCATGATCATGAATTCCTGGATGTCGATCGGGTTGTCGGCATGCTCGCCGCCGTTGATGATGTTCATCATCGGCACCGGCAGGACGTGCGCCGAAACGCCGCCGATATAGGAATACAGCGGCAGGCCGCGGGCATTCGCCGCCGCTTTGGCCACCGCCATGCTCACGCCCAGGATCGCGTTCGCTCCCAGGCGTGCCTTGTTGGGCGTGCCGTCAAGCGCGATCATGTTCGTGTCGATATCGCGCTGATCTTCGGCATCGAGGCCGAGCAGCGAATCGGCCAGCTCGCCATTGACCGCCGCGACGGCCCCGGTCACGCCCTTGCCGAGATAGCGGGAGGGATCGCCATCACGCAGTTCTACCGCTTCGTGCGCGCCGGTCGAAGCACCCGAAGGAACGGCTGCGCGTCCAAAACTGCCATCCTCCAGCAGCACGTCGACTTCGACGGTCGGGTTGCCCCGGCTATCGAGGATTTCGCGGCCGTGAATGTCGATGATGGCGGTCATGTAGCTGGCTCCGGCTGGTGTGGTCTGGCGGTCCGGCACGGCGAGGTGTTGCAATTGCATAACACACCACCAATATCGGCACCGCAAAGTGCAGTTGCGCTCTATGCGTCGGAACCAGACGGTGCAAGTTGCATTGGATGCATGAGTGCTGCACATGCGCAGACAAGCCCTCACCGCCCTGCGCGGCGGCAAAAATGGAGCGTACGATGGCCAACAACAGCGATGCCATTCCGAAGAAGAAAACTACCACCCGCAAGCCGGCCGCCAGCAAGGCGGCGGCAGCACCGGCCGACAACAGGGTCGAGGCGAAGACCCGTTTCAATGCGGCGCTTGAAGAAGCCAAGGCCGGAGCAGCTGCGCTCAAGGCCGAGGCCGCCGGAAAGGCCGTGAACCTGCGCGATCAGGCCAAAGGCAAGGGCGAGGATTGGGTGTCCGAAGCGAAGGCCTATGGCGGTCAGGCAAAGGAAAAGGCTGGCGAACTGGCTGTCGAAGGCAAGGCGAAGGCAAGCGATGCTCTGTCCTCACTGGGCAAGATCGTGGCCGACAATGCCCCCACAATCGACGAGAAATTCGGAAGCCAATACGGCGACTATGCCCGCAAGGCCTCGCGCAGCCTGCACGAGGTATCGGCCAAGATCGACAACAAGAGTGTCGAGGAAATCGGTGAGGATGCGCGCGAATTCGTCCGCA
This sequence comes from Sphingomonadaceae bacterium, assembly GCA_046294735.1. Lineage (GTDB taxonomy): Bacteria > Pseudomonadota > Alphaproteobacteria > Sphingomonadales > Sphingomonadaceae > 34-65-8. The sequence goes on from JBKBKB010000001.1 coordinate 107,395, forward strand.
AGAGCCCTGGCCTTGCGGTCGGGCTGGCGGCAGTGGCCGGTTTCCTGATCGCCCGGGCGCTTCGCGGTAACCGCGAATAGACGCGGGGCAGTCGATCAGCGTGACCCAGGCTGACAATCAGGACGCGGAAATACCAGACACCAGCTCCGGCGGGGATGATCTTCCCGCCGGATCGCTGGTCGATGACCTTTCAGCGCTGATCGAGGACGGTCAGACGTACCTCACGGCTGAGCTGGCTTACCAGAAGACTCGTCTGTCGTTCGCGTCGGGTCAAGGCAAGGCAGGTGCGGTGTTCCTGCTGGGTGCCCTGGCATTTCTCCATCTCGCTCTGATAGCGCTGGTGGTTGGTCTGGTGTTTGCGCTGGCTCCTGTGCTGACACCCCTCGGGGCGACTGCGGCAGTGTTTGCGGTTCTGCTGCTGCTGGCGCTGATGTTTGTTCTGGCAGCCCGCAAACGGATCGCGACAATCGCCCGCGCATTCGAAAAGGATGCATCATGAGCAACGCGGCTCGCCTCGCCGAGGACAAGGCTTTGCGCGATGCCGCAAGGGCCCTGATTGATGCCGACCTTGCCAGACTGAAGGGAACCGTTGCAGCGCGTAGCGTGCCCGCACGTGCGATGGACCGCGCGACCGAGGGCGCGGTCGAGGTGCTTGAGCAGGTGGCTGACGCTGCTGGCAGGAACAAGGGTGTGATCGCCGCGTTAGTAGGAGCAACTGCGATCTGGTTGGCGCGGCATCCGCTCCTGGCATTGCTCGACGATCGCGACCCCAACCCATCGGACCTACAGGAACAGACCCATGAACAGCCCCCTCACCAACAGTGATCAGCGTGACATTCTTCGCAGTCGGATCGAAGCTGCCGAGCAGCGTAACGCTGCCCGTAACCTGACTGACCAGGCACGCGAGGCGGCCGAAACCGCTAAGGAATTTGTCCGGGAGCACCCGCTTGCCACCGTCGCCGGCGTCGCCCTGCTTGGCCTCGCCATTGGCGCCATGACCAAGCGCGGGCGGAACGCGGGGCGCGCGGCAGGCTCACGCGCGGGCGATTTTTTCGGCCATGCATTCGAGCTCGGCCTGGCCTATGCTGCAACCGCACTCGAAAATGCTGGCGAGGCCGCACGGAAGGGGCAGGATCACCTGGAAGATTTGGGCGATACGCTGGGCGACGGCGCCCGCAACCTGGGCCGACAGGCAAACCACCGGGCAAGTGATGCACAGGACCTGGCCCGGCGCGTGACCCGCGACCTGGGAAAGCAGGCTTCGCGTACCGTGCGTAGCCTCAAGGATCGCGCCCGCTCCTGATCCCTGCGCAGATGCGACCAATGTCGGGCGCGGCGGGACTTGCCTGTCGCGCCCGTTTCGCTATGGCGCGCGGCATTCTCCTACCCCCCGAGACAAGCGAGCCAGACCATGCAGGAAACCGAAACCAAGCAGCGCCTCCACCTGGTGATGGGCGGCCGGGTGAAAGACCCGCGCACGATGGAGTTCCAGGACCCGGAGAGCCTCCACGTGGTCGGGATTTACAGCAACTACGATGCAGCCGTGGAAGCCTGGCGCGCCAACGCCCAGCGCACCGTCGATGACGCGGAAATGCGCTATGTGGTGGTGCACATCCACCGGCTGCTGACACCGAAGGACTGAAGGCCAGGGCCCGGCCCCGGCCAAACTCAGATGAACTCGATCTTCTCGACGAGGTAGAACTTCTCGCCTGAAGGGACAGTCACTTCCACGTCCTCACCAACCCTCTTGCCGATCAGCGCCTTGCCCAGCGGGGAGTTATAGCTGATCCGCCCGCGCTTGGCGTCGGCTTCTGTCTGGCCGACGATCTGGTAGCGGACCGGCTTGTCGTCCTCGTCGAGCATCGTCACGGTGGCGCCGAACACGATCCGGTCGCCAGAAAGTGAAGTCGGGTCGATGATCTGGGCGCGGCTGACCCGGTCTTCGAGGTCGGCAATCTGCGCCTCGATCTGACCCTGCCGCTCTTTCGCAGCATGGTATTCCGCGTTTTCAGACAGATCGCCGTGGGCGCGGGCTTCCTCGATCGCATCGACCACCTTCGGCCGCTCGGCCCGCAGCACCTTCAGTTCGGCAGTGATCTGCTCGTACCCCTCGGCGAGCATCGGAACCTTTTCCATATTCCCCAATCCATCTTTCAAGCTTCGGCGTTCCGGGACAACTCGCCTGTCCACCGCGTGCCGAGAGCGGCTGGCAGGAAGGCAGGTTGTCAGGGAAAGCCTGTTCAGTCCGGGCTATAATAATCCTGCAACGACCGCACTTCAAGCTGTGCCGAGTCGCCCCACTGGATTGCCTCTGCCGCCGCACGCGAAGCCGCAGCCGTGGTGTAGTAGGGAATCTTCTTTTCAAGCGCGGTGGCCCGGATCGACTTGGAATCGATCAGGCTCTGCCAGCCCTCGGTGGTGTTGATGACGAGATCGACCTCGCCGTCGATCATCGCGTCGACCACGTGCGGCTGGCCCTGGGCAACCTTGTTGACCCATTCGACCGGCACGCCCTGCTCGGTCAGGAACCGGTGCGTGCCGCTGGTGGCGATCACCCGGAAGCCCTGCTCGACCAGCATTTTCACCGCCGGCAGAATCTGCGGCTTGTCGCCGTCCTTGACCGAGACGAACACCGTGCCGCTGCGCGGCAGGACCATCCCGGCACCAAGCTGGCTTTTGAGGAATGCAGGCGGGAAGGTGGCGTCGATCCCCATCACTTCGCCGGTCGACTTCATTTCCGGGCTGAGCACCGGGTCCGCCCCGGGGAAGCGGGCAAAGGGGAACACCGCTTCCTTCACCGCCATATAGGGAAGATCGCGCCGGAACGGCGGGAAGTCGGCCAGTTTTTCGCCCGCCATCACCCGCGCGGCGATCTTGGCCACCGGCTGGCCGATCGCCTTGGCCACGAACGGCACGGTGCGGCTGGCGCGCGGGTTGACCTCGATCAGGAAGACCTCGTCCCCCTTCACCGCGAACTGGATGTTCATCAGCCCGACCACGCCGAGCGCATGCGCCAGCGCTTCGGCCTGGCGCTCCATCTCGGCGATAATCTCCGGCGCCAGTGAATAGGGCGGCAGGGTGCAGGCGCTATCGCCTGAGTGAACCCCGGCTTCCTCGATGTGCTGCATCACGCCGGCGACACGCACCTCCGTCCCGTCGCAAAGCGCATCGACATCACATTCGACCGCATCGCGCAGGTATTGATCAACCAGCACCGGACTGTCGCCCGACACGTTGACCGCCGTCTTGATATAGTCATCGAGCTGCGCTTCGGAATCGACGATTTCCATCGCCCGCCCGCCAAGAACGTAGCTGGGCCGCAGCAGCACCGGATAGCCGATCCGTGCCGCCACTGCCGCCGCCTCGTCACGGCTGTAAGCGATTCCGTTTTCGGGCTGCCTCAGCTTCAGCTTGTTGACGAGCCGCGCGAACCGCTCGCGGTCCTCCGCCAGGTCGATCGCGTCAGGCGAAGTGCCGAGGATCGGGATGCCCGCATCCTCCAGCGCCTGCGCCAGCTTGAGCGGGGTCTGCCCGCCGAATTGGACGATCACCCCGACCAGCTCGCCGTTCTGCTGTTCCACCCGCAGGATCTCCAGCACGTCCTCGGCCGTTAATGGCTCAAAATAAAGGCGGTCGGAGGTGTCATAGTCAGTGCTGACCGTTTCCGGGTTGCAGTTGACCATGATCGTCTCATAGCCCGCCTCGGCCAGCGCGAAGCAGGCGTGGACGCAGCAGTAATCGAACTCTATGCCTTGCCCGATCCGGTTCGGACCGCCGCCCAGGATCACCACCTTGCGCCGGTCGGTGGGCGCGGATTCGCACTCAGGTTCGCCGAACGTGGGTGCCTCGTAGGTCGAGTACATATAGGGCGTGATCGCCTCGAACTCGGCGGCACAGCTATCGATCCGCTTGAACACCGGGTGGACGCCCAGCTTGCGGCGCAGATCGCGCACTTCGTCCTCGCTGGTCGCCCCCGCCATGGCGCGCAAGGCATCGTGCAGCAGGCCGGAACGGCGCGCCTGCGTTTCGGCAAGCCCGCCCGCCACCCCGACCGAGCGCACGGCCAGCGTGGCGAGGCGCTTGTCGGAAAAGCCCATCGCCTTGTAGCGGCGCAGGGTCTGGGCATCGCCCGGCAGGCCATTCGCGCCGATTTCTGCCTCGGCGGCGATGATGTCCTCGATCTGGCGCAGGAACCACGGGTCGTACCCCGTGACCGCGTTGATCTCCTCCACCGACAGCCCTTCGCGGAAGGCCTGGGCGGCTTTGAGCAGCCGATCGGGCGTCCGCTTGCTGAGCGAGGCGGTAATCTCCTCGCGCGGGCGGCCTTCCAGCTCGACCACGCGGTTGAACCCGTCGAGTCCGGTCTCCAGCCCGCGCAGCGCCTTCTGCACGCTCTCCTGGAAATTGCGGCCAATCGCCATGACCTCGCCGACCGACTTCATCGCGGTGGCCAATTCAACCTTGGCGCCCTTGAACTTCTCGAACGCGAAGCGCGGGATCTTGGTCACGACATAGTCGATGGTCGGTTCGAAACTGGCAGGGGTCGCTCCAGTGATCTCGTTCTCGATCTCGTCGAGCGTGTAGCCGACCGCCAGCTTGGCGGCGACGCGGGCGATCGGGAAGCCGGTTGCCTTCGATGCCAGCGCCGAGGAACGACTGACGCGCGGATTCATCTCGATCACGATCAGGCGGCCATCGGCCGGATTGACCGCGAATTGGACGTTGGAGCCGCCCGTTTCCACCCCGATCTCGCGCAGCACAGCAATGCTGGCCGAACGCATGATCTGGTATTCCTTGTCGGTCAGCGTCAGCGCCGGGGCGACGGTGATCGAATCGCCGGTGTGGACGCCCATCGGATCGACGTTTTCGATGCTGCAGATGATGATCGCGTTATCCTTGCGGTCGCGCACCACCTCCATCTCGTATTCTTTCCACCCGAGCAGCGATTCCTCGATCAGCACTTCGGTGGTCGGGCTGGCATCGAGCCCTTCGCGTACGATCCGCTCGAACTCGGCCTTGTTGTAGGCGATCCCGCCGCCGGTGCCGCCCAGGGTGAAGCTGGGGCGGATAATCGAGGGCAGCCCGGTCCGCTCCAGCACGGCAAAGGCCTGCTCGACGGTGGTCGCGACCCCGCTGCGGGCGCTCTCCAGCCCGATCTTGTCCATCGCCTCGCGGAACCGCTGGCGGTTCTCCGCCTTGTCGATCGCATCGGCATTGGCACCGATCATCTGGACGCCGTACTTCTCCAGCGTGCCATCATCCGCCAGCGCCAGCGCAGTGTTGAGCGCGGTCTGCCCGCCCATCGTCGGCAGCAGCGCATCGGGCCGCTCCTTGGCGATGATCTTGGCGACGATTTCCGGCGTGATCGGCTCGATATAGGTCGCGTCGGCAAACTCCGGATCGGTCATGATGGTGGCCGGGTTGGAGTTGACCAGGATCACCCGGTAGCCCTCCTCCTTCAGCGCCTTGATCGCCTGCGTGCCGGAGTAATCGAACTCGCAGGCCTGTCCGATGATGATCGGACCAGCGCCAATGACGAGGATCGAGGAAATGTCCGTGCGTTTGGGCATTACTTCAACATCCCCACAAACTTTTCAAACAGATAGAAGCTATCCTGCGGCCCCGGGCTCGCCTCGGGGTGATACTGCACCCCGAACGCCCGCTTCCCGCTGATTGCGATCCCGCAGTTGGAGCCGTCGAACAGCGAGACGTGCGTCTGCTCCACGCCCGGCGGCAGGGTATCGGCATCGACCGCGAAGCCGTGGTTCATCGAGGTTATCTCGACCAGCCCGGTGGTCTCGCCCCACCTTTCCCCGACCCGCTGGACCGGGTGGTTCGCGCCGCGGTGGCCCTGGTGCATCTTGACCGTCTTCGCGCCCGCCGCCAGCGCCAGCATCTGGTGGCCGAGGCAGATGCCGAACAGCGGCATGTCGCGTTCGAGCAGCGCCCTGATTACCGGCACCGCGTATTCCCCCGTCGCAGCCGGATCGCCAGGGCCGTTGGAGAGGAACACGCCCGCCGGTTCCAGCGCGAGGATTTCCTCCAGCGAGGTCTTGGCCGGCACCACCGTCACCTTAGCACCCGCGCGGACGAGGTTGCGGAAGATATTGTCCTTCGCGCCGTAATCGATCGCCACGACGTGCGGCTTGCCGTGCCAGTCCGCCCGGCCGTAGCCATGGCCGAGCCGCCAGTGACCGCCGCCCCAGTCTTCACGGGCCACGCGGGTAACACGGGTGGCGAGATCCATGCCTTCCAGCCCGGCCCAGTCCTGTGCACGCTTGATCAGCGCGGGCAGGTCGAACTTGCCCGAAGGCTCGTGCGCGATCACCGCGTTGGGCGCGCCTGCCATGCGGATGCGGCGGGTCAGCGCGCGGGTGTCGACCCCGGAAAGGCCGATCTTGCCCTGCGCCGCCATCCACTGGGTGAACCCTTCAATGCTGCGGAAACTGCTCGGAGCGGTCACATCCTCGCGCACCACGCAGCCCACCGCGCCTTCCACCTTGCTCTCGATGTCGTCCGGGTTGGCCCCGACATTGCCGATATGGGGAAAGGTGAAGGTGACGATCTGCGCGGCGTAGCTCGGGTCAGTCATCACTTCCTGATAACCGGTCATCGCGGTGTTGAAACACACCTCGCCCGCCGCGCTACCGGTGGCCCCGAAACCGCGGCCCCAGATCGCCGTGCCGTCGGCCAGAACAAGGATTCCGGTCGCGCCTTTGGGTTGCGCAGGCGTAGAGACGGCAGAAGCCATAGGGGCGCTCCGGTTACAGGATTCCAGCGATGGGTGCTAAGTCCCAGCCGCTAGGCCCCATGGCCCTATCCGTCAACCTATCGCTGGCGACAAATTGCCGCTATCGGGCGCGCATTCGAAACCATCCACAGGAAAGCCCCTTCGCCCATGCTCCGCGACCAGATCAAAGCCGCCACTATCGCCGCCATGAAAGCGGGCGACAAGGACCGCACCGCCGCGCTCCGCCTGATCGGTGCCAAGATCAAGGACCGCGACATCGAACTGCGAACCGGCAAGGCCCCCGACGATGACGATGCCATGGTCGTCGAAGTGCTCCAGAAGATGGCCAAGCAGCGCCGCGAATCGATCGAGATGTATGTCACCGGTGGCCGGCAGGAACTGGCCGACAAGGAAAGCGGCGAGCTGGCCGTGATCGAGGAATTCATGCCTCAGCAGATGGGCGAGGATGAAACCCGCGCCGCGATCGAGGCGATCAAGGCTGAACTCGGTGCGGGCGGCATGAAGGACATGGGGCGCGTCATGGCCGAACTGAAGGCCCGCCACGGGGCACAACTCGACATGAGCAAGGCCAGCGGACTGGTTAAGGCAGCACTTTCCTAATACGGAAGCAGCCATGCTCTCACCGCAATGGCTTGACGAACTGCGCGCACGGGTGACGCTTTCCAGCGTTATCCAGCGCACGGTCAAGCTGCAGCGCGCGGGGCACGAGTGGAAGGCATGCTGCCCGTTCCACAACGAGAAAAGCCCCAGCTTCACGGTCAACGACAGCAAGGGCTTTTACCACTGCTTCGGCTGCGGCGCCCATGGCGACGTGATCCGCTGGATGACCGACCAGCAGGGCCTGGCGTTCATGGACGCGGTCAAGGAACTGGCCGCGCAGGCGGGGATGGAAGTGCCCGCCCCCGATCCACGCGCTGCCCAGCGGGCGGAGCAACGCACCACGCTGATCGACGTGACCGAAGCAGCGCAGCGCTGGTTCGCGGGCAATCTTGCCAGCACCGGCGGCGCAGCGGCGCGGGCCTATCTCGCCACCCGCGGCTTTTCCGAAGGTGTGGTGCGAGAATTCGGGTTCGGTTTTGCCCCGGGCGAACGGCAGGCGCTGAAAGGCGCGCTCGGCCAGTTTCCTGAAGAATTGCTGATCGAGGCGGGGATGCGCATCACGGTCGAGGGCAAGGAACCCTATGACCGGTTCCGCGACCGGCTGATGCTGCCAATCCACGATGCGCGCGGACGGGTTATCGCGTTCGGCGGGCGGATACTGAGCAAAGATACCGACGCGCCGAAGTATCTCAATTCGCCCGAGACCCCGCTGTTCGACAAGGGCCGCACACTTTACAACCTGCACCGCGCCGGCCCCGCCAGCCGCAAGAGCGGGCGGATCGTGGTGGTCGAAGGCTACATGGACGTGATCGCGCTCGCCAATGCGGGCATTCCCGACGCTGTCGCCCCGCTCGGCACGGCGCTGACCGAGCAGCAGATCGAACTGTTGTGGCGGCTGGTCGAGGTGCCGGTGCTGTGCTTCGATGGCGATGCCGCCGGGCAGCGCGCGGCGATGCGGGCAATCACCCGCGCCCTGCCCCTGCTGCGCCCGGCGCATTCGCTAGGTATTGTCCGACTTCCCGCCGGGCTCGACCCTGATGACCTGATCCGCCAGCGCGGAGCGGAGACCATGGCCGCCCTCCTGGGCCAGCCCGCCAGCCTGCTCGATACGCTGTGGGATCACGAACGCGATGCCCAGCCGCTGCGTTCGCCGGAAGACAAGGCCGGGCTGAAGCAGCGTCTGATGGATCATGTCGAGACGATCCAACACCCGGATATACGCGCCCTCTACAAACGGGAGCTGATGGACCGCTTCTCCGCCTTTGCCTTCCCTCCACGGCCACAGGCTGAATGGAAGCCGCGTGGCCGGATGGGCCGGGATCAACCGCAGCCATCGCTTGATGGCGGCGCTGCGCTGCGCAAGATGCTGAATGCCCGAGGGCAGGACCAGCTCGCCCTCGCAGTGTTCGCCGGTCTGGCACGATTTCCTGACGTGGCACTGGCCCATGCCGATGCCCTTGCCCGATTTGCCGAGGCCGAGCCGCAGCACGCCCTGGCTATCGATGCCCTGCTCGACCGTGCCGAGGGGCTTGATTCGCACGCTGAATCGCCCATATCGCATGGGCAAGGCACAGGCGCGCCACCGGATAACACCCGTTTCGTCTTCCTGAAAGACACCACCGATCCGGTTACAGCCCGCGCGATCCTGTCCGAAGCCATCGCCCTACTGGTCGAAAGACCAGCGTTGGAGGCTGCACTCAATGCAGCCACCGCGCGGTTTGCGACCGATCCGGATGCTGCGTACGCCGAACACCAGCGCCTTTCGGAACGAAAGCTGGAAATCCAGCGCCGTCTGGGGCAGATGGCCAGCCGAGGGGCCGCCGAGGCGGCTCGCAATGATTGATTTTCATCCGCAGGCCACTGTGCCCAGGGATGTCAGGAAGACGGATTGAACGGGACCTATGGCCACCAAAGATGACGGTAACGGTACTGACGACGCGCCTCTGATCGACCTCAACGAGGCGTCGATCAAGAAGCTGATCAGCAAGGCGAAGAAGAAGGGCTACGTCACTTATGACGAGCTTAACGAAGCGCTGCCGTCCGACCAGATGAGTCCCGATCAGATCGAGGACATCCAGACCGCGCTGTCGGAAATGGGCGTCCAGATCGTCGAGAGCGACGAGGAAGGCGAGTCCGACGGCGAATCGGACCAGGGCGACGAGATCGAGGAAATCGTCGGCGAAGACGACGACGACGACGAGCGCAAGGAAGCCCGCAAGGCCTCCGCCGCAGCAACCAAAAAGGCCGTCACCGGCGAACGCACCGATGATCCGGTGCGGATGTACTTGCGCGAAATGGGCGCGGTCGAACTGCTCAGCCGCGAAGGCGAAATCGCCATCGCCAAGCGGATCGAGGCCGGTCGCGACATGATGATCATGGGGCTGTGCGAAAGCCCGATCACGTTCCACGCGATCATCCACTGGTCCGAAGCGCTCAACAACGAGGAAATGCAGCTGCGCGAGATCCTCGATCTCGATGCCATGTTGTCCAAGGAGCCCCCCGTCGACAAGATGGAGGAAGGTGCCGAAGACGACGATGACAACGGAGAAATCTCCGAGGCTACCGCTGGCCCGACCATCCGCGAGGATGACGAGGTTGAAGAGGAAGAACCGGTCGACGGTGACGAAGACGGCGAGGAAGGCTCCTCCCGCCGCCGCGAGGAAGAGGACGAGGAGGACAACACCATGTCCCTCGCCCAGATGGAAGCGGCGCTCAAACCGGAAGCGCTCGAGCGGTTTGCTCGGATCACCCAACTGTTCAAGGCGTTCGAAAAGCTGCAAGCGGAGCGGGTCGAGACGTTGGCTGCCGGGAACGATTTCCCCAAGGCCAAGGAAAACAAGTATGAGAAGCTGCGCGAAGACCTGACCGCCGAGGTCGAGAGCGTGCAGTTTCACGCGACCAAGATCGAATTTCTGGTCGACAACCTCTATGCCTTCAACCGGCGTCTGACTGCGCTGGGCGGCCAGATGCTGCGCCTTGCGGAACGCCACAAGATCAAGCGCAAGGACTTCCTCGAAGCCTATATCGGGCGCGAGATGGACGAGGCCTGGCTTGGCGATTGGGCGAAGAAGGACAAGAAATGGGCCGCTTTTGCCGAGCGCGAAGGCGATGCGATCGAGCGTATCCGCGCGGAGATCGCGGACATTGCCAGCCAGACCGGCATGAGCCTCAGCGAGTTCCGCCGGATCGTAAACATGGTCCAGAAGGGCGAGCGCGAGGCGCGTATCGCCAAGAAGGAAATGGTCGAGGCGAACCTGCGTCTGGTGATCAGCATTGCCAAGAAGTACACCAATCGCGGCTTGCAATTTCTTGATCTTATTCAGGAAGGTAATATCGGCCTGATGAAGGCGGTCGACAAGTTCGAATACCGCCGCGGTTACAAGTTCAGCACTTACGCCACCTGGTGGATCCGGCAGGCGATTACCCGCTCGATCGCCGATCAGGCCCGCACCATCCGCATCCCGGTCCACATGATCGAGACAATCAACAAGCTGGTCCGCACCAGTCGCCAGTTCCTGCATGACCAGGGCCGCGAACCGACCCCGGAAGAGATGGCCGAGAAGCTGTCGATGCCGCTGGAGAAAGTTCGCAAGGTGATGAAGATCGCCAAGGAGCCGATTTCTCTCGAAACGCCCATCGGTGACGAGGAAGACAGCCATCTGGGCGATTTCATCGAGGACAAGAACGCGATCATTCCGGTGGATGCTGCAATTCAGGCGAACCTTAAGGAAACCGTCACCCGCGTGCTGGCCAGCCTCACCCCGCGTGAAGAACGCGTGCTGCGGATGCGCTTCGGCATCGGGATGAACACTGATCACACGCTGGAGGAAGTCGGCCAGCAGTTCTCGGTGACGCGCGAACGTATCCGGCAGATCGAAGCCAAGGCGCTGCGCAAGCTGAAGCACCCGAGCCGCTCGCGCAAGATGCGTTCGTTCCTCGACCAGTAAGGTTCCCTTCACAGGAGGCTGGCGTGCGTGAGGATAAAGATCGATCCAACGGGTTGACCGAGGCAATCGGCAACCGCCCCTTGATTGTTGGCATCGTGCTCCTCGCCAGCTTTATCATGCCGGTCATGGTGGTGGTCGGCGTGGTCCTTGCTTATGTCTTCCGACGCGACCCGGCGGAGGACTGGGAGGTATCGCATTACCAGTATCTGGTGCGGACCTTCTGGATCGCTTGCGCGATTGCGGCGGTGTTCGGGCTGATCGGGCTGGGTTTGATTAACAGCACCGAAGATGAAAGCGGACTTTCCGGCATCATAATGCTACTCGGGCTGCTTGGAGCGGGGGTTGTCACCGTGTTTTTCGCAGTGCGGGTGGTGATGTCGATTATTCGCGCCAATGCCCGGCAAGCGATGCCGCACCCCACCACTTTGCTGTTCTGAACCAGCGCGCTCAACGCTTCTCGAAAGGCCAAAACAGCTGCCGCGCCCAGCCTTCGGGAGCGCGCTGCCCCGCAATTCCATAGCCGCCCGGCCAACGCCCCTCCGGCATGTGATAGGTCCCGAACCAGCGGTCGATCATCGGCAGGTGCACCGCGAAGTTGACGTCGCGCGCTTCTCGCTCCAACCCGTGGTGCCAGTGGTGGAAGCGGGGCATGGCAATCCAGCGCTCCAGCCAGGTTAAGCGCGGCGCAAAGTTCGCGTGGATGAACACCGCATGGAAGCTCACCAGCGCGAGATAGGCATAGACCGCGACTGGCGCGAACCCGAGAACCACAAGCGGCAACAGCACCAGCCCACGCGTCACGATCACATCGACCAGATGCAGCCGCGATCCCGCAAGCCAGTCCATCACCTCAACACTGTGGTGCACCTTGTGGAACCGCCACAGGAACGGCACGGCATGAAAGGCCCGGTGGACCGCATATTGCACCAGATCCGCAACCAGCACGGCAAGACCGAACTGCACCAGCAGCGGCAGGCTTTGTACCGCCGCCTGCGCCTGCGGCACCGCCAGCACTGCGCCCAGCGCCACCGCTGGTGCCAGGACCGCCAAACTCATCACCTGCGCCAGTATATGGCTGGCGAAGAAATACTGCGTATCCGTCAGCCAGCCCCGGCGAAACGCGCCCTGCCCGCGCCGCAGCGCAAAGGCGTGCTCGAGCGGCACGAATACCGCCGCGGTGGTCAGAACGCCGAGCACGAACCAGTCCAGCCCGAGATAGATCGTGCTGGCACCCCCACGCGGAATTTCGACGCCCCCTACCCCCAGGGCCAGCGCGGCGCCGGCCAGCGCAAGCCCAGCTACGCCCAACGCCTTCCTGCGCCGCAGCAGCATCGACAGCCCCGCCAGCCCCAGGGCCGCCAGCAAGCCAAGATCAATCGCCAGCCGCACCCATTCAAGCGGATAAAGGGCGCGCAGTTCCGGCAAGGTCAGATACTGGGGAAAGTGCAGGCACAGGACCGCAAACAGCGCCAGAATCCCCAGCACGATGCTCAGCACTCCGCTGATCCAGCCGCTGCCGAAATGGCGCGGCGCGGCATCAGCGAAAACGCGCGCGAGCCATTGTTCGGCAGTCAGTCGGTCTTCCGGCCCATCCATTATTCGACTGCTAACAGATACGCACTGCTGGGCGGTAAATCCAATCGTCGAAAATTGCGTGCAACAGGGTGGAGAATCCCCCGCACTGCGCCTATGGGACCGGCCATGCGTATCGCCATCGCCTCAGACCATGCTGCCTTCGCCCTCAAGGCGGAACTGCGCGAGTGGCTGATCGAGCATGGCCACGAGGTCGCAGACCTGGGGCCAGACAGCGCTGACAGCGTGGACTATCCCGACTTCGGCTATCGCCTTGCCTCCGTTGTTGCCGAAGGCACCGCAGCGCGAGGGATTGCCTTGTGCGGCAGCGGGATCGGCATCTCGATTGCAGTCAACCGCAACCCGGCAGTGCGCTGTGCGCTGGTGTCAGAGCCCCTGTCCGCTGCGCTCGCACGCGAGCACAACGATGCCAATGTCCTTGCCATGGGTGCCCGCCTCACCGGCATCGACATGGCCAAGGCCTGCGTCACCGCCTTCCTCGAAACACCGTTTTCCGGTGGCCGGCACCAACGCCGCGTCGACAAGCTATCTTCCCCCTCCTGCTGAGGCACGATCCCGATGAGCACCGCTGAAATGTCCACCGCCGACCTGATGACCCGCTTCTGGCAGGATGACCTGGCCGCCGCCGATCCGGAGATTGCGGTTGCCGTGGCCAATGAACTCAAGCGCCAACAGAACAAGATCGAACTGATCGCCAGCGAAAACATCGCCAGCCGCGCGGTGCTCGAAGCGACCGGCAGCGTGTTCACCAACAAGTATGCCGAAGGCTATCCGGGCAAGCGCTATTACGGCGGGTGCGAATATGCCGACGTGGTCGAAACGCTGGCGATCGAACGGGCAAAGGAGCTGTTCGGCTGCCAGTTCGCCAACGTCCAGCCCAACAGCGGCAGCCAGATGAACCAGGCGGTATTTCTCGCGCTGCTCAATCCGGGTGACACCTTCATGGGTCTGGACCTCAATTCGGGCGGGCACCTGACCCACGGATCGCCGGTCAACATGAGCGGCAAGTGGTTCAATCCGGTCGCCTATGGCGTGCGGAAGGAGGACGAGCGGATCGACATGGACCAGGTCGCCGCCACCGCGCGTGAACACAAGCCGAAGCTGATCATCTGCGGCGGCACCGCCTATTCACGCACCTGGGACTTCGGCCGCTTCCGGGAAATCGCCGACGAAGTCGGTGCCTACCTGCTGTGCGACATGAGCCACATTTCGGGCCTGGTCGCAGGCGGCGCGCACCCCTCGCCCTTCCCACATGCCCACATCGTTACCAGCACGACCCACAAGTCCCTGCGCGGGCCGCGTTCCGGCGTGATCCTGTGGAACGACGAGGCGCTGACAAAGCCGCTCAACATGGCGGTATTCCCCGGCCTGCAGGGCGGCCCGCTGATGCACGTCGTCGCGGCCAAGGCAGTGGCCTTCCGCGAGGCACTGCGCCCGGAATTCAAGGCCTATGCCCGTGCCGTGGTCGAGAACGCCCGCGCGCTCGCGGCCAGCCTCGAAGATCACGGTCTGCGGATCGTCTCGGGCGGGACCGACAACCATTCGATGCTGGTCGACCTCACTGCCAAGGGCGTGACCGGCAAGGACGCCGAGAAGGGCCTCGATCGCGCCTGGCTGACCTGCAACAAGAACGGTATCCCCTACGACACGCGCAGCCCGTTCGTGACCAGCGGCGTGCGCCTTGGCACCCCGGCGGGCACCACCCGCGGTTTCGGGACCCAGGAGTTCCGCGAAGTTGGCAAGCTGATCGCCGAAGTGGTCGACGGCCTCGCCAAGAATGGCCCGGAAGGCGATGCCCAGGTCGAGGAAAGCGTTCGCGGCCGGGTCGAGGCGCTCTGCACCCGCTTCCCCGTCTATCCGGGACAATAAATGCGCTGCCCGTTCTGCGCCCATGACGACAGCCAGGTAAAGGACAGCCGCCCGACCGAGGACAACACCTCGATCCGCCGGCGCCGCCAGTGCGACAGCTGCGGTGCCCGCTTCACCACATTCGAACGGGTTCAGCTGCGCGAAGTGGTGGTGGTCAAGAGCGGGGATCGGCGCGAAGCGTTCGATCGGCGCAAGCTGGAACAGTCTGTAGCCCTCGCCTGCCGCAAGCGAGGGGTGGCGCAGGAACGGATCGACCAGCTCGTCTCCGGCATTCAGCGGCAACTGGAGGTTTCCGGGGAAAGCGAAGTGCCCTCCTCGCACATTGGCGAACTGGTGATGGAAGGCCTGCGCCAGATCGACAGCGTCGCCTACATCCGCTTCGCCAGCGTCTATCGCGATTTCAGCGAGGCAAAGGATTTCGAGCAATTCGCCAGCACCGTGCAGGAAGCGGCGGCGAAGGGGTGATATTCGCGTGAATGCCCCCGTCATTGTGCTCGTCCGCCCGCAACTGGGCGAGAATATTGGCAAGGCAGCGCGGGCCATGCTCAATTTCGGGCTGACCGACATGCGGCTTGTCTCCCCCCGAGATGGCTGGCCCAATCCCTCCGCCGGCCCAGCCGCAGCGGGTGCGGACGGCATTTTGGCCGAGGCGAAAGTCTATCGCACCACGGCCGATGCGGTCGCCGACTGCGCCAATGTCTATGCCACGACCGTGCGCAAGCGGGGCGTGACCAAGCCGGTTGTGACGCCAGAAGAAGCGGCCCGCCAGATCCACGCGCAGCCGGGACGCAGCGCGATCCTGTTCGGGGCTGAACGGTCGGGTCTGGAGACGGACGACGTGGCGCTGGCCCGGGCGATCGTGACCGTGCCGATCAATCCCGAATTCGGCTCACTCAATCTTGCCCAGGCGGTGATCCTGTGCGCCTATGAATGGTCGAAATCGCTGGACCTTGCCTCCCCGCCGCTGGAATACCTCCTACCGCCCGCACCGCAGGAGGAGTTGGAGGGCCTGATCGCCCATTTCGAGCAGTTGCTGGAGCCGCGCGGCTATTTCCTGCCCGAAGGCCGGGCCGAAGCGACCCGCCGCACCCTTCGCGGAGTGCTGACGAAGCCGGCCTGGAACCACCTGGAAGTGCGAACCCTCCGCGGGGTCCTGACAACGCTGGCGCGCGGCGTCAGGTCCTGATCCGGTCCCACTCGATCAGTTCGTAGGCAATCGAGGCCTCGACCAGTTGCTCCCAGATCACCGCGACGGCGTCGGCGGGAAGTCCGCGCGCAGCAGCATCGGCGCGGGCATTACCGATCACTTTCGCCTTGCGCACCTCATCGCGCACCACGCTGCGATCGGTCTTGATCCGGGCAGCCGCGCGCATGTAGCCGAAGCGGCGGTCGAGCAGCTCCATCAGGGCGCGATCGGTCGCATCGACCCCGGCGCGCACATCGGCCATGGTGACGCAGTCTTCAGGAGCTTTTGACTGTTCGTTCATGGCCGCGCGCCCTGCCCCGCGCAGAGCCATTTGTCGAGTGCCTCCCGGCTGGTCCAACGCTATCCGGCTGGATTTCGTTGCCGTGCCCTTGAAATTGCTCGACCCTTCATCGATCACAGGCTAACCCGGCCACTCCCCCCAAACCAAGCTGGATTTCCCCATGCGTTTCAATTCTGCATTTCTTGGCTTTGCGGCCCTGACCCTGATTGCGTCTCCTGCCCTGGCCCTGAACGAGGTTGGGCAGTCCTCCCCTCTGGCCGCCGCGGAAGAGAAGAAAGCGAAGCCGAAGAAGATTTGCCGCCAGATCCAGAACACCGGCTTCCGCACCGCAGCGCGCCAGTGCAAGACGCAGGAACAATGGGACAAGCAGCAGGCCGAGGGCGTGCCTGATCAGGAAATGCGGGTCAAAACTGGTCAGATGAATCCCGGCTGAGCCGCCCACTTAGGCAATGGCAGTTGACTTGTGCAGCCACGCCTTCTATCCGCGCGCCTTCGTAAATTGGCCCCGCACCCCGGTGAAGCGGTGGCCGCGCAGGAACTGAATTCCTGCGGTGCGATGCCGGGTTGAATGGCAGGCACAGGGCCTGTCCAGCAAATCGAAGGATACGACTCATGTCGAAGCGCAAGAGCGCCAAGTATAAACTCGACCGCCGGATGGGTGAAAACATCTGGGGCCGACCCAATTCCCCGGTCAACAAGCGTTCCTATGGCCCCGGCCAGCACGGCCAGCGCCGCAAGGGCAAGGTCAGCGACTTCGGCCTGCAGCTGCGCGCCAAGCAGAAGCTCAAGGGCTACTACGGCGATGTGACCGAGAAGCAGTTCAAGAGCACCTATCAGCAAGCGTCGCGGATGAAGGGCGACACCAGCCAGAACCTGATCGGCCTGCTCGAACGCCGCCTCGACATGGTCGTATACCGCGCCAAGTTCGCGCCGACCGTGTTCTCGGCGCGCCAGATCGTCAGCCACGGCCACATCTACGTCAACGGTGTGAAGTGCAACATCGCCAGCCGCCGGATCGACGTGGGTGACGTGATCAGTCTGGGCAAGAAGGCGCAGGAAATGGCGCTGGTGATCGAAGCGCAGAGCCTGCCAGAGCGTGATATCCCCGACTACGTGTCGCCCGACGGCACCGACAAGGTCACCTTCACCCGCGTTCCGACCCTCGACGAGGTGCCCTACCCCGTCACCATGGAACCGAACCTGGTGGTCGAATTCTACTCGCGCTGATCATTCAGCCAGCGACAAAACAAGAGGGCGGTCCTGCGGGGCCGCCCTTATCGTTTTACTTGAGATAGTTTCGCCGGAACTCTCTCGCGAAGCCTGCGAACCTCCCCCCCGCAATCGCCTCGCGCATCTCCGCCATCAGGTGCTGATAGAACCCCAGGTTGTGCTCCGTCACCAGCATGGCGCCGAGGATTTCGCCCGACTTTTGCAGGTGGTGCAGATAGGCACGGGAGTAGCTGCCGCACGTCGGGCACGGACAGCGTTCATCAAGCGGGCCAGTGTCCTCGGCGTGGCGCGCGTTGCGCAGGTTGAGCGGGCCATTCCAGGTGAATGCCTGCCCGTTGCGCCCGGAACGGGTCGGAAGGACACAGTCGAACATGTCGATCCCCCGCTCGACCGCGCCGACCAGGTCGTCAGGCTTGCCCACCCCCATCAGATAGCGCGGGCGGTCTGGTGGGAGCATGTCGGGCGCGAAGTCGAGCGTGGCGAACATCGCCTGCTGCCCCTCGCCCACCGCCAGCCCGCCGACCGCGTAGCCGTCAAACCCGATCTCGCGCAGCTTGTCCGCCGAAATACGCCGCAAGTCCTCGTCGAGCGCGCCCTGCTGGATGCCAAACAGCGCCGCGCCTTCCGCATGCTCGCCGCCTGCATCGAATCCATCGCGGCTGCGCCTGGCCCAGCGCATCGACAGTTCCATGCTCGCCGCGATCTCGTCACGCGGGCGGTCGGCACGGGGGCATTCATCGAACACCATGATGATATCGCTGCCGAGCAGGCGCTGGATTTCCATGCTCCGCTCCGGTGTGAGCATATGCTTCGAGCCATCCAGATGGCTGCGAAATTCAACGCCCTGCTCGGTCAGCTTGCGCAGGTCGCTGAGGCTCATCACCTGGTACCCGCCGCTGTCGGTCAGGATCGGGCGGTCCCAGTTCATGAACCGGTGCAGCCCGCCAAGCCGCGCGACCCGCTCTGCCCCGGGGCGCAGCATCAGGTGATAGGTGTTGCCGAGGATGATGTCCGCCCCGGTGGCACGGACACTTTCCGGCTTCATCGCCTTGACAGTGGCCGCAGTGCCAACCGGCATGAAAGCCGGAGTGCGGATCTCGCCGCGGCGCATCCGGATCAGGCCGGTGCGGGCCTTGCCGTCGGTGGCGTGGAGTTCGAAGGCGAAGCGCGAGCTGGTCATGTTCCGCGCCCCTAGCGCGTCAAGTCCGCAGCCGCCACCCGGTGCGGAAAATCACCGCGATGATGACCGTGCACAGCGCCAGAAAGCCAAGCGTGATGCCGAGCGACACGGCAAACGACACATCCGAGCTGCCGTAAAACGTCCAGCGCAGTCCATTGACGAGGTAGACAATCGGGTTGGCCAGCGCGAGCGTGTCCCACGGCTCGGGCAGCATCTCGATCGAATAGAACGTACCGCCCAGGAAAGTCAGCGGCGTCAGGATCAGCATCGGGATGATGCCCAGCTTTTCGAAATTGTCCGCCCACACACCAAGGATGAAGCCGAACAGGCTGAATGCCGCAGCCACCAGCATGATGTAGAGCACCGCCCACAGCGGGTGGGCAATGGTGTAATCGACGAACAGCGTCGCCGTGGCGAGGATGATAGCGGCGAGGATCAGGCTCTTAGTGGCGGCGGCCCCTACGAATCCGACCAGCGTTTCAGCCACGCCGATGGGCGCGCTGAGCAATTCGTAGATCGTGCCGGTAAACCGAGGCATGTAGATCCCGAAGCTCGAATTGCTGGTTGTCTCTCCCAGCAGGGTCAGCATCAGCAGGCCGGGGATGATGAACGCGGCATATTCGACCCCGCCGAGATCGGGCATCCGCCCGCCGATCGCTGCCCCGAACACGATGAAATAGAGCGACGTCGTCAGCACCGGAGACAGGATCGACTGGAACGCGGTGCGCAGGAAGCGCAGCAGTTCGCGCTGATAGATCGCCCAGGTGCTGCGCCAGTTGAAGTTCACGCCGGCTGCTCCTGGGAAAGCAGGCCGACGAAGATGTCCTCGAGCGAGGATTCGTGGATGTCGATCCCGCCAAAATCGATCCCGGCCGCAACCAGCGCCTTGACCAGTGCGGCGATCTCCGCCTTGCCCTTGCCGGTCCCGTCCCCGCCGCGATAGCACAATTGGCGGCCATCCTGCTCCAGATGGACCGGGAACCCCTGCAAGGCATCTGGCAGCGAAGCCAGCGGCCGGGCGAGGTCGATGATCGCTTCCGTCCGGCCCAGGCGGGCCATCATCGCGGCCTTGCCATCGACCATCAGGATGCGTCCACTGCGGATAATCCCGACCCGGTCGGCCATTTCCTCGGCTTCCTCGATGTAGTGGGTGGTCAGCACGATCGTCACACCCCGCGCGCGCATGGCATCTATCTGGCGCCACATATCGCGCCGAAGTTCAACATCGACGCCGGCGGTCGGCTCGTCGAGGAACAGCAGGTCAGGCTCGTGCGCCATGGCCTTGGCAATAAGCACCCGCCGCTTCATCCCGCCCGACAGTGCCATGATCCGTTCGTCACGCTTGTCCCACAAGCTGAGCGAACGCAGGATTTCCTCGATCCGCGCGCGGTCAGGCGGCAGGCCGAAGAGCCCGCGGGAATAGCTGACCGCGCGAATGACCGGTTCGAACATGTCAGTGGCGAGTTCCTGCGGGACCAGCCCGATCCGCGCCCGCGCACGCCGCCAGTCGGTCGCCAGGTCATGCCCGAAGGCGCGCATGATCCCCGCCGTGGGCCGCACAAGGCCGCAAACCGCACCGATCAGCGTGGTCTTGCCAGCACCATTGGGACCGAGCAGCGCAAAAATCTCGCCCTTGCGGACGGTCAGGTCGACCGAATCGAGGGCCTTGAGTCCGCCGGGGTAGGTCTTGCTCAGGCCTTCGAGTTCGAGAATCGCATCCACCTGCCTCAGCTAGCGGCAATCCAGTTGCCGTGGAACCCCGGCGGAATGAGATGGGGGATAGCGATCGAGGCAACCGGCTCCAGCGTCATGGCATCAAGCACTTCAAGGGCGCTGGTGCGAGCGTTGCGGTCGATCACATACCCCATCACCCAGCCATCGCCTTCGGGGGCATTTTCATGGCGGGGGACGAAGACGAACTCACCCGGAATGCGCCCTTCACCGAAATCGTGCGCGATCCGCTCGCCCGTCGCCAGGTCGTGGCGATAGAGCGGCATTGGTGCGACGAATTCGAGGTCCCCATCTTCCGGCAGGCCCATAGCCCAGAGGTAGCGATAAGGCTTGGTGAAACAGCGCTCGTCCGGACGCGGGAACTCCTGCCCGGCGGGATCGAGCGTTGCGCGGGTTACGGTTCCCGTCACCGGATCGACCGTCCACCGCTCCAGCCCCAGCGGGCGGCCGTATGGCCCGGGCATATCGCCGTCGAAGATCGTCTCGTACGGGCACAGGTCGAGCACCACCCTGCCCGCGTCATCCTCGAAACTGTTGCCGACATGGAAAACATAGCACGGGTCCACCGCGCACCAGATCGGCTCGCCCCCATTGCGCGGGATCAGGCCGACGCGGGCCTTGTGGTCCGCATTCCAGCGATAGGGGAACTGATAGCCGTTGATCACCGCCTTCATCGAGAAGGTCACCGGCAGGTCCAGCACCACCGCGTAGTTGGCAGTCAGCGCGCAGTCGTGGATCGACGGGCCGTTCACGACCGTGATCGGGGTCTCTCGCAGAACCTTGCCCGCGCGGTCGATCACCACGTGCCGGATCGTATCATGGATCATGCCGTCATAGCAGATCGCGTGGAATTCGCCGGTCTCCGGGCACTGGTGCGGGTGGGCCGTGAAGCTGCCGGTCAGGCCGCCGCCGAAGTCGGAATAGGCGACCGATTCCAGGTTGCCGTCCAGCTCCACCGGATAGGAACCCGCCTCGACCAGCGCCATGATCCTGCCGCCCAGACCCAGCACGTTGGTGTTGACGTTGTCCCGCTGGCCGCGGCGCGGCCCGGGCACGGCTGCCGGACCGCCCTTGCCCGCCAGTTCGTTCGAACGGATGTAGCGGTTACGGTACCATTCGGCCTTCCCGGCCCGCAGCCGCACACCGTGGACCATACCGTCGCCGAGAAACCAGTGATGCCCCTTGCCGGGATCGCGGAACGGATTTGGCCCGATCCGGACATATCGGCCATCCAGTTCCACCGGGATCGTGCCGGTGACGGCAAGGTCTTCCACGGTATGCTCGTCATGGAGCGGCACGTGGATGCCGTTGACGAAAGGATTGCGGTCAGCCCCATCAAGCCGGGTGCGGTTCATTCCCGCCACCGCCATGATGGCCGGGGTAACCGCCTTGCGGATGGTTTTCTCGATGACACTTGCCATGACCGACTCGCCTCCCTTATGAAGTAAACGCCGTTAACATAGGTCTAAAGATAACAGTGTCAACATCGCCCGAAACCTACCACCACGGTGCGCTCAGAGAAGCCCTGATAGAGGCAGGGCTGGCCGCGCTTGAGCAGGGCGAAGTTTCAGGCGATATTTCGCTTCGGGCCCTGGCCCGGTCGGTCGGGGTCTCGCCCACGGCGGTCTACCGCCATTTTCCGGACAAGCGGGCGCTGCTTGCCACACTCGCCGCCGAGGGACTCAACCGGCTGGGCGATGCCCAAGCGAAAGCGGCCGATGTGGCGGGCGGCGGGCCCGCAGGCTTCAGCGCCACGGGCCGGACCTATGTCCGCTTTGCCCTGGCCCATCCCGCCCTGTTCAGGCTGATGTTCTCTCAGGGCAATCCGGAGGACTTCGAACACAGGCAAGAGGATCGGGCCCGTGATCTCCTGACGAGAATGAGCCGCGATCTGGCCGGGGATCCGGTTGAGGCAGAAAGGCTGGCCATGCAGGCCTGGGCCATCGCGCATGGCATTGCCATGCTGATGCTCGACGGCCGCTTTCCTGCCGACGAAGGCCTGATCGATCGTCTGCTCGATGCCGAAGTGCTGTTTGTGCGCCGCCCCGGTCAGGGCAGGAGCAGGCTTGAATCGCCGTAGCTGTAGAAGCGGTAGCCTTTGCGGATGGCGTGGCCATAGGCGGCCATCATCCGCTCGCGGCCCATCAGGGCGCTGACCAGCATCATCAGGGTCGATTTCGGCAGGTGGAAATTGGTCATCAGCCCATCGACGGCCCGGAACCTGTAGCCGGGGGTGATGAAGATGTCGGTGTCGCCCGCGAAGGGACGGATCACGCCGTCCTCTCCGGCGGCGCTTTCGAGCAGGCGCAGGCTGGTGGTGCCGACCGCGATCACCCGCCCGCCCGCAGAACGCGCTGCGTTCAGCCGGTCTGCCGTGGCGGCTTCGATCCGGCCCCATTCGCTGTGCATGGCGTGATCGGCGGTGTCTTCGGCCTTGACCGGCAGGAAGGTTCCCGCGCCGACGTGAAGGGTCAGTGTCTCACGCTTCACCCCGCGCGCGTCGAGCGCCTCGATCAGGCGGGGCGTGAAATGCAGCGCAGCTGTAGGCGCAGCGACCGCGCCTTCCTCGCGCGCAAACATGGTCTGGTAATCCTCCCGATCGCGCTCGTCGATCGCGCGCTTCCCCGCAATATAGGGCGGCAGCGGCACCTGCCCCGCCCGTTCCAGCAGCACCTCGACCGGCTCATCGCCCTCAAACCGAAGCGTGAAGCTGCCATCGGGATGACGAGCCTCGGCAATCGCCGAAACCGCTGCGGGAAAGGCAATCCGGTCACCCTCGCGCAGGCGCTTGGCATTGCGGATAAATGCTTGCCAGCGGCGCAGGTCGAGCCGCTTGTGCAGCGTTGCGCCGATCCTTGCCTCTCCCCGCACCCCGTCCAGTTGCGCAGGGATCACGCGGGTATCGTTGAACACCAGCACATCGCCCGGTTGAAGCAGGTCCGGCAGGTCAAGCACAGTTCGATCAGCGAACGGTCCGCCTGCGGTGACATGAAGCAACCGCGCCGAATCGCGCGGCACGGCTGGTCTTAGCGCGATCTGCTCCTGCGGCAGGACAAAGTCGAACAGGTCGACCTTCATGGCCGAGGCTTACTGGATGATCGGCGCGTTAAGATCGTCAGCCGTAATCGTCTGCGGCACTGCCGAAGTCGGGGCAAAGCGTTGGGGCTTATTGTCGGCCGCAATTGAGGCCTGAACGATCATGGTCGGGTTGGCTGGCGGCTCACCCCGCTGGATCGCATCGACCGCATCCATCCCGGCAATCACGCGGCCGAAGTTCGTGTACTTCTTGTCCAGACTGAAGCGGGGGTAGAACACGATGAAGAACTGGCTGTTGGCGCTGTCGTCAGCGGCAGCACGCGCCATTGACACGGTGCCGCGCAAGTGCGGGATCGGGTTGAACTCCGCCTTGAGGTCCGGCAGCGGAGAGCCGCCTCTGCCAGTGCCGGTCGGATCGCCGGTCTGGGCCATAAAGCCTTCGATCACGCGGTGAAATATGACCCCGTCATAGAAGCCCTGGCGGGTCAGGGACTTGATCCGATCGACGTGACCCGGTGCCCAGTCGGGCATCAGCCGGATCGCCACCCGGTTGCCATTGGAAAGGTCGAGCAGCAGGATATTCTCCCGGTCTTCTTCGATGTTGAAGTTGATCGGCTGGTAAACGCGCGGCGCAACCGGTTGTTCGTCCTCGGCACGGGCAACGGCGGGGGTGGCAACCAGCGCGGCAAGCGCACCAGCGGCAATCAGAGCTTTGATCATGGAAATCCCGTACTGTCCTTCGGTATCGAGAAAAGGGTCTAGCCGCCGGAGGCTGACACTTCAATGAATAGCTTGGGTGACAAGAGCTGTCAGTAATCCCCCAGCCGCCCCTTCACCGCGACCCGGGCGATCACGTCTTCGCATACCGGCTGGCTGACGAACGGGGCGATATCGCCACCGAACAGGGCGATTTCCTTGACCAGCTTGGATGCGATCGGCTGGAGCGAGACATCCGCCATCAGGAACACCGTCTCGATCGAATGGTCGAGCTGCTGGTTCATCCCGGCCATCTGGTACTCGTACTCGAAGTCAGCGACGGCGCGCAGACCACGGATCAGGACGGTCGCACCGGTTTTCCGGGCGAACTTCACCAGCAGCGCGTTGAAACCGACCACTTCGACATTGTCGAGTCCCAGCGTCGCCACCTCCCGCTCGACCATCGCCAGCCGCTCATCGGTCCCGAACATCGGGTTCTTGCTGGGATTGGTGGTGACCCCGACGATCAGCGTGTCGACCAGCTTGCTACCGCGCCGGATGATGTCCGCATGGCCCAGCGTAATCGGGTCGAACGTGCCTGGGTAGATGCCAATGCGTTGGCTCATCAATGATCCCTCTCCACGATATAGCGGGCGAGCGCACGCAGAAGGTCGGCTTCGCGGCCATGCGCGGCGAGGTGGCCGACGGCCTGCTCAACCAGAGCATGGGCCTGAGACCGCGCCCCGTCGACCCCCATCAAGGTGACAAAAGTCTGCTTGCCCTGCGCTTCGTCCTTGCGCAGCGCCTTGCCGGCCTTTGCCGCATCGCCCTCGACATCGAGAAGGTCGTCGGCAATCTGGAAGGCCAAGCCGATGTCGCGGGCATAGGCACGCAGGTGCCCGCGCCCTTCGGGCGAAATATGGCCCAGGATCGCGCCCATCTCGACCGAGGCTGCCAGCAGCGCGCCGGTCTTGAGCTGTTGCAGGCGGGTGATGGTATGGAGGTCATAGTCCGCCCCGTCAGCCATCATGTCCATCATCTGGCCGCCGGCCATGCCGTTCATCCCGCTCGCCGTAGCCAACGTGGAGACGAGCTGCGCCCGGGTGAATGGGTCGCCGCTGAGCATGGGATCGGCCAGGATCTCAAACGCCAGGGCATGCAGCGAATCCCCGGCCAGCACCGCCGTCGCTTCGTCGAACGCCTTGTGCAGGGTCGGCTTGCCATGGCGCAGGTCGTCATCGTCCATGCACGGCAGGTCATCGTGGATCAGCGAATAGACGTGGATCGCCTCGACCGCACAGCCCGCCCGAACGGCAATATTGCGCTCGACCCCGTACATGCCCGCAACCGTGGCCACGAGCAGCGGGCGGACCCGCTTGCCGCCGCCAATCACGGCATAGCGCATTGCCTCAATCAGCCGCGCGCGCGTGTCACGCGGCACCGGCAGCATGGCATCAAACGTGCCGTCAACCTCGCTCTGGATGGCGGCCAGCGCTTGCGACAGGATGGTCGGAGCGGCGCTCACCGGGTCAGCCGCCAGCATCGAAAGGCACCGTCCCGCGCGCTTCACCACTGGCGCCGGTGACGATCTTCTCGATCCGGGCCTGGGCCGCATCAAGCCGCGCCTGACAATGCTTGCGCAGCGTCTCCCCGCGTTCGTAAAGATCGATCGACTGGTCGAGCGGCACTTCGCCGCTTTCGAGCTTGCGGACGACGTCTTCGAGCGCGCGCAGCGCATCCTCGAAGCTCAGTCCTGCGATATCCGGGGAACCCTCTGCCATGTGCAGGAGCATTGACCGGCGGCCAGCGCTTGGTCAAGCTGCACCAAATCGAGGAGCGCCAAATGAAGTGGATTATCGCCTATCTTGCCGCCGCTGTTTCCTTCGGCATTCTTGATGCCTTCTGGCTCCGCTGGGCCGCCCCCAACCTATACCGCCCGGTTATTGGCGAAATCATGGCCGATGAGGTGCGCTGGGGCGCGGCCATCGCATTCTACCTGATCTACATCGCCGGCATGGTGTGGTTCGCGATCAAACCCGGCATTGCCAGCGGACAGGTGTCCGCAGCTGTCCTCAACGGCGCGCTGCTGGGCGCGCTGTGCTACGCCACCTTCGACCTGACCAGCCAGGCGGTGCTCAAGGTCTGGTCGACTCAGATCAGCGTGATGGACATTGCCTGGGGCGCGTTCGCCACGGCGGTTGCCTCCGGCGTCGCCTGCTGGGCCACGCTGAAATTCGCCAGCTAGCGCTGTGTTCATCGGACACTGGGCCCCTGCCCTCGCCGCCGCTGCGGCGAGCAAGAAGTCTCCCGGCCTGGGCACGCTGTTCGTCGCCGCGCAACTGGTCGACTGGGGCTTCTTCGCCCTCGCGTGGATTGGCGTGGAGCAGATGCGAGTGGTGCCCGGCCTGACGGTGATGAACCCGATGGACTTCTATCACATGCCTTATACCCACAGCCTGCTGGGGACCGCGGTCTGGGCGGCCGGTTTTGCCGGTCTGCTGTGGGTGATCCTGCGTAACCGCGTAGCAGCGTTGATCGGCGGCGCGGTGGTGCTGGCGCACTGGTTCCTCGACCTGCTGGTCCACGCACCGGACCTGACCCTGGCGGGCAGCCCGCCGCCACTCGGCCTTGGGCTGTGGGATCACCCGATGATCGCCATGCCGCTTGAGCTGGTTCTGACCTTCGGCGCGCTCGCGTGGTATGCGACGGCCCGGCGCGGCCCGATGCTGCCAATTTTGGTTCTCGGCGGCGTGCTCGCGCTGATCCAGTCCATCAATTGGTTCGGTCCGCCGCCGACCAAGGCCGGGCCAGAGCTCTACGGCACCGCACTCGCCGCTTATGCCGTGGTCACGCTGGTGGCGTGGTGGGTGGGGAGAACCCGCACCCCCGCCCCCGTGCGGGGCTAGCGAGAAAGCCCTCTGCCCGCTAAGGGCGCGCCATGAGCCAGATCACGCCCGAAATCGTCGAGTCCCACGGCCTCTCCCCGGAAGAATACGAGCGCGTTCTCCATGCGCTGGGGCGAGAGCCCAATATGGTGGAGCTCGGCATCTTCTCGGTCATGTGGTCTGAGCATTGCTCGTACAAGTCGAGCCGCCTGCACCTCAAGAAGCTGCCGACCGAGGCCCCGTGGGTGATCTGCGGCCCGGGCGAGAATGCGGGCGTGATCGACATTGGCGACGGTCAGGCGGCGATCTTCAAGATGGAGAGCCACAACCACCCCAGCTACATCGAGCCCTATCAGGGTGCGGCGACCGGTGTGGGCGGCATCCTGCGTGACGTGTTCACCATGGGCGCGCGCCCGATCGCCAACGCCAACGCACTGCGCTTTGGCCGACCTGATCACCCCAAGATGCAGCATCTGGTCAAGGGCGTGGTCGCGGGGATCGGTGGCTACGGCAACTGCGTCGGCGTGCCAACCGTGGCGGGCGAGACCAACTTCCACCCGGCCTATGACGGCAATATCCTCGTCAACGCGATGACTGTCGGCATCGCGGACGCGGACAAGATTTTCTACAGCGCCGCAACCGGCCTGGGCAATCCGATCGTCTATGTCGGCTCCAAGACCGGGCGCGACGGCATTCATGGGGCAACCATGGCCAGCGCCGATTTTGGCGAAGATGCCGATGCCAAGCGCCCCACGGTGCAGGTCGGCGACCCCTTCACCGAAAAGCTGCTGATCGAGGCCTGCCTCGAACTGATGGCAACCGATGCGATTGTCGCGATCCAGGACATGGGCGCGGCGGGGCTGACCAGCTCCAGCGTGGAAATGGCGACCAACGGCAAAGCCGGCATCCGGCTCGACATGAACATGGTCCCTTGCCGCGAAGAGGGTATGACGCCCTACGAGATGATGCTGAGCGAGAGCCAGGAGCGGATGCTCATGGTCCTCAAGCCCGGCAAGGAGCCGATGGCGGAAGCGATCTTCAGGAAGTGGGAGCTCGATTTTGCGGTGATCGGCGAAGTGACCGACACCGGCCACATGGTGCTGGAGTGGAACGGCGAGGTCGTCTGCGATATTCCGCTGGGGCCGCTCGCTGCTGACGCGCCACTGTATGATCGGCCTTACCTCTCCAAAGAAGAATACAAGGCATGGGCGCAGGTCAAGCCGCTCGACGAAGCGCCGGAAAGCACCGATATCGGCGCGGACCTGCTCAAGCTGATCGCCACGCCGAACCTTGCCAGCAAGCGGTGGATCTACGAGCAGTATGACAGCCAGGTCGGCGCAGACACGCTCCAGACCGGCGGCGATGCGGGCGTCGTGCGGGTGCATGGCACCAAAAAGGCGCTGGCGATCACCACCGACTGCACCCCGCGCTATGTCTATGCCGACCCCTACGAAGGCGGCAAGCAGGCGATTGCCGAGGCATACCGCAACCTTTGCGCAGTCGGCGCCCGGCCGTTGGCAGTGACCAACTGTCTCAACTTCGCCAACCCGCAGCGGCCCGAGATCATGGCCCAGCTGGTCCATGCGCTCGAAGGCATGGGCGATGCGTGCCGCGCGCTGGACTTCCCGATCGTGAGCGGCAACGTCAGCCTCTATAACGAAAGCAAAGCGACCGGCGGCGGCTCGGCGATCCTCCCCACCCCCGCTATCGGCGGGGTTGGCATCATCGGGGATTATTCCAAGATGATGACGATGGGGTTCAAGGCTGAGGGCGATGCCATTTTCGTGATTGGCGACAACAACGGCCATCTGGGCCAGTCGTTGTGGCTGCGCGAGCTGCACGGAGCCGAAGCGGGCGACGCGCCGCCAGTCAATCTGGCGAAAGAGCAAGAGCACGGCGAATTCGTCCGCAATCTGGTCGAGCAAGGATTGGTGAACGCAGTGCACGACGTTTCGGATGGCGGACTGCTGGTGGCTCTTGCCGAAATGGCGTTGGCGGGCAGTCGCGGCTGCGCACTCGAACAGATTGGCGACCACTTTACCGCGTTCGGCGAAGATCAGGCGCGCTATGTCGTCACCAGCGACAAGGCCGATCAGATACAGGCAGCGGGCATCCCGATGCATCGGATCGGCGCCGTCGGCGGCGACAGTGTGGCGGGCATCCGGCTGGCCGAATTGCGCGCAGCGCACGAACGCTTCTTCCGTGACTGGATGGAGGGGTGAGTCCCCGCGCAGGCGGGTACCCCTGGAGGGTTTGCGCCTGGCCGACTGAGGCTTCCGCCTGCGCGGGGGCTCACGGACTGACCGCATGTGACCGTGCCTGATCTCCTTCAACCCCTGCTGCACTATTCCGGCCATTTCCTCGCGCCGTTCGCGCTCGGCTGGCTGCTGTGGCGGGAAAACTGGCAGCGCGTGGGGCTGGTGATCTTTGCCGCCAACCTGATCGATCTCGACCATTTTCTGGCGAGCCCGATGTTCGATCCGAACCGGTGCTCGATCGGCTTCCACCCGCTGCACACGATCCACGCTGCCGCGCTCTACGGCCTGATGCTGCTGGTGCCCAAATGGTGGGTGCGCGCCCTCGGCCTTGGTGCGCTGTGGCATCTCGCCGTCGACTGGGGCGACTGCAAAATGATGAGCCTCTAGGCCGCCCTGGCCTGCGTTTCGGGCACCTGCACGTTCCACCCGCCATCGCGCTCGGGCAGGTCCTGAAACAGGCGCAGGCACTGGCGATAGGCCTCCGGCGTGCCGATCTTCAACCGCGCACGGACCGCGTTGATGTCATCGGGCAGCATGGTGAGAAGGTCCGCATGGGCCAGCTTGTCCGCCGCGCGGCCCAGCCTGCGCCCTTCGGCCAGCGCTGCGAAAATCGGTGCCTTCATGCCCGTTTCCTTGGCCATCTGCCGCGCGCCCATCCAGGCGATGAACAGTACGCCGGGCGAATGGTTCTGTTCATAGCTGAAGCCAAGCAGGCACAGTTCGCCCAGCGGATCGCGGCCATAGCCGGTCAGCACGTGGAACAGGTCATGCGTGTCGCGCAATCGCTCGATGTACCATTCGTAGAGGTCCTCGAACCGCTCTTCCTTCGGCTTGAACTTGTGGCTTTCCGCCACCAGCCCAGCCGCGGTCAGCCCCTCGCGCTCCATGAACTCGACATAGCGGCGGGCGAGCGAATTGGGCGCGCATTCGGCCCAGCGGGAATGGTCATCGAGCAACGGCGGCAGCGCCTCGCCCCGCTCCAGCAGCATTCTGGCCTGCGCAGTGGCCAGAAACCCGGCCATCTGCCGCACGCTCTTGCGCCCCTTGAGCGCGTCGATGATATGGAACACCTGCTCTGTGTCTTCTTTGTCCGCCACCAGCTTGCCGAAATGGCGCATCGCCTTGATCGGGCGAAAGCCCGCTACCTTGCGGCGGGGGTGTACGAGCGGGCGGTCGATCAGGTCCATTGGGCACTCCATGCGCGGGGTGTACTTACAATACTGTCAATAGACCGCCGTAACAAGGCCCTCGCGGCGGGCGAACAGGCGGGTTAGGAGACCTGATGCAACCACACCAGACCCTGCCCTACACCCTGCCCGACCTGACCGATGCCGAGCGCATCGCCCGGGCCACTGCTCTGCGCGAGCAGCTCGCGACCCGGCGCAGCTGCCGCTACTTTTCCGATGCCCCGGTGCCGCGCGAAGTAATCGAACAGGCGATCCTCGCCGCCGGGAGCGCACCCAACGGCGCCAACCACCAGCCGTGGCACTTTGCAGTCATCTCCTCGCCAGAAATCAAGCGCGCCATCCGCGAAGCGGCAGAGGCGGAGGAGCGCGCCTTCTATGCGGGCAAGGCAAGCGATGAATGGCTCGATGCGCTGAAGGACCTCGGCACCGATGCCGACAAGCCGTTCCTCGAAACCGCGCCGTGGCTGATCGTCGTGTTTGCCCAGCGCAAGGGCGGGATCAAAGAAAATGGCAAGACCCAGAACTACTACGTCAACGAGAGCGTTGGCATCGCCTGCGGCCTGCTGCTGGCGACACTGCACGAAGCGGGGTGCGCGACACTGACCCACACGCCCTCCCCGATGGGTTTCCTGCGTGCGATCTGCGGCCGGCCGGAGCATGAGAAGCCGCTGATGATCGTGGTCACAGGCCTACCTGCTCCCGACGCGACCGTGCCCGCCCACGCCGTGCGCAAAAAGCCGCTGGAGCAGATCGCCAGCTGGCTCTAGGCCGTCGTCCAGTCGCTCCGCGGGATGCCGAGCAGCTTCAACACACTGGTCAGGTCGCCCCGGTCGATGCGGCCATTGGCGGCAAGGCGGGCCTTGGGCTTGGCCCGGTAGGCAACGCCATAAGTCGCAGCCTCGATCATCGGGATATCGTTGGCCCCGTCGCCAGTCGCCAGCGTGACGGCGTTCTCGCCCAGCTGCGCCGCTTCATCCTGCAAAACCTGCAGCTTGGTCCCGCTGTCGGAAATATCGCCAACCAGTCTGCCGGTCAGCTGGCCCGCACCTACTTCGAGCCGGTTACCGACCACGCGTTCGAAGCCGAGCATCTCCGCCACCGGATCGGCAAAGTGGTGGAAGCCGCCGGTCACCAACACCGTCCGCACTCCATGCGCCCGCAGCGTGGCAACCAGGGTTCGCGCACCATCCATCGGGCGAATCCGGTCGGTCAGGCATTGGTCGATCGCCTGCTCACCCAGCCCTGCGAGCAGGCCCACCCGTTCGCGCAAGGCGCTTTCAAAATCGAGTTCACCCAGCATGGCGCGCTCTGTAATCCCTGCGATCTGATCCTTGAGCCCGGCATAGTCGGCCAGCTCGTCGATGCATTCCTGCCCGATCATGGTCGAGTCCATGTCGGACACGAACAGACGCGGCAGGGTGATCGGTTCCTGTGCGGCCAGGATGTCGGCGGGGGCGAAATGGCTGTCCAGCACGGCCAGCAGCGCCGCAGGGTCGCCTTCGGGCAAGGTCAGCTCGACCACGCCCTCGACCCGTTCGAGCAGCGCAGCGGAGGCCACCCGCAGGCCGCTTTCCTCCAGCGCAGCGATTGCCGCGTCGAGGCGCGTTTCAAGTGTGGCCGGGTCTGCTATCAGCCGGACGATGAGCACTGCCTGTTCTCCTGAGCGAAATCCGGTCGCGCTCATCGCAGGGCCGACCGCCAGCGGCAAGAGCGCAATGGCGGTCGCATTGGCACAGCGGCTGGAGCGGGCCGGCCGCCGGGCAGTGATCCTCAACGCCGACAGTGCGCAGGTCTATGCCGACCTGGCGGTGCTGAGTGCGCGGCCCTCGGTCGAAGAAATGGGCGGCATCGAGCACCGCCTGTTCGGCGCATGGGACGGGGCCAAGGCGTGCTCGGCCGCAGACTGGGCCGTAGCGGCGAAGCGCGAGATTGCCGATCTTCACGCGGCGAATGCCGTGCCTGTGCTGGTCGGCGGAACCGGCCTGTACCTGCGGACCCTGCTGGACGGGATCGCGCCGATTCCGGCAATCGATCCGGAAGTGCGCGCCGCCGTGCGCGCCCTGCCGGTCGAGCTGGCTTACGCGGCACTGAGCGTCGAAGACCCGGAACGTGCTTCGCGGCTCGCCCCGGCTGACAGCCAGCGGATTGCCCGGGCGCTGGAGGTGGTGCGCTCTACCGGGCGGCCATTAGGCGAGTGGCAGGACCGGCTCGAGGGCGGGATCGCCAGCCAGATCGCGCTCCACCCGCTCGTGCTTCTGCCCCCGCGCGAATGGTTGTTCGCACGGTGCGACCTGCGGTTCGCGCAGATGCTGAAACATGGCGCAATGGCGGAAGTGGAAGCGCTGCTTGAGCGAAAGCTCGATCCCGCGCTCCCCGTCATGCGCGCCATTGGCGTTCCGGAAGTCTCGGCGCTTCTGAAAGGCGAGGTTTCGCCGGAGCAAGCCTTGGCTGCTGGACAGCTGGCCACCCGCCAGTATGCCAAGCGGCAATATACCTGGTTCCGCAACCAGCCTCCGGCGTCATGGCATCGGATAGAGTCACAAAGTGACTCATTGGCTAACTTTTTCGTATCTTTATTTCAAGATTAGCCGTTGACAGGATATTTTTCGCCTCCTAGAGGCAGCCCCCGTCCCGGCGCTGCCTCGCGCCGGGTTATGTTTATGTGGAGGAACGCAATGTCGGCTGCTCATCAGCGGCAGGAAAAAAGCGGAGCGGCGCTGCTGGTCGATTGCCTGGCCGCGCAAGCCGTGGAGTTCGTGTTCGGTTATCCCGGCGGAGCGGTTCTGCCGATCTATGACGAACTGTTTTCCGATGAGCGAATCCGCCACATCCTCGTCCGCCACGAAGCGGGCGCGGCCCATGCGGCGGAGGGCTATGCCCGCTCCACCGGCAAGCCCGGCGTGGTGCTGGTCACCTCCGGCCCCGGCGCCACCAATGCGGTGACCGGCATTGCCGATGCCTTCATGGATTCCATCCCGATGGTGGTCATCACCGGCCAGGTGCCGACCGCGCTGATCGGGACCGACGCATTCCAGGAAGCCGATACCATTGGCATCACCCGCCACTGCACCAAGCACAACTATCTGGTCAAAGACCCCGACCAGCTCAAGTCGGTGATCGAGGAGGCGTTTCGCATCGCCACCACCGGCCGCCCCGGCCCGGTGCTGATCGACATCCCCAAGGATGTGCAGATCGCACTCGCCTCCCCCACACGTAGCAATGGCCTGCCTGCCACTGCCCGCTATCAGCCGCAGATGGCCGGTTCCAAGAACCGCATCGCGGAAGCTATAGAATTGCTCGCCAAGGCCGAGCGACCGATCATCTATTCGGGCGGCGGGGTGATCAATTCTGGCCCGCGCGCCAGCGAATTGCTGCGCCAGTTGCAGACCCTGACCGATGCGCCCGTCACCTCGACCCTGATGGGGCTTGGCGCCTTCCCCGCCGACCATCCCGACTGGCTCGGGATGCTCGGCATGCACGGCACGTTCGAGGCCAACATGGCAATGAACCGGTGCGACGTGATGCTGTGCGTCGGCGCACGGTTTGACGACCGGGTAACCGGACGGCTCGACGCGTTCAGCCCGGATTCGAAGAAGATCCACATCGATATTGACCGGTCCTCGATCAACAAGACAGTCGCCGTCGACGTGCCGATCGTGGGCGACTGTGCCGCCGTGCTGGAGCAGCTGATTGCCGCCTGGGGCAGCCGCAAGGCGCAAGATCTGGGCGAATGGAAAGCCCGTGTGACCGGATGGCGCGCCCGTGAAAGCCTCGCCTATCCCGAAAGCAAGGGCGAACTGATGCCGCAGAAGGCGGTCGAGCGCCTGTTCGCGCTGACGCGTTCGCACGATCCGGTGATCACCACCGAAGTCGGCCAGCATCAGATGTGGGCGGCGCAATACTTCGGCTTCTTCGGCCCGAACCGCTGGCTCACCAGCGGCGGGCTGGGCACCATGGGTTATGGCCTGCCTGCCGCGATCGGCGCGCAGCTGGGCAATCCGGGACGGCTTGTCATCGACATTGCCGGCGAAGCGAGCATCCAGATGAACATTCAGGAACTCGGCACAGCCAGCCAATACCGGCTGCCGGTCAAGGTGTTCATCCTCAACAATGAATATATGGGCATGGTCCGCCAATGGCAGGAGTTGACTTACGAAAGCCGCTATTCCAATTCCTACAGCGACAGCCTGCCCGATTTCGTGAAGCTGGCCGAAGCCTACGGCTGGAAGGGTATCCGGATCGAGGAGGAAAGCCAGCTTGACGCCGGGATCGAAGCGATGCTGGCGCACGACGGCCCGGTGATCGTCGATTGTCTGGTCTCGAAAAGCGCAAACTGCTTCCCGATGATCCCCAGCGGCGCGGCCCATACCGAGATGCTGCTCTATGGCGACCATGTCGAAGGGACGATGGACGACGAAGCCAAGGCTTTGGTGTAGGGACACGCGCGACATGAAAATAAAGCAACAAAATGCCGAGCGGCACGTGCTTGCCATCACGGTCGACAACGAGGCCGGAATCCTCGCCAAGATCGCCGGGTTGTTCACCGCGCGCGGTTACAATATTGACAGCCTGACGGTGGCCGATATCTCCGATGACCACGCGGTCAGCCGGATTACCATTGTCACCAACGGGCCGCCTGCGGTGATCGACCAGATCCAGGCCCAGCTCGAACGGCTGGTGCCGGTGCACAAGGTGGTCGACTTGACCGAGGAAGGCCCGCACGTCGAGCGCGAACTGGCGCTGGTCAAAGTTGCGGGCACCGGCGAAAAGCGGGTCGAGGCACTGCGTTTGGCCGACATCTTCCGCGCCCGGCCAGTGGACACCACCACCGAAAGCTTCATATTTGAGATAACCGGCCCGCCCGACAAGCTCGACAGCTTCATCTCTCTGATGCGGCAGTTGGGGCTGGTCGAGGTCGGCCGCACGGGGATCGTCGGCATGATGCGCGGGGCGCAGGGGGCTTGAGCCGACCATAGAAATTAATCGTCGCTCCTGCGCGAGCAGGAGCCTATCCAACCACTCGCGAACACGCAAAAGTATCTGGGCCCCTCGCTACGCAGGGGCAACGGGGAGCCAACATGAAAGTTTATTACGACGCCGATGCCGACCTGAACCTGATCACCGGCAAGAAGATCGCCGTGCTCGGCTATGGCAGCCAGGGCCACGCCCATGCGCAAAACCTGCGTGACAGCGGCGTGAAAGATGTTGCCATCGCCCTGCGCGAAGGCTCGGCCACGGCAAAGAAGGCTGAAGCCGCCGGGTTCAAGGTGCTGAGCAACAAGGCGGCAGCGGAATGGGCCGATGTGCTGATGATCCTCGCCCCGGATGAACACCAGGCCGCGATCTGGGAGAACGATCTCAAGGGCAACATGAAGCCGGGCGCCGCACTTGCCTTCGCCCACGGGCTGAATGTCCACTTCGGCCTGATCGAACCGCCCGCCGATATCGACGTGATCATGATCGCCCCCAAGGGCCCGGGCCACACCGTTCGCAGCGAATACCAGAAGGGCGGCGGCGTGCCCTGCCTGATCGCGATCCACCAGGACGCAACCGGCAACGCGCACGACGTGGCACTGGCCTATGCCAGCGGCGTCGGCGGCGGTCGCAGCGGGATCATCGAGACCAACTTCAAGGAGGAATGCGAAACCGACCTGTTCGGGGAACAGGCGGTGCTGTGCGGCGGGATCACGCATCTGATCCAGGCCGGGTTCGAAACGCTGGTCGAGGCCGGATACGCGCCGGAAATGGCTTATTTCGAATGCTTGCACGAAACCAAGCTGATCGTGGACCTGCTCTACGAAGGCGGCATCGCCAACATGCGCTATTCGATCAGCAACACCGCTGAATATGGCGACATCACCACCGGCCCGAGGATCATCACCGATGAAACCAAGGCGGAAATGAAGCGTGTTCTGGCCGACATCCAGTCAGGCCGATTCGTGAAGAACTTCGTGCTGGACAACCGCGCCGGCCAACCGGAGCTGAAGGCCGCGCGCAAAGCCGCCGAAGCCCACCCGATCGAGCAGACCGGGGCCAAGCTGCGCGCAATGATGCCGTGGATCGGCAAGAACGCTTTGGTCGACAAGTCGAAGAACTAAGCTGCCTTTGGCCTCTCCCCTCTCGGGGGGAGGCTCAAAGCATCTTGGCGAAGCACGCACGCAGCTCGCCCGCGAACAAATCCGGCTGCTCCCACGCGGCGAAGTGCCCGCCTTTATCAAGGTCGTTCCAGTAAACGAGATTGGGCATTCCCCGCTCTGCCCAGGCGCGGGGTGCCGGGATGACCTCTTTGGGAAAGGCGCTGGCGCCTGCCGGAAGCTGGACCACCCCTTCCCCGATCTTGCTGAAGCTCTCCCAGTAAAGCCGCGCTGCCGAGGCGCCGGTGGCGGGAAGCCAGTACAACATGAGGTTGTCGCAGATCTGGTCTTTTGACAGGGCATCGAAAGGCGAGCCGTTGTTGTCGGTCCAGGCGTGGATTTTCTCGAGGATCCATCCGGCCAGCCCGACCGGTGAATCGACCAGCGAATAGCCGATCGTCTGCGGGCGGGTGCCCTGCTGCTTGGAGTAACCGGAATCCCATTCCTGGTAGTAGCCAAGCCGCTGGAGCGCCGAGAATACCGCAGGGTCTGTACTTTGAAGGTCTTCTGGAGTTGGGCGGCCAAGCGGCATGTTGACGTGGATGCCCGCGCACCCCGCCGGAGCCTGCCGCCCGATCATGGTCGTGACCACCGAGCCCCAGTCGCCGCCCTGAGCGACCCACTTGTCATAGCCCAGCCCGACCATCAGCTTGGCCCAGGCCGCACCGATCTTTTCGACTCCCCAGCCGGTTTCTGCGGGCTTCCCGGAAAAACCGTATCCGGGCAGCGAGGGCGCAACCACATGGAACGCCATCCCCTCCTCAGGTTCGGTCAGCAACGGGATCGCCTCGAGAAACTCGATCACCGAGCCGGGCCAACCATGCGTCATCACCAGCGGCACCGCATCCGCGCGCGAGGAGCGAACATGAAGGAAATGAATGTCGAGCCCGTCGATCTCGGTCATGTACTGACCGAATGCGTTCAGGCGCGCCTCGCACGCGCGCCAGTCATAATCGTTTCGCCAGTGGTCAACCAGCTCACACAGAGTGGCCAGCGGGGTGCCCTGGCTCCAGTCACCTACCGGCTCCTTGTCCGGCCAGCGCGCCGCATCGAGGCGGCGATGAAGGTCGTCGATCTCCGCTTGCGGAATATCGAGGATGAAGGGGCGTATCCCGCTCATGCCTGTTCTCCTGTGGCCGCCATCGCCGCCGCCTCAACCTTGCGCCGGTCAGCCAGCATGATCGTGCTGCTGGCCTTGGCGAGAACGGTTCCGTCCGCGCTGCGCAGTTCGCCTTCATAGAAGCAAGTGCGGCGCCCGTGGCGGACCACCCAGCCTTCGGCGATCACCGATCCTGGCCTGGTCGGGGCAAAGAAGCTGACCTTCAGCTCCAGCGACATCGGGGTTACTTCCGGGCCGCTGCGCGCGATCGCGGCATGGGCCATGGCGGCATCGATCCACCCGGTGACGAAGCCGCCCTGCACCACCCCGCCCGAATGGCACATGTGCGGCCCGGCGTTGTAAGCGAGCACGGCCCGGCCCGCCGGGTCCATGCTGACGATCCGGTCCAGCCCCATTGTTTCGTACAAAATGTCAACAGGCACTGCCGCTTCGGCCATAATCTTCCCCTTTTGCGTCAGAATCGCGCAACTTTCCCAGCGATGCCGTGCGAAGCGGGGGTTTACAAGCCGCCAATGTGCCAGCATAGGCTCAGGTGATGACGATTGGTTCGGCCCTGCTTCTGCGACTTACACGCCCTTGGGCGTGACCTGCGGCGTGGCCTGATCGGCGCGCCAGTCGCCCAAGGGAACCGAGCCGCCAATCCTGACCAGACCTGATCCAAAGACCTGCACCCATGACCATGCTCAAGCACCCGGCGTCGAAATACCGCGCCTTTCCGCAAGTTCCGCTGGAAAACCGGCAGTGGCCCAGCCGAACCATCACCGCACCCCCGCGCTGGCTCAGCACGGACCTGCGTGATGGCAACCAGTCGATCATCGACCCGATGGACGCGGTGAAGAAGAACCGCTTCTTCGACTTGCTGGTCGAAATCGGCCTCAAGGAAATCGAGATCGGCTTCCCCAGCGCAGGTGCAACCGAATTCGACTTTATCCAGGGGCTGGTCCGCTCCGGCCGCATCCCTGATGATGTCATGGTGCAGGTCCTCACCCAAAGCCGAGAAGACCTGATCCGCACCAGTTTCGCCAGCCTTGACGGCGCACGGGCGGCAATCGTCCACCTTTACAATGCCGTCAGCCCGGCCTGGCGCGACATCGTGTTCCGCATGAGCAAGGCCGAAGTGATCGAAATCGCCCGCACCGGCGCAAAGGTGATGCGCGACGAGGCCGGCAAGCGGCCCGGCACGGACTGGCATTTCCAATACAGCCCGGAGACCTTCTCGACCGCCGAACTCGACTTCAGCATCGAGGTTTGTGCAGCGGTGATGGACGTGCTCCAGCCCACGCCCGAGCACCCGATCATCCTCAACCTGCCGGCCACGGTCGAGGCGGCCACCCCCAACATCTATGCCGACCAGATCGAATACTTCATCCGCCACCTGCCGAACCGCAACAGCGCGGTGATTTCGCTCCACACCCACAACGATCGCGGCACGGGCGTGGCAGCGGCGGAATTGGGCCTGATGGCCGGCGCCGACCGGGTCGAGGGCTGCCTGTTCGGCAATGGCGAGCGCACCGGCAACTGCTGCCTCGTCACCATGGCTCTCAACATGTACAGCCAGGGCGTTGATCCGCGGCTAGATTTCTCCGACATCGACCGGGTGATCGAGACGGTTGAGTACTGCAACCAGATCCCCGTCCACCAGCGCCATCCCTATGGCGGCGAGCTGGTCTACACCGCCTTTTCCGGCAGTCATCAGGACGCGATTAAGAAGGGCTTCGAAGCCAGCGCCACCCAGAACGACGAACTGTGGCGCGTCCCCTATCTGCCGATCGACCCGGCCGATCTGGGCCGCAGCTACGAAGCGGTGATCCGGGTCAACTCGCAATCCGGCAAGGGCGGGTTCGCCTGGGTGCTGGAGCAGGATCAGGGACTCAAACTGCCCAAGAAGCTGCAGGCCGATTTCTCGCGCCATGTCCAGCGGGTGGCGGACGAACTGGGCCGTGAGCTCAACGCTGCCGACATCTGGGAAACTTTCAAGGGCGCCTATCACGTCCAGACCTATCCCAAGCACTTCCAGCTGGTCGAATACGAGGAAAGCCGGGCGTCTGACGGCACCCGGGTGTTCGCCGGCAAGATCGAGGTCGAGGGCAAGGCGCAGAGCGTGTCCGGACGCGGCAATGGCCTGATTTCATCGGTTGTCGGCACAATCCGCGAGCATTTCGGGGTCGACCTCGAAGTGCTCGACTACACCGAGCACGCACTCGGCACCGGCACCGATGCGCGCGCCGCCGCCTACCTTGAATGCCGCACCGCCGAGGGCCGCACCGTGTGGGGCGTGGGTATCGACGAGGATGTGGCTACCGCCAGCGTGCGGGCAGTGCTCAGTGCGGCAAACGGCGCGGTAACCGGATAAACCTATGCCCCGCGCGGGGCAGGTTTGCCGGGCTTGGCTCCGGGCTTGCCCTTGCCATGCGGCGTGCCACCCTTGCGGTGCGGCTTGGCGTGGACGCGGGGCCCCTTGTCCTGATGGCCCTTGCGGCGTTCGCGGGCAATGTCGCGCGGTGCTTCGGCGGAGGGCTCGATCAGGACCCGCTCGCCGTCGGCCTCGGCCTCCGCCGTGCGCTGGACAGCAACCGCAAAACGCTCCGCCAGCGAGCGCGGGATCTGGAAAAAGGTCTCGTTCGGCGCGATCCGGATTGCGCCGATCTCGTTCCGGGTGATGTGCCCGCGGCGGCACAGCAACGGCAGGATCCAGCGCGGGTCGGCATTCTGGCGCCGGCCAATGTCCATCCGGAACCACACCGTGTCCTCGAAACCGGGGCGATGACGTTCCTGTTGTGCGGCGCGGCGGCTTTCCGGGGTATTGGCGATCAGTTCTTCGGGTTCCGGCATGCGGGAACGGTGCGTGCGGACCAGCATGGCGGCAATGTCCTCGGCGCTGCGCTCGGCCAGCAGCTGGCGGGCCAGTTCCCGGTCCGCCTCGTCGGTCTCGACCGGCTGCATCAGCGTTTCCAGCAGGCGCTGGCGGTCCTTCGCCAGGATTGCCTCGCGGTCGGGCGCGTCGGTCCAGTGCGCTTCGATCTTCGCGCGGCGGAGCATTTCCTCCACCCGGCGGCGGCGCGGGAACGGGACGATCAGCACGGCGGTGCCCTTCTTGCCGGCGCGGCCAGTGCGGCCCGAACGATGCTGGAGCGTTTCCGCATCGCGCGGAATCTCCACGTGGACGACAAGGCTGAGGGTCGGCAGATCAATCCCGCGCGCGGCCACATCGGTCGCCACGCAGACCCGGGCGCGGCGATCGCGCAAGGACTGCAAGGCCTGGTTGCGCTCCTGCTGCGAATGCTCGCCCGACAGTGCGACCACGGCAAAGCCGCGCTCCTGCAAGGTCGCGTGCAGATGCCGCACATTGTCGCGGGTGGCGCAGAACAGCATGGCGGTTTCTGCCTCGTGATATCGCAGCAGGTTGACCACCGCATTCTCGATTTCCGGCGGGGACACGGTGACCGCCTGATAGGTGATATCGCCATGTCCGCGATGGCTGTCGACCGTGGCGATCCGCAGCGAATCGCGCTGGTATCGGCGCGCAAGCGCTTCGATCGGCTTGGGCATGGTGGCGGAAAACAGCAGCGTCCGGCGGGTATCCGGCGTTGCGTCGAGGATTTCCTCGAGCTCCTCGCGGAACCCCATGTCGAGCATTTCGTCGGCCTCGTCGAGCACGGCCACGGCCAGCGCTGACAGGTCAAGTGCGCCGCGCTCGAGATGGTCGCGCAGGCGCCCGGGCGTGCCGACGACGATGGTCGCCCCGGCTCGCAGCGCCTGCCGCTCCTTGCCCGGATTCATGCCGCCGACACAGGTGGCTACCCGTCCGCCGGCCCGCTGGTAGAGCCATGCCAGTTCGCGGCTGACCTGGAGTGCCAGTTCGCGCGTCGGGGCCACGACCAGTGCCAGCGGCTTATCGGACGCACGCACACGGCCGGCCTGGTCAAGCAGTTCGGCGGCCATCGACAGGCCAAAAGCGACCGTCTTGCCCGATCCGGTCTGGGCCGAAACCACCAGGTCACGCCCCAGCGCCTCGGGCTCCAACACTGCGGCCTGGACCGGGGTAGCAGCAGTATATCCACGCTCGGCGAGTGCCTCGCGCAAGGGGGCGGGAACAACAGAAAAAGGCATCAGGGCAACTCGTGTGGAAGGTGCTCTGACCCATCGGGCCGCAGCACACTAGAAGGCCCGTCCCAGCCGGTCAGACGGCTGCGGAACGGGGGCGGTGAAGGTTCATCCGCTCGGTAAGCGCGCGCCTATAGCGACATTGCGCCGGTTTGGCTTGCACAATTTTCCTACATTGGTGTCCCCTGCTAGCAGGTGTGCAGATGACCCGCCGCATTCGCCTCTTCCCGTCCCGGATTTCGCAACCGCGGCGCCCTCCTCATTTTTCTTGTCAGGACAGTGGTCCATGTGGTCCATGTCTCCGCCAAACACAGACCAGCAGGGGGGAATGAGCAATGACCGAAGCGATCCTGGAGCCTGATCTGCCAATCATCGATCCGCATCACCATCTGTGGGATTTGCGCCCGCTGATCCCGCACTTCCCCGAACCCCGGCACCACTTCATCGCCGCGATCGCGGAAAAGCCGTATTACACCTTCGACGAACTCCATGCCGATCTGACGACCGGCCACAACCTCATCGGCACCGTGTTCATGGAATGCGGCGCGTTTTACAACGCAGACCTGGGTGAGGACCTGAAGGTGACCGGGGAGGTCGAATATGTGAACGGGGTCGCGGCCCAGTCGGCGAGCGGCCTCTATGGCCCCTTGCGCGCCTGCGCCGGGATTGTCGGCCATGCCAACCTGTTGCTGGGGAACCGCGTTGCCCGGGTGCTTGAGGCACTGGAAGCCGCTGGCAACGGACGCTTCAGGGGCATCCGCCACCAAGGGGCCTGGGATGCTGACCCGGAGGTGCTCGGCCCCCCGTTCCATGCACCGGCCGGGCTCTACCGTGACGCCACGTTCCGCCAGGGGTTCACCGAACTCGGCAAGCGTGGCCTGACCTTCGACGCCTGGGTGCTGGAGCCGCAGATCGGTGACGTGATCGACCTGGCCCGCGCCTTCCCCGACCAGCCGATTTGCCTTGATCACTGCGGCACCCCGCTCAATGTCGCTTGCTACCACGGCAAGCTGCACGAACGGTTCGACCCCTGGCGCCACGCGATCCGCGAACTGGCGCAATGCGAGAATGTGACCGTCAAGCTGGGCGGCCTGGCGATGGCGTTCTGCGGGATGCCCGAGCAAGGCCCAGCCGCCGGGCTCGGCTCCGAAACGCTGGCGGCCATGTGGCGCCCCTATATCGAGACCTGCGTCGACGCCTTCGGGCCGAAACGGGCGATGTTCGAAAGCAACTATCCCGTCGATCACTGGGGCGCGAGCTATCCGGTGCTGTGGAACGCTTTCAAGCGCCTGGCCCATGGCCATTCGGCGGAAGAGAAGCGCGCCATGTTCGCAGGCACGGCGGCACGGTTCTACGGGATCGAGGACATCCTTCCCCCCGCCTAGCAGTTGTGCCCCCTCGACAGCGGCGGGAAGGCATCATATGCGGCTTCCCGATGACGTAAACGTCAAGGAGACCGCGATGCCCCTCCCCGCCCCGTTCGACCGCCTGCGCCTGCCGCTGATCGGCAGCCCGCTGTTCATCGTGTCCGGCCCGGAACTGGTGATCGCGCAGTGCAAGGCGGGGATTATCGGCAGCTTCCCGGCCCTCAACGCGCGGCCCCAGTCGCAGCTCGACGAATGGCTTCACCAGATCACCGAAGATTTGGCCCAGCATAACCGCGATAACCCTGATCGCCCGGCAGCACCGTTTGCGGTCAATCAGATCATCCACAAGACCAACGACCGCGTCGATGCAGACATGGCAACTTGCGAGAAGTGGCAGGTGCCGATGATCATCACCTCGCTCGGCGCGCGCGAGGAGATCTTCCAGGCCGTGCGCAACTGGGGCGGGATCACCATGCACGACGTGATCAACAACCGCTTTGCGCAGAAGGCAATCGAGAAAGGCGCGGATGGGCTGATCCCGGTCGCAGCGGGGGCTGGCGGCCACGCGGGGGCGCAATCGCCCTTCGCGCTGATGGCGGAAATCCGCGAATGGTTCAGTGGGCTGATTGCCCTATCGGGCTCGATCGCCAACGGCTATTCGATCCTCGCCGCGCAGGCTCTGCGCGCTGACTTCGCCTATGCCGGCAGCGCCTTCATCGCGACGAAGGAAGCCAACGCGGACGAACGCTACAAGCAGGCGATCGTGGAAAGCAGCGCGGAAGGGATCGTCTATACCAACCTGTTTACCGGGGTACACGGTAACTACCTGCGCAATTCGATCGAGGCGGCAGGAATGGACCCGGACAACCTGCCTGAAAGCGACCCGAGCAAGATGAACTTCGGCAGCGGCGGAAACACCAAGGCCAAGGCGTGGAAGGACATCTGGGGTTCGGGTCAGGGGATTGGTGCCATCAAGCAGATCGGCACCGTCGCTGACATGGTCGACCGGTTCGAGCGCGAATACCAGGACGGACTGGCCCAGTTGAAGGCGCGCACCGGCACCTGATCAGCGTGCCAGGGTCAGCCTGGCCAGACCCGTATGAACCGCCCGTTGCGTGACGGTTCCAGCCGGATGGTGCCGCCTGCGGGATCGCCGAAAATCTCTGGTTCGCGAAGCGGACCGCGATGGAGCAGAGACTCTGCGAGGCGGAGCGCCAGCCGGATTGCGCGGTCCCGCTCCCGCGCCAGGTCCGGCTCGATCCGCAGCTCCTGTCCGGTGAAGTATGCAAGCCCTGCAGACTGCAGCGCCCCGCCCATGGCAGAACGAATACTGATCAACCCTGTTGAGGGAAGCGCTCCA
The DNA here is from genome assembly GCA_046294735.1 of Sphingomonadaceae bacterium. Taxonomy (GTDB): domain Bacteria; phylum Pseudomonadota; class Alphaproteobacteria; order Sphingomonadales; family Sphingomonadaceae; genus 34-65-8. The sequence goes on from JBKBKB010000001.1 coordinate 151,930, forward strand.
CCTCTCGCCCACGCATTCGCTTGTGCGGAAAAGCGCCCGCCCGCCAGCAGCGCCTCACCGGGCGGCCAGCCTGCCGCAGCAATCTGGGGCAGAACGTCGATCAGCCGCGCACCGAGCAGAAACTGCCCGCGCACCACCGGCAGGCTGCGGGGGGCGCCCGAGAGATGCGGACCGGGCACCAGCACCAACGCCATGCTGCCCGTCTCCGGCAAATTCGATTCCTCCGAAAAGTCGTAATCGGGGAACCGGAACCCGGGCCTGGGTGAAACCTGAAAAACCTCAAACGTCAGACCATCCAGCACCAGTTCGAAGGACGCCCGCAGCGGCCCCGCAGGGCCGGAGATCGATGACACCAGCCCGAAATCATGGCTCAGCAGTTCCGGTGCATGAACCTGCAAGGCGCGCCGAAGTTCATCATGGGTCGTTGCCGGACCGGGCCGGAAATGGAGCCACAGCCCTGCTCGAAGGTCATGCCCGCCCGATGTTTCCCCGCTGGCGATGACCCGCCCCCTGTTTTTCGGTCCGAACTTTTCTTGGCGAAAATCCGGACTCTCGTCGAGTCCCGCCCGCAGAGAAACGTCCAAATTCGAACCATTTTCTCAGAAGATACCCTGTGCCAGGCCTGCGGACATGGCCGCACCCATATCACCAGCCATGGACAGATCTGCCTCACCGACAGTCTTCGGGGCCAGAATCGCCTCGGGCGTCTGGGCAGCGAAACTGACGATGGTCCGCTCTGCCACACGGCGCAGGCGCCACCCCGTGCAGATCCGGTCAATCTGGCGCTCCGCCCCTTCACCGTCAGAGCCCGCGGCGATGATCGTGGCATAAGCCCGGCCCTCGATCCGCCCGAGCACCGGATAGTAGCAGCGGTCGAACATCTCCTTCATGGCGCCGGTCATGGCGCCGAGATTCTCCGGGCAGACGAACAGGAACCCGCCCGCCGCAAGCAGATCGTCCGGCTGGACCTGTTCGCACGACATCAGCAGGCTGCCCGCCCCGGCCCCGTCTCGCGCGGCCTGCGCCAACGCACGGGCCGCGCCGGTGCGGCTGTGCCAGACAATCAGCAAGGGCCCGTTTACACCCATGGCGTGACCTTCTGAGGTCGGCGCCGATTGTCAACCGCCCTCGCACGGCATGGGTTTACCGATGGCATTGCCGGGCGCTAGACCGATAGCCATGGCTTCCCGCTCCATCGCTCCGGTTTTCGGTGTCACGCGCTCGATCACGGGCAAGGCGTGGCATTGGCGCGGCGGCAACATGGAATTGGGGGCGGACACGCGCGATCTCGGGAACGACATCGTTCGCCAGCTGCTGCTCTCACGCGGCGTGGCCCCTGATGACATTGAGCGGCACCGCAACCCTACCTTGCGCGATTTCCTCCCCGATCCGTCTCTGTTTCGCGACATGGATGCCGCCGCCGACCGGCTCGCCCAGGCAGTTCTGACCGGCGAAACAATCACCGTCTATGGCGACTATGACGTCGATGGAGCAACCAGCGCCGCCCTGCTCATCCGCTTGCTGCGAATGCTGGGACACGATGCCCGCTATTACATTCCCGACCGCTTGCTGGAAGGCTATGGCCCATCCGGCGAGGCACTTGTCCGGATCGCCGAGGATGGCAGCAGCCTGATCGTGACAGTCGATTGCGGCGCGATGGCACATGAAGCGCTGCAGATGGCGCATGATGCCGGGGTCGACGTGATCGTGGTTGATCATCACAAGTGCTCACCCGAACTCCCGCGCGCAGTCGCGCTGGTCAACCCAAACCGGCTGGACGAGAGTGATCAGGGCGCAGCGTACGGACATCTTGCCGCGGTGGGGGTCGCATTCCTGCTGGCAGTGGCACTGGTACGGACGCTGCGTGTGCGGGGCTTCTTCGAGGGCCGCAAGGAACCCAGTCTGATGGCTCTGCTCGATCTGGTTGCGCTGGGCACCGTCGCCGATGTTGCCGCGCTGCATGGCCTCAACCGCGCATTCGTGGCCCAAGGGCTCAAGGTCATGGCGCGGCGCGAAGGAACCGGCATGGCCGCCCTGATCGACGCCAGCCGCCTGACCCGCGCCCCCAAGTGCAGCGATCTCGGCTTCGCGCTGGGCCCACGCATCAATGCGGGCGGGCGGGTGGGCGAATCCACGCTGGGGGTCAGGTTGCTGACAACCGAAGATCCGCTTGAAGCGCAAGCCATTGCCGCCCAGCTTTCAGATCTCAACGAAGACCGCCGGACCATCGAGGCGATGGTGCAGGAGGCCGCCGAAGCGCAACTGGCCGGTCAGCACAACCGGGCGGTTCATGTGGTCGCGGGGGAAGGCTGGCATCCGGGCGTGATCGGCATCGTTGCAGGCCGGATCAAGGAAAAGACCGGCAAGCCCTCACTGGTCATCGCACTCGACCAGGACAGCGGCCAGGGCAAGGGATCGGGTCGCTCGATTGCCGGTGTCGATCTTGGCGCGGCGATTATTGCTGCGCGCGAAATGGGCCTGCTGGTGGCCGGCGGCGGCCATGCGATGGCAGCCGGGCTGACGGTCGACGCGAGGCAGGTGGCGGCATTCTCCGACTGGCTCGATGCCCACCTTTCGCGCGCGGTCGAACGGGCCACTGCCGAGCAGGTCATCGCCTGCGATCTGGCGCTGGCGCCGGGCGGACTGACGCCTGAACTGGTCGAATCACTTGAATGCGCCGGTCCATACGGGGTCGGATGGCCGGGGCCGCGCGTGGCAGTGGGGCCAGTCCGGCTGATCAAGGCCGACGTGGTCGGGAACAATCACCTGCGGCTGATCGCTGGCGGCCGCGATGGCCGCTCGTTCAAGGCGATGGCATTCCGGGCGGCAGACAGCGAACTGGGGCAGACGCTCCTCCATGGCGCACGCGGGTGGGCGCTGTGGCTGGTCGGGCGGGTCAAGCTGGACGATTGGGGCAGCCGCCCCGCCGCCGAGCTGCATCTGGAAGACGCTGCCTGGGCCGATTGAAGCAGTTTGTGAACGATGCGTTGCAAAGCGGGGTTGACCGCAGGCCCGCCCGCCCCTAATTGCGCCGCCACGCCACCGGCCGGCAACGGCACCGGCCCCTTCGTCTAGCGGTTAGGACGCGGCCCTTTCACGGCTGAAACACGGGTTCGATTCCCGTAGGGGTCACCACGGTGGCGGTTTCCATGAACCATTGCAGCAATCACTGGTGCTGCGGTCAATTCCGTCTTGGCGGTGTCACGTTCGAGTGGCTAGAGCACAGTCGTGATGCAGCAACGCTCGCCCTTGTCCCTGCCGGGAATGACAATCGCCGTGCTGGCGATGCTGGCGATATGGGTGGCTGGAGTAGACCCGTGGGTATGCCTTACCATCTTGCTGGTTTGGCTTGGAACCCTCTGGCTGGTGGGCAGCAATCCGCCCCCTCCACCTGAACGAACCGATGATCCTCCCATCAGCCGCGGACGGATGAGCGGGCTGATCGAGAATTCCAGCGTCCCGCTGCTGTTGCTGGAAAAGGGCCGCGTCACGGTCGCCAATCGCAGCGCACGCGAATCGCTGGGGCAGCATATCCTGGGCCAGGACGTGCGCGTGGTGTTCCGTCAGCCCGCAGCCATCAAGCTGCTGGACCGGCAAAGCTCGGGGGCGACCACGGTCAAGGGGCTGGTGCGCCGACGAGACCTCTGGCGGCTCAATCTGCAAGTTCTGTCCAAAACCCTCACAGTCGTTGAACTGGTCAACATGACGGGCGAGGCTGACATCAGCCGCGCCCATACCGATTTCGTTGCCAACGCCAGCCATGAGCTGCGCACGCCGCTGGCCTCGATCATCGGCTACGTCGAGACCCTGCTTGAAGACGACGGCGATCTTGCCCCGGAAACGCGCAACCGGTTTCTCCGGACAATCCTGGCCGAATCGAACCGGCTGCAAAGCCTGGTCAGTGACTTGATGTCGCTGTCGCGGGTTGAAGCGGAAAAGCATGACGCACCGGGGCAAACAATCTCCTTGCGCCAACACGTGGAGCGGGCGGCCCGCGATGCGGCAGGGCCCGATCGTCAGCACCGATTGCTGATTGAAGGCGCCGGAGATTTCACCATCGAGGGCGATCCGCGCCAGATCGAACAGCTGGTCCGCAACCTGGTGGACAACGGGCTGAAATACGGTGCGGAAAGCGAATCGGTGGTGGTCACCCTCGACGAAGCCCCAAGCGGCGATGCCCGCCTGACCGTGCGTGATTTCGGGGATGGGATCGCGGCAGAACACCTGCCGCACCTGACCCGCCGGTTCTATCGCACCGATCCGGGCCGCAGCCGGGCATCGGGCGGCACGGGCCTCGGCCTCGCCATCGTGAAGCATATTGCCGAGCGGCACCGCGCACGACTGGACATCACCAGCACGCTTGGTGAAGGTACGAGCGTGATCGTGCGCTTTCCGGTGGTGAAGACTGGTCCGGAGCCCTTGTCATGACAGTGTCATCTTATATCAGCACGGGCGGATGGGCGGAAATGATACCGCCGCAGCAACTGTGGGCTTCATGACAATCAACGAATTCCGCCTGGTGATGCCCGACGCGATCCTGCAGGCCATGGCGGCGGCGGGCTGATGTCGGTCACGCTGCTGTTTCTGCTGGTGCTCGGCCTCGCGCTTGCGGGCTGGCTCGCTGCACGGGCCCGCGCGTGGAGTTACCAGCGCGAATTCGGGGCCCGCGCGCTTCGCTCTCTGCCCACTTACCACGCGTGGTATGTTGCGCTGTGGGTGGCCATCCCGGCGCTGGCTTTCCTTGTGCTGTGGTCGATCGTCTCGCCCCAGTTGATTCTGCAGACTGTCCTCGCAAACGATGCGGCAGCGGCACTGCCTGAATTCGGCTTCAAGCGGGAATCGATACTAGCCGAGGCCAAGGCCGCGGCGCGTGGGGCTGCGGCAGGTGTTTTCAACCCCGAGGCACAGGGCCTGATCGAACCATTCCGTGAGGCAATTGGCCAATACACCCTGATCGGGGTGGCACTGACCGTGCTGATCGCCTTCGTCGGCGGTGCGTGGTCGTTCCTGCGTCTGCGCCCCGATTTCACCGCCCGTACCAGGGTCGAACGGGCCGTCATGGCGCTGCTCCTCCTCGCATCGCTGGTGGCGATCCTCACCACGTTGGGCATTTTTGCCAGCCTGGTGTTCGAAACCGCCCGGTTTTTCGGCATGGTCAGCCCGATCGACTTCCTGTTCGGTACCCATTGGGGCCCGGATCCGATGGGCAATGCCGAGAACCCGGACGGATCGACCTATGGTGCCATTCCGCTGTTCTGGGGCACGATTTTCATTGGCGCGATCATTGCCATGATCGTGGCCATCCCGCTCGGCCTGATGAGCGCGATCTACCTCACGCAATATGCCAACCCGCGTGTCCGGGCCTGGGTCAAGCCGATGCTGGAGATCCTGGCCGGGGTGCCAACCGTGGTTTACGGGTACTTTGCTGCACTGACGGTGGCGCCTGCGATCCGCGACATGGCGCTGGCGGCAGGCGTATCCAATCCGTCGAGTGAGAGCGCGCTGGCAGCCGGGATCGTGATGGGTGTAATGATCATCCCGTTCGTTTCCTCCATGGCCGACGATTCGATCACCGCTGTCCCTCAGGCCATGCGCGACGGCAGCTTGGCGATGGGGGCGACCACGTCCGAAACTATTCGCCGGGTTCTGATACCGGCCGCCCTGCCCGGCATTGTCGCAGGCGTGATGCTCGCCATCAGCCGGGCCATTGGCGAGACCATGATTGTCGTCATGGCCGCCTCGACCGCTGCCAATCTCAGCGCAAACCCGCTCGATGCGATGACCACTGTCACGGTCCAGATCGTTGCCATGCTGACCGGAGAAGGCAGTTTCGATCATCCGGCAACGCTAAGCGCCTTTGCGCTGGGCTTCGTTCTGTTCATGGTCACTCTGGCACTCAATTTCATCGCTCTGCGCGTCGTAAAGAGGTTCCGCGAGGCTTATGACTGAGCGCGTCAACCCAACCCGCACACCTGCGTTCGAGGCGCGGCTGAAGCAGCGTTACGCTGCCGAGCGGCGCTTCCGCGCCATTGGCCTGTCGGCGATCGTGTTTTCACTCGCAGTGCTGATTTTCCTGCTCGGGTCGATGACCCTCAATGGCATTGGCGGTTTCCAGCGCTCCGAATTGAAGGTCACGATCGACTTTGCCGAGGCTGGCCTTGCCGGTGACGCCGCCAGTCTGGCCGGCCCGGGCGGAGTGAATGCACTGGAAACGCAAGGTCTACCGCAAGTAGTCGAATTCTACGCCGAGCAATCGCTTGGCGCCGACGGGGCGGCCGGACTTGCCTCCAATGCGTGGCGCGAGGTGGGGGACGCCATTGTCGCCAATCCGGACATCCTCCGCCGAACAGCCACTTTCAACCTTCCCGCCAGTTCCGCCATCGCCTCTGCCATGCGCGGACAAGGAGATGCTGAAAGTCGGCAACTGGCAGCACGCCTCCAAAGCGAAGGCAAGCTTGCGCGCAATTTCGACCCCGGCTTTCTCCAGCGATCGGATGCGACTGACCCCCAGCGGGTCGGCATCTGGGGGGCGCTCAAGGGCTCGATGCTGACCATGTTTGTGACGCTGATGATCGCCTTCCCGATCGGCGTGATGGCAGCGCTCTACCTGGAGGAATACGCCCCCAAGAACCGCTGGACTGACCTGATCGAAGTCTCGATAAACAATTTGGCGGCAGTGCCGTCGATCATCTTCGGCCTGCTTGGCCTGGCAGTGTTCCTGTGGATGTTCCCGACCTATCGCTCCGCCCCGCTGATCGGCGGCCTGACGCTGGCGCTGATGACCATGCCGGTGATCGTCATTTCCGGGCGCAACGCGATCAAGGCCGTTCCGCCCTCGATCCGTGACGGGGCGCTCGCCATCGGTGCATCGCCGGTGCAGGTGGTGTTCCACCATGTCCTGCCGCTCGCCCTGCCCGGCATCCTGACCGGAACCATCATCGGCATGGCCCGCGCCCTGGGCGAGACCGCACCTCTGCTGATGATCGGGATGCGCGCCTTCATCGCTACCCCGCCGGAAGGCTTCACCTCACCAGCCACCGTTTTGCCGGTCCAGATCTTCCTGTGGTCAGACGAGGTCAACCAGGGCTTCGTCGAGCGCACTTCGGCTGCTATCATCGTGCTGCTGGTGTTCCTGCTGCTGATGAACGGCATCGCCATCTACCTCCGCAACCGATTCGAGAAAAAATGGTGACAGTAGTCCATCCCAATCTGGAAGATTCCGACGCCAAAATGAGCGCCCGCAATGTCTCCATCTATTACGGAGACAAGAAGGCGATCGACGAGGTATCGATCAACATTCCGACCAAGTACGTTACCGCCTTCATCGGCCCGTCGGGTTGCGGCAAGTCCACGTTCCTGCGGGCACTAAACCGCATGAACGACACCATCGCCTCGGCCCGAGTGGAGGGCGAGATCACGCTCGACGGAGAGGATATATATCGCTCCGGCATGGATGTGGTGCAGCTGCGCGCGCGCGTCGGTATGGTGTTCCAGAAACCGAACCCCTTTCCCAAGTCAATTTATGACAACATCGCCTATGGTCCCGGCATCCACGGCCTGGCGGAGAACAAGGCCGCGCTGGACGAGATCGTGGAAACGTCTCTGCGCCGCGCCGGTCTTTGGGAAGAGGTGAAGGACCGGCTAACCGACAGCGGCACCGCTCTGTCCGGGGGACAGCAGCAACGCTTGTGCATCGCCCGCGCCATCGCGGTTGACCCGGAAGTAATCCTGATGGACGAGCCCTGCTCCGCACTCGATCCGATCGCCACAGCCAAGATCGAGGAACTGATCGACGAGCTGAGCGGCAGGTATGCTATCGTCATCGTGACCCACTCGATGCAGCAGGCCGCACGGGTCTCGCAACGAACGGCCTTTTTCCATCTCGGGAAGATGGTAGAGTATGGTCGTACAACGGACATATTTACCAATCCGCTGGAAGAGCGGACCAAGGACTACATCACTGGCCGATACGGCTAAGATACGGATTTTTATGGCAGAACATACCGTCAAGGCGTTCGACGAGGACATCACCCGGCTGCGTGGCCTGATCGCCGAGATGGGCGGACTGGCCGAAGTTGCGCTGCAGGAGGCGATGGACGCGCTGGTCAAGGGCGACGACGACCTGGCGGACAAGGTCATTCGCGGCGACAAGAAGATCGATGCACTCGAAAGCGAAGTCGACAAGCTCTCGGTCCGAATCATTGCCCTGCGCGCACCGATGGCAGATGACCTGCGCGAGGTGATTGCTGCTCTCAAGATTGCCGGTGTGGTGGAACGGATCGGCGACTATTCGAAGAATATCGCCAAGGCGAGCCGCGTCATTGGGGAGCGCAAGAAGTTCGAACCGCTCACCCTTTTGCCGGCGATGGCCGATGTGGCAGGCGAAATGGTGCATGACGTGCTCACTGCCTATGCAGCTCGCGATGCCGCGCTCGCGCGCGAGGTCATCGCCACCGACGAAAAGGTGGACGCGTTTTACAATTCGATTTTTCGCAATGTTGTCACGCACATGGTCGAGAATCCTGCAACCATTTCTGCGGGCGCACAATTGCTCTTCGTGGCCCGCAATATCGAACGCATCGGCGACCATGCGACCAATGTGGCGGAAATGGTGCATTTCGCCGCCACCGGAAACTATCCGGCCGACGAAGACAACTGACACCCTTTAGATATCTGTGACACAAGGGTGTCGTGAAGGTGTAACATTGCGGGGGTTAAGGGCGTTGTCATGACCGCCGCAAAGCTGCTCTTGGTCGAGGACGACCCATCCCTCGCCGAACTGCTCGAATTCAGGTTCGAGAAAGAAGGCTACGACGTGCGCGTAACCGCCGATGGCGATGAGGCGCTGGTCATGGTGGCGGAGGACACGCCTGATCTCATCATCCTCGACTGGATGATCGAGGGTACAAGCGGGATCGAGGTTTGCCGCCGCCTCCGCCGTGACAAGCAGGCCGCCCATGTCCCGATCATCATGCTGACTGCGCGGGAATCGGAAGACGACCGGGTGCGCGGACTGGAAACCGGGGCCGACGATTACCTGACCAAGCCCTTCTCTCCGCGCGAACTACTCGCCCGCGTGGCCGCCGTTATGCGGCGCATTCGCCCGGCGCTCGCTGGCGAAGCGATCAGCGTCGGAGACATCGTTCTCGATCCCGTAGCACACAAGGTGGAACGGCGCGGACGGTCGCTGCGGATGGGGCCGACCGAGTACCGCCTGCTCAAGTTCCTGATGGAAAATCCGGGCCGGGTGTTTAGCCGCAACCAGTTGCTGGACGGGGTTTGGGGAACTGGCAGTGATATCGAACTGCGCACGGTCGACGTCCACATCCGCCGTTTGCGCAAGGCGCTGGAGATTGAGGGCACCAAGGATCCAGTGCGCACGGTCCGCTCCGCCGGTTACGCGATCGAGGCAGTCTGAGGCTTTAGCGGCATTGGCCACCGATCAGCCGGTGCGCCTGATCGAAGTGGAAGTGATCGGCGTGCGCTGCGTTGTATTCCGGCGATAGCACCGTCGCGAAGCTGCCGCAGGCGCCATCCCGCGCCTTGCGCAGGAAAGCCTGCTCCTGCGGCGTTCCGTTCCAGCCTGCCAGCACACTGATCCGGCTCCCGTCTTGGAGCACGAACGCAGCGATGTCGATGGCATTGCCGGTGGCATGTTCACTCCAGATACCCTGCTCGCCGCCGCCGATACGGCGGCAGTTCCAGGTACCGAGGTGTTCGATCCGGCGGACAGGCGAGCCTAGGATTTGCTCAGCTGCGGGATTGACCGAGTGGCGCAGCCACACGGCGAGGCCGGCCGCAACCGGGCAGGTCATTTGGGGGGCCGATGGGGCAAGCGGCAGGCCTGACAGCGCGGTCCTGTCCATGCGTGCGCATTGTCCCTCGCCAGCCGGAGGCAGGGCGATGAACGCTATCTCGCTCCGTTCGAGCACCGCCCGGCAAGCGGACAGGTCGCTGCGCAGGGCGCTGATCTTGGTAGCGGTTGCCCAGCCCGGCGGATGGGCAATTTCCAGCGGGGCCCAGGGGTTGTGCTCGGGGTGGTCATGAAGCCACCCGCGCGCGGCCATGGCGAGTGCAGCCAGCGCAAGCAGCCCGATCAGGCGGCGATCGAGCACAAATCGGCCGATGGTGGTGCGCAGTTTCATATTCAATGGAAATCGCGGGAGGGCGGAATGATCCGCGCGTCGCGGGGATGCCCGCCCGAACGTGTGCCAGTGCGCCCTTCCAGCGGGCGATTGACCTCGTCGGCGCGGGCGAGCGCGGTGGGCAGCAGGTCGTCGGCGAGGCCGTGCAGTGCGGCAGTCGCGTCAGTCAGGTGCTGGGCGATGACGTGGATCACTTCATCATCGTACTCCACCCGCCCGCGCACTTCCATCAGCCTCGCCCCCATGATGACCTTGCGCTGCTTCTCCATCAGGTCGGGCCAGATGACCAGATTGACCACCCCGGTCTCGTCTTCCAGCGTGATGAAGCACACCCCCTTGGCGCTGCCTGGCCTTTGGCGGACCAGCACCACGCCTGCCACCTGCACCATCGCACGGTGTTTGCGCGCGCGCAGGTCCGCCGCTTTCACGTACCCGCGCTCGGCCAGGATAGGGCGCAGGAACGCCAGCGGATGGGCCTTCAGGCTGAGGCGGATGGTCTGATAATCAGCCACCACTTCCTCGCTCAGCGGCATCGTAGGCAGCCGCGTTGCCGCACGCTCGGCACCTTCGCCACAGGTGCGGGCATGGGCGAACAGCGGCAGGTCCGGTGCAGCAATCAGGCTGCGCGCATCCCACAGCGCCTGCCGCCGGGAGAGACCGAGCGACCTGAAGGCATCGGCGCTGGCCAGCCGCTCGATATGCGCCGGTGGCAGCCCTGCCCGGTCACGCAACGCCGTGACGTCAGCGAACGACCCATTGACGTCACGTTCCGCCACCAGGCGCGCGGCGATGTGCTCTGGCAGGCCATCGACCTGCCGCAAGCCGAGGCGGAGGGCGCTCCGCTCGCCATCTTCCAGCGTGCAGTCCCACGCGCTGCAATTCACATCCACCGGCAGCACCGGCACGCCGTGCTCCGCCGCGTCGCGCACGATCTGTGCCGGGGCGTAGAACCCCATTGGCTGCGAATTGAGCAAGGCGCAGGCAAAAGCGGCGGGGAAGTGGCATTTGAGCCAGCTCGACACGTAGACGAGGTGCGCGAAGCTGGCCGCGTGGCTTTCCGGGAAGCCATATTCACCGAAACCCCGGATCTGGTTGAAGCAGCGCTGGGCGAACTCGCGATCATAACCGCGGCTCACCATTCGCTCGACCATCATGTCCTGCAATTCGTCGACCATGCCCCGGCTGCGGAAGGTCGCCATTGCCTTTCTCAGCCGGTTGGCTTCGAGCGATGAAAACTTCGCCGCATCGAGCGCGATCTTCATCGCCTGCTCCTGGAAGATCGGCACCCCCAGGGTACGCCCGAGAATACTGATCAGCTCATCGGGCGGGCCGTGCTCAGGGGCTGGAGCCGGAATCTGGACCGCTTCCGCCCCGCGCCGCCGCTTCAGGTAGGGGTGGACCATGTCCCCCTGAATCGGTCCGGGCCGCACGATCGCGACCTGGATCACAAGGTCATAAAACTCGCGCGGCTTCAGCCGAGGCAGCATATTCATCTGCGCCCGGCTTTCGACCTGGAACACACCGAGCGAATCCCCCTTGCGCAGCATGGCGTAGGTATCCGGATCCTCACGCGGCACTGTCGCCAGGGTCAACGCCTTTCCATTATGCTTTTCAAGCAGATCGAGGCATTTCCTGATACAGGTCAGCATCCCCAATGCGAGCACATCGACCTTCAGGATACCCAGTGCCTCGATATCGTCCTTGTCCCATTCGATGAAACTGCGGTCCGCCATGGCGCCATTGCCGATCGGCACGGTCTCGGTCAGCGCCCCTTCGGTAAGGATGAATCCTCCGACATGCTGCGACAGATGCCGCGGCATTCCAATAAGTTGTTCGGTCAGCTTGAGAACACGCCGCAAGTAAGAATCATTGAGGTCAAGCCCCGCCTCGGCAACGTGCTTCTCGCCAATCTCGCGCCCCCAGCCGCCCCAGACGGTACGGGCGAGCGCGCTGGTGACATCCTCGCTCAGCCCCATTGCCTTGCCGACCTCGCGGATCGCCATGCGCGGGCGATAATGGATTACCGTGGCGCACAGCCCGGCACGGTGGCGGCCATACTTGCGGTAGATATGCTGAATCACCTCCTCCCGCCGCTCGTGCTCGAAATCGACATCGATATCGGGCGGCTCTTTCCGCTCTTCGGAAATGAACCGGTCGAACAGGAGCTGGTGCTTGGCCGGATCGACGCTGGTGATGCCGAGGCAGTAGCACACCGCCGAGTTGGCCGCGCTGCCCCGCCCCTGGCACAGGATCGGCGGGCTGGCCCCGCGTGCATAATCGACGATATCGCGGATGGTGAGGAAATAGCGGGCTAGGTCGAGCTTATCGATCAGTGCCAGTTCGCGCTCCAGCGTGCTTTGCACGCCCTCCGGCACGCCCTCGGGCCAGCGCCAGTCTGCACCCTCAAAGGTCAATTTTTCAAGATATTGCTGCGGCGTCATGCCGTCAGGCCAGGCTTCCTGCGGGTATTCGTAGCGCAGTTCATCGAGGGTGAAGGTGCAGGCATCCGCCACCTGCCGCGCCGCTGCGATGGCATGGGGCCAGCGGGCGAACAGGCGGACCATCTCGGCAGGCGATTTCAGGTGTCGCTCGGCATTGGCGAGCAACAAATGCCCGGCCTGGGCCACGGTCGTCTTGTGGCGGATCGCAGTCATCACGTCATGCAGCGGGCGCCGGTCCGGCGTGGCATAGCGCACGTCGTTGGTTGCCAGCAGAGCGAGGCCGTTCGTCCGCGCCAGCGCATCGAGCCGGTCGATCCGCGCCACATCGTCGCCCCGGTAGAGGTAGCTCGCGGCGAGATGCCGCAGCGTGGGCAACTGACGGGCGAGATGAGGGATAAGCTCTGCAAATGAGGTGGTTAAGGAAGTGGTTTGACACAGAGGCGCAGAGGAGAAGGAAGAAACCGGAAACGGCACGACATTGCTCGGCACCGCGATGGTGAACTGCGCATCGGGATCGTCCGGCGGCAGCAGCACCAGTTGCACATGCCCCTCATCTTCCTTGGCGGAATGCTCCGCCAGCATCGCGAGCGAAATATCGCACGCACCCTTGGCCTGCCATTCTCCCCCCAGCGTCTGCATTCGCCCGGCCGAGATCAGGCGGCACAGGCGGCCATAGGCGGCACGGTCCACCGGATAGGCCAGGAAGGCCAGTCCCTCGACTGTCTCGATCCGGCACCCGATCACCGGGCGCAGCCTGAGGGTCTTCGCCTCTCCATGCAGCCGCACCACCCCGGCCATCGAATTGGCATCGGCAATCCCGATCGCATCATAGCCATGCGCGCGGGCGGTGGTGACCAGATCGACCGCATCCGATGCCCCGCGCAGGAAGCTGAAGCATGACACCAACCCCAGTTCCACGAAGGGGCCAGGAGATGGCGGCGCTATGGAGTCAGGATCGACCTCGATCCGGCGTTTGTCTGGGGTGAACGGGGCATCGGGCACGTCACCCCTCCAACTCTGTCAGCCGCGCCTGCACCCGGGCAAGGTCATCGGCGAAACGGCGCTCCTGCTCGGCCTGCGCCTCCCCCTCGAGCCGGAGGAGGTACGACGGGTGGACCGTCAGCCACAGCTCGCTGCCGTCCTCCAGCGGGATCGCCCGACCACGCTCACGCCCGACGCTGACCGTGCGCCCCAGCATCGCCCGCGCCGCGCTCGCCCCCAGCGCCAGCACCAGCCGGGGCCGCACCAGCGCGCGCTCGCTTTCCAGCCACCAGCGGCAGGTGTCGATTTCTCTTGCAGTGGGCGACTGGTGCAACCGCCGCTTGCCGCGCCCAGAATCCTGAACCACATATTTGAAGTGCTTGACCGTATTGGTGACGTAGGCTGCACCCCGGTCGATCCCGGCTGCAGCGAGATGCCGATCGAGAATCTGGCCTGCGGGGCCGATGAACGGGCGCCCGGCCTCATCCTCCTGATCGCCCGGCTGTTCGCCGACGATCATCAGCCCGGAAAATCCATGATCGCCGCCGCGCAGCCCCTCTCCTGCCACAGCCCGGTTTTCGAGCGCGCCGATCGGGCAGGCGCGGCAGGCGTGGATCGCCTTTCCCAGCGCCGCCAGCGTGGCAGGCCGCTCGCCAAACTCGCTGCTTCCGGCTGCCACCATGCTGGATTCCCGGGCCTGCGCCCCGGCAATCAGCTCAGGGATGAGCGCGGCCTCGGGCATATTCTTCCAGTACTTGCGGGGCATTTCCTTCAGCATGGCCCCGATCTTCAAACGCGCCGGGTTGAAAATCGATGCATAGTACGTGCGCCACAGGTCTTCCGTCGGATCCCCGTCCGGCGCATCGCCGCGCTGTGCCGGTGGCCCCTCCTCCAGCACCTGCCCATCCCAGTGCAGGCAGCCCTGCGGGGTCAGGATCGACCAACGCATCGAGGCAAAACGGCGGACAAAGAATGCCGCATTGGCGCGCAGGATATGATGCTCCGGCTCGAACCAGGCGACATAGTGCTCGCCCACCTCGGCTTCATCCGATTCCACCAGCCTGAAGCGCAGAAAGGCGCGCATCTTGTGAATGTCACGCCGCACGGCATTGGCCAGATCCTCGGCCCGCCGCACGTCAAGGTCTGCCTTGTCCTCCATGATCCCCGGACTGCGCTGGAGCCGCCACAGGAGGCGATAGAGCAGGCCAAACCGTGCAGGGTCACTGTGCAGCACCACGCTCTTCGCCAGCTCGACAAACCGGCGGCTGGCGCGCACCGATGGGGCATCGCGGGGGGGCACCGGCAGGCAGAGCGCGCCATTGGCGGCTCCTTCGTGCGCGAACAGGTCCCCCGCCCCACCCGGCTCGGTCCACATGACCCGATCGGGCGGGACATCGGCCTGCACCAGCGCCCGCACCCGTTCCCGCCACAGGTCGAAATCGTCGGGCTCGGGCAAGTGCACGGAATAATGGCGGCCGGCGGCAAGATGCTGAAGCGCAGTCACTCCGCGAACAACTCCAGTTGTTCCTGCTTGGGTGCCAGCAGCGCGCGCAGGTCGGCCCGGTCGGTGAGTGTGACGGGACGCCAGTCGAGCGTGCAGATGAACGGACGGACCTTGGCGATGGACTGGGTCAGCTGCGCCACATCGTCGAGCCGCAGGGTGCGGTGGCGGCGGCTGGCGAGGATCCGCTGGACCGCCTTGACGCCCAGCCCCGGCACCCGCAGCAACTGCTCGCGCCCAGCGCGGTTGACATCGACCGGGAATGCCTCGCGGAACTTCAGCGCCCAGGCAAGCTTGGGATCGATATCGAGCGGCAGCATCCCGTCGGCCTCGGTGGCCTGCATCACCTCGGCAGGCTGGTAGCCGTAGAAGCGCATCAGCCAGTCCGACTGGTAGAGCCGGTGCTCGCGGATCAGCGGCGGGCGCTTCAGCGGCAGCACCGCGCTGGCATCGGGAATGGGGCTGAATGCGCTGTAATAGACTCGGCGCAGGCGGAAGTTGTCATAGAGGCGGCTGGCTTTGCCAACGATATCGGCATCGGTCGCGCCATCGGCACCGACGATCATCTGGGTCGACTGGCCCGCCGGGGCAAACCGCGGTGCATGACGGAAGCGTTTGCGTGCGTCCTTCGCCTCGACGATGTCGCTCTTGAGCTTGCCCATCGCCCCTTCGATCTGGCGCGCGCTCTTGTCCGGCGCCAGGCGGACCAGCCCGGCATCGGTCGGCAGCTCGACATTGATCGACACCCGGTCAGCATAGAGGCCGGCCTGATGAACCAGCTGCGGGTCTGCCTCGGGGATGGTCTTGAGGTGGATATAGCCCAGAAAGTCGTGTTCTTCCCGCAGGATACGGGCAACTTCTACCAATTGCTCCATGGTATGACTGGAGCTCTTCACGATCCCGGAGGAGAGGAACAGCCCCTCGATATAATTGCGGCGGTAGAAGCTCAGCGTCAGGTCGGCCACTTCCTGCGGAGTGAAGCGCGCGCGGCGCACGTTGCTGCTCTTGCGGTTGACGCAGTAATGGCAGTCGAACACGCAGTGGTTGGTCAGCAGGATCTTGAGCAGCGAGATACACCGGCCATCGGGCGCATAGGCATGGCAGATACCCATCCCCTCGGTCGAGCCGATCCCCTTGCTTCCCAGCGAGTTACGCTTTGCCGTGCCGGACGAGGCGCAGGAGGCATCGTATTTGGCGGCATCGGCGAGGATCTCGAGCTTCTGAAGGGTAGTCATTTTCGGCATATGTTCTATATATGTTCCAAAACCGGATTCACCAATAGGATTGTGCCGCAAAGCGGATCGGCACATGAATCAAGGCCGGAGATCGCCATCAATTGACCGGTCAGGCGTACAGCCCCTGCAGGAACCATTCGGGCGCGCCGCCGCGCCCGTCTCCGGCAAGGCCGAGGCGGTAGATCCAGTAGCGCCGCCCGACCTCGTCCTCGATCCGGTAATAATCGCGCAGCCGCGCCGCGCCGCGTTCGCGCCACCATTCCGGCGCGATCCGCTCCGGCCCCTCGACGCGAGCGACTTCGTGGATCGCGCCGCGCCAGCGGAACGAGCGCGGGTGCCCGTCCGGGCTGGCGTAAAGCACCGCGATCGGCTCCGCCCGGTCGAGCAGCTTCAGCGGCCGGGCATGAAAACGCAGCTGTTCCTGCATAGCAGGTTCGGGCGCGAGCGGCGGCTGCCAGCGCTGGGCGCGTTCGGGAACATGGCTGGCGTGGATTACCGGGCGGCTGACCGCCTTTTCCCCCAGCCGCACCCGCAGCCGGTCCACCATGGCGGCAAGCGAGGTGCCATGCCGCTCTGCCGCTGCCTCGATATCGCCCTGGGTCATGGCGACAGGCTCGCACCAGCTGGCGCGCAGGCGGGCCAGCTCGATCCCCAGCCCGGCGTCGATATCGTCCAGTCGGCGGGCGAACAGGCGGGTGAGGTGCGCGGCATCGCGGCTCGCCGCTGCCAGTTCCAGCTGGCGCGCCACCACCAGCCCGTCAACCCGCCACAGGCCCAGTTCCAGCCGCCGCACACCTTCTCCGCGCCGCTCCAACTCGCGCACCATGTCGCCCGCCAGGTCGGTCATGACCTGGTCCAGCAGCGGGCGATGCCGGATCGGTTCCATCAGCTGCCGCTGAACCAGCGGCAGGTCCTGCGCCGCCACGGGCAGCAGCGGCTCCGGCACCCAGCCCAGCAGCTGATCCAGCCGCACCAGCGGGTTGGCGGAAGGCGAGGTGCGGTTGCGGAACCGCCGCACCAGCGCATCGCGCCCGATCCCCGTCAGGTCCCCCAGCCGCTTCAGGCCCAGACGGCGCAGCACCGTCAGCACATCATGATCAAGCCGCAGCGCAGAGACGGGCAGGTCGGCCAGCAGGCGCACCCAATCCTCTTCCACACCCAGAATCGCCCGCTCCGGCCCGTAATGCGCCAGCGCCCAGGCGGCCCCTGCAGTCGGAGCAATGGCGCAGCGCGCAGCCAATCCGCGCCTGCCGAAGGCGGTCTGGACATCGGCCAGCAGCCGCACCTCGCCACCGAACAGGTGGGCGACAGCAGTGACATCGACCAGCAGGCCGTCGGGCGGGTCAAGCGCACTCCACGGCCCCCAGCGCTGCGCCCACAGCGCCAGCTTCTCCAGCGCATCGCGGTCCCCCGCCGGATCGGTCGGGACGGCCCTGACGTGCGGACACAGAGCGCGGGCATCGGCCAGCCGCATCCCCCCGCGCGCACCCGCTTCGCGGGCAGCACGGTTGGCGGCATCTATCCGCGGGCCGTGGACGGTATCGGTGATGAGGACGACCGGGGCAGCATCTGCGCCCTCACCCAGTGCGCAGCCCTCAGCCAGCCGCCAGCGATCGAGCGCCAGCCGCGAAAGCCAGACCGAGAGGATACGGCGCTGCCCATTTTGCGGCGGGCTTCGGGGCAGGTTTTGCGCGGACGGCAAGGCCTTGTCCATCATCGTCGAGAGTCCATTCACCGGGGGGATGGTTGCGGGCGCGGAACAGCATGGCGCGCCAGGCCGCCCCCCCCGGCGCGCGAGCATCCCACGGCGATGGAGCCGAAGGTGCGGCGTGCGCCTCCCACCGCATTCGAGCCGAAGACAGGTCCTGCGCCGCATCGATTCGCACCAGCCATAGCGGCACTCCATGCTTCTCCGCCGTCAGGGTCAGGCGGCGCGAAGCGGTAAAATCGAGTGCCCGGGGATTGCCTGCAATTTCCCCGATCACGCAGGCCAGGTCACGGCAGCGCAGCCCTTCTTCAAGCGCGAACAGCGCGTCCTCCGGCTTGTCCGCCGCGACATGGATCAGGCGGGCCTGCAACCAGCGCGGCAGGCCAGGCCGATAGGGCCGTCCGCCAAGGCGGATCGCAGCGCGGTCCTGCACCCACAACACGCAGCGGCGGTCCTCCGCCTCGTGCACTGCGGCGGATGGGGCCTGGCTCAGCCCATCGTGCGGCATTCTCGTCAACGCGTCCCGCAGCGTTTTTGTCAGCGCGTCCCGCGCAAGGGCCAGTGCCAGCCCCGCCCCGCTCGCCTCGCGTGAGGAAGCAAAAAGCTCTGCGTGGGATCCATTATCTGGCTCGCCCCGGGACAAGCCAGGACGCCAGCGCGCAGCGGCTACGCGCGGCATGAGGTAGGGAGCAGAAACAATCATGTTCCTATTATGTTCCATTCAGATGTGATTCGCAACGCTGGACAAAGGAAAGGGGCTGCCCGCCAAGGCAGCCCCTCCACAATCACTCCCAGGAAGCCGCTCAGGCAGTCAGCGAAGGAAAAATCCCCACGATCAGAATGGCCAGCAGCGCCAGCGGGCACAGCCAGCAAACCAGGAACCGCCAGAACACGTGCAGGCCGCCCGACAGGCCGTTTTCCGAATCCACCAACCGGCGGTTGGCAATCCAGCCGACGAAAATGCAGGTCAGCAGCGCCGTTACCGGCATGAACAGTTTGGCGGTGACGGTATCGAGTGTGTCGAGCACACCCATCCCTTCGAACATGGGCAGGAAGCCGAGCGGGTGAAAGCCGGACAGCACCCCGGTCGAAAGCGCCGACAGCGCCCCGAGAACAGCAGCGCCTACGGTCACGGTCCCCACCGCTGCTGGCCGCGAAAGTCCGAACCGGTCAATCACCCAGGCCGAAGGCACTTCCATCAGCGCAACCGAGCTTGTCAGCGCGGCGAAACCCACCATGACGAAGAATGCCAGACCAATCAGCGAGCCGAAGGGAATTTCCTGGAAGGCGTGTGGCAGGGTCTGGAACATCAGCCCCAACCCGCCATTGGGAGTGAGCCCGGCAGCGAACACGATCGGGAAGATGCACAGACCGGCAATCAGAGCCACTGCCGTATCGGAGGCACCGATGATGGCCGATGTTCCCGCCAGATTAACCTCGCGCCCGACATAGGCGCCATAGGTCACCATGCCGGCCACCCCGAGCGAGAGCGAGAAGAACGCCTGGCCTACGGCGGCCAGCATGACCTCTCCGGTGAGCTTCTCTGGCTCGAACGTGAACAGGTAGGCGATTGTCTCCTGCATCGCACCGCCGAACATCCCGTAGATGGTGATGCCGATCAGCAGCACGAAGAAGGTAGGCATGAGATAGACCGCAACCTTCTCAATTCCGCCGGAAATCCCGCGCACCACGAACGCCATCGTAATGCCCAGAAACAGCAGGTTGAGCGCCACCGTGGCCGGGCCGTTGGCGATCATGGCCGGGAACAGTCCCTCGACTTGCTCGAAGGCTACGCCCTCGAAGGCGGGTCCGGAAATACCGGCGCTGAACAGGTCCATCGTGAATGTGCCGATGTAGTAGAACACCCACCCGCCCAGCACGCAGTAGAAGCTGAGCACCAGAAACGCGGAGAACACCCCGAGCGAGGCAACCAGTTCCCAGTATTTGGAACCACCTGATTCCTGCGCCATCTTGCGATAGCTCTCCGGAGCAGCAGCCTGGCCATGGCGTCCGATCAGGGTCTCAGCCAGGAGCACTGGCAGGCCGATCAGCACGATGCACAGGATATAGAACAGGACGAACGCCCCGCCCCCGTTGGCTCCGGCTTCGGCCGGGAAGCGAACAAGATTGCCCAGCCCCACCGCAGAGCCGATTGCCGCCAGCAGGAAAGCCGTGCGCGAAGTCCATCCGTCGCGCGATGCGCCACCGGCCGATGCTGCTACCATAAGTAAGATGATCCTCCCGATCGAGGGGGCGCTGCCCCTTAGTTTCGCCATAGTGCAACGGAATTGCGACCACGCCAAGAGGGCATGCTTTGCCTTTCCTGCGCCGCAGCGCTAACCCTGCGCCATGTCCACGACCTTCCAGCTCGACACCGCGACCAGCCGCGCCAATCCCACCCCTGCACCGATGAAGCGCCTGACGGTGCCGAAAATCCGCGCTCACAAGACAGGCGGCACCACGGCCGACCCGTTGGTCATGCTGACCGCCTACACCGCCCGGCAGGCGCAACTGCTCGATGCTCATTGCGACCTCCTGCTGGTGGGGGATTCGCTCGGTCAGGTGATCTACGGCCTGCCTTCGACCGTGCCAGTGACGCTGGAGATGATGGCCAACCATGGCGCAGCAGTGGTCCGGGGCAGCTATCACGCGGTGGTGGTGGTTGACATGCCGTTCGGCAGTTACGAAGCCTCGAAAGAGAAAGCCTTCGAAAGCGCATCATGGTTGCTCAAGCAGACCGGCGCGGCGGCAGTAAAGCTGGAAGGTGGCGCCGCGATGGCCGAAACCGTCTTGTTCCTTAACCAGCGCGGCATCCCGGTGATGGGCCATGTCGGGCTGACCCCGCAGGCGGTCAACGTGCTGGGTGGCTACATGGCCCGCGGGCGCAGCGATGCCGAGGCGGACAAGATCGTCAGCGATGCCAAGTCGCTCGACGAAGCAGGAGCCTTCGCCATCGTGGTAGAGGGGGTGGTCGAACCCATTGCTATTGCCGCTACCGAAGCCGTGTCCTGCCCGACCATCGGCATCGGTGCCTCGGCCCGCTGCGACGGGCAAGTGCTGGTCACCGATGACATGCTGGGCATGTTCGACCGTGTGCCGCGGTTCGTAAAGCAATACGAAGATATTGCCGGCGTGATCGGGCGAACAGTCGAGCGCTACGCCGCCGAGGTTCGCAGCCGCGCATTCCCGGGACCGGAACAGACCTACCAGCCCAAGTAGGGGCTCAACCTCGCGCCAGCCTGCTCGCCAGCGGTGCAGCGACCACCAGCTGAAACAGGTGGTAAAGCAGCAGCGGCAGCAGGACGAGCCCAGCAATCTCCACCGGGAAGATCAGCGCACCCAGTGGTACGCCGATCGCGGCGCTTTTCTGCCCGCCCGCAAACAGGAACGCGATCCGGTCTGCCCGGGGCAGGCGCAGCGCGCCAGAGGCGAGCCACGCCCCGCCATGGCCCACCAGCAGCATCGCGGCCATTCCCGCCAAGACCAGCAGCCAGGTCATCGGCCCGATCCTGTCCCAGATGTCCTGCTCCACTGCGCCGGAGAAGGCGACATAGACCGCCAGCGCGATAACCAGCCGGTCCACCCAGACGATTTGCTGCTTATGGCTCGTGATCCACTCCCGGAACCAGCCTTGCACCGCTTGCCCGATCAGGAACGGCAAGATCAGGATCAGGCCAATCCGCATGATCACCGCATTGCCCAGCTCGGCCTGGGTGCTCCCCGCGATCAGGGCAAACAGCGGCGCGGTGATGAACACCCCGGCAATATTTACCAGCGCCGCAGCGATAACCGACAGGGCAGCGTTGCCGCCCGCCAGCATGGTGTAGGAGGTGGCTGACTGCACAGTTGACGGCAGAGTACCGAGAAACAGGAAGCCAAGCGCCACCAGTGGCGGCAGCAGACCTGCGAGCGAAGCCGAGACGGCCCATCCGATCAGGGCCATTGCGCCGAAAATCCACAGCATCAGCGGCACCAGGAACCGCAGATTGGCCGCGCCGCGAACAATTTCGGCCCGGTCGATCCGCAAGCCGTTAAGCAGGAACAGGATAAAGATGGCAATGTTGGAGGCGTTCTGGGCGTGAACCCGCGCCTCACCGGTGGCCGGCAGCAGGAATGCCAGCAAAATCGCCAGTGCGAGAACCCGCACCATCAGGTCTATATTGCCGAACAATCTGCCCATTACATTGCCGCGCTGCCCGCTGCGGGCACAAATGTCGAGCGCCGGATGCCCGGTTATCCGCCCATCCGCGCCAGCTTGCGCTGCAAGGCATCGGCTTCAGCCTG
Organism: Sphingomonadaceae bacterium; assembly: GCA_046294735.1. GTDB lineage: Bacteria > Pseudomonadota > Alphaproteobacteria > Sphingomonadales > Sphingomonadaceae > 34-65-8. The sequence goes on from JBKBKB010000001.1 coordinate 174,225, forward strand.
CTGTCCCTGTTCCGCCAGCACCCCGGCCAAGAGGGCCGTTCCCGGTCGCGACATCGGCTGAAGCGCATAGGCGAAGACCGCCGCGTCGAACGACAGTTCGCTGTCCCCCAGACGAGCAGCGACCAGTGCTCTTTGCCGCCAGAGATAGGGATCATGCCACGCGCCATGGCGGGTCGCATGGTCAAGCAGCAAGGCCGCTCGAGGCCAGTTGGCACGCTCGATCGCCATATCTGCGAGCTCCGCTGCCGCTTCCGCATTGCCGGGATGGGCAACAAGATGCTGTGCAATTACCTGTTCGGCAAGATCGCTGCGCCCGCTTGCCCGGTGAGCGGCGACGATCCGCCGAACCAATGGCCAGGTCTGCCGAATTTCGGCCGCCTTCCGGTAAAGCGACAGCGCTGCCCCCGGATCCCGGTTGGCGAGCCGTGCGTCACCCGCCAGCGCCATCGCATCGGCGGATCCGGGAAAGAGGCGGCGGAACCGCTCAGCCTCGGCCAACGCTATTCCTGGCTGGCCAGCCACAATCCGGCCTCGCACCAGTGACTGCACGGCACTGCCGCCTTGTGCGCGGCGCAGTTCTGCGCTCGGCAGCGGGGTGCTTCCTTGAACCGCGATCAGGCTTGAGGACCGGTCAAGCGCGGCGAGATCAAGAAACGGCGCGGCATCGCTGCGCCGGTCAAGCACCTCGTAGCTGCGCCCCAAGGCCATCCGCAGGTAGGGCGACGCGCTGGTCAGACGGCCGATATCGCCAAACCGGTAGACAAGTTCTCGGTCATTGAGACCCAGCGCCGCCGCCTGCACCAGCAACTCGCGCACCCGCACATTGTCGGGCTGCATCATGGCAAGGCGGTCAAGCACTTGCACAGCGCTCTGATAATTGCCGTTTTCCAGATCAATTACGCCCGAAAGCAGCATGCCGGCCGGGCTTTGGGCAATTCCCGGCCCTGCCCGTGCCAACAGCGTCCGGGCGAGCATGAAATTGCCACCCCGCGCGGCCAGCACGGCCTGAAGGTAGAACAGGCGCGGATTGCGGTCGTCGATCTCGGCCATTCGCCGGATGACCGCCAGCATGTCCCGCGCCCGCCCCAGGTCGCCCAGAGTTGCCGCATAATCTCCCAGCAGGTCAAGGTTGTCCGGGGCATGTTCCAGGCCGGCCTCGAACCACGGAACCGCTGCCGCAAGGCCTTCGCTGTCACGCACCAGTTGGGCGCGCAGCAGCAGTGCATCCGGATTTTCCGGCCCCAACTCGACGGCCCGCCTGCTCGCCTCGATCGCCTGGGCCTGTTCTCCACCACGATAACGCAGGCGGCCGATATCGACCCAAAGGCTGGAGCTGTCGGGGATGCTGGCAAAGGCACGGTCGAACGCCTGCCCGGCTGCTGGCAGGTTGCCATCCCGCATCTCCAGTCGGCCAAGCATATGGTAGCCATGGCCAGCAGTTGCATCCGAGAAATTGCCCTCGCCAAGCCAGCGGCGGGACTCGTGCAGTTCGCCTTGCAGCAGTTCCGCCTCCCCGAGAAAGGCCGCAATGTCCTCTACCGGCGTGCCGCTTGCCAGCATGTCGCGCAGGGCAATTTCGGCCCCCAGACCATCGCCCGCAGCCAGAGCGGTCTGTGCCTGCTCCAACGGCGCTCGCTCGACTCCCGCTTCACTGCAGGCAACACCGGCCAGCAGGCCGAGGCCGGCCAGCAACGGCCGCCAGAACCGCTCAGGCCTGCAGGTCATACTGCTTCAGCAAATCGTATAGGGTCGGTCGGCTAACCCCGAGCAATCGCGCGGCACCGGAGATGTTACCTTCCGACCGGGCAAGCGCGTGGCGGATGACCTTGCGATCGGCCTGTTCTCGCGCACTCTTGAGGTTGAGCAGCAGGGTTTCCTCCTCGCCGCTCTGATCTAGGTCGAGGTCCTCCGCAGTCACCATCCGGCCATCGGCCATGATAACCGCGCGTTTGACGCGGTTTTCCAGCTCGCGAACATTGCCCGGCCACGGCCAGGCATCGATCGCTGCCAGCGCATCGGGAGCGAACCCCTTGACCTGCGGATTGATTTCGCCGGAGAATTTCTTGAGGAATGCCTTGGCCAGCAGCACAGCATCGCCCGGTCGTTCGGCAAGAGCGGGGATCTTCACGACGATCTCTGCCAGCCGGTAGAACAGGTCCTCGCGGAACTGGCCGCGCCCGATCATGCCTTCCAGGTCCTGGTGGGTGGCGCAGACGATCCGGGTATCGACAGCAATCGCCTTGCGCCCGCCGATCCGTTCGATGGTCCGCTCCTGCAGGAAGCGCAGCAGCTTGACCTGCAGCGGCAATGGGATGTCCCCTACCTCGTCGAGGAACAGCGTGCCGCCACTGGCGAGCTCGATCTTGCCCTCGGTGGTCTTGATCGCTCCTGTAAATGCACCCTTCTCGTGTCCGAACAGTTCGCTTTCCAGCAGATTTTCCGGAATAGCCGCACAGTTGATAGCGACGAACGCTCCGTTGTGCCGCTCGCTAGCCTCGTGCAGTCCGCGCGCGAGTAATTCCTTGCCGGTTCCACTGGCACCCAGCAGCATGACCGAGGCGCTGGTGGTAGCCACCCGCTCGATCATCCGGGTTACCTTCAGCATTTCCGGGGCGGCAGTAATCAGGCCCCCCATGGCCCGGCTGCCTTCGGTCGCCCGATCCGCCAGCCGCCGGTTTTCCCGCTCGATCCGGTGCAGGTTCAGGGCGCGGCGGACAATCAGACCCAGCGCCTCGATGTCGATTGGCTTCTGGTAAAAGTCGTATGCGCCGAGCTCGATGGCCATGAGTGCGCTCTCGCGGGCACCATGGCCCGAGGCGACCACGACCTTGGTATCGGGTTTGAGTGCCAAAATCTCGTTGAGCACCGCAAAGCCCTCGCTGGTGCCATCCGGATCGGGCGGCAGACCCAGATCCAGCGTAACCACGTCCGGCGATTCTGCGCGCAAGGCCGTTATGGCGCTGGCGCGATCACCCGCAATGACAACCTCGAAGTCTTCGTAGGCCCATTTGAGCTGGGCCTGCAGCCCGGCATCATCTTCGATGATCAGCAACTTGGGGCGTTGTTCGGCCATCACGCAGCCTCCGTTTCCATCGCCGCCAGTTCGTCGGCACGGGCCAGTGGCAGACGGATGGCAAACCGCGTGCCAAGCCCTTCGGCAGAGTCGACCTCAAGCGAGCCACCCATCGCCCGGACCAGTTCGCGCGCTTCAAACGCGCCAATGCCGAACCCGCCATTCTTCGACGAGACGAACGGCTTGAACAGGCCGTTACGGATGAATTCTGCCGACATGCCGGTGCCCGAATCAACCACCTGTATGATCGCCTCGTGCCCATCGGTCGAAACTTCGACGAGCACCGGGGTCGCGCTGTCGCTTGCCTCGATGGCGTTCTGGACCAGATGCGCCAGCGCCTGCTCCAGTGCTTCGGCTGTGCCCTTGGCGCGGCAAGGCGCGTGGACCACGGCAGTAACGGGATGAGTGGCGGCATGGCGCTGGGCCAGTCGCTCGACGAGCGTATCCAGGTCGATCAACCCCCGCGGATCGTTCGCGCCTGCGCCATAGCGACCGAGCCGGGCCAGCAAGGTGGTCAGCTTCTCCGAACTGTTCCGCAGGGTGACCAGCATGTCGGCCCGGAAGGCGGGGTTATCCGCGTGCTTCTCAGCGTTGCGCGCGAGCAGCCCGAGCTGGCTGGCAAGGTTCTTGATGTCATGCAGCACGAAGGCCATGCGCCGGTTGAATTCATCGAACCGCGCAGCGTCCATCAGTGCTTGCTGGGTTTGCTGCTCCGCGAGGTAACTGGCCAACTGCTGTCCTGCGACCTTGAGCAGGTCGAGATCTTCCCAATCGAGCCGGCGGCTGACAGCAGGCCGGGCCAGCACCACAACACCGGTCAGGCGATCGAAGTGGAGCAGCGGAACCAAAGCCCAGCAGCGCTGATCGCCTGTAAGCCACGCCCCGATCAGGCCGCCTTCGCCATGCCGGTCAGTCCCGGCGCGCACCTCGTCCAGCTCGACGATGTAGTTGTGGCGGGCAATGACCTCGGCCAGAGCCCGCGGCAAGGCCTCGCCGGGGACCGTCTTGTCCGCCCATTGCCAGCGCGCGACATGACTGAACGCCCCGGTGTCGTCCGGCAGCAGAAGCATTCCGGCCGGACTCTCGGTAATATCAGCCAGCGCCTGGACCGCCCGTTCTGGCAAGGGTGTGTGGTCACCACGACCAACTGTCTGGTTGAAACGAAGCCATTCCGCCCGGTAGTCATAGCGATGCTGGAACAGGTTCTTGAGCACTGTTACCCGAACCCAGTCGCGCAGCCGACGCGACGGCAACCAGTAGATCGCCGCCATCGAACCGAAGAACACGAACCCGACCTGCGCCAGTCGCCCATAGTCGCCGCCGAGCACGTCCAGCCCCTGGGCAAAGACGATCATGAACAGCAGGTAGGCCCCGATCACCAGCAAAGAGAGGCTCTGGAAGGCCATTGCCCGTGAGGGACGCAGCCCTGCCCGGGCGCGGTTGGGATTGAGGCCGAGGGCAACCGCAAGAACCAAAAGGACCACGACCAGCCCGTAGAGCGCGCGCAATTGCGTTACCTGGCCCCCAAGATAGGCGACGGTGGCAAGGTTCAATTCATAGAGCCACAGCGCCGACAACCCCACTGCACTCCACCGAAGCAGCTGCCGCGCCGAACTGGATGCCCCGGCATAGAGGTTGTGCAACATGACCAGCGCGCCAATTGCGACCAGCATGTTGAACAGAGCCTGGGTCTCCAGCGTCAGCAAGGCAACCGCCGGTGTATCGACAAACTGCGCCCGCACCAGCAGGACTGCCGGTTGCAGGCCTTCGACAAAGGCTAGCGCCGCGATCACCGGACGGATCGGCTTCAAGCTCCGATGCCGACCATCGACCTCGAACAGGCGATAGAGCACGTGGAGCCAGGCTAGATCGCGCACGGTTTCGCCCAGTAGCGCCAGCGAACTGCCGGGTCCTAGTGCAGCCACCACCACACACCAGACCGCAGTAAGCCCCAGCGCCACCAGCGTCGCATTGTAATCAGGCCGGGTTCGCTCGCCTTTTCGCATAAGCCACAAGGCCGTCGCCGCACAGGCGAGTGCGGCGAGCAGATGTGCGCCATAACTGGCCAATTGCCAGCCGCTGGCGGCCAGTCCGCTCATCGGGCACCTTCCGGCCACAGGACCACCCGCAGGGTCTGCAGCAGGATCAGCAGGTCAAGGAACGGGGTGTAGTTCTTGGCGTAATAGAGGTCATACTCGAGCTTGTGCCGGGCATCTTCGATGCTGGCGCCATAGGGATAGTTGATCTGCGCCCAGCCAGTAATGCCAGGTTTCACCATGTGACGTTCGGCGTAATAGGGCAGGTGCTCTTCCAGCTCGGCGACAAACTTGGGAACTTCGGGGCGCGGACCGACAAAGCTCATTTCACCTTTGAGCACGCTCCACGTCTGGGGCAATTCATCGATTCGCACCTTGCGGATGAAGCGGCCCAGGCGGGTTATCCGCGGATCGTCTTTTTCGGCCCATTTGACCCCGTCCTTTTCGGCATCAGTCCGCATCGAACGCAGCTTGATGACCTCGAAGGTCTGACCATAGAGCCCGACGCGGGCCTGGCGGAAGAAAGCCGGCCCTCTGCTGTCCAGCTTCACCAGGGCCGCGAACATGGCAATGATCGGCAGGGTAAGCAGCAGCAGCAAGCCGCTCGCGACGATATCGAACAAGCGCTTGGCCACGCTCGAAACCATTCGACCGGATGAGAAGCCATCGGAAAAGATCAGCCAGCTGGGATTGACCGAGTCGAGATCGACCCGGCCTGTTTCGCGCTCCATGAAGCTGCTGAAGTCGTTGACGTGGACGCCCATTGTCTTGGCGCGAAGCAGATCCTTCAACGGCAGGGCGTTACGCCTTTCCTCCAGCGCGAGCACCACTTCGCTCACGCTCAGCTTGTCCACGAACGCGCCCAAATCATGGATCGCCGATCGGTCAATCGCTTCCTCGACCACCGGGGTCCCCTCGCCCATCTTGATGAACGCAACCACGACGAAGCCGCTTTCGGGCTTGGCCGCCAGCACGCGCAGGCGCTCTGCCCTCGCCCCGGCACCCAGCACCATGACCCGGCGGCGGAACGCCGTTGTTCCGATGACCGCGCCGGTAATCGCACGGTTGAGCAGCAGCAGCAGCACCGCAATAGCCATCGCAAACAGCAGGGTGGAGCGCCAGAAAGTGCTGCCCGGAAACAGGAAATCGAGCACGGACAGCGCGATGATACCAAGGCTGATTGCCACCAGCAAACGCGCTCCGGCATAGCGCAGCGAACGCAGCGCCATGCTGGAATAGACCCCGACCGAGATCATAGCGGTCCACACGACCAGGGCGAATCCGGCCAGCGGCACCAGACGGTCAGCCAGCAAGCCTGGATCAATTCCAGCCCGCGACGCGCGCAGCTGCCAGGCGATTTCGCCGGTGGCCAGGAGCAAGGCCAGGTCCAGCAGACCCAGCAGCATCACGGCATGAGGAATATAATGTTTGAACAGGCGGATCATCGGCTCCGGTCCGGGTTCCCAGCGGGAAGCCCGGACTAGCGCCGATGTGTGAAATGTCGGTAAATCTTACACCGCCTTAGTTAACGCGCAAAGTCGGTCCGAGGCGTCAGTTCGTCATCTGGTCGGCAGCTTCCTGGGCGGCTTCGCCGACCTGCTGGGCAGCCGCCCCTACCTCGTTCGCTGCCTCAGCTATCGCCGCATCTTTGGCGATTTCGGACTGACCGTACTGGCTGAACACTACCAAGGCAGCCACTGCCAAAGCTACGATGACCGCAATTACCAACCACGGTCCCGCACCCCTCTTTGGCGCTTCGGCTTCCCGGATCACAGTGGTCGTGTGGGTGGTCCCATCAGTGTCTCGATGCGTTTCAATGCGTTCTTCGGTCATAATCTGCCTCCTATTGGCAATATGAACGCATGCCCTGCGATGACGTTCCTTCAACGACCGAAGGAGAATGGGCTGGCACTGCGGCTCAACCGGTCAAATGCCAATGCGGCTCCGCGCGGTGGCAACGAACGCTGGCGGCAGTCCGCCACATAACACCGCGCACAGCCCGGCCCGATCCGCACGGCATCCTCCCGCCGCAGCGAAATGCCGCGCGCCTGGGCCAGCGGCTCGGCCAGCCGCGCTTCCAGCCCGATGGTCACTGCAAACCGGACATTGCTGCCAGCGCCCGCACCAACCGTGCGGGATACCGTCAGCCAGTGGTCTCGCCCGGTTTCCGCGCCGTCGACCAGCACCGCCTGGACCCGCAATTCGCTTTGCTGCTCGAAAGTGCGGTTCAGGTCCCACAGCGGGCAGGTGGCATCGCTTTCGAGCAGGGTGCCACCACTTGCCCCGGCAAAGCGCTTGGACAGCTGGCCGGCCCGATCGATCCGCGCCATGAAGAACGGCAATCCGCGCTGGCCGACCCGTTGCAGCGTCGTCAGCCTGTGGGCCAGCTGCTCGAAACTGACCCCGAAGCGGCGCATCAGCACCGGAATGTCGTATCCCGTCGCATCGCAGGCCCGCAGGAACCGGCCATAGGGCATGATCAGGCCGGCAGCGAAATACCCGGTCAGGTGGCGCTCGAACAACTGGCGTGCCGCCGGGTCGGCAAAGTGCGGGCCAGCGGCGAAATTGGCAATCGCCTCGCCCTGCTCCAGCATCGCCAGCTGGTATGCCGCATGAAAGGTGCGAGAGCTGGGATCGAGCATTTCCGACAACTGCAGTTGGCGCGCGTGCAGGTCTAGCCGGCGGACTGCCCCGCCCAGCACTTCGGACGGCAAAATCCGGATGGTCAGTTGGTGCCGTTCCCGCAGGCGTTCCGCCAGTGCCGGTCCGATTTCGGCGCGCGACAGACGCAGTTCATCAGCCAACTGTTCAGCCCGCTCGTCAAGATCGGCAAAATGGTTGCGCCAGCGCTCGATCTCGCGGCGGGACGCCTGCAGGGGATCGTCGGCTTCGGGTGCCGCGTGACCCGTGGCATCGAACAGGCGGGCAAAGGCCGCGGCGGCGGCAGGTGCGGATGAAAGCAGTTCTCCCGCCTCTTCCCGGGTCAGTCCAAGATCGGCAAATCGTTCATCCGCGAACCGCCGCATAAGCCCGTCAAGCCCGCCGATGGCTTCGTCCTCACGCAAGGCCCGGGGGTCGAAGTCGAACGCTTCGATTGCCTGCATGATCACCCGCGCCGTCAAGGGGCGCTGGTTCCGCTCGATCAGGTTGAGGTAGCTTGGGGAGATGTCGAGCCGTTGGGCCATGGCTGACTGAGTCAACCCTTCCTGCTTGCGCAGGCGGCGCAAGGCGGGCCCGGCGAAGAGTGCACTTTCGCTCATCGCGTGTAAATATCTTTACATCTTTGCAAAATCAAGTGCTCTCTGCACTGCTCTGTGACAGTTTTTTTTGTAAGTTTTTATATGCTCACGAGCAGGCACGCGCGAAGGGCGTTGTCATCGAAAGATGCTTCCCCCTGAGGAGATTCGCCATGACCTACCAGAACGAAATCGGCGCCCTGCGCACCACCATCACCGGCCAGGGCGGCCCCTGGAACGCAATCGACGCTGAAAGCGCGGCGCGGATGAAGCTGCAGAACCGCTTCCCCACCGGGCTCGACATCGCGCGCTACACCGCCAAAATCATGCGCGAAGACATGGCCGCCTATGACGCGGACCCGGCCAACTACACCCAGTCGCTCGGCTGCTGGCACGGTTTCATCGCACAGCAGAAGATGATCGCGATCAAGAAGCATTTCGGCAGCACCAAGCGCCGCTATCTCTACCTGTCGGGCTGGATGATTGCTGCGCTGCGCAGCGAATTCGGCCCCCTGCCCGATCAGTCGATGCACGAGAAGACCAGCGTTCCGGCGCTGATCGAGGAACTCTACACATTCCTGCGCCAGGCCGATGCCCGCGAGCTGGGCATGATGTTCCGCGATCTCGATGCCGCGCGCGACCGCGGTGACGAGGTCGAGACGAAGCGCATCGAGAAGGCTATCGACGAGCATGAAACGCACGTCGTGCCGATCATCGCCGACATCGACGCCGGGTTCGGGAATGCCGAGGCGACTTACCTGCTCGCCAAGAAGATGATCGAGGCCGGTGCCTGCGCGATCCAGATCGAGAACCAGGTTTCCGACGAAAAGCAGTGCGGCCACCAGGATGGCAAAGTCACCGTTCCGCACGAAGACTTCCTGCAGAAGATCCGCGCGGTCCGCTATGCCTTCCTCGAACTCGGGGTCGAGGACGGGATCATCGTCGCCCGCACCGACAGCCTCGGCGCCGGCCTGACCAAGCAGATCGCCTTCAGCAAGGAAGCCGGCGACCTGGGCGACCAGTACAACAGCTTCCTCGACTGCGACGAAGTCGATGCCAGCCAGATCGGCAACGGCGACGTGCTGATCACCCGCGAGGGCAAGCTGCTGCGGCCCAAGCGTCTGCCGAGCAACCTGTTCCAGTTCCGCGCCGGAACCGGTGAGGACCGCTGCGTGCTCGACTGCATCACCAGCCTCCAGAACGGCGCTGACCTGCTGTGGATCGAAACCGAAAAGCCGCATATCGGCCAGATCGGCGGCATGGTCAGCCGCATCCGCGAGGTGATCCCCACCGCCAAGCTGGTCTACAACAATTCACCCAGCTTCAACTGGACGCTGAACTTCCGCCAACAGGTGTATGATGCATGGGCCGAAGCAGGCAAGGACGTGAGCACTTATGACCGGGCCCGCCTGATGAGTGTGGATTATGATGGCACCGAACTGGCCGATGAAGCCGACGAGCGTATCCGCACCTTCCAGCGTGATGCGGCAGCGCAAGCCGGCATCTTCCACCACCTGATTACCTTGCCGACTTATCACACCGCGGCGCTCTCGACCGATAACCTGGCGAGGGAATACTTTGGCGAAGCCGGAATGCTGGGTTATGTGAAGAACGTCCAGCGGGAAGAAATCCGCCAGGGCATTGCTTGTGTGAAGCACCAGAACATGTCCGGCAGCGACATTGGTGACGATCACAAGGAATACTTCGCTGGCGAGGCGGCGCTGAAGGCCGGTGGAGCGCATAACACTATGAACCAGTTCGCGGCTGCCTGACCGGCAGCTGCGGGTCACGACAGGAAGGCATGCTATGACTGACGAAACCACTCCCCGCGAACCAGGTCGGGCCCGTGCCCTGCTTTCGACGGCCGACTTCAAGCTGCTGCGGCGCGCGCTGGAAAGCCACGCCAAGGCGACCGAGGATCGCGAGGAACTGGCCCGTATCAACGCGCTGCATCATCGTTTGGGCACTTACAGCTAAGGCGAGCCAATCATCTCCTGGGGAGGAGACACGGCCGTCGGGGTATCTGCCCCGGCGGCCGTAAACCTTTGAGCAACCATGATGCCTCGGCCACGGTTAACCGCCCGATGCTAGGCAGGCCGGGTCATGGCACGCAAACAGACCCAGAAAGCGGTTACTGCGAAAATGTACCGCCACTTCGCGGTGGTAACCGTGTTCGCCACTGGCGCACTCGCTGTGGCAACAAGCGATTCCAGTGCCGACAAGCTCAATGCCACCCTTGACAGCCAGCAGGCGCAGGTCACGGCCACCGGTCAGGATCTCAACGCCAAGGCCCAGCCCAAGATCGTCAACCGGATCGCGAAAGCCAATGCCACTCCCCGCGCAGGTGCTGCGGGCTGGGGGCCAGACGAACCGATGGGCGGTGGTGGCGGAGGAGGAGGAACGGTGTCGTCCTATATCCCGAAGGGGATCGGCGGCCACGGAGTTTCGGCCGGCATGCTGCGCCAGCTCAAGCTTACGCCGCAGCAGTTCCTTGCCATGTCGGCCGAGGAGCAGGCCAAGGTCATGGCCCAGCTCAATGGAGGCGAACAGAAGGTCTCACCCGCCGAGCAGGCACGGCGCCAGCAATCCGTCGCCAATGCCTCGCTGGCGCGCTCCGGGTTCGAGGGCCCCTGTTCCGACTGCTAGCCGCCAGAGGCAGGCATCAGGTCAAGCGTGACCGCCGCCAGCGCTTCAGCCGCTGTGGCAATGACCGCTTCCGCATCGGGCGCCCAGAACGGGCTGTGGAGCGAGGGAAGCTCTGCCCCGCCCTGCTGCGCCCGGGCAAACTCGTCCTTCGGCACCCCGCCGACCCAGAAGATCAGCGATTTAGTATCGTCCGGACTGGCGCGCAGAAACTGGCCGAAGTCCTCCCCACCCATCACCGAGGGCACTTTCATCACCCGCTCCGCCCCGAACCGGGTACGGAAACCGGCCATGACTTCCTCGGTGAAATCAGGTGTGTTGAAGGTGGAGGGGGTATAGGGCTCCTGCACGGTCACGCTAGGCAGCTTGTCGTCCGGCATGCCCGCAGCCATTGCCTCGGCCCGCGCGATCCGGGCAATCCCGTCAAGCAAGGCCTTGCGGGTCTCGTCGCTGTAGGAACGAACCGTGAGCTGGAGCCGCGCCTCGTCGGAAATGATGTTGTGCTTGGCACCGGCCTGGAACGAGCCGACGGTGATGACTGCCGGATCAAGCGGATTGCGCTCGCGGCTGATCAGGGTCTGGAGCCGCATCACGATCGCACTGGCAATGACGATCGGATCCTTGGTGGTGTGCGGATAGGCCCCGTGCCCCCCGATCCCCGGAACGCTGATGTCCACGCTGTCGACATTGGCCAGGGCATAGCCCGGTGAATAGCCGATCATCCCGGCCGGAAACTGGGCGGCATCATGAAAGGCGAGGACATAGTCCGGCTTGGGAAAACGGGTGAACAGGCCGTCCTGGAGCATCGCCAACGCGCCCTCACCCAGTTCCTCGGCTGGCTGGCCGATCAACACCAGGGTCCCGCGCCACTGGTCCTTCCGGTCAACCAGCAACTGAGCCGCGCCAATCAGCCCGGCCATGTGGGTATCGTGCCCGCAGGCATGCATGACACCGGTCTCGACCCCGGATGCCGGGGTGGCCTTGCGGGTCGAAGCGAAAGGCAGACCGGTCTGCTCCACTACCGGCAGCCCATCCATGTCGGCGCGCAGCATGACCACCGGCCCGTCGCCGTTGCGCATGACTGCAACGACGCCGGTCTTGCCGACACCTTCGGTCACCTCGAAACCCATCGCCCGCATCCGGGTTGCCAATTTCCTGGCGGTTTCAAATTCCTCGAAGCTCAATTCCGGGTTGGCGTGCAGATCGCGGTAGAGTTCCATCAACGCGGGCATTTGCGCCTTGACCCCATCGCGCAGCGCATCAGCCTGGGCCGGTGCACACAGCGCCAAAGCCAGAGCGCCCATTGCCGCCCGGGCGGTGAGTTTCTGCCATGCCATGATTGTCTCCCCTGTCTTGTTGGCGGCACTGTGCCACCGGCGACAGCGCCAACGCAAGGGAAACGGGCAATGAAGGGGCCTCAATCCTCCACGCTCAGCAAATACAGCTGCCGCGCGGCGTCGATCGGTTTCACTTCTCCGCTCACCTCGTAGTGCCAGAAGGTCCAGCCGTTGCAGCTGGGGGCGCCTTGCAGGTCCTTGCCGAGGCCGTGGATGCTGCCGGTTTGGGTCCCATAAGCCAGCGAACCGTCCGCTCGCACCGTCGCCACCCAGCGGCGTTTCTTGTCGAACACTTGCGTGCCTGGCGCGATCAGGCCGGCTTCGACCAGCGCGCCGAACGCCACCTTGGGGGCAGAGCGCGCGCTTTGCATGGTGGTGAGCGTGCTCTCGTCGAGCGGCAGTTCCTTGTCGATCCTAGCCAGCGCCGCCTTGCGGTAGACGCCTTCGCGCTCGCACCCGATCCACTCTCGGCCCAGCCGCTTGGCGACCGCGCCGGTGGTGCCGGTGCCGAAGAACGGATCGAGCACCACGTCGCCTTTCTCGGTGGTGGACAGCAGCACGCGGTAGAGCAGGCTTTCCGGCTTCTGGGTCGGGTGGACCTTGTGCCCGTCTTCCTTCAGCCGCTCAGCCCCGCCACAGATCGGCAGAACCCAGTCGCTGCGCATTTGCAGTTCGTCATTGAGCGTCTTCATCGCGCGGTAGTTGAAGTGGTACTTGGCCTTCTCGCTCGTGGAAGCCCAGATCAGTGTTTCGTGCGCGTTGGTGAAGCGGGTGCCCTTGAAATTGGGCATCGGGTTGGACTTGCGCCAGACCACGTCGTTGAGGATCCAGAAGCCGAGATCTTGCAGGATCGCGCCGACGCGGAAGATGTTGTGGTAGCTGCCGATCACCCACAGGGCACCATCGGGTTTGAGGACCCGTTTCGCTTCCGTCAGCCAGGACCTTGTGAAAGCATCATAGGCCGCGAAGCTGTCGAACTGGTCCCAGTGGTCGGTCACGGCGTCCACATGGCTGCCGTCGGGCCGGTTGAGGTCGCCGCCGAGCTGGAGGTTGTAGGGCGGGTCGGCGAACACCAGGTCCACGCTGCCGGTGGGCAGGCGCTTCATTGCTTCGACGCAGTCGCCATCGAGGATCTGCCCCAGGGGCAGCTCCGCACGCACGTCCGACAACGCAGCCGCAGCGCGCGCGCGTGTTCTCGTGGTCTCGATGACCCCCATCCGTAGTCCCCTGATTGCAAGTTATCCACAGGGTGAGTCCTTGCGGACTCCGCGTCAAGCACGAATGGTCGCAGCTTATGGTTAACGCGTTCTTACCTGGGTGCAAACCTCGATAGAACGAAAGGTGTCCGGCACAAGATGTTGAGTCCGGTGGTGTTTACCGGACTCGACATCCTGTGGTGTGGCGAGAAAGACTCGCCTTTCTGGCTTCAGCCGATTTTTTCGGTGCGGACCGGATCGCCGCCTGCGCCCTTGAGGATCATGACGCCGACAAAGGCCGCGATCAACGATCCGGTCAGTACCCCGATCTTGACCTGGTCGATAAGGTAGGCGTCGACGAAAGCCAGGTTGCCGATGAACAGGCTCATGGTGAAACCGATCCCGGCGACCAGTGACAGGCCCCAGATATGGCGCCAGGTGATGCCGACAGGCAGGCTGGACACCCCGCTCTTCACCGCGAGCCAGGCGAAACCGACAATGCCCAACTGCTTTCCCAGGATCAGGCCCAGCGCGATGCCCAGCGGCAAGGGCGCAAGTGCGGCTGACGGCTCCAGCCCGACGAGGGTCACTCCCGCGTTGGCCAGCGCGAAGATCGGCACCACCATGAACGCCACCCACGGGTGCAGCGCGTGCTCCATGTGCTCCAGCACGGCCTCACCCTTGCGGTCGTAAAGCGGCACGGTCATCGCCAGTGCCACCCCGGCGAGCGTGGCGTGGACGCCAGACTTGAGCACGAAATACCACAGCACCGTGCCGAGCACGATATAGGGGATCGGCGAAGCAACCCGCGCCCGCCCAATCAGCACCAGCAGCACTAGCACTGCCGCTGCGGCGAGCAGCATGGTGGTCTGCACACCGGGGGTGTAGAAAAGCGCGATAATGGCAATAGCGCCGATATCGTCGATCACCGCCACCGCCAGCAGCAGCGCTTTGAGCGCCACCGGCACCCGGCTGCCGAGCAAGGCCAGAACGCCTAGGGCAAAGGCAATGTCGGTTGCCGCTGGGATCGCCCAGCCGTTGATGTTATCTGGATACTGCAGGTTAATGACAAGGAACACCGCCGCAGGCATGGCCATCCCGCCAATCGCGGCGAACAACGGCAGCGAGCTCTGCTGCCAGCTCGACAGCTGGCCTTCCAGCACTTCGCGCTTCACCTCCAGCCCGATCAGGAAGAAGAACAGCGCCATCAGCCCGTCGTTGATCCACAGCAAGGCCGGCTTAACGATCCCGCCCCCCCCAACTGTGACCGCTACTTCGGTCGACAACGCACCGAAATAAGCCGCGCCTAGCGGCGAATTGGCCAGCACCAGCGCGAGGGCGGCGGCAAACATCAGGATAATGCCGCCGGCACTCTCCTGTTTGAGAAAATCGCGCAAGGCGCGGGCGGCAGCGGCAGCGAAGGCCGGGGGGGTGTCAAGCATGAGAGTATCTGCCCTTAAGCGTTATCCCGGGTCAAGAAAAACGGGCGGACCGGAAGGGGGCGGCCCGCCCGAGTCGAGGAAGGTACGTCTATTTTTTGCGGCGTGCAGGGATGGGTTGGGGGGAGGGGAAGCTCCCTGCACGCCGCGCTACCATCAACGCATGACGGGATGATCGCGTTGACGGATTTCCTCGATCCGGTCCTTCAGGCGCAGACGCAGGCGTTTGAGGACCTTGGTCTCTTCCTGCTTGCCAACTGATTTGCTCGTATCGATCAGCCGGTCCAGCCGCCGATGGCGCCGTATCAGCCTGTCGAGATGAGTGGTCATGGCCTGCTCCTGCAACCGGGTCATTTTCCGTTACAGCGACATTTGGGCACCGGCAGGCGATAATTCCAATTGGAAGTTATGGTGCATTTCGATAGAAAAAATCTATCATGATCAGCTTCCGCCAGCTCCAGTACCTCGTCGCCCTGGCCGATACCGGCAACTTCGGTGCCGCAGCGGCACAGGTCCATGTCACCCAGCCGACCCTGAGCCAGCAGATCAAGGAGCTGGAATCGCGGCTCAAGGTTACGCTGGTCGAGCGCGGCAGGCCGTTCCGCCTGACCCCGGCCGGGCGCGAGATCGTCGAGCGTGGGCGCCGCGTGCTGGCGGAGGTGGGCGAGATCCGCCGCGCCGCCGAACGCAGTCGCACCGGCCTCGCCGGAACCATTCGCCTCGGCGTCTCCCCCACCCTCGGCCCCTACCTGATGCCGACTGCGATCGTCCGCCTGCACCGCGACCATCCATCTTTGCGCCTCTACATTCGCGAAGGCATCCCCGACGACCAGCTGACCGAGCTGCGCCGGGGCGAGATCGACATGCTGCTCGCCCCCCTGCCCTTCAACTCCACCGAGCTGGAGGTGGCGCCCCTGTTCGACGAGCCGCTCCACTTGGTCGGCGCGCCCGACAACCCCCTGCTGGCTAGCAGTCCGCAGCACCGGGGCGATCTGGCCGGGGTGCCGGTGCTCAGCCTTGACCGGCGCCACCACTTCCATCGCCAGGCGGAGGCGATCTGCGCCGATCTCGGGGCTGAACTGCTGCGCGATTACGAGGGCACCAGCCTCGACAGCTTGCGCCAGATGGCCGGTTCCGGCCTTGGCCTTGCGATCCTGCCAGAGCTCTACCTGCGCTCGGAAGCGCCGGGCGAGGAAATGGTCAAGCGGTTCGCCATCGCCGGGTGGCAGGCCCAGCGGGCCATCGCCGCCGCCTGGCGCAGCGACGCCGCCTATGCCGACGCCTATCGCGCCATCGCAGGGGTTGTCGCCGCAGAGGCACTTGAGATCCTGGCCTAGAGCATCGGCAGCTGCGCCACCGGCGCGAAACTGCGTCGATGCAGCGGGCACGGCCCATGTTCGCGCAGGGCAGCCAAGTGATCTGGCGTAGGATAGCCCTTGTTCCGTTCCCAGCCATAATGCGGATAGCGCACCGCCGCTTCCAGCATGATCCGGTCACGCCATTCCTTGGCGACGATCGATGCGGCAGAAATGGACGGTTCCAGCGCATCACCGCCCACGATTGCACGCGCCGGCCAGCGCCATGCAGCGTCGCGTCCCGCGGGCGTCTGGTTGCCGTCAATCAGAACCAGCTGCGGATCGCTCCCCAGCACCCGGCATAGCCGCTCCACCGCCAGCGTCATCGCCCGCATGGTCGCGCCGAACACGTTGAGCCGGTCGATTTCGTCCGCTTCGACCACGCCGACTGCCCACAGGCAAGTGCGGCGAATCTCAACGTCGAGCACGGCGCGCCGTTTGGCGGATAGCCTCTTGGAATCGTCCAGCCCCTGTGGCCGATACTTGCCAAGTAGCACAGCAGCGGCAACAACCGGCCCAGCCAGCGGCCCTCGCCCAGCCTCGTCCACCCCAAGGATCATGGGGCCTATTTCATCATGCTGGAAACTTTTTGGACTGTTCGGAGTTGCGACAACCATGCTGACCTCATCCCGCCCCGCGCTCGCCCTGATCCTTTCCACCACCGCACTCGCGCTCGCAAGCTGCGGTTACGAGACAACCGGGGATGGCGGACGCGACGCCGTTTCCACCCCGGCCCCGCATTCAGGCGTGGTGCAAGGCCCATTCAGGGTGACCGAGCATGGCACATTCACCCGCCCTTGGGCCGCCGCATTCGAGCCCGGCACCGGGCGGCTGTTCGTGACCGAACGCTCCGGCACATTGAAACTGGTAGACCCCGCCAGCGGCTCCGCCACGACCGTTAACGGCGCCCCGCAAGTCGACTTCGGTGGCCAGGGTGGTTTGGGCGACATCGCTTTTGCGCCCGATTATGCCCGTAGCCGCGCCATTTATCTGAGCTGGGTCGAAGCCGGTGAGAATGATACCCGCGGCGCGGTCGTCGGCCGCGGCACGCTCGCCTGCGCGGGCAGCGACTGCCAGATCGAGGGTCTCAACGTGATCTGGCGGCAGGCACCCAAGGTGACCGGGCGCGGCCACTTTTCACACCGGATCGTGTTCAGCCCCGACGGCAAGCACATGTTTGTCGCCAGCGGAGACCGGCAGAAGCTCGATCCGGCGCAGGACAACACAAACACGCTCGGCACGATCGTCCGCCTCAACCTTGACGGCACCGCAGCAGCGGGCAACCCGGTCGCTGCCAATCCGGAAATCTGGTCCTACGGCCACCGCAACATCCTGGGCATGGCGTTCGATCCGCAGGGCCGCTTGTGGGAAGTCGAGCACGGCCCAGCCGGTGGTGACGAACTCAATCTGGTCAAGCCGGGCCTGAACTATGGCTGGCCGGTGGTCTCTGACGGCGACCATTATGATGGCAAGGCCATCCCCGATAACGCCACCCGTCCCGATCTCGCCAAGCCTGCGCTCGGCTGGACCCCGGTGATCGCGCCCGGCAACATGATCATCTATGGCGGCAACAGGTTCGGCGCGTGGAAGGGCCAGGCGCTGATCTCCGGCCTCTCCAGCAAGGCGCTGGTGCGTGTTACCTTCGACGGCGAACGCGCCCGCGAGGCGGAACGCTATTCCTTCGACAAACGCCTGCGGGCCGTGGTCGAAGGGCCGGACGGTGCGCTGTGGGTGCTGGAAGACGGCGAAGGGGCGCGCCTGCTCAAGCTGGTCCCGGCAAGCTGATCCAGCGCGCAGACAAGGTGAAATTCATCGACAGTCACCCCCGCCGCCACTAAGCGGCGCGGCCCATGGCAACGCTTATTCCCCTTGCCCAGGTTGATCCGGCACTGATCGAGCAATTGCTCGACCGGGCATTCGGGCCTGACCGGCACGCCCGCACGGCCTACCGGATGCGGGCCGGGATGGACTGGCTGCCCGCGCTGAGCTTTGCCGCGCTGGACGAGGACCACTGGCTAGTCGGCACGATCCAGTTATGGCCGGTCGCGCTGACCGATCCGCAGGGCCGCGCCCATCCGATGCTGATGGTCGGCCCGGTCGCGGTGGTTCCTGAGCAGCAGGGGGAAGGTTACGGCAAGGCGCTGATGCTGGCGGCCCTGCAGGCCGTGGCCCAAACCAGTGCGCCGGGCGCTGCCCTGCCGCAGGTGATGATCGGCGACGAGCCTTACTACGGCCGCTGGGGCTTTGCCGCCGCGCCAACAGTCGGTTGGCGCTGCCCCGGCCCGTGGGATCCGGCCCGCCTTCTGGTGCGGTGCGACAATCCGGCTGTATTGCCGGAACAAGGTATGCTCGGCCCTTGGATTGGCTGACAGGTTCTGGCATCGCTTCCCGGCAATGCCCTATGAACCGCCCCCTTATCTTGCCGAACTGACCTTGGCAGAAATCGCCGAACAGGTCGCTGCGCGCAAGTTGCCGCCGGTGGAAGGATGGGCCCCGCAGAAGGTCGGCGACAGCGGAATGCGGATTGCGGCGGACGGGAACTGGTGGCATCAGGGCGGCCGGATTACCCGCGATGCCATGGTGCGCGCCTTTTCCGGCCTGCTCAAACGCGATGGCAGCGGCCAGCACTGGCTGGTTTCCCCGTTCGAGTTGCTTTCCATCGAAGTGGAGGACGCCGCCTTCATCGCCACCGATGTGAAGCGGGAGGACAATGCACTGGTGTTCCGGCTCAACACCGACGAGTTGGTGATTGCCGGGCCTGACCATCCGCTGCGCGCGGCGGGTGATGCCGAAACGCCTGCGCTCTACCTCATGGTCCGGCGCGGGTGCGAGGCCCGGCTCAATCGCAGCACCTACCAGCAGCTAGCCGAAATCGCGCTGGCCGAAGGCGATGACTGGCAGATCGAGAGCATGGGCGCGCGATTCTCGATGGTGCCCCGGTGAGCGAACTGTTCGAGCGCCTCGCCGACCTGTTCGAGCGCGGCCACCGCGTGGCTGTAGACGGGCTGCTGAGCGACGAACGCTTCGCCCGCGCCAGACGCACCGCCGATGCCGCAGTGCTGATCGCGGTGACGGAACGGCCCGATCCGGGCGTGATCCTGACCCGCCGGCCACACACCATGCGCGACCATCCGGGACAGGTCGCCTTCCCCGGCGGCAAACTCGATCCGGGCGAGGATGCGGTGCAGGCCGCCCTGCGCGAGGCACATGAGGAACTGGCGATTGACCCGGCTCATGTGCGCGTGATCGGCACGACCGACCGCTACCAGACCGGCACGGGGTTCGACGTCACCCCCGTGTTGGCGCTAGTTCCGCCCGACCTCCCGATCGTGCCCAACCCACACGAGGTCGAGGCCTGGTTCGAGGCACCCTTGCGGGTGCTGCTGGAGCGGGAGCACTGGAGCGAGCACGAGGTGTTCTGGGAAGGTGCCGACCGCCGCTACCTCCAGCTCGACTGGCAGGGTTTCCGGATCTGGGGCGTGACTGCGGCGATCATCGCCAACCTTGCGCGGCGGCTGGAGATCAAGGAATTGCTCGATGGGTGAGCGTTTGCCCGCCGCCCCCTGGACCGCGCGTGCAGACCTCGCCGCAATGGTCGATGCGCTCGGGCATGGCAATGTCCGCTGGGTTGGCGGCGCGGTGCGTGACACGCTGCTTGATCATCCGGTCAAGGATATCGACGCCGCCACGCCGCTGCTCCCGCATGTGGTAATCGAACGGTTGGCGGCGGCGGGCATCCGCACGGTGCCGACCGGGATCGAACATGGCACAGTGACCGCGCTGCTGGCAGGTGGCCCGGTCGAGGTCACCACCCTGCGACATGACGTTTCGACCGATGGCCGCCGCGCAACTGTGGCCTTCGCCTCTGGCTGGCGCGACGATGCCGCACGGCGCGATTTCACCATCAACGCGCTCTACGCCGACCCGGCAACGCTGGAGATCTCCGACTGGTTCGGCGGGCTGGGCGACCTCGCCGCGCGGCGGGTGCGCTTCATCGGCGATGCCCACCAGCGCATCCGCGAGGATCACCTGCGGATCCTGCGCTATTTCCGCTTCCAGGCCCGGTTCGGATCACAGGTCGATGCGCCTTCCGAGCGGGCCTGCCACGATCTGGCGCATACGCTGAAAGGGCTCAGCCGCGAACGGGTGGCGATGGAGCTGCTGGCTCTGCTCGCCCTGCCCGATCCCGCACCAACGGTGGAGCGCATGGCTGAGCTCGGCGTGCTCGCCGTCATCCTACCGGAAGCGGGCAAATCCGGCCTTGTGGCGCTGCGCGCGCTGGTAGCGGCGGAGCAAGCGGCGGGTGTGGAGGGCCAGGCCCTTCGTCGTCTTGCCGCCCTGCTCCCCCCATCGGCGCCAGTGGCGGAAACAGTGGCGGCGCGGTTGCGGCTGTCGAAAGCCCAGCGCGGCCGCCTGATCGCAGCGGCGGCACGGACCGGCAGCGACGCAGCCAGCCCCCGCGCGCTGGCCTATATCGAAGGGACCGAGAGCGCAGCGGACCGCTTGCTCCTGATTGGTGCCGACCCGGCCCTGGTGCTTGGCTGGGAAGTGCCCGAACTCCCACTCAAGGGCGGAGAGATCGTCGCCCGCGGTGTTGGTGCAGGACCCGAGGTCGCCCGCACCTTGCGCGAGGTGGAGCGACGCTGGGTAGCGGAGAACTTTCCCCCGCGCGACCGGGTGCTGGAATTGCTGGCGAACATATTGGCGGGCCAATGAAAGCCGCAGCCCGTCCCGGCTGATGATCGATCCAGCCGTTGCGGCTGATCCACACCCAACAGCTACCATTGCCGGGGCCGACCGATACTCTAGGGTGTCGGCCAATCCTCTGCGGTGCGTGGATCAGAACCGATTATCCCGCGGGAACCCCTGCGGTGGCATCCGCCCGGCGGCACCGCGCGCAACCTTCCATTGCCAGATCTCGGTCTCGGTCCGGGTGCGGTCGCCTTTGCCGCCCATCTGCCAGCTGAGCCCGTCCTCCAGCCGGAAGCTGATCGCATCGGCAAGCCCGCCATCACGGTAGCGTTGCAGCGTCACCCCCTGCCCGCGCGCCATCACCGGCAGCTCCTCAAGGTTGAACACCACCAGCTTGCGGTTGTCGCCGACCACAGCGACATGGTCGTGCGCCTCGGCGATCTCGCGCACCACGCGCAGGCGGACCTTGTCCTTCAGGTTGACCACCTGCCGGCCTTTACGTGTTTCGGCGAGGATTTCGTCAGTCACCGCGGCAAAGCCCTTGCCGCTGGTCGCGGCGAGCAGCAGCTGGGTCTTGGGCCGATGGACGACCACAGCAATGATCTGTGCCTCGGCATCGATGTCGAGCATGGTGCGGATCGGCTCACCAAAGCCGCGTGCGCCGGGTAGTTTGTCGCACCCGAGGGTGTAAAACCGCCCGTCATCCGCCGCGATCAGCAGCTTGTCGGTCGTCTGCGCATGGAGTGCGAAAGCCGGGCCATCGCCTTCCTTGAACTTGTATTCACGGTCCAGCGGCTCGTGCCCGCTGGCGCCCCGGATCCAGCCCTTCTGCGAGAGGATCACCGTGACCGGTGCTTTCTCGATCATCGCATCCATGCTGAACT
Organism: Sphingomonadaceae bacterium; assembly: GCA_046294735.1. Taxonomy (GTDB): domain Bacteria; phylum Pseudomonadota; class Alphaproteobacteria; order Sphingomonadales; family Sphingomonadaceae; genus 34-65-8. The sequence goes on from JBKBKB010000001.1 coordinate 196,116, forward strand.
CGACCGTCGGGGCGGCTTCGGCAATAGTGGTGCGGCGGCGCCCGAGCGCGGTGTCTTCGCCATACTCCTTGCGCAGGGCCGCCAGATCGCGTTTCAGGCGGGTGCGCTGGCGGGCCGGGCTGTCGAGCAGCTTCTGCAGCTCGTCCTGCTCGGCGAGGAGCGTGTCCTTCTCCTGCCGTAGCTCCATTTCCTCCAGCTTGCGCAAGCTGCGCAGCCGCATGTTGAGGATCGCCTCGGCCTGGCGGTCGGTGATGCCGAATTCGGCCATCATCACCGGCTTGGGCTCGTCCTCGGTGCGGATAATCTCGATCACCCGATCGAGGTTGAGGTAGGCGATGATATAGCCTTCGACCAGTTCCAGCCGGGCGGCAATCTTTTCCAGCCGATGGCGGGCGCGGCGCTGGAGGATATCGATCTGGCTGGCGACCCAGTGGCCAAGCAGTTCCTTCAGCCCCATCACCATCGGCGTGCGGGTGGCGTCGAGGACGTTGAGGTTGAGCCCGAAACGGGTTTCGAGGTCAGTAAGCTTGTAGAGTGATTCCTTGAGCAGTTCGGGATCGACATTGCGGCTCTTGGGCACCAGCACGATGCGGATCGCCTCGTCGCTTTCGTCGCGCACATCTTCCAGGATCGGCAGCTTGCGGTCGGCGATCAGCTGGGCGATCTGCTCGATCAGCTTGCCTTTCTGCACCTGATAGGGGATTTCGCTGATCACCAGCTGCCACTGCCCGCCGCCCAGCCGCTCGATCCCCGCCTCGCAGTCAGCCTCATCCCGGGCCTCGTCGGCATGGAACCGTCCGCGGATGCGGAAGCTTCCGCGCCCGCTCTCATAGGCTGCGGAAATGCTCGCCGCGCTGTCGACGATCATACCGCCGGTCGGCAGGTCCGGCCCCTTGAACAGCTCCATCAGCCGTGCGTGTTCGACATGCGGGTTATCTATCAGCTCCAGCGTCGCGTCGACGATCTCAGCGACGTTATGGCTGGGGATATTGGTCGCCATGCCAACAGCGATGCCGCTCGCCCCGTTGGCGAGCAGGTTGGGGAACAGCCCGGGGAACAGCGCGGGTTCCTCTTCTTCGCCATTATATGTCGGAATGAAGTCAACCGTGCCGTCGTCCAGCCCCTCCATCAGGCGCATCGCCGTCTTCGTCAGACGGGCTTCGGTGTAGCGATACGCGGCGGCGTTATCCCCATCGATATTGCCGAAGTTGCCCTGCCCCTCGACCAATGGATAACGAAGGGCAAAATCCTGTGCCAGCCGCACCATTGCATCGTAAGCCGCAGTGTCGCCATGCGGGTGATACTTGCCGATCACCTCGCCAACCACCCGCGCGCTCTTCTTGAACGCGCTGGCCGGATCGAGCTTCAGTTGCCGCATGGTCCACAGCAGGCGGCGATGGACCGGCTTCAGCCCGTCGCGCAGGTCGGGCAATGAGCGCGCAGTAATCGTGGACAGGGCATAGAGGAGGTAACGTTCCGACAGTGCACTGTCGAACGGGGCATCGACGATGGCGTCAAACGGATCGGATTCCGGCGGGTCGGCTTCGGTCACGGACATGGCAAGCCCCTAGCAGCGCCATCGCCGCACAGGGAGCGGCAAAAGCCCCTATCCACAGCTAGCACGCCCGATGGGGACGCGGAGCCGCGACATCCTGCCGCAGCAGGCGCAGTTGACGCACGCTCAGCCATCAGGGATGGCACCATTTCCAATTGCAAGAAGGTCATGGTACTCAAACCTGCCGACATGGGCTGGCGCATTGCCCCCGCCTTCCGATCATGCGGGAGAGGCGCGGAACCCCAAGAAAACTGGCTACCTGGTTACCGCGCCCTATGGCTCTCCGGGCCAGGCAAAGAGCGTGTCCGGAATACGATCGCCCACGACGACGCTCCGCCAATAGACCGTGTTTGCCCGCACCCCGTCATAGAACAGAGTGACCTCGCGCGCCTGCACCCATTCCGGGTCTGCAAGCCGAACGAAGTCATCGTAGTATCGCTCGTGCCACCCGCGCGGGGTGCGGAAGCCCATGTAGCGGATGAAGCTGCTGTCGCGGTCAATCCCGAACAAGGTGGTGGAGCCGGCTGGATCGATGATCCGGACCAGATCGACCGGCCTGCCGCCAATATCGCGTGGCGGGGCGTGCTCGATCCGGAAACCCTCCTTCAAGGCAGAACGGATGATGCCGAAACCGAAGTTGCTCGCCCAGTAAGCGTCGGCTTCCGCCTTGGGCACGATACCGCGCTCGTTCCAGGTCGTCTCCCCATCATAGCCGACTTCGAAAAGCAGGCGGTCACCCGAGCGGGCAGTAATCCGCACCTTGCCGTCCGCGCCATGCGCCTCGGTCCGGTCAGGGTCTATCACCCGCCACATGCGGTAGTCGTCCGCGCGCGAACGCGGTGCAGCCTGATCCGGCGCGTAGAACTCGGCATGACCTGCAAGGATCAGAGACGATGGGGTAAGCCACGCATCACCGCCATGGGCTGCAATGGCGGCTTCGACCAGCTTGCGCGGTTCGCTGGTATCATCCTGGGCGGACGCTGTGCCGACGGAAACGAACCAGGCGACCCCCCACAGGATTGCTCGCATTATCAAAAACTCCATTTGTCCGGACAACTATTCCAAACCACGAAGCAGTCGGCTAGGCAAGTGTGATGAAGCCGATTACCCGCACCCTTGCGTTACTAAGCGCTGCCGTCTCCGTGCCCGCTGTAGCTGGTCAGGCGTTGCCTCCCGGCATCTGGACCAACACCGAAGATGTCTATTTCGCCCAAGAGGAAGGGCGGCCAGTGCCCGCACCGATCGCGATCCAGACCGTGGCAGACGGGCACTGGCGGCCAATCGACGCCTTTGGCACACCCGTGGGCGAATGGTCAGCCTCGCCGTTACCCGGACTTGCCCCGCGTGAGGGTGGCGGCTGGCAAATCAATGGCAGTGAGTTGCGCCGCGCTGCTCGATACACCTGCTGGGTTTCCACGCGCAAGTTTGCTGGGAAGCCCGATGGCAACGCCGATTGGACCTTTGCCAGCGGACTGGAAACGTTTGACCAGGGCGGCCGGGTCAATGTGCCAGGCCATGGCGAAGCACCCGACGTGCAGATCCACTTGCGTAATGTAACCTGGGCGGCTGGCAGTCGTAACAAGCCTTCGCTGGTTCTTTACATTCACCGTGATGATCCGCGGCGAGCGGAAAGCTACAGCTGGTCATCCCCGGATGCTGCGCTAATCGGGATCAACTTGCGCTGGGTTCAGGCGAGTTGCAGCCGAGTGGACGGCTGAAGCCATGCCGGATCATCCAACTTCCACCAGTTCTACCAGTTCGCCGGCAGGGCCGATGGCCGTTGCTGCCCGACGCCCTTCGTAGACCGGGCCATAGCGAGCCGCCGGATTAGCCAGCCAGTCAACCTGACAACTGCCCAGATCGCGCACCGCCAGCGTCACCACGGCGTTGCCGGGCGGCAGCATACCCGCATGGCGCGGACGCACGGTGGCGGCGGCGGGATAGTCATCCACTTCGATCACCGGCATCCGCCCGCTGCGGACCATGGTGATGGTGGTCTGCGTGCCGTCCGGCAGACCAAACGCGGAATTGATCATGGTATAGGGCAAGGTGTAATCGCTGCCCCGCTCCAGACCCAGTGCATCGGCATACCAGGCCACGCTGCGTTCCCGGTCAGGCGCAGCCAGCACGACGATGAAAATCCGGTCAACCGGCGCCTGCGCGCGCGGCAGATCCAGATCGGGCAGGTCGCCCAGCACCTGATTGAGATAGACCATTTCGTGGCCCGGCCCCAGCACCTGCATCGGGATGAAGGCAGGTTCGATGTTCTCCAGCTTTTTTGGCGGGCCGACCACCGTGAATTGATCGCACGGCAAGGCATCGGGCCAGTGCCACACATCTTCGACCGTGGTCTCGAACGCGGCCCAGCCAAAGCTGCGGGTCGGCCTGAAATCGGGATGCGCGGGCTGCTCGACCAGGCGAAACCAGCATGGCGCACCGCTGGCCGGACGGAGCATGGCGTAGGGTGATCCCGCATTGGCAGGGCAGCCCCAACTGCGCGCCAGATCCTCCGGAACGACGCCTTGCTCGACCAGATCGAGGCGCAGACTGCCGCGATATGCCGCCACTGCGCACGCCAGATCGGGCACCGTCGACAACCCGCCAAGGATGCTGCCGTGGGCGGCTGTCACGATCCGAACTCCGGCTTTCGCTTTTCGACAAAGGCACTGGTGCCTTCCACGAAGTCAGGACCGGTAAACGCCTCTGCAAACACCGCCCGCGTGTCTGCATCGTCATCGGCCTGCCCATCCAGAATGCGGCGGACGAACTTCTTGATCCTCATGGTCGAATGGAGCGAGTTGGCCGCAATCTGGTCTTCCAGATGACCGGGGCTGGCTGCCACTTCATCCACCAGCCCGATCCGCAGCGCTTCCTGCGCATCCAGCAACATCCCGGCATAGAGCATTCGCCTGGCCTGCCCTGGACCAACCAGGTCGACCAGCAGCTTGGTATCATGCAGTGGATAGACCAAACCCAGCCGGGCCGGAGTGATCCCCAGACGCGCTCGGGGCGTTGCAAGACGGATGTCTGCTGCGAGCGCGATCCCGCAGCCGCCGCCCACACAATCACCGTCGATAAACGCGATCACCGGTTTATCCGCCCTAGCAAGCACGTGCTGGGCGCGGTTAATCGCCGCCTGATTGGCGGTGCGCCAAGCGGCATCGTCTTTGTTGGCAAGCAGTTCGGAAATGTCCGCGCCCGCACAGAAAACACCTGGATGGGCGGACTCAATCGTCAGCACACGCACCGCCGGATCGGCCATGGCAGCAAGCACCAATTCAGGCAGCAGTTCCCACATCGCCTGATTGAAGGCGTTGCGTCTGTCCGGCCGGTCTAGATAAAGTCGCGCGACATGATCGCGGCCACTTTCCAGTCTCAGGGTCATGCCGACACCGTGGCGGCAAAATGTTCGGCGATCGCCTTGCGAGTGGTCACCCACACCCCGTCGTGCTTGCGAACGTGGCGGAAAAACTCCTCCAACGCCCAGATCCGACCCGGTCTTCCGATGATCCGCAGATGCAGGCCCAGGCTCATCATCTTGGGATGGCCTTCCTCCCCTTCGCGATAGACCTGATCGAAATTGCGGATGGCATAGGCGAGCCATTGTTCGGGGGTCATCGCCGGGTCGGTCCACATCTTCATGTCGTTGTTGTCGAGCTGGTAGGGCACGATCACCATCGGCTGGCCAGGCACAGTCTCGCGGTCCCAGAACGGCACGTCGCCGCTGTAATCATCCATGTGATAGTTGAACCCCTCCTCGATCAGCAGGCGGCGGGTGTTGTCGGTCAGCATATAACGCGACAGCCAGCCGTAAGGGCGAACGCCGCAAGTCTGCTCTATGCTGGTCACGGCCTTGCGGATGAAGGCGCGTTCCTGCTCCTCGTCCATCCTGAACTGATGGACCCAGCGCCAGCCATGGCTGACCGGCTCATGGCCCAGTTCCACGATAGCTTCGGCGATTTCGGGATGGTTTTCGAGGCTGAGCGCCGCAACCGTCCAGCTGGCCAGGATATTATAGTTTTTCAGCAACTTAAACACGCGGGGGGCACCGGCCTTGATCCCGTAGCGATAATTGCTTTCGTTCGAATAGTTGCGGATCGGCCCCTTGATGAAGATGCCCAGTTCATCGACCGGCTCCATCCCCCGGTCCCCCCGGGCAATGGTCTGTTCGCTTCCTTCCTCGACATTGACCACCACGCTCAGCGCCATTTTGGCGCCATCGGGCCAGTCGATCCGTTCTTCCTGCACATTCATCTCCGTTCGCATCGAGCGTAGTCGAGATGCCCCGCTTGCGTGTCTCGACTGCGCTCGACACGAACGGAGCAATGGGTTCATTTGGCTAGTGCATTTCCTCCCCGCCGGACACATTGAGCGCCTCTCCGGTGACGTAAAACGCCGCTTCGCTTGCCAGCCACAGGCAGGCCGCGGCCGTGTCAGACGGCAATCCGGGACGCCCCATCGGGTTCTTGGCCGCCATATTGGCAAGATACGCCTCTACGCTGTCAAATCCCAGCAAGCGGGCGAAATAGGCGTTCTGCTGCGCACCCAGGCCTGTGGTAACGTGATTGGGGCACACGGCGTTCACGGTTATGCCGTGCGGTCCCAGTTCGACCGCGCTGGCCCGGGTCAGGCCGATCATGCCGTGCTTGGAACTGACATAGGCGGGCAGATGCGGAAAGCCGGTCTTGGCCGCCTGGCTGGCAATGTTGATGATCCGCCCACCTTGACCGCGTTCGACCATCACCCGTGCCGCGGCCTGAGTGCAATAGAACGCACCCGAAAGGTTGACAGCGAGCACCTGATCCCATTCATCCACCGGATCGACTTCCAGCAGCGGCTTCATCTTGAACCCGATCCCGGCATTGTTGACGAAGACGTCGATGCCGCCGAACCGCTCCACCGTCTGCGCCACCAAAGCCCGGCACTGATCCGCTTCGGCCACATTGCAAGCCAGGGTCGCCACCTGCACCCCTCGCTCCGACAGCTCGTCGGCAACCTCCCGCGCTTCAGCATCAATGGCGATATCAGAGACAACACAATTGGCACCCTGATCGGCGAAAGCCTGGAGGATGCCCTGCCCAAGGCCCTTGTGCTTGCCCGATCCGGTAACCACCACGGTCTTGCCCGCAAATGCCGCCATCGTCACAGGTCCTCGGTGAGGATGAACTGCGGCGCTTCGGCAAACCCCTGGAACGGGGCCGCAGCCTGCTGGAACGCCTCGTTCGAAATGTCGCCGACGAATGCGTCCATCCCGGTGATGTCGATCACTTCGATATACTGGAAGTGGGGCGTGGCGCTGTCGTCACCGAACACGCCGGTCGCCCTGTGTACGGAGAAACCGTTGACCGAACCAAGCGCGTTGACGGTGGGAATGTCGCGCGTTTTCGCCCACTCTTCGTACTCGCGCACGCTGACGCCGGGCTTGAGATTGAACAGGCAGATGATGCGCATGAGTCAGGCTCCTTGTGAAGGCGCGCAATAGGCGCCGAGTTTGGCATCGAGATGGCGAGCGAGCGCGAACAGGCCAGCCTCAGCGCCAGCTTTGCCCACGACCTGCAACCCGATCGGCAAGCCATCTGCCGTCCATCCGGCGGGAATGGCGATCGCAGGCAACCCGGCAATGTTGGCAAGACAGGTGAAGTCGGCCTGCGCGGCGGGTTCGCGCTCAGCGTGCGGGAATGGCGGATTCGGGCAGGTGGGTAGGATCAGGAAACCGTGCTTGGCGATGATCTGCCGCACTTCCAGTCGAGCCTGGTTGAGGATATCCATATCCAGCGCCCGTTTCTTCTCGGGTCGCCCCGGGCCATAGGTCAACAGCTTGGCTAGGCGGTCTGACACCGCCACGCCTGCCAAATCCACCGCCAGCCACCTGGACACATCGATGAAGCCGGCGAACCGGATGCGTGAATTCTCCTCTGACAGGCGCTCTTCGGCAGGGCGGTTCGGCAACGCCGCCAATGCGCGCTCAAATATTGCGGACACTTCGGGGTGAACCTCCACCCCATGCTCGACCAGTGTCGCGCCCGGCCCTCCAATGTCGCGCTCCCCAAAATCGCTTATAATGCGTGCGACCTTTTCCAGCATGTCCAGATCGCGGGCAAGCGGGCCGATGGCGTCGAGAGCCGGGTCGGCGGGCAGCAAGCCATCCTGGCTAACGCTGTCGGTCGCGGGTTTGAACCCGTACACGCCGCAGTGCGAAGCCGGGATGCGCACGGAACCCATGGTATCAGTGCCCAGCGCCACGTCGCATTCGCCTGCCGCTACCGCCGCACCGCTGCCGCCCGATGATCCGCCAGGTGACCAGCCGTGCCGGTGCGGGTTGTGCGTTGGCCCGAAGTGCGGATTGTCGGTCTTGGAGCCAAGCGCAGCCTCCTCCATGTTGAGGATGCCGGTAATCACCGCGCCCGCGTTGCGCAGTTTTGCAACAACAGTAGCGTCCTGCCCGGCGCGGCGGTCTTCCCACCCACCGATCCCCGCGTGAAAGGGCATGCCCCGCACCGCAATGTTCGCTTTCACGCCGACCGTGACTCCCGAGAGTGGGCCATCCCCGCCGGTGGCGTTTTCGTCGCGGTAGAGGAAAGCGTTGAGGCCGTTCACAAGCCGCGCTCATCGATCAGGCGGAGCGGCTTCTGGCGCTTGTCGATTTCGGTCGCAGCTGCGGTGCTGCCGGGATCGCACAGCGCAACCTCGACCTCCACCCCTAACCCGCGGCGGAGCAGGTCGGCCAGTTGCACCGGATCGGTCCCGCCCCGGCTTTCCAATGTCACCACCATGCTGTCACGCTGCTGCGCGTCGCGGCGCAGGTGGCAAACGTATTCGCCGGTCAAGTCGGGCCGGTTTTCGATCAGCGCGCCGATGGCATGCGGAAACACGTTGATACCGCGCAGCTTGACCATGTTGTCGCTGCGCCCCTTGAACCCGGCAATGCGTTTGAACGCGATTTCACCCTGGCCGTCCAGCTCATGGGTAATATCGTGGGTATTGAACCGGATGCACGGAGCGACATCGTGCTTGTAAAGACAGGTAACAACCATGTCCCCGGTCCCCCCCGGTGCGACAGGTCGGCCGCTGTCGACATCGAGCAGTTCGAGATGCTGCGCGTCTTCCCACACGTAGAGCCCGTTTCGGTCCGGACCTTCGCCAGCAATGCTGCCAGTATCGCCCACGCCGTACCAGTCATAGGCCTTGGCGCCATGCCACGCATCTTCGGTGCTCTTGCGATCCTCGGTGCCGAGATGGCCGATGATCATGCGGATCCTGATCCGGTCAAACAGGCCCAGTTCCTCCGCAGTGCCCGCCAGCTTGCGAATGTAGTCCACGAAACCGACCACGGCGGTGACGCCGAAATCGGCCATCAGTTGCACCTGATTGGCGCTGCGGGTCTCGATCCCGGTGCCGGCGCTCAGAAATACCGAATTGGTAAAGTGCGTCACCGCTTCGCGGATGTAATGGCCCCCGTTGATCATGCCGTGGCCGTAAACCGAATGGACCACGTCATCGCTGGTGAGGCCCATCCAGCGGTACATCCGCCCGACCAGCAGGTTGCCGACCTCGCGCCCCCACGGGCCGAACATGAGCACCTGCGGCTTGCCGGTGGTGCCGCTGGTGGTGTGGAACACCGTCGGCGGACGGGTGGCAGGATTACCCATGCCGTGGAAATCGCCAAAAGGGGGATGGTCTGCGATCGAGGCCATCAGGTCGCCTTTGTCGTAGACCGGCAGCTTGCCGATGTCCGCAAGGCCTTGGATATCGCCCGGCTCGATACCCTGCGCTCCCCACAGCCGCTGATAGAACGGAACCTGCCAGCCGCGCTCCATCAGGCGGCGGAACTGCGCATCCTGAAGCGCGAACAGCTCGTCCCGGCTTATCGCACGATAGCGCTGCACGAACGCCTCCCCGACCGGGTAATCAGCCAGCATCCGCCGGTGGTCGAGCGCTTCGAAATAGGTGGGATAGGTCATCGGCAATCCGTAAAGTAGCTAAGCGGGCGATCAAAGATGCGCGGGTCGGCATCGGCAGGGGCAAGGTCGCGGGCGAGGTTGCGTTTGGCCTCGGTCTGCGCAGATGTAAGAGGGGCCTCTGGGCTGCCGAGCGTATGGGGTATCTCAATGTCGAGATCCCCGCCGGTGTGATGCACCACCATGCGCTGCGGTCTGAGCGCGTTGGGATCGGGATTGTTGTCAATATTGATCGCAATGCGCCGTGCGAGAGCCGCCAACTCAGGGTCGGCAAATGTTGCGGGCGTGAATGCGCGCGGATCGATCATGCCATCGCGCAGGGCAAGCGCCGCCAGCAGCGGTCCGCACAGGCGCGCATAGGCCGGGGTCATGTCGGGCAGGAACGGCCGTCCGATCAACCGGTGCACCAGCGGCGGCACGAACAGGTCGAGCGCCTCAATCTCAACCGTCCGCATCCCGGAGTTGAGAATAGCGCCGATCAGCGCATGGCTGGCCCGCCCGGAAGGATAGGGCTTCACGCTCACTTCCCTGATCCGCCAAACCTGACCGAGATCGCGGGTATAGCGCGCCAGATCACCGCGATCGAACAGCTGGAAATAGCCGAACTGGCCCTCCAGCGGGTCTTTCGGCCCGGGGAATCCGGCCTTCGCGAGATCGCTTGCCGTCACCGCCGCACGGGCAGCGTTGCCGATCTGGAACGGCAGCGTCGCCAGTCCCTCGACATGGGCCTGCATCGTGCCCGCCGCGCTCGCACAGGCGAGCCCGAGGGCATCGTCAAGCGGCGCCCCGTCGATCCGTGCCACGGCCAGGGCTGCGCCGATCACGCCGGCAGTCGCCGGCCGGAAAAAGGTCAGCGGACTGTCGGCAGCCAGCCCAAGCCCCGCCGCAACATCGACGCCAATTGCGAGCGCAACCAGGGCATCGTCTGCGTCGTACCCGCCGCGCCGGTCGATCGCAGCACCCAGCGCCGCCACCACCGTGCTCAGTGCATGGACCACGGCTGGTTCGTGAACCGCATCCCATTCAAGGCAGTGGATGCGGTACCCGTTAACGAACGCCGCCGACGGAGCAGGCAAGCGTTCGTCCGTGCCAAGCAGACGCGCTTCGGCCACACATCCCATCGCGCGGGCAGCAGTCAGGATCGCCTCGGCGCCGGGTGCATGGCACCCCGCCGCACCGACAGCCAGCGTATCGGCAAGTAGCCGAATGGTATCGGCGCGCACTGTCTCAGGCAGTGTGTGGTCCGCCGCCGCGAAATCGAGGATGGCTGCGGTCGCGCTCATTTCAGCCAGTCCTCGAGCATGGCGGTGATCGCCCCTGCGTCATCGCCGCCGAGCGCCAGCGCGCAGGCCCGCTCGGCCTGTTCCGGTGGCAACCCGCCCCACGCCGCCAGCGTGTGCATCTTGGCGCGAATGGCTGCCTCGTCGACCGGCCGTTCGGGATCGCCGCGCGTGTCGACCAGCTCCAGCCCGTTCACCCGCGCGCCAAAGTGCGCCGGATAGCGCGCTGTTATGGCAGGATCTTCAGCGACTGTGACTTGCGCCCTGAGCGGGGCAAGCGCGGCAATCGCAGCCGGAGTGAAATCGTCTGGTCCTGCATCTCGCCCGCTGGCAATAACCGCCACGGCGTGTTGCAGGCTGAATTTTGCTTCAATCTCGGACACCGGAGCGGGGCGGTCACAGAATGCCAGCGCATCGGCATAGGTCTCGACGCGGAAGGGCGCAGCGAGCTGGCCCCGCGCGCGCAATTCCAGCGCGCAGTCGATCGCCGGGTGAGCATGGCGGCAGGCCGCCCACGGCTTGAAGCTGACCTCATTCACCCGCCATGGGGCGGAGAATGCCATTGCGCCCGGCATACGGCACATCGCGGCGTAAAGCCCCTGTTCCCCCTCGAGGATTTCAGCAGGACCGGTGAGGCCGTCGGCCGCCATGTATGCCGCATCCTGCCCGGTACGGACTGCGTGAAGCACATGCCACTGCTTGGTCAGCACATTGCCATGGCGCATGTGCCACAGCCCACCGGCAACCGATCCGGCGTTGGCAAGGGCCGACACGGTCTGCGCCGGTTCGAGATGGAACAGGGCCGCTGCAGCTGCTGCTGCGCCGAACAGCCCGGCGGTGGCGGTGGGGTGCCAATGGGCATAGTGATGGTTATCGAGCGTTGCCCCGATCGCCACCATGACCTCGTACCCTTGCAGCGCTGCGTCCAGGACTCGCTTCAGACTGTCATCACCGCAGCCAAGCGCAGTCGGCCAGATCACCGGGCCAGGATGAAGCAACGCGGCACGGTGGACGTCGTCCATCTCCAGCAGGTTGCCCATGAGAGCGGCGCGACCGATCGCGACGGGAACGGCCATCGAGCCGAGGCCGCGCAGAGCGCTCTGCCGGGCCCCGGCCACACAGGCCAGCCAGTCCAGCAAATGGAGCCGCGCGCGCGCCCTATCGCTTTCCGCAATCGGGCGGTCTAGTGTCTGGACAAGTTGCACAAGCAGCGGTTCGCTCATAAGGCCGCGCTTCTGTCGCAACCGGGACTGTGGAGAGCATGTTGCCTGCCGATGTCGAGCCCAAACCGCGCGAAAAGGGGGCGACGCCGCGTTACCTGCAATTGGCAGGGGAACTGCGCGAGGCGGTTCTTGGCGGCCGTTTTGCGCAAGGGGCGCCGTTTCCCACCGAAAGCGAGCTGTGCCGCACCTATGACGTCAGCCGGTTCACTGTGCGCGAGGCGCTGCGGCGGCTTGAGGCCGAAGGGCTGATTGCTCGCAAGCGCGGTTCCGGCACCACGGTCCAGCCGGCGGCAGCCCGCGGCGGCGCGCTGCACCAGCCGTTGTCCAATATCGGCGAACTGCTCCAGTATGCGCGGGGCAGCGCGGTGGTCTACCGCCGCGGCGGCAAAGGCCCGCTGCCGCCCGCCATTGCCGAGCAGATCGCGTCCGATACGGCCGGCAGCTGGACCGTGTTGAGCGGGCTGCGTAAACAGGATTTCGGGGAAAAACCGATTGCGGCAACAACCGTCTATTTCCACGACCGACTGGGCGAAGCAGTCGAGGCGCTGGACCTCAATGCCAGCTCCAGGACGTTGTTCAGCCAAATCGAACAGCTTGCCGGTGTGACCGCCAGCACCGTAACACAGGATATTCAGGCGATCGCTGCCGACGACCCCATCGCCGCTGCGCTGGATGTCGACCCGGGCAGCCCGGTGCTGCAAATCCTGCGGTGTTACATTGATGGCAAGGGGCGGGTGTTCGAGATTTCCGTCAGCCACCACCCGGGTGACAGGTTCGTATACGCCATGCACATCGATGTGGAGAGCTAGGCTCCGGGCGGAGAAGAACGCCGAGCGGATCATCGTGTGTCCAGACCCGGCACCGGAGCGGGTTCCCACTGGCCTTCGCCGACAAAGCGGATGGGTGGGGCAATATGGTGGCCGCCGTCCGCCGCCTCTACCAGCAGGCATCGTTCGGCCAAATGCGGCTCATCCAGCGCTTCGCGGAAATCGAGCACAGGAGCGAAGGCAACGTCCTTGTCCGCAAACCAAGTGACCCATTCCTCGCGTGTTCTGGTCAAAAAAGTCTGGCGCAGGAAATCGACGAGCGGAGCCTGCTCACCGGCAGGGGCCTCTGCGTAAGGCAGGAGATCATCCCGCCCCAGGGCCGAAAGAAGGTTTCGCGCAAATTTGATTTCGCGCCCGCCCAGGACGATGAAGCGCCCGTCGGCGGTGCGATAGACCTGGTAAAACGCCGCCCCACCGAGCGAACGCTGGCTGGAACTGCGGGGCGCTTCGCCGCCCGCAATCGCACTTCCCGCAGTATGCGCGCACCATGGCAGCAGGCTGTCAAACATGGCGCAGTCGATATAGTCGCCCTGCCCTGTACGCTCGCGCCCGATCAGTGCCATCAGCACGGCCGAGAGCGCGGTCAGCCCGGCGGCCATATCGGCGCTGGGTGCACCGGGCACGACCGGGGTCCCGTCCGGCCCGTCGTTGACCGAAAGGAACCCGGCCAGCGCCTGGACCGCCATGTCATGTGCGGGATGATGCGCCAGCGCGCCATGCTGCCCAAAGGCTGAGATCGAGCAATAGACGATCGCCGGATTGAGCGCCCGCACCGCCTCATATCCGAATCCCAGCCGTGCCATTACCCCGGGCCGGAACCCTTCGACGAACACGTCTGCTTCGCGGCACAAGTGGTTCAACCGTGCCTTTCCGTCCTCGCTCTTGAGGTCCAGAAACACGCTGTGTTTGCCCCGGTTGAGATTGGCAAACCACACCGAATGTCCCGCTTCGAACGGTGCTTGCCTGCGCGCCGGGTCGCCAGCGGGCGGCTCTACCTTGATAACCTCGGCTCCCTGGTCAGCCATCATGACCGTCATCATCGGCCCGGGCAGAAACTGAGTCAGGTCGATGACCTTGATGCCGGAAAGCTTACCCATCGCAATCAGACCACGCCCCCTGCCCGCAGTTCGCTGATCTCGCCATCGTCAAAGCCGAGTTCCATCAGGATCGCATCGCTGTCCGCACCCAGCAACGGGGCGGCGCGGTTTGGCAGACGCTGCCCATCAACCTTGATCGGGCTGGCGAGCACCTGCATTCCTGACAAGTCTGGATGGTCGATGCTATCCCGCATCCCGATCGTTTCCAGCCAGGGATTGTCGAGCGCAGCGCCGAGGCCATAGACCGGGGCGACCGGAACGTGCCCTGCGAGCAGGTCCTGCCAGTAGGCCATCGGCTCGCCCATAAAGTGCGCGTCGAGCAGTGCGGTCAGCGCCTCTCGGTGTGCCAGCCTGCTCGCGTTGGTGGCAAATCGCGGATCATCCCGCAGATCGCTGCGTCCGATCCGTTCGACCAGTATGTCCCAGAACTTCGGTAGCTGGCACATCACGAACATCCACCCGTCAGCCGCCCGGACCATCTGGCTGGGCGTGGCGGTAGGGTGCGCACTGCGCGGGGTGCGCTGGGTCTCGTCGCCCTTGTTCATGTACCACAGCGCCGGATAGCTGGTCTGATGGACAGCGGCAGAGAGGAGGTCGGTGTCGACATCGCGCCCCTTCCCGGTGCGCTGCGCATCGACCAGCGCGGCCAGAAGGCCAATTGTGAAAATCGTCCCGGTCATGAAGTCGACCATCGACAGACCCATTCGCTGCGGTTCACCCCCAGGTTCTCCGGTCAGCTGGCAATACCCGGACTCGGCTTGCATCAGATAGTCGTATCCAGGCCACTTGGCCCGTGCATTGTCCCGTCCGTAGGCTGACAGGTGCGCACAGACGATGGCCGGGTTGAGGTGCTGCAGTGCGCTGTAGGTAAGGCCCAGCCGATCCGGCAGGTCGCCGCGAAGGTTGTTGGCCACCGCATGGCTGGAGCGGACCAGGCGGTGCAGGACGTCCTGACCTTCCGGCGCATTGAGATCCAGCGTCAGCGACCTTTTGTTGAGGTTGAAGCTCTGAAAATAAAGGCTTTCTCCGTCGCGCAGGAAATGCGGACCAACCGCCCGCGCGGTATCGCCGCCCCCACGCCGTTTGCCATCTGGCCCGGCCTTCCCTGGTGGTTCAATCTTTATGACCTCCGCACCGAGCTGGGCGAGATGCATGGTGCCGTAGGGACCGGCGCCATACTGTTCGGCGCTGACGATCCGGAACCCGGTCAAAGGAAGGGCGGACGACACAGGCCGGCTCAGGCCGGGTTCTCTTTGAAGTGCTGCCGGGCGATAATGATCCGCTGCATCTCGTTGGTCCCTTCCCCAATGCACATCAACATGCTGTCACGATAAAAACGCTCGATGTCGTATTCCTTGGAATAGGAATAGCCGCCGAACACCCGCATCGCGTCCTGGCTGTTCTCCACCGCCGCTTCCGACGCAAAGAACTTGGCCATCCCCGCTTCCTTGTCGCACCGCTCGCCCCGATCATAGGCTTCGGCGGCATCGAGCGTCAGAAGGCGTGCGGCGCGCGCGCGAGTCGCCATTTCGCCGATCTTGAGCTGAATCGCTTGATGCTGCGCAATCGGCTTGCCCATGGTTTCGCGCTGCTGGGCATATTCAGTCGCCAGCCGAAGCGAACCTTCCGCCAACCCGACGCCGCGAGCAGCGACATTGATCCGGCCCAATTCGAGGCCGCCAGTGGCCTGGAAGAAGCCTTCCCCTTCCTTTTCGCCGATCAACTGGTCAGCCGGGATGCGGTAGTTGTCGAAGATGAGTTCGGCACTGTCGATCGCCTTGTAGCCGAGCTTGTCGAACTTCTTGCCCGTAGTGAAGCCTTCCCGCTTGTCGGCGATGAACAGGCTCATTCCTTTGTACCGCGGGCTGGCGTCAGGATCGGTTTTGACCAGCAGCGCGAAACATGATCCGTTGAGCGCGTTGGAAATCCAGGTCTTGGTGCCGTTGATCACATAATCATCGCCATCACGCACGGCGATGGTGCGGATTGCCTGCAGGTCGGTCCCGGCGTTGGGTTCGGTCAGCGCCAGACCGCCGCGGATCTCGCCGGTGGCGAACCGGGGCAGCCATTTCGCCTTTTGCGCCGCAGTGCCGAACCGCTCCACCGCTGCTGCCATGATGAGATGCGAATTGAAGATCCCGGTGATTGCCATCCAGTGATTGGCAATCCTCATGACGATCTTCGCATAAGTGGATGCGGGGAGGCCAAGCCCGCCGTATTCCTGTCCGATGGTGGCCCCGAACAAACCCATCTCGGCCATTTCGCGGACTAACTGCTCCGGCCACAGATCGTTGTGGTCGTGATGCTGGATCACCGGGATGACCGATCGTTCCAGCCAGCGGTCAATCGCATCCATGAAGGCGCGTTCCTCGGCCGGGTCGATCGTGCGGATCTGGTCTTCGTATTTGGGGGCAGTTGCCATTGCAGTGTTCCTCAATCGTCCACCGGGCCGCAGCCCCGCTTCCACACCAGCACGGTGCGTTTGTAATGGCTGACCACCACGCCGTCCTGGTTCTTGCCAACGGTCTTGAACGTAACGATGCCTTGCTCAGGCCGACTGGCGCTCTCGCGTTTCTCCAGCACTTCGCTTTCGCAATAGAGCGTGTCACCAACGAACAGCGGATGCGTCATCCGCACCTCATCCCACCCCAGGTTGGCGATGGCCTTGCCGCTGGTGTCGGACACGCTCATCCCCGTCATCAAAGCAATTGTCAGTGGGCTTACCACCAGCGGCTTGCCAAATTCAGTCTTCTTGGCAAACTCGTAATCAAAATGAGCCGGATGGGTGTTCATCGTCAGCAGGGTAAACCACACGTTGTCGGCATCGGTAATGGTTCGGCCCGGGCGGTGCTCGTAGATATGGCCAACCTCGAAATCCTCGAAGTAACGACCCTGCACTTCGCGGAAGCGGCCCGGTGCCACTTCAACCACACTGTCACGCATCATCTTGCCCCTTGCTGCGCGCGATAACCGCGCGATAGCGTTTCACGATCGGTGCCTCGAGCATCTGCCCCCGGAACCGAATAGCCTGCTCGCCCGCATCGGCGAAAGCCGCGAGTGCCGCTTCGGCGTCAGCGACATCGGCCTCGCTCGGCCTGAATGCCTGGTCAATCACAGCGACCTGGCGCGGATGGATCGCAGCCTTGGCCGCAAAGCCTAGTTCGCGCGCCAGGCGGGCCTCGATCCTCAGGCCGTCGTCGTCGTCCAGTCCGATGTATGGCACATCAATCGCTGGCACATCAGCCTCGGCGCAGGCCAGCACGATCTGGTGGCGCGCGGCCAGCAAAGGCTGCCACGCCAGCGGCACACCCAGTTCCCCGGCGAAATCGCCGCCACCGAACATGACCGCTGCGACAAAAGGTGCGCGGGCAATCTCCAGCGCATACCGCAGGGCGCGGGGCGTTTCGATCAAGGGGACCAGCGCAGGGCAGCGTCCACCCAGAACCGCGCCCACGATTTCAACATCACGCGCACATTCCACCATCGGTACCAACAGGTACTGTGGCAAGACGCGGGCCTGGGCCAACGCAGCAAGGTCACTGACCCCGGCCGCAGTGGCAACCGCATTGATCCGAATCGCCCAACCCACCGGCAAGGCTGCAATATGTTCGAGCGATGCCGAACGGGCAGCTTCCTTCTCCGCTTGCGCAACGGCATCTTCGAGGTCGATTACCGTTATCCCGGCGCCGGCGGCACGGGCCTTGGCGAATCGGTCAGGCCGCGAACCGGGCACAAACAGAAGGCTGGAATGGGCAAACACGAGGGCATTTCTCTCCGCCGGGCCAGATTACCCGATTGGTGCTTCACAATTTGTCCGGACAAATCTAAAGTCAAGGAAGAATCATGTCCGTGTCCGGACAAATTCAACGCATCAGGGAGGGTATCCTAATGACTCGTACCGGCACAATGACCGCATTCGGCACCGCCATGGCCGTAATTCTGGCAGGAGGGGCGCTAATGGCAGCGCCCACTGCTGCCCGCACACTCGACCCCGCCAAGGCAGAGGATGCGCTGGAAATATCCAAACGCTTGCAGTGCGGCGTGTCGGAAGATGAACCGGCTGTCTACCACTGGTCAGGCAATATTTACGGCCGCTACCCCGGGATGCCGGACAAGCTTTTGTTCAAGGGCGAAGGCATGAACATCCGCCGCTGCGTGGAAGTGAACGACCCGCAGCGCGGCAAGGGCTGGCGCCTGATCAGCCGGGAGATCATGCTGATGCTCGATCCGGCGACCGGCGAAGTGGTCAACGAATGGACCAACCCCTACAACGGCAAGACCTTAACGGTGATGCAGATCCACAACGATCCGGTAAACGGGCGGCCAAACTTCGCCAGAGACGCGGATGGCAAACCCTTCACGATCGGTTCTCTTCGCGAAGCGGGGCCCTACGTGTTCATGCCGTTCGAGGCGCCGTTGTATTACACCAACCCCCTGGCTGGCGCATACCAGCAATATGTCGGCAACATGTATCATGCGATGGAAATTTTCGATTTCGCAGCGTTGAAATCAGAATTGTATGACAGCCGCAAACCCACCGCCTATCCCATGATCAGTTGGGTGCGCATTTCGCAGTGGGCGCCTTGGATGGAAATGGGCGACCGCCCAGGCCAGATGGTCTTCAATGCCATGGGCCGCAAACTGCCGGGCGGGTTCGAAGAGCTGCCCGCGGTGCTGAAAAACGAGATCCGGGCCAACTATCCGATATACGAGCAGGCACCGCCCAAGGACGATATGCGCCCCAATGAAACCACTTGGACCAAGTTCAAACTGTTGACAGATCAGGCGCGCGCAGCTTCTGGAGAGCAACCGGCCAAGCAGGGCCACTGAACATGGGCACCCGGCGCAGTTTCCTTGGCGGTGGCGCAGCAGCGCTGATCGCCGGAACTGCGCCGCGCCGGGCCTGGGCCGCGACAAGCCACGATGTAGCCGTGATCGGTGCGGGTCTGGCCGGGCTCTACGCGGCCCAGTTGCTGGAATCCGCGGGCCTGAGGTGCGTGGTGCTGGAGGCAGAACGGCGTGTCGGCGGGCGGATGCACACGCTGAATGATCTGCCCGGCGCGCCCGAGGCGGGCGGCATTCAGATCGGTCACGGCTACGCGACCCTGCGCCGGATCGCGGGCCAGCTTGGGGTGGAACTCGATCAGGCAGCCGGTGCCGGCGTCGGCGCGGCAGCCAGCGTCAGCGCACTCCTCCATATCAATGGGCAGACCGTAACCGAAGCGGACTGGCCTTCCTCGTCCGCCAATTTGCTGAGCGGGTCAGAGCGTTCGGTCCTGCCGCTGGCGCTGGGGCGTTATTATGGAGGCTCCCTGCCGCCGCTGGCCAGCCCCGCAAGCTGGTTAGATGCCGATCCAGCCATCGACGTGAGCTATGATGAAGCGCTGCGCGCAGCGGGCGCCAGTGCGGAAGCGCGCCGCCTGATCGATGCGAACATGAACGGAAACCGGCTGCATGGAATTTCCGCTCTGTCTCCAGCCCGGGCGGCTGCTGGCTTTCGCGCGGCTCCGGGGCCGACCATGGTGGTGCGGGGCGGTTCGCAGCGCCTGCCCGAGGCGATGGCGGCTGCGCTTGTCAGCCCTGTAAGGCTGGGTGAGGCGGTGCGCGGGATCCGGCAAGTTGATGGTGGGGTGGACATTGCGCTTTCCCGCCGTTCACTCCGCGCACGGCAGGTGCTCTGCACGGTGCCGTTCGCAGCGTTGCGGCATATCCCGATAGAAGCGGATTTGCCGGTATCGCTGGCGGAAATGATTGGCGAACTGCCCTATACGCGGGCCAGTTTCGCGTTCTTGTCTGCCCGCAAGGCATTCTGGCTCGATGACGGGTTGCCGGAAACGATCTGGAGCGACGATCCCCTGATCGGGCGGGTGTTTGTAGCCAGCAACGACCCTCCGCTGCTTAAGCTGTGGACATTCGGCGAAGGGGCGGATCTGCTTGACCGGATGGGCCATGCCCGCTCTGCTGCCACGTTGATCCCGGCAATCGAGAGGATCCGCCCGGCGGCCAAGGGGCAACTCAGACTGGAACGGCTGTTCAGCTGGCAGGCCAGCCCTCACGCCCGGGGCATCTATCACCACATCGGCACCGGACAGGCTGCAAACCTGGCCGCCGCCACCCGCCACGTGGGTACGCGGCTGCATTTCGCGGGCGAGCATCTGGGCCAGGGCGCCACCGGGATGGAAGCAGCGCTGGAAAGCGCCGAGCGGGCGGCGCAATCGATTCTCCACGCGGCCTGATCGGCCAACCAGACAAAAAATTCGGGGTGGCAGAGCATCCTCCGCCACCCCTAATTGATTAAACTGTGTTGCGGTTTGTCAGAACCCGGCGGAAAGGATTATGCCAAACCGCCGACCGGGGCGAAGGCCGCCGATGAAGCTGCGCCGCAAGTCATTGTTGGCATCGGCATAGCGGATCAGCTGCTGAACGCTGTCTTCATCCGTCAGGTTCTTGCCGTAGAACTGGACCTTGTATTGACCGTGCTGCAAGCCAGCCCGAACGTCCAGCACCGTGGCGCTGCCGGTTTCGGCCAGATTGTGCACCTGCGCGAAGCTGGAGCTGGTGTAGCTCACGTTCCCACCGACGAACAGTTCCCACTCACCCGCGCCCAGAGGCGTGCGGAAGTCCGCATCGAAGAACAGGCTATGCTTCGGCGCGCGCGGAATGCGCTTGCCGGCGATCGAGCCAAACAGCGACTGGCAGCCTGCAACCCCGGGGAACTGGTCACCGGTGGAACAATTGACCAGGCCATCATCGGCCACATCGTTGAGCACGCCCTGCTGTTCGTCCAGACCGCGGGTAAACTTGGTTGCCGCAAGGGCATAATTGCCTGTCAGCGTAATCCCGCGCGCGGGACGCAGGGCCAGTTCCATTTCCAGCCCGTTGATTCGCGCATCGCCCGCATTAACCACCGCGCTGGTAGTGTTGGGCGGGATCGCCACGTTCTGTGTGAGCTGGTAACCCTTGATCTCATTACGGAAAATCGCAAGGTTGGCGGTGATCAGCCCGCCTGCCAGCACATTTTTGCTGCCCAGTTCGAAGCTGCGGACATCTTCGGCGGCATAAGTCGGCACGCCGGCATTGATTGCCACAACACTGTTGAATCCGCCCGGCTTCTGCCCCTCGGAATAGATCCCGTAGATCAGATTGTCGGGCGTGATCTGCCAGCTGGCAACCGCGCGCGGTGTGAATTTCTTGAACGTGGCCCGCACTTCGTTGGGCGCCGGGCGGGCCTGGCCTTGGTTGAAATCAAACACCGTCTGCGTGACACGTTCAGACGCATAGCGCCCTTCCACCGACAGCTCAAACGCATCGCTGATATGCCATGTGACAGCTCCGAACACCGCCGCATTGCGTCGGTCGATCAGGTTTTCATCGCGCGAATTGGGCAGGCTGATTGCTGTCAGCAAAGTTGGCGACAGGCAGATTGGCGAAGCCGCACACACCGCTGCACGACGTGCGTTGGCCTGCGCGGTTGCACGGGCTACTCCGTCGAACGGCACAGTGCGAATGTCAAACCCGTCATCGGACTGATCGAAGTAATATCCGCCCACCAACACATCGAACATGTCACTGGTGTAGGCGAGACGCAATTCTTGCGACCAGTCCTTGACCACTGAACGCTGCGCGAAGGAGAAATCGATCGTCGAGTTAACTATCCCCAGTACTGCGTTGCGCGGAGGCGGTGCGGGGGTAAAGGCCAGCGGGAAGGTGGCAAAAACCGCCGTCTGGAAACTTTCGGCGGAATAATCACCGTCGGTCTGGAGCGATGATCGACGATGGTTATAGCCGGTTAGCGAGCTGAGTGTGACGTTCTCCCCAAGGTCATAATCGAGCCGCAGGCTGGCGTTCCACAGCTTGGATTGATACCCGACATCACCGGTTCCGGCGAACTGGCGCTTGTAATCGCTGCTGACCGTACCAGGCCGCACGACCCCGCAGTAATATCGGCCGGCCCCGCGATAAAGTGTGCCGTTATCAGGCAGGCAGTTGTTCTGATTGGCATCCTGATGAAAGATCGCCGGCTGCCCATCATTGGTATTGGTATAGGCCACCCGCGCGCTTGCGCGGAATGCCCCGCCATTGTCAAATCGCAGCGCGGACCCAAGAGACCAGGAATTCTGCGACCCAATTCGCGAGCCATCGAACGCATTACGGAATTCTCCGGGGTTGTCGAAATAGCGGCCACTCAGGCCCAGCCCCAGACCGTCCGCGATCGGGCCGCGGATTGATCCAGATAGTTCATAGCGGCCATGTTCGGAAAAATCGGCCTGCGCCCGCCCTTCCCATTCCCGGCTCGGCATCTTGGAGATAATGTTGATCGCGCCGGAATACGTGTTGCGGCCGTAGAGCGCGCTCTGCGGCCCCTTGATGACTTCGATCCGTTCGATCGAATCGACATCGTAATCGGCAATCGAGCCGGAATAATAGATCCCGTCGATAAAATAAGCGACACCGCTATCGCCAAGGATATTGGCTTGCCCTCGAATTACCGGCCGATTGGCATCGCGCCCGAAACTATCATCAAAAATGAGA
Source organism: Sphingomonadaceae bacterium (assembly GCA_046294735.1). Classification (GTDB taxonomy): domain Bacteria; phylum Pseudomonadota; class Alphaproteobacteria; order Sphingomonadales; family Sphingomonadaceae; genus 34-65-8. The sequence goes on from JBKBKB010000001.1 coordinate 218,588, forward strand.
CCGGGCGTGATCCGAGCAATATCGGTCACGCTATCCATTGCCAGCCTGTCAATCACGTCCGCTGTGGTCACCGCAACTGTGGTCGGCACGCCTTGCAGCGTTTCTTCCTTCTTGCGCGCGGTGACGATGATGTCATCGCCCGATTGCGAACCCTGCGCATAAGCGGCGCACGGCGCCAGCACGGTTGCTGCCAACAGCGTTGACTTGAACATTCGGATCATCATCGGTCCTCCCTGAAAGCGCTCTGTCCGGCGCAAAATTCCCCATTACCATTTCCTGCGTCGAAACGGATTTGTCCAGACAATTCACAAGAGTTGTCCGGACAATTTTTTTGTGTTGCATCAGGGCAACGGCTTTGCGCTGCCGAGAAAAGCGGTGATGAAAAGCAGCAGGTAAACCGCCCACACCCACAAGCGTGTACGGTCCATCGTGCGGCGCAGCGGGATCTCGGTGGCATCGCTCGACCCTTCGCGAATCAGCGCGCCAAGCAATGGACCGACCGGTTTGAAGGCCACATCAATCATGATCGCCGCCGCAAAGATCAGGCCGAACATCAACGCCTTCAGCGCCAGCCAGACCGGCGCAATCGGCTCACCGGACAACAGCGAAGCGCCACCCAGCCACAGATAGAACACCGTCAAGCCGATCTTCAGCCAGAGCTCGGTCCGGCGATTGCGCACGGCTCGGGGAGTCTGGTCGTGGAGGTGCGCATCCCAGACCAGCCACAGCCAGCCGGCCCCGACAACCCAGCTCAGGCCGACCAGCCAGCCGGGCACCGCCCACCATTGTCCGGCTGCACCTAAGGTAATCGATACCGGCACCATCAGTGCCCACGCGGTGCGCGGCACCATGTCCAGGTTGACCAGCATCTGTAGCTGCACCAGCCGCACCGGCAGGTCGTATTTCTGTCGCCGCCGGAATTCCTGCCCGAGCATGAACACGCCAACATCAGCCCCCAGCCAGAACACGAACAGCAGCAGGTGGACATAGACCAGCACCTGATAGCCAGTGACAGCGAATTCTCCCATTCGAACTCTTCCTCTCGGTTTTCGCGCTACCCGATTCGGGGCGGTGCCGGATTGCGCTGAAGCACCCTTTCTGCCGCGCGGAAGCCACGGAAAGTCCCGTTGATTCTGCTCTCAAGCCTGTGGCCGCAACACCCTTGCGCAATTTGTGGGCTAGCCAGACACAAGATTACACGATAATTTGTCCGGACAAATACCGAATTGTGATACTGTCAGGCCAGATCAGGGAGCCATCCGCATGCAACTGAACACTGCTATTCGTACCGGCACAGCCCGCGCGGCAATGACCGCCGCACTGGCCGCCAGCATGGCTGCCGCCTCACCGGCTCTGGCCCAGCAGGGCAGCGAAGAAGCCACGCAGGCTTCGGGCGTGAATGAAATCATCGTCACCGCCCAGCGCCGACAGGAAAGCCTGCAAGATGTGCCGATTGCGATCAGCGCGTTCAATCAGGCCGAATTGGAAACCCGCGGCGTCGCCTCGGCGCTGGAGGTAACCCAGTTTGTCCCCAACCTGGTCGGCCTCAACAACACCGGTCTGGGCACGGCCAACAGCTATTACCTGCGCGGCATCGGCAACACCGAATCGATCGCCACCTTCGACCCTCCGATCGGCACCTATGTCGATGATATCTACATCTCTCGCCAGAATGCGAACAACCTGTCGTTCTTCGATGTCGAACGGGTGGAGGTGCTGCGCGGACCGCAAGGCACCTTGTTCGGGCGCAACACCACTGGCGGCGCAGTGAGTGTCCATTTGGCCGAGCCGGGCAACACGATCGGCGGGTTTGCTGAACTGGGTTACGGCAGTTACGAACGGATCATGGCCCGCGCCTCGGTTGATGTGCCGTTGGCGGATACCTTCGCGGTCAAGATCTCGGGTTACTACCAGGACGACCAAGGCTGGGCGATCAACAACCGCACCGGTGAACGAGCGAACGAGAACGACGGTTGGGGCGTACGGCTGGGCCTTCGCGGCGAATTGAGCGACAGCGTCCGCTGGCGCGGCTCATACATTCACACCTATGCCGATTCGGTGAACCTGCTCAATTTCGACTGTGACCCGGCCGCTCCGACAGATTGCCGCGGGCGGTTCGTGAACACCGGGCTGACCAAGGGTGGGTCCTTCACTCGCGCCAATGGCACCCGCCTGCTGACTGGCCGGAAAAATGATTTCGGCCTGGGTAACGAAGCGACGATGAACTTCGTATCGTCCAATCTCGAAATCGATATCGGCGCGGACTGGGCGATCAACCTGATCACCGGGTTTGTCGACCTGAAGCAGGACTTCGCGGTCGATTTCGCTGACGGACGCGGCCTGCCCAGCACCGCCAGCCCGGTGCCGGCTTTGCGGGGATACCGTTTCGGCGGGTTCGGCATCGTCAACGACGGTGATCACACCCAGTTTACCCAGGAGGCGAAATTCACCGGTAGCCTCGGCGCCGGGCTGGTCGATCTGGTCGGCGGCATTTTCTATATCCACGAAGACAACCGCACCGACTTTGCCGATGTCTTTTCCCTGCCGCTTGCGCCCCTTCCCGAAGGGCTGCCTCTCATCCTGGCTGACCGCACCCTGACCAACACGGCCGAGGCCTGGGCCGGGTATCTCCAGGCCGACCTAAACCTGACCGAACGGCTGACCATCACCGCAGGTATCCGCTATACCGACGAGAGCAAGACCTTCTCGATCCGGGACAATCGCGCGAACTGCATCGGCCAGGGCGTGATACCCGCCACCTGCCTGGAAAACGCAAACCTGATCGCGACCAATGGCACGCCGATCCCGCAGCGCCAGTCGACCAAGATCTGGACGCCCCGTTTTGCGGTCAATTTCAAGGCGTCTGACGATATCCTGCTGTTCGCATCGGCCACGCGCGGGTTCAAGTCGGGCGGCTGGAACGCGCGCGGCACATCGGCCAACGAATTGCTGCCCTTCGGACCGGAAACGGCATGGAGCTATGAAGCAGGGGCCAAAACCCAGTTCTGGGACAATCGGGTGCGGTTGAACCTGACCGGGTTCTGGCTGGATGTCGGTGACCTGCAGACCCCATCTGCCTTCATCCGCGCCAATGGGGCGCTGGCGTTTCTGGTCCGCAACTTCGCCGACTATCGCAACAAAGGGCTGGAACTGGAGCTCACCACAGTGCCGGTGGACGGGCTCAACCTGTTCGCCGCAGTCGGCTATCAGGATGACAAGTACCGGATCGACCGCAATGCCCCGGCACTCGATGCGTTCGGGGTGCAATCGGTCGCCGCGCAGCAGGCCGCCTGTCTGGCGCAGCTTCAGGCCGGGCGCATTCCCAACGCCACGGTCGCCGCAGACAACGCCGCATCGTGCGGGGTCGGTATTGTTGCACCGGACGGTTCGATCGCCGAACCGGTCCGCACGCCGGACTGGACGGTATCGATCGGCGCCAGTTACGATATCGCGCTCGGCGGAGCCAAGCTGGTCCCAGCTATCAATGCCAACTGGCGCAGCAAGAGCGAAGTCGGCACCAGCAATGTCACCTTCTACGACGGGGACCTGACCGGCCTGTCAGGCACGGTCTACCCCAGCAACACGCTTGGTCAGGGGAACCTGATCAACCCGATCACCGGATCGTTCAGCGATGACCGCTGGATCGTGAACGCCTCGCTCACACTAAAGCTGGATGGCGGGCTGTCACTGGTGGCGGAATGCAAGAACTGTTTCGACGAGGAGGCGGTGGAAAGCTCGCTCGCCAATTACAGTTATCTCAACCCGCCGCGCAGTTGGATGCTGCGGGCGAAGTTCGACTTCTGATGCGGCACCGGGCCGTAGCGGCCGCCTTGCTGCTGGCTGCTGCGGCAACCATCCCGGCAGGCTCAGCCGCAGCATCGGATTGGGGCATACAGCCATGGACCGAAGCGGTGGTGATCGTCACGGACCTCGACGAGAGTGCCGCATGGCTGGTCGAAGACGGTGGTTGGCGCGAAGTGGCGCGCGGGACAGTTTCCGCCGGCGAAATGGCTTATTGGCGTCTGCCCGATAGTGCCCGCGGTGCGTTCCGAAAGATTTGTGCGCCGGAGGCCGCGACCGGGTGTATCCGCTATGTCGCGCTTGCGGGGGTGGCCCAGCAACCGGTGCGGTTGGCGGCGCGGCCATGGGATACCGGCGGCATCTTTTCCCTCATGCTGCGCAGCGAGGACACTCAGGCGCTGTTCGACGCGGCGATCGCGCGCGGCTGGTGGGCCGAAAGTCAGCCATACCGATTTGCATTCGGCGGATCGGAGTTGGTCAATGTTGTCATCCGCGGTCCGCACGGGGTGAATTATGCGCTGTACCAGCGCCAGTCACCGCCGTTTGACGCGTTTCGGGTCGGGCGGTTGAGCCAGGCGTTCAATTCGATGCGGATGGTGCGCGATCAGCCTGCAGCGCTGGCGTTCTACCGCGACACGCTGGGTTTCAAGGTGCTGTTCGATGCACCCTACACCGATCCGGAGCCGCGCCCGAACAACTTCTCCGTCCCCGCCAATCTCGCGACCTCGCTGGTGCGCCGCGCGGCCGTGGCACAACCCGTACTGCCGGAAGAGACCGGCCGGGTCGAAGTGATGCAGTTCGAAGGCTTCAGCGGACGCGATCTGTCCGCCCATGCCGTGCCACCCAATCTGGGAATAATCTCGGTGCGCTATCCGGTGACACGGCTGGCCGCCTATCGCGCAGAGCTGGAGCGTAAGGGCACCCCCATCGCCTACGCGGCCGCAAACGTCTCCATCGGCGGGATCGGCCCTGTCGACCTTTTTGCGGTGCGCGATCCGGACGGTAATCTGACCGAATTCTACGCTGCCCCGCAGGGGACGGCGGAGCCGCAAAATCCGATCGGAGGACAGGAATGAACACACCAGCCGCAAGCCCACCCGGTGAACGCAACGAATTTGCCATGGGCTGGAAGGTGCTGATTGCAGGCGTGCTCGGCGTCATGTGCGGGGCCAGCCCGATACCCTACAATGTGATCGGTTTCACCGCCGAACCACTGACGCAGGAATTCGGCTGGAGCCAGACCCAGGTGCTGGTGCCGATCACGATCTTCGGCGTAATTGCCAGCTTCCTTGCGCCGGTGTTCGGGTGGATGGCTGACCGGTACGGTGTCCGTCCGGTGGCGCTCTGGTCGCTGTTTGCCTTCGCCCTCGCCTTCGCCGCCATTTCACTTACCCCTGCCGCCAACGAGCCTTCCACGCTTCATATCTATTACGGGTTCTGGGTGGTGGTCGGCCTGGTCGGGATCGGCTCGACCCCCGTGACGTGGAGCCGGGCGATCAACCTGTGGTTTTTCCGCCATCGCGGCTTGGCGCTGGGCCTGCTTCTGATGGGCACCAGCCTGGCCGCGATGATCGTGCCGCAAGTCGCGGTCTGGGCGATTGCCAACCACGGATGGCGGTCGATGTTCGCCATCATCGCCCTGTTCCCGCTGTTGGCCCTTGCAGTCGGGTTCTTCCTGTTCCGCGAACCGACCACAGCCGAGCGCCCTTCTGCCATCGCCAGCGCCAGCGGGCGGCTGACCGGCGTCACGCTGGCAACCGCAATGAAAGATTATCGCTTCTGGCTGATCTGGCTTTCGATCGCCTGCATCGCCGGGGCCTTCGGCGGCGCGTTCATCAACATGCCGCGGGTCCTGGGGCTGCGCGGCATCGATCAGCAAACGGCGGCAACCGTAATGGGGATCCTCGGCATCGGCATTTTCGCCGGGCGGTTGATTACCGGAATGCTGCTCGACCGGTTCTGGCAAGGTTTCGTTGCCTTTCCGTTGCTGTGCCTGCCGGCCATTTCGGCCTGGCTGCTGCTGGGCGACAGCCTGACGTTCCCGATGGCGGCCATGGCCGGGTTCCTGCTTGGTTTTGCCGCCGGGGCGGAAAGTGACCTGATCGCCTACCTTACAGGCCGCTATTTCGGGATGGCGAACTATGGTAAGATCTATGGGATGCTGTACATGCCGTTCGGGCTGTTTTCAGCTGCATCACCGCTTATCTACGCCCAGGTGTTCGACCGGACCGGCAGCTTCGACCCGATCCTCCAGGTGGCGATCTTTGTCTTCGTTATCGGCGGCGCTCTGCTACTGCTTCTCGGTGCCTATCCGTCCAGCTTTCCAGAGGTTGAGGACGAGGTCAGCACTTCGGTGGCGGAGCCAGCCTGATGGCAACACTCGACGAACCAACCGTAGTCCGCGCTATCGCTGCAACTGGTGCCGAGGTGCTGGCCGATCAGAACACGCTGGACTTCTACGCGCATGACATCTTTTCCCGCGGGGCCGATCTGGCTGCCGTGGTCCGTCCGGGGGACAAGCGCGAACTTGCCGCTGCGATCAGGGCCGCGACGCAGGCAGGCCATGCGGTGATCCCGCGCGGCGGCGGGATGAGCTACACCGGCGGCTATACCCCTCATGCGCCGGGGGCGGTGTTGTTCGATCTCGCGCGGATGGACCGGGTGCTTGCGGTCAATGAAGCGGATATGACCGTGACGGTGGAGGCTGGCTGCACCTGGGCGGCGCTCTACGACACGCTGCGCCCGCGCGGCCTGCGCACGCCGATGTGGGGCACACTGTCCGGTCTCAAAGCTACTATCGGCGGGGGAATGAGCCAGAACGGGATATTCTGGGGTACCGGGCGCCATGGCACAGCGGTGCAGAGCTGCCTCGCGCTGGAAGTGGCGCTGGCCGATGGCACGCTGCTGAACACCGCTTCTGGCGTGGGGCGGCCCTATGGGCCGGACCTGACCGGCCTGTTCCTGGCCGATACCGGCGCGCTCGGGATCAAGGCCGAGGTCACGCTGCGACTGGTGCGGGAGTCAGCCGCACACGCCTATGCCAGCTTTGCATTCGACACGCACGACCAATGGCTCAACGCTGCAAGCGCAATCGAGCGCAGCGACCTTGCTGCTGAATGCTTCGGGTTCGATCCCTATCTCAACGCGATCCGGATGAAGCGTGACAGCCTGGCCAGCGACGCGCGCCAGCTGGTTGGCATGATGAAACAGCAAGGAACGATGCTCAAGGCACTCAAGGAAGGTGCGCGGGTGGCGCTCGCCGGCCGCGATTTCCTCAAGGGCGCCAGTTTCTCACTCCACGTCCTGGCGGAAGGAAGAGTCCAGCAGGCGGCGGATGCCGATATTGCCGAGGCCCGCCGGATCGTGGCTGATCTGGGAGGGCGGGAAATCGAGAACACCATTCCGAAGATCATCCGGGCCAACCCGTTCGGGCCGCTGAACTCGATCCTCGGCCCCGATGGCGAACGCTGGGCGCCAATCCACGGGCTGGTTGCACACAGCCAGGCACAAGGGTGTTTCAGGGCGCTTCTTGACCTGTTCGCCCGCAATCAGACCAGGATGGACGAACTGGGCGTGCACTACGGGACGCTGGTAGCAGCCGTGGGCGGCGCGGGGCTGGTGATCGAACCGTGCCTCTACTGGCCCGATGCGCGCAACCCGGTGATCGAGGATACAGTCGAACCAGCGCACTTGCGCAAGGTGCCTGCCCTGCCCGCCAACCCGGCCGCCCGCGCACTGGTGCACGAACTGAAGCAGGCCATCGTTGACCTGTTCTTCGAGCACGGTGCCACCCATTTTCAGATCGGACGGACATATCGCTATCGCGACAGCCTGCAGCCCGAAGCCGACGCGCTGCTGCGCGCGGTCAAGCGGCAGGTCGATCCGCGCGGGCTGATGAACCCGGGCTCTCTGGGTCTGTGAATCAGTTTCCCCTCGACCGCAGGCGCGCGCTTGCGGCAGGGGTATGCGCCGCGCTGGTTCCGCAGATAGTGGCGGCGAAGGGCGAGGGAGAAACAATGATCCGAACTGCCACCTATTCCGCCATGGCGATGCAGCTGACCGCGCGTTCGCTGGAGCGCTTGACCGATGCCGCCAGCGCGCGCGCCGCGATGCTGGCGCATATTGCCGAGGTCGAGGCCCAGATCCGCAGCAGCGCGATCTTTGTCGCACAATACTCTGGCCGCCCGGTCAGGCTGGTGGTGCTGCCAGAGTACCTGTTCACGTCCTATCCGGGGCGCATTTCGATCTCCGATTTCGCTGCCCGGGTGGGCTGGGCGGCAGACGGGCCGGAGTATGCCGCGCTGGGGGTGATGGCGGGCAGGCTCGACATGTTCGTGGCGGGCAATGCCTATGAAACAGACCCGGCCTTTCCCGATTTCTATTTCCAGACCAGCTTTATCATCGCCCCTTCGGGCGAAGTGGTGCTGCGCTATCGCCGTCTGCTGTCGATGTTCGCGCCCAGCCCGCATGATGTGTGGGAACGGTATCTCGAACTGTATGGCCTGGACGGGGTGTTCCCGGTCGCGCGGACCGAGATCGGCAACCTGGCCTGCATTGCCAGTGAAGAAGTGCTCTACCCTGAAATCGCCCGCGCCCTGGCACTGCGCGGGGCGGAAGTTTTTTGCCATTCATCGAGCGAAATCGGTGCACCCATGCCCACGCACAAGGATGTGGCGAAGCAGGCCCGGGCGTTCGAAAACCTCGCTTATATCGTCAGCGCCAACACCGCCGGAATCAGCGGCACGACCATGCCGCTGGCGAGCGCGGACGGAAACAGCCAGGTGGTCGATTACAAGGGCCGGGTGGTCGCGCAATCGGGCGACGGCGAAACCTTCACCGCCTTCGCCCCGATCGACCTGCACGGCCTGCGCGAGACCCGCCGGGTGCCCGCGATGACCAACTACCTCGCCCGTCAGCGCCCCGCGCTGTTCGCCGCCGCTTATGCCGCTGCGGCAGAGCCGTTTCACGGGGCGGACGGGATGATGCAGCAGGGAACCGCCGCCGTTCCGGACCGCGATTACTTCAAGCGAACCCAGGAAGCGGTGATCGCGCGGCTCGATGCGGCCGGCATCATCTAGCGCAGGAGTGATCTGATGAAACACCGCACCGTATCCGGCAAGATCCGCTACAGTTCCATGAAGCCGGGCCGCGAGGGGGAGGAGCGCGGACGCGAGTGGTTCACCTTCACCCACCACACGGACGGCTCGGTAATCATGCGCGCCCGGTGCGAGATCGAGGACCCGGACCCGTCAGTGCTGCGGGACATCGTCTGCCATATCGGTCCGGACCGGAAACCGCACAACCTGCTGGTCCACCTCACGCTGGGCGACCAATTCCTCGGTTCGGGCTGGATGCGCTACGATCAGGCTTCCGACCAAATCACCTGCGAGAGTTTCGGTCCCTCGATCGGGCGCAATTCCGAGACCCGGCAGGCCGGAAAATTCGACGCGTTCGGCACTCACCCGGTGGCGGGTGACGGGTTCACCACACGTCTGCTCGACACCAGCCAGGGCGCGCACCGGCGGCGCCTGCGCTTTTTCCTGCCCTCCCCCGATCATCGCGGTGCCACCCCACCGCAGATCGCGGAGGTGAACATGACGATGGAATATGTCGGCGAAGAGGAAAAGACTGTGGCAGCCGGTACATTTCACTGCCGCCGCTATCGCTATGTCGATGACAGCGACGAGGGGATGGGCGGCACCACTCACCCCGATTTCGATATGTGGGTTACAGCCGATGCAGACTCGATCCTGGTCTATGGCGCGATCGACGGTTACATGATGAACCGCTACGAACTGGTCGAACTCACCCGCTGACGCGGACCAGTACCTTGCCCATATGGGCGCCGCTGTTCAGATGGCGATATGCCGCAGGCGCATTGTCGAAAGCGTATTCACGGTCAATTTCCATCCGGATGCCCGATGAAGCAACCCGTGTAAGTGCCTGTTCCAGCATGGCCCTGCTGCCGCTGGCGATGCCCTTGATGGTCAGATTTTTCGCAATGATCTCCCCCTGGCTGGCGGTGGCGGCGTCACGGGGGCTGCCTGACAGCGCGCCGATCGTTCCGATCCGCCCGTTCACAGCCGTCGCCCGCACTGTCTCTCCCAGCGCGGGAAAGCCCAGCGTATCGACCACCACGTCGGCACCACGCCCCCCGGACTGCTCCAGCAGGGCAACAGCCCAGTCGGGCCGTTCGCGGTAGTTTATCGCATAGTCCGCCCCCATTTCGCGCGCGCGGGCCAGTTTCCCCTCGCTCGATGAAGTGATCGCGAAATCGGCCCCCAGTGCCTTCGCCAGTTGCAGCGCAAACAGGGCAACCCCCCCGGTCCCCTGCGACAGGACCAGCGTGCCCGGCCCGGCCCCTCCGAAGGCAACCATGGCATGCCAAACGGTCGCGCCGACCACAGCAAGGCCGGCGGCTGTGGCATCGTTGATTGTTTCCGGAACCACAATGACGGCCGACGCAGGCAGCACCAGCTTTTCGGCCAGCCACCCGTCCGCCGTGACGCCCAGATCGCGTGCGAACACCGCGTAACTGTAGGCCGCATCGTCCACCCAGGTCACAAAATGCGGAGCGATGACCCGGTCGCCGGGGGTAAAACCGGTCACGCCTTCACCCACCGCCTCGATAATCCCGACCCCGTCCGAAAGGGGCACGCGCTGTTCAGGCAGATCACTGCCATAGTGGCCGCGCAGCACCATCAGGTCGCGGAAATTGAGGCCAGCGGCGGTCACCCGCACCAGCACTTCGCCCGGCCCCGCAACCGGATCGGGCGAGTTGCCAAGGCGCAATCCGCCGAGCCCATCCGCCCCGAACCCGCGCGGGCCGATTTCCCACCGCTTCACGGTCGCAGCCCCGCCACCTGCTCCACCCCGGCAGGATCGAAGGTTTCGCGATAGCCGGCATCACCGACCTTGCCGACCAGGTCCGGGCGCAAAGGCGCCTCGGCATAGACGGTGACCAGATAATCGCCCGCGCTGGGATCAAGCCGCAGAGGACGAATCGTGTCCTGATACTCGCGGCTGTACCAGAATGCGCGCGCGTTCTCGATGCAGGGGAAACGGACAATCAGGGTCGCCTGACCGGACTCCGGTTCCCCCTCGAACGTGGCCAGCGGGCGCGGCTGGTTGATGTAGTAACCGCCGAGTCGCTCGTAGAGGCGACTGTCGGCAATCGCCTTGCCATAAGCCATCATCCGCGCCCGGTCGTGCGTCTGGCCTGCTATGACCATGTAGACCGGCTCGTCGCAGGTTGATTGCGGGGGTGGGGGCAGCGCGGCTGACGGGGGCAGCGACTGAAGCAGGAAAGCAAGAGCTGCAATCATCGGGAATTCCTTGTCTCAGCCATGCTCGGCATAGGCGTCTATCGGCAGTGGCTGGCCGGTCTGGCGGATCAGGGCCTGCGGGCGCAGAAAGCGCAGCAAGCCGGAATCGCCCATCCGACTGGGGCCAAGGCCAGAGCATTTGCGCGATTCATTGGTTGCATCGCCGACTATCGTGGTCAGCGCCCCGTCCTGGAGGCTGATCGCCCCTGCGTCGAGCCGCACGCCAATTGCGGCTGCCTCCTCGGGAGTGCCAGCCAGGACCGAAGCGGACAGGCCATACGGACAGTCATTGGCCAGCGCGATGGCCTGGTCGAGGCCATCATAAAAAGTCACGGGAATGACCGGACCGAAGGTTTCCTCGCGCATTATCGCCATGTCTGGCGCAACGTCGACCAGCACGGTCGGTCGCAAGTACTTGCCGCCGCCCAGGGTCTCGACCGTGCCGCCGGTCAGCACCCGCGCGCCGCGCATCACCGCGTCGTCGATCTGGGCCTGCACCTTGCCGGCCTGCGCCGGAAAAATAAACGGACCGAGATGCCCTCTCGCAGGGTCAGGCCAGGTCAGGCCAACGCGTTCCGCCTCCGCGACCAGCGCGGCCAGGAACCGCTCCGCAGTTTCGCGGGGGGCATAGACCCGCTCGATCGACTGGCATCCCTGCCCGGTCGCGACCACGCTGGCGCGCAAGGCGACCCGTGCCGCCCATTCCGGATCGGCACTGGCAGCAACGATCAGTGGGTCCTTGCCGCCCAATTCAAGATTGGCCGGAATCAGGCGGCGCCCGGCAGCTTCGGCCACTTTGCGGCCAGTCGCAGTTGAACCAGTGAAGCAGACATAGTCGACCGCCTCGATCAATGCCTGCCCGGCCTCCGGTCCGCCCATGACATAGGCCAGCGGCAGTTCAGGCACGGCGGCTAGCACCGCCCGCATCGGCGCCACGAACCGCGGAGTCACCTCGCTCGGCTTCACCAGCGCCGCACAGCCCGCCATCAGCGCCGGTGCCGCATCGATATGGCTCAGGAGCAAGGGAAAGTTCCACGGAGCAATCGCCCCGAACAGCGGATAGGCCGACCAGCGCGTGGCGATTTCGATCCCGGGGGTGGCCGAAGGACGCGGATCACTGGCCAGTCCGGCAAACAGGCCTGGTCCGCGGGCGGCCCAGCTGCGGACATTGCGCACGCACCCTTCCACCTCGATGCCTGAAACAGTGGTGCGCCCGGTGTCTGCGCTCAATGCTGCCACGATCTCAGGGGCATGGCGCTCGATCGCATCGGCAAACGCCAGCAGGACCTTGCCCCGCCCTTCCGGCCCAAGCGCTTCCCACTCCGCCTGCTTCGACCTGAGTTCATCGGCAAGACTGCGAATATCTTCGTCACTGTCGATGATGAACTCGACATCGAGTTCTCCGGTGCGCGGGTTGAGCGCCTTCACTGCTGTGCCTTCCACGCATCGACGATCTGGCTGCCGCTGGCGAACCAGGCTTCGCTGCGGCCGGTCAGTTCGGCGAGCAAATCCTCCACTGCTTCAATCCGATAGGGCAGACCCATGACATACGGCGTGAGGTGGATCGGCAATATCCGGGCCGATTGCTGTGCTTCCGCCTCACGCGCCAGCCAGTCGAAGGCATCGCGCATGCTTTCAGCCCAGCTATCGGCACTCTTCTGCTGCACCGTCACAATCTGCCGGTCAGACAGTTCGTGGTTCAGCGGCAGGTTGATCAGACCATTGTTGAAGCGATAGGGCAGTTCATCATTAACCCAGTCACAACAATATTTTAGGCCGCATTCCTGGACAATATCGAGGGTCCGGAAACTCTGCGAGAGGGCGATGGAGAGCCAGCCACGCGGCTTTATCCCGGTCGCGGCCTCCAGTCGCACCAGGGCACTGCCGATCAAGGCGCGCTCCTCCGCTTCAGGCAGGGACGAATCAATCGTGCCATTCATGTCGGTGGAGTGGGCAATGATCTCGTGCCCGCCCGCCTGCACCGCCGCAATCAGCTCGGGGTAACGCTCGGCAATCGCGGCGTTGGTCGCGAAGGAAGCAGATATACCATGCTTTTCAAATGCATCGAGAAACCGGAACGCCCCCACCCGGTTGCCGTAATCGCGGGCCGTATAATGCCGGTAATCAGGATAGGCGGTCTGCATGTGCCCCGGCGCCGTGAACGCACCACCCGGCTGAATCGGGAACCATTCCAGGCTGACGCAGACAAACACGGCCACACCCTTGCCCTTCGGCCAGCGCACCGGCGGCCGCTGATGGATGTTTGACCAGGTATAGAAATCATGGTCATACCCGCCCCGGCGGTGGGGATATTGCGTGTAGCTTTCTGGCAGGACGTTCACTGCTGCGCTCTCCATGCATCGACGATCTCGCCCGCGCGCGCGGTCCACGCGCGGCCGTCAGCGGCGATGTGGCGCAGGGCTTCCTCAAACGGCCCGATCCGGTGCGGCTGGCCGATCAGATAGGCGTGCAAGGGAATGCACATCACTGTGCCGGACTTCTCCCCCTCTTTCGCCAGCCGCTCGAACTGGCGGATCAGGGTTTCGGCATATTCGCGGCCGCTCATGTTGTAGACGAAGAAACCATAATGATCGTTGACCTCAAGGCTGTAGGGGATCGAGGCAAGACGGCCTTTCGCCACTTTTACCTCCTGCACCTGGTCATCGTGGTAAAGATCGCAGGTGTAGTCGAGACCATACTCCGCGATCAGATCGAGCGTGCGCGGGGTATGTGTCAGCGCCGGGGCGAGCCAGCCGCGGATAGTCTGCCCCGTCGCTTCGCGCACCGTGCGGATCGAATCCTCGATGATCGCGCGTTCCTGTTCTTCGGACATGTCATAGGCATAGCGGGTGTTGTAGATACCATGGCTGAAAAACTCCCAGCCGCGTGCCGCGGCATCGGCAACAACTTCGGGGTGGTGCTGGCACAGTGCGACGGACAGACTGACCGAGCCGGGGAAGCCGTGCCTGCTCATGACATCGGCCATGCGCCAGTGGCTGACCCGGTTGGAATGGTCACGGTGGGAATATCCAACCACGTCCGGATGCGGCCTCGCCCACGCCTTTCGCCTCGGGTGAAGAGGCGGATCAATCTCATAGTATTCAAGGTTCGGCGCGACCCACACGGCGACGCTCTTGCCGCCTGGCCAGACCACCTTTCGACGCACGTTGTAGGGATGGTAGTCATACAGTTCAGGATCGACGGCGCCCTCGTGCATCACCGTGCCTCCAGCCAGTCGATGACCGCCTGGACCGGTTCAACATCAGCATACTTCAGTTGGAGATCCGTCAGGTTGGCGAAGTGATAGGACTCGTGCTTGTCCGCGCAACACTCGATCGGCACGATCGTGCGATAGCCGTGGCTCAACGCATCGACCGCAGTCGCGCGGACGCAGCCGCTGGTCGATCCGCCGGTAACGACAACGGTGTCGACCTTGTGGAACGTGAGATAGCTCGCCAGCGGCGTTTCGAAGAAGACGCTAGGCATGCGCTTGGTGAACTGCAGGTCATTCGGGTGGATGTCACAGCGCGGATCGAACGCATGACGCTCGCTGTCGTACTTGATGTTCTGGAGGCTGTCCTCGGTGTCGGTCCGAGTGCCCCAGACCCCGGCATCACCTGCGTCAGCCTTGTAGGCGACCCTGCTCCAGATAACCGGCATTCCCCGCTCGCGCGCCAGGCGGCTGATCGTGTTGATATATTCGATCTGGCGCGGATCGGTTTCATAGGCAGTCCTGAACAAATCGGTGCGGGTATAGGCCTGCTGCACGTCAACATTAACGATGGCCAGCTTTTCCCCGAACCCGAACTTGCGCCGTGCCGGATTTGCCATCACCTCCTCGAACAACTGGCGCGCGGTCTTGCCGTCCGCGATCATCCTGGTGCCAAGCAGATCAGTCATCTCGTTCCTCTTCGATTTGCACTTTGACAGCGAACAATAAACACGCGTAGAGGCTTGTCGAGTGAAATTTGTCCGGACAACTTATCGCGCATGATCACGCGGCACATCCTGACGATTCCCGGAAGCGGGCGACGGGTCCACTATCGCAAGTGCGGCAGCGGACCGGCGCTGCTGTTGGTTCATCAAAGCCCGCGTTCCAGCGCCGAGTACGAGCCGCTGATGAAACGTTGGGGACAGCACTTCACCTGCATCGCCCCCGATACACCTGGCTTCGGCCAATCGGACCCGCTACCGGGTCGGCCGGAAATCGGCGACTTCGCCGCTGCGCTCGGTGAAACGGTGCGCGCACTTGGGCTGAGGCGCTGCGCAGCTTACGGTTTCCATTCCGGCGGGATCATTCTTGTGACCGCACTTAAGCGCCGCGCGCTTGACCTCTCTTGCCTCGCGGTAGGTGGGTACGCGGTGTGGTCCGAAGCGGAGATGCGGCTGTTCGGCGAACGCTACCTGCCCGAGTTCCACCCTTCCACCTATGGCGAGCACCTCGTTTGGCTATGGAACAGGATGCTGGAACAAAGCTGGTTTTTTCCATGGTTTGATACCCGGGATGCAGCGCGCCTCTCTGTCGCCCACGCCGACCTTGCCCGCGTGCAGCACGCCGTGATGGAGATGCTCGACGCAGGCAATGCCTACCAGGTCGGATACGGTGCAGTTCTGCTCGCCCCGCGAGACATTCCACCGCCGGATGCGGAAACGCCGCCGGTGCTGATTTCGGCGTATGAAGGCGACCCGTTGCTGGCCCATATTGACCGCCTTGGCCCGATGCCAACAGGCTGGGAAGCGCGCAAGTTTGCTACACCGGCGCAGCACCAGGAGGCAAGTCTGGCTTTCCTGCGGCGGCACGCCGAGGCGTCGCCCTGCCCTGTGCTCTCCGAAGACACCCGCGAAGGCTGGCTGCCGGTCCATGGCGGGCTGATCCACTGGCGCGGGATGCGCGGGGGCGCCCGGATGATGCTCCATTCGCCCGGCTCCGAAGCACCCGACCGGCTCGATCCCGGGGCGCTGGTGATCGATGTACCGGGTCATGGCTTGTCCTCGCCGTTCGAGGACATGGCGCTGGTGGTGGAAGACGCCGCCCACGCCCTGGGTGCAGAGCAACTGCTGTGGCCACGCGCGCCGGAGGGCAGCCCGACGTTTCTCTATCCTGACCTTTCGCCCGAACGCAGCGGTGCTCATCTGCTGCGCGCATGGAGTGCCGCGCGCGCCGAGGCGCTTTTCCGTCCGTGGTATAAGGCGGAGAATGCCAATGCGATCCCGATCGATCCGGTCGCACTCGAACCGGCCGCCGTTGCGCTGCGGGCCCGCGCGCGGTTGCGCGCCGGCGATAATGCCCGCCGTTGGCATGACGTTCTCGCTGCACGCCAAGGAGACTGACCAAAATGATCGACCTTGCCAAGGAAATGCCGCTGCTCGCCCGCCACGAAGGTGTGTGGGACGGAACCTATTCCTATTTCAACGCTGCCAACCAGAAGGTCGACGAGCACGCCAGCCGCCTGCTGTGCCGCCTGACCGGTGATCCCGCGGTGCCCTATCACCAGACCAACCACTACACCTGGCCTGACGGCCGCACCGAAGTGCGCGACTTTCCCGCCACTTATCGCGACGGGCGCATCTGGTGGGACAACGAACTGATCCAGGGCTGGGCTGCCGAAGTGCCGCTCGACGAATACAATCGCACCATGATGCTCTATTGGCAGCGGACCGGCGATCCGACACTCTACCTCTATGAACAGATCCAGATCTCAGACTGTGGCCAGCATCGCTGCCGCACCTGGCATTGGATCAGGGACGGAATGTTGGAAACACGCACCGCTATCCAGGAGCGGTTTGTCACCCGCGACTGGCGCAGCATCGACGAGGAGATAAAGGCGCAAGCCTGACCTGTGCCATGGCGCAAACCCTATTCGACAAGATTTGGCAGTCACATCTCGTGGTTGACGCCGGCACCGGATCCAGCCTGATCGCGATTGACCGGGTGTTCCTTCACGAGCGGACCGGCGCAGCGGCTTTGAAGCGGATGGCAGAGATGGGCCGCACGGTGCTCGACCCGTCTCGCGTATTCGCAGTGATGGATCACATCGTCGACACCCGCCCCGGGCGCGGGGACGGAACACTGATGCCCGGCGGGGAGCACTTCATCGCCAGAACGCGGACAGCTTGCCGGGCGGCGGGGATCACCCTGTTCGACGTGAACGACCGCGACCAGGGGATTATCCACGTCATCAGCCCGGAACTGGGCATCGTGCTGCCCGGCTGCACGCTGGTCGCGCCTGACAGCCATACCTGCACGCAAGGGGCATTCGGGGCCTTCGCGTGGGGCATCGGGTCTTCGGAGGCGGAGCACGCCATGGCCACGGGAACCCTGCGGCTGGAAAAGCCGCAGCAGATGCAGGTGCGGGTCCACGGTACCCTTTCCCCCGGCGTTACCGCCAAGGACATAGCGCTGCATCTGATCGCCACGCATGGTGCAGGCGGCGGCAAGGGCCAAGTGATCGAATTCACAGGGGAAGCGGTCACCGCGCTGGACATGGAAGCGCGCATGACGCTGTGCAACATGGCGACTGAGTTCAGCGCCGTCGGCGCGCTGATCGCCCCTGATGCAAAGACCTTCGCCTACCTTGCTGGCCGACGCTATGCACCGGAAGACTTCAATGCCCCCTATTGGCGCACACTCACCAGTGATCTCTCTGTCCGGTTCGACGTCGATATCATCATCGACGCCGGATCGATTGCGCCGATGGTCAGCTGGGGCACCAGCCCGGAGCACGCGATTCCGGTCGATGGCGCAGTGCCGCAGGGGCCGGACCGGGCACATGAATACATCGGTCTCCCGTCTGGCCAGCGACTGGAAGGGACCCCGATCAACGCCGCCTTCATTGGCAGCTGCACCAATAGCCGCCTGTCCGACCTGCGCAGGGCGGCTGCCATCGTGAAGGGCCGCCGCATCGCCTCCGGCATCCGCAAGGCGCTGGTCGTACCCGGATCGATGGCAGTCAAGCGCGCAGCTGAGGCTGAGGGACTTGACAAAGTGTTTACCGAAGCCGGGTTCGAATGGCGGATGAGTGGCTGCTCATTATGCTTCTACGCCGGGGGCGAGGGCTTTGCAGAAGGTTCGCGGGTGATCTCCAGCACCAATCGCAATTTCGAAGGGCGGCAGGGGCCTGGCATCCGCACCCATATCGCCTCACCTGAAACGGTCGCCGCCAGCGCGCTGGCGGGATCGATTGCCGACCCGCGCAAGGTCGCACGGCCATGAAACCGGTCAGCACCATCACCAGCCCCGCCGTGCCGCTGCTGCGCGACAATATCGACACCGACACGATCATTCCCAGCCGGGAAATGCGCAGTACCGGGCGCACCGGCCTCGCCGACGGCCTGTTCGCGCCATGGCGCTACACCGATGCCGCCGCACGGGTGCGTGACCCGGCCTTCGTGCTCAACCAGCGCGACGCGATCGGCACGCGGCTGCTGCTGGCGGGCAGGAACTTCGGCTGCGGCTCAAGCCGGGAACACGCCGTCTGGGCCCTGGCCGAATTCGGAATCGAGGCGATTATCGCCCCCGACTTCGCGCCGATCTTCAAGGCCAACTGTTTGCGCAACGGGCTGCTGCCGGTGGAGCTGCCAGATGAGGTGGTCCGCTCGCTGGCGTGGGAAATGGTTGTGGTTGACCTTGCGGCGCAAACCGTCTCCGCCAGAGAGCGGCGCTGGCCCTTCGAGATCGATCCCGAGGCGAAGCAAATGCTGCTTGAAGGGCTCGATACCATCGAACTGACGCTCAAGGCCAGTTCAGCAATCCATTCCTGGCTGGTTCGCGACCGCGAAGCGCGGCCATGGATCTATCCGGGAGGCTCAAATTGACCGAAATCCTCGTATCCGAGGTGGGCCTGCGCGACGGGCTGCAGTCAATCAGCCGGGTCATGCCGCTGGAAGCCAAGAAACGCTGGATCGCGGCCGAGGCTGCGGCGGGTGTGCGCGAGATCGAAGTCGGCAGCTTTGTTCCACCTGCTCTTCTGCCCCAGATGGCCGACACGGCGGAACTGGTGGCATTCGCCAAGGGCATACCGGGACTGACCGTGGTCACGCTGGTCCCCAATGCGAAGGGCATGGCGCTGGCGGCCGAAGCCGGGGTGGACTCGGTCAGTATCCCGTTCTCGATGAGCGAGACGCATTCGATCAAGAACGTCCGCAAGGATCACGCCGCCATGGTGGCAGAGATTGCGGCTGCGGCAGAAATTGCGCGGGCGCACGGGGTCCATTTCGCGGTCGGCCTGTCCACCGCGTTCGGCTGCACGATGGAGGGTGCTGTGCGCGAGGAGACGGTGGTGCGGCTGGCTGAGCAGGCGCTGAAAGCGGGAGCGCAAGAGTTCAGCCTGTCCGACACCACCGGCTATGCCGATCCCGCCCAGATCCGGCGGCTGGTGAGGAAAGTCCGCGCGGCGCTGGGTGACACACTTACTACCCTGCACCTGCACAACACCCGCGGCCTTGGCCTCGCCAATGTGGTCGCCGGGCTGGAAGAGGGGATCACCACGTTCGACGCCTCGCTCGGCGGTCTCGGCGGCTGCCCGTTCGCGCCGGGCGCCAGCGGCAATCTGGTGACCGAAGACCTCGTCCTGATGCTCAACAGCATGGGGCTGCACACCGGGATCGACCTCGATGCCCTGCTCAAGGTGCGTTCGATCATCAAGGAGGCTCTGCCCGGCGAGCCGCTCTATGGCTTCACCCCCGATGCCGGGCCGATGCTCGATTACCACGAAAGGCTGGCACGATGAATGCGCCCACTCCGCTCGCCGGGATCCGGGTCATCGAATTTACCCACATGGTGATGGGGCCGACAGTCGGCCACATCCTGGCCGGCCTTGGTGCCGAGGTGGTGCGGGTCGAGCCCATTGGAGGCGACCAGACCCGGCGGTTGCTCGGGTCGGGCGCAGGCTATTTTCCGATGTATAACCGGGGCAAGCAATCGATCTGCCTCGACCTCAAGAGCGCCGATGGCCTCGCAGTGGCAAGGGACCTGGTGGCCGGGGCTGACGTGCTCGTCGAGAACTTCCGCCCCGGCGCGCTCGACCGGCTCGGGCTCGGATATGAAGCCTGCGCCGCAGGCAACCCGCGCCTGATCTATTGCTCCGAGAAAGGCTTCCTCCCCGGACCGTACGAAAACCGCACTGCACTCGATGAAGTAGCGCAAATGATGGGCGGCCTCGCCTATATGACCGGCCCGCCGGGCAAGCCGCTGCGTGCAGGCGCCAGCGTGATCGATGTGACCGGCGGCATGTTCGGCGTGATCGGCATCCTCGCCGCGCTGGAGCAGCGCCACCGCACCGGGCGTGGGCAGAAGGTGGTCGCCAGCCTGTTCGAAACCACCATCTATCTCGTTGGACAGCACATGGCGCAATTCGCGGTTACCGGCACGCCGGCTGCGCCCATGCCCGCGCGCATCTCTGCCTGGGCGATCTACGACGTGTTCGAAACGCGGGACGAGCCGGTCTTCATTGGCGTTGTCACAGATGCACTGTGGGAGAAGTTCTGCGCCCTGTTCGCCCTCGACGATCTGTGGGCCGACGAAGCCTTGCGCGCCAACAATGCGCGGGTGAAGGCACGCGAACGGATCATGCCGCAGATACGCGAACTGATTGCCACCATGACCCGCGCCGAAGTGATCGCAAAGCTTGACGGCAGCGGTTTACCGTTCGCGCCGATCGGGCGGCCCGAAGATATGTTCAATGACCCCCATCTTGCCCACGGCGGGCTTGAGGACGTGACGCTCGATAACGGGACAGAGGTGCGACTGCCAACCATCCCACTGGAAATGGGCGGCCAGCGGATCGGCCAATCGCAGCACTTGCCGAGACCGGGCCGTGATGCCCGCGCGGTGCTGGCAAAGCTGGGTTACGATGATAGCAGGCTCGAGGCGCTGTTTGACAGCGGTGCAGTGGAGGAGAACATATGAGACATGCCATGATCGCGGGCGCGTTGTCCCTTTTGCAGGCGGGATGTGCCACCACCAGCGCAACCGGGCCGGTCGCCGCGACCAAACCCTCGGCTGCCGGAGTGGAGACGAGCGAACGACTCCCGACCGACGTCCGCCGGGCGACCATCATCGTGCGCAACATGGAGAACTCGCTGAGGCTTTACCGCGACGTTGTGGGAATGAAGGTCAACTACGACACTGTGGTTACCACCTCGGGCGTCGCATTGCCCGCGGGCGAGCCAGGCGCGAAGGCGCGGCTGGTGCTGCTCAATGCCAACGACCCCTGGGTCGGCTGGATCGGGCTGATGGAGTGGCTCGATCCGCCAATCCCGGTAGGTGAGTACCCGAAACGCATGAGCCCGGGCGGCGTGGTGATCGTGATGAACACCGACGATGTCGAGGGGCGCTGCGCAGCAGCAAAGCAGGTGCCGGGTGTTACTTTTACCGCCGAAGCGCGGCTGCAGGTCTACCCCGGCCGCAACGGCGGGCAGGACATTCGCGTCATGGGCTGCAACTTCTTCGATCCCGACGGCATCCTGATCGAGATGAACCAGATCCTCGAATAGGCTTGCGCGGCAGCAGTCAGCGTTCCATCCTACCGCCAATCGGACAGGATTTCATGGCAAGCACTGCACAAATGGTGGGTCGGCCAATGGCCCATTGCGACGTTAGCGACGCGGCCCTTTATGTAGAGGATCGCTGGCAGGTACCATTTGCCAGGATGCGCCGTGAAACCCCGGTAGCATGGCACCCTGACAGCCCGTATGGCCCCTATTGGTCGGTTTCCACTCATGCGCTTATCCAGCAGGTCGAAGCCTTGCCCGAGGTGTTCTCTTCTTCGACTGACAACGGCGGCATCACCATTCTCGATGCCCGGCGCGATCTGCCGTTCGAGAACTTCATCGCGATGGACCGGCCCCGCCACACGGAGCAGCGCCGCGTGGTCCAGCCAAGTTTCAATCCCAGCGAAATGCAGCGCCGCGAAGCCGACATTCGCCAGCGGGTAAGCGACGTCTTCGATGGCCTGCCGGTTGGCGAGACGTTCGACTGGGTCGAACGGGTTTCGATCCCGATCACCATCGGCATGATCTGCGTGCTGTTCGATTTCCCGTGGGAAGAGCGACACGACCTCAAGCGCTGGTCAGACTGGGCAAGCGAGGTCTCGCCCGACCAGAGTGAGGAACGGATCGCTCAGTGGAGCGAGCAGATGATGCAGATGCTGCTCCGCTTCGACCGGTTGCTGGAGGAAAAACGCGCCGCTCCGCCGAGCGATGATCTGATGAGCCGGATCATCCATTCGGAGGCGATGGGCAGCATGCCCGCTGCCGAGCGGATGGGAAATATCGCCCTGCTGATCGTCGGCGGCAACGACACAACCCGCAATTCGATGTCGGGGCTGGTCGACGCGCTGCATCGGTTTCCGGACCAGCTTGACCGGCTCCATGCCGATCCGGCGCTGGCGGAAAACGCGGCGAGCGAGATCATCCGCTGGCAATCACCCGTCACCCACATGCGCCGTACCGCCGTGGCAGACCACGAGATCGGCGGGCAACTGATCCGCAAGGGCGATAAAGTCGTCCTGTGGTATATCTCCGGCAATCGCGACGAGGCCCTGTTCGCGGAGCCCGACCAGTTCGATGTAGGGCGGGTCAATGCCCGGCGGCAAATCGGGTTCGGCTTTGGCATTCACCGCTGCGTCGGCGCGCGACTCGCCGAGTTGCAATTGCGGATCTACATCGAGGAAATCCTGCGGCGGAACATCCGCATCGAACCCGCCGGGAACTGGCAGCGTATGCCGACGCCGTTCCTGCACGGGTTCACCCACATGCCGGTGCGGATGGTCCCGCGCTGAGAGCCAGGTCAGACTGGAACAATCTCCGGTCCGTCGATCAGCAACACTTGCACGTCGGCCAACCCATCGCGCAGCTTCTTAATCTGGGCATATTCCGGGCTGTTCCAGAACCGGCGCGCCGCCTCACGGTCAGGCCATTTCGAAATCACCATCGAAGCACCCTCGCCCCAATTGCCTTCCAGCAGCTCCGACCCTGGACCACGCAGCAAGTATTCCCCGCCGAACTGCGGGATCAGGGCCGCAGCCGCCGCGCCATAACCGGAGACGAACGCCTCCCGGTCATGGATCAGGGCAGTGACGATCATGTAGGCGGGCACGGGTGCGCTATCAAAACGGCTTGACTGCGCCAAGGAAGCAGACCGAAGCGATGGTGATCCAGTAGATGTAGGCAGCAATTCGTGCCTGGGCGATTTCCCGCTCAAGCGCTGCTTCCTGCTCGGCATCCGGCCCCAGGGCGAGGATCCGGAACCGCTCGGTCCAGCGCCGCATCACCAGCCGCAGGAACAAGCCGATGCACAGGGCGAAGGCATAGAGCGCCATTTTGGCCGGATACCAATGGTTACCCGCGCCAGTTTCGATCGGGCCATTGCCGCCGAACGCCATGAATGCGGCTAGGAACAGCACCACGATCAACGGATAACGCAGCAGTTCCTCAGTCCGCGTTACCTTGATGCCAATGTCCGTTTCGCGCTTGACGAAAGCGGTCCAAGTCATCGCCAACCAGACGGCGAAGAACAACCACATCCACCACACGCCAGCGCCTTCCAGCCAGGGCAGGAATCCGAACAGCTTGCCCATGTGCAGCCCCAACGGCAGCAGCAGGACGATTCCTGTTCGCGCGAGTATGTCGATGCGATAGGCTGTTTCCATGTGGCGCTTGCGTTCATCTAACGACAGCGCGCGGTTGGTCACGTGATAGCTGGTCTGGAAAACACCCCATTCCCCGCCAAGCCAGTAAACCATGGCGAGAATGTGGATCCAGCGCAGAATCGCCAGTTCGTTGTTAGCGAGAAATTCCATGCCCCCTCCCCGTTTGCGCGTCAGTCGCGCGAGAGCTGTTCGACAATGTCCATGATCGGCCGATCCTGCGCCTCCATCGCCTCGACCTCCTGCTGAAACCCGCGCATGATCCGGGCGATAAAGGCGCGCGTGGCAAGACCGCGCTCCTCGCCCGCCTGCCGGTCAGGCTCGTAGGCCTCGATATCTTCGCGCCGGAGCGCGCCCTTGGCATCGAGCAGGCGCTCGATCGTGTCCTGTCGCTCGCGCAGGGCAGAAACTTCTGCGGCCATGGCAAACACTACCGAGTAAAGCCGGTCGAGCGCAGGTTCGTCGAAGAACTCCGGCCGCTTGCCCTTGGCACGGCGGCCCGAAAGAGCAACCCAGTCCAACTGCTCGCTCATGCCGCTGCCGCCTTTACCAGAGGCTTCCATGCGCCATAGGCGTTCCAGATTGCCGCGCGGCCATAGTCCTCCTGATCCGCATCGGGCGCTGGTGGGAAAATGGCCGGATCGACCACCGCGCGCACCCCTGCCACGAACTGCGCGTCGCGCGGGAACCCGGCTTCAGCCATGACCTGCTTCAGATCCTGCCCATGCATGGCCGACCAGAACGGCTCGTTATTGTTGAACGCATCCCAGTCGCGCATGAACTGCTCGAACAAGGGCATGTCATCGCTGTATTGCGGCTGTTCAATATGCAGGATCAACCCACCGGGGGAGAGCACACGGTTCGCTTCCGCCAGGATTTTCGGCATCGCCTTGGCGGACAGCTCGTGCAGGAACATCGTGGTCTGCACCCAGTCGAAGCTGCCGTCGGCCCATCGCGACAAGTCTTCGCCCGATGCCTGCACGAAGCGGATATTGCGCACTCCCAACCCGGCCGCGCGCGCCGCACCATAGCGCAGAGACGCCGCCGCAGTGTCAATTGCAATGACTTCGGCATCGGGAAAGGCCTGTGCGATCGGCACCGCGTTGTGGCCCACGGTGCAGCCGATGTCGAGGATCCGGCGCGGCTGCCAGTCAGGTCGTTCCTTGCGGATCCATTCCACCACCGCCTGCCCGCCACCATCGTTCAGCCCGCCAAGCGCCCCGCCGGTCGTCGCGAACAGGCCAACATCGTAGTTGGCCCCCACGGTCACATCATCGGGTCGTTCGCCGCCATGATAGCCGCCAGGCTGGCAATGAATGTCGACCGCCGTCTGATATTCCGGCTGAGTGATTTTGGGATCAAGTTCCAGCATGCCCGAGTGTTCGTTGAACTGCGCCGCCATGGCGTCAAGCTCGTCGAGCTGGCGCAGCACCGCCTGGCGGCCGGTGTGCTGGCGCATTTCCATCGAGTTGCGCTTCAGCGCCGACCACGTCCGGTGCCAGGAATCGAGGTTCATCGCGTCGCGTACCTCGTACCGATGCGCGGGGTCGCGGCCATGCTCGGCCCGGAACGCCGGCAGTACCCGCTGCTCGTAAACCAGCTTGTTGCCCGCACCGATTGTGCCCGACAGGTAGCGATTGAAATGGGTTAGGAAATTGAAGCGAGCCGCTTCATCGTGCGTGGTCCGGGGCATCATCGGATGCCGAGTCAACGCAGTGTACGGCGGCGGCAGATCAGGTGCCATAACTCGCTCCTCAAATTTGTCCGGACAACTTTGCAACCTGCGCTGTCGCAAGTCAAGTGCCAGAGTATCCGGTTTCAAGAAAGTCGCACGCAGGTGCTGTCAGTCTAATCGCAACCTGTCTCCAATTGGCGGAGTTCGCCCCTACAGTTCGAAGGCCCTCGGCTCATGCGAGAAGTTCCAAAGCCGGAACAAGCACCATTCTGATCGGCGCTTGTCCGCTACCGCAAGCTCGTTGCGGGTGATGTGGAACGGCGTACGCTCCCAGCCGTTCGGCGTCTTCACCTCGATCAGCCGCGCCCGGCGGATCATACCTTTCCATCTGGCTAGGTATCTTGACGAGCCCGGCGCGATGCATATACATAGCCATATGGCTAACCTTAATTCGATCTTTCACGGACTTGCCGACCCCACCCGCCGCGCAGTGATCGCCCGGCTGGCGGCGGGTCCGGCGCCTGTCTCGGAACTCGCCGCCCCCCACAACATGGCGCTGCCGAGCTTCCTCAAACACCTGAAGGTGCTTGAGGCGGGCGGATGGATCGAATCCGACAAGGCCGGCCGCGTCCGGACCTGCCGCTTGAAACCAGAAACAGCCAAAGCCGCTGAAGGCTGGCTGGGCCAGCAGCGTTCGCTCTGGGAGGCGCGTCTCGACCGCCTCGATGCATTTCTCAACAACCTGACTGATGAAGGAAAGAATGATGAAGCCTGATCCCAAACTTGATCTCGTCCTGGAGCGGACGGTTGGTGCCAGTCCGGGCCAGCTCTGGCGGGCATGGACGGAGCCCGATCTGCTCAAGCAATGGTTCGCACCGAAACCCTGGACGGTGGCGCGTGTTGCGATCGATCCCCGCGCCGGCGGTATCTTCTCGGTCGTGATGGCGTCGCCGGAAGGTGCCGAAATGGAAGAGACGCCAGGCTGCGTTCTCTTGGCGGAGCCTCAGAAGCGCCTGGTCTGGACAGACGCCGTTGGACCCGAGTTCCGACCGAATGCCGAGACCTTTATGACCGTCGACATCAGCATGGAGGAGGTGGAAGGCGGAACCCGGTATCGGGCGATGGTGCGCCACAAGTCGGACGCAGACCGCCAGAAACATGAGGAGATGGGCTTTCATGATGGCTGGGGCACATGCCTCAACCAGCTCGAAGCCCTCGCTGGAAGGCTCTAATCATGGGCTACGCGATCCCGCACGGCAGCTTCACGCCCGAACGCCGCTATTCGCTGCGGGTTCAGGCCATGAGGGTCTGCCACTCAGCCAGGGCGGCTGAGCGGCGGGTCGTCGCCCTGCTCCAGCGCGCCCGCACCTGGTGGGATCGCCTGGCCCAAGGCAACATCGATATCGCTGCCATCGCCCGCGAGGATCAGGTCAACGACTCCTGGGTATCGCGGGTGGTCCGGTTGAACTTCCTCGCCCCGCCGATCGTTCAGGCCATTCTCAATGGCACCCAGCCGGTCAGCGTCACTGCTGCATCGCTTCGTTCGGCGGATATTCCCGATGCGTGGGATGAGCACCTGGCCTACTTCGGAATGGGGCCGGCAAGCCGGTAGCCGAGCATCGCTATCCGGCGTCGGCGAGACGCCCAACAAATGCTCCCAGCAATACCCTCCGTCAGAGACGACTCCGGTCTGCTGAAAAGGCCTTCGGAGAAAGGGGGCGAATTGGCCCTCCAAAACTGCTCCAACGCGCTCTCCGCAGACCGGAGCGGGCCTCGGAATGCCGCAGTTCTGCGGGGTTTTCGGGGTCAGGAAAGTTATTCTTTTTCAACGGCTTAATGGTGGCGGAGCGGGTGGGATTCGAACCCACGATACGCTTTTGACGTATACACACTTTCCAGGCGTGCGCCTTCGACCACTCGGCCACCGCTCCAATTCCCGAACGCGCTCCGGCCATACGGCGGAGGCGGGTCAGGAAGCGGCGCGGATAGCGGGGCAATCGCTCTTTCGCAAGGCGCATTCCGGTGGCAGACTGCAGCGCATGATCCGCACCCTTGCCAGCGCGCTTGCGCTTACCGCCGCCTTTTGGGCACCCCTCCCCCTGACCGCGCAGGAACCGCAGGCATTGGCGCCGGGGGAAATCGTCACTCGGGCAAGTGCGGAAGAGTGGGTCGCAATCCCGGCGGAGGATCTGCTGGTGATGACCCTCGCCCCCGATGCGGATGGCAATCCGCGGCAGGTGGTAATCCAGTTGATGCCGCCGCCGTTCAGCGAAGGCTGGGTGCACAACATCCGCCTGTTCGCGCGGTCGGGATGGTATGACGGGATTTCGGTCAACCGGGTGCAGGATAATTACGTCGTCCAGTGGGGCGATCCGAATTACGACAACCCGGAAGCGAGCGGACAGGTGAAGACGCTCCCCGAGGGGCTGAAGGTGATGGGGGGGGCGGAGTATATCGTCAGCGTATTCCGCGATGGCGTTCAAGAGCTACCCGCCAAGCCGACGATGATCGCGGACAGCGCCCACCCGCCAATGCGCCTCGCGCCAGTTGCGGCCGCTTGGGGAGCCGATACTTACGCGCCCTCAACTGGCTTCTGGTCTGGCTGGCCACTGGGCATTAGTGATCAGAGCAACTGGCCCATCCACTGCTACGGCATGGTCGGCGTGGGGCGCAACTATTCGCCCGACACCGGCTCTGGCGCAGAACTTTACACCGTGATCGGCCATGCGCCGCGCCATTTGGATCGCAACATCGCACTGGTGGGCCGTGTGATCGAGGGGATGGAGCACCTCTCCTCGCTCCCACGCGGCAGGGGCGAGCTGGGATTCTATGCCGCGCATGAAGTGGCCAAGCGCACTCCGATCTTGACTGTACGGGTAGCTAGCGACCTTACGGCTTCAGCGCAGCCACGGTTTGAATATCTGTCAACCGACAGCGATACCTTTTCCCGCTATGCCGATGCGCGCGCGAACCGGCGCGATCCGTTCTTCATCGTGCCCGCCGGGGGAGCCGACATCTGCAATATCCCAGTGCCCGTAAGGCGGTTACAGGTTGAATAATGGCCTGAGCATCACCGCCCCCCTCGCCCGCTGGCAGGGCGAGCGGGGCACCTATCACCTGCTGGTCATCACCGGAGCCCCGGCCGAGGCGCTGGCGATGCATGCGCGGTTGCGGCGGCTCGAATACGGAGGCCGGCGCGGGTTCGGCTCGATCAAGGTCATGGCCCGCATCGGCGGAACCACGTGGAGCTCGTCGGTATTTCCGCAGAACAAGTCCCCGCGCTCAAGTAGCGAAGCGGTAGCGCATCATAAATGCGAATGGATCCTGCTGGTCAGCCGTAATGTGATGCGGGCGGAGGATATCGCAGCGGGCGATGCGGTCACTGTCCACCTGGAGCCACTCTAGCTTCGCTGCATGAATTCCAGCCGGTTGCCGAACGGGTCTTCGGCAAAGAATCGCCGGTAGCCCTCGATCGGCTTATCGTCACGGGTGACATGGCCTCGCGCTTCCAGGGCGGACTTGAGCCCTGCCAAGTCGTCGACAAGCAGCGCCGGGTGCGCCTTGGTCGCGGGGCGAAAATCCGGGTCGACACCCAGATGCAAATTCAGACTGCCGCCGACGAACCAGCACCCCGACCGGCTCAGTTGTGGTGGCTTTGGCACTTCTTTCATTCCCACCAGCCCAGCCCAGAATGCCCGCGCGGCATCCTCTCCGCCAGCGGGAATGGCAAGCTGCACATGGTCCAGCGCGAGTATCGCCATCAGATCCGCTCTGCCTGCGCGATCGCGTCGCACGCGCGCAGGGCGCTGAGGATTCGGGTCAGGTGTGCCAGGTCCTGCACTTCCAGATCGACCTCGTAGCCGGAGAAGGGGTGCTCCTTCTGCACGTGGGCCAGCGTTTTCACGTTGGCGAGGTTCTGCGCGAAGATGCCGGCCATTTCCGCCAAGGTGCCGGGCCGGTCATATAGCATAACCCGCAACCGCCCGACCGCGCCCCGGCTCTGCTTGCCCCACGAAAGGTCGAGCCAGTCGGCATCAATCCCGCTCGCCAGCTCGATGCAATCGATCGCATGGACCACCACCCGCTCACCGGGAAGGCGCAGCCCGACGATCCGGTCACCCGGAACCGGGTGGCAGCATTCGGCCAGCTGGAACCCGACACCTGGAGTCAGGCCGCGGATCGAAATGGTCCGATCCTGCCGTGACCAGTCGACCGGAACGTCCATGTCGGTGGTGCACCCCGGCACCAGAGCCTCCATAACAGCACGGTCTTCGATCCGCCCTGAACCGATCTGGTACATCAGCTCGTCCTCGTCTTCGAGGTCGAGCCGCTTGACGGCCTCGCGGGTGGCCTTCTTGCCGATCTTCGCCGGCACCCGGGTGGCAATCTCGTCGAACAGCATCCGCCCGATGCTGGCGACTTCCTCGCGCTCCTTCAGTCGCACCGCGCGGCGGATTGCGGCGCGCGCCTTGCCGGTCACAACGAACCCGAGCCAGGACAGCTGCGGCTCGGCCGCCTTGCCCTTGATGATTTCGACCACGTCGCCGTTGCCCAGCGGGGTGCGCAGCGGCATGTGCCGCCCGTTGATCTTGGCCCCGACGGTATGCGCGCCCAGATCAGTGTGCACGGCAAACGCGAAGTCGACCGGGGTCGAACCCTTGGGCAGCTGGTGCAGCGCGCCCTTGGGGGTAAATGCAAAGATCCGGTCCTGGTAGATGGCCAGCCGAGTATGCTCGAGCAGTTCCTCGGCATCGTGGCTGGCATCAACGATCTCAATCAGGTCGCGCAGCCATCCGACCTGCCCATCCGGCCGTTCACCCTGCTTGTAGGCCCAATGCGCGGCGAGTCCGAATTCGTTGGTTTCGTGCATATGCCGGGTGCGCACCTGCACCTCCACCCGCATCGAATTCTCGTACATCAGCGAGGTGTGCAGGGACCGGTAACCGTTGGTCTTGGGGGTGGAGATATAATCCTTGAACCGGCCCGGCAAGAACTGCCAGGTGGTGTGCAGTATACCCAATGCGCGGTAGCAGTCCTGCTCGGTCTCGGTGATGACACGGAAGGCCATGATGTCGGTCACCTGCTCGAAGCTGACGTGCCGTTCGGCCATCTTGCGCCAGATCGAATAGGGGTGCTTTTCCCGGCCCGAGACTTCGACCTTGAGCCCGGCTTCGGCCAGTGCCTGCTTGATGGCCAGAGCGATCGCATCGACCTGACCGCCGTCCTGCTGCCGGATCTGCTCCAACCGCCCGGTAATCGTGGCGTAGCCTTCCGGTTCGAGTTGTTCGAACGCCAGCAACTGCATCTCGCGCATGTATTCGTACATGCCGACCCGCTCGGCCAGGGGGGCGTAGATATCCATCGTCTCGCGCGCGATCCGCTGGCGCTTTTCCGGCGACTTGATGAAATGCAGCGTGCGCATGTTGTGCAGCCGGTCGCCCAGCTTGACCAGCAGCACGCGGATATCCTCGCTCATCGCGAGCAGGAACTTGCGCAGGTTCTCCGCCGCCCGCTCGTTTTCGGGCATGGCTTCGATCTTGGAAAGCTTGGTCACCCCGTCGACCAGCCGGGCGACTTCGGGACCGAAATTCTCCTCGATGTCCTCGATCGTGGCCAGCGTGTCTTCCACGGTATCGTGGAGCAGCGCGGTCATGATCGTTTCCTGGTCGAGCTGCAGGTCGGTCATCAACCCGGCCACTTCGACCGGATGGCTGAAATAGGGATCGCCGCTGGCGCGCTTTTGGGTGCCGTGCTTCTGCACGGTATAAACATAGGCGCGGTTAAGCGCCGCCACGTCGGCGTCCGGGTCATAGCTGGCGACCCGTTCAACAAGTTCGTACTGACGCAGCATCAGGTCATGATGTGCGGCGGCGCGCCAGCGCTAGCAAGAGGGGAAATGCCCGCAGATGCGCTTTTTCATGCACCTGCGGCAATGCCGCGCGTCACCCGCCGTAGGGGTCGCACAGTTCCAGATACTGGTTGAACACGGCGAACACGCCCAAGGTGTCATCGGCGGCGATCTTGCCTTCGATTTGCTTGGTCAGTTCGTTGGCGGCAGCTTCGAAGTCGGTTGCCACCTTTTCCATCTGGTCTGCCCTCTCCGTCATGGCGAGCATGACCCAGCTTTCCGCGCGCGCCTCGGCGGCCTTGCCCTCGTCGGTATCCTCACCGTTGAAGCCCGACATGAAAGCGTTGAACACGCCGCATTTGAGTTTGGTCTCATACGATGCATCGGATTGCTGCATCTGTGCGCTGGCCGGGCTGGCAAGCAGAGTAAGAGCTGCAATCGGTGCTAGAAGCAGGCAGGAATGACGCATCTGACGGGTCCTTATACCACAGGGGGCCGGAACCTTGCGGTGGCCGGACGGACCCCCATCCTCCTGCCAACGTGAGCGCAATCTGAATGGGCGAAATCCATCGTCCGGCTGTAATTGTCCAGTGAAAAGCGGTGACACAGAGATGACGCGGTCCGTCAGTCCGCCTGCACGACTCTGTCCACCGCCCGCTGGGTAACGGGGTGATAGCTGCTGCGGGTTTCCGCATAGATCCGCTGCGCAATCGGGCGCCCCCACCCCCCCTGCCCCATCAGCGTGGTGAACAGCGGGCGGACGAACTTGGTTCGCCCGACACTGGACAGGAACCGCTCAGCCTGCGGCACGGCCGGTTCGAACCGGTTAGCCAGCGCCAGCCTCAGCCACAGGAATAGTTCTTCGTTGTTGCCAGTGGTGGACAGGCCGAGCGCGCGATCTAGCCGGTCAAGTTCCGCTGCGTCGCGCGCAGCCGGAAGGTTCTGAAGGAAACGCTGCCGCTCGGCCGAGGTCCATGCGCTCCACCCCTGCGGCAGCGTGCCCGATGCGGCATAGGCAGCGTTGGCGGCGTCCGTTGCGGCGAACGCGGCCGGATCGGGCTGGGCGAAGTTTGCGGGAAGTCCAGGGGCGTAGATCCATTCACGCAGACGCAGCCGCTCGGCTTCGGCCTGGCTTTCGGCAAGATTGGCCTTCAGATCTTCGTAGATCATCGCAGAGGTCGCGGGCTGGTAAGCGTGCTTATCGAACCACTGCCGTAGCCAGGCATCGAAGCGGTCGCGCCCAACCTCCTGCTCCAGCGTGCGGAGGAACGCGGCGCCCTTGTTGTAGACGATGGCAGAGCCTGCGCTGTCGGTGCCGTCGGGCTGATGCAACGCTGTCCCAGGCGCATCTGCGCCAACTTCGGCGAGCGTTTCCATGATCGCCATGGTATCGAGCGCAACCTCCTGCTGCGCCCGCTTGGTGCCGTAGATTTCCTCGACGATCCGGTTCTCGAAATAGGAGGTTACGCCTTCGTTGAGCCAGCCATCACCCCAGACCGCGTTGGTCACCAGGTTGCCTGACCAAGAATGCGCCAGTTCGTGCGCGACCAGCCCGGTCAGGCTGCGGTCGCCCGCGATGAACGTCGGGGTCAGAAACGTCATCACCGGGTTTTCCATGCCGCCATAGGGAAACGCGGGCGGCAGCACGATCATGTCATACCGCCCCCAGCGATATGGGCCGTAGAGCGCCTCGGCCGCCTCCACCATGGCCTCGGTCTCGATCACCTCGGCATGCGCCTTGTCGAGCATGGCCGGTTCCGCCCACACCCCGGTGCGCGGACCGATCGCGCGGAAGTCGATATCGCCCGCGGCGATCGCGATCAGATAGGGTGCGACCGGCTTGTCCATGGCGAAACGGAAAGCGCGCTTGCCATTGCCAAGGTCTTCCGGCTCACCCTGCAGGATGCCCGACATAACCACGTCGAGCGGCTTGGGGGCAACAATCCGCGCCTGCCATGTCTGGCGGATGCCAGGGCTGTCCTGCGTGGGGATCCAGCTGCGGTTGAGGATCGCTTGCCCCTGGCTGAACAGGAACGGATGCTGCTTGCCGGCGGTCTGTTCAGGGCCAAGCCATTGCAGGGCGGACGCCTGCGGATTGGCGGCATAGTCGATGACAATCTTGCGGGCATCGCCAACAGCTATCGTCAACGGTGCACCTTTTTCGGCTGCAGCCTGACCGATGCTCCAGACGAGAGGTTTGCCCGCTGCATCGCTTACCCGGGCGACCTGCAAACCATCGCTGTCCAGCACCAGTTCCTGCGCCCCCGGCCGGGCCAGAAACTCTAACGTGGCCTTGCCACGCACCGTCTTGCCGGTGAAATCCAGTTCGAGGTCAAGCGCGACATGCGTCACCCGGGCTTCGTGTGGCCGGGCATAAGTCAGGATGTCAACCGAGTCCGGTGTCGCCAGAACCGGCGCAACCATGCGCGGTGCTTCTATTGGATCAACGGTCGAACAGGCAGCAAGCGAGGCGGCCAAAGTCAGGACAACGAGAAAAGTGCGCATGGAAATTCCCAGGGTTCGCCGGTCAGGCGGTAGCGATCAGATGTTCATCGATTAAGGCGAGTTTGGGGGACTGAGCAAGTGCACCGCATCGTCCACGGTGTTCTGCACCATCTGCCAGAGCAAATCGATAGCCGTGCCACGGGCAGGTTATCAGATCATCGGGCCCAATATCTGCCTCGGACAGGGGTCCCAGCATATGCGGACAGACCGCCGCATGTGCCACCCAGCGCCCGCGGTAATGGCGCAAGACAAACCGGCCGGTCGAGACGGTGAACAGGTGCGGCCGATCCCGGTCCAGCGTCGCTTCTGCTCCGAAATCATGGCTTGACGGGGCCATCGCAACGCGCTGCTTGCGCTGGTCCAGCGCTTCCTGGCGCGCAACCATCAGCGCCTCGTCTTCGTCATAGAGCCGTGTATACTGGGTTTGCAGGATACCCAGGATCATCGCTTCGTGCGCAGGTTCGTCCGGCCTTTCGGGCAGGAGAAAGCGCACATCGATCACAATCTGCGAATCCGAGAGGGCCCTGGCCACGGTGTGGATGCGCAGACCGGAGCCAGGGCCGTCAATCACCGTGGTGACCCAGGCATTGGCCTCCCGGTCGACGAGGAGCTCGATCAACTGAGTCTGGTCGGCTTCACTGGGCAAGGCAACTTTCGCCCGCCAGCCCCACTCTCCCTCGTCCAACAGAGCAATCGCGGCAAACGAGAGCGGGTGCACGAACGGCAGGTGCTCCCAATCGTATGCATTCTCGATCATCCGGGTGAGAGAGACCGGCAACACGCGCGCATAAGAGCCGAGGCAGTAAGCCCGGTCGAGCGCCGGATAGTCGATCGCGGTTGTCCGGGCCGCGAAGGCGGCCCGGTCCGCCGGAGTCAGGTCCACACCGCCTCCGGTGGCAGGCTCATCAGGATGGCATCGATGTTGCCGCCGGTCTTGAGGCCGAACAGGGTGCCCCGGTCATAGACCAGGTTGAACTCGGCATAACGGCCGCGCCATTGGAGCTGGGCCAGCTTGTCCTCAGGAGTGAACGCGCTTTCCATCCGCCGCCGGACCAGCCGGGGAAAGACATCGAGAAATGCCTCACCTACATCGCGCGTGAAGTGGAAGTGCCGCTCGAACGAGGGATCGTCCTCGCACTCCAGGTGGTCGTAGAAGATCCCGCCGACGCCGCGATGGACGCCGCGATGCGGGATGAAGAAATAGTCGTCCGCCCACTTCTTGTAGCGTTCGTAATACGTCGGGTTGTGCGCAGCGCAGGCGGCGCGGAAGCGGGCGTGGAAGTCTTCGGTATCCTCTTCGTAGGGCAGCGGCGGATTGAGGTCCGCCCCGCCGCCAAACCATGCCTTGCCGGTGGTCAAGAACCGGGTGTTCATGTGGACCGCGGGCACATGCGGGTTGGCCATGTGGGCCACCAGGCTGATGCCGGTAGCGGAAAAGCCGGGATTCTCGGCACTTGCGCCGTTGATCGAGGCGGCGAACTCGGGCGCGAAGTTGCCGCGAACGGTGGAAACGTTGACGCCGACCTTCTCGAACACCTGGCCCTTCATCAG
This sequence comes from Sphingomonadaceae bacterium, assembly GCA_046294735.1. Lineage (GTDB taxonomy): Bacteria > Pseudomonadota > Alphaproteobacteria > Sphingomonadales > Sphingomonadaceae > 34-65-8. Next base: position 253,940 of record JBKBKB010000001.1, read on the forward strand.
CCCCTGGGTGCCGCCACCGGGATCGGCATTGCCATCTTCCTCGCGCGTCCAGGGGGTATACTGGAACGCGGCATCGGAGCCTGCCTCTCTTTCGATCGCCTCGAACTCGGCGCAGATGCGGTCGCGCAGCGATTCAAACCATTGGCGCGCGCGGTCGGTGTGGGGTTGCCAGTCTGTCATGCGCTTCTCTTGCCAAGGTGGAGCGCTTGCGGCAAGAGCGGGTCATGGTTCCCCTTTCGTTCGCAGACCAGGAATTCGCCTTGGTGCAGGGCCGCGCGCTCTACTGGCCGCGCGAGCAGGCTCTGCTGGTGGCTGACCTGCATCTGGAGAAGGCGAGCTGGTATGCCGCGCGGGGACAGATGCTGCCGCCCTACGATTCGCGCGAGACGCTGGAACGGATTGCTCTGGCGATCCGGGAAACCGGTGCGCGGCGGGTCTATACGCTGGGTGATAATTTCCATGACCAGTCCGGGGCTGACCGGCTGGAGCCCCATGCCGCCGGAATGTTGTCCGCGCTCACCCGGGTGGCCGACTGGGTGTGGATCACCGGCAACCATGATGAAGCCCTGCCCGGCAGCATCGGCGGGACGGTTGTCGACGAGCTCGACCTTGCCGGGATTGTCCTGCGTCATATTGCGCGACCGGGCGAAACGAAGGCCGAACTGTCGGGGCACTTCCACCCAAAGCTGCGCCTGAGCGTGCGCGGGCGCGCCCTCGCTCGGCCCTGTGCGGTGATCGGGCGCCCGGCCACGGGCGGCGAGCGCATGATCCTGCCTGCCTTTGGCACCCTGACCGGAGGGATGGATGCCGGGGCGCGGGAGATTGTCACCGCGCTCCAGCCTGCCCGCAGCATCGACGCGGTGTTGCCCGCAGGTCGCAAGCTGGCACAATTCCCGCTATGGCGGGCCGCTGCCTAATCATTGCACTGGCGAATCCGCCGCGACCTCACTAGATAGCGCCCTCGTCATAAAGCAAGTTCAGGAGAGTGCCCCATATCCCGTCCACCCCGGCGCATGTTGCAACCGCCCGTCAAGAGCGGTCCGCGCTTTGACCAGATGATTCAGGTGCCCAAGGTCCGCGTAATCGACCATGAGGGCGAAAACCTTGGTGTGATGTACACCCGTGAGGCCATCGAACAGGCCGCCGAGCTTGGCCTCAATCTGGTAGAGGTATCTCCCAACGCCGATCCGCCGGTGTGCAAGTTCCTCGATGTCGGCAAGTTCCGATACGAGGCGCAGAAGAAGGCCAATCTCGCCCGCAAAACGCAGAAGACGCAGGAGATCAAGGAGATCAAGATGCGTCCCAACATCGATGACCACGATTACGATGTGAAAATGCGCAACGTCACCAAGTTCATCGACAATGGCGACAAGGTGAAGATCACCCTTCGTTTCCGTGGCCGCGAAATGGCGCACCAGCAACTCGGGATGGACTTGCTCAAGCGGGTGCAGGACGATGTTGCCGAAGTGGCCAAGGTCGAAGCTTTCCCCCGACTTGAAGGCCGCCAGATGCTGATGGTACTGGCGCCGAAGTAACGGATTCGCTTACAATCTCCCGCGCGCAGTAGCGCGTCGGGAGATACCATGCCTGCCAATCGTATCGGTCTAATCATCGGCGCCCTGGCGCTTGCCGCAGCCTGCCTTGCGCCGGTACCTCAGAGCATGACGCGCGAGGCATTGGTCGTCGCAGGATTGGTCGTGCTGATGGCAGCCTGGTGGATGACCGAGGCCATCCCGCTTACCGCAACCGCGCTGATGCCGTTCGTGGTCCTGCCGCTGGCTGGCGTAATGGGGGCGAAGGATACTGCCAGCGCCTATTACGCACCAATTCTCTTCCTGCTGCTGGGCGGCGCATTCCTGGCGCTGGCAATTGAGCGCACCGGGCTGCATCGGCGGCTGAGCCTCGCAATACTCAAGGCCGTGGGCAGCGGTGGCGGCCAAGTCCGCCTGCTCCTCGCATTCATGTTCAGCACCGCTATCCTATCGATGCTGATTTCGAACACGGCGACGGCGCTGATCATGATGCCGATGGCGCTGGCGGTGCTGGTCAGTGGCGGCATGAAGGCAGGCGATACGCAAGGATTGTCGGGTGCCCTGCCAATGGGCATCGCTTTCGCTGCCAGTATTGGCGGCATTGGCACCATTGTCGGCTCGCCCACCAATGGCATTGCAGTTGCTCTGCTCGACAAGATGCTGGGCATGAAGATCAGTTTCGTCGAATGGATGGCTTATGGGCTACCGATCGTGCTGGTCGGCGTTCCGCTGGCTGCCTTCATCATTGCGCGGGTGCAGCAGGTATCGGCTCACCCCTTTGACGTCCGCGCCGCGCGCGTGGCAATCGACGATCAGGCGCCCTGGACCAGCGCCGAGAAGCGCCTCTTGCCGGTTATCGCACTCGCCTTCGCTGCCTGGGTAACGCAACTCTGGGTCGCCCCCCTGCTCCCGACCGACAGCTGGACGGACGGGACCATTGCGGTACTGGCCGCTCTCGCGCTGTTCCTGATTCCGGACGGGACCGGACGCCCGCTGCTGGTGTGGCAGGAAGCGGACCGCGCGCCGTGGGGCGTGATCATGATGTTCGGCGGCGGCCTGGCGCTGGCCGCCGGCATGGAAGCATCGGGTCTGGCCGAATGGCTGGGCCAGGCGCTGTTGCCGCTCGCGAACGTGCCCCTTGTTCTGGTGGCGCTGGCGATAGTGGCAATGGTTATCCTGGTAACCGAGTTTGCCAGCAATGTCGCCACTGCCAGCGGGATCATGCCGGTGGTTGCAAGTCTCGCAGCGGCGCTGGGCCTGGGCGAGCAGGCGCTGCTGCTGGCCCTGCCCGCCGCGATCGCGGCAAGCTGGGGCTTCATCCTGCCCGCCGGGACCGGTCCCAACGCGATTGCCTGGTCAACCGGGCACATCCGCATCGGGCGGCTGGTCCGCGCAGGTGTGTGGCTCGACATTGCGGGGCTGTTCCTCATCGTCGGAATGGTGTGGATGGTCGCCTCGCTATTCTGATCGTGACTGTTGAAACGTCGGCCCCAGGCAGATAATTGCAACTGAAACCATTGCCGCCTGGCAGAGAAGCGTTCCTGCGGAGGTTAGGGGCGGGCGCTGCGGGGTGACCTGTCAGCTCCCGCCTTCCTGGGAGCGCTGCCAGAGGAAGGTCTTTCCCATGCCTGACGCCACTGACGCCGTCGAAACCCCCACCCCGCGCCGCAAGCCCAAGGCGCCAGTCACAACCATCGGCGGCCGCACGATGAAGCCGTCCACACTGATGATGGGCTACGGCTACGATCCCATGCTGTCGGAAGGCTCGCTCAAGGCGCCGATCTTCCTCACCAGCACTTTCGCGTTCGAGAGCGCGGCAGCGGGCAAGCGCCATTTCGAAGGCATTACCGGCCAGCGCCCCGGCGGCGCCGAGGGGCTGGTGTACTCGCGCTTCAACGGCCCGAACCAGGAAATTCTCGAGGACCGGCTCGCTATCTGGGACGGCGCGGAAGACGCGCTGTGCTTTTCCAGCGGGATGACCGCGATCTGCATTCTGATGCTGGCCTATTGCTCGGCTGGCGACGTAATCGTCCACTCCGGCCCGCTCTATGCGGCCAGCGAAGGTTTTGTCGCCAAGGTGCTAAGCCGGTTCGGCGTAACTTATGTCGATTTCCCGGCCGGGGCCACCCGCGCTGAGCTGGACGCGGTGATGGAACAAGCCAAGGCCAAGGCTGCGTCCAGCGGCGGCAAGGTGGCAATGATTTATCTCGAAAGCCCCGGCAACCCGACCAACGCCTTGGTCGATGTCGAGGCGGTGCGCGATGCGCGCGATGCCGCGCTCGATCCCGCAGTCACCCCGATCGCGATCGACAACACCTTCCTCGGCCCCATATGGCAGCGCCCGATCGACAACGGCGCGGACATCGTCTGTTACTCGCTGACCAAGTACGTCGGCGGCCATTCCGATCTGGTCGCGGGCAGCGTTTCGGGTGCAAAGCGGTGGATGAATCCGGTCCGCGCCCTGCGCAACACCATGGGCGGGATCGCCGATCCCAACACCGCGTGGATGCTGCTGCGCAGCCTCGAAACGGTCGAACTGCGGATGGAACGGGCCGGTCGCAACGCCGAAGCCGTGTGCGCTTTCCTCAAGCAACACCCCAAAGTTGAAGGCCTCGGCTATCTCGGCATGATCGAGGATCCGCGCCAGCAGGACATCTACCACCGCCATTGCACCGGCGCGGGCTCGACCTTCTCGGTGTTCATCAAGGGCGGCGAGGCCGAGTGCTTCCGCTTCCTCGACAGCCTCAAGGTTGCCAAGCTGGCGGTCAGCTTGGGCGGAACCGAAACTCTGGCGAGCCATCCAGCGAGCATGACACACCTTTCCGTTCCTCCTGCCCGCAAGGCTGCGCTCGGCATTGCCGACAACCTGGTCCGCATCTCGGTTGGCATCGAAGACCCGGACGACCTGATCGCCGATTTCGAACAGGCGCTGGCAGCGGTCTGAGGCCATGACGCGGATCGGCTTTCTCGCTTGCCCGGGCACCTTGCCGGGATCGCCGATCCGCCGGGCCGATGCCCATGAACACGATAATCAGGTGGCAGCGCTGCGTACTGGCTTTGACCCGGCCGGCCTTGAACTGGTCGAACTGGACTGGCGCGCGCCGCTGGAAGCCTTCGCAGGCCTGCCGCTGGTCCTGCTCGGAACGGTGTGGGACTATCAGGACCACGAGCAGGCCTTCCTCGACCGCCTGGAGGAGCTGGCAGCGCTCGGGATAACGGTGTGCAACCCGGCCGCGATGGTCCGCTGGAACATCGACAAGGGTTATCTGCGCGATCTGGCGCAGGCGGGCGCGCCCGCCATCCCGACGCTGTGGCCGGACGATCCGACCGGGGCCGACATTGCCGCCGCGTTCGAGCGCTTCGGCTGCGATGATCTGGTGATCAAGCGCCGGGTCGGCGCCGGTGCAGAAGGGCAGCTGCGCTTCACCCGGGAAACCGCCCCGCCCCTGGATTGGCGCTATGGCCACCGGGCCATGGTCCAGCCGTTCCTGCCGGAGATCGTCGCAGACGGGGAAACCAGTTTCCTGTTCATTGACGGGCAGTTCAGCCACGCGGTGCGCAAGACTGCCGCGCCGGGCGATTACCGTATCCAGTCGATCTATGGCGGGCAGGAGCAGGCAATCACCCCGCCCGCCGGAGAGATCACCGCCGCGCAGGCCGTAGTCAAAGCCATCCCCGGCGAGACGCCCCTCTACGCCCGGGTCGACATGATCCGGCAAGGGGGCGCGCTGGCTGTGATGGAGGTCGAGCTGATCGAACCGTACCTCTATCCCCGGCAGGGTCCACGCCTCGGGGAAATGCTGGCGCAGGCGGTGCTCAAGCGACTAGGCTGATCCCGCAATCAAGGGGGAAGAACCATGAGCGACAACCGCCAGCCCGTGTTCCTGGTCATCGGCGCGGGAGGCGGCATCGGCGGGCACTGCGCCATGCGGTTTGCAGTGGGCGGATATCACGCAGTCTGCGTGCGGCGATCGGACGAAGATGCTTTGCGCCAGTTGGTTGGCAGGATCGAGGGAGCAGGCGGCACCGCGACGGGATCTCTGCTTAATGCCGCAGACGATGGGTCAATCGAGGAACTGGTCGAACGGACCGAACGCGACATCGGCCCGATCCACACCGCGCTGTACAACCTCGGCGCCCAGATCGGGAACCGCAGCCTCGACAATACGCCGCACCGCATTTTCGAACTCGGTTGGCGGCTGGCAACATTTGGCCTGTTCCGCCTTGCCCATGTTCTGTTGCCCGCCATGGTTGCGCGCGGGAATGGAACCCTGTTGGTCACCTCCGCCACCGCTGCAGTGCGGGGCAATGCCGGCCAGCACAGCCATGCCGCAGCAATGGGCGGTCGGCGGATGCTGTGCCAGACTCTGAACGGCGAATTCGCGCCACAGGGAATCCACGTCGCCCACGTGGTGATCGACGGTCCGGTCGATGCGCCCGACACGCTTGGCAAGATGCTGGGCGACAGATTCGAGGCGTTCAAGGCTGGCAAGGGCGATGATGGCGTGATCTGCCCGGCTGCGTTGGCGGAAACCTATTGGCACCTGGCCAACCAGCCGAAGAACTGCTGGACGCACGAACTTGATGTGCGCCCGCACCGAGAAGTGCCGTGGTGGAATGACAACCCGGCGCCGGATATCGGCGGGCGGTAAGGCCTAGCCGCGCCACTCCCGCCGCTCCTCGGCGGCGCGCAGGACTTCGTAGGCGACCTGGATGGCGTGAAACTGCTTGGCCGCCTCGGCGTCGCCCGGCTTCACGTCCGGATGAACCAGCTTGGCCATATCGCGCCAGGCCTTCTTAATCGTGGGGAAATCAGCGTCCGCTTCGAGACCCAGTAGTTCAAGCGCGCGCATTTCGTCGGCGCTGCGGCTGCCATCACCACTGCCTGCCCAACTGTAATGCGCCGCCTCGGCATAGCCAGCGTTGTCACGCTGCTCAGCCCGGGCACGTTCCTGCCGCTCGGCTTCCTCCAGGCCTTCGAAATAGTCCCACCTGGAGTTGTACTCGGCCGCATGGCGCTGGCAGAAATACCACCGCTCGCGGCTATTGGGGGCCTTGGGCGCCGGGCAATCGCCGCGCTCATCGCACCCTTGCCGGTCACATTGGCGCACCGTGACTGCATCACGTGACGAACCGTACCCGCGCCAGCGTGGGAAACCCCAGTCATTGGAGCGGCTACCACGCGCCATCAGCGCGGCACCTTTGCAGACGGGCAAGTTGTTGAACGGGCAATCATGGCGGTCAGCCTAGAGAATATTGTCGACCGGCAATAGGTGTGGGAACCAGTTTCGACTTGAAATGTTGCGGTGCAATAGGATTTTTACCAGGCGCAAGCTATGCGCCCTCTTTCCAACCGGAGCAACGGCTGATCATGAGCAAGCAACTGACCGTTTCGGCAACTCTTTCGGTTCTCGCCATGGCGCTGCTGGCGATGGCCCAAGGCCCGCTCAGCGGCCCGGCCAGCCACTCAACGGCTGCAACAGCGCCGGTCATGTTCGTGGCAGCAGCACACTGACGGCAGGCCCTTCCCGTTGCGGAAAGGGCCTGCAATTCCAGGGTTAGTTGACGACCACGCTCACCGCGCGGCGGTTTTGCGCCCATGAGCGCTCGTCCGAACCAATGGCAACCGGCCGTTCCTTGCCGTAGCTGACCGTGCGGACACGGTTAGCATCAACGCCCAGGCTAACCAGGTAGTTCTTGGCTGCGTTGGCGCGCCGTTCACCCAGTGCGAGGTTGTATTCGCGCGTACCGCGCTCGTCGGCATGGCCTTCAATGGTGATGCTGATCGACGGATAGCGGGCCAGATACTGCGCCTGCGTCTGCAGTGCGGCGGCATCAGCGCTGTCGATATTGAACCGGTCGGTGTCAAAATAGATCACATTCTGGCCGTTAACGCCCTGTTCGAAATGAGCCTGGCTACCGACCGCAGGACCTTGGGTCATACCGCCACCAGTAGCCCCACCAGTGCTGGGAGTCGGGTCAGGTGGCAATACATCCGGAGCAGTGGTCTTGCAGGCCGACAGCGCGAACGCGCCCGCCATGACGGTAAGTGAAGCGAAGGTCCTGTTCATTTTCGTTACTCCTTACGCGGCTTTCGTTGTTACGGTTCCCCAACCAATCTCTCAAGAAGTGCATTTACGGCAGAATTGGTCCCCAGGCGGGATCCGATCCATCGACCGGCGTTTGCAGACGCCGCTCGTTCTCGCCGGTCAAGTCGACCTGCCACAGGCCGGTGCGGCCTGTCCCGCGCTCGGTGCGGAAGAACTGGATGATGCGGCCGTTGGGGGCCCAGGTCGGCGCCTCGTCCTGCCATCCGCGAGTCAGGCGGCGGAAACCGCCCCCTTGCGGGTTCATAACCGCGATGTTGAAGTCACCGGCAATGTGAGTGAAGGCGATCTGGTCGCCGCGCGGGCTCCATTCCGGCGTTGCCGCGCGCCCGCCCATGAAGCTGATCCGGCGCTGGTTTGATCCGTCTGCATCCATCACATAGATCTGCTGGCTGCCCGAGCGGTCGCTTTCGAACACGATCTTGCTGCCGTCGGGCGAGTATGACCCACCAATATCGATGCCGGGCGTATTGGTTAGCCGCACGCTCGGGCCGCCCTCAGCGGAGACGCGGTAGATGTCGGTATTGCCAGCCACCGCCATCGAATAAAGCACCCACTTGCCATCCGGGCTCCAGCGCGGGGCGAAAGTCGGGTTGGTGCTCTGCGTCACCAGCGTCTGCCGCCCGGTGCCGATGTCATAAACATAGATGCGCGGGTTACCATCAACATAGCTGAGGTACATCAGCTTGCGGTAATCGGGCGAATAGCGCGGGGTCAGCGCGGTCGCCCGTCCGGTGGTGATGAAGCGGTGGTTGGCCCCATCGCTGTCCATGATCGCGAGCCGCTTGACCCGCGCGTCCTTGGGCCCGGTTTCGGCAATATAGGCGATCCGGCTGTCAAAGAACGGGCTCTCCCCGGTCAGGCGGCCATAGACCATGTCGGCGCACTTGTGCCCGGCCCGACGCCAGTCGCCCGGCTCGACGATCCAGCCGCCGCGCACCAGCTCGCTCTGGAGCGCCATGTCATAGAGGTAGCACCCGACCACCAATTTGCCGTCGCTGCGCGCACGGACATAGCCGTGAACCAGCATTTCCGCGCCGCGGTTGGACCATGTGGCCCATTGCGGCGCGGTGATCTGGCCGAAGGTCGGCTGTGGCAGGCTGTCCGGCCCGGCAGGCTTGAACAAGCCATTGTTCTTCAGGTTGTTAAATACGATCCGACCTAACTCACGCCCAAGCGCTCCGGTGCCACTGGCATTGGCGGGCGTCGGCCGGTCCGCGTCGGTCGCAAAGCCGGGAATGGCGATGCCGAGATCGTCGAGGCGGCCCTCATAGGAAACGGAGCCAGTCAAACCGCCTTCGTCATCATCCGCTTCAGCAACCGATTCGACCGGGCTGGGAACCGGAACCGGCGCACCGAGATCCTGCGCAAGCGACGGAGTCGCAAAGGCAAAGACAGTGAGCAGGAGCAGTTTTTTCATTGCGAGAGTTTCCAGTCGAAGCTGAAGCCGGAGACATTCCTCCAAGCTTCGTAATATTGCGGGGGTAAGTCAAACGGGGCGGCCAGTTGCACCGCCCGAATGGCCTGTTCAGCATGGCGGCTTGCCTGCGCGCGGTTGGTATCGTTGACACCTGTCTGGCGGACCACGCTCGGGCGCCCCGCGAGCGAACCGTCCTCGTTCAGCCGGAAGCGCAGCACGGTCACAATCTGGTCCACTTCCGGCCCGTTCGGCGGTTGCCAGTGCGGCTTGATTTTGCGCGCGATGCCATCGACCAGCGAGGCACGCGCACTCGCCCCGATCTGCCCAGCAGGAACCCGCGTCTCACTGGTCGTCGTGCTGCTACCTGCACCGGGCAGGAAATCGCTACCGATCCGGCTACCTCCGCTGCGGGTTGGCGTGGCGTTCGGGCGCGGAGCGGCGGTTGCTGTAGCTGTGGGCCGCGGTGGTGTTGTAGCGGACGGCCGCGGTGCAGGTGCAGCAGTGGCTGTTGGGCGCGGGGCCGGTGCGCGGGTTGCGACCGGCGGAGGTATTGGGCGGGGGCTGGCCGTTGCCCGGGGCGTAGGCGTGGTCGGCCGCGCGGTCGGTGTCGGGCGCGGTGCAGGTGCAGTGGTCTGAACCGGGCGCGGTGCCGGAATCGGCTCAGGTGTAGCAACGGGAATTGGCGGCGCAGGTTCCTCCGCCAGCGTCGGAGCAATCGAAGCGCGGCTCTCGGCCACCGGCTCGGGTGATTGCGCGGTCAGCCCCACCTCGCTGGTCAGGCTGACCGTCATCCGTTCCGGCAGCGGCGGCGGGTCGCGCGGGGCGGGTTGCAGCAGCAGGACAGCAACCAGCGCGGCATGAAGCGCCACGGCCACGCCAAGGCCAAGCTTCTCCTCTTGCTGCAGGGTTGCGGTCGCCATGATTCTCTCGGGCTATGGGCTTGTGTCTGAACCGCTGGTGACCAGCGAAATGGTGGTGAATCCGGCTCGGTTCAATTCCCCCATCACCGCCATCACCCGCCCGTAATCGAGCGTCTTCTCTGCCCGGAGGGTGACACTGGGCAGGGCATCGTCGGCATTGCGCGGGACATTGGCCAGCCGGTCGGCCAGTTCACCGGGCGCGAGCGGGCTGTCATCGAGATAGATCGTGCCATCTCCACCAACGGTCACGGTCAGCGCCTCCTGCTCCTGCGGCAGGGCGTTGGCGCGGCTTTCCGGCAATTCGACCGGCACGCCGGCATTAAGCATCGGTGCGGTGACCATGAAGATGATCAGCAGCACCAGCATGACGTCAACGAACGGCGTGACGTTGATCTCCGCCATTGGCGCACGGCGGCCCCTGCGGGGTCCACGCTTGAGCACACCCATGGCCATATTACATCCGCTCCAGTTCGCGGCTCAGGCTGGCATGGAAGCGGTCGGCAAAGCGCTGGAGCCGGGCCTGGAGCGCATCGACATCGTGACTGAAGCGGTTGTAGGCAATGACCGCCGGGATAGCCGCGAACAGCCCGATTGCGGTCGCGAACAGCGCTTCGGAAATACCGGGAGCGACAACTGCAAGCGAGGAGCTTTCCTGCGCACCGATTTGGAAGAAGCTGTTCATGATCCCCCAGACCGTGCCGAACAGGCCCACGAACGGGGCAACGGAGCCGGTAGTAGCGAGGAAGGTGAGCCGCCCGGCCAGTTCGTCCGCTTCCTGCGCAACCTGGCTTTCCATCGCCAGCCCCATCCGCTGGCGCAGCCCGTCGCGGTCCTTGACCCCGCCCTTGGTCGACTTGCGCCATTCGGCCATGCCGGCGCTGGCAATGCGGGCGGAGGGGATGTCCTTGCGGGCACGGTTCTTCATGAAGGCGTCGAAATCGTCGGTTTCCCAGAAGTCGGCCTCGAACTCGTCGGCCCGCTTGCGTACTTTGCCCATCCGCAGGCTGAAGGCGACAATGATCATCCAGGTCCAGATCGAGGCCAGCACCAACCCGACCATCACCGCCTGAACGATCATATCGGCGTCGAAAAACAGCTGGACCGGATCGAGCCGGTTATGGGCCGCAGCGGGGGCAAGGACAGCAAGCACGCTCATCGGGTTGGTTCTTCCTCGGAAAGTATGGTCTGGAACGCGGCCCGCCACGCTTCGGGCTGGCGCACGGGGCGGCCATCGGGGGCAACGAAGCCGATTCGCAGGGTCGCTTCGGTCAGAAGTTCGCCGCCGCGCAGGGCGCGCTGGTGCATCCGGCAACTGGCGGCGCGCATCTCGGTGCAGCGGGTTTCGATCACTACATCATCGTCGAGCCTGGCCGGGCGCAGGTAACGGATGGCAAGATCGGCCACGGCATAGGCGCCGGTTCCGGCCTCGATTGCCGCCCGCTGGTCGATGTCGAGCAGGCGAAGCAAGTCCGACCGGGCACGCTCGAACCAGCGCAGGTAATTGGCATGATATGTCACGCCTGACAGGTCGGTGTCCTCGTAATACACGCGCACGGCATAAAGATGCCGCGAACCATCAAGGATTCCGCCGGGGGGTGTCGGGTGCAGGGTCATCGTTGATCGCGGCCTTAGCCGAGCGCGGAGTCGCGGGGCAACCTTAACCGAACAAAATAGGCCAAATGGCCAATGAATTGCATGCGGCGGCGCCGCCAAACGCTCAGCGTCGGACCAGCATCGGCCCCAGCGGATGCCCGCCGAAAATGTGCACGTGGAGGTGCGGCACTTCCTGGTGGCCGTGCCCGCCAATATTCGCCAGCAGGCGATAGCCCGGCTCAACCAGCCCCCTCTCCCGCGCAACGTGGCCGACCGCGCGGACGAATCCGGCAATTTCCTCGGCACTCGCGCGGGCGGAAAAATCATCCCAGCTGACGTAGCGGCCCTTGGGAATCACCAGGGTGTGGATCGCCGCCTGCGGGTTGATATCCTCGAACGCGTAGGCCCATTCATCGTCGTACACCCTGGTCGACGGGATTTCGCCGCGCAGGATCTTCGCAAAGATGTTGTTGTCGTCGTAGGGCTGGGTCGCGTCGATTGCCATCATTCGCTCCTGCTTGCTTTTTCGATCAGGCCGGACACCCCTTCGCGCCGTTCAAGTTCGGCCATGACCTCGGCCAGCGGCACGCCCTTTTCCGCCAGCAGCACGGTCAGGTGGAACAGCAAGTCGGCGCCCTCGCCCACCAGTTCCGCACGGCTGCCGGACAGGGCGGCGATAACCGTCTCGACCGCTTCCTCGCCCAGCTTGCGCGCGATCACCGGCAAGCCGCGTGCGTGCAGCTTGGCGACGTAGCTTGTCTCCGGATCGGCGGCGAGCCGAGCGGTGACGGTCTGTTCAAGTCGGGTCAGGGTGTCCATGCGCCGTGCATGGAAGCGGCGGGCGCGCCAGTCAATCCGGCATCAACCCCGGCCTATTCGTCGTCCGGGTTGCGGCGGGCACGTGAAAAGCGGCGGCCAATCGCCACCCCAGCGAGGCCAAGTGCGAACAGAGCCAGATTGCTCGGCTCGGGAATCTGCACACCGGCCATCACATTGGCATGGGCCGGGGCCGACAGCAGGAATAGGGGAAACGCGAAAGGAAGGAACCGCATAGTCTGCCCAAGCGCCAACAAGACCTTGAGCACAAGCAGGATTTCAGCCCCGTCCCACAATGGGGCAAGCGTGGCTCAGGCGCGTGCGGGCAGCCCTGCGGCGCGCAAGGCCGCGTGTGCGTCGCCGATCGTGTGCTGGCCGAAATGGAAGATGCTGGCCGCAAGCACCGCGCTGGCGTGGCCGCGGGTCACCCCTTCGACCAAGTGCGCCAGCGTGCCCACGCCGCCGCTAGCGATCACCGGGACCGGAACCGAATCCGCAATAGCCCGGGTCAGCTCGACATCATACCCTTCGCGGGTGCCGTCGGAATCCATCGAGGTAACGAGCAATTCACCCGCCCCCAGCTGCGCCAGCCGGACCGCATGTTCGACCGCATCGATCCCGGTCGCCTTGCGTCCGCCGTGGGTGAACACCTCCCACCCGCGCATGCCCTCGCTCGCAACTCGCGCATCGACGCTGGCGACGACGCACTGGCTGCCGAACTTCTCCGCGATCTCGCTGACCAGCTCGGGCCGAGAGACCGCCGCACTGTTGACCGCGACCTTGTCTGCCCCGGCCAGCAGGAGCGCGCGCGCATCCTCCACGCTGCGCACTCCGCCGCCAACGGTCAGCGGCATGAAGCACACTTCCGCCGTGCGCCGCACCATGTCGAGCAGGGTTCCGCGCCCTTCGTGGCTGGCGGAAATGTCAAGGAAGCACAGTTCATCCGCCCCCGCCGCGTCATAGGCCCGCGCCGCCTCGACCGGATCGCCGGCATCGCGCAGGTCGACGAAGTTCACGCCCTTGACCACGCGCCCGTCGGCCACATCGAGACAGGGGATGACGCGGATGCGGACGGTCATGCCTCAGGCCCGCCTCTCAACTTTTTGGGCCATTTCGATTGCCGCTGCCAGATCGAGCTTGCCTTCATAGAGCGCGCGCCCGGTAATCACGCCCTCGATCCCGTCGCTGGCATGCATCGACAGAACATAAATATCATCCAGCCCCTTCACCCCGCCGCTGGCGATAACCGGGATATCGACCCGGCGGGCCAGCTCCACCGTGGCATCGATGTTGACACCCTTGAGCAGGCCGTCGCGGCCGATATCAGTGAACAGCAGGCTGGCGACGCCCGCGTCCTCAAACCGCCGGGCAAGGTCCACCACCGGAACGTCGGACAGTTCGGCCCAGCCCTCGGTCGCGACCATGCCGTCCTTTGCATCGACCGCCACCACGATCCCGCCGGGAAACTCCCGCGCCATGTCCTTGACGAAGTCGGGGTCTTTGAGCGCGGCCGAACCCATCACCACCCTGGCCACGCCCAGACCGAACCAGCCCTCCACCGCATCGCGCGTGCGGATGCCGCCGCCCAGCTGCACATAGCCGGGAAATGCATCGATAATCGCCTCGACCGCCTCGCGGTTTTCCGCCCGGCCGGCGAACGAGCCGTCAAGATCGACCACGTGAAGATGTTCGGCCCCGGCCTCAGCAAACAGCATGGCCTGCGCAGCCGGATTGTCACCGTAGACGGTGGCGCGGTCCATATCGCCCTCGGCAAGTCGCACGACCTGGCCGGCCTTGAGGTCGATGGCGGGGAAGACGATCATGTCGGAAACCTCACGGCCGCCATTCGAGAAACCTTTCCAGCAGCGCCAGGCCGAAGCCCTGGCTCTTTTCCGGGTGGAACTGCACCCCGAGGTAATTGTCCCGCCCAACCGCCGCGACCAGCCCACCGCCGTGGTCGGTCATCGCCAGCACATCTTCAGGATAGCGCGCCTTAAAGTGGAAAGAGTGCAGGAAATAGGCCTCGCCCGCGTTCACCACGTCATGCCCGCGCGCGTGCGGCATCGGAGCGACATCGTTCCAGCCCATGTGGGGAACCTTCACGCTGGGGTCGGTCGGCTCGATCAGGCGGACGGTGCCGTCGATCCAGCCCAGCCCTGCGGTTTCGCCGTGCTCCAGCCCCCGGGCTGCCAGCAGCTGCATCCCCACACAGATGCCTAAAAACGGCGCTCCGCCGACGAAGACCCGCTCGTGCATCGCCTCGATCACGCCTGGCACCGCCCGCAGCCCTTCGGCGCAAGCCCGGAAGCTGCCGACGCCGGGCAGGACAATCCGGTCAGCCGCGCGGATCACGTCCGGGTCTGAAGTCAGCGAAACACTCGCTCCGACCTTGCGCAGCGCATTCTCGACTGAGTGGAGGTTGCCCGCGCCGTAATCGACGAGCGCGGTCACTTCACCCACCGAGCTGCCCCTTGGTGCTGGGAATTGCCCCGCCCTTGCGCGGGTCGCGCTCCACTGCCTGCCGCATTGCGCGGGCAAAGCCCTTGTAGATGCTCTCGCAGATGTGGTGGTTGTTGCTGCCATAAAGCAGTTCGATGTGGAGCGTCAGCCCGGCGGTCTGCGCGACCGAATGGAACCAGTGCTCGATCAGTTCGGTGTCCCACTCGCCCAGCCGCATCTGGGTGAAGCCTGCCCGCCACACCAGGTAGGGCCGCCCGGAAATGTCGAGCGCGACCCTGCTCAGCGTCTCGTCCATCGGCGAATAGGCAGTGCCGTATCGCCCGATGCCGCCCTTGTCGCCCAGCGCCTGCACCAGTGCCTGGCCCAATGCGAGCGCGCTATCCTCGGTCGTATGGTGCTGGTCGACATGCAGGTCACCTTCGACCTTCATCGTCACGTCGATCAGGGAATGGCGGCTGAACTGTTCGACCATATGATCAAGAAAGCCGATTCCGGTGTGGATGTCGTAGGCGCCCGTCCCGTCGAGATTGACCTCGACAAGGATCTTCGTTTCCGCCGTGTTGCGTTCGATCCGGCCTGTTCGCATGATGGCCGCGCTATAGGGGGAAAGCGCCGAGGTGCAAGCATTCTGCGCTTGACCGCGCGCCGCTGCCCCGCCACCTAGCAGGCCATGAGCGACACCGCGCCCGACAGCCTGATCCCCTATGACGAAATCGTGCAGGAGGCCCTGCGCGCAGTGGTGGGCCGGGTGCTGGGTGAGGTCGAGCGTGGCGGCGGCAACCTGCCGGGCAACCACCATTTCTACATCACCTTCAAGACCGCTGCTCCTGGCGTTCGCATTCCGCCGCACCTGCACGAACGCTTTCCGGACGAAATGACGATCGTGCTGCAGAACAAATTCTGGGATCTGGCCGTCACGGACGATGGTTTTCAGGTTGGCCTCAGTTTCAACCAGGTACCGAGCAAGCTGGAAATCCCGTTTTCCGCTATCACCGCATTCGTCGATCCGGCGGTCGATTTCGGGCTCCAGTTCCAAGCCAGCGTGGCCGACATGGCGCCTGAAGCACATGACGATGCAGAAAACGACACGCCTGACAATCCGGTCGGACCGGGCGACGGCTCCAACGTCGTCACGGTCGATTTCGGACGGAAGAAGTAGGCCTGCGGTGGCCCGGCCGCCCGCCAAGCTGGACTCCGGGAAGGGCCTGCTGGCCAACCCGGCCATTGCAGCGCTGGCGACCGACATTGCCCTGAAGGCTGGGATAGTCGTCGTCCGGCGCGGGGTTGATCGCCTGCTCGGCCAGCCCGAGCAGGCCAAAAAGCCGCGCAAGAAGCGCAAGGTGATGCTGGTTGCGGCCCCGGTTGTCGCCATGGTCGGAACGGGCGCGCTGGCGCGGTTCCTCTACCGCCGCAGCGAAACCCGGCGGAAGCGGATAGCGGGCAAACAACCTTAGTCGACCACCAGCAACGACATCCGCCGGTTGCGAGGATCGGCAGGATCATCGGGCAACAGCGGCTCGCGCTCGGCCACGCCTTCGATCCGTTCGAACCGGCTTTCGGCAATCCCGCTTCGGCGCAATTCCTGCCGCGTTGCCTCGGCTCGCCCGGCAGAGAGCGACCAATTGCTCGCCCCCGATCCAGCCCGCCACGGCAGCGCGTCGGTATGGCCGCGCACGATCAGACGGGAACCATCCCCACCGATTGCCTCCGCCACCACTCCGATGAGCTCGCGCGCCTCGGGCACCAGCACCGTAGTGCCAAGTGCGAACATGGAGAAATCCGCATCGTCCATCAGGTCGATCCGCACCCCGCGCCGAGTGCTGACGACCCTCACCTGCCGGACCAGCTGGCTCAAATCCGATCGGGTGTGCAGGCGTTGCTCGATCCGCGCCTGCAGGGCAGCCCTTCGCGCCTCGGCTTCCTCGGCGCTGGCAGAGCCGTCCTTCTCCGGCCCGCCCCGCGCGCTGCGGGGAATGGTGATGGCCTGGTTACCGGTCTGGCCCTGGCGGTTGGGGTAATTGTCGACTTCGGTGATCGAGGACCCGCCCAGCATCCCGTCGGCCCCGGCGCTTTGCTCACGCATCTTGACCAGCGTGGGGGTGAAATAGTCCGCCAGCCCCTTGCGCTGGGTTTCGGTCGTTGCACCGAGCAGCCATAGCAGCAGGAAGAACGCCATCATCGCGGTGACAAAGTCGGCATAGGCGACCTTCCATGCCCCGCCATGATGCCCGCCCGCCACCACGGTTACCTTGCGGACGATCACCGGCGCAGGCCCTGCCGCCGCAGGAATGCTGGCCGAGGAGGGCATCACAGCGTCGCCAGTGTCGATGAGCGTCTCGACCGTCACGTCACCGCCCCCGCATCAGGTCGAGCAGGTCGGTCAGGCGCGGGCGATGGGCCGGCGGCAGGCCGGACCGGGCAGCTTCCAGCACCAGCGGCTGCGGATAACCGTGGAGCGAGGCAATGATCACCTGCTTGATCGAATGGTAGATCTGCTGGTCATGCGCGTTAACCTGCCTCAGCCTCCCCGCCATCGGCCCGACAAAGCCATAGGCGAGCAGCACGCCGAGGAACGTGCCAACCAGCGCAGCGCCGATCATCCCGCCCAGCACAGCGGGCGGTTCGTCGATCGAACCCATTGTCTTGATCACCCCCAGCACCGCTGCGACAATGCCTAGCGCGGGCAAGGCATCTGACATCGACTGGAGCGCATGGGCGGGCTCGTCCATCTCGTGCAGCTGGCTCTTGATCGCATTGTCCATCACGTCTTCGACCGCATGGGCCTCAAGCGCACCGCTGGACACGACCATCAGGGTCAGCGCGTCGCAAATGAGGTTGCACACCGCCGGATCGCCCTGAAGGCGGGGATATTCGGAAAAGATCGCCGAGTTCTCAGGCTCGGTCACATGGCTTTCAAGCGCTACTGCCCCTTCGGACCGGAGCAGCTTCATCAACCGGCTCGAAAGGGCAATCGCGTCGATATGGTCTTGATCGTTGAACTGCGGCCCCTTGAACACCTTGGCAAAGGCACCGCCGATCAACTTGAGCTCGTGCATCGAGTTGCCGATAACAGTCGCGCCGATGGCCGCGCCGCCGATGATCATCATTTCGAACGGCAGCGCCTTCAGCACCGGGCCGAGCGAGCCTCCCGCGATCACGAAGCCACCGAACACCATGACCAGCAGGATGACTATTCCAATTACAGCGAACATGTTGTTTCCTTGTCGAAAATCAGAGCCGATCGAACAGGCTGAGCGAGGCGAGCCGGGCGTAGCTCGCCTGGCTCGCCTCAAGCGTGGTCATGACCTGTTGCAGGCGGGAAATCGTGGCAGCGAGGTCGGCACCACCTGCATTGGCGGCTTCAAGTGCGCGCGCCTCGCCGGTCTGGCTGGCGATCGTCTCGACCGTCTCAACCCAGGCCAGGCGGGTACCGACCACGGTCTGGCCCCGTCCGATGCTTTCCAGCGCCGCATCGAGGCCCGGCAGGCTGTCGCGCGCGGCAGCCCCTGGATCGCCCCTTGTATTCCGCAGCCCCTGTTCGAGCGCGCCGAGCAAGGCGAAAACGTCGGTCGGCGCGCCGCTGTGCTGGAACGACAGGAAGGAAGGCCCGGCGAGACCCCGCTGCACGGCGATACCGGGGCCGATCTCCAGTTCTCCGGCCTCTCCGGTTCCAGCATAAGTAACTGATCCACCTTCGGTTTTCTCATAAGCAGGTCCGCCGCCATGCCCCGCGAACAAGGGCTCGCCGGTCGCGCTGGTGGCATTGGCAAGGGTAAACAGTGTGTCCCGCAGTGCAGCGATCTCGGTGGCGATCGCGGTCCGTCCCCCGGAGGATGTGGCACCATTGGCGGCCAGCAGCGCGAGTTCGCGCGCGCGGATCAGTGTGTTGGCCATCTCGTCCATCCGGGCCGAGGCTGCGCCGAGCTCCTCGCGGGCGCGCAGGGCATTGCCTGCTTCAACTCCGGCGAGCCGGTCGGCACGGGCGAGTGAACGCAGACGGGCCGCGGCGACCGGATCGTCGGACCCGCGTTCGAGCCGCTGGCCAGTGGCGACCTGGCGCTGCAGAGCCTCGGCCTCGCCGCGCAGGGAGGCCTGCTGCGACCGCGCAGCCAGGTGGAAACTGTGGCCCGAAATCCCGGAAATCGACGTCGATATCGTCATCAGCGAATCCCCAGAATCGTGTCGAAAATTTCTGCAGCGGTCTGAATCACCCGGCCCGATGCCTGGAAGGCCTGCTGAAAGCGCAGCAGATTGGCCGCTTCGGCATCGAGATCGACGGCGGTTTCGCGAAAGAGAGCGGCGTTTGCGCTTTCCGCCACGGTCGCCATGACATCGCGGCTGACGGCGCGCCCGGCCACGGATTGTGATAGCCTGGACAGCAGCGCATCTGCTGCAGCAGTCGGCCCGCCATTTCCGAGTACGCCGCGCAAGGCATCGAGATTGGCGGTAGAACGGCTCTGTGGGCCAGCGCCCGCCGGTGCAGTGGCAAGACCGGATCCGTCAACCAGCACCACAGCGAGATCACGCGCAGCCGTTCCGGCGAAGAACGGCTGCCCCGGCGCGCCCGCCGGAGTGACGCCGGAAGCCTGCGCTGCGTTGACCTGTGTCACCAACTGCACTGCCAGTGCATCAAGTTCGCCGCGCGCATCGCGCTGGGCGGCGAGCGCCTGGGCCTGTCCGGCAAGTGCGCCGCTGGCCATGGTCACAGGTGCCCCGCCGAGCGTGAAAGCGAGCGTGCCATCGGGCTGGGGCACGGCATCAAACGGCGTGGCACTTGTCCCGCTGACCAGATATGGCCCGCTGCCATCACCCAGCCGGACATTGACCGTCCCGCGCTGGCCATGTTCGACCGTGATCCGCGCGCTTTGCGCCATCCGCCCGAGCAGCGCGTCGCGCCGGTCGAGCAGTGCAGCATGGCCCGAGGTGCCTTCACGGGCCCGCAACAGCGCATCGTTGAGCCGCGCCAGTTCGCCCGCATCTGTGTTCAGGCTGGCCACGCCCGCCTGGCTTGCGAACCGGGTGTTCTCCATCGCACTGGCCAGCCCGCGGTCGCCGAGCCGCACGCTGTCTGCCAGCACTCGTCCGCGCTCCAGCACCGCTGCCCGCAGCGAAGGGCTCAGCGGATCGCTCCGCAAGGCGCCCAGCGCCGCCTCGAACTCCACCAGCGCCGGGTAGATCCCGGCCTGTTCGACCGCGCGTTCGGCTTCGCGCAGGCCCTCCAGCTCGGCGCTGGCGCGGGCGAGGTCGCTGCCGGACTGGCGCGCCTGCGCGAACAGCAGGGTCGCCTCGCTGCGGGCCACGCGGTCAATCCGCACCCCGCTGCCAGCGGTGAACCCTTGGGTAAAGGCCACAGCCCCGGTCGGGGTCAGGTCCGCCAGGGCAAGGCTACGGCGCGCGTAGTCGGCATTGCCGGCATTGGCGATGTTCTGCCCGGTCAGTTCAAGTGCGGCGCGCGCGGCCATCGCCCCGCTCTGGCCGATCTGGAGGAGGTTGCCGCTCATCGCCGGGCCTCCTGCTGCCGGATCATGGCGGAAAGCTGCCGCTCGATCTGGTCGGCCAGCCCGAACCCGCCGCTTCGGGCGGCGATCTCGGCCACCTGCTCGTCGCGCATTGCGGTAAACTGTTCAAGGCCGGGGCCGGAGAACGGCCCCTGCTCCGCCAGCGAGCCCGCCCGCGCCGCAGCCAGCAGGCGCCGCACGAAAATCGCCTCGAACGCCTGCGCCGCTTCGCGCAAGTCGCTGCGATCAGGTGCAGGGGTGGAACCGGAGCTGATCGGCGCGATGGTCACAGGATCACCATTTCCGCCTGCAAGGCCCCGGCCTGCCGCAATGCTTCGAGGATCACGACGAGATCAGACGCTCCCACGCCCAGCAGATTGAGCGCGGCGACCACATCCGACAGGGAGGCCGCGCCGGGTATTTCGACCAGTCCGCCGCCCTGTTCCGCAATGCTGATAGTGCTGGCTTCCTCCACAGCCGTCTCGCCGCGTGCGAACGGGGCCGGTTGGACCACGCGCGGCGCCTCGTCAATCCGGATGGTCAGCTTGCCATGGCTTATCGCAGCGGGGTTCAGCCGCACCGCCTGGTTGATCACCACGGTCCCGGTGCGGCTGTTGACGATTACCCGCGCCGGTTGTTGCGCCGGAATAACATCAAGCATCTCTATCTCGGCCATCATCGCGGACCGGGCATCGCTGCCGAACGGCAGGGCGATGGCCAGCGACACCGCATCGACCAACCGCGCTGCGCCCGGAAAGCGGGTGTTGATCGCGTCGCGCACGCGCTGCGCGGTCAGGAAATCGGCACTATGCAGGTTGAAATTGAGCTGCCCCTGGGCATCGAAGCCAGTCGCCACCGCGCGTTCGACGCTGGCCCCGCTGGCAATGCGCCCGACCGTCGGCACGTTGACGGTCAGCTGCGAGCCATCCTTGCCCGACACACCGAGGCCGCCGACCGCGACATTGCCCTGCGCCATCGCATAAATCTGCCCGTCCGCGCCATAGAGCGGGGTCAGAATCAGCGCCCCGCCGCGCAAGGATTTGGCTTTGCCCAGGGTGGAGACGGTAATATCGATCCGCTGCCCCGGCTTGGCAAAAGCAGGCAGTTCGGCGGTGACGATCACCGCCGCCGCATTCTTCAGCCCCGGCGAAATGCCCGGCGGCAGCGGCATCCCGAGCCGGCCGGACACGCCCTTCATCGCCTCGGTCAGATAGGCGAGGTTGTCGTCGCCGGTCCCTTGCAGGCCGACGACCACGCCATACCCGGTCAGCTGGTTGGCGCGCACCCCATCGAACGCGCCGAGATCGCGCACCCGCTCTGCCTGTGCGGCGGCGGGCAGCAACGCGAGTAGCGCAAGCAGCGAGAGGAACAAGCGGCGCATCACACCCTCCTCAGAACGGCGAAATCAGGTTGAAGAAGCGCGACAGCCAGCCCGGCTTGCTCGCCTGCTGGATCGCGCCCTGCCCGGAATAGTTGATCCGGGCATCGGCCACCTGGGTGGAAAGCACCCGGTTGTCGCCGTCGATATCGGCCAGCCGCACGATCCCGGCGAACTGGACCCATTCCTTGCCCTGGCTCAGTGACATGTGCCGTTCTCCGGTGACCAGCGCGGTGCCGTTGGGGCGGACTTCGGCGATGGTCACCGCGATCGCGCCGTTCAGGGTGCTGCGCTGCGATGCGCTGCCCCCACCCTTGAACGACGCACTGGCCGCAGCCTTAAGGGCTTCGGGGTTGAGGAACGACAAGGGGCCCGCGGTTGGCGGGGTGATCCCGGCCGATCCGCCCTTGGCAGTCTGCGCCGAGGTGCTCTTGGTTGTGCCGATGCTTTCGACCAGAACCACGGTGACAAGGTCCCCCACGCGGCGGGCGCGCTGCCCTTCGTGCAGGGCCGCGTAGCCACTGGCCGCCTGGAAGATCGCCCCGTTCGCCTGCGGCGGCGGTGGCGCGACGAGAACGGGTTCGGGCGGGGCAAAGCCGGGATGCGGCCCAGCCCCGCCCATGCCGCAGGCACCGAGCAGCGGCAGGAGAACAAGGATGGCGGTTAGACGGGTCATGGCGGATATCCTCCCAAGGAAGCGGTTCACAGCGTCTGGTTGGCGTTGCGCAGCATTTCATCAACTGCGCTGATCATCTTGGAATTGATCTCGTAGGCGCGCTGCGCCTCGATCATGGCGACCAGTTCCTCGACTACATTGACGTTGGAGGCTTCCAGCATCCCCTGCCGGATCGAGCCGCGCCCGGCCTCGCCAGCGGGGCCGACCTCGGCCGCGCCGCTGGCGGCGGTTTCGACCAGGAAGTTGTCCCCGATCGCCCGCAAGCCGGCCGGATTGGCGAAGCTGGCGACGGTGATCTGGCCCAGTTCGGTTGGCTCGGCCTCGCCCTGCAGCACTGCCGTGACCGTACCATCGGGGGAAACGGTGATCGACTGCGCACCTTGCGGCACTTCGATCGCAGGCTGGACCGGATAGCCTTGCGCGGTGACCAACTGGCCGGTTGCGCTAAGGGTGAAGTTGCCCGCCCGGGTATAACCCTGCTGGCCGCCCGGCAGTTCAACCTGGAACAGCCCATCGCCATCGAGAGCGAGGTCGAGTGCGTTACCGGTGGTGCCCAGCGTACCTTGCGTATTGATCCGGGTTGTGCCCTGCACCGCCACCCCGTTGCCGAGATTGAGCCCGATGGCATAGGCTGTCTCCCCGGTGGAGCGCTGCCCGGCAACGCGGGTATCCTGATAGGCCAGCGTCTGGAAATCGGCCCGGTCGCGCTTGAAACCGCTGGTGCCGACGTTGGCAAGGTTGTTGGCGATGACGCGCATCCGCGCATCCTGGGCCTCTAGCCCGGTGCGGGCGACGTGAAGAGCAGAGGTGGGCATGGTCAGTATCCTTTTGGAATGATCGTTAGCCGCGCAGCGACATCAGGCGCGCGCCCGACTGGCTGATTTCATCGGCGGTGGAGAGAATGCGGGCCCGTTGTTCGAAGGCGCGCTGCGCCTCGACCATCTGAACCAGCGTGGTGGCAGTATCGACGTTCGACCCTTCGAGCGCGCCGGACACCAGCCGGGCAGTCGGATCACCGGGCAACACGCCCCCGCCGGGGACGCGCAGGAAACCGTCGATGTCCTTCAGGATCGCACTGCCTGTCGGATCGACCAGCCTGAGCCGGGCAATCTCCTGCGGCGGCAGGTCAGGCGCAGCGGGATCGCGGGCCAGCACCGCGCCGTCCTCAGCAATCATGAGGTCCGCGCCGAGCGGAACGGTAATCGGTCCACCCTCACCCAGCACCGGCAAGCCGTCGCCGTTCTCCAGCACGCCGCTGGCGGTCACCCGCAGGTCTCCGCGGCGGGTATAGACCTCCCCGCCGTCGGCCGCCTGCAGCGCCATAAGCGCGGTGCCGACCAGCGCCACGTCGAGCGGCTGGCCGGTCTGGCGGACAGTGCCGCCTGCCATGTTCGCGCCGTGCACCGCGCCCTGCGCCATGCTGCGGGCTTCGATCTGGCCGCCCTTCACCGTAACCGGGGTGATGGCAAATTCCTCCGCCCGGAAACCGATGGTGGAGGCGTTGGCGAGATTGTTCGCCACCACCCGCTGCCGGTTCATGGCGGCGCTCATTCCAGTCATCGCGGTGTAGATCAGGCGGTCCATCGCACTTTAGCTCCGCAGATTGATGATGGTCTGGGAAATCTGCGTCGCCGTATCGATCGCCTTGGCATTGGCCTGGAAATTGCGCTGCGCGGTTATTAGGGAGACCATCTCTTCGGCGAGGTCGACGTTCGAGCGCTCCAGCGCACCGGACAGGATCTGGCCCGCTCGCCCGACCGTGGGCGTAGCGAAAGCCGGCGCGCCGGACAGGCCGGTTGCCTCCCACCGGCTCGAACCTATGGCTTTGAGGCCATCAGGGGCTACGAAATTGGCCAGCGCCACTCGCCCAACCGCCTCGACGCTGCCGTCGGCATAGGCGGCGAGGACCACGCCGTTGCGTTCGATGGTGACGTTGGCCAGCTCGGCCCCGGCGGCGTTGGTGAGCGGCACCTGGCCGTCCGCAACCGTACCCGGAGCAGTGACCACGCCCGCGGCATCGGTCGGCGTCAACTGCAGGCGCGCGCCGGTGGCATCGGTCAGCACCCCAGTTCCGTTGATGCGGAAATTGCCGTTGCGGGTGAAGAAGGTCTCGGCGGTTTCGGGATTGCGGACAGCAAAGAACCCGTCCCCGTCAATCGCCAGATCCAGGCTGCGCCCGGTCTGCTCGATCGCCCCGAGGCTGAAGTTCTGGTTGACCGAAGACACGGTCGCCCCGATCCCGCGGGCAAGGCGCGGGTTTCCGGCCGAGCCATTGGCGACGATGTCGGCAAAGTGGGCGGTCGATTTCTTGAAGCCGTTGGTTTCGGCATTGGCGATGTTGTGGGCGATCACACCGAGATCAGTCTCGGCGTTACGCAGCCCGTTGAGAGAGGTGTAGAAAGACGACATGGCTGGCTCCTCAGCTGGCAGTGGTGGGGGGTGTGAAGGCGCGTTCCTGCGCGGCGATCAGCGCGTCGAGCTTGGCGGAAATCTCGCCCAGCCGCGCATTGGCCGTGGTGCTGCCAGCCAGCGCAGAAAACTGCGCGAGCTGGGCCAGCATGTCCTTGTTGTCGACCGGCTCCAGCGGGTCCTGCTGGCGCAGCTGGACGGTCAGCAGGCGCAGGAAATCGCCTTCGCCCAGGTTGCCCATCGCACTTTGTGGACGGACAGTGCCGGGGGCGTTGAGCGCAGCCAGCGCGGGATTGCCGGCATGGGTGGTGGCAGGGGCCATGGTCAGGAACTCCTCATTGTATCGAGCATCAGTTGCTTGGCGGTCTGCAGCGCCTCGACCAGGTTCTGGTAGGTGCGGGCACTGTCCATGATCTCGACCATCTCGGCCGTCTCATCGACCGGCGCTTCCCATACGAATCCCTCGGCATCGGCGAGCGGGTGGTCGGGATCGTGGCGGCGGATCGGATTAGCCTCACCGGTGGTCATGCCGGAAACGCGGACCGAACTCAGGCCGGTGGCGCGGTCGACTTCGGCGGCGAATACGGGGCGGATCGGGCGATAGGCGCCCTGCTCGCTGCCCGAGATCGAGCCGGCGTTGGCAAGGTTCGATGTGGCGGCGTTCATCCGCACCATCTGCGCCGACATGCCGCGCTGAACGGTGGTGAACAGGCTGGCAGAATTGCCCATCGCTATTCCCCCTTCAGCGCGCGCTTGAGGGTATCGGCGCGGCCCTGCAGGAAGGACAGCGTGGCGCTGTAGGCAACCGCATTCTCGGCAAAGGCCATCTGCTCTTCGGACGGATCGACCGTGTTGCCATCGGCCGAAGCCATCAGAGGCACGCGGTAGCGCAGGCTGCCCTCGACCGCCCGCGCTGTATCGGCGCCGCCAGTGCGGGCCGCCAGCGCGCTGGCAAAATCGATGTCGCGCGCCTTGAACCCTGGGGTTGAGGCATTGGCGATATTGGCGGTGAGCAGCCCGATGCGCTGCGAGCGCAATTCCAGCGCTGCGCCGTGAATGCCGAACAGTCTTTCGCTCATGGCCTCATGCCCCTTGCTGGCCCGGAGTGCGGGCTTCGCCAGGGTGAGACGCAAGGGCTGTGCCAGTTTGGCCCCGCAGGGTGGCGACAGGGGGCGGAATAGCCGTTTGCGGCAAGGCCTTGCCGCACCGGCCGAAATAACGGCACCGCCCTGCCGCTTGACCCCTTAAACTTCGCCCGCGGCTGGCCGTCCTGCACTGGCCAGCAGTGAGGAGCCCACCGTGCCAAGTTCGATCCTGTTCGATCCGCTCAGCGCCGCGCTGGTGCTTGGCGGCACGCTCGCCGGCACTCTGGCCCGGGCCGGCTGGCGCGACACGGCTGTCACCGCGCGCGAACTGGCCGCCCTCGCCGCACCCCCGTTCGATTTCGGCACGGTGCGCGCTTCCATCGCGGCGGAGGTCGAGACGATCCGGCATGACGGGCTTCTGCGCGCGCGGGTGGTGGCGGTGGACGATGGCGAGCTGGCCGATGCCACGGCGGCTCTCACCCGCCATCGCTCGATCGACGCTCTGCTGGCCAGCCATCAGGAACACCGGACCCGGCGCGAGACACGCAGGCGCCGCGCGCTGGGCACGCTCGACAAGGCGGCGGAGCTTGGCCCGGTGTTCGGCCTGGTCGGCACACTGGTCGGGTTGAGCCAGCTTCCCGCAACCGGGCTCGACAGCGAGGGCGCGGTAATGGCAGCGGTTTCGACCGCAATCCTGTCGACCTTGTACGGACTGCTGGTGGCGCACCTGCTGGTGCTGCCGCTGGCGGGTATGATCGAACGGCGCGGCCGGGCGGAGGAGGACAGCCGCGAACGGCTGATCGCATGGCTGGCGCAGCAGGTTGCACCAGCCTGCCCGAAAGGCGCTCTCCAGACGGCGGCCGAGCTTGCCGCATGATCCGGGCCGGTGTTCCTTCATGGCAGGTGGTGCTGTCGGACCTTGCGTTAATCCTGTTCCTGACCACTCTGGCAGCCCTTCACGCCGCCACTCCCGCAGCGGTTGGTCAAGCGACCGAAGCTGCACGATCGCAGGAACTGGCGGTCTATCGTGAAGGAGCCGGAGGGTTGGCGCTGGAACAATGGCTGGTGCAGCAGCCGCCCGACCCGCGGGCGCAGCTCACGGTCCTCGCCCGCTTTGCTCCGGGGGATCTGGCCGTGATCTCGCGCCGGGCACAGGCGCTCGCGAATCGCGCCGCAAGCGCGGGCAAGCCGCCAAGGGTTGTGATCGAACCGGCCGTGTCGAGTGAAGTGCTGGTCTCGCTTGCCTATGACGCACCGCTG
Source organism: Sphingomonadaceae bacterium (assembly GCA_046294735.1). Taxonomy (GTDB): domain Bacteria; phylum Pseudomonadota; class Alphaproteobacteria; order Sphingomonadales; family Sphingomonadaceae; genus 34-65-8. Next base: position 281,094 of record JBKBKB010000001.1, read on the forward strand.
GCCATATCCCAGGCGCCAAGCACCCGGTTGCGGCCCAGTTCCTTGGCCCGGTAGAGCGCGGCATCGGCCTTGGCCAGGGCTGCGCGCGGGTCACATTCCGCCAGGACATCGGCCATCCCGGCGGAAAAGCTGATCATGCCGATCGGCTGCTTGGTCTGGCGCGAGATGAAGCGCCGCTCGCTGACAGCAATGCGAGCACGATCGAGCCGGGCCAGCGCATGATCGCGGCTTTCTCCCCGCATCAGCAGGACGAACTCCTCGCCACCGTGCCGCGCAACGAAACAGCCGTCGGCGGCGCATTCGCCCAGCACGCTGGCGACCGCTCGCAGCAAGCCATCACCGGTTTCGTGCCCAAACCGGTCATTGACGGACTTGAACCGGTCGATGTCGCAGATCGCGACATAGAGTGCCTGCCCTTCACGCCGCGCCTGTTCGAATGCGGAGGCATATTCCCGTTCGAATGCGCGGCGGTTGGGCAGGCCGGTCAGGCAGTCGATGTCTGCCTCGCGCCGGGCCTGGTCCAGATCGCTGCGCAGCTGCGCGGTCTCCGCTTCGCTGCGGCGCATGTTGCGTTCGAGCTGGCCTAGGGTCGCCAGCATGGCGCGGGCAAGATCGACGATCTGGCGCGTGGCCGGATCGGGCACCAGCCCTTCGGCCGCCACGATCTGGTTATGGAATTGCTGCTGGCACGCGCCAGTCTGTTCGCTGGCTCGGGCTGCGGTCTCTGAGAACCGGTGGATCGCTTCCTCCAGCCGGTCAAGCAGCGGCGCGGGATGGACCGGTGGCATATCGGCGCTGGGGGCAGGATCGTGCAGGCCCATCACTGGCGTTTCCCTGAACTGGCGACAGCAACCACACGGCGCGCGTCGACTGGTGACCGGTTGCCTATGGCGGATCATGGTCAACACTGCGCCAACGGCAACCCATGGGATACTACCTATGGAGGGCTGGCACGGACCGTGCATCTTGCATGGCCATGTCATGTTTGTCGAAGGTCCCTGCTATGATCCGTCTCGCTTGTTTCCCGCTCCTGGCCCTGGTTCCGGGTAGCGCCGCGCCCTTATCGGCGCAGACCGCGCACACCGAACCGGCCGCCATCGACCGTGTGGTAGAGCGGTTCACCGGTTCGGCCATCGGCCAGCCCGGCGGTGCGCGCGAACCAGTTGACCGCCGTCTTCGCCTGAGTGCCTGCGGGCAGGAACCGGTCGCCACTTGGCACGGCAGCCCGGGCCGGACAGTGACGGTTGCCTGTCCCGGCCCCGGCGGGTGGCGGGTGTTCGTCAACCTGGTCGTCAGCCCTTCCAGAGAGCCTGAAACCGGATTGGCCGCTGGATCAGCCGGTGCATCCGCCGTCCGTCAGCTGCCTATGATCAAGCGGGGCGAGAGCCTGACGGTCATGGTCACAGGGCGCGGGTTTGCCATTCGCCGCACTGCCGAAGCCTTGGGCAGCGGCAGCGTGGGTGAATGGATTGCCGTGCGCACCACCCCCGGCGGTGAGCCGTTGCGGGCCCGCATCATGCAGCCGGGGCTGGCAGAAATTCCCCTGCCCTGAACCGAATCTCCCCCCTTAATCGCGCGCCTGCCGGTCCGTCCTAGAGGCTAAGGACAGTGCAGGAGACCCACCATGTCGCCGATCGACATCCGCAAGGCGGCCCCGCCAGCCGCCGCACCGGCGGTCCACACCCATTCCTCCAACCAGCGGGAGGCTTTCCCGCGCACGGAGCCGCGCCCTGTCTCGCCGGGCGTCTCGGTCGAAGTGCTGGTTGGCGCTGACGCCCGCACCCCGCCCGTCGATCAGGACCGCGTGGCCGAAATCCGCGCAGCGCTGCGCGACGGCAGCTATCCGCTGGTTCCTGCGAGGATCGCCGATGCGATGATTGCGGCCCGCCTCGCGCTGGGAGGAGCCGTATGACCCCGGACCAGACCGCCCGCTATTTGCGGCAGATGATTGCCGCCCTGGAGGCAGAGCGGCAGGCTCTTGCCGCGCTCGACCTTGAGGCGCTGGTCGCAGCCAGCGATGAAAAGCAGGCCATTTGCACGCACCTCGCCCCGGTCGCCGCCATGCCCGATGACGGCGAATGCCGCGCTCTGGCTGAGAGCGCCCGCGCCATGAACGAGATCAACCGCCGGGTGCGCAACCTGCTGGCCGCGCAGGTGGCTGCCCGGATCGACGGGCTGGCTGGAGAGGCCCGAACCTACTCCGCATCCCGCGCTGCCTGACGCATTTGGCACGCCCCTTGCTGTGACCGGTGAAACACCGTTGCCGCAAGGGAGCCCGCCGTGGGCGAAAGCCGTATCGAGACCAGTCAACCGCCCGCCGCACCCTACCCGGTGCGCGCGGCGATTGCGCAAGGCGCCGCCCGCACCGGCATGGGGTTCGATTTTCTGCTGGCGCAGGCCCGGGTCGAGTCCGGGCTCGATCCGGCGGCGAAGGCACGCAGCTCCAGCGCGACTGGCCTGTTCCAGTTCATCGAATCGACCTGGCTGACCACGCTTCACAAGCACGGCGCGGAGCACGGTCTGGGTGAACTGGCCACCATGATCACGCCCGGACCCAATGGCCCGCGGGTGGCCGATCCGGCGCTGCGCCAGCATATCCTGGGCCTGCGCCGCGATCCGGCACTCGCTTCGGTCATGGCTGGGGCACTGGCGCAGGATAACCGCGCCGCCTTGCTACCCGTGCTCGGGCGGGAACCGGACGCTGGCGAACTCTATCTCGCCCATTTCCTGGGGGCTGGTGGGGCAAGCCGGTTCCTTACTGCCATGCAGGCCGATCCGCGCCAGTCTGCCGCTGCGCTGTTCCCAAAGCCTGCCGCAGCGAACCGGCCGATCTTCTATCAGCCGGGCGGCATGGCCCGCTCACTGACCGAAGTGCTGGACCTGATGCGCGGGAAGATGGCCCGGGCGATGGACGCACCCGCCGGTGTCAGCCCGTCTACCCTTACATCCGCGCCATCGGCTGCTGCCATGCCCGCTCCGTTCCACGCCCGGCAACACCGGTTTGCCGCCGCTGCGGCAACTTTCGCGCCGGAACCAACCCGGCCGCGCCCGCTCAGCGAAGTGCTGCAGACCAGCTTTGCCGGACCTGAAACGGCCTCGGGCGAACACGTCCGCCGCGCCTACGCCCGCCTGCGGAGCTTCGGCCTGTGACGGCACGCCTTGCCGCCCTGCCCGGTGCCTTTGCCCTGCCATTCGGCATCCTGGCGCTGATCGTGCTGATGGTGCTGCCGATCCCGGCCACCCTGCTCGATGTATTCTTCGTCCTCAACCTGGCCATTTCTGTGGTCATCCTGACCACCGCACTCAACGCCCGCAAGCCGCTTGATTTCTCGTCCTTTCCCACTGTCCTGCTGTTCGCCACGCTGCTGCGGCTGGCACTCAATGTCGCCTCGACCCGGGTGGTGCTGGTCAACGGGCATGAAGGCGGGGCGGCCGCCGGGCAAGTGATCGAAAGCTTTGGCGCTTTCCTGGTCGGCGGCAATTTTGCGGTGGGCCTGTTCGTATTCGCAATCCTGCTGATCATCAACCTGGTGGTGGTGACCAAAGGGGCGGGGCGCATTTCCGAGGTCTCCGCCCGGTTCGTGCTCGACGCCCTGCCAGGCAAGCAGATGGCGATTGATGCCGACATCGCCGCTGGAGTTCTGACCACCGACGAAGCCCGCGCGCGCCGGGCCGAGGTGGCGGTGGAAGCGGACTTCTACGGCTCGATGGACGGTGCCTCCAAGTTCGTGAAGGGCGATGCCATCGCCGGATTGCTGATCCTGGCCGTCAATGTGATTGGCGGTTTCGCGCTGGGCATGACCGCCCATGGCCTTAGCGCAGGCGAGGCGGGCGAATTCTATGTCACGCTGGCGGTGGGCGATGCGCTGGTCGCGCAGGTGCCCGCGTTGCTCCTGTCCATTGCCGCTGCCGCCATCGTGACCCGCGTCTCTGATACGCGAGACCTGGTCGGCCAGATCGGCGGGCAGGTGTCCGAAGCCAAGGGCTGGCTCCCGGTGGCGCTGGTGCTGGGCGCGATCGGGCTGATCCCGGCCATGCCGCAGCTGCTGTTCCTGCCCGCTGCAGCGCTATGCCTGCTGGTATGGTACCGCCTGCGTCGACGCGCCGCCGCCGCCCCGGCCCCCGCCTTCGCGCTCGACGAAAGCCGCCCGGACCAGTTCGGGATAGCTGACGTGACCGACCATACGCTGGTTGCGCTCGAACTGGGCTACGCTCTGGTCCATCTGGTCGACGAGGCGCGCAAGGCGCCGCTGCTGCCGCGCCTGACCGGCATCCGCAAGCAGTTGTCGCGCCAGTTCGGGTTCGTTTTGCCGCAACTGCGTGTGGTTGATGCGCTGGAACTCCCTCCGCAAGGTTACCGGGTGCGGCTGGGCGGGGTGACCTTGGGCCAAGGCGAAGTCCGGCCTGACCGGCTGCTGGCAATTGACACCGGCGAAGTGCCGCAGGGTGCCGCAATTGCCGGCGAAGCGGTGCTCGATCCCAGCTTTCACTGCCCCGCCCGGTGGATCGAACCGGCCATGCGCGAAATGGCCATTGCCGAAGGGTACCTGGTGGTTGACCCCGGGACCGTCATCGCGACCCATCTCAACCAGCTGCTGCTGGCCCGGATCGATGCACTGCTGGGTCCAGAGGAAGTGCGCGCGCTGCTCGACGGCCTGCGTGAACGAATGCCGGGACTGGTCGAGGCGATTACCCCGGAGCCGATGTCGCTTGCCGCACTGACCCGGTTCCTGCGCGCGCTGCTGGCAGACGGGATTGCCCTGTCGCACCCCGGCCCGGTGTTCACCGCGCTCGCGCTCGCATTGCAGAAAACTCAGGATTTCAATGCCCTGATCGACCTTGTCCGGATAGACCTGGGTGGCTGGATGGTTGGCCAGGTGTGCCCGCCGGACCAGCCACTGACTGTCACCACGCTCGATCCCGGACTGGAAGCCGCCATTCTCGGCGGAATGACCGATCCGGCAACCGGCCAGCCGCTGATCGATCCCGATTGCGGGCGGATGATTGCCGAGCGGATGGCCGCTGCGGTGGCGCAGGCCGACAGGCCGGTCGCCCTGATCGTCCAGACCCCCGCTCGCCGCGCACTCGCTGCGCTGCTGCACAACAGAGTGCCACGTGCGCTGGTGCTCGCCCTGAGCGAACTTCCCGCCACTCAGCCAATCACAGTGCTCGAAGTGATCGGCGCCCCGCCAACCGAGCCGCAACCTGCACCTGAACCGGAGATGCTTGCCGCATGAATCACGATCATTCCTCCTTTGCCGAGGCGCTCGCCCATGCACCGCGTGATGTGGTGGAGGACCGGGTGCGCCGGTTCATGCCGCTGGTGCGCAAGTCCGCCTGGCATATCCACGGTCTGGGCCGCGACGGGATCGAGTTGGAAGACCTGATCCAGGTCGGCCTGCTGGCCCTGACCGAATGCGCCCGCCGCCACGGCGTGGCCCCGGACGACGGTTTTGCCGCCTATGCCAAGCTGCGCGTGCGCGGCGCCATGTTCGATCTGATCCGGCGGACCATGCCCGACAGCCGCAGCGCGGTGCGGTGGCGACAGGCCTATGACGCCGCAGTAGCTCACCTGACCGGGCTCCACGGCAGACCGCCGACTACCGCTCAGCTCTGTGCCGAACTCGATTGCAGCGAGAGCGATCTGCGGGCGATCGAGCGTGGGCCAACCACCTTTGTCACGCTCGACGACGGCCTCGGCAATGGCGCTGCCGCGTTCGCCGACGACGCACCCGATGCCTTCACCCAGCTGGCCGAGCTGGACGAACATGCCCGGCTTGCCGAAGCAATCGACCAGTTGCCCGAACGGCTCCAGCTGGTGCTCCAGCTGTTCTTTGTCGAGGAGCTGAACCTGACCGAGATTGCCGCCGTGCTCGAGGTAAGCGTGCCGCGCGTCCATCAGCTCCGCGCGCAGGCGCTCGACAAGCTGCGGGCATTGCTGGCGGATCTTGCCGGGTAACGGTCAGAGCAGCGCAAGCACGTCAACCAGGTCGCGTTCGATCGCACCCAGCCGGTCGACATCCAGCCGGACCAGCGATGCCATCACTTCCGCCCGGGCGCTGCCGTAGAACTGCACCAGTGGGGTTCGGAGCGGATTGTCCGGCGCAACCCCTTCCCGCAAGGCGAGCAAGGCGGCCCCGGCCTGCCCCATTGCATCGGCCCGGGTGCCGCGATCATCGGCCATGCGCGCCCGGCCGAGCGCGACAATCGCTCTTTCGAGGCACAGGCGGGTCAGGCCCGCACCGTCGCTCCCTTCGACCCTGGCATCGAACTCCACCCGGCGATAGGTGGTGGCCGGATCATCCAGCAAGGCCAGCATGTCAACGGCTCCTTGCGGTCCACATGTCGACCTGCGTGCGCAGGAACGACAGGGTCGAGTTGGACGAGGCGACCCTGCGGTCGGCGGCAACGAATTCGCGGATCATCCGCTCGCGCAGGCGCTCCTGCTGCTCGCCAATCTTGGTGAGCGCGTCCTCGTTGCGCTTAAGCTGCGCGCTGTAGCGCGCTTCCGAGCCAGCGAGCGAACCCGGATCGCCGCGCGCCGCCGTGGTCCGCGCCAGTCGGTCAACGGTGGCAAACACGCCGAACAGCCCGGTGGTGAACATGGCCGCCGCGCCTTGGGGACTCTCGGTCAACGTGCGGTTGAGCCGGGCACTGTCGAGCCGGAAAGTGCCGTCGCGGTTGAGCGACAGGCCCAGATCACCCAGTGTGCGGGGCGCGCCCGCCGCTGCACCGGGCATGATAACGGTGCCGGAAAGCGCGGCAAAGGTTCTGCGCAAGGCCCGCAGGCCGGGGTCTGCGCCAAGGTCGCCCGCCAGCGGATCGCCCAATGCGCGGACTTGCCCGGCAATGTCGTTCAAGGCAGCGACCAGATCACCCATCACGCCGCTGACTTGCCCGCTTCGGTCGGCAAAGCCGATGGTCGTCGGAGCGCCGGTATTGGTCTCGCGAAGATCGATCTGGATGCCTTCGGGCAAGCCGGTGACCCGATTGGTCGGGCTGGTCATCGCCACTGTATCGAGCAGGAAGGCGGCATCCTGCGCGCTCTGGCGGAGCTGTCCGTTGTCACCCGCAGCCGTCCAGCCGAGATCACCAAGCGGTCCCGGAGCCCCGGTGTTGGTCACTTCTACCTCAAACGCGCTGGCTGCGCCCTCAGCGCCCTTCAGCACCAATTCCGGGCCATTGCTGCCGTTCGCGACGTAGGCTGTGATACCTGCATTGGCGGCAGTAATCCGGCCCGCAACCTGGGCCAGCGTATCGCCCGGCCCAACCGCAATCACCACCGAAGCACGCGCCGGATCGGCGGTGAAACGCAGTGTAAGGGCGCCTTCTCCCAGCGGATCGCTGACATTGGCCGGGCCGGCCAGTGCCAGCATCTGCCCGCGCGCGAGCTGTGTCACTTCAAGGGCATAGCTGCCGCGCGGGCTCGCCCCCGGCAACACCGTGACGCTCGCAACCGCAGGATTGCCAATGGTCGGCTGCGGCGACAGATCGCCGGTGCGTATCCGTTCGCCCAGGGCGCTGGCAAGCTGGCTGAACTGGCCGCGGAGCTGGCTAGCCGCCGAAACCCGCGCTTCCAGCGCCTCGTTTCGCGTCGCCAGCCGGGCGATCTGCGCCGCGTAGCGGGCTTCGGCAAGATCGCTGGCCAGCTTGACCATATCGACACCGCTGCCGCCGCCAAGGCGCGAAACGAGCGAGGATGTGCTGCTTTCCATGCCGCTTAGAACGACGCGGTGCGGCGCGGGTTAACCCCCGGCCAGCCTGCCCTCGGCATCGAACCGCAGCGTCAGCGGCACCTCCACCTGCGGGCGCGGCGGATGGTCGCCCCGTTTCAGCGCCAGCACAAACGCGACCAGCGCGGCAATGGCGACATAGAGCTCCTCCCGGATCACCTGGTTTTCGCGCGTGGTGAAATAGACCGAGCGCGCCAGCGCCGGATATTCCAGCACCGGAACAGTGAATTCCGCTGCCAGTTCGCGCATGGCGAGCGCCTTTTCCCCGCGCCCCTTGGCCAGGACCACCGGCGCCGGCGCCAGCGCCGGATCATAGGCCAGCGCCACCGCGAAGTGTTGCGGATTGACCAGCACGAACTGCGCTTCGCGCACCGCCTTCGATACCCCGCCGCGCGCCAGTTCGCGCTGGCGCTGGCGCTGCGCGGCGCGCCGCTCGGGCGAACCTTCGGCTTCCTTGCTCTCCTCGCGCATTTCCTGAAACGTCATCTTCAGCCGGGTTTGCCGCCGGACATACTGGATCGGCCAGTCGACCAGTGCGATCACGGCGAGGCCCATCGTGAGCACCAGCAGCAGGTCGAGCCCTGCGCGCCATGCGGTGCCGAGCTGGGTTTCCAGATCGCCCCGGCCCAGGCCAAGCAACGCCCCGATCGCTCCGCTCGCCCACCACCATGTGAGCGCGCCAAGCAGGCCGATCTTGAGCAGTCCCTTGCCCAGTTCGATCAGGCCATGGGCCCCGAACATCCGCTTGAGGCCTTCGAGCGGATTGATCCGCGAGGGCTTGGGCGCAAGGCTGGCGCCAACCCAGCGCCCTTCACCGAAAACCAGCTGCGAGGCGGCCGTGGCGGCCAGCACCACCAGCCCGACCACCAGGACCGGCGGCATGACCGCTTTCATCGCCAGCACCGCCATTGTCAGCGGGGTAAAGCGTTCCAGGCCCGCCCTGTCGAAGCTGACCCCGGCGCGCATCGTTTCCTCCATGCCGGCGAGCAGCCACGGTCCGGTCGCGATCAGCGCGGCCAGCCCCGCCATCATCGCCGCTGCGGTCGCCAGCTCCTTCGACCGCAGTACGTCCCCCTTCTGCGTAGCGTCGCGCAGTCGCTTGGCGCTGGGGGCAAAAGTCTTCTCTCCAGGTGGCTGCTCGCTCATGGCAACAGCACACCCGCCGCCTGATCCACCGCCACCCGGGCGACGCCGGCGAACTGTTCGATCACCACCGGCAGCACCACGATCAGCGCGGCAATGCCGGCCAGCACCCCGGCAGGCAGACCGAGCGCAAACAGGTTGAGCGAGGGGGCAGACCGGCTCAGCACCCCGGTCGCTACCTGGACCAGCAACAGGACCAGCACGACTGGCAGGGCGATAGCGGCCGCGGTTGCCAGCATTTGTCCGCCGAACATCACGATTCGCTGCATCGCCTCTGCGCTCAGCGCCAGCGGCCCCGGAGGCACGGCGCGGTAGCTGTCCATCAGCAGTTCGAACCACAGCAAGTGTGCGCCGAGGCTCAGGAAAACGAAGATCAGTGTCAGGCTGAACATCTGGCCGATCGCACCAGATTGCGAGCCGCTGGCCGGATCGACCGAAGTCGCCATCGCCATACCCATCGTGCCCGCGATCTGCTCGGCCGCGATCAGGGGGATGGCGAAGGCTATCTGCAGCACGAACCCGAGCGCGAAGCCGATCACCGCTTCCTGTATCACGGCAACCATTCCGGCCATGCTCAGCAGGTCGGGCAGCGGCGGCAGCGGCATCCACTGGTGGATCAAGATCGCGAGCACGATGCCGAAGAAGGCGCGCAACTGCACCGGCACGCTCATCGCCCCGAACAGCGGTGCGGCCAGCATCGCCGCTCCTGCCCGGACAGACAGGAACAGCACTTCTGGCAGCTGCTGCTCGAACAGCGCAAAGGCGATGGGGGCCGCCTGCATCAGCGCGACAGCGTGCCTACCTGGGCGAAGATTTCGCGCAGGAAATCGCTCAGCAGCGCCATCATCGATCCGCCCATCAGCACCATGACCAGCGCAATAATCGCCAGCTTCGGGACAAAGGTCAGCGTCTGCTCGTTGACCGAAGTGGCAGCCTGGATAATCCCGACCACCAGCCCGACAGCCAGCGCGGCGAGCAGGATCGGCCCCGCAATCAGCGCGGTGGTCCACAGCATCTGGTCGATCAGGCCGAGGAGGGAAGCGTCGTCGTTCATCGCCGCTGCCTCATCACCCGAAACTCATCGCGAGGCTGCCCATCAGCAGCGCCCAGCCGTCGACCAGCACAAACAGCAGCAGCTTGAACGGCAGCGAGACTATGGTGGGCGAGAGCATCATCATGCCCAGGCTCATCAGCACGCTCGCCACCACCAGGTCGATCACCAGGAAAGGCAGAAACAGCATGAAACCGATCTGGAACGCGGTTTCCAGTTCGCTGGTGACGAAGGCGGGCAGCAGGATCGAGAACGGCACGTCGGCTGGGCTGGCGAACGATCCCGCCCCCGCGATGTCGGCGAACATGGCCAGATTGGCCTCGCGCGTCTGGCTCATCATGAAGGCGTGGAACGGCTCGGCAGCGGCAGCGATGGCCTGTTCGCCCGTCAGTGTGCCCGCGCCATAAGGCCCGATCGCCGCCGCGTTCACCTGGGTCAGAGTTGGCGCCATCACGAACAGGGAGAGGAACAGGGCCAGCCCGATCAGCACCTGATTGGGCGGGCTTTGCTGCAGCCCGAGAGCCTGCCGCAGGATCGAGAGCACGATCAGGATGCGGGTGAAGCTGGTCATCATCAGCACGATGGCGGGGAGCAGCGTGAGCAGCCCCATCAGCAGCAGGATCTGCAGCGAAAGCGACAGCGGCGTTGCATCGTCCGTAGGCGAGGCGGCCAGCGCCCGGTCAAGCGCGCCGCCCAGAGCCGGTTGGGCCAGCGCCGCATCTGGCAGGGCCAGCACGGCAATAACCCCCAGCAGGATCACGAGCCGGACGATCATCGTTCCACCCCCTTTTCGATCTGGCACTCGGCCAGCCGGGTCAGCCCGCTACGCGTGCAGCCGAGCAGGATTTCCCGTCCGCGGAACTCCACCACCGCCAGCTTGAGACCGGGGCCAAGGAAGGTCGTTTCGACCAGCCGGGCGCGCTGCACCTGTCCTGCCATGCGCCCGGTCAGCTTCTGCTGGACACGCTGGGTGAGCTTGAGGCTGCCCCAGATCATCAGCCCCAGCAGCGGCACTAGCAGCAGCATCTTGGCGAGATACCAGCCCATCAGGCGGCCTCCCCCTGCGGCTGGTCACTGGCGCGGCGGCCGCCGACCAGCTCGACAATCCGCAGTGCGAAACGGTTGTTCTCCGCAACGATCTCGGCCTTGGCGATGGGGCGCCCGTTGACCAGCACGTCGAGCGGTTCGTCGGTCAGCCGGTCGAGCGCGACCACGCTTTCCTCTCCCAGCGCAAGCACATCGCGCAGCGCTAGTTCGGTGCGGCCAAGCTCAACACTTAGACAGACTGTGACCTCGCCGATCAGGCCGAGAGTGTCAGGAATGTTAGCCATGGAAAGTCTCCGGATTCAGTTGAGGCGGGTGAGGCGCAGCGCGACCCGCTCGTCGAGCGAACCGACCGTGCCGGTAGCAATGACTTGGACGCCAATGGCGAGCGGAACCTCGCGGCGCGGCGAGAGCGGGATGGTGTCCCCGGGTTGCAGCCCGGCCAGACGGGACAGCGGCAGCCGCAAGTCGGCCAGTATGGCGGTCAGCGGCAGCGGGATTGCGGCCATTGCTCCGGTCAGCGGGTCGGTTTCGACCACCTGCGGAGCCCTCGCCGCACCGGCTGCGCGCTGCTCCAGCACCGGCCGCATCGCCGCTTCAGTTACCGCAAGGCGCAGGTTCCATGGGTCATGCCCTTCCTGCTCCACCGTCAGGCTCCACCCCAGCGTGTTTTCGTTGCGCTTGAATACCCCCAGGCGGCGGAACACCGCGTGGGCAGTGATGTTGGGCTTGGCCCCGCTTGTGCCGCACAACTGGGCCAGCGCTTCGGCTATGCTGCGGACCAGCCGTTCAACCGACAGCACCACCGATTGCGGCAGCACCTTGGGCACCTCGGCCACCCCCCCGCCCCGCCCGCCGAACAGGCGTTCGGTCAGCCCCAGCGCTGACGCATTGTCGAACGAGGCGACAAATACCGGCAGGTCCGGCCTCAGCGACACGGCATAGTGGATCGACGGCGCAGCCCAAGTGCTTGCCAGCGCGCTGGCCGTCATGGTCTCGGCTGGCCAGTCGCTGACCAGGGGGCGCGGGCCGATCAGCAGCGGCTGCAAACGCTCCGGCAGGGCCAGTGCCAGTTCGGCGGCGAATTCGGCACTGGCAGCGGACAAGTCAAACGGTGGCTGCGCATTGCCCAGAAGTTCGGCACAGTGCTGCACCGCTGGCCGCGCGGCCACAAAGTCGCGGACCGGCTTCACTGAACGATATACGACCGGAAGTGGACCGCATCCACCCCGCCGAACCCTTCCTGCTCGGTCAGCACCCGATTGATCGCCTTGACCAGCCGCTCCTGAAGCCGTTTCTTGCCGTCTACCGTGAAGGCATCGTCCTCCGGCGTCGAAGCCAGCTCCACCAGCACTGCCGAGCGGATCGCCAGTTCATGCCGCTGGAGCCACTGCAGCACCCGGCCGTCATAGGTGGTCGAAACCGCCAGTGTCAGCTGCACCAGCCCGGTCGAATCCTTGAGGTTCGAGGTAAAGCCTTCCTCGAAGCTGTAGTAGAGTCGGCGGTATTCGCTGCCGCCTTCGCCATAGACCGGGTCAGCGCCTCCATCCTTGCCCTTGCTGTCAGCAGGGGGCGCGTAAGGGTCATCGCCACCCTTGGCCACCGGGCGGGGCAGATCAGGGCCGGATTCGGCATGGCCGCCGATCAGGCCAGAGGCGAAGGCGCCGTAAGCCCCGCCTGCGCCAACCGCGAGCATGGCCACGGCGATCAGCACCAGTTTCATCTTGCTGCCTGTTTTGGCGGGCTGGTCTTCAGTCGGTTTGGCCTTGGCCATTGTTCGGGTTCCTTGGTGTCAGGCGGGTTGGTTCAGGCGAAGCGGTCACGCCGGTCGCCGGTGGTGTCGAGAGTGCGATCGTCGTCGCGGGCCGCCGCATGGCGCGGCTCGGCGGCGGGTTCATCGCGTCCGGACGCAAGCGAACCGCGCCGATCAGGCTGACGGGAATCGCCCTGCCCCGATGTCTGCTGTTGCCAGGTCTGGTCCCAGCTGCGGGAGTGGTGGTCGGAAAAACCGGCCGTGCCCCGTTCGGACAGGGCGGCCACGACCGCCGGGGCAAAGCCGGGATCGCGTCCGCTTACCTGTGCCCGGGTCTCGCCGTCGGCCTGCTCCAGCCGGATCGCGACCAGGCCGAATTCGGCATGGCGCACCGTCACGTCGCCCCGCGCGCCCTTGCCCGCCTCCCGCGCCAGGGCGAGAGCCTCGACAAGTTGCTCGATCTGGGTGCCGGGAGCGGGCTGGGGGACAGCCGAATTTGAGGGGGCAGAGGTCGGCGACGGTGCCGGAGCCAGCTCGCGCGCAGCTGCAACCGGCGGCGTGGACTCAGTAGGTCGCAGCAAGACTGCTGCCTGCTCCGTTGCAGTCATAACCCCGTCCCGCAATGGCGTCGATTTGTTGGCTTGCTCGGCCAGCAGCTCTGGCTCCGCCGCTTGTTGGGGCAAAGTGTCAGGGGTCTGTGCGTCGCCAGTCAGCAGAGATTTTGCCGGAACCAGAACCGGCTGTCCCGCAATCGGCGCATCGATCGCCGCATCATCGAGTTCGGGCACGACTGGCAGGGCCAGCGGTGCAGGAATTGCAGTCAAGGTGACGGCATAGGCCGTGGCGGCAGACTGATCCGGCAAGATGCTGCCGTTTACCTCTGGCCCTTGCGGCAATTCGCTGCCGGTCTCCGCGCCATCCGGCTCGCTTGCCTGGGAGAGCGCCGCCAGAAGTTCCGGAAACGGCCGAGCGGGCCCATCCACAGTGAGGACAGGCGGCTCGAATGGCGCAATGCCCGGCTGCGGCCGCTCCAGAACAAAGATTTTGAGCGGATACATCAGAACAGCCTCCGTGGTTTCTGGCTGCTGTTCAGCAAGCTCCGTGCCATTTGCTGCGTCTCGGCGGCGCAGTCGGCCTGGTGGCGGCGCTCGCGGACCCGTTCGAGGCGGCGGTCAGCATTGGCAAAACGGGCTAGCGCAAGTGCCTCGACAGCACTGGCGCGCGCTCCCATGTGGTCAGCATCGTTGACCAGACCGGCCAGCCGCGCTTGGAACATCAGCGTGGAGGCCAGTGCGGCTCCGTCTTGCACGCCGACTGTGGCTGAACTGTCACCTGCAAGCATGCGGCTGCGGGCCGCCACCTCTTCCATCCGGCGCTGCTCTGCGCGGGCTTGCGCCAGTCGGGCGAGCGCTTCCTGCCGTTCGACGGCGCGCAGGCGCTCCAGCCGCGAGAGCAATGCACGCCGGTCAGTCATCGCCCAGAACCGCATATAGTGCAGCGATACTGTCCGGCAGACTGGACCGCTCATCCGGCGCCTGCTGCAGGAAAGCATCGAGGCCCGGTTTCAACGCCATGGCCCGGTCAAGCTGCGGGTCGGCCCCGGCGCGATAAGCGCCCATCAGCACCAGATCGCGGTTGCCCTGCCAGCTCGCCATCATCGAACGGAACGCGCGCGCAGCGGCGCGATGTTCGGGCGCGGCGATGGAGTCCATCACCCGGCTGAGCGAGGCGGGAATGTCAATCGCGGGATAATGCCCCTGCTGAGCCAGTTCGCGGGAAAGAACCAGATGCCCGTCAAGAATGGCGCGGGCCGTGTCGACCACCGGATCGGACTGGTCATCACCATCGGCCAGTACGGTATAGAAGCCGGTGATGGAGCCGCCGCTGCTGGCCGCATTGCCAGCCCGTTCGACCAGCCGGGTGACGGCGGCAAGGGCAGACGGCGGATAGCCTCGCGCCGCGCCTGGTTCACCGAGCAGGAAGCCGATTTCCCGCGCGGCATGGGCAAGGCGGGTCAGACTGTCGAGGATCAGCAGAACTTTCAGCCCTTGCGCGCGGAAATGCTCCGCCACCGCGCAGGCGTATTGCGCGCCGCGCAAGCGCAGGTTGGGCGCGTGATCCGCCGGGACCGCGACCAGCACCGTGCGCGATCCCTGCAGCCCGGCCAGGTGGCGGCGGGCAAAGTCAGACACTTCACGCGCACGCTCGCCGACCAGGCCGATCACCGTGACATCGGCGTCGCCCGCCTCGGCAATCATGTCGATCAGCACCGACTTGCCGACCCCGGAGCCGGCCATGATCCCGACCCGCTGGCCGACCCCGACCGTGGTCAGGGCATTGATCGCGCGCACCCCACAATCGAACGGCTGCGTGACCGAACCGCGTTCCAGCGCGCCTTCTCGCTTCCCGCCAAGCGGCCACAGCGCATGGCACTGCGGGCGCGGACCGCCGTCAAGGGGGCGGCCATTGCCATCGACTGCGCGGCCAAGCAGCGCCTCACCCACCCGGACCATGCCGGGATGACCTTCACTGCGCACCAGCGCGCCGGGGCGCAACAGGGCACTGTCGCCGAGCAGCATCATCAAGCTGTGTCCGGCGCGAAAGCCGATGACTTCGGCAGTGCTTTCGGGCACGCCGTGATCCGCGGCAATGCGGCACAGGGTTCCGACCGGGGCTGGCAGACCAGCCACCTCGATCAGGCCGCCATCGCACCGCACCACACGCCCTAGCCGGACCGGCGCCAGGTCAAGCCTGCTCTGGGCCATCCGCTCCAGTTCGCGTTCCAGCAGCGCAATCATTGCCCCAGGGCCTCGGCGATCAGCCGGCGCCAGTCTTCCGGACCATCGGAGAGGACACCGTCAGGCCCCTCCAGCCGCAAGGTGCCGCGGGGCAGGTCGGGGTCAGTCCGGATCGCCCAGCTCTCGGCCGTCGATGCCGCCAGCAGCGGAACATCATCAGGATGGAGATGAAGCGCGCACGCAGCCGCGCGCTCCCCCAGTTGTGCGGCCAGTGCGCCGCACCGGCTAGCCAGTGCTGCATGATCGATCCGGGCCGGTTCGATCACTTGCTCGCACAGGCTCGCGACCGCTTGAGCGAGGATTTGCCGCAAGGCCAGAGCGGCTTCGGCGTCGAGCCGGGCAAAGGCCAGCGCGAGTTGCCCGCGTGCCGCGGCATCCGCGTCCTGCTCCGCTGCCATGGCCGCTCGCGTTTCTCGGGCACCGCGCGCATAGGCATCGGCGAGCGCCGCCTCGATTGCGTCAGGCTCACCAGGGCTGGTGTGCAGGTCCGGCAGCAGAGGGGATGCCACCATAGCGCCGGCGCGAAAGCCCTCGCCCGGCGCCAGCGCCGCAATCCAGCCCGGCTCCACCGGAGCGTCACCGGTGGGCGCAAGCACGTCAGACAAATTCGCCATCGCCCGCTCCCAGTGCAATCTCGCCCTCGTCGCGCAGGCGGCGCGCGATCTCGATCATCGCCTTTTGCGCGGCCAGCACGTCCTTGCGCCTGACCTTGCTCAGCAGCTCGATCTCGTCGCGCACCCCATCGGCGGCGCGGCTCGACATGGCGGCGAAGAAGGGCGCGCGGTCGGCCTCGTCCAACCCTTTGAGCGCGGTAACCAGCTGCACATTGTCGACATCGCGCAGGAAGCGGCCCATCGCCTGGGCATCTAGCAGGAACAGCATTTCGAAGGTCAGCATCTCAGCCTCGATTGCCTTGGCGAGCGGGCTGTCGCGGCGCTCGATTTCCGGCATCACGGCGCGGCCGACCTGGCCACCGGCTAGGTTGATCAGATTGGCGGCCTCGCGCGCGCCGCCCAGCGCCAGGACAGCGGAGCCGAACCGGTGCTCGATCTGCGCCGACAGCACCGCATCGAGCAGGCTGACCGCTTCGCCGGTCACCCTTTCGAGCCGTGCGACCCGCTCCACCACCATCGGCTGCGCAGCCTCGGGCAAGGCGGCGAGCACTTCGGCGGCGGACTCTGCATCCAGCATCAGGAGCAGCACGGCGATCACCTGCGGGTGCTCCGCCTCGACAAGTCCGGCGAGCACCTCCGGCGCCAGCCAGTGGGCGATTTCAACCGCCTGGGGGCGGACTTCGGGCAGGATTCGCTGCATCAGGCTGTCACCCCGCACCGGCCCGACCGCGCGTTCCAGCAGAGCACCGACCTGGGCCTCGCGCCCCTGCGCGGGGATTGCCGCACTGTCCGCCTCGGCAACGAACCCGGCAATGGCCTCGGCGATCCGCGCCGGTTCCACTTCTCCGAGGCGCACCATCGCAGTGCCCACCCGCTGCAGTTCGTCCGGCCCCAGCCGTGCCAGCAGCGCAGCCGCTTCCTCCTCACCAAGCAGCATGAGGAATACGGCAGCGCAATCGCTTGCGGCAATCGGTTCGAGCACGCTCATCGTTCGCCCCCTTGCGTCGGGGCGCCGAGCATTCGCTGGAGCGCGACCACTGCCCGGTCGGGCTGCTCGACCGCCAGTTGCCGGGCCAGCGCGACCTGTTCGCGCAGGGCATCGCCGGTCAGGGCGGGCCGAGCTTCAGCCGGTTTCTCGACGTCGATTTCATCGTCGGCATTTTCGACTGCCTGCTCGCTCTTGCCGCGCAGGATGCCGAGCAGCGGCCGCACCCCGAATAGCAGCACCAGCAGCAGTGCCAGTATGGCCGAGCCGTAGCGCAGGGCGGCGGCAAACCAGCCGGTTTCGTAGAACGGCGGATCTTCCAGCGTGGCCGGTTCAAACTTGCCGACCACGACGGTGACCTGATCCCCGCGATCAGCAACCGCGCCGACCGCCGCTTCGACCAGGGCACGCAGGCGGGCCTCGTTGGCGGGAGCGATCTTCCGGAGCGCTTCCTGGCTGACGGCGACCGCGACTGAGATCCGCGCCACTCCGCCCGGTGCGACACTGGTCACTGCCACTTCGCGGCCCACAGCATAGCTGCGCCGGGCACTGGTTTCCTCGTCCGACCCTGGCGCACCTGGCTGGCCTTGCGTGCCCTGCGGCGCGCCCGGCACAAGTTCAGCGGGAGGCGGCGGGGTGTTGGCGAGCACGCCGGGCACTCCGCCGACCGCGCCTGGTGTGGCGCGCAAGGAGCGGTTCTCTGCCTCGCTCTGGATCACCCCTTCCTTGTCATAGGTCTCCCGCGCGGAGGTGCTTTCCTCGCGCGCCAGTTCGACCTGCACCTCGCTTGAGAAATTGCCTTCACCCAGCAACGGGATCAACAGCTTGTCGAGCTGTTCGCGCAGCTTGGCCTCGTGTTCGCGCTGGAGGGTGAGGCCATCAGCCACCCCGTCGCGCACCGCTGAGAGCAGCCGCCCGTTCTGGTCGACCACCCGAACCATCTGGCCCTGCAGCCCCGGCACAGAGGCAGCGACAAGATTGGTGATCGCATCGACCTGGTCCGGCGTCAGGCTGCGACCCCGCGCCAGGCGAATCATGACCGAGGCACTGGCCGGGGAATTCTCGCGCACGAAGACCGAGCGTTCCGGGGTCGCGAGATGAACCCGCACCGCCTCGATCCCGTCGATCTCCTTGATGGTCAGCATGAGTTCGCGCTCGCGCGCCAGTTTCAGCCGTTCGCCCTCCAGCGTGCGGCTGGCCCCGAGCGGGATCGTATCGAGCATGGCGGTTCCGCTGTCGGGCGTCGCCAGCGCGGTCTCGCTCGCGACCAGCATCCGCGCACGGTAGAGATCGTCCTCCCCCACGCTCAGCGCGCCAGTGGCGTTGTCGATGGTGTATCCGATCCCGGCGGTGTCGAGCGCCGCGACCACTTCAGCCCGCTCCCCATCGCTGAGCGAGGCATAAAGCATACGCTGCGGCCCATCGGCCAGCATAAGATAGAGCAACCCCGCCCCGCCCAGCGCGCCCAGTCCCGCGATTGCAGGCAAGCTCCGCTTCAGCGCGGGCTGGGCCAGGAACGCCTGCGCGCGCCCTCGCCAGTCGCCCGGTGCTGGCGGGAGGGGATCAAGCAGCGCAGGAGTGGCGTTATCGGCCATCGCTTACGCCCCCATCCGCATGATGTCCTGGTAAGCAGACAGCAGCTTGTTGCGGACCTGCAGCGTGGCCTCGAAGGCAATGCCCGATTCCTGCCGTGCTATCATGACCTGCGCGATGTCGGTCACTTCGCCCCGCTCGTAAGC
The DNA here is from genome assembly GCA_046294735.1 of Sphingomonadaceae bacterium. Taxonomy (GTDB): domain Bacteria; phylum Pseudomonadota; class Alphaproteobacteria; order Sphingomonadales; family Sphingomonadaceae; genus 34-65-8. The sequence goes on from JBKBKB010000001.1 coordinate 299,954, forward strand.
GGCGGCGAGTTCGCTGGCGCGCGACTGCGCGGCGTTGACCTGCTCCAGCGCGCCTTTGAGGGTGGCACCGAAATCCGGCTGGGCCGGGGCTGGCGCGGCAGGCGCCTGCGTCGCTTGCTGGAGCGCGCGCAGGCCTTCGTTGCGATCAAGGATCTGCTGGCGCAGCGCCAGCACCCCTTGCAGGCCAGGGCTTCCTCCGATCGGGTTCATGCCCGGCCTCCCGCTGCGGCGAGGCCGGTGTTGCGCATCTGCGCCAGCCGGTAACGCAAGGTGCGCTCTGATATGCCGAGGCGCCGCGCAGTGTCGCCCCGGTGCCCGCCGCATTCGTCCAGCACCCGCAGGATAGCTTCGGCTTCGGAGCGGAAGGCAATGTCGGACAGGCGGCCGTCCGGTTCGGTCCGGGCCGGTTCTCCGGCGACCGGGCGCACAGCGGCATCAAAGCGGATGTCTTCCGGCAGAATGGTCGCTCGGTCACCCGCCAGCAGCAGGGCGCGGCGGATGACGTTTTCCAGCTCGCGCACGTTTCCGGGCCAGGGATGGCTACGCAGCAGGGCCAGAGCCTCTGGCGCGATCCAGCGGGCGCGCCCTTCGCCCAGGCCGTGCCGCACGACCATGGCAAAGGCGAGCGGCGCGATATCCCGCACCCGGTCGCGCAAGGCGGGCAAGCGCAGGGGGAACACGTTGAGGCGGTAATAGAGGTCTTCGCGGAAGCGGCCCTGCTCAACTTCGCGCGGCAGGTGGCGGTTGGTGCAGGCAACCACCCGCACGTCAACCTTGACCGGCGCGGTTGCGCCCAGTGGCACCACTTCGCCTTCCTGCAGCGCCCGCAGCAGCTTGGCCTGTAGGGCAAGTGGCATTTCCCCGATTTCATCGAGCAGCAGGGTGCCGCCGTCAGCCGCGCGGAAGAAGCCTTCGTGCGCCTCGCTCGCTCCGGTGAAGGCGCCCTTGCGGTGGCCGAACAGCAGGGCCTCCAGCATAGCTTCGGGCATGGCGGCGCAGTTGACCGCCACGAACGGGCCCGCGCGGCGCGGGCTGGCGGCGTGAAGGAACCGGGCCAGCACTTCCTTGCCGGTCCCGGTCGGCCCTTCCACCAGCACCGGGATGTCGCTCGCCGCCACCCGTTCAGCCAGAGTGAGCAGCGCAAGGCTGGCCGGATCGTCCGCAATCGGCATACCCGCAGGGGCCAGCAGGGCCAGCAGCGCGGCGCGGGTACCTTCGGCATCGGCCTTGTCGCAGCCCAGCACCAGGGTGCCGCCCTTGCGGACCAGCGCGCCCCGGGCCAGTTCGGCCAGCATCACCACTTGCGTCCCGTCCTTGCGCGGCGGCAGCGGTTCATCAGCGCCACACAGCACCGGTGCCCGATCGGCCAGCACCGGCAGCAACGGGTGCAGGCTGGCGAGCAGCGCGGGATACCGCTGGCGCACCGCCTCGGTTACCGTGATCCGTGTCATCGTAAGCCCCCTGTTAACCATCTTGCCCACTGGATGGGCCGGCCACGGGTAACACCGGGGAAACTTTACCCCCCGGCAAAACACCTAGTTCAACCACCGATCAAGACACTGGAAAGGCTGGGCTTAAAGCTGGCCTGGCCGGGCCGTTCTGGTCCGTGGCAGCCGCACATCAACCATGGCTGCGGCAACCATCAAGGAGACCACCAATGGCAGTCATCAACAGCAATATCGCCGCGCTCAAGGCGTCGAATGCCTCCGTCGCCGCCGACCGTATGCTCGGCTCGGCAATGGAGCGCCTGTCGACCGGCAAACGGATCAACAGCGCCAAGGACGACGCCGCCGGCATGGCGATCGCCACCAGCATGACCGCGCAGGTGCGCGGCATGAACCAGGCAATCCGCAATGCCAACGACGGCATTGCCCTCGCCCAGACCGCAGAAGGCTCGCTCAACGAAGTGACCAACATGCTTCAGCGGGTGCGCGAGCTGGCCGTGCAGTCCTCGTCCGGCACCTATCAGGACGCCACTGACCGCGCCTACATGCAGGCCGAAGTGGACGAGCTGACCGCGCAGATCGACCAGGTCATCACCAACAGCGAGTTCAACGGTGTGGTGCTGTTCGACGGCAGCACGGCAGCAGTGACGATCCAGGCCGGTGCCAACACCGCCGACACGGTCGATCTGACCATGGCCGACCTGACCGCGCTTGCAGCCAGCGGCGGTGCCGCCGGTTCCTATGACGTCTCGACTGCGGCAGCCGCCAATACCCTGCTGGCGACACTCGATGGGGAACTGGACAGCATTTCGAGCGCCCGCTCGACCCTCGGCGCTGGCCAGAACCGGCTGGAATCGGCGGTCAACAATCTTACTAACACCGTCACCAATCTGGCCGATGCCCGCTCGCGGATCGAAGACACTGACTATTCCGCAGAAACCACCGCGCTGGCCAAGGCCCAGATCCTTAGCCAGGCATCGACCGCGATGCTGTCACAGGCCAATCAGAGCCAGCAGAACGTGCTGTCGCTGCTGCGTTAAGCAGCCAGCTTACAACCCCAACACTCCCCGGTGGGCCCGGCGTCTCCTGCAATGGAGGCGCCGGGTTTTTTCGTTATCCGGCCACGACCGGAACGGGCGCCACCACCGGCACATGGCCCCAATGGCGCAGCAGGCGCAGCACGCCGGCCCCGGCAAGGCCGAGCGTGCCGGTGTTGCGCAAAGGATGAACGTTGATCCGGTCCGCCGCAGCCAGCGCGGCGTCGAGCACCACCGTGATCGCGCCGGGTGCGGCATTGATCATCGCCAGCGGGGTGACCGAGCCAGGCGTGATCCCGATCAGCCGCGCCATGTCTTCAGGCTTGCCAAAGCTGACCCGCTTGCAACCGATCACCTGCGGCAGCATCTTGAGGTCGACCCGCGCCTCGGCCGGGACGGTGACCAGCCAGAACGCCCCGCCCGCGTCCTTCAGAAACAGGTTCTTGGTGTGGCGGCCGGGGATAGCCGCATCGACCCGGCGGCTTTCCTCGACGGTGAAGACCGCCGTGTGCTCGTGCGCGGCGAACGGGATGGCAAGCAACACAAGGTCTGCCAGCAATCCCGCTTCGCCGCGCATCAGGCGGCTACATGCGGTGCAGCGCGCAAAGTTTGTTGCCGTCCGGATCGCGCAGGTAAGCGAGGTACAGCTTCATCGCCCCGCCATCACGCACGCCCGGCGGGTCTTCCACCGCAGTGCCGCCGTTTGCCACACCGGCGGCGTGCCAGGCATCGGCCTGCTCAGGAGTCATCGCAAAGCCGATGGTGCAGCCATTGCCATGGGTGGCCGGCTGCCCGTCGATCGGGGGCGTGACCAGGAACATGCCGCCATTGTGCATGTAGATCAGCCGCCCCTTGGGGTCGGTGATCCCTTCGGGGCCACCAAAGGCCTTGAAGGTGGCATCGTAGAATTTTTTCGACCGCTCGATATCGTTCGATCCGACCATCATGTGGCTATACATTGTTCTCTCCCTTATCAGTTTCGTTTCGCTACCTGTCTTGCCAGGCGAGGTTCGTCAATAGACTACCACACTGCGGATCGATTTGCCTGCGTGCATCAGGTCGAACGCGGTGTTTATCTCCTCCAGGCCCATCACGTGTGTAATCATCGGATCGATCTGAATCTTGCCGGTCATGTACATGTCGACGATCTTGGGAACGTCGGTGCGCCCCTTGGCCCCGCCGAACGCGGTACCGCGCCAGTTGCGCCCGGTGACAAGCTGGAACGGGCGAGTGGCGATTTCCTTGCCCGCTTCGGCTACGCCGATGATGATTGAAGTGCCCCAGCCACGATGGCAGGCTTCCAGCGCGGTGCGCATCACCTCGGTATTGCCGGTGGCATCGAAGGTGTAGTCCGCGCCGCCGTCGGTCATTTGGACGATCCGGGCGACAACGTCCTCACGGCTCATGCCGCTCGAATTGAGGAACTCGGTCATGCCGAACTTGCGGCCCCATTCCTCGCGCGCCGGATTGATGTCGACGCCAATGATCAGGTTCGCCCCCGCCAGCCGTGCGCCCTGGATCACGTTGAGGCCGATCCCGCCAAGGCCGAACACCACCACATTGTCGCCGACCTGGACCTTGGCGGTGTTGGTCACTGCGCCCACCCCGGTGGTGACGCCGCAGCCGATATAGCACGCGCTTTGGAACGGCGCGTCCTCGCGGATCTTCGCCACGGCGATTTCCGGCAGAACGGTGTAGTTCGAGAAGGTGGAACAGCCCATGTAATGGAAGATCGTCTGGCCTTTGTAGCTGAACCGGCTGGTCCCATCAGGCATCAGGCCCTGCCCCTGGGTGGCACGGATCGCGGTGCACAGGTTGGTCTTGCCGCTGAGGCACGACTTACACTGGCGGCATTCGGGGGTGTACAGCGGGATCACGTGATCACCCGGCTTTAGCGAGGTGACGCCCGGCCCAACTTCGCGCACCACGCCTGCCCCTTCGTGGCCCAGCACGCTGGGGAAGATGCCCTCAGAATCGAACCCGTCGAGTGTGTAGGCATCGGTGTGGCAGATGCCGGTCGCCATGATTTCAACCAGCACTTCACCGGCCTTCGGGCCTTCCAGATCAAGCTCGACTATTTCCAGCGGCTGCTTGGCGGCAAAGGCAACGGCGGCGCGGGTTTTCATCTGCGATTCTCCCTCTTGCGCGAGGGATTGGCCGCGCCGACGCACCAAGGCAAGGGGCTTACGCCCCTTCGTGCACGGTCTTGGCGACCATGCAGGCCATCACCCCTTCCATCCCGTCCTCGTGCCCGTGGCCGGACCACTTGACCCCGCCGAAGGGCGCATCGACTGCGCTGACCGAGGGATGGTTGATCGCCAGCATCCCGGCCTCGATCTCCGCCGCCAGCCGGCTGCGCTGTGCGGTGCTGGAGGTCCAGGCATAGGCGGCAAGGCCATAGGGCAGGCGGTTGGCTTCTGCGATCATCGCATCCTCGCCCGCATAGCGATTGACGATCGCAACCGGGCCGAACGGCTCTTCCTGCATGATCTCAGCCGCCAGCGGCACTTCGGCCAGCACGGTTGGCTGGAAGAAAAAGCCCTGATTGCCGATCCGCTCGCCGCCACTGGCAACATCCGCGCCCGCCGTGCGCGCATCGCCGACCATGCGCTCCATCTGGTCCGGCCCGCGCGGGCTGGCCATCGGGCCCATCTTGCTGGCCGGATCCATCCCGTTGCCGACAACGATAGCCTTGACCCGCTCGACAAATCCGTCGCGGAACCGCTCGAATATGGGGTCTTCCACCAGGAAGCGGGTCGGGCTGACGCAGACCTGCCCAGCATTGCGGAAGGCGTTGGGCACCATCACATCGAGCGCCCTGTCCACGTCGGCATCGGCAAACACCAGGATCGGGGCGTGGCCGCCCAGTTCCATCGTGGTGCGCTTGAGGTCTTCCGCCGCCAGCTTGGCCAGGTGCTTGCCGACCACGGTCGAGCCAGTAAAGCTCAGCTTGCGGATTACCGGCGAGCCAAGCAGGTGGCGGCTGACCATATCCGGCACGCCAAACACGCACTGACACACTTCCGCCGGGCAACCAGCATCAAGCAGGGCCTGCACCACCGCGAGGCCAGTGGCAGGGGTTTCCTCCGACGGCTTGACGATCACCGAACAGCCTGCCGCGACCGGCCCGCCGACCTTGCGCGCCACGTTGAGCGCGGGAAAGTTCCACGGGGCGAAGGCAGCGACCGGGCCGACCGGATCGTAACGCACTTCCGCCCGCTGACCCGCCGGACGCACCAGGGTGCGGCCATAGCTGCGCTTGCATTCACCAGCATAGAATTCGAACAGCATGGCGGAATAGATCACCTCGCCTTTCGCCTCGGCCAGCGGTTTGCCCTGTTCGCGGACGAGGATCGCGGCAATGGTATCGACCCGCTCTCGCAGCAGCGCGCCCGCCTTCGCAAGCACGGCCGCGCGCTGCTCCGGCGCGGCCTTGCGCCACGTACCAAAACCGGCCTGGGCATTTGCCAGCGCTTCATCGAGATCGGCCGGGTCCGCCAGGGGCAGCGCCGAAATCGCCTCGCCGGTCGCCGGATCGAGCACATCGGCCAGATCGCGCCCTTCTCCTGCGCGCTTGGTGCCGCCGATCAGGAGATGGAGTTGGGGATATTCAGTCATGCAATTTCCTTTCGTGGGCCAGCGCCCATAGCAGCGCGAACCAGAAGGTGCATGTTCATCTTCGCCGCGCTAGAGCCTCGTTATGTTCATTACCGCTCTCGCATTGGCCGTGCAGTCTGCCCCGGCCCCGGCTGCCGCGCTGTCCATCGAGCAGCAGGCCGCCGTACGCTGCGCCGCCGCCTTTGCCCTGACCGCACAGGCGCAGGCACGCGGAGAAGCGGATGCCCTTTCCCTGCCGCCGATGGCGGAGCGGGGCCGGGAGTTTTTCGTACGGGTAGCCGCCCAGCTGATGGACGAGACCGGTATGGACCGCCAGCAGGTTTCCGCCGTGCTCGCGGCACAGGCCGCAGCGGTGGCCGGCAGCGGGGAAACGGTCGCCGTGGCCCGATCCTGCCTGCCATTCATGGAAGCAGCGGCCATCTGACCGCATTTCGCACCGGAATAGTGCGCGCAGACGCTGGACGCCGCCCTGGGCTTGCGGCATTGACTGTCCCCTATGTGGCGTATCTATCAGTTCCCGCTCTGCCCGTTCAGCCGCAAGGTCCGCATTTTGATGAGCGAGAAGGGCATTGCCTATGAACTGTGGCGAGCCAACCCGTGGGACGGCAGCGAGGAGTTCTGGAACCTCAACCAGGCAGGGCGCACCCCGGTCCTGCGGGACGAGGCGAAGAACCTGACCCTGTGTGACAGCGCGGCGATCTGCGAATATCTGGAAGAAACCGTGGAACGGGTGCCGATGATCAACGGCACCGCGCTGAACCGAGCGGAAATCCGCCGCTTGGTGGCGCTGTTTGACGAAAATTTCTTCACCGATGTCACCATGCCGCTGCTTCATGAGAAAATGAAGAAGCGGATTGTCATGCGCCAGCCGCCCAGTGGCGGCATCCTGCGCGAAGCGATGAAGCTGGCCCACCACCACCTCGACTACATCGACTGGCTCCGGCTCAATCGCCCTTGGCTGGCGGGCGCGCAGATGAGCCTGGCCGACCTGGCCGCTGCGGCACAGATCTCGGTCGCCGACTATCTCGGCGGAATCGACTGGACCGGGCACGAGCTGGCGCATGACTGGTACCTGACGCTGAAATGCCGCCCCAGCTTCCGCCCGCTCCTTTCGGAACGAATGGAAGTGATCCAGCCGCCGCTGCAATACGCCAATCTCGACGCCTGACGTGGCTGCTTGAGACTGGCTGCTGCGGCGCCCATATTCCTGTGCGGAAAGGAACCGCGATGTCCGACAGCAAGACCCTGAGCGATGCCGAATGGCGCGCCCGGCTGAGCCCTGAGCAGTACCACATCCTGCGCGAGAAGGGCACTGAGCGGGCCTATACCGGCCAGTATGATAAGCACTACGAAGCCGGCGAGTACTACTGCGCGGGCTGCGGGGCGAGGCTGTTCGACAGCGGGGCCAAGTACAACAGCGGATGCGGCTGGCCCGCCTTCACCCGCCCGGCCGAGGGCGAGGCTGTGGCGGAACACCGCGACACCACATGGGGCATGATCCGCACCGAAGTGACCTGCTCGGCCTGCGACGGGCACCTCGGCCACGTCTTTCCCGATGGTCCACCGGAACAGGGCGGCCTGCGCTATTGCATCAACAGCGCCGCGCTCGACTTCGTGCCGGAGGAGAAATAGTCGGCCGCCCGTTCACGCAGGGTTAGAACTTCCCTATGCACGGGCACATGACAGGGCGGTAACTGGCCCGAGGCGATAGCAGGGCGGATGGCGAAACGAGGGAGCAGGCGGCAGGCAGCCGCCAGGCAGGAGAGCAGGAAACCAGCCCCGACCGGCTGGCGCCTGTGGCTGCGCCGTGCGGTCCTGGCCGGGATCGCGCTGGTGCTGCTCGGCGTGCTTTTTGTCGCAGTGTCGGTCCTGTTCGCGGCCCGCTCGCTGCCCGATTACGATGAACTCAAGGCATCGCAGACCGGCCAGACCATCGTGGTGCGCGCACGCGACGGGACCGAACTGATCGCGCTCGGGCCGAGTTATGGGGAATGGCTCGATTCCAGCGAAATCCCGCAAGTTATGAAGGATGCGATGATCGCGGTGGAGGACCGCCGCTATTACTCGCACTTCGGGATTGACCCGATCCGCACCGGCGGCGCGATCCTGGAAGGGCTGACCGGGGACGACCGGATCGGCGGCACCTCCACCATCAGCCAGCAGCTGGCACGCAACGTGTTCCTCAATTCCAACCGCACGCTCGACCGCAAGATGCGCGAAGCGGTGCTGGCGATGGCGCTGGAATGGAAGTTCTCCAAGGAACAGATTCTCGAGCTCTATCTCAACAAGGTCTATTTCGGCGGCGGTGCCTATGGCATTGATTCCGCCAGCCGCCGGTTCTTCAGCCATCCCGCCACCGAACTGTCGACGGGCGAGGCCGCGATCATCGCCGGTCTGGTCAAGGCCCCCAGCCGCTATTCCCCCACCGCCGACGTGCAGGCGGCGGTTGACCGCGCCCAGGTGGTGCTGCGGCTGATGAAGGAACAGGGCATGATCTCGCAAGGCGAGACCGTTGACATCTCCGCGGTCCAGCTGAAGGAGGAAAAGAGCCAGAACTCGGTTCGCTATTTCACCGACTGGGCGCTTCCCCAGCTCGACCTGCTGCTGCCGGAAACGTTCGAGCCGATCGAGGTCTGGACCACGCTCGACGTCGGCATGCAGCGCGCGGCTGCGGCTGCGGTCCAGGCCAACACTCCTGGCGGGGCGCAGGGCGCGCTGGTCAGCCTTGACCGGGACGGGGCCGTGCTCGCCCTGATCGGCGGGACTGACTACGTCGAGACCAACTACAACCGGGCAACCGACGCGATGCGTCAGCCCGGCTCGGCCTTCAAGCTGTTCGTCTATCTCGCCGCGCTGGAGGCGGGCTACCGCCCCGACAGCGAAGTGGTCGATACGCCGGTGACGATAGATGGCTGGACTCCGCGCAACTCGGGTGGGGGCAATATGGGCGCGACCAACTTGCGCACCGCCTTTGCCCTGTCGATCAACACGGTCGCCGCGCAGCTCGGCAACGAAGTCGGTTTCGGTACCGTGGCCTCGATGGCACGCCGGTTCGGCATCACGACCCAGGTATCCTCGTTCCCGTCGATGGTGCTGGGCAGCTCCGAAGTCCGCCTGATCGACATGACCCGGGCTTTTGCAGCGGTCTCAGCCAAGGGGCAGTCGGTCGAACCGTACGGGATCATCCGGGTGACCACTGGCGAAGGGCGGGTGCTGTACCGGCACCAGGCCAAGGAACCGACCAAGCTGGTGCCTGACTATGTGGCCGCCGGGATGACCGACCTACTGCAGAGCGCGGTCGCCACCGGCACGGGCCGCGCCGCGCAGATCGGGCGCCCGGTGGCGGGCAAAACCGGGACCACCAGTTCCAACAAGGACGGGTATTTCGTCGGCTTCTCCAGCGGGATCACCACCGGGGTATGGATGGGGCGGGACGACAACAAGGCGGTCGCGGGTTTGCAGGGCGGCCGCGCTCCGGCCCAGGCCTTTGCCGCCTACATGCGCTATGCGGTCAAGGATCGGCCGGTGGAGGAGTTTGACACCCAGCTCAAGCTACCCGACTGGCAGTTGGAGCCGGATGACGAGTTCTACTACGGCGAACCGGGTGACTATTATTACATCGACGAACAGGGCAACCTGGTCGAACCCGGCTCCGGCGAAGGCCGTGCGCCCCTGCCGTTTCCGGTAGAAGGGGAAACCCCAGTCAATCCGGACCGGACGCCTCTGCCCCCCGGCAGCCCCCCGGGGCGCCCGCCGCCACCGCCCCCCTCAGCGGCGAGTGACGAGTTCCTGGACCGGGCCACCGGGCGTGCCGAGCCTGCCCGGGTGCAGCCTCAGCCGCGTCCGACCCCGCCACCACCAAGCCAGTAGCCATCAAAAACCCCGCCGACCGTGCGGTCGGCGGGGTTCATGTCTGTTTGCCTCAAGACCCGCTCAGCGCAGCCGCACCGCGCGATAGACCGGCGGTGCACCGCGCCGCTGGAACTGGAGCAGCACGGCCGTGCGACCAGCCGCCTCGGCCTCACGGATGATGTCTTCCAGTGCCTTCGCCGTCGGGACCGGGCGATAGTTGGCGGTCAGGATCACGTCACGCCGGGCCAGGCCCTTGGTGGCCGAATCCGAACTGGGATCGACCGCCGCGATCGCCAGCCCCTTGGTATCGGCGGAAATGCCTAGCTGGCGCGCGATCTCGGGCGTGATCTCTACCACACCCAGGCCCAGCTTGCCGCTGATCACGTCGCTCATCGAGGAATTGGGAGTGCTTTGCTCCTCCTCACCCTCGTCCTGGCTGAACATCTGGCTTTGGCGCAGTTGCTCCTCGCTCGGGCGGCGGCCAACTGTGACATTGAGCGTCCGCCGCTCGCCATTGCGCAGTACGACCACGGGAATGCGGGTGCCGGGCGCAACATTGGCGACCAGGAACGACAGTGTCTGGTCGGGCGTGACCTCCTTGCCATTGATGCTGAGCACGATGTCGCCGGCCTGCATCCCGGACTTCTCCGCCGCTTCACCTGGGGCAACCATCTGCACAATCTCGCCCCGGTTCCGAGGGAGGCCGAGCGAGCCAGCCAGATCTTCTGTCACCGGCTGAATCGAAACGCCAAGATAGCCGCGCTCGATCTCGCGCCCTTCCCGCAGCTTCTCCACGATCGGGGCGGCGACCTCGGCCGGAATAGCAAAACCGATCCCGACACTGCCGCCGGTGGGGGAGATAATGGCGTTGTTCACCCCGATCACCTTGCCCTGCATGTCGAACAGCGGGCCACCGGAATTGCCCCGGTTGATGCTGGCATCGGTCTGCAGATAGCGGTCATAGGCCCCGCCACCGGTGTTGCGCAGGACCGAAGAGATGATCCCGCTGGTAACTGTTCCGCCAAGGCCGAACGGATTGCCGATGGCAATCACCCAGTCACCCACCCGCGCCTGGCCCGAATCGCCGAACTCGACGAATGGAAACGGCTCGCCGCGCGAAATCTTCAGCACTGCCAGATCGCTTTGGGCATCCGCACCGACCAGACGGGCTGGATATTCCGTGCCATCGGGCATGGTGACTGTAATCTGTTCCACCGTACCGCGGCCATTGGGCGCAACCACGTGGTTGTTGGTCACAACATATCCATCGGACGATATGATGAACCCTGAACCAAGGGATTGTGCCTCGCGCGTCATCGGTTGCTGCGAACGCGGATTACCGCGCTGGCCGAACAAGTCCGCAAACGGTGTTCCGGCAAACGGGTTGCCGCTGACCTCGATCCGCTGTCGGGTGGAGATGTTCACCACCGCCGGCTGCAGCTGTGCGGTCAGATCAGCAAAACTTTCCGGCGCACCAGCCCGGGGCACGATCCGGTCCATGTGGCTCTGGTCGTTCTGAGCCACCTGGGCCCCGGCCGGGTGGCCGGTAATGAGGGAAACGGTAGCGCCACCGAGCAGCAGCGCCGTGGTCACTCCATAAGCGTACTTCACGGGCTTCACGTCCTCTCGTTCCTTTCCTCGCCGCCGGTTGCGGCAATCCAAACTGTTGCAGACGGCCACCTAATTGGTCTGGGGCTGAACCGCGATTGAACAGATGTAATCCGTTCGACCAACGGTCAGCGCTGGCCGCGGAACTGCCGTAAATACTCGTTGTCGGGCGACAGGATGATGCTGCTTTCGCCCTTGCCTTCACCGGGCCCGAATGTGGCATCATAACTCTGCATGGCGCGGTAGAAATCGTAGAACCCAGCGTCCTTGCCATAGCTGTTGGCGTAGATTCGGGCTGCTTCAGCATCGGCTTCGGCGCGAATAACACGCGCCGCCCGGTCACCCTCGGCACGAATGGCCTCGGCTTCACGCTCACGCTCGGTCCGCATCCGCACGAAGGCGGATTCAAGTGGTCGGCCTTCAGGCAGGTCAGTCCGGGCAATTCGCACGTCGATGATCTGGGCGCCGTACTCGCGGGCCTGCTCATCCAGCTTACGGCGGATGTTGATCATCGCATCGCCGCGCTCGGCCGTAAGCAGCGAGGCAAACGAGCGCCGCCCCAATTCCTGGCGCAGGACCGAGATCAGAACGGGTTCAAGCTGGCGGGTCACGCCATCGGTCGTGCCCGCTGCTCGGACCGTCTGGACCGGATCGATGATGCGAAAACGGGCATAGGCATCGACTTGGAGGCGCTGCTGGTCGCTGGTCAGCACTTCCTGCGGCTGCATGGTGACATTCAGCACCTTGCGGTCAATCCGCTGGACACGGTCGACAATCGGGATTCTGAAATAGAGACCAGCCCCGGTGTTGCCGAAGTTCTGTTCGGGCGCGAAGCGGTTGACCACCAGGACTGGCTCACCAGCACGGATGATGACCGCCTGCTCGTCTTCCGGAACCACGAACAGCGATGACAGCAACAGCACCAACACAACGCCAACGGCGATGATTGAACGCTTGTGATCTTCCCAAACGGTTTCCATCGCTTACTGCTCCCTTGCCGGGGTCGCTGGGGCTGCCGGCGAAGCAGCAGGTGCTGGCTGGCCCTGCGCGCGCTTGCGGATTTCCGGCAGCGGCAGGTACGTCGTCACTCCGCCCGTTTCGACCACGGTCTTGTCGGTCTGGCGCAACACCCGCTCCATGGTTTCGTAGTAGAGACGTCGTCTCGTCACTTCAGGCGCAAGGCGATACTGCTCGTAAACCTTGTCAAACGCCTCGGTCTCACCCTCTGCCTGGGCCAGGATGCGTTGTGCAGTGGCGCGCGAGCGGTTCATCGCTGCGTTCGCGTCCTGCTCCGCAACCGACACGTCCCGGAAGGCGTCCAACACCTCACCCGGCGGGTCAGTCTTGTTGATGTCGACCCCCTGGATGGTGACGCCCGATCGGTAAGCATCGAGCAGCGCCTGCATCCGCCGCATCACCCGTTCCTCGATCTCGGCACGCCCGGCACCGGAGAAGGTCTGGTCAAGGGTCTTTTCGGCCACCGCAGCGCGCATGGCGGATTCAGCGACATCCTTGACCGTCGTTAGCGGATCGTCGAGCTGGAATCGAAACAGACGTAGATCCTTGATGTTCCAACGGATGATGTAGGAGACATTGGCCAGGTTCTGGTCCCCGGTCAGGATCAGCTTCTGCTCCGTCCCTTCCGGAATCCGCTCAAGTCGAATCTCGCGCACGTCTTCCCGGTCGACCTGGTGGATCGGATAGGGCATCGTGATGTTGAAGCCTGGCTCCAGCGTGTGGCTGTACTTGCCGCCGAGCCAGGTCACGATCGCCTGTTCACGCGGAGTGATCTGGTGTGCCATCGATACCAGCAGCCCGACCGAGACGATCCCGACCACCAGAATGGGCATCCAGCTCCCACCGCCGGGCCGCCGGGGCATGGTGAAGTTCGGACCGCGCGGACCGCCGGTGCGGCGTGGCCCTTCTGGGCCGCGGTTCTTGAAGATATCCTCGATATTGGCGGACCGGCGCGGGCCATCACCGCCACCGCTACCGGGCAGCCAGGGGTTGCGCGGCCCCTTTTTGTCTTCGCCAGAACCGGAAGCGCCGCCCTCACCCGAAGGGCCTTCGCCACCGGAGCCCCGACCGGAACCCGAACCCCACGGGCTCTTGCCCGCCATTGCAACTCCGAAGCGTTTTTTCAAACTGTCCAGCATATCCATGGCTTCCCTTATAGGTGGCGATTGGCGGAAAAACAGGGGTGGCACGCGGGAAATTGGTGCTAGGGAGCCCCCGCCATGGACGATCACACCCTGAGACAACAGCTGCCCGCCTCGATTGCAGCGCGGGTTGCGTCACTCAAGCAGACCGGCAGCCGCGTGATCGCGGTGCTTGATGCCACCGGCCTGACCTCTGATGCGCGGGACGGGCTGGAAGCGGCGGTGAAGGATTTGCTCGCTGCCCAACCGGGGGTGGATGACGTCCGCGTGGCCACCATGGCCGACCGGCCAGGCCGCACCATCATCGCGATCGGGTCAGGCAAAGGCGGGGTTGGCAAGTCCACCCTGACTGCCAATCTCGCCGTGGCGTTGACCCGCCTTGGCCATAAAGTCGGGCTGGTCGATGCCGATATCTACGGCCCTTCCCAGCCCACAATCCTTGGCAATGTTGGCGAACGTCCGACCGCGCATGACGAAAAGCTGGTCCCGGTTTCAAGCCGGTGGGGCGTGCCGGTGCTGTCGATGGGGCATCTGGTCGAAGCCGGTAAGGCGCTGGCCTGGCGCGGCCCGATGGCGGGTAATGCGCTCGGCCAGCTGATCGATGCACACTGGGGCGAGGCCGAATTCATCCTTGTTGACCTGCCGCCGGGCACTGGCGACGTGCAGTTGTCCATGCTGCAAAAGCACAAACCGGCTGGCGCGGTGATCGTCTCGACCCCGCAGGATCTGGCACTGATCGATGCGCAGCGGGCGATGCAGCTGTTCGAGACTGGCGGTGTGCCAATTCTCGGGCTGGTCGAGAACATGGCGGGATATGCCTGCCCCCATTGCGGGGAGGTGAGCGACCCGTTCGGACAGGGCGGTGTTGAACACGCAGCGCAGGCGCTGGATTTGCCGTTCCTTGGGCGTATTCCCCTGACTATCGCCATCCGGGAAGCGGGCGATGCCGGGAAACCCCCTGCGGCAGGCGAAGGACCCGAGGCTGAGGCGTTCCGCACCATTGCCGAGCGGATGCTGGCCTCTCTCAGGGGCGCCCATGGCTGACCTCAGGGTCAGCCGCCGGGGTGTGCTGGTTGGTGCTGCCGTTGGCGGCGGCCTGCTGGTCGCCTGGGGGCTGATGCCCCGCACCTATTCTACTCCGTTGACGCCGGTGGCAGGCGAATATGCCTTTGGCGCCTGGCTCAAGATCGCCCGCGACGGCGTGGTCACGGTGGCTGTGCCGCAGCTCGAAATGGGCCAGGGCGTTACCACCCTGATCCCGCAGATCGTGGCAATGGAACTGGGGGCTGACTGGCGGCAAGTGGCAGTCGAGCCAGCGCCGGTCAGTGGCGCTTATGCCAATGTCCCGCTGGCGCGGCGCTGGGCGCCCTTGTGGTTGCCGGTCTTTCCGGCGCTCGCCGATGATGAACTGCTTGCGACCCGGTTCGCGCAGGTCAGCCGCTTCACCGCCACCGCCGCCGGGACAACGCTGGCCGCCTACGAAGCGGATTGCCGCAACGCTGCCGCCAGCGCACGCGCTGTGCTGTGCATGGCCGCGGCAGAGCGATGGGACGCGCGCTGGGAGGAATGCAGCGCCGCGGACGGGTTTGTCACTCTGGGCGAACAGCGGCTCAGTTTCGCCGAGCTGGCTGAAGCGGCTGCCGGATACGAACCGCCCGAGCCGCCGCCCCTCAGGACTGAGCTACCGCGCGAGGTTCCACTGGCTGGAGAGGCGGAGCAGCCCACCGCCTTCCCGCGCCTCGATGCGCCTGCGAAGGTCGACGGGACTTATCTGTTCGCAGGCGATGTGCGACTGCCCGACATGGCCTATGCCGCAATCCGCCACGGTCCTCTGCCGGAGGCCGAACTGACCGATTTCGATGCGGTCCGCACCCCCGGTCTGATCCGGCTTGTCAACGGCAAGCGCTGGCTGGCGGCGGTCGCGACCAACTGGTGGGCGGCCGAGCAGGCGCTCGACCGGATGGCGCCGCGCTTCCGCGTGACCGGGCCGCTCGATGGCGACCGGATCGATAATGCGCTCGAAACCGCGCTGATCGAAGGCGCGGCCACCCGCATGGCCACGCGCGGCGAAGGTGACAGCCGGATGGGTGAGCCGAGCCTGACCTTGCGCTATGAAGTCGCCCCGGCGATTCATGCCACCCCTGAAACCGCCAGCGCCACCGCGCGGCTGGTGGACGGACGGCTGGAACTGTGGCTGGCCAGTCAGGCTCCGGAGCGCGCACGTGTCGCTGCGGCCGAAGCTGTTGGTCTGTCGCTTGACGACGTGGTGCTTTACCCGATGCCTGCTGGCGGCAGCTTCGACCGGCGGCTGGAGCACGATCACGCGATCGAAGTCGCCCTGCTGGCACGTGAATGTTCGCCGCAGCCGGTGCAACTGGTCTGGTCGCGCTGGCAGGAAATGCTGGCCGGGCGCCCGCGTGCCCCGGCCAAGGCGCTGCTTTCGGCGAAACTGGGCAGCGACGGCACGATTGCCGACTGGCGGGCCCGGATCGCCATGCCTGCGACCATGCTGGAAGCCGGTGCGCGGCTGTTCGGCAACCGCACACCTCGGGCCGCAACAGCGCAGGCGCATGGCCAGACCGATGCCCTTGCCATCGAAGGCGCTGTACCGCCCTATGCCATTGCCAACGTGGCGGTCGATCAGGTGCCTGCCACCATCCACCTGCCGACCGGGCGGATGCGCGGCGGGGCCGACGCGGTGACGGCTTTCTTCACCGAGAGCTTCATCGACGAAATTGCCAGCCGCTATCAACGCGAACCGCTATCCTACCGTATTGCCATGCTGGGGGACGATCCGCGCCTGGTTGCCTGCCTCCAGGCGGCCGCCCGGCTTGCCCAGTGGGATGCCGGGCGCGACCAGAGCGGGCAGGGGCTGGCCTGCCACCGGACTGGCGATCCCGAAACCGGCGGCCGGATCGCCTGCATCGCCACCGCCCGTGCGGCCGAAGGCGGGGTGCGCGTAACCCGGCTGACTGCGGCGGTCGACATTGGCCGGATCGTCAATATCGAACTCGCCCGGCAGCAGATCGAAGGGGGCCTGATCTTCGGCCTGTCGCTGGCAGTTGGTGCCAGCACCGGCTATCGTGATGGCCTGCCGACCAACCAGCGGCTTGGCGCGCTCGCCCTGCCGCGCCTGCAGGACTGCCCCGAAGTGGTGGTCGAATTCATCGCCAGCGAGGCTGAGCCATTCGATCCCGGCGAGCTGGGCGTGACAGTCGCTGCACCGGCCATTGCCAATGCGCTTTATTCCGCCACTGGCTTGCGGTTTCGCCGTCTGCCCCTGATATCCGAGGGACTATGACCTGGCAGCCACAAACCCTTCCTGACAGCCACCCCCATGTCGCAAGCGGCCGGATTGGCGTGCTCGTCGTCAACCTCGGCACGCCGGACGCGCCCGATACTGCCTCGGTCCGCCGCTACCTCAAGGAATTCCTGTCCGACAAGCGGGTTGTCGAAATCCCTTCGCTGCTCTGGCAACCACTCCTGCGCGGGATCATCCTCAATACCCGGCCGCAGAAAAGCGCTCGCGCCTACAGCAAGGTATGGACCGAGCAGGGCTCGCCGCTCGCCGCGATTACCCGTGCCCAGGCCGAAGGCCTGCAGGCCCGGCTGGGCAGCGCGGTGATCGTGCGCTGGGCCATGCGTTACGGCAAGCCGGCCATCGGGGGCGAATTGCAGGCCCTGATGGATGCCGGGTGCGACCGCATCCTGTTGGCTCCGCTCTATCCGCAATACAGCGGCGCGACGACCGCAACGGTTGTGGACAAGGCTGCGGACAAGCTGCGGGAAATGCGCTGGCAAACCAGCCTGCGGACCTTGCCGCCTTACCATGACGAGCCGGCCTATATCGGCGCATTGGCGCAGGATCTGGCCGCGCAGATCGACGCGCTCGAGTTCCAGCCGGAAGTGCTGCTGCTCAGTTTCCACGGCATGCCCGAGCGCACGCTCCACCTGGGCGATCCCTACCACTGCCATTGCCGCAAGACCGCGCGCCTGCTCGAAGAAGCGATGGCCCGGCCCGGCCTGCGCTTCGTCACCACGTTCCAGTCCCGGTTCGGGCGCGCCAAGTGGCTTGAGCCGGCTACCGACGACATGCTGGAGGAACTGGCCCATGGCGGCACCCGGCGCATGGCAGTTGCGATGCCCGGTTTCTCCGCCGACTGCCTCGAAACGCTGGAGGAAATTGCGATGGAAGGCCGCGAGACCTTCCTGGAGGCGGGCGGCGAACACTATGCGGCGCTGGCCTGCCTCAACACCGGCGAACCCGGCATGGCAATGCTGGAGACGATAATCCGCCGCGAACTGGCCGGATGGCTGAGGACGGACGGCTGACGCACGAAAGCGCTTGAGCATTCCCGTTCATCCGTTACTTACATTGAGGTTAGTAAGAGGATGTCATGGCCACACTCGCTCAGCCCCACTCGCCCGCTCCCGATGATGCAGCGCCCCGCCCGCGCCACTGGCGCGAAGGGCGGATCACGGAGGCCGACCTTGCCCATATCCCGGGCGATGGCGGCTGGCCGCTGGTCGGCAACACCTTCACTATGCTGGCCGATCCGCCTGCCTTCGTTAAGCGGATGATTGCCACCCACGGGCCGGTTTACAAGAATCGCGCCTTTGGCGGGTGGCAGGTGGCCCTGGTCGGCCCCGATGCCAACGAGCTGGTGCTGTTCGACCGCGACAAGATCTTTTCCAACCAGCAGGGCTGGGGCCCGGTGCTCGACCAACTGTTCCCGCGCGGGCTGATGCTGTTGGATTTCGACCATCACAGGGCAGACCGGCGCGCGCTTTCAATCGCCTTCAAGCCGGAGCCGATGCGGCACTATTCCGGGGCGCTCAACCGCGGCATTGCCGAGCGGGTCAAGACCTGGGGCGGATCCCAGATGGAGTTCTACCCCGCGATCAAGAAACTGACGCTGGACCTTGCCGCTGACAGCTTTATCGGCATTCCCTGGGGCCCGGAAGCGGACCGGATCAACGAAGCCTTCGTCTACATGGTGCAGGCCTCGGTCGCGCCGATCCGCAAGCCGCTGCCCGGCACGCTGATGCGCAAGGGCGTGAAGGGCCGCGAGTTCCTGGTCGACTACTTCACCCGCGAGACCGAGCGCCGACGCGCCGAGGGCGGCGGGCAGGATATGTTCAGCCAGTTCGCCACCGCCACCCGCGAAGATGGCACCCTGCTGCCGGTCGACGAGGTGGTCGACCACATGAACTTCCTGATGATGGCGGCGCATGACACCATCACCTCCAGCGCGACCTCGCTGATCTGGCTACTGGCGAAGAACCCCGAATGGCAGGACAATCTGCGGGCTGAAATCATCGCAGTGACCGGCGGCAGCGGCGATCTGTCTTACGACGACCTCGGCAAGCTCGACCTGGTCGAAATGGCGTTCAAGGAAGCGCTGCGGATGATCCCGCCCGTGCCCTCGATGCCGCGCCGGGCGCTCAAGGCCTTCGAGTTCGGCGGCTATCGCATTCCGGCTGGCACCACGGTGGGGATCAACACACAATATGTCCATCACATGGAAGAACACTGGCCCGAACCGGAAAAGTTCGACCCGATGCGCTTTACCGCCGAACAGGTCCGCGCCCGGCACAAATATGCCTGGGTGCCGTTCGGCGGCGGCGCCCATATGTGTCTAGGCCTCCATTTCGCATACATGCAGGTGAAGATCCTGCTGGCGCAAGTCCTCACCCGCTATTCGATCGAGATCGAGACTGGCTACGCGCCAGAGTGGAAGGCCTGGCCAATCCCGCAGCCCAAAGACGGACTGAAGGTGACGTTCAAGGCCCTCTGAGACCCCCTGTCCTACTGCGAAGCCAGGGGACGAGCGGGGAACCGCTGCTCAAAAATCAATCGCGATGCCCTTGTTTTCCCAATCGCCGTAGCGGGTCGGGCTGAGCTCTTCGTCCTGCTCGACCAGCCTGGGAGCAGGCGGGGGGTCGTTGGTCCAGTGGGCGGGCTTACTGAAGCCTTCGGGGCGGCGGGTGGCGCGTTTGGTCATGGTCTCCCAAATGCGCCCACTGGCGCTTACTTTCAAGAAGGCCTAACCCCGCCGCCATGGTTCAACCCACCGGCATCCACGCGCGCCGCGCCGCGCTCCGTCTGCTCGACGCCATCCTGCGCCGGGGCGAGACGCTCGATCAGGCCTTCCAGACTGCCAGCGGTGACGTGCGGCGACCGGAGGACCGGGCGCTGGTGCGCGCCATTGCCGGCGAGACGCTGCGCTGGCTGACCGATTTCGACGCCCTTATCGACAGCGCCACCGCCCGCGCCCTGCCCGATGATGCCAAGCCGCGCATGGTGCTGCGCATGATGCTGGCGCAATGGCTGCGGCTCGATACGCCGCCTCATGCCGTGATCGCCACAGGCCTGCCGCTGCTGACCGGCGGCCCGCGGCGGCTGGCCCACGGGGTATTCTCCACCCTGGTCAAGCGCGCGGCCACCCTACCGCCCCATCCCACACTGCCCGCCCACGTGCGTGAACGCTGGGGCGAGCGGGCCGACATGATCGCGCCGGGCCTCGCCGATCCGCCGCCGCTTGATCTCGCCCTGCGCGATCCCGCCGAAACAGCGCACTGGGCCAACCAGCTTGCCGCCGACAGCCTTGCGCCCGGACACCTGCGCCTGCCCCGCGGCGAAGCGATCGAGAAACTGGCTGGGTTTGCCGAAGGTGCATGGTGGGTACAGGATCTTGCCGCCACGATCCCCGCGCGGCTGCTGGGTGCTGGTGAAGGCCGCCATGTGCTCGACCTGTGCGCCGCGCCGGGCGGCAAGACCATGCAACTGGCAGCCGCAGGCTGGAACGTGACCGCGCTCGACATGAGCAAGCGGCGGCTCGACCTGCTGCGCGACAACCTCAAACGAACCAGGCTCAAGGCGGCGACCGTGCGGGCCGATGCACTGGAATGGGAGCCGAAGCACCGCTTCGACGCCATCCTGCTTGACGCGCCCTGCACCGCCACCGGCACCTGCCGCCGGCACCCCGACGTGCTCCACCGCATCGGATCGCGCCAAATCGAACAGATGGCGAAACTACAGTCCACCCTGCTGGAACGCGCGGCGGAGTGGCTCAAGCCCGGCGGAACACTGGTCTATGCGGTCTGCTCACTCGAACGCGAAGAGGGCGAGGTCCAAGCCGCAAGGATCACCTTTCCCACCTCGCCCATCACCGCCGACGAATTGCCCGCGGGCCTCGCACTGAATGAAAAAGGCTGGCTCCGCACCCACCCCGGCGAGCTGTCGGAGCAAGGCGGGTTGGACGGCTTTTTCGTGGCGCGGTGGACCGTCCCCTAACCCTTCGCTTTTGCAGCGAAGCTCTTGCGCAGCTTGGCCAGCTTGGGCGGGATCACGGCCAGGCAATAGGGATTGCGCTGGCCCTCGCCCTCCCAGTATTCCTGATGATAGTCTTCAGCAGGATACCACTCGGCCGGCCCTTCGATGGTGGTCACCACCCTGCCGCCGTGTTCCCCGTTGGCTCGGGCTATGGCCGCTTCGGCCTCGGCGCGCTGCGCTTCGTCAAGCGGGAAGATCGCGCTGCGATACTGGGTTCCGATGTCATTGCCCTGGCGGTTAAGCTGGGTCGGATCGTGGGTGCCCATGAACACGTCAAGCAGATCGCCGTAGCTGAGCACCGCAGGGTCATACGTCACCCGGATTGCCTCGGCATGGCCGGTGATGCCGCTGCACACTTCCTTGTAGGTCGGGTTGGGCTTGCTGCCGCCGATATACCCGCTTTCAACTTCGCTGACCCCGATCACGTCACGGAACACCGCCTCGGTGCACCAGAAGCATCCGCCTGCAATGATCGCCTGTTGCTGCTCTGCCATGGCAATTCCTTTCGCGGCGGGATGTAGGAACAGGATCGGTGCTTGTCATCGTCCACCCCATCCTTAAAAGTACTGTAGCACAGCACATAGCTCCCCCGACCATCCATTCGATAGGACTCCCCCAATGAAAGTACTCCCAATTGCGCTCAGCAGCATCCTCGCTCTAATGGCCGCACCGGCGCTGGCCGATGGCCACGGCCAAATGCATGACGAAGGCCATGGCGAGCATTCGGTGCTCGATACCGCGACCTTTATGAAGCATCACGGCGAAGCGCTGTCGGGTGCGATCAATCACCCCACCCGCAAGGACGACCGCGTGCGCGACCAGCACCGTCACCCGGCGGAAACGCTGGCGTTCTTTCACGTCGGCCCGCACATGAAGGTGGGTGAGTATGCCCCGGGCGGCGGTTGGTATTCGCGGCTGCTGGGTCACTACCTCGGCGGTGAAGGCCAGTTGGTCGGCCTGTTCTTCGACGTGACCAAGGGTCCATTCAATCCCGAGGCGCAAGACCGCACCCGTGCCGCTGCCGGGCGCTTTGCCGCCGATGTGGAAGGGTTCACCGGCCTGCCCGCCGGGCATGTTTCGGGCTATACGCTCGATGCCATTCCAGAAGGTGAGAAGGGCTCGTTCGACCGCATCCTGATTATCCGCATGATGCACAACATCCTGCGCTGGAACATGGCCGACAGCGAGATCAAGGCCATGCGTGAACTGCTGAAAGATGATGGCATGATCGGGATCGTCCAGCACCGGGCACGGGCCGATGCGCCCTTCAGCTACACCGACGGCAGCAAGGGCTATCTGCGCCAGGCCGACGTAATCGCCTTCATGGAACTCAACGGCTTCGAATTGGTCGGGAGCAGCGAAGTCAACGCCAACCCGATGGACACCGCCGATCACCCCGAAGGCGTGTGGGAAATGCCCCCGATCCTGCGCACACAGCGCGAAGACCTGAAGGACAAGGGCGAAAGCGACCGGATGACGCTGTTGTTCAGGAAGCGTGCCTGAGTACCGCCGGGCTATTCAATAATCGAACGGAGCGCTAGGGGCGGCGACATGAGAGACATTACGGTCGCCGCCCTCCAGCTCGCGCTCAGCTCGGATGACGAGCAGACCAATATCGGCGAAGTGTCGGAACTGGTGGAACAAGCTGCCGCGCGCGGGGCGGAGATTATCCTGCCCCCGGAACTGTTTTCCAGCCCCTATTTCTGCAAGGTTGAGGACGAGGCGCTGTTCGCGCTGGCCCGCCCGGTGGCGGAGCATCCCAGCGTCATCGCCATGCGCAAGCTGGCGGCGAAGCTGAAGGTTGCCATCCCGACCAGCTTTTTCGAGCGCGACGGGCACCATTACTACAACACCATCGCGGTGATCGACCCGCGCGGCGAGATCATGGGCACCTACCGCAAAAGCCACATCCCCGACGGGCCAGGGTATGAGGAAAAGTATTATTTCCGCCCCGGCAACGACGGCTTCAAGGTGTGGGACATCCCCACCTCAAACGGCCCCACCCGGATCGGCGCGGGCATCTGCTGGGACCAGTGGTATCCCGAATGTGCACGCGTGATGGCACTGATGGGGGCCGAACTGCTGTTCTATCCGACCGCCATCGGCAGCGAACCCTATGATGCAGATCTCGACACCAGCCGGATGTGGCGCCGCGCGATGCAGGGCCATGCAGTGAGCAACTGCATGCCGGTAATCGCCGCCAACCGGATCGGCAGCGAGGGCGATCAACGATTCTATGGTCACAGCTTCATCACCAACGAGTGGGGCGATCTGGTGTGTGACTTTAGCGGAGAGGAAGCCGGGATTCTGGTGGCCACGCTCGACCTCGATCAGGCTGCCATCCACCGCGCCGGCATGGGCTTCTTCCGCGACCGGCGGCCGCAGCTTTATGGACGGATCGCCGAAGACATCTGACGCCGCGCCAACGCGTGTTCGAACACCCACCCGAACATTTCGGCCGTCAACCTCCCCGTCTGGGTGTTGTAGCGGCTGCAGTGATAGGAATCGATCAGCCAGCGCCCGTCAGGTAATTCGTGCTGCGCCGCGTGGGCAAACGGATAGGCAGCCTTGCGCAGGCCCTGCGTGGTTAGGAAGCTGTCATGTGCAATCCGGCCCAGCGCCACGTAGACCCGCACCTGTGCCAGTTCCTCCAGCTGGCGGGACAGGAACTGGCGGCACATGGCGATCTCCACCGGGGTCGGCTTGTTCTGCGGCGGCAGGCACTTGACCGAATTGATGATGATCGTGCCGTCCAGCGACAAGCCGTCGTCAATCCGGCCTTTGTATGCGCCGCGGGTGAGACCGAACTTCGCCAGCGTGGCGAACAGCAGGTCGCCAGCATAATCGCCGGTGAAGGGCCGTCCGGTCCGGTTGGCCCCGTGCTTGCCCGGTGCGAGGCCGACGAGTGCGAGCCAGGCGGCAGAATCGCCCCAGGCCGGGACCGGCGCATTCCACCAGTCGGGGTGGTCCCGTTGCTGTTCCAGCCGCAACGCGACCAGCCGGGGGCAGAGCAGACAATCGCGGGGCGGCTCGCTCTCAGCAAGGGGCATTTGCAAAACCATCGCGCTGGCCTAGGCGGCAGCAATGGCCCCGGCAACCAGCCCTTCCCCGAACCGTTACCTGATCGGGCTCGGTTCCAACCGCCCGCACCATCGCCACGGGGGGCCCCGCGAAGTGCTGGTTGCAGCGCTCGAACACCTTGCCGTGCTGGGCACGTTGACTGCAACCGGCCCACTGGTGGCGAGCGCCCCGCTCGGCCCGTCGCGGCGCCGTTATGCCAACACCGTGGCTGTGCTGGAAACGGACTTGGCACCGCCAGCCTTGCTTGACCGGCTCAAGCGGATCGAGCGCCGCTTCGGACGGCGGACCGGGGGGCAGCGCTGGGGTTCGCGCGTGCTCGACCTCGATATCCTGCTTTGGACAGGTGGTTTCTATGCCTCCCCCACCCTGACCGTACCCCATCCCCGGATGCACCAGCGGACATTTGTCCTCAGCCCTGCCCTGCCCGTGGCAGGCGATTGGCGCGAACCGGTCACCGGCCTCAGCCTGCGGCAACTCCACGCCCGCTTGACCCGCCCCCGCCCCCTGCCTAAGGCCGCCCCCGTGGTCGGGCCCGTAGCTCAGTAGGTAGAGCAGCTGACTTTTAATCAGCGGGTCACAGGTTCGAATCCTGTCGGGCTCACCACGGTTGCAGGATCGCAGGGTGCGGCACTTCGGGGAATGTCCCCGCCAGGCGTGCTGGCTAGAACACTGCGTGCTCGCCCCGTTCGGGAACGGCTGTTCCCTCCACCACCCTTCGGTAATAATCGACCAGCCTGTCCGTGCCGGTCGATGGAGTGGCATCGGCATTGTACTGACCGGTCACCGGATCAAGGACCAGCATCGATTCGGTGGCGTAGTAGCGGCCGATCCGGGCCAGCTCGGCCTTGTTCGCCAGCCCGGGCGCGATCCTGCCCAGTGTGCCGAGAATCCCGGCAATCGCGCCCAGCAAGGCAACCGGCACGGACCGGAACCGCGGCTGGCGCCCCAGCAGAGCGAACAATGCCTCACCTTGTTGCCGGGGCGTGATCGGATCGCCCGGACCGCCAATTGGAAGCACCCGGTTCCATCGGGTTTCGTCAGTCAGGCACCCAACCAGATACTCGGCCAGATCGCGGTCACTGATCGGCTTGCAAGCCGTCAACGTCCCATCGCCGAACAGCAGGAATGGTCGGCCTTGTCGGACCCGCTCGATCTGGCCCGAAAGCGACTTGAAGAACGCAGTCGGGCGCACAATCGAATAGCGCAGACCGGAGCGGGTCAGTTCCGCCTCGAAGGCGAGCTTGGCGTGCTGGAAGGCCAGCAGCGGCTTCTGCACACACATCGCTGACAGCAGCACAAACTGCGCCACCCCTGCCCGGCTAGCTGCCTGCAGCACGGCGGAGTTGGCACCGTGATCGATCGCCCAGGCATCGGCAGGTGCGCCGGTCCGCGAAGCCAGGCAGGAGATCACCGCGTCGAACCGGCTATCTGCAAAGACGTCCCGCGCCAGCGCAGCCGGATCCGCCACATCGACCAGCCGCACTTCTGCCCCTGCAAACCTGGACGATTCCAATGCGCGGGAGCGAACCGGACAGAAAACCTCGTGTCCGCGGCTAAGGAGTGCTGAAACGGTGGCCCGGCCAATCGTTCCGGTTGCCCCGATCACGCAAACCCGCTGCGGCGTGGTCATCTGCTCACAACTCTCCCTTGAAGGTATCGCATACCGGGAAAATCCCGGTCGACCGGCCTGCACACCGGCAATGGTGCACCGCTTGGCCCAGCGGGTCAACGTGAGGCAATGCGGGCCGGGCTTGCGTTACGGGCTATATCGCTGTCAGGTGAACCGATGCTGCCCCACACCCGCGCCATCATTGCCGCTGCCACCCACGCGCTCGCCACCGGCAAAACGATCACGGGCGTGTTTGACCACGCCCGGCAGATGGATTTGCAGATCGCCGCAGAGGCGCGCGGCGGGCGATTGCAGGCATTTGACGGAGACCGCGACGCGCGCTTTGGCGGCACCCTGCCCGACCTTTACGATCAGTCGGACAAGGCATTCGTCTCACTTGACCTCGATGGCATGCGAGCGACCGGTTACGACCGGAAATCTTCCAGCCATTTCTCCGTCACCGTGACCGAACATCAAGTCCAGCTCTACGACTACGGCGCAGCCGAATGGTTCACATTCGACATCCGGGTCATCTGACCCGCGGCTTCGCCCTGCGATGCTTCGCGGCAGGAATTTTGGTTGGGCAGACCATGACTCGCTGTTAAGGGCGCGCAATGCTCACGATTGACGGTCTCACCGTCCGGCTCGGCGGCCGGACCATCCTTGAGCGCGCCAGCGCCACCGTACCGCATGGCGCGCGGGTGGGGCTGATCGGACGCAACGGTGCGGGCAAGTCGACACTGATGAAGGCGGTGATCGGTGAAATCGAGCCCGACGACGGCGAAATATCCAAACCCGCCCGAGCCCGGATCGGCTATATCGCGCAGCAAGCGCCGAGTGGGTCAATCACACCCGAACAGGTGGTCCTGGCCGCCGATGTCGAACGCGCACAACTGCTGACGGAAGCGGACACGTGCACCGATCCTGACCGGCTGGGCGAAGTGCACGAGCGGCTGCTCGCCATCGATGCTTACAGCGCCCCGGCCCGGGCCGCGAAGATCCTGAGCGGGCTGGGGTTCGACGAGGACATGCAGCACCGCCCGATCGACAGCTTTTCCGGCGGCTGGAAGATGCGCGTGGCACTGGGTGCGCTGCTGTTTTCCGAGCCCGACATCCTGCTGCTCGACGAGCCGTCGAACCACCTCGACCTCGAAGCAACGCTGTGGCTGGAAAACTTCCTCAAGAGCTATCCCGCCACGCTGCTGGTGATCAGCCACGAACGCGACCTGCTGAATAAGGTGGTGGACCATATCCTCCATCTCCAGGGTGGACAGCTGACGCTCTATCCCGGCGGCTACGATGCGTTCGAGAAGCAGCGGGCCGAGCGCGCTGCCCAGCTGGCAGCGGCCAAGGCCTCGCAGGACGCGCAGCGCGCCCGTTTGCAGGACTATGTTGCGCGCAACAGCGCCCGCGCCTCCACCGCCAAGCAGGCCCAGTCGCGCGCCAAGATGCTCGCCAAGATGCAGCCGATCGCGGCCCTGATGGAAGATCCCTCGCTCAGCTTCGACTTCCCCGACCCGGGCGAACTGCGCTCACCGATGATCACGCTGGACAAGGCGGCGGTCGGCTATGGTGACGGGCCGCCGGTGCTGCAGCGCCTCAATTTGCGGATCGATGCCGACGACCGGATCGCGCTGCTCGGCCGCAACGGCAATGGCAAGACCACGCTGGCGCGCCTGCTGGCCGCCCAGCTCACCCCCGCTGACGGCGGGATGAACGCGCCGGGCAAGCTGAAGGTGGGCTACTTCACCCAGTATCAGGTCGAGGAGCTGGCTGGCGACGACACGCCGCTGGCGCTGATGGCGCGGGCGATGGAGGGCAAGTCGCCGGGCGCGATCCGCGGACAACTGGGGCGTTTCGGGTTTTCTGGTTCGCGTGCCGAGACCAGGGTCGAAAAGCTTTCCGGGGGGGAGCGGGCTCGGCTGGCGCTGGCGCTCATCACCCGCGATGCGCCGCACCTGCTGATCCTGGACGAGCCGACCAACCACCTTGACGTCGATGCCCGCGAGGCGCTGATCCAGGCGCTCAACGGCTATTCAGGCGCGGTAATCCTGATCAGTCACGATCGCCACATGGTCGAACTGACGGCGGATCGGCTGGTGCTGGTCGACCAAGGCACCGCGCGTGAATATGCCGGCAGCATGACTGATTACATCGACTTCGTGCTGGGCCGGAACCAGCCGAAGAAAGAGCCCAAGGCAGCCCAGCCGCAGGTGCGGCCTGCAAACCCGTCAAAAGATCGCGCTCAGGCCCGCTTTATCCGGTCAGAGCAGGCGAAGGCGGAAAAGACGATGGCCAAGCTCGAAGCCGAAGTGGCGACGCTGGATCAGGCCTTGGTCGAAGCCGGCAAGGCTGCTGCTGGCAATGCCTTGGACGGCAGGGCGATCGAAGATCTGGCCGCGGCGCGGGAAAGGACCAGCGAAAAGCTGAAACGTGCGGAAGCCGAATGGCTGGTGCTCAGCGAGAAACTGGACCAGCTCGAGAGCGCGTGAAGCAAGAGCAGTCTGGCACTCCAAGCTCCGAAATATGCGGGTTACTGTGTGCCGTTCACTGCTTGCACGCCCAGGTGCATGGCCCGGTTTGACCGAAGCGCCTGCCGAGGTCTGAGATCAATCAGGGACAGTCAGGATTAGACGGCCGTCTCCTTCATCGCGGGTACAACACCCAACGCGTGTCAGCGCGGTGGTGCGCATGGCTTATTACTCTTGTGCGGGCAGCAGCGCGGCCAGTTCTTCCCGGGTCAGAACCGTGCCGCCGACCGGATAGGCATAGCCCGCTTGCATCGGACTCACCGCGATCGCATTGCGATAGATAACGCTTTCATCATTCATCTGATCAGGCGCGGGTGCACCGGTGTTGAAATCGAAGCTGACGCCTGGAAGCGCGGGGATCTCCATGCCGCGCGAGGTTGCCATCATCTGCATCATCGGCGAGGCGCTGGCCGCCATGTCGGTGGTAAAGCCGACCTTGTAGGCATTGTAGGTGCCAATCTCGCTCAACTGCCAGCGCGCTTCTGCAGGCTGGTCGGGAAAGTTGACGTTCAGCGCAAGCCCGATGGGTAGCAGCGGCCCGTTGCCTGCTGCCCGGGCGTCGAGATGAGCGAGAAGTTCAACCGTGCGGGCGGCGACAGCGTCCGAAAGCGGGTTGTCGAGATTGCCGCCTTCAGTCCCCGCCCCGGCACTCAACGCGATGGCGGGGATGCCGCTAACGGCGGCATATTGCGCGGCGCTGACGGTACCCGAAGACATGATGATCGCGCCGACGTTCTGCCCTTCATTGGGGCCGGACAACACCAGATCGGGCGCCTTGCCCCAGCGCGACTTCCCGGCCACGTCGAGGCCGTAGAGGAGCGCCGCCACCGGCGTGCCATCGACATAGTGGAAATCATCCGCCGGCAAACCAGGACGAGTCATCGGCCCTGCCCCCGGATCGCCGGGCTGTGCCGCATCGTTCAGGCATGCTGTCTTCAATGGCGCGATCGGGCGGGCGATACCAAACGCTGACCCTTGGCCGCTCTGATCTGCACAGGGCACCGATACCACGACATCGTGCCCGGCCGCCTTCAGGGCTTCGTACAACGCCACAACATTGCTGGTCAGCCCGTCGTCATTGGTCACAAGGATGTTGCGTGCCGATCCCGCCACCGGGATAAGGCCGAGCGCACTCGCGGCGAGAAGAGCGGTGAAGTATTGGCGCATGATAAGTTCCCCTGGGCTGACTAGAAGTTGAAGCGCACACCGAACAGGAAGCGACGGCCGATCTGCTCCACTTCCGAAGGGTTCTGCAGGGTGCCTTCATACGCGACATAGGTCTCATTGGTCAGGTTGGCGAGATCGGCGAACAGGGTGAAATTGGGGGTCAGAGCGTAACGCGCGGTTATGTCAACGTTCTGGAACCCCTGCCGGAACTCACCCGCACCCAGCCCACCGATAGTGTCGAGGAAATCGGTGCGCTTCTGATAGGCAATTCGCAAGCTCAGCCCGGCATACTCATAAAACACCGAAGCGTTCATCACCGTGTCCGACAGGCCCTGGAAAGCGAAGGTTTCCAGCTGCCCGGCAGGATTGCGCGCGTCGAAATTGCCCCCCAGCAGCGTCAGGTTGCCCTGGACCCCAAGGCCGGCCAGAGCGCCGGGAAGGAAGTCGAACTGTGTCTCGATATTGAACTCGACACCATAGAGCTTTCCCTTGTCGCCGTTGAAGGTCGATCCCAGCAGGTAGCCCGACCGATCGATTCCGCCGCTGTTGTAGAGGTCTGATCCGACCCGTTGCTGGCTCTGGTAGAGCACATCCTCGACCCAGCGGTGGAAGCCGCTGATCGACGCTAGGCCGTTGCTGGAGAAATAATACTCCGCCGCCACATCCACGCCCCAGGTGTATTCGGGAGCGAGGAAAGGGTTGCCGCCGTTAATCGTCGCACCGGTGTCGCTCACTGAGGCGCCGACGCGGATCGCGGCATAGGCCGGGCGCGACACCCCGCGCTGCGCGCCAAGGCGCAGCACGACATTGTCGCTCGCTTCGTAACGCAGGTTAAGGCTGGGGAAGATGTCGAAGAAATCCTGCGCCACGCTCAGCGCGGAAGGGTTAGGCCCGAACAGCACGGTGCCCGAGTTCTCGAGCTTATATTGCTCGGCCCTGACGCCCGCGATCACCTGCAGCGGACCGCCATCCCACTGCACCATAGCATAACCGGCGAGGATGCGTTCTTCCTGATCGTAGAGCGAGGTCGGCAGGATGAAGTTCGCCGGATCGATCCCGGCACCAGCCAGCACGGCGCGCAGTTCTCGGTCCTGCCGCTTGGTATCGACGTAGTTCACCGTCACACCAAGGGGGAAGCGCGTTTCCCATGTCCGGTCGGTGGCGTAGGTGTTGGGGTTGAACCCGAGCGGCGCCAGCGGGACCACTCCGGCGATCCCGAGATTGTTGCCCGAAATGTCGCGCTTGGTGGCGTAAAGCCCAGCGCTGACCTTGAGATCATTAAGCTGCTTCCACGCATCGAGCCGGCCCGAATAGGCGTTCGATACCACCTCCTGAACAATCGGGATCAGCACGGTGCGCGGCAGGCTTTGTTCAGCGATAGGAATGGCGTTGAGCGGCTCCCCGCGCGACAGCACGCCGCCAGTGTTGACGGTGCGGAACAGCTTCACGACCATGAAGCGCGGATCGGCTGAGCGGTCATAATCCACGCTGAGGCTGCGGATCGACGATCGGATCAGCGGCAGATCGGTGGTGTTCTCGGTCCGGCTATAGCCAAAAATCCCCTTCACCCCGCTATCGCCGGTCTGATAATCAAACCCGGTCGAAGCGATGATGTTTTTGTTGACGTAGCGCCCGTCGCTAAGGTCGCTGGTGATCGATACGTTGTCGAGGCTTCCCGTCAGCCGCCCGCGTGTGCCGCGCGCACCACTGTCAATCAGCTCGATCTCATAGGCATAGCGCTGTTCGCGGTCCAGGAATTCGGTGTAGATACCCTTGGCGAAGAACTTGAGCTCGTCACTCGGGCGGAACTCGATGGCACCAAACAACCCATTGGTCTGGCGCTGCAATTCATAGGTGCGGATGTCGATGTCGATGGGCAAGCCGGCCGCGTCATAGCCTGCCTCGCGGTTGTCGGTCACCTGATCGCGCAGATAGTGCGATCCGCCCAGCGCAAAGCCGAAACGGTCATCGGTCCATGACAGGCGCAGCGAGCCCGACCGCTGCTGCCCGCCGCCCAGATCCATGAAGCCATAACCCGCATCGCCGGTGACGGTTAAGCCCCGTTTGGCGTTGTCAATTGGTGAGTAGGTCTGCAGGTCGACCAACGCGGTCACCGCCTCGGCGGTGATGTCCGGGGTGAGCGATTTGTTGACCACCAGCGCCTGCAGCAGCACCGCGGGCACCGCGTCGAAGCGATAGGCACGCTCGTTCCCGCCTTCGTCGGTGCCGGTCTGGGGCAGGCCGTCGATGCTGACCGAAGTCCACCGGTTGGGCGCTCCGCGCACCTGGATATAGCGCGCCTGCCCTTGATCAAGCTGCACTGCCACGCCCGGCAGGCGGGCGAGGGCGGCGGCGATGTTCTCGTCCGGGAAGCGCCCGACCGAGTCGGCGGTCGCCACGTCAGTGACATTGAGCGCCGCGCGCTTGGCTTCGGTTGCATTTTCGAGCGAGTCACGAATTGATCCGGTGACGACGATGACATCGCCAGACAGCTCCGCTCCGTCGGCGCCGGGTTCGGGCGAGACTTTGTCCTGTGCGGCGACCGGCATTGCGAAAAACACCGATCCAAGCGCACTGCCGCTGAGCATGGCAGCGCGGAAAAAATTGGTAACATGCGACATTGAAGATACCCCTGTTGCCCTGATTCGCAGCCGAGTTAGAACACTTGTAAGTAATCTGGGTGACAGTGACACGTCAGGTTCGCGGAACCGAATAACGCGAGGGTCTCCAATGCTGGACAACATTGAAGATGTCACAAGAGAATCATATTCTGTGCATAAAAACGTCTTAAATCAGACAAAAAGTCGGCTCATTGACGCATTGCTCGACGTTTGGTGCACCGTGCCCGCCGATGCTATTTCGGTGCGCGCTGTGGCGCAGAAGGCCGCCACAGCGCAGTCGGCTATCCATTATCACTTTGGCGATATAGAACGCCTGTTTCTTGCTTCCACGCGTGCTGCATTGAGTGAGGGGCAGGCATGGATGGACGAGCAACTGACGCAGCTTGGCACATTTGCCGGGGAACCGCTTCCGGCCGCGTTGCAGGCCTCGCTGATTGCCTCGACCATTGCGGACTGGGCAGTCGGGCAACGGCGATTGGCAATGGCATGGCGCCATGCCCCCGATGCGCAATGGCAGACTGCGTGGGACGGGTTCTGGGGCCGTCTTGCGACAATACTGGGCCTCAGCGAACATGCAGATTGCCTAGCCTGCTTTGCTGCGGGAGAGGCCGCGCGCCACCTGCTGGTATGGAATCCGCCACTCGACCGCGCCTTGCTGGAAGAAACGGCGGGTGCCTTGACCTTGTGGCTGAGCGAGCAACGCCTTGGAACGGAAAGTGTTCGCGCCACTTATCGTGCACTCGCCAAGCGCGGCTATGATATGCCGGCGCTGCACCTCGACCTGCCGGGAACGGAAATCGCAATTGCGGCGGCCGAGTTGTTGGCGGAGCAAGGCCATGCCGGCGTTACGTTCCGCGCCGTCGCGACAAGGGCCGGGGTCACGCTCGGCAAGGTCATTCACGTTTTCGGCACCAAGAGCGCGTTGCTCCACACCGCCCTGCACCATCTTTACGAGCGTGAAGCACTGGGCGGCGACGCTGATCAGCTTCTGACGCGCAAAATGGTTCCCGAAGCGATGCTTGAACGGCTGCTTGAGGCGGTTATTCAGAAGCATCAGCCGGTGCTCACCGCCTATGACGAGATCGAGCGCGCGATCTACAATGGTGACGAACATGCTTCGTTGCGCGGGCTCGTGCGTGCAATGGATGATCCCAGTGGGACATGGGCGTTGCAACAGATGCTGGGCGGTATGGTGCCCTCGACTACGCTCGTCGCGGCATTTTCCGCAATCATCCGGGGAATTGGCTTTCGCGCGGCCCATGGCGGGCTTGACCAGGGTGACTTGCAATCCGGCGCAAGGACGGCACTGCGGCCTTTTCTATTTTGACAAGAACCGATCACTCCAAGGTCGTTAGTGCGTTTCAGATTTTTGTGATGTGCCCCGGGTTTCCCAGTGGCGGTTTCATTTAAGGGGTTCTACCCAGACGTATCGGGCGCACCAAAGGCTGGCTGAACGCCAAGCTGCTTGCACGTCATCAGCATCGCCGCCACCGTTATCTTCTGGCTGCCGCAATGGGTCCTGAGCCTAAGTAACGGCTTGAGCCAATTGGGAGGTCACACCGTTGGTAGCGGAGGAGGGACTCGAACCCCCGACACGCGGATTATGATTCCGCTGCTCTAACCGGCTGAGCTACTCCGCCCCATGGGCTGGCCGCCTGAACGGCCCCGGTTGGCCCATCGCTGACGCTTGGGCAGGCGGCGCGTTTAGGGCCGAGGCGTGGCGCGGTCAACCGTTCGTGTGCCGCAATCATGGCTTCCTGCCATCTTCCTCCGCCCGGTTCATTCGAACCACCTTCGCCGCCAGGCTCTGGTTGATTGCCTTGGCCAGTACGCTGCCCAGTTCCGGGGCTGATCGGGTGAGTTGCCGCAGGGCATCACGATCGAACACGGCGATGCGCATCGGTTCGCCTGCTGTCACGGTCGCACTTGCCCGCTGTCCGGTCACCAGGCTCATTTCACCGAGAAAATCGCCTGTACCGCAGGCACTTACAGCGCGTCCCCCCACGGTCACCACGCCGGAACCGCTGGCCAGGTAAACCAGCGGCGGATCGGCCTCGCCCTCCCGGATAAGGGTTTCTCCTGCGGGCACATCGCGCCACCGCATCAGATCAAGCAACCGCCGCTGACCGGTCGGATCTTCCACTTGCAGCACATACGACAGCAGTTCCCGCTCTTCTGCCCGCATGTCGCCAGTGCGGCCGCCCTGGATCATGATTGCAATCTGTACGCCATTGATGATCACAAACAGGCAAACCCAGATAAGCCACCCCGCGCCAACGCCAACGGAGATCAACCATGCCAGGCCGATCACTCCGGCCACCAGCAAAAGCAGGCGCATGGATCGCAAAGAGGTCATCGCCATCGCGGCTGCGAGCACGGCGCCCGCCAGATGCATCAGCCAGTCCATGCGCCGCTCCTTTCAGCCTGCCCGCCCGCGAAAGGCAAATGTGCCAGCTTCCTGCCATGGCCCGCCTGCATAGACGTAGAGCCCCAGACCCCGGAATGCAAAGCGGCGGCTTTCAAATGATGATGCAAGCTCGGCTTGCAGCGCGCGGGCCGCGGCCGGATCGACCTTGTTCTGAATTGTGATGTGGAGGCGCGGTCGGTGGCTATCCTGAGCAGTCAGCAACCCATGAAACCGTTCGGCCAGGCGGTCCCGCAGGGATAACAGGCCGGGACACTCAATCCGCAGGGCCGTGCCACGGCCAAGCGACATCACGCCGGTCAGCTCGGCCGGGATCTGGGGACTGGCAGCCGTTTCGCTTGCCATGACCTGCCGGATCTCCCTGGCGGCGGACGGAGGCAATGCATGAAACAGGGTCACATGCGCCGCAAGATAGTTGCGTTCCGGCGGAAAGTGCGCGGCACGCAAGGCCGTTGCCCAGTGCTGCACGTCGTGCGGGAGCAAGGCGGTTACAATGAAGGGTCCGGGCATCATGGCTCTGACCTAATCCCGAGCCTTGTCGCCGCGCAACAGGCTTGAATCACGAGCACTGCAGAGGCAGACCATTGCGATAACCATAAAGGGGGAGAGAGAATGGAACGGTGGTGCTTCAGGGCGGGGACTTGTGCGATCACATCGGCAGCAGTCGTAGCATTGGCAGCTGCGAGCGCGGCACCGGTCAGCGCACAACAGATGGCCCAGCCAGCTTCCAGCGCGACTGCAGCAGCCCAGCAGGCCGCAGCGCGCCAGCTGCCCCCTGATGGCACACGAGACGCGGCTTTCTCGATCCGGGGCTTTCTGGCCACCCGCGCCGACCCGGTGATTCGCAACGCGCAGGGCCAGCCAGTCTGGAACCTGGCGGCCTATGCCTTTGTCGAGGGCGAGCCGCCGGCAACCGTGCATCCCAGCCTGTGGCGGCACATGCGCCACATGAAACATCACGGACTCTATCAGGTGTCCGAGAATGTCTGGCAGGTGCGCGGCTTCGATTTATCCAATATGACGGTGGTCCGCGGCCGGAACGGCTGGATCGTGATCGATCCGCTGACCGGGGTGGAAGTGGCAAAGGCCGCGATGGAGCTCGTCAATACGACCCTTGGTCAGCGCCCGGTCACCGCAGTGATCTACTCGCACAGCCATGCCGACCATTTCGGGGGGGTGCGCGGGGTGGTCGATCCGGCAGACGTTGCCGCGGGCAAGGTCGCGGTGATCGCGCCCGAAGGCTTCATGGAAGAGGCGACCTCGGAAAACGTCATGGCCGGCAGCGCGATGATGCGACGGGCAGCCTATCAGTTCGGGACCGGGCTGGAGCCGGGGCCAACAGGACAAATGGGGAGCGGGATCGGCATGGCAGTTTCGGGCGGCACGCTCTCGCTCATCGCCCCGACCGAGACGGTCGCCCGCACTGGCGAGACCCGCGTGGTGGACGGGTTGGAACTTGAGTTCCAGGTCGTCTCCGGCAGCGAGGCGCCGGCGGAATTCAACGTGTTCGTGGCGCCGGAGCGGATCTTCCTCGCCGCCGAGATCGCCACCTGCACCATGCACAACATCCTGACCCCGCGCGGGGCCAAGGTGCGCGATACCCGGGCCTGGGCCCATTTCCTCGACGAGGCTGCGACCCGCTATGGCCCGCGCAGCAATACAGTGATTTCAAGCCACTGCTGGCCGATCTTCGGACAGAACGAGAGCACGGCATGGCTCGCCGCGCAGCGCGACAACTATCGCTATCTCCACGACCAGACAGTGCGGCGGATGAACCGCGGCGAAACCATGGTGGAGATCGCCGAGGCGCTCGCCCTGCCCCCGCAACTGGCAGGCGAATGGGCCAACCGCGGCTACTATGGCACCTACAGCCACAACGCCAAAGCGATCTACCAGTTCTATCTCGGCTGGTATGATGCCGTGCCCGCCAACCTCCACCCTCACCCACCAGTGGAGCGGGCCAAGCGGATGATCGAGGCGCTCGGCGGCACAGACCGCACGCTCGCCTTGGCCCGCACTGCCATGGCGCAAGGGGACTACCGGTGGTCATCGGACCTGCTGCAGAACCTGGTATTCACCCAGGCGGATCATGCCGAGGCGAAGGCACTGCTGGCGGACAGTTACGAACAGCAAGGCTACCAGTCGGAAAGCGCAATCTGGCGTAACCAGTTCCTGGCGGCGGCCAGCGACCTGCGCGGCGGCCCGCGCCAGGTGTCCAATTCCCAGAGCGCAGATCTGATCGGGGCCATCTCAACGGCGGAGCTGCTCGATTCGGCGGCCACCCGATTCGCGCCGGAGCGGTTTGGCGCGCGCGATCTCAGCGTCGCGCTAGACCTGACCGATCGCAAGGAGGTGGCCACGGTGGAAGCCAACAGCCGCGTACTGATCGGGCGGGTCGGTCAGGCACCGTCCCGGCCCGACGTGACCGTACGAGGCCCGCGCGCGCTGGTGCTGGCCATGCTGTTCCTAAAGCAGCCGGTGGCAGCGATGCAGGCGGCGGGCCTGCAGGTGGAAGGCGATGCCGCCGCCTTGCAAGCGCTGCTCGATGCGCTCGATCCGGTCCCGGCAGGCTTCGCGATTGTCGAGCCCTGAGCGGGGCTACATCTCGCCCCGTTCGCGCCTCAGGGCATACCACTTGTCGACCGCGCGCTGGTGGGCGGCATAGTCGGCATTGAATTCGTGCCCGCCGCTGCCGTCGGCGACCATGTATAGCGCGTCCGTCTTGGCCGGGTCGAGCACGGCAGCAATGCTCTCGCGCCCGGGGTTGGTAATCGGCCCCTTGGGCAGGCCCGGCATGGAATACGTGTTGTAATCGTTGATGGCGGCGATTTCCGACTTGCGGATGCGCCGCCCCAGCGGCTTGCCCTTGGTGATCGGGTAGATGATCGTCGGATCGGCCTGCAGGAACATACCCTTCTTGACCCGGTTGGAATAAAGGCCTGCGACCATACGCCGCTCGCTTGGCGTGCCAGTTTCCTTTTCGACGATTGATGCCAGGATGACCGCGTCCTTGACGTTGTCGACTGCAATGCCCGGCGCTCGTTTGGGCCAGGCTTCGGCCAGATAATTCTGCATCGCCACCTGCATCCGCGCGAGGACAGCCGTGCGTTCCTCCCCTGATTCAAAATCGTAGGTGTCGGGCAGGACCGACCCTTCAACTGGCACCGGGATCTCCCCGGTCAGCTTCTCTTCGGCCATGAGCCGTTCCCACACGAGGATCGACGGCATCCCTTCGGGGATGGTGATGAAGCGGCGGATCACGTCGCCGCTCTGGAACGCGGCAAGGATTTCGCCCTGCCCCATGCCTGGCTTGAGGAGGAACTCGCCCGCCTGGATCGGGCGCGAGCCGCCCAGCAGCTTGGCCCGGAGCAGGAATCCGCGCCCCGACGAGACCAGCCCTTCTTTCTCCAGCTTGTTCGCTACCGAGGTGAGGGTGGACCCTTGCGGGATCACGAATGAGGTTTCTTCCTCGATCATGGACGACCCGAAGGCGAAGCGCCCCACCAGAATGGCCAGAACGAGTGCAAGCGCCGCGAGGACCGCGCTGCCCTTCCAGCCGAACCGAGCCATGTCAGTCGACCTGCTTCATCACCAGCGAGGCGTTGGTGCCGCCAAAGCCGAAGCTGTTGTTGAGCACCGCCCGCACGGTGCGCTTTTTCGCTATATGTGGGACCAGGTCGACGCCCATGGTGCCCTCATCAGGGTTGTCGAGGTTGAGCGTGGGCGGCACGATCTGGTCGCGAATGGCGAGGATGCAGAAGATCGATTCGACTGCACCGGCCCCGCCGAGAAGGTGCCCGATGGCCGACTTGGTGCTGCTCATCGATGCGCCCGACAAATCATCGCCCAGCACACGCTTCACGGCGGCCAGCTCAATCGTGTCGGCCATGGTAGAGGTGCCGTGGGCGTTAACGTAGTCAATCTCACCCGGCCCCAAAGCAGCCTTTTTCAACGCCATCCGCATCGCCAGTTCCGCGCCCTTCCCTTCAGGATGCGGCGCAGTGACATGGTAGGCATCGCCCGACAGGCCATAACCGACCACTTCGGCATATATCTTCGCCCCGCGCGCCCTGGCGTGTTCATACTCCTCCAGCACCACCACGCCCGCGCCTTCTCCCATGACAAAGCCGTCGCGGTCCTTGTCATAGGGACGGCTGGCCTTTTCGGGCCGGTCGTTCATGCTCATGTTGAGCGCGCGCGCCTGGGCGAACCCGGCCACACCAAGCGGATTGATCGTACCTTCTGCCCCGCCCGCCAGCATCACGTCGGCATCGCCATCACGGATCATTCGCGCGGCATCACCGATCGAGTGCGCACCGGTCGAACAGGCCGTGACCACGGCATGGTTCGGCCCCATCAGGCCATACTTGATCGAAACCTGGCCAGAAATCAGGTTGATCAGGCGGCCATGGACAAAATGCGGACTGACCCTGCCCGGCCCGCGTTCATGCAGAACGATGGATTCGCTCTCGATTCCCGGCAGGCCTCCGATGCCCGATCCGATTGAGCAGCCAGTGCGTTCCTTGAGGTCGTCGCTCATCTCGGCCAGACCGGCGTCTTCGAGGGCCTGCCCCGCCGCGTCGATCCCGTAGATGATGAACGGATCAACCTGGCGCTGGACCTTGTGGTCAACGCGCTGGTCCGGATCAAAGCCCCAGGCATGGTCCTTCGGCTTGACCTCGCAGGCAATCGTGCACTTTTGGTTCGAGGCATCGAACCGGGTGATCTGACCCGCCCCGCTCTTGCCCGCGATCAGGTTCGCCCAGGTGGTCTCGACATCGCCGCCAAGCGGGGTGACGAGGCCAAGACCGGTTACGACCACACGACGCATGTTGTTCTCCGCCACAGGGGCCTTCTCCGTAAAAACACAACAGGCCCGGCCCGCTAGGGGGTCGGGCCTGTCAGATCCCACCCGTCAGGGCAGGTTGGCACGCTTGGCAATCAGCCCTTGTGCTCTTCGATATACTTGGTGGCATCACCGACAGTGGTGATCTTCTCGGCCGCATCGTCGGGGATTTCGACCCCGAATTCCTCTTCGAAGGCCATCACCAGCTCGACGATGTCGAGACTGTCCGCGCCCAGATCGTCGATGAAGCTGGCTTCCTGGGTAACCTTGTCGGCTTCGACGCCGAGGTGTTCGACGACGATCTTCTGCACGCGTTCAGCGGTGTCGCTCATGTACGAATTCCTTCTTGGAGCTGATTGGTCTTGTTTGCTGTCGCCCTAATGAACGGCGGGGCCGCTGGCAAGTGCCGAGCCGCGCGAATTCGCAGGGCTGACGAAGCTAGCGCAAGGACAGCGCATCTGCCGGGGTGACCACGATCACGACCCGGCGGTTCTGCGACCGCCCCTCCTCGCTATCATTAGGCGCCACCGGATCGAGTGCGCCCATCCCGCGCACCCGCATCGCAGTATCGTTAAGGCCGCCCTGCACCAGCGCGCGGCGCACGGCTTCTGCGCGCTGTTCCGACAGGCGCAGGTTGTACTGCGCATCCCCTTCAGCCGAGGCGTGGCCTTCCACACCGGCGCTGCTGATGCCGACTGCGGCCAGTTCGCGCCCAAGCTCGCTCAGCATGGCCAGGGTCTCGCCCTGCAACTCGCTGCTGTCGAAGCCGAACAGCACCTTGTTGTCCAGACCGAGCAGGAAGTTGCCGTCCCGCTGCTGAAAGCCGCGGGCTTGCAGCAGTTCCATCTGCGCGGATGAATAGGGGCCGCGCGGCACGGTCTGGCAGGCCGAGACCGCCACTGCTGCCAGCGCGGCGACCATCATCGTGCGTCTAGGTATCCTGACGTGCATCGGATCGTGCTCCTCTCTTTTCGCGGTACATACGCTGGTCTGCCACCCGGACCAGAGCCCGCGGGCTGTCACCATCGGCAGGGAAACAGGCAACACCGATGCTCAGTTTGAGCACCCGTTCGACCTGCAGGGCAACATTGATTGGCTCGGACATAATGGATCTGACCCGCTCTTTGACCCGCTCAACCGCATCGAGCGAGGTCAGGTTGTCGAGCACTATCGCAAATTCGTCCCCACCCAACCGGAACACCCGGTCCTTCTCGCGCACGCTCCGCCGCAGGCGTTC
The DNA here is from genome assembly GCA_046294735.1 of Sphingomonadaceae bacterium. GTDB lineage: Bacteria > Pseudomonadota > Alphaproteobacteria > Sphingomonadales > Sphingomonadaceae > 34-65-8. The sequence goes on from JBKBKB010000001.1 coordinate 340,526, forward strand.
AGCGATCGTGCGGATCACCGCATCCCCGGCCTCGTGGCCATGACTATCGTTGATCGCCTTGAAATCGTTGCAGTCGAAATAAAGCAGCGCAACCTGGCGTCCCGACATCTCACCGACCTTGATCGCGCCTTCGAGCATCCGCTCAAACCGTGCCCGATTGCCAAGACCGGTCAGCGGGTCATGGTCCGCACGCACGGCCAGCAGCGCATTCTCGCTCGTCAGACCATCATACCAAGTCTCAAGTTCGCCCAGCAGAGCATTGAAGTCGAGAGCAAACTTGTCGATCTCAGCCACTCCAGATTGCTCCATCCGGCGGGAAAAGCGCCGATCATTGCGCACTTCGTGTGCGATCAAGGCAACCCGCTCCAGCGGCGCAGCGATACTTTCCTCCAGCCGCCGGGCCAGGATGCGCGTCGCCAGCACCGTTATGCCGAGGCAGCACAGGGCGATGATCAGCGCCGACATGGCGTAACTGAGCATGGTCTTGAGCGCGCCGGTCACCGTCACGCTGCCGATCGGCTCGCCGCGAAAGGTAATGTCCTGCGTCACAGGGCCCAGCCACAGCGCCCGAGACAGCGCGGTCTTGGCTTCGAACTGGTGCGCTCCCGGTCGCTGCCAACGGGCAAAGACCTGCCCTTCCCGATCACGCACTTCAATGAGGGCAAGGTTGTCGGTCTTGCCAAGATGATCAATCAGGGTCTGCGCGGCCTGCCGGTCACCGAACACCAGCGCCGGTTCCACCGTATAGGCCAGCGACCGGGCCGAAAGACTGACATTTTCCACCGCGTAGCCGCGGATGGCATAGATGCCGCTGACCATCAGCGACACGGAGGCCAGGAAGACCGCCAGCAACACCAGCCGCAGATGCCCGCGCGACAGCATGCTCCGCAATGTCTGAACCGGCTTCTGCCCACCTGTCAATTCGGTCATGGTGCCACTCCAGCACCCAGGCGCAAGACACGTGGATCAATCCGCACCTGCGAATTGGCTACGGAATCGATGTTGAGCCGGAACGACAGTGCCTCGGCCTCGAACAGAAGGCAGAACATCGCCCGGCTGCGGCATGCAGGGTCGTTCTCGGCAATCGTCAGCACGGCTGCGCCCCGCATCCGGGCCGTGACCGCGCGCTGCTGTTCAAGTGACAGACGGCCGACATAGACGATCTCGCAATTGGCCGGGCGGACCGCATCGGCGCTGACAGTGCTGGCGGTCACACCAACCGTGCGGACCTCGCTGCCGGCCAGCAAGTAGTCGGCATGGTCCGCCGGGCCGACCACGCAGGCGCGCAGCCGGTAAGGTTCGCCGGGCCAGCGGGTGTACTGCACCACGGACCGGACCAGGCGAGCAACCGCCGGACCATAGGGATCAGCCTCGTTGCCAAGCGGCAGGCCGACATCGGTCGGGGCCGGTGCGGCAGCGAGCAACAGCGGCAACAACCAGCCTGACATGGACGATGAAAACGCGATCAATCTTTCCCCTTTCAGCCTTGAGGCAACCGCCGGGCTGTCTTTCCGGCGATCTGCCTTGGCTGGTTATCTCATCGCCGTAGCCTAACCTTGGGCAGTGTCGCTGCCAACCGGCTGGACCACCCGCATGTGCAATTCACGCAACTGTTTCGGTTCGGCCACGCTCGGCGCCCCCATCAACAGGTCTTCCGCCTTCTGGTTCATCGGGAACAGCGTAATTTCGCGCAGGTTCCTGGCATCACACAGCAGCATGACCACCCGATCAACCCCCGCCGCCATCCCGCCATGCGGCGGCGCGCCGTAGCGAAACGCACGGTAGAGACCGCCGAAGCGCTCCTCCACGTCGGCCTGGCTGAGCCCGGTGATCTCGAACGCCTTGACCATGGTTTCCGGCTTGTGATTCCGGATCGAGCCCGAGGCGATTTCATAGCCGTTGCAGACCAGATCGTACTGATAGGCTTTGATTGTCAGCGGATCCTGCGTTTCCAGCGCTTCCAGTTCGCCTTGCGGCATGGAGAACGGGTTGTGGCTAAACTCGACCGACTTCGTTTCCTCGTCATACTCGTAGAACGGGAAGTCGATGATCCACGCCAGTTCGAACCGGTTGCGGTCGATCAGGTCGAGTTCCTCGCCCACCCGAATGCGCGCGGCTCCGGCCAGCTTGGCGGCATCGGCTTCCTTGCCGGCGGCGAAGAACAGGCCGTCGTCGTCGCCCAGGCCCAGTTCGGCATAGAGCTGCGCCATCCGCTCAGGCCCGTGGTTCTTGGCGATTGGCCCGCCGAACTCGCCCTGCTTGCGGGTCACGTAGCCGAGGCCAGCGAAGCCCTCCTTGCGAGCCCAGTCGTTCATGTCGTCGAAGAACTTGCGGCTCTTGTCCGCCGTGTTCGGCGCGGGAATCACACGCACCACCCCGCCCCCGCCGACGATCTTCTCGAACAGGCCAAAGCCCGACTGTTCGAAGTGCTGCGACACATCCGAGATGATCAGCGGGTTGCGCAGATCGGGCTTGTCGGTGCCGTATTTCAGGATCGATTCCGCGTGCGGAATGCGCGGGAAGCTGCCCGCTGGCGTGACGTGGCGCCCTTCGGCAAAGGCTTCGAACGTGCCGGCCATGACCGGCTCCATTGTGTCCCACACCTCTTCCTGCGTCACGAAGCTCATTTCCAGGTCGAGCTGGTAGAATTCGCCCGGCAGCCGGTCGGCGCGCGGGTCTTCATCGCGGAAACAGGGGGCGATCTGGAAATAGCGGTCAAACCCGGCCACCATCAGCAGCTGCTTGTATTGCTGCGGCGCCTGCGGCAGCGCGTAGAACTTGCCCGCGTGGATCCGGCTCGGCACCAGGAAATCGCGTGCGCCTTCGGGGCTGGAAGCGGTCAGGATCGGGGTTGAGAACTCGGTGAAGCCCGCCGCGCCCATCCGCGCCCGCATGTCAGCAATGATCTGCGTGCGCTTCATGATGTTGGCGTGGAGCGTCTCGCGCCGCAGGTCGAGGAAGCGGTACCTGAGGCGGATGTCCTCCGGATACTCCTGCTCGCCCGCCACCGGCAGCGGCAGCTCGTCAGCCGCGCTCTGGATCACGGCGGCGCGGGCAAACACCTCGATCGCGCCGGTGGAAAGGTTGGCATTGACCGTGCCCTCACTGCGCGCCTTCACCACGCCATCGATGGTGACGACACTCTCCAGCCGCAGCCCTTCCAGCAACGGCAGTGCCGGGCTGTCGGCATCGGCGACAATCTGGGTCATGCCGTAATGATCGCGCAGGTCGACGAACAGGACCCCGCCATGGTCGCGCTTCTTGTGGACCCAGCCCGACAGGCGGACCTCTTGCCCGACATGGCTTTGGCCAAGCTGGGCGCAGGTATGGGTGCGGTAGGCGTGCATCGAAAGTCTTTCCAATTTCGCGAGTGTGCGGCTAAGGCCGCGCGCAGTGCGCGAGGCGGCCGTTATGCTGCGCGCGCTAACAGGGGATGCGGGGGGTTTTGTCAAGCCGCGCGCGCCCGTGGGACCAAACCCGAGTGGCGGCACTCCGCCCGCAGACAGACAGAACCATGAAAATCCACGACCTGATTACCGAAACCGCCCCGCTCGCCGCGCTGTGCGAGCGCCTCGCCCAATCCAAATTCGTCTGCGTGGACACCGAGTTCATGCGCGAAAACACCTTCTGGCCGGAACTCTGCCTGATCCAGATCGGCAACGAGGAAGAGGCCGCCGCGATCGACCCGATGGCGCCCGGCATCGACCTCACCCCCCTGCTCGACTTGATGTGCGACAACGAGGACGTGCTCAAGATCTTCCACGCCGGCGGGCAGGATGTCGAAATCATCTTCAACCTGACCGGCAAGACGCCGCATCCGATCTTTGACACCCAGATCGCGATGATGGCGATCAGCCAGAACGAGCAGATCGGCTATGCCAACCTGGTGGAGAGCTGGCTCGGCCTGACGATCGACAAAGGCGCCCGCTTTACCGACTGGGGCCGCCGCCCGCTGACCGAGCGGCAGATCGAGTATGCCATCGGCGACGTTACCCATCTTGCCAAGATCTTCCCCAAGATCCTGGGGCGCCTGATCAAGACCGGGCGCGGCGAGTGGCTCGATGCCGAGATGGAGAAGCTGGCCGATCCCGCCAACTACCGCACCGATCCGGAGACGGCGTGGCAGCGCATCCGCTCCGCCGGGCGCAACCCGCAGGTGCTGGGCCGGCTGAAGGCGCTGGCCGCCTGGCGCGAGCAGGAAGCACAGCACAAGAATATCCCGCGCGGCCGGATCATGCGCGACGAGACGCTGGCCGACATCGCCAGCCACCCGCCCAAGCGGCAGGACGACCTCGCCAAGGTCCGGGGCCTCTCCAATGCCTGGAAGGACAACGATATCGGCAAGCGCCTGATGAAGGTGCTGGAGAAGGCCGAACCGATGCCCGCCGACGAGCTGCCCGCCCGCGAACGGCGCGGTGCCCCGCTGGGCAAGGAAGGCGCACTGGTGGCCGACCTGCTCAAGCTACTGCTCAAGATCCGCAGCCGCGAAATCGACGTCGCCTCCCGTCTGCTGACCCGAACCGACGAACTGGAATTGCTCGCCGCCGGGGTGCGCGACCTGCCGATGCTGCAGGGCTGGCGCTTCGACGTGTTCGGGCGCGAGGCATTGGAACTGGTCGAAGGCAAGCTCGCCTTCGCGGTCAAGCGCGGCAAGCTGCTGATGACCCACATCGACACCGTCCACGCTCAGATGCGCGAGGCGCATGACGAAGCAGCAGAATAATGCCCTGTTCGAGCGCGGCTTAAACCTTGCCCAACATTTCTCCCTTGCGTTAACTTCGCCCCCCAAAGTCGATATCCTACGGGCGGAAAAAAGGGCTCTTGGCCGCTCGCCCGGTCATGGAAACTATGGCGTGATCCATCGCCCTGTTCCGTTCTCGAACAGCGCCCGTCGGTGTCCGGTATGGGCTAGGTGGAACCAGTCGATCATGTCCAGCCGCACCAGCAGAACCGCGAAATGGGCGCGGGCGGGGATGAGGTCGTGCTCCTCGGGCTCGCACCCTTCGAACTGCGGCGGCAGACCCGACGATGGCCCTGCCGCCGGGCTACCAGGCCCGTCTCCCAGATAACACCGGCGGGCAAACCGGGTGCTGGCGGCCCATGCCGCATCAGCGATTGGGCCGGACTGCTCGATCCAGCCGGTCCCGCGGCAGCGGATCTGCACTTTATCATCCCGGTCATAAAACAACACGCCGACCGGAGCGCCGGAGCCAATCACGCCAACCTTGGGCGCGCGGGCATCAGTATGAAAGCGGGCCGTTGCGGTTGCCGGCTCGAAATCTCGCAGCACCATGATCCGTGCATCGGCCTCGCCCGCCATCACAACCGGGGTATGCATGGGTGAGCGCCGGTTCGACACAGCTTCATTCAGGCGGCGGTCGATATCGCGGCGGAGCTGTTCGAGATTGTCTAGCATGGCCCCGCTTTCGGGCTGGGCCATAGCGCTGTCAACGCCTTGCGTTGTTCATTTGATTTCATCCCTAGATGAACAGATGGTTGTGCAGTTGGTTCAGTTGGCGCTCATTCGACTCGGCCTATCACATCTCAACGACAGGGGCCGCAATGGTGGGCGCGGCGTGCTGGACGGACGGAGACCCACGTTATGACAATGACTGCATTCTTGAAGGGAAGTGCCCTTTCCACCCTCGCAGCCATGCTTGCCCTTGCGGCTATGCCATCGGTTGCCCAAGCTCAGGACCGCGACCGCAGTGATCGCGGCGAACGGCCCCGGGCTGAACGGAGCGAGCGCGCTGCGCCCCGCGAAGTACGGACGTTCCGCCCGGAGGCAAGTGCCCCTGAGCGGCAGGAACGTGCCGCTGCACGCCCCGAACGGCCCGCGCAGCAGCAGGCTTTGCGCCAGCGCGAACAGCGCAGCGAACAGGCCGGGCGCGCAACCGAACGGCCGCGCTTCGCACTCGACCCTGCCCAGGCACAGCGTCAGGCGCCGCCGACAGCAGTCCGCAGCACCGGCGAAACAGCCGCTTGGCGCGGCGATGACAGGCGCAATCAGACGAACGACAATCGCCGGAACTGGAGCGGAGATCGCCGCACTGACGGCCGCTCTGCCCAGCGCGGCGATGACCGGCGCGAGCGCGATTATCGCGATGATCAGCGGCGCAGCAACGATAGGCGTTTCGCGCTCGATCCAAACCGGACGACGGAGCGTGATCGCAACCGGACCTATCGTGATGATCGGCGTGACAATCGCGACGCCTATCGTTCAGGGTATCGGGACGGGCGTCACTACGGCTATCAGGATGCCCGCCGCTGGGATCGCCGCTGGCGCGATAACCGGCGGTATGACTGGAATGGCTATCGCACGTACAACCGCAACGTATTCCGGCTCGGTCGCTACTACTCGCCATACCGCGATTACAGCTATCGCCGCCTGAGCGTCGGTTTCTATCTCGACAACCTGTTCTTCAGCAACCGCTACTGGATCAATGATCCCTGGCAGTATCGTCTGCCCGCCGTTTATGGGCCCTATCGCTGGGTGCGGTACTACGACGATGTCCTGCTGGTGAACACATATACCGGCGAAGTCGTCGACGTGATCCACGACTTCTTCTGGTAGAAACGGCAGAAAAGCAGGCGGCTGGACTTGATGGTCCAGCCGCCTTTTTCTGTTTCAAGCTGAATTTTACTGCTGCGTGCCCGCCGTCAGGAGGGCGCAGACGCTAACCTCCGTGGCGGAAGCCTACATCGAGGAATCCGGGCTTCGGCCCGTTCCATTCACCCGCGGGAACCGGCGCCTCGTCTTCGTTCCGGAATCGGCGCGGACGCTCTTCCCGGTCCTCGCGGGGCGCCTTGCGTTCTTCGCGCGGTTTGCGCGCCTCGCGCGGAGGACGCTCTCCACGTGGCGTGCGCTCGGGGCGAGCCACACTGGCTTCCTCGTCGCGCTCGCGACGGGCGCGGCGCGGCTTTTCGTCTTGCGGAGCCTCGTCCGGCGCTTCCGCCACGGGCGGCGCCAGCTCGACGCGGACGTCCTTCTTGCCGAAAACCGGGATCTGCGCCCCGGTCAGCTTCTCGACGTTGGCGATTGCCTCGGCATCTTCCTCGGAAACGAAGGTGAAGGCCCGGCCCTTGGCCCCGGCCCGGCCCGTGCGCCCGATCCGGTGGACATAGTCATCGGGGTGCCACGGCGTGTCAAAGTTGAAAACGTGGCTGACACCCTTGATGTCGAGCCCTCGCGCCGCAACATCCGAAGCCACGAGAATTGTCACATCCCCCGCCTTGAACCGCGCAAGTTCCTTCAGGCGACTGGACTGATCCATGTCGCCATGAATTTCGCTGCTGGCAAAACCATTACTCTGCAGGCTCTTGTTGATTTCCCGCACAGTGGTTTTACGGTTGGCGAAGATGATCGCGGTCTCGACCAGATCGTTGCGCAGCAGCCAGCGCAGCGTATCACGCTTGTCGCGTGCCTTCACCGGTACCTTGAACGCCGTGATGTCGGCATTGGTGCTGGCGGCCCGGCTGACCTCGATCCGCTTGGGATTGCTGAGGAACTTCTTTGCCAGCTTTTCGATCGGCGGCGGCATCGTGGCCGAGAACAGCATGGTCTGCCGCGTTTCCGGCAGCTTGGAACAGATGAATTCGATATCGGGGATAAAGCCCATGTCGAGCATCCGGTCCGCCTCGTCGATCACCAGCAGCTCGCAGCCGTTCAGCAAGATCTTGCCGCGTTCGAACAGGTCCATCAGCCGGCCTGGCGTAGCAATCAGCACGTCGACCCCGTCCGACAGGGCCTTGAGCTGGTCGCCCATCTGCACCCCGCCGATCAGCAGCGCCATCTTGAGGTCGTGGTTCTGGCCGTACTTCTCGAAGTTCTCGGCCACCTGCGCCGCCAGTTCGCGGGTCGGCTCCAGGATCAGGCTGCGCGGCATCAGCGCACGGCGACGGCCGTTGGCAAGAATGTCGATCATCGGCAGCACAAAGCTTGCGGTCTTGCCCGTGCCCGTCTGGGCGATGCCGATGATGTCCTTCATCATCAACACGGGAGGGATCGCTTCGGCCTGGATTGCGGTCGGCACGGTATAGCCGGCATCGGAAACTGCCTTGAGCAGTTCGTCGGAAAGGCCGAGGTCGGCAAAGGTCATATCTGGCAAGAGCTTCCGTTCGGAATGGTGTAATGGCAGCAAGGGCACGATTTTGCCCCATGCTTCGCACATGCACAATGGGCGAGCCCATGCGCGCACACGGTGCGAATGTCAAGGATTCCCACCTTGGCAGCGCAGTCAGTCAGCCGCAACCAGCCGGTTGATTTCGGTAAATTCGCAATTCGACCCGGTGCGTGACCGCAGCACGTCCCGCTCCACGCACAGCATGCCATCAGCCCTCGGTTCGATATAGAACCCGGAATAGAACTCCTGCGCGCGGCAGGTCTTGGTCAGTCTCAGGCTCATTACCGCCCGGTCGCGCATGTGAAGCAGCAAACGGTTGTCACTGGCCGACTGCACGGCCCGAATCGAACGCAGCGGCACACATTTGCCGGCATCGCGTTCTTCGACCTGGCGCAGGTTGATGGGCGGTGCTTCCGGCATCAGGCTCTGGCGTGGTGAGGTCGTCAGCGGGGAAATGCGGATTGTAACCCTCTGCTCAATCCGCACCTGCCGCTGGACCGGTGTCGAAACGAACGATTCGATGATCCACCATCCGATGGCCGGATCGGCCACCTTCAGGGGCTCGCCGGGTGCCGCGCTCTCTGGCCACAGTGCCGCAGCATCGCCTTCCGGGGCGACCGGGGCCGGTAGCAACAGCGCCAGCGGCGCGACATAGGCGAGGACATTGGGCATTGGCCCGGACCAAGGCTCCCTGACATGGCAGTGGGCCGCAACACGCTTGCAGCGGCATCAACGCCTAACAGTGTGGCTTGAACGGACGCTTAATCTGCCCACCTGCCAATGCAAGTGCTGGTGCACGGTTGCGCCGCTGTGCCATAGAAGCGAGATCATGTCCCGAACCGACACCTTCATTGACCAAGCCGCCACGCTGCTCGGCCCGCGGGGCTGGACTGGCGATGCCGACCTTGTGGCACCATGGCTGACCGACTGGCGCGGCCGATACACTGGCCGCGCCATCGGGCTGGCCTCGCCTGCATCCACAGCCGAGGTCGCTGCGCTGGTGAAGCTGTGCGAACAGCACGGAGTGCCGATCGTTCCCCAAGGTGGCAACAGCGGCATGTCGGGCGGTGCCACCCCGGATGGCAGCGGTACAGCCGTAATCCTGTCGCTGCGGCGAATGGATACCATTCGTTCGATCGACCCGGAAACCGGCCAGGCGGTGTGCGAGGCCGGGGTCATCCTGCAGAACCTACACGAGGCCGCAACTGCCAGCCGGATGCGGTTTCCCCTGACCCTTGGCGGAAAGGGCTCGGCCACCATTGGCGGACTGGTTTCGACCAATGCAGGCGGCACCCAGGTGCTGCGCCACGGCACCATGCGGGCGCAAGTCCTGGGGCTGGAAGCGGTGCTGGCAGACGGCTCCGTGTTCGATGCGCTGACCCCGCTCAAGAAGGACAATCGCGGGTTTGATCTGAAGCAACTCCTGATTGGCTCGGAAGGTACGCTTGGCATCGTCACGGCCGCTACGCTTCGCTTGCTGCCGGAAACGACCGCGCGCGTGGTCGCTTGGGCCGGGCTTGGCTCGATCGGCGATGCGCGGGCTCTGCTCGTGCTGGCCCAGCAGGTAGCAGGCGAGGTGCTGGAAGGATTTGAGGTCATGCCGGCGCACTGCCTCGAATCGGTGCTCGCCCATCTGCCCCATGCGCGGGCGCCGCTGGCGGGCGATCACGCTTGGCACGCCCTGATCGAGTTTGCCGCTTCCACCAGCGACGAGGCCGCGCTGCGTGAGACGGTGGAGCAGGTGATGGCGGCAGGCCTTGAGGCAGGGCTGGTCGAGAATGCAACCTTGTCGGCCAGCGAGACGCAGGCGGAACAGTTCTGGCTGCTGCGGGATTCGGTCGCTCCGGCCGAACGCGCCATTGGTCCGGCGATGCAGCACGATATTTCCGTGCCGGTCGACCGGATGGCGCAGTTTGTTGAGTCCGCGGTACCTGCAGTGGAAAGCAGCTTTCCCGGGTGCCGGGCGGTCGGGTTCGGCCACCTCGGCGATGGCAACATCCACTTCCACGTGCTTGCGCCGCCAGGCGCGGCGCGGGGCGAATGGGAAGAGTCGGAAGGCAAGAAGATCAGCCGCTTGGTCCACGATCTTGTTACCCGGTGGCAAGGATCGATCAGTGCCGAGCATGGGATCGGCCAGATGAAACGGGACGAGCTCGGGCGGCTGGGGGATCCGGTCAGCATTGCCATGATGCGCAGTATCAAGTCAGCGCTTGATCCGCATGGGTTGCTGAATCCCGGCAAACTGGTGCCGCTTGCGCCGGAGGCAACAAGCCCGTAAAGCGCGCGCTTCGCGCGGGTGGCGTGCTGCCCGAACCGACATTCCTGACCGACCCGGAGAGACCCATGGCAAGCGCGCCACAACCCAATCTGCCCCTGTTTTATAACGACCTGATGCCGCTCAACAGCCGCGACCACGCCAAGTATCGCAGCACATCACTGGATCAGGCCAAGTGGCTGACAGGGGTCCATGCCATACCGCTGACCGTGGATGAGTTCGTCCAGTCCCAGCGCGACTTTCCAATCGTCTTTTCTTCGGGCGACAATCCGCTGCCGCTCGCGCTGATGGGCCTGAACGAGGGGGTCAACACCTTCGTCGACGAAGACGGACGGATTACCGACCCGATCTACATTCCCGCCTATATCCGGCGCTATCCGTTCCTGCTCGCCAAGCTTCGGCCCGAGGCCGAAGAGCTTTCGCTGTGCTTCGATCCCACGTCCGGGATTCTGGGCGAAGACGTTGATGGTGAAGCACTGTTCACCGAAGACGCCGAGCCGACCGACGTGACCAAGCGCGTTCTCGAGTTCTGCCAGCACTTCGAAGAAGCTGGCCAGCGGACCAAGGTGTTCATCGACGAACTGAAGAAGCACGACCTGCTGATGGAAGGCGAAATGGCCATCACCCTCAGCTCGGATGGCGCCAACCCCTATGTCTATCGGGGCTTCCAGATGATTAACGAGCCCAAGCTGCGCGAAGTGCGCGGTGACGTGCTGCGCGGATGGAACCAGAACGGCATGCTCGCGCTGATCTATGCTCACCTCATGTCGCTCGACCTGATGCGAATGATCTTCTCGCGCCAGCAGCAGCAGGGCAAAGGGCCGCAGTTACCAAACGCCGCGGCCCCCGCCACCGCACAGTAATTGCGTGGCTTCACGGCGTGCTTGAAAGCCTGTCGTGAAGCACCTAGATTGCTGGGGTCCGGTGCGCGTCTCCCCTCATGGCGTAGCCGGATTGGCGCACTTCGGTGCGCCACCTCCCTGAACCTTGGCCACCTCGTGCAGACCTGCACGAGGTGGTTTTTTCATTCAGCTGCCAGCGGCAGACCGCGCTCACCGCCCAGCGCCGCGACACCAGCCGCCAGTTCGCGCACAAGGCCCGCCAGCAGACGCGCGACCGATCCCAATCGCGCGGAGGGTTCTGTCAACCGGACATCGAGATAGGTTGACCGGCACACTTCAAGCTGCAGGCAGTGAATGCCGCGGGCTGGCTGGGCATGCCGGTCCAGCACATAGCCCCCGGCATAAGGCCGGTTCAACGCGCAGGCACGACCATTGCCCGCCAGAAACTGGCTCGCCGCGCTGGTCAGCGAAGCCTGGCAGCTTGCCCCGAACCGGTCCCCGATGACAAATTCCGGCGCTGGCTCATCGGGGAACCTTGCCTTGATCGGCGGCATCGAATGAAGATCGATCAGCAGCGCGGCACCCCACCGGTCGCGCAGCGACTCCAGCATCAGGCCAAGCGCCTGATGATAAGGGCGATGCACGGTCTCGATACGTTGCTCCAGTTCTCGGTACGGGAGCCGCGCCTTCCAGATTTCGCCCATTCCGGACAAACGGCGTGGCACCAGCCCCAGCCCGCTGCGCGAGCGCTTGCTGGCCGATGTCGCCGTCGGCTTGTGTGCCGGACGATCGCTGATCATGTCCCAGTCAACATCATCGGGCGCGCGGTTCAGATCGATGACCGCGCGGGGCGTATCGGCCAGCAACAGGCAGGCACCGGTCTGCTGCGCTATCTCCTGCGCCAGACGATCGACGAGCCGGTCCTCCAGCCGCAGGCATGACCCTGACGGGTCACGCATCTGCTCGACAATCCGGGCAGAATAGGCCCTCCCGGCGTGCGGAGTAGCGACCAGAACCGGGACCGGAAGGCCACGCGCACGGCACAGCCGGAAAGCCGGAACATCCGTATCCGGGGTCATGCCCCCGGGCGTCCATTCAAACCGTTGGAGCGAATCGCTGCCAGGCTGGTCGGGTGTGATCATATGACCGGACGCTGACGCCAAATCGGAGATCTGTCAAAACTCTCTCGTCCCAGACTGTACCATTGCAGGTCGCGCCCTGCATTGCGAAAGAATTGTTAAGCGCATTGCACTATGGAAACGTTCCTATGAGCAGCACAGTCCCGCGAATCCTGCTGGCCGAAGATGACCAGGCCATGCGCAGCTATATCGAGCGCGCACTCCAGAATGCCGGGTACGAGGTCGTCGCGGTCGACCGCGGCACCGAAGCGCTGCCACTGCTCGAAACCCAGCACTTCGACCTGTTGCTGTCAGACATCGTCATGCCTGAAATGGACGGGATCGAACTGGCCCAACGCTGCGCGGAAATCAGCCCGCGCACCAAGGTCATGTTCATTACCGGCTTTGCCGCCGTGACATTGAAGGCTAGCCGCGAACAGCCACAGGCAAAGGTCCTGTCCAAGCCGTTCCACTTGCGCGATCTGGTGCTGGAAGTGGAGCGGGTCTTCGCCGATCAGGCGGCAGCCTGAAACAGGTCTTGCGCGCACCGGCGTGGCTCGCTAATGGGCGCCCCTGCCGCGCAAGTGGCTGGTCTGATGGACCGGGCGTATAGCTCAGTGGTAGAGCACTATGTTGACATCGTAGGGGTCGCAAGTTCAATCCTTGCTACGCCCACCATCGGCCCCCGCTAAAATGTCTGGCGTGAAAACGAACAAGGCCCGCAGATAACGGCGGGCCTTGTTCGTTTTTTTGCGCCGCGAGGGGACGATGCAGTTCCAGGCCCGGCTTAGAACGAATATTTGGTCGACAGCTGCACTTTTTGCAGGTTGCCGGAGCGTCCATCTTCCAACGTGCGCTCTGCGTACATGTACTCGATTCCGATATCGAGCGGCTTGACCGGCGACCAGATCAGGTTAGCCAGCGCGTTCCAGCTTTCATCGGTGACGAGATTGCCAGTCAGCACCACCGGGTTGCTGGCTTTGAAATAGGACCCGGCCACGGTCGATCGCAGGTTGCCGCTCCAGAAATGGCGGTAGGCGGCAAACCCGGACCAGGTCGCAATCGGGTCGAGATCGCCGGTCAGGTCCAGCGCTGCATCGTTCACGATATTCACGCCGATATAGCGCCCCAGCCCTTCACCTGCGGTCGCCATCAGGCGCAGGTCGTCTTTCGGCCCGATGTTGATCTTGCCAGAAAGGCTCAGGCCATAACCAAGCGCGCTCTGCTTGCCCGTGCCGAAATCGTCATTGCTGATCCGCAGGTTGCGCAGGATACCGGCCGCCGTGAACGAGCCCCACTTGCCCGACAGGTTATAGCGCGCCACTACATCGGGCAGCGTGTCGTCACCGGCCACAACCCGCCCGCCGGTGCGCGAGGTCACGGTCGTTTCCGATTGCTCAACCGCCAGCTGCAAACCACCCTTGGTGTAGCGGATCATTGGCTGGCGAACAAAGACCGTCCCGGGTGTGGTGCCGATGAAATCGAGGCTGTCAGGCAATGCGCCGACGTCCTGGAAGGTCGACCATGCCTGCCCGAACAGCCAGTTGTCGTAAGTGATGAACGCCTGTCGCATTCGGGGGACGTAGCTGTTCGACACCCGCTCGTCGCCGCCGTCCGTCACCATGAAGTCCAGTTCGATATGCGAAGTGAGCGTGTGCTCGGCCCCAACATCGGTCGCGGTCTTCAGGATAAAGCGCGATTGCCGAGCACTGAAATCCTGGTCCCAGCCCGACGATACCCCGCCGACCGGGATTGCACCCGGGATCAGGAAATCGCGGGTAAAGGCGCTGGTCGGAAACTGGCCGCCGCTGGTGCGCTGGGCGATGGCATCCATCTTCACATAGCCGGCATAGGCCACGGTGGTGTTGCCGACGCGGAAGCCCTTGTCTTCCTGCTTCTTGGGCGCATCAAGCTGGGCGGCCAATTCCTGTTGCCGCACCTGCATCGCGCGCGTTTCAGCGAGCGCCTGCTGGGTCATGGCGATGGTCTCGGCCTGCTGGGCATCGATGTTGCCTTGTTGTGCATCGAGCCGGGTAACCAGACCTTCGACGAGCAGTTCGAGCCGGGCGAGCCGGTCCTCGATGCTGCTGTCCTGCGCGGCAGCGGGTGCTGCGGTCAGACAGGTGGCTGCCAACAGGGTTGCCCGCGCCATGCTGCGCGAAACGCGAAGTACCATCCAATTTCTCCCCTCGTACGTTCTTGGGGGGAATGTGCCTGCAACCGCGCCCTGCGCCCATCTAGCCGATGGTCTTACGACGTTTGTCTGAAGGCGTTATGGTGGCAAAAGGCGCTATGACAGGCGCGAAAGGGAGACTTGCCAGATGAGCGACTTTGTCCGCCGCCCCGCTACCGATCACGCCACCGGCTGCACCGCGGAGCAATATACCGCGCTTTATCAGCGTTCGCTGGAGGATCCGGACGGTTTCTGGCTGGAACAGGCACAGCGACTCGACTGGAGCAAGTCGCCATCTCAGGGCGGCACCTGGTCCTACGATCCGGTCGATATCCGGTGGTTCGCCGATGGCGAGCTCAACCTGTGCCACAACGCAGTTGACCGCCATCTGGCCAGCCGCGGCGACACAACCGCGCTGATCTTCGAACCGGACGATCCGGCGTCACCCGGTCGCACCCTCACCTACCGCGAGCTCCACGGCGAAGTGGTGCGGATGGCCAATGCCCTCAAGGCACTGGGGGTGAAGAAGGGCGACCGAGTCACGATCTACATGCCCATGATCGTCGAAGGCGTGTTAGCGATGCTCGCCTGCGCGAGACTGGGCGCGATTCACTCGGTGGTATTCGGCGGCTTCTCGCCCGAGGCGCTGGCCGGGCGGATCGAGGATTGCGGCAGCCGCTTCGTCGTGACCGCAGACGAGGGTCTGCGCGGCGGCAAGCGCGTACCGCTCAAGACCAATGTCGATGCGGCGCTGGCCGAGCCCGACCACGAGACCCCGATCGATGGCATGCTGGTGATCCGCCACACGGGGACCGAGGTGCCGATGCAGGCGGGGCGCGATCACTGGTTCCACGATCTCGCCACCGACGCGGAATGCCCGTGCGAGCCGATGAATGCGGAAGACCCGCTGTTCATCCTCTACACCTCCGGTTCCACCGGCAAGCCCAAGGGTGTGCTCCACACCACCGGCGGCTATGGCGTGTGGACCGCCACAACCTTCGCCTACATCTTCGATTACCAGCCGGGCGAAGTGTTCTGGTGCACCGCTGATATCGGCTGGGTCACCGGGCACAGCTACATCGTCTATGGCCCACTGATGAACGGCGCGACGGCGGTGGTGTTCGAAGGGGTCCCCAACTACCCCGACCATGGCCGTTTCTGGGATGTGGTCGACAAGCACCAGGTCAACATCCTCTACACCGCCCCCACCGCGATCCGCGCCCTGATGCGCGAAGGCGACCAGTTCGTCACCAGTCGCAGCCGCAAGTCGATCCGGCTGCTCGGCACCGTCGGCGAGCCGATCAACCCAGAAGCATGGCGTTGGTACTTCGACGTGGTCGGCGAAGGGCGTTGCCCGATCATCGACACTTGGTGGCAGACCGAAACCGGCGGTACCATGATCACGACCCTGCCGGGTGCGCATGACATGAAGCCGGGCAGCGCGGGGTTGCCGTTCTTCGGCATTCGCCCGCAGTTGGTCGACGGCGAAGGCAGCGTGCTGGACGGCGCGACCGACGGCAACCTGTGCATCACGCACAGCTGGCCCGGACAGGCGCGGACCGTTTACGGCGACCATGAACGATTTGCCCAGACCTATTTCAGCACCTACAAAGGCAAGTACTTCACCGGCGACGGCTGCCGACGCGATGCTGACGGCTATTACTGGATCACCGGGCGGGTGGACGACGTAATCAACGTCTCCGGACACCGGATGGGCACCGCCGAGGTGGAAAGCGCACTGGTTTCGCACCCGCTGGTCGCCGAGTCGGCCGTGGTCGGCTACCCGCACGATATCAAGGGCCAGGGCATCTATTGCTACGTCACGCTGAACGCGGGTCAGGACGGCTCTGACAAACTGCTGGCCGAGCTCAGGCAGCACGTGCGCAAGGAAATCGGCCCGATCGCCACGCCCGACCACATCCAGTTCACCGACGGCCTGCCCAAGACCCGTTCGGGCAAGATCATGCGCCGAATCCTGCGCAAAATCGCCGAGAACGACTTCGGGTCGTTGGGAGACACCTCGACCCTGGCCGATCCGTCTCTGGTGGAGCGGCTGGTTGAAGGGCGGAAAGACGGCTGAACTGATGTCTGCCCGGATCATCATCGCTGACGACCACCCGCTGTTCCGCAGCGCCTTGGGGCATGCGGTCAGCAAGGTGTGGCCGGAAGCGGAGGTGGTCGAGGCCGGTTCGGCCGAAGCGGCGCGTGCCGCGCTGGCGGACGGTGCAGAAGCCCTGCTGCTTGATCTCCATATGGAGGATTCGCACGGTCTCACTGTGCTGATGGACCTGCGGCAGGACTACCCTGCCCTGCCGATCGTGATCGTCTCCGCCAGCGAGGAACCGCGGGTCTATGCCGCTGCCAGCCAGCTCGGCGCGGCCGCGTTCATCCCCAAGTCGGCCAGCCTCGACGAAATGCGCGGCGCACTTGCCGCCGTGCGCGAGGGCGATAGCTGGTTCCCTGAAACCGACATCGCAGAAGACAGTGACCTTGCCCACATAGCCAGCCTGACCCCGGCCCAGCGCCGGATCCTGAGCCAGATGCGCGCTGGCCTGCTCAACAAGCAGATCGCCTGGGAACTCGATATCAGTGAAGCGACAGTGAAAGCCCATATCACCGCAATCTTCCGCAAGCTGGGGGTGGTCAGCCGGACCCAGGCGGTGCTGCTCGCGACCAAGCTAGACGTCGATCAGCCGGCGGCGGACGCCCCGGCATCCTGATTGCTAGAGCGGCGTCCCCGCGCCACGGCATCCGAAATCAGCGCCCGCAGTGCTGCCGGTGATGACGGCTTGAGCAATCGCTGCGCTTCCATCCGGCGGGCGGCCTGCTCGGTTTCCTCGCTCGCCTCAGCCGTCAACAGGATCGCCGGTGGTTCCGCTTGCCACCCCTCGCACAGAGCCAGATAAACCGCATCGCCCCGTGCACCGTCATTCAGCCTAAAATCCATGATCACGGCTTCAGGGGCAGCTGGACATACAATGCGGGCGCCGGGAAGATCGCTGGCCGCAACAACCTCCAGCCCCCATTTGCCGAGCAACGCGGTGGTCGCGGCAAGAGCCGCAGGATCGTTGTCCACCACCAGCACGCGGGCATGGCCGAGCGCTGACGCCGCCGGGGCCAATCTAGGCGCTTCCGGCATCGCCCCCCACCGCAAAACCGGTAGCTTAACCGAAAACAGACTGCCACGCCCAAGCTCGGAACGGATCGTAACTGGCATTTCGAGTAGCCGCGCGGTCCGTCGCACGATTGCCAGCCCGAGACCAAGCCCATCCCGGTCTCCAGAGGCGCGCTGGAACTCCTCGAAGATTCGCTCCTGATCCCCTTTCGCGATGCCAGGTCCGGTATCATGGACGCACAGCAAGATGTTCCGGCCCGATCGGCGTACCCCGACCAGCACCTTGCCGGACCGGGTATAGCGCACCGCGTTGCTCACAAGGTTTCGCAGAACGCTGGCGAGCAATCCCCGGTCGCTTTCGATCCACGCGGACGAGGGAACCCGGCGCAGCTCGATCCCGCGCGCGCTGGCCTGCACCGCGAACTCACGCACCAGATCGTCAAGCATCTCGTTGACCGCCAGTGGCTCGTGACGCGGCTCGATCCCGCCCCCGTCAAGCTTGGAAATGTCGAGCAAGGTCCGGATCAGCCGGTCGGCCGAGGCAATCGAACCGTCAAGGTCACGGACCAGCCGAGAAAGCTGTTCGTTGGAATGCACTTCCTCGCCCAGGGCCGAGGCAAACAGCCGCGCGGCATTGAGCGGCTGGATCAGGTCATGGCTGGCTGCGGCGAGAAAACGGGTCTTGGATCGGGTCGCCTTCTCCAGCGCGGCATTGGCTTCGCTGAGCTGCGCAGTGCGCTCCGCCACCTTGCTTTCGAGCGCCTGCTCGGCGAGGCGGTCAGCAGTGATATCGGTATAGGACGTCACATAACCGCCGCCGGGCGCGGGATTGCCGACAATCCGCATGATCCGGCCGTCATGCTGCTCGCGCTCCATCCGGTGTTCGCGCCCGGCGCGCATGTGATCCAGTCGGCGCGCGACCTGGTCCTCGATCTCGGCTTCACCAATCTGCCCCTTGCGCATATTGTAGCGGATCAGGTCGGCAATCGGGGTACCGACATTGACCAGTTCGTCCGGCAGTTTGAACATCTGCTGGTAGCGGCGATTCCAGGCGACGAGGTTCATCTCGGCGTCGACCAGCGCCACCCCCTGGTCGATGTTCTCGATCGCGATCTGCAGCAGGTCGCCGCTGAAGGTCAGCCGCCGCCCGGTTTCGTCGAACATCGCCATGACTTCGGCCAGGGGCACGGGCTCGCCCTGCGCCCAGCTCGACACCAGCATCCGCGCGGAAGAACTGCCGACCACTCCCGAGATCATCCGTTCCGCCATCGCCAGCAGCGCGGGGTTGGCCTGATCGGCATCACGGTAGGCGCGCGGCATGGCCAGCAGCGCCGCATCGGCTCGCCGCTTGCCTACGAACTGGGTCAGCAGCAGGCGGATGTCCGCCACCCGCTTGGCCGTGCCGTAGGCGTGTGTTTCGCCCGGCGGACTGGCACCGACAAAGCTTGCTGCCTGCACGGCATCGCGCAGTCGGGGACGGAACATGGCCGAGCCGATCCAGTACGCCGCAAGGTTGACCCCCAGGCTGATCAAGACACCGGACACGAGCACGTCTGGGTGGATCGAGAGGACCGGCGGCTGCCCGGTGGCGGCGGGCATGATCAGCAGGCCGAGCCAGGCAGCGAAACCGGCCAGTAGTCCGCCAATCATTCCCCCCCGATTGCCCGCGCGGCTCAGCACGCCGAGCACCAGCCCCGGCGCGAACTGGGCCGCCGCCGCAAAGGCCATCGTGCCCAGACCAGCCAGGTTGGTCGCCCCACCGAAGCCGCGGTAGAACAGGTACGCCATCAGCATCAGCAAGCAGATCACCAGCCGCCGGATCATCAGCAGGCGGTGCGCCAGGCCGGCCCGGTCGGCTTCCCCCTGCAGCACCCGGCGGAAGGCCACCGGAGCGATCAGATCGTTGGTGATCATCGTCGAAAGAGCGACGCTGGCGACCACGATCATGCCGGTGGCGGCAGAAAACCCGCCGATGAACACCACCAACGCAAGCGCCGGTTTATCCTCCGCCAGGGGCAGCGCCATCACGATGGCATCGGCATCGGTTCCGGCGGGCAGCACCGCCATGCCCGCCATCACGATCGGCACGATCACCAGCGATGTCAGCCCCAGATAGGCAGGAAAAACCCATTGCATGGCGGAGGTGGCGCGGTCAGTCGTCGCTTCGACGAAGGTCATGTGGAATTGGCGCGGCAGGCACAAGATGGCACAGGCGGCGAGCAGGGTGAGCACGGCAAAGCGCGCATCAATCTGGCTGACTGCGAACAGAGGTTCCACCGTCTGCACCGGCGCGCTCGCAAGCAGTGAGATTGCCAGCGCCGCGACAGCCAGTAGCGCGACCAGCTTGACCACTGCCTCGACCGCGATGGTCAGGACCAGCCCGGCGTTGTCGCCCGACCGGTCGGCCCGCCGCGACCCGAACAGGACCGCGAACAGTGCCATCAGCACGGCCACAGCAGCGACGATCTCGTCCCGCGCCAATGCGCCGACTTCCGCCCCGCCGACCATGACCAGTGCAGTACCGACCGATTGCAGCTGAAGGGCCATGTAGGGCAACGAACCGACTGTCGCGATCACTGTGACCAGCGCTGCGACCCCTGCGCTCTTGCCGTATCGGGCCGACAGGAAGTCGGCGATCGAGGTCGAATGCTGTGCCCGCGACTGGGCAAGGATCCGCCGCACCAGTCCGAAGCCGAAGGTGAACACCAGAATCGGCCCGAGATAGATCGGCAGGAACTCCAGGCCCGCCGTGGCCGCAGTGCCGACCCCGCCAAAGAAGGTCCAGCTGGTGCAATAGACTCCCAGCGACAGGCCGTAGACCCAGCCCGACAGCCCCAGCCGGGCGAGCCATCCTGCATTGCGCGCGCGGTCCCGCCAGGCTGCGAGCCAGAATAGCCCCGCCAGATAAATCGCTGCCGCCGCGATGGCCGCTCCGAACAGCATCGGATGCGCTCCTCCTCTCCCTTGTCAAAGGCTAGCCGAACCGCGCTGACTTTCAAGGAAAAGGGGCAAGAAAAAGAGGGCGGAGCCCTGCGGCACCGCCCTCCCTTCTTGCGACCCGGTTGACCGGTATCAGTGAACGTGGGCCTCTCCTGCTCCGCGCGGGACACGGATGGAGTCGACCAGCTTGCGGATTTCCACCGGCGGGCTCTTGGTCACCTTCGACACCGCGATGGCGATGGCAAAGTTGATCACCATGCCAACCACCCCGATCCCTTCGGGCGAGATGCCCAGGAGCCAGTTGTCTGCCACGTTCATCGCCGGATCCACGATCAGCTTGAAATAGAAGATGTAGCCAAAGGTGAACACCAGCCCCGAGATCATCCCGGCAATCGCGCCTTCCTTGTTCATCGACTTGGAGAAGATCCCCATGAAGATCGCCGGGAAGAGCGAGGCTGCAGCCAGACCGAAGGCGAAGGCGACCACCTGCGCCACCCATCCCGGCGGATAGATGCCGAGATAGCCTGCCACCACAATCGCCGCCGTTGCCGCGATCCGTGCCGCCATGAGTTCGCCCTTCTCCGAGATGTTCGGCCGGAACGTGCTCTTGAGCAGATCGTGGCTGATCGAGCTGGAGATCACCAGCAGCAGACCCGCCGCGGTCGACAATGCTGCCGCGAGGCCACCTGCCGCCACCAGAGCGATCACCCAGCCTGGCAGATTGGCGATCTCAGGGTTGGCCAGAACCATGATGTCGTTGTCGACATAGAGCTCGTTGGCGTTGTCGGCCACGGTCTCGTTCTTGACCTGGCGTTCACCCGAGGGGCCTGCCCCTTCGGTGAACTCCGGCTTGCCCTTGAACACGTCACCCTTGGCGATCTGCACCTTGCCGTCGGCATTCTTGTCCTGCCACACGATCAGGTCGTTCGCTTCCCACTTCTTGAACCAGCCCGGAGCCTGAGCGTAGCTGGTCTCGTTCATCGTATCGATGAGGTTGAGGCGCGAGAACGCCGCCACAGCCGGGGCCGTGCTATACAGAAGGGCGATGAAAACCAGCGCCCAGCCAGCCGACTTGCGGGCGTCGGACGCCTTGGGAACAGTGAAGAAGCGGACGATCACGTGCGGAAGACCAGCCGTGCCGACCATCAGCGCCATGGTGATACAGAACACGTCGATCATCGACTTGCTGCCGCTGGTGTAGGCGGTGAAGCCCAGATCGGTCAGCACCAGGTCGAGCTTTTGCAACACATACATGCCGGACCCGTCGTTCACGGTGGAGCCCAGCCCCAGCTGCGGGATCGGGTTGCCGGTAATCATGAAGCTGATGAAGAACGCCGGCACCATGTAGGCGAAAATCAGCACGCAATACTGCGCCACCTGCGTGTAGGTGATGCCCTTCATCCCGCCAAGCACGGCGTAGACGAACACGATGGCCATGCCGATGATCACGCCGAGGTCGATCGGGACGTCAAGGAAGCGCGAAAACACGATCCCCACACCCCGCATCTGCCCGGCAATATAGGTGAAGCTGATGAAGATCAGGCACACCACGGCCACCACGCGGGCTGCGTTCGAATAGTACCGGGTACCGATGAAGTCCGGCACGGTGAACTGGCCGAATTTGCGCAGGTATGGTGCCAGCAACAGCGCCAGCATTACGTATCCGCCGGTCCAACCCATCAGGTAAACCGAGCCGTCATAGCCCATGAAGGCGATCAGGCCGGCCATCGACAGGAAGCTGGCAGCGCTCATCCAGTCAGCCGCAGTGGCCATGCCGTTGACGATGGGGCTGACCCCGCCGCCTGCGACGTAAAACTCTTTCGTCGAACCGGCCCGCGCCCACAGCGCAATGCCGATGTAAAGCGCGAAGCTGGCGCCGACGAAGAGATAGATCAGGGTCTGTGTGTCCATGGTCCGCCCCCCCTCAATCGTCGAGATCGTATTTGCGCTCGATCTTCCGCATCTTGACGACGTAGTAGAAGATCAGCGCGATGAAGATGTAGATCGAGCCCTGCTGCGCGAACCAGAAGCCGAGCGGGTATCCGCCGATCATGAACTGGTCGAGAAAGCCGCGGAACAGGATGCCCGCCCCGAAGGAACAGGCGAACCAGATCGCCATCAGGGTGACCAGCAGGCGGATGTTCTCGCGCCAGTAGGCGCCCTCCGCCGCATTGGTCTCGTTGTCAGGTAAATTGTCGGCCATGGCCTCCCCTCCTTTTTCCCCGCGCCCATTGCGGGAGCGTGGCCGAAGGCTAGGGAACCGGGCGCCCGACGGGGAGCGCGACATTGGTCTAATGCGGCCAGAGCTAGTGGCGGACGGCCATGCCTTCGAGCGTGCCGAGCCGGATGTCGGATGGCAGCCGGGCGAGTTGCGCAAGGAACAGCTCAGCGGCCGCCAGCGTATCGGTCAGGGCATCATGGGCGTCGTAGGCAGGCAATCCGTGCCGCACACGCGCCGCTCCAAGCCGGTAAGGCCCGCTCCCTGCGAGATTCGGGGCAAGGTGCCGTTCGATTGCCAGGGTGCAGATGCTGCGGATAGGCAGCGCTAACCCGAACAGTTTGCGTACCGCGCCCTGCAGCGCCTCCCGCTCGATCGAAGCACCATGCGCCACGATTACGTGCCCGGCGAGGTCGGCCAGCAGCGCCGCGATGGCCTCAGCCAGCGGTGCCCCGGCGCGGGCGCGCTGTTCACCAATGCCGTGGATCGCCACCGCCGTGTCGTCAAGCCGCTTGCCCGAGCGGATATCGAACGCCCGCGCACCCGACAGATCGATCCCCGCCGCCGTGAACGGCACCCACCCGGCCTGAAGCAGGTGAGCGCCTTTACCCAGCCCATCGAGCTCGAAATCAAGCGCGACAAACCGCGCATCGCGCGCGGGGGCAGCGCGGCCGGGCCAGTCGGCGGCCGCATAGGCATGCAGCGCGGGATTGGGCGACTGCGCCAGTTTGCCCAGCCCCCGGCGAAAGCGCCATTCGGCAAACACTCAGGCAATCCCGCCCGCAAGGTTGCGCCGCAACGAATCGAGCCCGCGCCGGATCACCGAGAAACAGTCTTTCAGGTGCTCCCGCTCCAGCGGCGAGAGGCTGTCAGGGGCAATGGCATTGTCAGCCCGCTGCCCCGCGCCGGCCTGCACCGCCTGGTGGGCGATCCGCAGTTCGTTGACGAAGGCCAGCGCATCAACCAGGCTTTCGCTGTCCTCGCCCGCCATGTGGCCGTGTTCGGCCAGCGCGCGCAGCCTCGCGACTGTTCCCACAGCGGCAATGCCATGGGCCAGCGCCAGCGTTCGGGCAATGTCGACCACCGGAACCACCGCCTGCCCCTTGGCATCGAACACTTTCTCCCCGCTGTCGCTGCGGTCGAGCACCAGATT
Source organism: Sphingomonadaceae bacterium (assembly GCA_046294735.1). GTDB lineage: Bacteria > Pseudomonadota > Alphaproteobacteria > Sphingomonadales > Sphingomonadaceae > 34-65-8. The sequence continues at coordinate 364,483 of JBKBKB010000001.1, forward strand.
GCGGAAGATACCGAGCGGCACCTTGCTGCGCTGGGCGTCACGGGCGAGATAGCTGACGAAGATCCGGTTGGCGGCCGCAGCGGCGACTGTTTCCTGGTGGAGCCGGTGAACCAGCCGACTTTCGCCATGGAGGCAGCGCATGTCGAAGAAGATCGTTGCGCGCAGGATCGCATCCTCGTCCGGATTGTCGATCCAGCGGGCATAGCGCGCGCGCCACTGACCCAGCGTCAGGCGCTGCCCGGCATTTTTGGCCATGATCCCGCCCTTGCAGTAGACGAACCCGCAGGCGTCAAGGATATCGGAGATACGGCCACCGAGCGCTTCGAAATAGCCTGACTGGCCCGGCTCCAGCGTATCGTCGATCACCAGACCATTGTCCTGGTCGGAACCGATCAGCTGCTCCTCCCGCGCCAGCGAACCGAACACGACCAGAGCGTAGGGCACCGGCGGTTGCCCCAGTTCGCGCTCGGCCAATTGTGCCGCCCGGCGGTGAGCCGCCTCGCCAAGCGCCGAGGTAAGCCGGGCCATCTGCCCCGGCTGCATCCCGCTGCGGGCCATGGCGACGAAGTTTTCCGGGATGCGCCGCGCCGCAGCGGCAAGGGCGCCAGCATCCTGGGCCCGCGCAATCGACAGGCCATGATCGATCGCGTTGTTGCCGAGGTGCGCGAGAATGTCGGTCGCGCTCAACATTCCGGCCAGCCTGCCCGCATCGTCGACCAGCGGCACATGGCGAAACCCGCCCGAGGCCATCAGCGCCACCGCTTCAGCCAGGCTGGCACTGGACGGCAAAGTGCGCGGGTTGGCGCTCATCACGTCCCCGATGGGGCAGGTCGTCGGCAAGTCGGCAGCCACCACCCGGTTGCGCAGATCCTTGTCGGTGAAAATGCCCAGCAGCCGGCCCTCTTCGCTCACGGTCAGGGTGCTGACCTTGTGCTGCCTCATCAGCCGGGCGGCGTCGCCGATACTGGTATCAAGCGCGCATGACACCGGCACGCCAAGATGTGCAACATCGCCCACAGTTGCGCCGTCGAAACCACCGGCTCTCTCCTCGGCCCTCCGCTCCAGCGCATGACGCAGGCGGCGCTGCTCATCATCGCTGAAGAAGGCGCGGAACGGCTCGGACGCGTCGCGCAGCCGGTGAAACTCGGCCGCCGGGACAAGGTAGAGCAGCGTGTCTTCCAGTGCGACGGTTTCGTTGCGGACCTCGCCCCCACGCAGCAGCGACGGGTATGCAAACGAGCCGCCTTGGGTGACGCGGGCAGTCAGTTCCTTGCCAGCGAGCCGCAACTCGACGGCGCCAGAGCGAACCACGAACAGCCATTCGTTGATCTGCCCGGCAGCCAGCACCCGGTCGCCCGCCCGGGCATAGCGCACCGTGACCTTGCGCGAGAGTGCAGCAATCTCTCCCGCGTCAAGGCTGCCGAACGGCGGCATATCCCTAAGGAAGTCGGCGACCTGGGTAATTTCGCTGCTCATTCCTCTACTCTAGCGCATTTGACGATACCGCGCGCGTGCGACCTAGGTCTAAGGCTTGCAGGTCAGCCGGTTCGGAGGCACAGCCGTGCAAAAGACTATAATGGGAGAAAATGCTGATGCCCTTTCGCATGACGGACATGGTCGGCTGCGAGTTTCCGTTGTTCGCCTTCTCGCATTGCCGAGACGTCGTCGCCGCAGTCAGCCGCGCTGGCGGGTTCGGCGTGCTCGGCGCAGTCAGCTTCACGCCTGAGCAGCTGGAGCAGGAACTGGCCTGGATTGACGACCATGTCGGCGGCAAGCCCTATGGCGTCGATGTGCTGATCCCCGAAGTGCAGGCGGTCGAAAAGCAGGTCACGGCGGACGAGATCGTGGCCATGATCCCGGCGCAATATCGCGACTTCACCAGGGCGATCCTGCGAGAGGCAGGCATCGCCGAGGATGGCGCCAGCCCGCTCGGGGGGAGCCAGCGGCCGAACACCTCGCTCGGCCAGGAACTGCTCGAAGTCAGCTTCCGCCACCCGGTGCGCCTGATTGCCAATGCGCTCGGCACCGCCCCGCCGGAGATGATCGCGGCAGGCAAAAAGTACGGGATCCCGGTCGCCGCGCTGGTCGGGGCAAAGGAACATGCGATGAAGCAGATCGAAGCCGGGGTCGACATTATCGTTGCCCAGGGCGGTGAAGGCGGCGGGCACTGCGGCGAAGTATCCACCGTGGTCCTGATCCCTGAAGTGATCGAGGCCATTCGCGATACCGGTAAGGACATTCCGGTACTGGCTGCGGGCGGCATCATGAACGGGCGGCAAATGGCAGGGATGATGGCGATGGGCGCAGCCGGCGCATGGTGCGGCTCGGTCTGGCTGGCCACCGCCGAAGCCGAAACGCACGACGTGTTCCGCCAGAAGATGATTGAGGCTACCAGCCGCGACACCATCCGCTCCAAGCACCGCACGGGCAAGTTCAGCCGCCAGCTCCGCAGCGACTGGCACGGCAAGTGGGAATCGGCAGGCATCCCCGCCCTGCCCATGCCGCTGATGATGCTGCTGAGCGAACCGGTGCTGCGAGCAATCGACAAGGCGGCGGTGAATGGCAACCGGCAGGCGCAGGGCCTGGCAACCTATTTCGTCGGCCAGGGCGTGGGCCTGGTGCGCGAAGTGCGCGGCGCGGGTGCGGTGGTGCAGGACTTCAAGCGGGAATTCGCCGAGGGATTCGAGGCGCTGTCGGAGGCCATCGGCTAGGGCCGATGCGATTGACAGCCCCGGGCAAGCCGCGCAGTCTGGAGATCTGCAATCGGGGGATCCAAAGCGCATGTACCTGCTCGGCAAGTTTCTGACCAAAGCCATCCGCACCGGGCAACTGGTGGTGACCGATCATGACGGCAAGGAATACGCCTTTGGCCCGGGAACGGGTGACTATCCGCCGGAAGTCGGAGGGCGGCCGGGCCCGATCCGCATCCGCCTGACCAGCAGGAAGGCGGCCAACCATATCGTGCGCTACCCCCAGCTCGGTGCGGGCGAAGCCTTCATGTGGGGCTGGCTCGAAGTCGAACCGCCGCATGATATCCGCGACATGATCCTGTTCGTGACGATGAATGCCAAACGGCTCGGCAGCGGTTCGCTGAAACCCAAGGGGCCGGTTCGCACGGCGCTGCAGAAGACCATCGCCAAGCTCGACGGCATCAACCAGCGCACCTCCGCCCGCAAGAACGCCGAGCACACCTACAACCTGACCCGCGAACTATACGAACGGTTCCTCGACGAGGACCGCCAGTACACCATGGCCTATTACCGCGAGGACCCGTTCCAGACCTCGCTCGAACAGGCACAGATGGACAAGAAGGCGCACCTCGCTGCCAAGATGTATCTCAAGCGGCCGGAGGATAACGGCGGCAAACCGATGAAGGTGCTGGACATCGGATGCGGCTGGGGCGGCTTCGCGCTCTACCTCAACAAGATGTACGGGTGCGAGGTGCTCGGCGTGGCACTCGCACCGGATCAGATCGCCTTCTGCCAGGAACGGGCGAGGGAACTGGGTGTCGCCGACCAGGTCAAGTTTGCGCTCAGCGACTACCGCGATGTGAAGGGCGAGTTCGACCGCATCTCCAGCGTCGGCTTGCTAGAGCACGTTGGCACGATCCACTATCCGCAATTCTTCGCGCACACCAACCGGCTGCTGAAGAAGGACGGGGTAATGATCAGCCACTGCTGCGGCCGCTCAGGCGCGCCCGGCTTCACCGATGCCTGGACCCGCAAGTACATCTTCCCCGGCGGCTATATCCCGGCGCTCAGTGAACTCGTCACTCAGAGCGAGCGGCATGGGTGGCAGGTGATGGACGTGGAGGCGATGCGGTTCCACTACAGCCACACGCTGGAGGAATGGTACAACCGCACCGTCATGCACGAACGCGAAATCACCGCGATGTATGATCCGCAGTTCTACCGCATGTGGTTGTTCTACCTCGCCGGGGCCGAGCAAAGTTTCCGTAACGGGACCATGGTCAACTGGCAGGTTCAATACGTGAAGGACCGCACCGCGATCCCGATGACGCGTGAATACATCCATGAGGAAAGCGCCCGTCTGCGCGCTATCGGCGAGGTGCCCGACTGGCGGTTTGATCCGGGAATCAAAGAGGCAGCGGAATAGGATCAGAAGCCCGGGACCGGGTCAGCGCCGGTCGAAGTCGATGTTCAGTGCGGTGATCGTCGCCTCGACCCGGCGCATCGCAGCCGCCGCCTCGCGATCCGGCCCCAGCGCGTGATAACCCGCAAGAGCACGCTCATAATCGCCGCGCATTTCGTCACACAGCGCGACATTGAAGGCTACCGAGCGCTGCGCTGGCGCTTCGTCGGCCAGTTTTCCCAACAGTCGGCACGCTTCCTCCGGACTGGTCTTGGTGGCGCGCAGGGCGGTCTTAAAGGTCTCACCCTGAACCTTGGTCAGCCCCTTGCGGCTTTCCAGCACGCGAATCTCCCCGTCCTGCCACATTGGCGCGAGATCACGGGCATAGTCGGTGGCAGCCAGGCCGAGGAGGTATTCGATCGCATCCTCGGCTGGCGGCAAGGCCCCGTCGGTCGGACAGACTGTCCGGTCATCCCGTTTCGACACCGCGCGGCGATAGATGATCCGGCCATCCACTTCACGCGCTACGCGGACATCGCTGGTCAGAGCGACAATCCGGTTAAGGCAGGATACTTCGCGCTCCTCCTTCTCGTTGTCCTTGCAATTGGTGCGCGGCTCGGCCGCAGCGATGCAATAGCGGCGCTTGCGCACAACCCGGTTTTCTTCCACCGACGCATTCGCACCGCCTTCGACAACGGCATCGACATTTGCAGCCCCTGCCGCAGAATCCAGCGCATAAAGCGCATAATAGGGCTCACCCGCCACATCGCGCGCAGCAGCCAACCGCGTTTCCAGCTGGCTAGCCAGCGCTCGTCCATCCGCGCCGGAGAACCGCTCCAGTGCCAGACCGCGCAAGCCAGCCACTTCCGCCGCCGCAGCCGGTTCGCCCCACCGGACCGGCAACACTTCTGCTTGCGCGGTGGCACCAAAGCCCAGCGCCGCCAGCACCCACACGATCCATCGCATACCGCTCCCCAGCTTGGTGAAAGTCAGGCCTTTCAATCGCACTTATGCCATACTGGCAAGGGCTTTGCTGCTTGCGGAGCGCGGATCACTTTGCGGGACGCGGGGACAGCAGGGCTTCTTCCATGATGTAGTAGATCAGCGGTTGGTCGATTGTCCCCCGGAACAGATGTGCGCCCGGCCCGGATGCCCGCACGACCACGTCCTCACCGGCATGGGTTTCCATCGACAGGGGCACGGCCGCGTGCTGGCGATAATCCAGCGCCAGTGTGTCGTGTTCGGCCGGGTCATGGCGATCCGCACCGACTGGCGCGCCCAGGCCATTGGCGTAGATCAAGGTGGTATAGGCCTTGCCATCCCGTGCGATGTGCGGCTGCTCACCATCATGGCTGACCGTGCCCAGGATCGGGGTGCCGCGCGCGGTATAGCCGCCGATGGTCAGCGTATGGCTGTGGTCGGCCGTAGTCAGCACCAGTGTCTCGTCAAGATCGACCAGACTTAGAGCGGTCGCCACCGCCCGGTCCATAGCTACGGTATCGGTCAGCGCGCGGCGCGCATTTCCGCCGTGGTGCGCGTGATCGATCCGTCCGCCTTCGACCAGCAGGACATAGCCCTGATCCGAGCGGGATAACGCAGCAATCGCGGTGGCCACCATCTCGGCCAGCGACGGCTCGCCGCCTTCGCCTGCGGTGCGATCCTCCTCGAACTGGAGGTGGCTTGGCTCGAACAGGCCAAGCAATTTCGTGTTGCGAGCAGGGTCGAAAGCGGCAAATTGGCCGCTGTTCCAGGCATAGTGACCGCCCGGATTAGCGGCGCGCCATGCGGCCACCAGATCGCGACCGTCACGCCGCTTGCCAGCCTTGTCGGGATACTCGGGGTCGGCCTGTCCTGCCGGGGCAAAAGCCGCCCTGCCGCCGCCAAGGATTACGTCAAGCTGCCGCCCAACCGGCCCTTCGACCAGTTGCCTGGCAAGGTCGATGCAGCCCTGTTCCAGCGCGAGCGGCGGCATATCCGCGTCGCTTTCCCAGTTGCGCTGGACGGTATGGCCATAGGCCGCCGCCGGTGTCGCGTGGGTCACGGTGGTGGTGGTGACGATCCCGGTCGCGAACCCGCGCTGCTGCGCCAGTCCGATCAGCGAAGGCAACTCATGCCCCTTGCCCGAGGCGCAATCGCCGTTTTTTGCTTCCGGCCCGATCCCGATCATGCCGCTGCGGGTCCGCACGCCCGCCATGATCGCGGTCGCCGTCGCGGCGGAATCAGAGACCTGCGCATCGAAGGAATATGTCTTCACCAGGGCAGCATGGTCGAGCCCGTCCATCGTGGTTTCGTAGGATTCACCGTCCCGCCCCAGCATCTGGCCGGCATGAATACGCGCGGCAGTGATTGTCGAAACGCCCATCCCGTCACCAATGAAGATGATCACGTTGCGCGCCTTCGTGCGCGGCTGTGGGGCGGCCTTGAGCCGTTCCAGCGCGGCGCGTCCCTGCTCGACAAGGGCGGGTGTAGTTGCCGGCACATCCTGAGCGGCCAGGCTTGTACCCAAAACAGCAGCAATGATCGCAACCGAGCCGCCAGCGAGGTATTTCATCCGAATCGTCTCCTCGTACCGTTGTGGCCGAACCACCTGCGGGTGCCAGACTAAGCGGACAGGTTCATGACAGCAATCAGGCATCGCCCCCTTGCTCATGCCGCGCTTTACCGCCATCCCTGACGGACGGCCAAGATGCCATAGACCCTGCACATTCTGGGAAGCCCAGCACGCCATGTTCGAAGTGATCTGCATTACCTTTGCTTATGCTTTCGGCATGGTCGTGAAGCGGATCGGCCTGCCGCCGCTGGTCGGCTTTCTGGCGGCGGGCTTTGCCATCAACGCGCTCAGTCCCTCGCTCAACCTGCCCGCAGAAACCGGCGATATCATCGGCCATATCGCCCATCTCGGGGTCCTGCTGCTGCTATTCACCGTCGGCCTGAAAATGAGGCTCGGCCAGTTGGTCCAGCCGCAGGTGCTGGGCGGGTCACTGATCCATTTCCTGATGACGACGTCTGCATTCACACTTGGACTGTTCCTGTTCATGGATCTCGAATGGGAAACGGCGCTGCTGGTCGCGATTGCCCTGTCCTTTTCCTCCACCGTCCTGTCCGCCAAGACGCTGGAGGCACGGCGCGATCTGGGCACGTTTTATGGCCGCACCGCCATCGGCATCCTGATCGTGCAGGATCTGATCGCTCTTGCCGTGCTGGCGATCTGGGGCGACCAGTCGCCGACCCCCTGGGCCTTACTGGTGTTCGGGCTGCCGTTGCTGCGTCCACTGCTGCACCGCTTGCTCGACTTGTCGGGCCATGACGAGATGATGGTGCTGCTTGGCATGTTCCTCGCGCTGGTACTGGGCGGCATGGGGTTTGAGGCGGTCGGCCTCAGCTCTGAAATCGGGGCGCTTGCCATGGGCTTGCTGCTCTCGACGCATGACCGCGCCAAGGAGCTCTCGAAATCCCTCTGGGGTTTGAAAGAAGTCTTCCTGGTCGGCTTCTTCCTGCAGATCGGAATGTCCGGCCTACCAGATTGGAGTGATCTGGCTTTCGCGCTGGCCGTGGCGCTGGTCCTGCCAGTTAAGGGTGCACTGTTCTTCCTGCTGCTCACGCGGTTCCGGGTGCGCGCTCGCACCGCTTTTCTCGCAGCCGCCAGTTTGACCGCCTACAGCGAATTCGGGTTGATCGTGGCCGCCGGAGTGCTGGAAGAATGGCTGGTCCCGCTCGCGTTGGCAGTGAGCCTGTCGTTTATCTTTGCTGCTGTGTTCAACAACTTCGGTGCAGCTATTTACCGCCAATTCGCGAACAGCCTGCAACGGTTCGAGACCCAAGCCATCCACCGCGATGAGGCACCCACTGACATTGGCGATGCGCGGATCCTGATCCTCGGTATGGGGCGAACCGGCACGGCCGCCTACGATGCACTGGCACCGCTGGGCGAGCCGCTGATCGGGATCGATTCAGACACCTACAAGGTCCAGTCCCACATCGACGCTGATCGCAATGCCACCTATGCCGATGCGGAAGACGAAGGGTTCTGGCGCGATCTCAATATCGGCAAGCTCAAAGCGGTGGTCATTGCGGTCAACGACGCGGCAGCAAAAGAGCAGGCCGTGGTCTGCTTGCGCAAGAAGCGCTTTGAAGGCCCGATCATCGCCCACGCCATGTGGGAAGACGAGATCGCCAAGCTGGAGCAGGCGGGCGCGACGCATGTCTGGCAGACCATGAACCAGGCAGGGCTTGGCCTCGCGCGCGATACCGCCCGTTCGATCGGCCTGAATGCGCCCTGATCCGGGCCAGACCCTATTCCGTTGCACCTTGAGCCATGCACTGATAACCGCGCGCCGCCCTTCAAGCGGAGACAATACCGATGTCCGATATCAAGCGGGTCGTCCTGGCCTATTCCGGCGGCCTCGATACAAGCGTGATCGCCAAGTGGCTTGAGGTGGAGCGCGGGCTGGAGGTGGTCACCTTCACCGCCGATCTCGGCCAGGGCGAAGAGATCGAGCCTGCCCGGGCCAAGGCGCGGGCGATGGGCATCCCGGATAATCACATCTTTATCGAAGATCTGCGCGAAGAGTTCGTGCGCGATTTCGTCTTCCCGATGATGCGCGCCAATGCCCGCTACGAAGGCGACTACCTGCTCGGAACCTCGATTGCCCGTCCGCTCATCTCCAAGCGCCTGGTCGAGATCGCGCACGAGACCGGGGCCGACGCAATTGCCCATGGCGCGACTGGCAAGGGCAATGATCAGGTCCGGTTCGAACTCAGCGCCTATGCGCTCGACCCCGACATCAAGGTGATCGCCCCGTGGCGCGAATGGGACCTGACCAGCCGCACCGCGCTGATCGCATGGGCCGAGGCGCACCAGATCCAGGTGCCCAAGGACAAACGCGGCGACAGCCCCTTCTCGACCGATGCCAACCTTCTCCACACCTCCAGCGAAGGCAAGGTGCTGGAAGACCCGTGGGACGAAACGCCCGATTACGTCTATTCGCGCACCGAGCATCCCGAAAACGCGCCCGATACGCCGGAATACATCACGATCGATTTCGAGCGCGGTGACGGTGTGGCCCTGAACGGTGAGGCCATGAGCCCCGCCACCCTGCTGGCCGCGCTCAATGAACTGGGCCGCAAGCACGGCATCGGCCGTCTCGACCTGGTCGAAAACCGGTTCGTTGGCATGAAGAGCCGCGGGATGTACGAGACCCCGGGCGGCGAGATCTATGCCCGCGCGCATCGCGGAATCGAACAGATCACGCTCGACCGGGGCGCCGCGCACCTCAAGGACGAGCTGATGCCCAAGTATGCCGAGCTCATCTACAACGGCTTCTGGTTCAGCCCGGAGCGGGAGATGCTGCAGGCGGCGATCGACCTGAGCCAGGAGAAGGTGTCAGGCACGGTCCGGATGAAGCTCTACAAAGGCCTCGCCAGCGTGGTCGGCCGCAAGTCGGCCAACTCGCTCTATTCGGAAGCGCACGTGACCTTCGAGGATGATGCTGGCGCCTATGACCAGAAGGATGCTGCTGGCTTCATCAAGCTCAATGCCTTGCGGTTGCGGCTGCTGGCGAAGCGGGACCGCTAGGCCTATCGCGGGCGGTGCGACGAGGCGTTGACTTATCCACCCGTGTCCACAGCGAAATCGGGGGAAAGTGGATAACTCGGCCTTGCAAAGCTTGAACGACTCACTTTGAGGGTGCAGCTTTGTCTCATCGGAAGGGCACGGACGCCGCAACGAATGAAGGTCTAACCACCGGAAAACGAAGCGAAATCCGAACCTGGAAGAGGTAGCGGGAACTGTCCCGCGGTCTTCGAGGACCAGATGCAGAAGGTTTCGGCCGGATGCAAGTGGGCCGATTGAGAAGAACGCGAAAGCATCCTGCTGCGGGCCGGACAATCCGGTCGCCTATCGTTGGAAGGCGCAGATGCCACAGGCAAACGCGCAGTCCGCTTGAGATGGACGGCCAACACGGGTTGACTGGTCTCGGTTTCGAACAGGCCGCAGGGGCGATCCCCGGATCGCGCACTGGGCAGGCAGGAACCGGATGCCGGTGCGAGCGCCGGTGATACAGCCGGATGGTCCGGTTCGCCGGACCGAAGGGGAAACCATCGGGCGCCAAGTGCTCGCTGGAAGGGGAAGCCGCAAGGCGGAACTGAATGGCAGTCCACGCGCTGGTGAGAGTGGGGTCGGCAGAAATGCCGGCCCCATTTGCATTTTGGCCCCAATCCGAAGCAAACCGACCACAATCGCGCCCGATTCTTGCCATGAAGAGCGGCGGGGGGAGCCCGGTTCCGGCGTGCGGTCGTGTTTTCGCCTCATTTGGTCGCTGAGGCGTTCCTCACCATCGACCAACCGTTGCGGCGGTTTGGTTTCGGGTAGCACTAGCGGCTAGAGGCGCCGCCACGCAAAGTGAAAGGCCTGTTATGGCCCGCGCCACCCTTATGACGAAACCCTCTCCATACCCTCCCTCCCGCACCCGGCGGATCGCATTGGCCGCCGCGCTCGCCGTTCTGCCGCTCGGCTCCGCCTTGGCAGAGTCGAGGGCCATGACTGCTGGCAGCGACAGCGCCGCTACTGCCATCGCGGTCGATGCCGTCACGGCGGTTGAGGCCGTGCCGATGGTCCAGCCCCTCCCTGTGCCAGCTGCGCCCCAACCACCCCGCACCCCGGTCGTGCGCTTGCTCGGCAGCGGCGTCGCCAGCTTCTACGGCGGGGAGTTGCACGGCCGCCGCACCGCCAGCGGCGAGCGGTTCGATATGCACGCCCTCACCGCCGCGCACCGCACCCTGCCCTTCGGCACCCGGGTGATGGTAACCAATCCCGCCAACGGCCGCTCAGTCACCGTGCGCATCAACGACCGCGGCCCATTCCACGGCGGACGGGTGATCGACGTCAGCCGCGCCGCCGCCAACGAGCTAGGCCTGGTCGCGCGCGGCCACGGCACAGTCGAGCTGGCGTTGGTCGAGGGCTGAGACCCGCCCGCGTGCCGCCCGCACCGGACACCTCCGCCCCCATCAGGCAAACAAGCGTCACCCACACTGTCCGCAAGGGCGTGCTCGAGGCCGACCCGCGCAGCTGGACCGCCGCGCCGGATGCGCTGACCATCACCCAGCACGGCCAGACAGTCACCATCCCCTATGCCAAGCTCACCGAGCTGCGCCTGCGCTACGAGCCGGGGCGCTTTGCCACCAACCGCTGCACGGCTGCAGTGGTAACCAACACCGGCTGGACCGCCGAGATCGACAACCAGCACTGGGCCGGAGTGGCCGACTTCGAGGACCGCAGCCTGACCTACCGCCTGCTGGTCGAGGCCTTGCTTGCCCGCCTTCGCGCGGCCAACCCGGAGGCGCGGTTGGTGACTGGCCAGGGCGCCATGCTGTGGCTGAGCATGGGCGTGCTGCTGGGGGCGGTGGCGCTGCTATTCCTCACAGTGCTGACGATCGGCGGCCCCGGCATCGCGCTGGTCAAGCTGGCGGTGCTGGCGTTCTTCGCGCCTACCATGATCCGCTATATCCGCGCCAACCGCCGCCGGGTTCTGCCGATCACCGCCGATCCGCCGCCAGGCGTTCTCCCCGCAATCGGCTGACGCCGAGGCGGCCTTTTCGGAAGGCACCAAGGCTAGCAGTTTGGCATGTCGGCCGCATCATGGCGCCGCGGAACCCAGGCGAACCGTTCGAAGCAGACTTGCCCTCTCTACCGCCCCTCCCTTTTCAGCAGTTCCGCCTTGATCTCGCTCCCATAAGCATACCCGCCCAGCCTGCCGTCCGCCGCGATTACGCGATGGCACGGGATCAGGACGGCGACCTGGTTCGCCCCGTTTGCCCCACCAACTGCGCGGCTTGCCTTCGGGTTTCCGAGCAGTGCGGCGAGTTCGCCGTAACTGCGCGTCTCGCCCGGCGGGATCGCGCGCAGGGCCTGCCATACCCGCTGTTGGAAGGCGGTGCCCCGGACGTCGAGCGGGATGTCGGCTCCTGTGCCCGGCCGCTCGACCGCCGCCGCCGCCCGGGCGAACAGGGCGCGGAAGGGCTCGCCTGCTGGCTCCAGCCGTGCGTGTGGGAAACGGCGGCGCAGGTCCGCTTCACCTTCGTTGAAGGCGAGTAGGCAGACGCCCGTGTCCGTCGCCGCGACCAGCATCGGGGCCACGCTCGTTTCCACTACCGCCCAGTGCAGCACCTGCCCTGCCCCGCCCTTGCGCCATGTTGCTGCTGCCATGCCTGAACCCTTCCTTGCATCGTAGAACCGTGACGGCGCGCCATAGCCGGCCATATATATGGCCTCGGTGACCGACCCGGCAGAGGTGAGCGCCTCGTCCGCCCGCGCTTTCTTCAGCGCGCGCTGGTAAGCCGCCGGGGAGAGCCCGGTAGAGCGGGTGAACAGTCGCTGGAAATGAGCCGGGGAATAATCGGTCGCCGCACCGAGCCGGGCCAGCGGCACCGGCGCCTCGCTGTGCCGGAGCAGGTCGATGGCAGCGCGCACCGCCGCTTCCTCGCGGCTCTGCTGGTCGGGCGCACAGCGCTTGCAGGCGCGCAGGCCCGCCGCCTCGGCCTGCGCGGGGCTGGAATAAAAGCGCACGTTCTCTCGCCGGGGCGCACGCGCCGGGCAGGACGGGCGGCAGTATATCCCGGTCGAGTGGACCCCGGTCACGAACACGCCGTCGAACCGGCGGTCCTTGGCCAGCGCAATCCGCCAGCGCGCCGCGTCATCCAGCTGTTCGTTCCGTTCCATGCCCCATCCATGCCACAGGCACCGGCGCAGTTCATCCCGAAGCTTGCGGTCAAAGCAACGCCGCGCCAGAACAGTGCGATGAACCGCTACCTTGCCGCCCTCGCCCTCTTTATAGGCCTGTTTCTCCCTTCGCTGGCGCAGGCCGACCCGGCCGACATCGACGCCGCTGCGCGGGGAGTGGTGCGGGTGGTGATCATGGGCAGCGACGGGGAGGAGATCATCCCGCTCAGCCACGGCTCGGGCTTCGCCGTCTCGCCGCGTCGGATTGTTACCAACGCCCACGTGGTGCGAGCCGCGGCGATGGACGATTCGCTGCGTATCGGCGTGGTCCCGGCGGAGGGCGACGAGGCGGTGTTCGGGCGGATCATTGCGGTCAGCCCGCGCAACGATCTGGCGCTGGTCGAACTGACCGGCACCCTGCGCCTGCCGCCGCTGACGATTGCCGCCAGTGCCCCGCGTGACAGCGGTGATGCCATCGCAGTCGGCTATCCGATGAATGTCGACCGGGCTCAGGGGCTGGAGATCAGCGACCTGTTCCGCTCGCAGCCCCCGGTCAAGAGCCGCGGCGCGCTGGCAGGGGCAAGGCCGAGCCGCCAGTTCGACACCCTGCTCCACACCGCTGCAATCGCGCGCGGCAATTCGGGTGGGCCGCTGCTCGACCCGTGCGGGCGGGTGCTGGGGGTCAACAGCTTCGGCGCGGAGAGCGATGCCTCCGATGCGGAGTTCTTCTTTGCGGTGTCGAACCGCGAGCTGCTGCCGTTCCTGGAGTCTAACGGGGTAGTCCCGCAGGTCAACGACCTGCCCTGCCGCAGCCTGACCGAACTCGACCAGGCCGAACAGGCGCGGCTGGCCCGCGAGGAAGCGGAAGCGCGCCTCCAGCTCGACGCCAGCCGCGAGGAAGTCCGCGACCGGCGGGAGCGCGCGCGGCTCGAAGCGAGCGAGGACGTCCAGACCGAGCGGGAGAACCGGATGGCGCTGGCGTTCCTACTGGTGCTGGTGGCCGCCGGGGCCGGGCCGGTCGCTTGGCGCGCCCGCCAGACCGCGCGTGGAACTGGCACGGAGAAGGACCCGGGCGCGGAGCGTCGGATGATGATCGCCGGGACAATTGCGGCGGTGGCAACGGTGATCGCAGCCGCGTTCTGGTTCACCCGTCCCGGGCTTGACGAAGTCGACCGGCGGGTCGCTGCCGCCCTTGCCCAGGGTGCCTCAGGTGCCGCGGGCACACCGGATGTCGGCGGCTCGGTTGCGGCTGGGGGCACGCTGGTGTGCACACTCGACCTTGCCCGCAGCCGCGTGACCGGCGCGCCGGACAAGGAAATCGAATTTGCCTGGCAGGACAGCGGCTGCGTCAACGGTCGCACCCAGTATGGCATGGCTGGCGGCGAATGGGCTCGGGTGTTCGTGCCTAACGAGGAAGACGCCGTCTCAGTCAGCCGGTTCGATCCGGACACGCTGACCTACCGCACCGACCGTTTTCTGCTGGGGCGGGCCGAAATGACTGCGGCGCGCAACGCCCGCAGGCAATATACCCCACCCGCTTGCTACACCGCGAGCGCGGCGGCTAAGCTCGGCGACCTGCAGGGCTCGGTCACCGCAACGTTGCCTGACCGGCCCAACGAGCGGCTGGTCTACACCTGCAAACCGAAAGGGCAGTAGCGCTCAGGCCGCGAGTGCTTCGCCCGACAGCGTAATCCGGTGCATCTCGCGGTAGTGGCCGTGGTAGTCGTTCAGCGCGTTGTGCCAGGTCGTGCGGTTATCCCAGATTGTCACGGTGCCGGGGCGCCACTGGACCCGGCACTGGTTGTCCTCGCGCACCGCCTCGGCCAGCAAGCGCTGGAGCAGCGGTAGGCTTTCCTCGCGGGTCTGGCCGACGAAGTTGATCGTGAACGCACCGTTGACATAGAGCAGCTTGCGCCCGGTGTGCGGGTGGCGGATCACCACCGGGTGAACCGCGCCCGTGTTGAGATCATGCCCGCGCAGGTCGCGCGCCATGTCGGTCTGGGCATAGAGGCCGTCAGCCTTGTAGACGTGGTCAGCCGTGTGGAACGCCTCCAGCCCCTCGATCTCAGCCTTCAACTCATCGGACAGCGCATCGTAGGCCGCGCCCATGTGCGCGAACAGCGTGTCGCCCCCGTGCGGCGGCAGCGCGCGCGCGACCAGGATCGAGCCCATCGCCGGGATCTGGTCATACGAATGGTCAGTATGCCACGCGCCGCCGATATTTGTCACTTGGTCGGGCTGCTTGCGGACGATCGCGATCTGCGGATACCTGTCCTGCAGGGGAAAGTAGTTGTTGATATCGATCCCGCCCCACCGCTCGGCAAAGGCGATATGATCCTCGGGCGAAAACTGCTGGTCGCGGAACACCGCCACCCCATGTTCATAGATCGCCTGCCTTATTGCCTCCATTTCGGCATCGCTGCACGAAGCCAGCGCAATGCCGGAAATTTCGACACCGCATTTCGGCCCCATGGGCGTCATTTCCATTGCCATCCGTGCTCTTCCTCTCTCGTTTTCCCCACTACAATATGCCGGCGGAAAGGCGAGTCCAGCCAATTCCGCCGCGCTTCGGCCAAGAGCCGGTTGCAATGCAGCATTGCCAGTGCTAGGCGCGCGCCTGCCCTGCCGGGGAGACCACAGTCACCCAATACGGCCCGGGCACAGCATCGTTATTTTCCGGACCTTGTAAGGACGAGAGACGCGTGGAGATTTCCGCCGGTATTCAGGCTAGCCTGGCAGGGCGTTACGCCTCAGCCCTGTTCGATCTCGCGAGCGAGGCCGGGACGGTCACCGCTGTCGAATCGGACCTTGACACCTTGGCTTCCGCGCTGGCCGAATCGACCGACTTGCGTGCTGCGACCACCAACCCGCAACTGAGCCGCGCGGCCCAGGGTGCCGCAGTTGGCGCAGTGGCGAAGGCGCTCAAGCTGTCGGACCTTACCACCCGCTTTCTCGGCGTGCTGGCAAGCAATCGTCGTCTCGCCGACCTGCCCGGCATGATCCGCGCCTTCCGCGCAATTGCCGCTGCCCAGCGCGGCGAGGTAACCGCCGAAGTCAGCAGCGCCCGCGCCCTGAGCGACGGCCAGCTGGAAGCGCTCAAGGCCAAACTTACGGCCCGCGAAGGCCGTACTGTGAAGATTTCGACCACGGTTGACCCCGACCTGCTCGGCGGCCTGGTCGTCACCATCGGATCGAAGCGCATTGATGGCTCGATCCGCACCCGTCTCAATTCCCTCGCGCACGCGATGAAAGGCTGAAGGCACACCCCATGGAAATCCGCGCCGCTGAAATCTCCAAGGTCATCAAGGACCAGATCGCCAACTTCGGCACCGAGGCGGAAGTCTCGGAAGTCGGCTCGGTGCTCTCGGTCGGTGACGGTATCGCCCGCATCCACGGCCTCGACAAGGTACAGGCCGGTGAAATGGTCGAGTTCGCTAACGGCGTGCAGGGCATGGCCCTGAACCTCGAAGCCGACAACGTCGGCGTCGTGATCTTTGGCGCAGACAGCGAGATCAAGGAAGGTGACAGCGTCAAGCGGACCGGCACCATTGTGGACGTGCCGGTGGGCAAGGGCCTGCTCGGCCGCGTGGTCGACGCGCTCGGCAACCCGATCGACGGCAAGGGGCCGATCGTCGCCGAGAAGCGCAGCCGCGTCGAAGTGAAGGCACCCGGCATCATCCCGCGCCAGTCGGTGCATGAGCCCGTCCAGACCGGCCTCAAGGCTGTCGACGCGCTGGTTCCGGTCGGCCGCGGTCAGCGCGAGCTGATCATCGGTGACCGTCAGACCGGCAAGACCGCCGTCGCGATCGATACCTTCATCAACCAGAAGGAAGTGAACGCGGGCGACGACGAGAAGAAGAAGCTCTACTGCGTCTATGTCGCGGTGGGCCAGAAGCGCTCCACGGTGGCACAGATCGTGAAGCAGCTCGAAGAGAACGGCGCGATGGAATATTCCATCGTGGTTGCCGCGACCGCTTCGGAGCCGGCCCCGCTGCAGTACCTCGCGCCCTACACCGGCTGCGCCATGGGAGAGTACTTCCGCGACAACGGCATGCACGCCGTGATCGTGTACGACGACCTTTCCAAGCAGGCCGTCGCCTACCGCCAGATGTCGCTCCTGCTGCGCCGCCCGCCGGGCCGCGAAGCCTATCCGGGCGACGTGTTCTATCTGCACTCCCGTTTGCTGGAGCGTGCGGCCAAGATGAACGATGCCGAAGGCGCCGGTTCGCTGACCGCGCTGCCGATCATCGAAACCCAGGCAGGCGACGTGTCGGCCTACATTCCGACCAACGTGATCTCGATCACCGACGGCCAGATCTTCCTTGAAACCGGCCTGTTCTATCAGGGCATCCGCCCGGCGATCAACGTCGGCCTTTCAGTGTCGCGTGTGGGCGGTGCCGCCCAGACCAAGGCGATGAAGAAGGTGGCCGGCTCAATGAAGCTGGACTTGGCTCAGTACCGCGAAATGGCTGCCTTCGCCCAGTTCGGCTCGGACCTCGACGCCTCGACCCAGAAGCTGCTCAACCGCGGTGCGCGCCTGACCGAGCTGCTCAAGCAGAAGCAGTTCAGCCCGATGCCGTTCGAAGAGCAGACCGTGTCGATTTTCGCCGGTACCAACGGCTACCTCGATGCCGTTGGCACCGACCGGGTGACAGAATACGAAGCCGCCATGCTCAGCTTCATGCGCAACGAACATGCCGACGTGCTGGCGCTGATCCGCGACACCAAGGATTTTGGCGATGAAGCCAAGTCCAAGACAGTCGCGGCGCTTGATGCCTTCGCCAAGCAGTTCGCCTGAGTCCAAGCCTAAACTAGGGAGCCGAAATGGCCTCGCTCAAGGAACTCAAGGGTCGGATCAACTCGGTCAAATCGACCCAGAAGATCACCAAGGCCAAGCAGATGGTCGCTGCGGCCAAGCTGCGCCGTGCCCAGGCGGCAGCGGAAGCTGCCCGTCCCTATGCCGCGCGCCTCTCGGCCGTGATGGCTTCGTTGGCCGGCAAGGTCAGCGGGGACAGCGCGCCGAAGCTGCTGGCCGGCGCCGGCGGCGACAAGCGCCACCTGCTGGTGGTGGTCAACACCGACAAAGGCCTGTGCGGCGGTCTCAACTCCAACCTCGTCAAGGAAGCCAAGCTGCGCGCCCGCGCGCTGATGGCCGAGGGCAAGGACGTGACCTTCTACCTCGTCGGCAAGAAGGGGCGGGCCCCGCTGAAGCGCGAATTCACCAGTCAGATCGGCACCGGCTTCGACACCAGCACGGTCAAGCAGCCCGGCTTCGAGGAAGCCGATGCCATTGCTGCCGAACTGATCGGCATGTTCGAGGATGGCCAGTTCGACGTCGCGCACCTGATCTACCCGACCTTCAAGTCGGCGCTGGCGCAGGACCCGACCACGGTCCAGCTGATTCCCGTCCCGGCCCCGGCAACGGCGGTTGAAACCGACGCGGTGGTCGAATACGAACCCGGCGAGGAGGAAATCCTCGAAGAACTGCTGCCGCGCTACGTCAAGACGCAGATCTTCGGCGCGCTGATCGAACGCGAGGCGAGCGAACAGGGCGCTTCGATGACGGCGATGGACAACGCCACGCGCAACGCGGGCGAGCTGATCCAAAAGCTCACGATCGTCTACAACCGCCAGCGTCAGGCGGCGATTACCACCGAACTCATCGAAATCATCGCTGGCGCCGAAGCGCTCTAATTCGAAGGCTAAGGAAACCAAAATGGCCACCGCACCCGTCCTCAACCAGATCACCAATGGCACCATCAGCCAGGTCATCGGCGCCGTCGTCGACGTGCAGTTCCCCGGTGAACTGCCCGCGATTCTGACCGCGCTGGAAACCAGCAACAATGGCCAGACCCTGGTGCTTGAAGTCGCCCAGCACCTGGGCGAGAACACCGTCCGCACCATCGCGATGGACGCGACCGAAGGCCTGACCCGCGGCCAGACCGTGGTCAGCACCGGAGCGCAGATCTCGGTGCCGGTGGGCCCCAAAACGCTCGGCCGGATCATGAACGTGATCGGAGCGCCGATTGACGAGCGCGGCCCGATCGGTGCGGAGAAGACCTCCCCGATCCACGCCGAAGCCCCGCTGTTCGTCGACCAGTCGACCGAAGCGGCCATTCTGGTCACCGGGATCAAGGTGATCGACCTGCTCGCGCCTTATGCCAAGGGCGGCAAGATCGGCCTGTTCGGCGGCGCGGGCGTGGGCAAGACCGTGCTGATCCAGGAACTGATCAACAACATTGCAAAGGGCCACGGCGGGGTGTCGGTGTTCGCTGGCGTGGGTGAGCGGACCCGCGAGGGCAACGATCTCTACCACGAATTCCTCGACGCAGGCGTTATCGCCAAGGACGCCGATGGCAACGCCACCAGCGAAGGCTCCAAGGTTGCGCTGGTGTTCGGCCAGATGAACGAGCCTCCGGGCGCGCGTGCCCGCGTGGCGCTGTCGGGCCTGACCATGGCTGAATACTTCCGCGATGAAGAAGGCCAGGACGTGCTGTTCTTCGTCGACAACATCTTCCGTTTCACCCAGGCGGGTTCGGAAGTGTCGGCACTGCTCGGCCGTATTCCTTCGGCAGTGGGCTACCAGCCGACCCTGTCGACCGACATGGGCAACCTGCAGGAACGCATCACCTCCACCACCAAGGGTTCGATCACCTCGGTGCAGGCGATCTATGTGCCTGCGGACGACCTTACCGACCCGGCCCCGGCCACCTCGTTCGCCCACTTGGACGCCACGACCACGCTGAGCCGCGCGATTTCGGAGCTGGGCATCTACCCGGCGGTGGACCCGCTCGATTCGACCAGCCGCGTGCTCGAACCGCGCGTCGTCGGCCAGGAGCATTACGAAACCGCCCGCCGCGTTCAGGAAACGCTGCAAAAGTACAAGAGCCTGCAAGACATCATCGCCATTCTCGGGATGGATGAACTGTCGGAGGAGGACAAGCTGACCGTCGCGCGCGCGCGCAAGATCCAGCGCTTCCTCAGCCAGCCGTTCCACGTGGCCGAAGTGTTCACCAACATTCCGGGCGTGTTTGTCCAGCTGGAAGACACCGTAAAGTCGTTCAAGGCGGTGGTTGACGGCGAATACGACCACCTGCCCGAAAGCGCCTTCTACATGGTCGGCGGGATCGAGGACGCGGTCGCCAAGGCCAAGAAGATGGCTGAGGACGCCTGATCAAATGGCACTGCACTTCGAACTCGTCACCCCGGCCCGTCTGGTTCGCTCCGAGGACGTCCACATGGTGGTCGTCCCCGGCACCGAAGGCGAATTCGGCGTGCTGGAAGGTCACGCGCCGTTCATGAGCACGATCCGCGACGGCGCGGTGCAGGTCTACAAGACCGAAGGCAGCGCGCCCGAACTGATCGAAGTGCGCGGCGGATTTGCCGAAGTCGGCGAGAACGGCCTGACCGTGCTGGCAGAGCACGTCGAAGGCTGAACATGCACCGCAGTTAGCGCGGCACCGCCACCCGGGTGCACTGTTCCGGCACCATCCGCCCAACGGTCCACGTCGCGCTATCGCCCTTGTTCCAGAAATCGTGTGTGCCCTTGGTGTAACGCGCGCCAGAGGCTGAAGCGACAGAAGGCAAGCGGATCGTCTCTGCTCCGTTCACCTTCACAAAGGCGATGTTCCCCCGAACATCGACTTGCAAGCGGGTGCCTCGATCACATTCAAAGAACGCGCTTACCCCCGGCCCACCCTTTGGTACGCAGCCGCTTGCGACGATCAGCATCGCGGCCATGACAATTACACGCCTCATAGCGGCCTTCCCCTCTTTCTGCTTTCAGCCAGCGGTGTTGCTGCACAGGACGTCACGGAGAACGACCTGTCCATTACGCGTTTCCATTTTCTGATACACCGACATACGCCAGCCCATGTCGACGCAAAAGGCATTTGCGGTGCGTTCAGCGCAGGCGACAGTTGCCGAACCGCGGTTGCAGGCCTGCACTTCCCGCCCGTATCGCATCGGCAGACTGAAGTACTGCGACATCATGCCCCGTAGCGATTCCCCGCCATTGCCAACGTTCCCGCCACCCCAATTTCCGCCGGTATACCGTGCGGACTGAACCACCAGACCGGCGCCAAAGACGCCGAGGCGGGTGCGGTCTTGATTCACCGTCACGCATGTGCCGCGATAATTGGGCTGCGAACACAGCTGCCATTCTCCCTGCGGCACGCGGATCGACTTGACCCGCCACGCAAGGCCCAGATCAGGCTCTTCAGACTGGATGGCAACTGCCGGGCCGGTGTAGTTGATATCACGATAAATGATCGCCTCTGTATTGCCGGGAACAGGCAACGGCGTCGGCCGGGTCTGCGCTACCACCGGGCCAAGTGCAGCGGATGTTGCCAGCACGCCAAAAATAAAAGCGAAAACGGAATATCGGGACATACGCGGTTTCCTTTTGGGCAAGCCAAGTTACGCGACCGATGTTTTTATATTTGTCGTGGCGACATAATAAGTGCCAACCTGCCCGCCACGTCAAGTTATCTTCATCGCTAACGGAAAGCTAAGCCTACCTTCGATTCCGCACGCGCAATCCCCTTGCATCGACCAGCGCCATGTGGCCATCGGCAAAGTGCCTTGCCTTGCGCCATCCTTGCCCGCATGGTTCATGCCCGACCATGACCATGGCAAGGGACGCAACCAGCATGACCAGCATTTCCCGCCGCGCGCTCGCGGCTTCGCTCGCCTTTACCGCGCTCGGGGCCGCTCCCCTCACCGCACAGCAGACAGGAGAAACAGTGGCCGACCAGACCGCCGAAGCAGACGTCGATCCCTACATCTGGCTGGAGGAAGCCCGCAGCGAGGAAGCGCTCGCATGGGTCAAGGCCGAGAACGAGCGCACCATGGAGCTGCTCGCAAGCGACCCCCGGTTCGAGCAATTGAAGGCCGAGGCGCTGGCGATTCTCGACAGCACCGACCGCATCCCGTTCGTCTCGATCCGCCCCGACGGCCTGTACAATTTCTGGCAGGACAAGGCGAACCCGCGCGGGCTCGTGCGCAAGACCACGCTCGCCAGCTACCGCACAGACAAGCCCGAGTGGGAGGTCGTGCTCGATGTCGATGCGCTGGCCAAGGCTGAGGGCAAGGAATGGGTCTACCAGGGCTCGACCTGCCTCCCGCCCGAACAGCGGATGTGCATGATCGCGCTGAGCGACGGGGGCAAGGACGCCACCGTGCTGCGCGAATTCGACATGGTCACGAAGGCGTTCGTGGAGGGCGGGTTCGAGCTGCCGGAAAGCCAGGGCAACATCCAGTGGATCGACCGGGATACCCTGCTGGTCACCCGCAACTTCGACAAGTCGCTCCAGACCGAGAGCGAGTATCCCTTCACCTCCCGCGTGTGGAAGCGCGGCCAGTCGATCGACCAGGCGCAGGAAATCTTCCGCGGCTCGCCCAAGGACGTGTGGTCGGGCGCCAGCCTGCTGCGCGATGGCAAGGCAGTGATCCACGGCATGACCGCTTTCCGCGCGGTCAGCTTCCACGAGACCGAGTACTACTTCCAGCACAACGGTGAATGGCTGCGGCTCGATATCCCGCTCAAGGCCTCGCCCTACGGGATTGTTGACGGGCACATCCTGTTCTCAACCGATGTCGACTGGGAAACGCAAGGCCAGACCTTCCCGGCAGACTCGCTCGTCGCGGTGAACCTTGAGGCGTTCAAGGCCGACCCCAACGGTGCGAAGAAGACGCTCGTCTGGGCCCCGGCTGACCGCCAGACCAAGCAGGGCGCGGCGATCACCTCGGACAGCCTTTATGTCAACCTGCTCGACAATGTGCGCGGCAAAGTGGTGAAGTTCGATTTCGACGGCGCAAATTGGGTGCAGAGCCCGGTCGACCTGCCGGAAAACGCCACCATCGGCATTGCCGCCTCATCCAACGAACGCGACGAGGTGATGTTCACCGTCACCGACTTCCTCAACCCCTCGCGCCTGTTTTACCGCGATGGCACCGGCGCACCGGCGGAAGTGCTGAAGACCTCGCCGTCCTATTTTGACAAGGCAGGGGCCGAAGTGGTCCAGTTCGAGGCGACCAGCAAGGACGGGACCAAGATTCCCTACTTCGTGGTCAAGCCCAAGGGCATGAAGCTGGATGGCACCGCGCCCACCCTGCTGACCGGTTATGGCGGCTTCCAGGTCCCCCGGCTGCCCGCCTACCTCGGCACCACCGGCAAGCTGTGGCTGGAGCGCGGCGGGGTTTATGTGCTGGGCAACATGCGCGGCGGCGGCGAATTCGGGCCCAACTGGCACCAGACCGCGATCCGCGAGAACAAGCAGCGCACTTGGGACGATTTCATCGCCATCGGTGACGATCTGGTGGCGCGCAAGATCACCAGCCCGCAGCACCTCGGCATTCAGGGCGGCAGCCAGGGCGGCCTGCTGGTCGGCACCGCCTTCACCCAGCGGCCGGACCTGTTCGGCGCGGCGATCGTGCAGATCCCGCTGTTCGACATGCTGCGCTATCACCTGATCGGCCGCGGCGCTTCGTGGATCGGCGAATATGGTGACCCGCGCATTCCGGAGCAGCGCGCCTGGATCGAGGGTTACTCGCCCTACCAGAAACTGGTTGCGGGTGTGGACTTTCCGGCGCCGTTCCTGTGGGCCTCCACCGCTGACGACCGCACTCACCCAGCGCATGCGCGCAAGGGTGCGGCACGGCTCAAGGAACTTGGCCAACCTTACTATTACTACGAGGAAATGACCGGCGGGCATTCAGGCGGGGTGGACAACGAACAGCGCGCCCAATTGCAGGCGCTCCAGTTCGTCTACCTGCTCCAAAGACTGGCCGGGCAGGCGGACGGCCAGTAGAATCAGGTATTTGGGGGCGGCCGACATGGTCGCCCTCCGCTGCCTCAGCGGGTTGGCGCGTGGAAGTCGGGCGGCTTGCGCGCCACCCATTCGACGAACTTTGCGAGGGCTGCATTTTCCAGCAACCGCGCCCGATCTTCACCAATCCTCGCTAGCTCGGAATTGTTGAAGTTGGCGTGGATCGCCTTGTGGCAGATCGGGTGGACCGGCACTGTGCCCTTGCCCTTCTTGGCCTTGGGCACGGGGTGATGCGCCTGCATCAGCGTATCGAACGGTCGCCCGCAAAGCCAGCAGGTCAGCGGTTCGGCGCTCAACCCTTCTTCTCCGCCGCCTTCTTCTTCTTCATCGTATCATGGAAGCGGTCGGCCCAGCCCGGCTTCACGATCTGCTCTCCGCGCACCATGCGCAGATCACCCGGGCCAACATCGCGGCTGACCGCGCTGCCTGCCGCCACGATCGCGTCGGCACCGATGGTCACCGGCGCGATGAGGGCGCTGTTCGATCCGATGAAGGCGCGTTCACCGATCACCGTCTTGTACTTGAAATAGCCGTCATAATTGCAGGTGATCGTGCCCGCGCCGATGTTCGCCCCCGCGCCCACTTCGGCATCGCCAAGGTAGGTCAGGTGGTTGGCCTTGGCGCCGGGGCCAAGCGTGGTCTTCTTCATTTCAACGAAGTTACCGACCTTGCTCCCGCGCTCCATCACCGATCCCGGGCGCAGGCGGGCATAGGGGCCGACTTCGCAGCCTTCGCCCACGGTCGCGCCCTCAAGGTGGCTGAATGCGCGGATGCGCGCGCCGCTGGCCACGCTGACGCCGGGGCCGAACACGACGTGGGGCTCCACCGTGACATCGGCGGCGACTTCGGTGTCGTGACTGAAGAACACCGTTTCCGGCGCGGTCAATGTGACGCCGTCCGCCATCATCGCCTCACGCCGCAAGCGCTGCCAGCGCGCTTCGGCCTGAGCCAGTTCGCCGCGGCTGTTGATGCCCTGCACTTCGTCCGGATCGCCGGTCACCACCACCGCGCAGCGGCGCCCATCGGCGTTGGCGACGTTGACCACATCGACGAGGTAGTATTCGCCCTGGGCGTTGTCGTTGCCGACCCGCGCCAGCAGGTCGAACAGGTCCGCCGCGCGCGCCGCCATCAGGCCGGAATTGCACAGGCGGCACTGGCGCTCTTCCTCGCTCGCATCCTTGTGTTCGACCATCTTGAGGATGCGGCCGCTCTCGTCCGCGATCACCCGACCATATTGCAGCGTGTCCTCCGGCGCGAAGGCGAGCACGACCACCGCCGGGGCATCGGGCGCGTGGAGCCGGTCGAGCATCCGCTGCATCGTCTCCGGCCGCACGAACGGCACATCACCATAAAGCACCAGCACATCGCCCGCGAACCCGGCCAGCGCGCCTTCCGCCTGCTGAACCGCGTGCCCCGTGCCGAGCTGGGGTTCCTGCAGGCAGGTCTGCGCGCGGCTGCCGAGCGCGCTCTCCAACTGCTCGCGCCCGCTGCCCACCACCACGACTTGCCGCGCTGGCTCCAGCACAGCGACCGAGGCCATCAGATGATCGAGCATGGCCCGCCCGGCAATCGGATGCAGCACCTTGTGCAGGCCGGATTTCATGCGGGTGCCCTTGCCCGCGGCGAGGATGACGGCAGCGATGTCTCTCATGGTTAAGCGCCTTGCCACCAAATGCTTGCCGATTGAAGAATCATCCGCCACCGCGCTGGGCCATGACGCAATTTCCCTTCAGCGCGGTCGGCTTCGACCTTGACGGCACCCTGTGCGATACCTTCCGCGATCTCGGCGCAGCGGTGAACCATGCCCTGCGGATCGGCGGACTCGAAGAAGTCTCGATCGAAAGCTCGAAGGATCTGATCGGCGGCGGGGCCAAGATCATGCTGGCGCGCGCGGTCGATGCCCAGGGGGGACTGCCAGAGCCCGAGTTCAACGCCCTCTACAAGCAGATGCTGGGTTTCTACGCGGAGAACAACGCGGTCCACACCGTGCCCTACCCCGGCGCGCTGGAGGCGATGGACGCGCTGGCGGCGCGCGGGGTCAAGCTGGCGGTGGTGACCAACAAGTTCGAGGCGTTTGCCACCGCCCTGCTCGGCCAGCTCGGCCTCAGCGAGCGGTTCGTCACGATCATTGGCGGTGACAGCCTGGGCAAGGGAGCCGACGGCAGGTTCCGCGCCAAGCCCCTGCCCGATCCCATCATAGAGGCCCGCGCGCGCTGCGGTGGCGGGACATTCGCCTTCGTCGGCGATTCCACCTACGATGTCGCCGCAGCCAAGGGGGCGGGTGTGCCGGTGGTGGTCGCGGCCTACGGGTACTGCGACCGGCCGCCGCATGATCTGGGCGGGGACGAGGTCATCGATTCGCTGCACGGCCTCATTCCTGCCCTCGAAAGGCTCTAAGTTCCGCCCTGCCCCTACGGCATCCCGCCCTGGCGAAAGCACGGTTGCAACGCGCGCGGGAAACTGCCAACCGGCACACGCATTTACGCTAACGTAAGGCCCCAGCATTGGCGCTCGCGGCCAGCCAGGAGGATATGCCATGACCATTTCGTTCAAGGACAAGGTTGCCATCGTCACCGGTGCCGGTGGCGGACTGGGCAAGGAGTATGCGCTGGAACTGGCGCGGCGCGGCGCGAAAGTCGTGGTCAACGACCTTGGCGGTTCGCGCGATGGCACCGGCACCTCCGACGCCGCGGCGCAGGTCGTGGCCGAAATCGAGGCCATGGGCGGCGAAGCAGTCGCCAACGGCAGTTCGGTGACCGAGTATGACCAGATGGTCGAGATGGTCGCCAAGACCAAGGAAAAGTGGGGCGGCGTGCACGTCCTGATCAACAACGCCGGCGTGCTGCGCGACAAGACTTTCGCCAAGATGGAACCGGCCGATTTCGAATTCGTGGTCAAGGTCCACCTGACTGGCTCGGCCATGGCGACCAAGGCGTGCTGGGAACTGATGCGCGAGCAGGCCTATGGCCGCATCCTGATGACTGCCTCCTCGACCGGCCTGTTCGGCAACTTTGGGCAAGCCAACTACGGTGCAGCCAAGCTGGGCTTGGCGGGCCTGACCAAGACGCTCCAGCTGGAAGGCGGCAAGTACAACATCCGCGTCAACACTCTTTCGCCGGTGGCGGGCACCCGCATGACCGCCGACCTGTTCCCGGAAGAAGCGTTCAAGCTGTTCGATCCCGTGAACGTGGTCCCAGCCGCGCTGTTCCTGGTGAGCGACGATGCGCCGACTAACGCCATCGTTGGCGCAGGGGCCGGTGGTTACCACTCGGCCTGGACAGTGATGAACGACGCCGTGTGGCTGCCCGAGGAAGAACGCACCCTGGAAGGCTTCGCGGCCCGCTGGGAAGAAATCTCCGCCTTCAGCAACCTGATCGCCCCGCAGAGCGGCAGCGAGCAGAGCGCCAACATCCTCAAGGCAATGCAGAAGGTCACCGGCACCGGCCCGAGCTCGGCGCGGGGGTAAGGTTCTCTCGTCCTGGCCAGGTCTGAACAGCCCCGGCCAGGGCGAGACCAGTTGACCGACTATAGCAACCCGATTCGATGCTCCTCGAAACTGTTAGCAGGCATTGGATAGGGGCGCGGGATGAACGGCTGGCTCTTGCGAGAGGTTCTACCCGTCAGTTGACCTGTGATGTTCGGCGGCTTCATGGTGACTGCGGCCGCTTATATATCTGTGTCGTTGATTTTCCCCAAGGACGCAGCGGACTGGGAAGATATTGACAGTCAATTCGAGCGCAACCGCGCCCTCGTGATCGGCGTCTTGCTTAGCTGCAATCTGGCGCTGCTCTTCGCAATCATTGCATTGGTCGGCCTGGATGATCCGTTCACATTCCGGCGGAACATCATAATCTGGTCGGTGTTCCCAATTGGGCTGATAGCCATGTTTGCGAAGAAGCGTCTGCTTGTTCTGGGAGCGCTGGCCTACATGATTGCGATGTATCCGCTGTCTCTGATCTGGCGTTAGTCGACCACCTTGACCAGTCGCCGTTCGATCGGGGCGAGCACGCCGGCCAGGTCATGCCCGCGCTTGAGCACCTGACCTTGTTCGCCGTAGAGCGTCCACATGCCCTGCCGGCTGCGCATCGCAGGGCGTTTCTCGATCCGGGCCTGCGGGCGCTCGGCAGTGCGCTTGAACGCCGCGAAGCTGGCAAAATCGCGGGTGAAGTCCATCGCGTAGTCGCGCCACTGCCCGGCCGCGACCATCCGGCCGTAGAGATCGAGAATGCGCGACAGTTCCTCGCGCGCGAAGCCGACCTGGTCGGGCTGGCGCGCAGGAAAGGCGACAACTGTGCCACCTGATCCTGCGCCCCCGCCAGCCAGCATCAGCTGCCCGTCCGCTTGCGCCGGGCGGCCGGAACGGAAGCTGCGCCACTAGCTTCGCGCAACTCGGCGATTTCCGCGCGCAAGGCGGCGAGTTCGCTCTCCAGCTTCTCCACGCAGTCACGGCCGACGCCGGCGGCTTCCTCACACGGATCATCGCACGGGGTGCCGTAGGGAATGAATTCACGCAGCCACTGTTCTGCCGGGACCAGGGTGGAACGGGCCTTCAGGCCAATCATGGTCGCGCCTTCCGGCACATCGTCGGTCACCACCGCGTTGGCGCCGATTCGCGCCCGGTTGCCGACCGTGATCGGGCCAATCACCTGCGCGCCGGAACCGATAATTACATTGTCCTCAATCGTCGGATGCCGCTTGCCGCCCACGCCATTGGCAGGGTTCGTCCCGCCCAGGGTGACGCACTGGTAGATTGTGACGTTGTCACCGATCTGCGCGGTCTCACCGATCACGGTGAAGCCATGGTCGATAAAAAAGTTCTTCCCGATGGTCGCGCCCGGATGGATGTCGATAGCGGTGAGGAAGCGGTTGAAATGGTTCACTAGCCGCGCCAGAAAGAACAGCCTGGCCTCGAACAGCCAGTGCGCCACCCGGTGCAGACCCATTGCCAGTACCCCGGGATAGAGCAGGATTTCCCAGCGCGAGCGCGGTGCCGGATCGCGTGCGCGGATCGAGTCGAGATAGGCGATCAGCCGGTCAAACATCGCACACAGACTCCCACTTCCCCGCCACTAAAGCAAGCGTGCCTGCCGCGGCCCTTCGATCGCCTCCAGCGCATCCCGCCAGACTGACTGGGTCGCGGGAACCTTCCGCTCCAGGCTCAGCCGGTCGATCGTCGCCACCAGCCGTTCGATGGCGGCCCAGCTACGGGTTGCGCGCGGCACCAGATAGGTAAGCGCCCCTTCGCCCAGCGCAAGCCCGCGCTGCTCGGCATGAGCCTCGATCAAGGCGGCGACCATCTCGTCATCAGGCGCGCCGATTGCCAGTTGCAGGGCCGCGCCCATGCGTGAACGCAAGTCCGGCAGGGCGATGTCCCAGTGCTCCCCATCGATCACCAGCAGCAGTGGCTGTCCGTCCTGCTGGGCCCGGTTCCAGCGATGGAACAGCGCCGTCTCGTCGGTGCTGTCGGCCCCGTCGATCACCTCCCCCTGGCCGCGGGCGCTGAACCACCGGGCCAGCAGGGACTTTCCCGAGCGGGGTGGGCCGCTGAGCACGGCCGTCCGGAAGGGCCAGTTGGCGGGGCTGCCAAGCGCGTCGATCGCGCCGCTGTTGGCAGGCCCGACCACGATCCGCGCGGCATCGCCAGAACGGCGCATTTCAAGCGGCAGGACGATCTGCGACATGGCGGCTAGCGCCGGATGGCGAGCGCGTTGCTGCCCTGGGTCACGGTAAAGCCGCGTCCGCGCAGGGCGGCGGCAAGCTGGTCGATCGAACCGCCATAGCTGACCGTCATCACCGAAGTGCCGCCAATCCCGACGCTGGTAGTGGCCGCACCCCGCACGCCCGGTGTGGCCCGCACAGCGGCAAGGGTGGCATCGAATGCGCCTGCATCGGGGGTGGCAAATTGGACCACGAAGGCAGCAACAACCTGCGGCGGCGCTTCAGCGGGCGTATCGATCTGGGGAACCACGGCCGTGCTGCCGTTTTCCGTCGTCACCGCCTGGGCTGCCGCCGCGGCGCGCTCCTGCGCCTCGATCTGTCGGCCGATCTCGAGCAGCCGCTGGAGCGCTGGGTCGATTTCCGTCCCGGCCATGCTGAGTGTCGGGTCAGGCCTGAGCTTGCCCTCGGCCAGCGCACGGGCAAAGATCTGGTCGAAGCGGCGCACTGCCTGCACCAGCATCTGCGGCACTTCGTCCGGCCCCTTGGCAGTCAGCGTGAAGCCATCGAGATAGAGATTGTCTGGCCCGTAGCGAGCCGTGAATGTTCCGGTCACCGGACCGCCGGGATATTCGTGCTGCAAGCGGGCAATCGGCACCAGCACGTCTGCTGCCCCGAACTGATCGAGCACATTGCGCCACCAGGTGCGGCTGCGCCGCCCGGTCTGGCCGTAATTGATCAGCAGCGAATCGCCCCCAGCTCCGGACGGGCGCACATAGTCGATCGGGCTGGCGCCGGACTGGAACTCGGCCCACGCGCGCTGCCATGGGTTGCGCGTTTCGTAAACCAGCGCGGTGCCGCCCGAAACAGTAACCGGGACCAGCAGCATCGGGGCCGAGCGCCGGGCCGGGCCGCCCTGCCCCAGCAGACCGCCGGCGCGGGCGCGGTCGAAAATCACCCCCAGCGTTGCGATATAGCGGCGCGGGCCAATCTGTTCGCGCTCGATCACAATGGCGGAAACCATCGCGTTGAGCTGGCCATCGGAGATCGCCGGGCCACTGAGCTTGGCCCAGGCCTTGCGCTGCGCTTCCTGCCAGCCCTTGGCCCGCGCATCCTCGGCGTTGTCACCGCGCACATCGACCTCGATCCCGCCGACATCGATATCGGTGCTGTTCGCAACCGGAGCGATTCCGCGGTCTCCTTCGACCTGCGCCCACAAGGCCAGGCCACAGGCAAACAGCAGCGCTGCGCCGACAATGGCGGCAAGCACGCGGGCCAGAGCGGCGGCAGGCGGGCGAAGCGGAAGGGAAAGAGATTGAGCCATCGGGGAAAACCGGCGGCCTTTTGCCCAATCGGGCATGGAAATCCAAGCACGAAAGACTAAAGCCTGTGGCCATGTCTGCGAACAACCCGCCACCCGACCGCTATACCTATGCCGAAGCCGGGGTTTCGATCGAGGCCGGCAATGCGCTGGTCCGTGCCATTGGCCCGCTGGTTAAGGCCACCCGGCGCCCGGGTGCGGACGCGGAAATCGGCGGGTTCGGCGGGTTTTTCGACCCCAGGGCGGCAGGCTACACCGATCCCCTGCTGGTTGCAGCCAATGACGGGGTCGGCACCAAGCTCAAGCTGGCCATCGACAGCGGGAGGCATGACACGGTCGGGATCGATCTGGTCGCCATGTGCGTCAACGATTTGATCGTTCAGGGCGCAGAACCACTGTTTTTCCTTGATTATTTCGCGACCGGAAAGCTGGAGAGCGGCGTGGCCGAGCGGGTCATCGCCGGCATCGCCGACGGATGCAGGGAGGCCGGCTGCGCTCTGATCGGCGGCGAGACCGCGGAAATGCCGGGGATGTATGCGCCGGGCGACTACGATCTCGCCGGTTTCTGCGTCGGCGCGGTGGAGCGCGGCGAGCAGCTGACCGGAGATCGGGTTGCGCCGGGGCAGGTCCTGCTCGGCCTTGCCAGTTCGGGCGTTCATTCCAACGGCTACTCGCTGGTCCGGCGGCTGGCGGCGGACAAGGGCTGGCGGCTTGACCGGCCTGCCCTGTTCGATCCCGAAGTGATTCTGATCGACGCGCTGATGGCGCCGACTCGCATTTACGTGAAGAGTCTGCTGCCCGCGATCCGCGCCGGGCGCATTGCCGCGCTGGCCCATATCACCGGCGGCGGTCTGCTGGAGAATATCCCCCGCGTCCTGCCCGAAGGGGCGCACGCGGTGGTCGATGCCGATGCCTGGACCCAGCCCCGGCTGATGGCGTTCCTGCAGGCACAGGGCAATATCGAGCCGGCAGAGATGGCCCGCACCTTCAACTGCGGAATCGGCATGGTGCTGGCGGTTGATGAGGATGATATCGACACGCTGATGTTGGATCTCACCGCGGCCGGAGAGACCGTGTTCCGCATCGGCCGGATCGAACGCGGCCAGCGCGGCTGCACCGTGCACGGCTCGGTCGAGACCTGGTCTGCCCGGGCCGAATGGGAGGCGACCCATCTTGCCTGAATCCGGGCTGGAAAAGGCGCGTTTAGCGATCTTCCTGTCCGGTGCCGGGTCCAACATGGCGGCATTGCTTTATGCCAGCCGGTTACCCGGTGCGGCCTATGAGGTTGTGCTGGTGGCATCAAATGACCCCGCAGCCCCCGGGCTCGCCCTAGCCGAAGCTGAAGGTCTGCCGTTTTTCGCGCTCTCGCACAAAGGGCTCTCCCGCGCGGACCACGATGCAGCGATGGAAGCCGAAGTGCTGCGCGCCGGGGCGGATTATATTGCCCTGGCCGGTTATATGCGCATCCTGAGTGACGGCTTCGTGGCCCGATGGCAGGACCGGATGCTGAACATCCATCCCTCGCTGCTGCCCAAGTACAAGGGGCTGGATACCCATGCCCGTGCCATCGCCGCCGGCGACACGGTGGCGGGCGTTTCGGTTCACCTCGTAACGCCCGACCTCGACGCGGGCGAAGTTCTGGGGCAAATCGAAGTGGCGATCCGTATGAACGAAACGCCGGAGACCCTTGCTGCGCGGGTGCGGATGGCCGAACATCAGCTCTACCCGCACGTCCTGAACCGCTATATCGGGCGCAACAACAACAGCGCCTGGTTGCTGGCCCGGGTGCGCGAACTGGCCATGGCCATGCCCGAAGCCGAGGAGCGCGACAGCCACGGCGCGCCCGGCTTTCGAATCAGCGGCAAGAGCGGCAAGTTCTTCGCCTATTTCAGCGATCGCCACCATGGCGAACCACACATCGCCCTGCTCGCCAAGACCAGCGGAATGGATGAGATGGCCGACTTAATCGCACGCGACCCGGACCGTTTCTATCGCCCAGCGTTCTACGGCGCGAGCGGCTGGATCGGGATCGTACTCAACCGGCGCGATGTGGACTGGGACCAGGTGACCCACTGGATTTCCCGCAGCTGGCGAAGCGTCGCCCCGCGGCGGCTTACCGCCCTTCTCGATGCGGCTGGCGCTTTCTGATGGCCCCGCCTCGTCCGCATCCGCTGGCTCGATCGCGCGCATCAGAACGGGCTGGCCAGCTGGTCGAAACGCTGTGGAACCGGGGCGTAACCCCAAAGCCCCCGCTCGATCCGGGGTTCCTATGGTATACTGGCAGCAAGGGATTCAACCCGGAAGACGAGCGCGCCGGCCGGAGCGAGGCCGAAGTGGCGGATTTCCGCGACAGGCTCGAACGCCTGTGCAAGTCCCTGCGCGACGAGGCCAATCTCAATGCCCTCGGACACACCATGGCCTATGGCCAGATCACCAGCGCGATCCGCAAGCGCCACGCGCTGGGCAGGCTGTGGCAGGAACAGCCGGGCCTGCCGCAAACCCCTGTGGCACCGCCGATCATCGTGGTCGGGCAGATGCGCGCAGGGACCACCCGGATGCACCGCCTGCTGGCGGCAGATCCGGCCCACGCCGGCACCCTGTTCTGCAATAGCCACGACCCGGTTCCACGGCGGCCGGACCTGCGCCGTTTCAAGAGCGCCGCGGGACTGGCCATTGCCCGCCGGATCAATCCCTGGCTCGACATGCTCCACCCCTTCGGCCCGACCCGGACCGATGAGGAAATCGGCTGGCTCGCCGCCGCGCTCGATGCCTGTACCTACGAGGCGCAATACACTATCCCGGCATTTGTCGCCTTCAACGAAGCGCAGGACGGCCACGCAGTCTATCGTGAATTTGCACGCCTACTGCGGACCGATGCAGCGGCCATGGGCAACGCCGCGCGCCCGCGCGTGATGAAGTGCCCGCAGTTCTGCGAACACCTGCCCGCCTTGCTTGAGCAGTTTCCCGAGGCGCGGCTGGTGGTGACACACCGCGACCACGCCGAAGTGCTGGCGAGCAGCGTCTCGATGGTCGCGGCGCAAATGGCGTTTCAGACCGACAACGCCGTGGTAGAGGCAATCGAGGCGGAATGGCGGCGCAAGCTGACACTGCGGCATGACCGGGTGGAGGCCGCCCTCGCCCGCTGGAGCGGACCGGTCGCGCGGGTCGACTACGCCGGGCTCAATGCCGACTGGCGCAGCGAAATCGCGCGGGTCTATGCCATGCTGGGGCTGGACCTGAGCCCGGCCGCTCGGGCAGCGATGGAGGACGAACAGGCCAAGGCCGCGCACGATGCGCATCACGCGCACGCCCGCGACCTTGCGCAGTTCGGGGAGCGGTCAGCAGACCGGTTCAGATAAGGCTGCCGATCACGCCGGCGTACGAGCCTTGGCGAGAATTGCCGATAACTCGTCCGCCAGTGCCAGCCGTTGTTTCTTGAGCTCTTCGGACCGCTCGTCCGATGCCGCTTCCGTCTCGCTCTCAATTCGGTGGATGGTGCGATTGACCGTGTGATACTCCTCCGCCAACCGGGCAAAATGCGCATTTTCCTGCTTGAGGCTGTGGATCAGATCGCGATCCTGCGGAAATTCGTCGGCCAGTTCATGGGGGGTGTGCGACATTCAGAGATCCTTCCCGGTTGGTGCTGGTCCCCTGTGCGCAGTCGCAGGCGGCCCGTCCTTGATACAGGTCAAAAAATTGGGGCCGCACCGGCATCCCGGTGCGGCCCCGACAGCATCAAGACCTGCGCCTTGAGCAATTGCAGATCAACGGAAACCATCGCCCCACTCGGGCTTTACAGTCCCATGATTGACCGAGGCGACATGCATGATCCCATCAACTCCGCGCCACCTCTATCGGCAGAAGAAGCTGACGTTGGCGTCCTTGCCGACAGGGCTGACCCGATCAAGTACGGCGACTCTGCCACGCATACGGCAATATTCCTTAGCGGCATCCTCGGCAACAGTTACTCGGTCGGACTTGACGCGGTAAGTGATGCCGGCTTCATTAGCCGAAATGATCCGGGGGCCGGATGTAGTAGCGCAAGCAGTAGCCAATAGCGCGCAAGCTACGATGGGCAAGATTTTCATTATCAATATCCTTTAGCTTTTTCGATATGAGGGCAACGTGCGGCCATCGCCTGCACGAAAGATCTGGGAAATCCAACTGCCTAAATATAAACGGTCGATAGCCAGATACGTTCCATGTCTTTGACTTCAATTTTGCAATCGCCAAAAAAAAGGCGCGACGGGATGAACCCGCCGCGCCCCTTTTTTTGTGATGACGAGGTTAGCCGACGATTTCTTCTGGCTTGAAGAAATAGGCGATCTCGATCGCAGCGTTTTCGTCGCTGTCCGAACCATGGACGGTGTTGGCTTCGATGCTTTCGGCCAGTTCCGCGCGGATCGTGCCGGGGGCGGCGTCCTTGGGGTTGGTCGCGCCCATGGTGTCACGGTTCAGCTGCATGGCGTTCTCGCCTTCGAGAACCTGCACCACCACCGGGCCGCTGATCATGAAATCGACCAGTTCACCGAAAAACGGGCGTTCTTTGTGAACCGCGTAGAAGCCTTCGGCCTGATCGCGGGTCATATGGATGCGCTTGCTCGCAACGACGCGTAGGCCGGCCTCTTCCAGCATCTTGGTAACCGCACCGGTCAGGTTGCGGCGGGTGGCATCGGGCTTGATGATCGAAAAGGTGCGGGTGACCGCCATGGGATCTGTCCTTCAATGCTGCAGGAAATGGTATCGCGCGCGCCCCTAGCGCCGGGCGCGCCGCGCTGCAAGCCTTGGCGCAGGCTTGGACTGCCTCCGGTAGTCTGTCCTACTTCGTCCCGACCATCAGCTGGGCGCTGGTCTTGCCGTCTGACTCGCTGGCCGTGAGAGAGAATGCCAGGCCATCCTTGCCCTCGCCCCCGATCATGCGGTTGCCGTCGGAATTCATCTCCAGCTGGATCTTCACGCCGGCAGCCTCGGCCTGCTTGCGGTAGAAGGTCATGACCTCGTCGGCCGGTTTATCGATCTCCATCATCGTCATCGAGCCCGATCCCTGCTCGGTGGTGATGTTGCTGGCAGAAATGACGTTGGCACCCGGCATCAGCGCAAACCCCTTCGGCAGGTTGGCCTTGACCCCGGCTCCGGACTCCATCCGGGCGGTGCCTTGCTCGGTCTTGATCTCGGACGTGGTGACGCCATTTTCCTGATTGACGCGGTAGCTACCTTCGCCCCCTTCGCCGTCCTCGAACGTGCCCGATTGTTCGGACCCGCAGGCAGCCAGGGCGAGGACCAGCGAAACGGCAACAGGCAGAACAGGGCGCATAATATCTCTCCGTCGTTTAGGCGGGAATATTCCAAACTCTCCGCCTTGGCGCAACCGGTCAGGCAACCTTGACCCATTTGCCGCCATCCTGCCGGAAGAAGGCCCGTTCGGCCGCTTCCCCGCAGCTGAGCCCGCGCCAGGTTGCGCGCGCCGCTTCGATGGTGCTCTCGTCGAACAGCAGGAATGCGCGGGCAAACCCTGCGGGATCGCGCCACCCTCCGTCGGCGAAGATGACATGGGTCGCGCCATTTTCCGGCGCGCAGGTTCCGGACAACAGGACAGGCTGGCGCGCGGCGTGCGGTTCGTCCGCCTGTCCGTTGGCGAGGAAGGCTTCGGCCTTGGCCTCCCATAACGCGCGCGCAAGTGTCTCCCGCTGTTGCACTTTGCCGGACACCACTAGCACCCGCTCGCCCTCGCCCAGCACCCGGGCCGCGATCAGGGCCACTACTTTCTCCACCGGATCGTGGGACAACTGCCAAAAGTCGATCTTCATGCGTCCACCCGACCCCGATTCATCCGGCACCGGTCGGAACAGTACTTCACGTTGTCCCAGTCCCGCTCCCATTTCTTGCGCCAGGTGTAAGGCAATCCGCATGCGAGGCAGGTCTTCTGAGGCAGATCGGCCTTCTTGCGCATCTTAGTTGGCCTTCCGCTTCGCTGCTTGAAGCCGGGAGACATCCGTTACCCCTCCAGCGTGTCGCGCACGAAGCGGTCGATCAGGCGCACGCCATAACCGGTTGCCCCCTTGTCCCATGTGCGGCCCGGCTTGTCCGACCACACCATCCCGGCGATGTCGCAGTGCGCCCAGGGCGTGCCCTTGCGCACGAAGCGCTGAAGGAATTGCGCCGCCGTGATCGAACCGCCCTCGCGCGGGCCAAGGTTTTTCACATCCGCAATCGGGGAATCGATCAGCTTGTCATATTCAGGCGCGAGCGGCAGGCGCCACAGCTTGTCGCCAGTGGCCTTGCCTGCGGCCAGCAGCTTGTCCGCCAGGGTATCGTCATTGGCGAACAGCCCGCCATGCTCGAAGCCCAGCGCGATCAGCATCGCGCCAGTGAGCGTGGCGAAATCGACCATCTGAACCGGGTCGAAGGTTTCCTGCGTCCAGTGGATCACGTCGCACAGCACCAGCCGCCCTTCGGCATCGGTGTTAAGCACTTCGATGGTTTGCCCTGACATCGAGGTGACCACATCGCCCGGTCGCTGGGCCTTGCCGTCGGGCATGTTCTCGACCAGCCCGACCACGCCGACCAGGTTGGCCCTGGCTTTGCGCTTGACCAGTGCCAGCATTGCGCCAACCACGGCGCCGGCACCGCCCATGTCCCACTTCATGTCCCACATGCCCGCGCCGGGTTTCAGCGAAATACCGCCGGTGTCGAACGTGACACCCTTTCCGATGAAGGCAGTCGGCTTCTCGTCACCGCCACCGTTCCAGCGGATCGCCAGGACGCGCGAAGGCTGCTCCGAGCCCAGGCCGACACCCAGCAACGCGCCCATCCCGAGAGCCTCCATCTGCGCCATGTCAAGCACGGTCAGTTCAGCGCCGGTGCCCGCGAAAGCCTTCTCACAGGCCTCAACGAAGCTGACCGGGTATATCTTGTTGCCCGGCTCGGCGACGAGGGTGCGGGTGAATTCCACCCCTTCCGCCAACCTGGACTCGATCGCCCATGCCGCTTGCGCGCCCTCCGGCGCGCCGACCACCGTGGCTTGGGTCAGGCTAATCTTCTGCTCGTCCTTCAGTTTCGTGCGATAGGCGTCATGGCGCCAGCTCCGCAGCCTCAGGCCCAGCAACACCGCCGCCACCCCGGCGGCATCGAGCCCCGCCCCGGTGATGTCGATAGCGATCCGTTCTTCTCCCGAAGTCAGATACTTGGTTGCCAGCGCGGCACCGGCCTTTTCCAGACCGGCAGCGGCATCGGCGGCCTTGAGATCGCCGGCGCCGGCCAGCGCCAGCCGCACCACCACGCCATCGCGTTCAACGAATGTTTCGAACAGCTGTCCTTCGCTGCCCTTGAAGCGGGCTGCTCTGGCTCCAACGGAAACCGCCCGCTCCAAAGTGGCCGGGACCTCGCCTTTGGCCACGATGTGAGCGATCAGACGGGCATCATCGGGCACGGCACTGGCAAAACTGATCTGCATGATCTCTCCGCAATTGGGGAACGGAATGGGCGCGCAGGGCATCCACATCCGCGGACAAAGGATGCGATTGCGATTAGGCGGAGGGAGTGCGATAGGCAAGCCATGCTCCCCGCCCACGTGACCACTGCGCAGGCCTCCACCCGCCGCTTGTTGCGAGCCAGTGCCCCACTGTTCGTGATGGCGCTGGGGTGCGGCGCCCCCGCTTTTGCCCAGCAACCCTATGGCGCGGAAGCCGAACCTTCCCGGACGATCGATTTCGAGGCGGACGCTCTCGCCTACGAATCCGATGCCGACACGATCCGGGCCACCGGCAACGTGGTGCTGCGCAGCGAGGACCAGTCCGTCCGCGCGGACGAAGTGGTTTGGGACCGGACCACCGGCAGGATTCTGGCCACCGGCAATGTCCGCTTCGTTGACCAGAACGGCAACCAGCTGTTCACCGAGCAGGTCGAGCTGACCGACAAGTTCGAAGCCGGGGCCATGGCCGAACTGCTGATTGCCTTGCGCGAAGGCGGTCGGCTGGCGGCCCGGTCGGGCGAGCGCGGGGTGGACGGTTCTGTCCTGCTGCGCGATGCCGCCTACAGCGCCTGCGCCGTGGTCGATGGCGAAGGCTGTTCGCGCAGCCCGAGTTGGCGGATCACCGCCGACCGCGTGGTATATGACCCCAAGGACAAGCGCGTCCGTTTCAGCGGTGCCTATCTCGAATTGTTCGGGGCACGAATCCTGCCCATGCCGGGCCTTTCCGTCCGAACTGATGGCGGCGCGGTGTCGGGCCTGCTGATCCCCGATATCCGCGTTTCGGAATCCAACGGCGTCGAGATTTCCAGCAGTTATTACTGGCGGCTGGCCGACAACAAGGATCTGACGCTCGGTGCCTACCTTTTCACCGAAGCGCCGCCGATGGCTTCGGCCCAGTGGCGCCACCTGACTTCCAAGGGCGCTTACCAGATCACCGGCTATGCCACCCACAGCCAGCGGGTGTCTGACATAACCGGCGTGCCGATCCTGGAAAAGGACCCACGCGGTTACCTCGAAGCCAATGGTCGGTTCCAGTTTGATCCCGAATGGAGCTTCACCGGCTCGGTCCGTTTCGCCAGTGATCGGACCTTCCTGCGCCGCTACGACATCAGCCGGGATGACCGCCTGCGCTCCACTTTCGCGCTCGAGCGGGCTGACGAGCGGTCGTTCCTCTCAGTCGAAGGCTGGGCGACCCAGACCCTGCGTCTTGGCCAGCCGCAAGGACAGGTGCCGGTAGCCCTGCCGCTGATCGACTATCGTCGCCGCATGAACGATCCGACCGGCCTCGGCGGCACCCTCGAACTCCAGCTCAATACCCTGGCGATCACCCGGGACATGGGGCAGGATACCCAGCGCGCGTTCGCGGGGGCAAAGTGGGATCTGCGCCGGATTACCTCGCTCGGCCAGATGGTCACCCTGACCGGGATGGTGCGGGGCGATGTC
Organism: Sphingomonadaceae bacterium; assembly: GCA_046294735.1. Taxonomy (GTDB): domain Bacteria; phylum Pseudomonadota; class Alphaproteobacteria; order Sphingomonadales; family Sphingomonadaceae; genus 34-65-8. Next base: position 404,010 of record JBKBKB010000001.1, read on the forward strand.
TACCATTCGGACGAGAACGCGCTAACCGCCACTGCCGTATATCGCGGCAACCCGGGTTGGGAGGCGCGCGGCGTGGCACTGGGGGCACTCGACATCCAGTGGCCATTCGTAGGCGAAGCCTTCGGCGGCACCCAAGTGTTCACCCCGCGCGTCCAGCTGGTCGCGACCCCGCCAATCCGCAATCTCGACGTGCCCAACGAGGATGCACGCGCGATTGACCTTGAGGATTCCAACCTGTTCGCTCTCAACCGCTTCCCGGGTTATGACAGGATCGAGGATGGTGCGCGGATCACGTACGGGTTTGACTGGGAATTGCAGCGCCCCGGCTGGCGGATCCGCTCCACAATTGGCCAATCCTATCGCCTGAACAACGATCCGCTGGTGCTGATTGACGGCACCGGGCTGAGTGACCGGGTATCCGATTTTGTCGGCCGCACCGAAGTGCGCTACCGCGATTTCGTCAAGCTGACGCACCGGTTCCGGCTGGACAAAGACAACCTGGCCATCCGCCGCAACGAATTCGACGCCACGGTCGGCTCCCGCCGGACGTACGCTGAGGTTGGCTACCTGCGCCTCAACCGCGACATTGCGGCAGGCATCGAGGACCTGCAGGATCGTGAGGAACTGCGCGTGTCCGCTCGCGTCGCGTTCGCACGCTACTGGTCGGCCTTCGGCTCCGGTGTGTTCAACCTGACCGACCGCAAGGAAGACCCAACCTTCACCTCCGACGGGTTCGAACCGATCCGCACCCGCCTGGGCGTTGCCTATCAGGACGATTGCCTGGAAATGGGGCTGACCTGGCGGCGCGATTATATCGACGCGGGCGATGCGCAGCGCGGCAACACCTTCCAGATCTACTTCTCGCTGCGCAATCTGGGATTCCGCTAGGGACATCTCCCCTGCCAGTGATTGTCGGGCGGCAGCAAAGCGGCTATCCGGCTCCCCACTCAGCCCGCGTTAAGCCTCTCACGGGCATGGGCAGGCACGAAGAAGCTTTGGCGCCCCGGCGCACAACGAACGGAAAACATCAAGTGAAAGCACGCACATTCGGCCGCATTCTAGGTGCCATGGCAACGCTGGGCGTGGCTACAGGCCCCGTTGCCGTGCAGGCCCAGCAGGCCGGCAACCCCCTTGGCATTCCGGACAATGTCAGCATCATGCGCCAGAATGACCCCAATACGCGCAAGCCGACGGCGGTGGTCAACGGCACGGTGATCACTGGAACCGACGTCGACCACCGGGTCGCTTTGGTGGCGGCGGCCTCGCAGGGCCAGCTTCCGCCCGAGGAAATGGCCCGGCTGCGGATGCAGGTCCTGCGCAACCTGATCGACGAGACACTGCAGATCCAGGCAGCGGCGGCTCAGGAAATCGATGTGACCCAGGCGCAGGTCGATGCGCGCTATGCCGATGTAGCGTCGCGCAATTTCGGCGCCGACATCCGGGCAATGGACAATTACCTCGCCAGCATCGGGTCCAGCCCGTCGTCGCTCAAGCGCCAGATCCAGGGCGAACTGGCGTGGCAGCGGCTGCTTGGCCGCAATGTCGCGCCGTTCGTAAACGTATCCGAAGAAGAAGTGCGCGAAGTGATGAAGCGGCTGGAGGAAACCCGCGGCAGCGACGAATACCGGGTCGGCGAGATCTTCCTGTCATCCACGCCCGAAACGCGTGAAGCTGTCGGCCAGAATGCGGTTCGCATCGTTGAGCAGCTGCGCCAGGGCGGCAGCTTTGTCGCCTATGCCCGCCAGTTCTCCGAAGCGACAACTGCGGCAGTCGGCGGCGACCTGGGCTGGATCCGGCTGGCCCAGCTGCAATCCCCGCAGCTTGAGGCGATCGTAGGCGAAATGCAGCCGGGCCAGTTGCAGGGTCCGGTGGAAATCCCGGGCGGGTTCTGGATCGTCTACCTGATTGACCGGCGCAAGGTGCTGATGGCCGATCCGCGCGACGCGGTGCTCAGCCTGAAGCAGGTTGCCATCACCTTCCCCGCCGGGACCACCGAAGCGGCTGCGACCGCCCGGATCGACGCTTTCGGGCTGGCGGTCCAATCGATCCGCGGTTGCGGCGATGTCGAGCGCGCGGCCGCAACGGTCGGCGCGGAAGTCGTCACCAATAACGAGATCGCGGCCGGGCAGTTGCCGCCACAGCTACAGACCACTCTGCTCGCCATGCAGATCGGTGAGGCAACGCCGCTGTTCGGCTCGATGGAAGACGGGGTGCGGACGCTGGTCCTGTGCGGACGGGACGATCCGCAGGTCGAGGGTGGCCCGGATTTCGAGACCATGCAGGCGCAGATGGAAGACGAGCGCATCAACAAGCGCGCCCAGCGTTACCTGCGCGACCTGCGCAACGACGCTTTCATCGAATACAATTGACGCCGCCCCCGCTCGTCCAGTCGCCTCTCGTCCTGTCGCTGGGTGATCCGGCCGGGATCGGGCCGGAACTGATCGTCCAGGCCTGGACCATGCGGCACGAGGCTGGCTTGCCTCCCTTCGCGGTCGCAGGCGGACGGAGCGTTCTCGAAGCGGCAGCAGGCGGTGTGCCGGTGGTGCCGGTCACGGGGATGGAGCAGGTCTCTGCGGCATTCGCCCACGGTTTGCCGGTGCTGGGCGAGGCCGGGATCGGCTGGCACCCGGGTAAGCCTGACCGGGATGGCGCGTGGCTGGCCTGGAATTCCCTCAAGTGGGCCACCGCCCTGACCCGTGAAGGCGAGGCGGCCGCCCTGGTGACGGCGCCAGTCTCGAAAGCGGCGCTGGCGTCGGTTGGCTTCGGCTTTCCCGGGCAGACCGAGTTCCTCGCACACGCCTGCGGCATTGGCGAAAAGGCCGCCGTCATGATGCTGTCCGGGCCGAGCGTGCGCACGATCCCCCTGACTATCCATTGCGCTCTGGCCGAGGTGGCCGGCCTGCTGACCGAGGAGCTGATCGTCAGCCGTGGCCGAGTGGCAGCCGCGGCGCTGGCCCGGGATTTCGGTATCGACCGCCCCCGGCTGGCGGTGGCCGGGCTGAATCCCCATGCTGGTGAAGGCGGCGCCTTCGGTACCGAGGAAGCGAAGGTCATCGCCCCCGCCGTGGCCCGGCTGCGTGCCGAAGGGATCGACGCCAGTGGGCCCCATGCCGCCGATGCGCTGTTCGCCCCGCACAAGCGGGGATCGTTCGAAGTGGCGCTCTGCATGTACCACGATCAGGCGCTGATCCCGGTCAAGGCGCTCGATTTCGACAGCGGGGTCAACGTCACCCTCGGCCTGCCGATCATCCGCACCAGCCCGGATCACGGCACCGCATTCGATATAGCCGGAAAAGGCGTGGCCCGGCCCGGCGCACTGATTGCGGCCATCCGCATGGCCGGTGACATGGCGGCCCGGCGCGCTGATGCCTGATCTTCCCCCCTTGCGCGAGGTCATTGCGCGCCACGGCCTTTCCGCCAGCAAGGCACTGGGGCAGAACTTTCTGTTCGATGCACACCTCCTTGACCGGATCGCCGCGATCCCGGGCGATCTGTCGGAGCAACAGGTGCTGGAGGTCGGCCCCGGCCCTGGCGGGCTGACCCGCGCACTGCTCAAGGCCGGCGCCACCGTCACCGCAATCGAGATGGACCGCCGCTGCCTGCCCGCGCTGGCCGAACTGGGCGAGGCCTTTCCCGGCAAGCTGCAGGTGATCGAAGGCGACGCGATGAAAGTCACGCACGGGATCAAGGGCCCGTTCCACGTCGTCGCCAACCTGCCCTACAATGTCGGCACCGCGCTGCTGATCGGCTGGCTCTCCGGCCCGCCTGGAAACGAAAACGCATGGCCTCCACAATGGGCCAGCCTGACGCTCATGTTCCAGCTCGAGGTCGCACAGCGGATCGTTTCCGAGGCAGGTGGTGACTCCTACGGGCGGCTCGCGGTACTGGCCCAGTGGCGCTCCGCCGCGCGGCTGGCGATGAAAGTCCACCGCAGCGCCTTCACCCCGCCGCCAAAGGTGATGAGCGCAGTGGTCCACCTAACCCCTGCTCCGATGCCGGAAGGCGTGACCCCGCGCACCCTCGAACGCCTGACCGAGGCCGCCTTCGGCCAGCGCCGCAAAATGCTGCGCCAGAGCCTCAAAGGCATGCCGGGCGCCCTTGCCGCCCTGCGCGAATGCGGGATAGACGAAACCCGCCGCGCTGAGACGCTGTCGGTCGACGAGTTTGTGTCGGTGGCGCGGCTGCTTAGTTAGCGCGCCGACACGGGTAGCGCTCGACCAGTGCGTTGTAGGCGGTGGAGGCAGCCGTCCAGTCGGCCTTGTCCGAATTGCGGCGCATGTAGTCGGCGTAGATCGGCCCGAGCTGGTTGATGTCCAGCGCGCCCGCATTGCACAGAACTGGCGGCGCCCAGCGGTTGTCCAGGTGCATCGCCATCGAATCGATCACCCCCATCAGATAGGTACGGCAGGCGAGCTGTTCGCCCGCATCAAGCGCGACACACGAGCTGTAGAGCCCCCGCGCGACCAGGAACCCGCCGCTTGCGGGCACGCCCTGCGGGTTTTGCTGGCCCTGCTGCGCAAGGGCTGGCGATACCGAAAGGACAGCAAGCAAACTGGCTGCAATCATCTTCTTCATGCGACTCTTTCTCCGGGCAGGGGGGCAGATTAGCCGCCCGCCGCCTTCTTCGCCAGCCGCCATTGATGGAGCAGCGGTTCGGTATAGCCGCTGGGTTGCTCCACGCCCTTGAACACCAGATCGCAAGCGGCGCGGAAGGCCGGCCCGTCCTCGTTGCCGACCAGCGGGATGTAGGCCGGGTCGCCCGCGTTCTGCGCGTCGACCTTGGCAGCCATCCGGCGCAGCGAATCCATAACCTGTTCGCGGGTGGCCACGCCGTGGAGCAGCCAGTTGGCGATGTGCTGGCTGGAAATGCGCAAGGTGGCGCGGTCCTCCATCAGGCCGACATCGTTGATGTCCGGCACCTTCGAGCAGCCGACCCCGGCGTCGATCCAGCGCACCACGTAGCCGAGCAGACCTTGCGCGTTGTTGTCGAGTTCGGCGCGCACTTCCTCTTCTGACCAGTTGGTGCCGTCCGCCAGCGGAATGGCAAGCAGGTCATCGAGCGGCGGGATTTCGCCCAGGCCTTGCTGCACGGCGAACACATCGCACTGGTGGTAATGGAGCGCGTGGAGTGTGGCGGCGGTCGGGCTCGGCACCCAGGCGGTGTTGGCCCCGGCTTTCAGGTGGCCGATCTTCTCGACCATCATCTGCCCCATCAGGTCTGGCGCGGCCCACATCCCCTTGCCGATCTGCGCTCGGCCGGAAAGGCCGTGCTTCAACCCGATGGCAACATTGCGCTTTTCGTAGGCGGCGAGCCAGCCGCTGGTCTTCATCGCGCCCTTGCGGATCATCGGCCCGGCCTGCATCGAGGTGTGGATCTCGTCCCCGGTGCGGTCGAGGAAGCCAGTGTTGATGAACACGATCCGGTCACGCACGGCATGGATGCAGGCGGCGAGGTTGGCCGAAGTGCGGCGCTCCTCGTCCATTACCCCGACCTTGATGGTGTGACGCGGGAGTTCGAGCAGATCCTCAACCGCATTGAACAGGTCATTGGTAAACTTGCACTCTTCCGGGCCGTGCTGCTTCGGCTTGACGATGTAGATCGAACCGTGGCGGCTATTTGTCCACCGGCCAGCCCTGCGGACATCGAGCGCGCCGATCGCGCTCGTAAACACCGCGTCCATGATCCCTTCCGGCACCTCAGAGCCATCGGCCAGCAGGATTGCCGGGTTGGTCATCAGGTGGCCGACATTGCGCACGAACAGCAGGCTGCGCCCGGGCAGGCTGTGCTCGCTGCCGTCGGGTGCGGTGTAGCGCTTGTCGTCCTCCAGCCGCCGGGTCAGCGTGCGTCCGCCCTTGTCGAAGCTTTCCTCCAGGTCGCCGCGCATCAGGCCGAGCCAGTTGGTATAGGCCAGTGTCTTGTCCTCGCCATCGACCGCCGCCACCGAATCCTCGCAATCGCAGATCGTCGTCAGGGCCGATTCGCAGATGACATCGGCAATGCCGGCCGGATCGCCGCTGCCAATCGGGCTAGCAGGGTCGAACACCACTTCAACATGCAGGCCGTTGTTCCTGAAAAGGCGCCCTTTTTCCGTCTCGCCGACGTATTGCGAGGGGTTGGCCAGGGTGATCGTTTCCGGCCCGCTAAGGTCCGCCCAGCTCGCCCCGTCCGCCAGCGGCAGGGCCTGGTCGAGGAAGGCCCGTGCCCGCGCGATCACCGCCGCGCCGCGCGCTTCGTCATACCCGCCGGGCCGTGCCGGCGGTGCATCGAGCGCGTCGGTGCCGTAGAACGCATCATACAGGCTGCCCCAGCGCGCGTTTGCGGCATTGAGCAGGAAACGGGCATTCAGGATCGGCACCACCAGCTGCGGCCCGGCCATCGTGCTGATTTCAGCATCGACATTCTCGGTCCCGATGATGAAGTCGCCCGGCTCCGGCACAAGGTAGCCGATCGATTCGAGGAACTGCCGGTATTCGCCCATATCGACCGGCTTGCCGCGCCGCTCGATATGCCACGCATCGATCTGCTGCTGGAGCGATTCCCGCCTGGCCAGCAGCGCGCGGTTCTCCGGCACGAACCGGTCCAGCAGGGCAGCGAAGCCCTGCCAGAACCCGTCCGCATCGCGCCCGAGCACGGGCAGCACCTGCTGTTCCAGCAGGGCGGCAAGGCCGGGATAAACCTGCAATCCGGCGCGGGTGGTGTACTGGGTCATATGTCCTCGCTTCGTAACGTGCATAGCGGCAGACTGGCAGCCTGTGCCGCCAGTCGGTTTGAATCGCAATGCCCGGGGAGGACGCGCCGCCTATGGCCAAGCAGGCCGCGTAATGCAACGGCCTTCCCCCGCAGGTTTGCCCCGACGATTGGTGGCGGGGTTGGAAGCTGACCTTGCAGCCGCTAGAGCCGGTTGCTCATGAAACCGGATCTCGCCCCCGGCGCGCTTGCCGCCAGAATCGACCAGCAGGCTATGCTGGAGCACGTGCAGGCATGGAGCGCGGTCAATACCGGCACGGCCAACCTTGAGGGGTTGGCGATCTTCTCCGCCATGCTGGCCGAGGCATTCAGCACGCTGCCGGGCGAAATTGGATGGATCGACCCGGCCCCGGTCGTCTCGGTCAATGCTGCGGGGCAGGAAGTCGAGCAGCCCTTCGGTCGCCACCTCGTCCTGCGAGTTCGCCCCGAAGCGGAGCGGCGCCTCCTGTTGACCGGGCACATGGACACCGTGTTCCCCGCCGAACACCCGTTCCAGCATCAGCGCTGGGTCGATGAAGATACCCTCAATGGCCCGGGCCTGGCTGACATGAAGGGCGGGATCGCGGTGATCCTTCACGCGCTCACGGCCTTCGAGCACAGCCCGCAGGCGCACCGGCTGGGCTATGACGTGCTGCTCAATTCCGACGAGGAAACCGGCAGCCTCTCCTCCGCCCCACTGATCGAGCGATTGGCGCAGGGCAAGTATGCCGCGCTCACCTACGAGCCCTCCGCCCTGCCCGACGGCACGCTGGCCCATGCCCGGGGCGGGAGCGGCAATTACTCGCTGATCGTGACCGGCCGCTCCGCCCATGCAGGGCGCAATCCGCAGGACGGGCGCAACGCGATCGTCGCCGCCGCTGCGCTGACGCTGGGCCTCAAGCGGCTGGAAAGCGCCGAATGCCCGGTCAACCCCGCCCGGATCGATGGCGGTGCTGCCAACAATGTCGTGCCCGACCATGCGGTGCTGCGCTTCAACATCCGCCCGAAAAGCCCCGCCGCCGCTGAAGATTTCGAAGCCGGGCTTGGCGCCCTGATCGGCGAAGTTCAGCAGGCGCACGAGGTCCACATCCATCGCCACGGCGGCGTGACCCGCCCGCCCAAGCCGGTGGATCGGCGGGCGCAGAAACTGTTCGACCTGGTGCGAGACTGCGGCGCGCAGCTGGGGCAGACGATTGGCTGGCAGCCCAGCGGCGGGGTGTGCGACGGCAACAACATTGCCGCCTGCGGCATCCCCGTGGTCGACACCATGGGGGTGCGCGGCGGCGCAATCCATTCACCTGACGAGTACCTGATCGTGCCGTCATTGTCTGAACGCGCCGCGTTGAGCGCGCTCGTGCTCCAATCGCTTGCCCAGGGGGACCCGCTTTGACCTTTCGCCTGCGCGCCGCGCATTCCAACGATCTCGAACCCCTTTACGAAATGGCCAAGCTGACCGGCGGCGGCTTCACCAATCTGCCGCCTGACCGCAAGGCCCTGGCCCGCAAGCTGGAGCGCGCCGCCGCCGCCTTCGAACGCGACGACGACCAGCTGGGCGATGACCAGTTCGTTCTGGTGCTGGAGAACACCGAGACCGGGCACGTCCGCGGCACCTGCCAACTGATGTGCATGGTCGGGCAGCAGTGGCCGTTCTATTCCTACCGCAAGACCGTGCTGACCCAGCATTCGCAGGAACTGGACCGCACAGTGCGGGCGGAAATGCTCAGCCTCGTCACCGATCTGGAGGGCTCCAGCGAGGTCGGCGGCCTGTTCCTCCACCCCAACGAGCGCGCCGGGGGCCTCGGCCTGCTGCTGGCGCGCAGCCGCTACCTGTTCATCGCCATGCACCGCGCGCGCTTTGCCGACCGCGTGCTGGCAGAGCTGCGCGGGATCATCGACGAACGCGGCGGTTCACCGTTCTGGGACGGGGTGGCGGGCCGGTTTTTCGGGATGAACTTCCAGGAAGCAGACTATTTCAACGCCATCAACGGCAACCAGTTCATCGCCGATCTGATGCCCAAGCACCCGGTCTACATCGCCATGCTGAATGACAGCGCGCGCGAGGTGATCGGCGTGCCGCACCCCACCGGGCGCGCAGCCATGCGGATGCTGGAGAACGAGAACTTCGCCTTCGAAGGCTATGTCGACATCTTCGATGGCGGCCCGACCATGCTCGCCCGCACCGATCAGGTGAAGAGCGTGGCGGAAGCAAGGCGGGCGACGGTTGCCTCAACTGCCCTGGAACGCGGCGAGAAGGCGCTGATCGCAACAGGCAGGCTAGCCAGCTTCCGCGCCTGCTATGGCGCGCGCGAACTGGCGGACGACGGCACGGTGGCTGTCGATGCCAGCACGGCCGACCTGCTGGGCGTGAGCGAAGGCGATGAAGTATGGAGCGTGCTGCGGTGAGGCTGGTCGAAATCAACTTCGATGGGATCGTCGGCCCCAGCCACAATTACGCCGGCCTCAGCCTCGGCAACCTTGCCAGCGCGAGCCACAAGGGCGACCCGTCCTACCCGCGCGCGGCGGCGCTTCAGGGGCTGGCCAAGATGCGCCACAACATGGGCCTTGGACTGGCGCAGGGTTTCCTGCTGCCCCTGCCCCGCCCCAACGGCGGCTTGCTGGCGCGGCTGGCGGTGGACGACACCGCAGAGCGCGCCCTGCTCGCCGCGGCGTGGTCAGCCAGCAGCATGTGGACCGCCAATGCCGCCACTGTCAGCCCCGCGCCTGACACTGCGGACGGGCGCTGCCACCTGACCCCGGCGAATCTTTCGACCATGCTCCACCGTGCGCAGGAATGGCCCGATACCAAGCGACAGCTTGCGATTGCCTTTGCCGACACGCGCCATTTTGCGGTCCACGATGCGGTTCCCGGCAGCTTCGGCGATGAGGGCGCGGCCAACCACATGCGGCTGTGCGAAAGCCATGATGCCCCCGGTGTCGAGGTGTTCGTTTATGGCCGGCAGGGCGGCGAATTCCCGGCCCGCCAGCACGAACAGGCCAGCCGCGCGGTCGCCCGCCTGCATGGCCTTGCCCCGGGCCGGACCGTATTCATCGAACAGAACCCGGCAGCGATCGCGGCAGGCGCATTCCACAACGATGTCGTCGCAGTCGCCAATGGCCGGGTGCTGTTCACCCACGAACAGGCCTTTGCCGACCAGCACGGCGCATACGCGGCGATCCGCACGGCGTTCCCCGCGCTCGAAGTGGTCGAAGTGCCCGCCAGCGCCGTCAGTCTGGAGGACGCGATCCGCAGCTACCTGTTCAACGCGCAGCTGCTTACGCTGCCATCAGGGGAAATGGCGCTGGTCGTGCCGGAGGAATGCCGTGATAACGCCGCGGTGTGGACCTGGTGCGAGGGGATGCTGGCAGGGAACGGCCCGATCCGGCAGGTGATTCCGGTCGACGTGCGCCAGTCGATGGCCAATGGCGGCGGCCCGGCCTGCCTGCGCCTGCGGATGGTAGCCGATCCGGTCACTGTCGACCCGCGCTTCCTGCTGACCGAAGACACGGCAGACGTGATCGAGCGCGTGATCGCGGCCGATTGGCCGGACCAGATCGACCCGGCGGACATCGGGAACGCTTCCCTCGCCCGAACGGTTGTGGCAGCACGCAGCGCGCTGCTGGACGCGCTCGGCTTGCAGGAACTGGGTTAACGCGCTTGCCTGCACGTCGGCTGAGCTTACAATTGAGTCGGCGTTAACTAGTGCATGCCCCGCAAATCGGCCCTTGGCACGGGTTTTGCGCTGTCAGGCGTTAACGAAAAGGGAGCGTCCATGCTGGGTAAAGTGAGAAGGCTGTTCGTCATCAAGACGAAGTGGGAAGCCTATCTCATCATCTATGCCCTGGCGCTCGGCGCGATGGATCGCGGCAGCCATTACCTGGCACAATATCCTGGTTGGGGCGGCTGGCTGCTGATGGCCGCCTGCAGCGGCGCGGTGTTCCTCGGTGGCGCGAAGATCCTCGATGCAATCAGGTATGAGCGGGAGCGGGCGGAAACGATTGATCTCACACAAAGACACGAAGATGTCTCGCGATGAGGAACTGGAGCAGATTGCAGCGAGCGTGGTCGATGCGGGCTTTCATTTGCATCGGACCTTCGGTCCGGGCTTATTGGAAAGCGCTTAGGAGCAATTGCTCTTTGCTGATCTGACTGAGCGAGGTTTCCGCGTCAGTCGGCAAGTGTCGGTTCCCTTGCGGTACAAAAGCATTGTGATCGAGAACGCATTCAAGATCGATCTTCTTGTCGAAAAACAGTTGGTCGTGGAGCTGAAGTCGGTCGAGAAACTGATCCCGCTCCACGGCAAGCAGGTGCTGACGTATCTGCGCGTGATGAATCTCCCACTCGGATTCCTGATGAACTTTGGCGAAGCCACATTCAAATCAGGTGTCCGAAGGATCGCCAATGACTACCACGCCCGGTAGCATGCGCTGACATCTTCGTGTCTTTGTGTGAGATAAATGAAAGGTGGGGGATTCTGTTGCTAGGCTCCCCCGGGCCCCCGGTATCCGTTCTGTTGCCCGGTCGGTCCAACCGCGCTTTTTAGCTTTGTAATATCAGGGCGTTAGCCCATCAATTACGCGGCGATTGCGAGTGCTTCGTTATCGTTGGCACTTGTGGGTTTTGAGCCTTATGCGGGTTACTCAGCCCGGGCGAAAACAGTGCTTTTCAACACACGTCGATCCTGGTTCGGCCCCGTCATTTCCAGCGCGATACCGCCGGAGGTGGTGGAGCCGCCGGGTACTGCCCCCGGGTCCGCTGTGCCTATTGCACACTGCAGTTTATCGCCATAGCCCGCACGAATGCGGACGCGACCTATATAGGCCGCGTCCGCTTAATGTGAAGTGACTAAGGCGGAGCCTGCTACTTCTTCAGCAGGTCCCGGATTTCGGCCAGAAGTTCGACCTCGCTCGGCCCAGCGGGTGCTTCCTCCGGCTTTGCGATCAGCTTGTTGGCCTGACGCACCAACAGGAAAATCACGAAGGCCAGGATCACGAAATTGATCACCGCCGTGATGAAGGCGCCATAGCCGATCATGGCGGCGCCCGCTTCCTTGAGCGCGGCATAGTCGGTCATCGAGCCGGTGTAGCCTTCGGGCGCGCCAAGCAGTATGAACTTGGAGCTGAAATCAACCCCGCCGAAGATCGCGCCGACCAGCGGCATGATAATGTCGGCGGTCAGTGAGGTGACGATGGTGCCGAATGCCCCGCCGATGATCACCGCCACCGCCAGATCGATGACATTGCCGCGCGCGATGAACGCCTTGAATTCCGTTAACATGTGCAGCCCTCCTGGTAAGTATTTCCGGCAGGCCCTGTGGCATCATGACGCCACCATGCCAAGCGGGATTGCGTACGACTCTCCTTGAATTGCGTCCCAGCTGTGCTACCTGAGCAATACAGATATGGCCGGAGCATTCCGCCCGGCCTGATGCGGAGAACTGTGCCGATGAACTGGAAATCCGTCCGCCGCTTCGGCCTCGTTGCCCTCGCCTCGATTGGTCTGGCTGGCTGCGGCATCAATTCGGTGCCCCGCGCTGAGGAGAACGCCAAGGCCAAGTGGGCCGATGTGCAGGCCGCGTTCCAGGAGCGCGCCAACCTGGTCCCCAACCTGGCTGAAGTCGCCGCCGGTGCGGCTGCGACCGAGCGCGGCATCCTGACCGACGTGGTCGAGGCGCGGGCCAAGGCCACCAGCATCCAGCTGTCGACCGAAGACCTGAACGATCCGGCCAAGATGGCGGAATTCCAGGCCGCGCAGGAACAGCTGGGCGCCGGACTGGGCCGTCTGCTAGCCAATTTCGAAGCCTATCCGCAGCTTCAGTCGATCACCAACTTCCAGATGCTGCAGAGCCAGCTGGAAGGACAGGAGAACCGCATCAGGATCACCATCCGCGACTACAACGAAGCGGTGCGCCAGTATAACACCACTATCCGCACCTTTCCGGACACGATCGGGGCCAACCTGATCCACGGGGCGAAACCGATGGTGCCTTATCAGGCGACCACCCCGGGAGCGGAAAACGCGCCGAGGCTGGACATGACGCCGGGCAGCTCGACGCTGGCGAACTGATCGCCAGCTGGTGCGCGCATTCACTTTCCTGCTGGCCCTGCTGGCAGCGCTGGTTGCGCTGCCAGCAAGTGCCCAGACCTTCCCCGAACTGACGGGGCGGGTGGTCGATTCGGCCGGTATCATTCCTGACGATATCGAGCTGGAGTTGACGGCGAAGCTGGAACAGCTGGAGACCCAGTCACAGCGGCAGCTGGTCGTGGTCACGCTCGACAGCCTGCAGGGTTACGACATCGCTGACTACGGGTACCAACTCGGCCGGAACTGGGGCCTGGGGGATGCGCAGCGCAATGACGGTGCCCTGCTGATTGTCGCACCGAACGAGCGAAAGGTGCGGATCGAGGTCGGTTACGGGCTGGAACCAGTCCTGACCGATGGCCTGTCCGCAATCATCATCCAGCAGCAGATCCTGCCCCGCTTTCGCGATGGCGACATGACCGGGGGGATCGTCGCCGGAACTGACGCGATCGTGCAGCAATTGCTGCTTCCGCCGGAAGAGGCAGCGCGCGTGGCGAGCGAGGCGAACGCTGAGCGTGAAAGCGACGGTGGTTTCCCGATCGGAGGCCTGTTCTGGCTGGCCTTCCTGTTCTTCTTTTTCATCCTGCCCGCAATCAGCGGCGGCAAGCGGCGGCGCTATCGCGGCGGGCTGGCCGGGTCCGTGGGCGACATCATCCTGTGGGAGGCCGGCAAAGCAATTGCCCGCGGTCTGTCCGATGGAGACGGCGGCGGCTGGGGCGGTGGCGGTGGCTTCGGTGGCGGTGGCGGATTTTCCGGCGGTGGCGGCAGCTTCGGCGGCGGCGGTGCGAGCGGAGGCTGGTAATGGCGCGCTATCTCGATGAAGCCGGGCACGCGATCGTTTCGCAGGCGGTGACCGAGGCTGAAGCGCACACAGCGGGCGAAATCGTCACCGTGCTCAGCGACCGGTCTCACGGCTATGCCGATGTGGTGCTGGCCTGGGCTGCGCTGGCGGCCTTCACCGCGATGAGCGTGTTTGCTGCGGTGCCCAAACCGTTCATCGACCTGTGGGACCGGCTGATCGGAGGCTGGACCCATGTCTGGACGACTGGCGAGCTGGCCAGCATGACCATTGCACTGGGCCTTATCGCGTTTGCCGTGACCTGTGCGATCCTGTGGCCGGACCGGCTTCGCTTCCTCGCCGCCCCCGGCCCGCTCAAGACCTTTCGGGTCCACCTCCGTGCGGTCAAGCATTTCAAGGTCGGAGCGGAGCGCCGCACGCATGGCCGCACAGGAGTACTGATCTACCTCTCCCTGAAAGAGCACCGCGCGGAAATCGTGGCGGACGAAGCGATTGCCACGCTCGTTACGCCCGAAGTGTGGGGTGACGCCATGGCTGACATGCTGGCCCACATCCGCGAAGGCCACATTGCCGAAGGCATTGCCGCCGGGGTGCGCGATGTCGGCGTGGTGCTGGCGCAGCACTTCCCGCGCGACGAAAATGACGTCAACGAGTTGCCGGATCGCCTGATCGAGGTCTAGGCAGGGCGGATGAGCGCTCCCGAATCCGACGAACCCGAAGAGATCATGTGGCAAGGGCGGTTCGTGACCGCCAAACGGCGCGGCAAGTGGGAATATGCCAGCCGCTCACGCGGTATCCGCGCCGCCGCGATCATCGCGATCGACGAGCAGGGCTGCGTGCTGCTGGTGGAGCAATTTCGCGTGCCTCTGGGCCGGATCTGTCTCGAAATTCCGGCCGGCCTGATTGGCGATGACGACGGCAAGGAAGGCGAAAGCGCCGAGACGGCAGCGCTGCGTGAGTTGGAGGAAGAAACCGGCTACACCGCCGCAGAGATGGTCAACCTGGGGGAGTTCTATTCCAGCCCCGGCATGGTCAGCGAAGCCTTCTCCCTGCTGCGGGCGCGGGGCCTCAGGAAAGTCGGCGAAGGTGGCGGCACCCCGGGCGAAGACATCACCGTCCACCGCGTGGCCCTGGCCGAATTGCCGCAATTTGTTGCGCAGTGGCGCGCGCAAGGCCATGCGGTGGACGTGCGGATTGCCATGCTGATGGCGCCAGGTTTCCTAGATTAAGAACGGGAGAGTGAGGATGTCAGTTTCGGGGCAAGGACGGTGTGCGGGCAAGCTGGCCCTCGTCACGGGCGCGGCGCAGGGCCTTGGCGCAGCACATTCGCGGCGGCTGGCAGAAGAAGGCGCGCGGGTGCTGTGCACCGACATCAACGCCAGCGGCGCCGCCAGCACGGCAGAAGCAATCAACCGCACGTTCGGCAGCGGCACGGCCTATGCCATCGGGCACGACGTTACCAATGCCTCGGACTGGGAGAAGGCAGTTGACGCCGCTCGTGACCACCTCGGCGGGCTTAACGTGCTGGTCAACAATGCCGGGATCGGGGTCGCAGGCAATATCGAAACCTGCAAGTTCGAGGACTGGAAGCGGTGTTTTGCGGTCAATGTCGATTCGATCTTCCACGGCTGCCAGAAAGCGCTGCCACTGATGCGCGAACACGCGCCGGGATCGATCATCAACATTTCCAGCATCGCCGGACTGATCGCCAGCGACACCATGCCGGCCTACAATTCATCCAAGGCGGCGGTGTGGATGCTGAGCAAGTCGATCGCGTTGCACTGCGCCAAAAACAACATGCGGATCCGCTGCAATTCTATCCACCCGACATTTGTCGATACGCCGATACTCGATGGTACGGCGAAGCATCACAATCTCGATAAGGCCGTACTACTGGAAAAGCTGGCGCGGCAGATCCCGCTGCGCTTTGTTGGCGAACCGGACGATATCGCCAATGCAGTGGTCTATCTGGCCAGCGAGGAAAGCCGTTTCATGACCGGCGCTGAAATCAAGCTGGACGGTGGTATCTCCGCAATGTGAACTCTGGCGAAGGGGTGCGAGGGAGCCCCCGGGGGCTCCCTCAATCCGCGATCAGGGCGATCGCGAGGTAAACCAGGATCAGCGAACCAAACCCGATCAGGGTTCCGGCAACGAAGCCGATCCGGACCAGCATCGGATCGATGCCGAAGTAGTTGGCGATCCCGCCGCAAACGCCCCAGAGCTTGCCATGGGCCTTGTCGAGACGGAAGCTCGTCGAAGGGACGCTCACGACAGGTTTCTCCTGCAGGCCGGTCATGCGATCATCCCGGAACCGATCAGGTTCGGGCTGGCGGGCACGATGGCAGCGGCGAAGAAGAAGGCCGAAAAGACGAGCGAAGAGAGGGCGGCAATGACACGGCCACTCAGGTTGTCGAACGAACGCATGGGGTGTTTTCCTTTCGTTTTGTCTGCCCGGCGGACCATTCCGCCAGACACACCAGACCTTGCACGGGCCGTGCCAATTCGCGAGAACCGCTGAAATCCGCCATTCTTCACCTGAACATGGACAATCGCACCGTTCACCTTCCCGAAAGGTTGGGATTTTTTCCCATCTGTTAGGATCGCAAAAATGGAACTGGCGCGCCATGCCCCGCCCCCCTATCGCGGCAGTACCGATGGCACTCGACCGGATCACCCTTTCCAGCTTTCGCAACCACCGCGAAACCGCGCTTGATGGCACAGCGCACTTCAACCTGCTGGTGGGTGAAAACGGCGCGGGAAAGACCAATGTGCTGGAAGCGATTTCCTTGATGGCTCCAGGTCGCGGCCTGCGCCGCGCGGCCCTGACCGATCTTGTGCAGCTTGATGGATCGAGCGGATTTTCGGTTGGCGCCTCACTCGCCCAATCGGGCGGAGCCGAGGCGGTCCGGCTCGGCACCTATACCCGCGCAGATCAGCCGACGCGGCGGCGGGTGCAGATCAATGGGGCTGAAACCAGCGCCAATGCGCTTGGCGAATGGTTGGCACTCGGCTGGCTGACACCGGCCATGGACCGGCTGTTCTCCGACAGTGCGGGTGCGCGGCGACGTTTCCTTGACCGGATGGTGCTGGCGCTGGAACCCGCTCACGCTCACCACAGCGCCCGCTACGAAGCCGCCTTGCGCGAACGCAACCGGCTGCTGTCAGACGAGCGCGAGCCGGACCCGGCCTGGCTCGACGGGGTGGAGCGGCACCTTGCCCGCCACGGCGCACTGATCGCCCATGCCCGGGCGAGGACCGTTGCGGCAGTGACCGAGGAACTGGCCGCCCTGCCCCGCGAACCATTCGCGGTGCCGCTGATCGCGCTCGAAGTCGGCGGACCGGTAGAGGAAGACGAGCTGCTGGCGGCGCTGGCGGGGGGGCGTCGGCGCGAGCGGCAGGCCGCCCGCACCCTGACTGGCCCGCACCGCGACGAACTGGTGGTGACCATGGCCGGCAAGGCCATGCCTGCGGCCGATTGCTCCACCGGCGAGCAAAAGGCCATGCTGATCGCGCTGACCCTGGCCCATGCGGCGCTGGCAGCGCGCGGGCGGCCGGGCGTGCTGCTGCTCGATGAAGTCGCCGCCCACCTCGATCCGGTGCGCCGCGCCGCCCTGTTCGACCGTCTGCGGCAAGGCGCAGCGCAGGTGTGGATGACTGGCACCGAACTCGCTCCCTTTGCCGAAATCCGGGGCGAAGCCGCAGTGTGGATGGTCGACGGCGGGAAGGCCGAGCGGGCCTGAAGTCGGCCTATTCCGTGACCGGCGGAAGCGCTGCCGCCACATTCTTGACCGTCGCGCCGACCAGCGCCTCGATCCCCTCCGCAGTCGGGTGGATGCGGTCCTGCTGGAACAAGGTCTGGTCCTGGTAGATCGATTCCAGCCAGAACGGCACGAAGGCCGTGCGATATTGTCTGGCCAGTTCAGGGTAGAGCGCATCGAATGCCTGCTGGTATTCCGGGCCATAATTGGGCGGCGCTCGCATGCCCATCAGCAGGACCGGGATGTCACGCTTTTTCAATTCGTCCAGCATGGCGACGAAGTTGGCGCGGGTTTCTTCCGGCGAAAGGCCGCGCAGCAGGTCGTTGCCGCCCAGCTCCAGGATCAGCAGGTCCGGTTTGACCTCCTGCGCGTCGAGCGTGAACGCCAGCCGCTGGCGCCCGGCCGCGCTGGTATCGCCCGATACCCCTGCATTGACCACCCGCGCATTGATACCCTTGGCCCGCAAGGCGGCCTCCAGCTTCGCCGGGTAACTGTCATCCTGCGCCACATTATAGCCGGCGAACAGACTGTCTCCGAACGCCAGCACCCGCCGTTCGGGCCCCATCACCGGTTGTTCGGTAGCAGCCTTTTCGGCCGGAGCCGGATCAGCCGGGGCCGCACCGCTCCCGCAAGCAGAAAGTATCACAAGTGCGGGAACAATCGACAGACGGCGCAGTTGCATCGGTGAGCCTCCTTGCTCTTCTTCCCTGACCTATGGCATCCCGGCCCTGTGACAAGCCCTTCTCCCGCGATTTCCGCGCGTAACCTCACCCTGACCCTCGGCAGCGATGCCGCGCCGGTGCAGATCCTGCGCGGTATCGACCTCGATATTCCCGCAGGGCAGATCTGCGCCCTGCTCGGCCCTTCGGGTTCGGGCAAGAGCTCGCTGATGGCCGTGCTATCTGGCCTGGAACGGGCCAGCGGCGGCACCCTCACCGTGGCCGGAGCCGATTTCTCGACGATGGGCGAGGACGATCTGGCGCGCGCCCGGCGCGGCCGGATCGGAATTGTGCTGCAGGCCTTCCACCTGCTGCCCACCATGACCGCGCTGGAAAACGTCGCCACCCCGATGGAACTGGCAGGCGCCACCGATGCGCAGGAACGCGCCCGGGCGGAACTGGTTGCAGTCGGGCTCGGTCACCGGCTCGACCATTATCCCACCCAGCTTTCCGGCGGCGAGCAGCAGCGGGTGGCCATCGCCCGCGCGATAGCCCCCGGCCCCGGGCTGATCTTTGCCGATGAGCCGACCGGCAACCTCGACGTCGCCACCGGGCATGAAATCATCGAACTGCTGTTCGCCCGCCGCGCCGAAACCGGGGCGACCCTGCTGGTGATCACCCACGATCCGGAACTGGCGGCCCGGTGCGACCGGGTGGTAACCATGGCTGACGGCCGTATCGCCAGTGATACCGCCCCCGTAGCGATCGCGTGAACGACCCGCGCCTGTCCTGGAGCGCCGCCTGGCGCATTGCCCGGCGTGATCTCAACGCCCGCTTCAAGGGCCTGCGGCTGCTGCTGGTGTGCCTGTTCCTCGGCACCGGCGCACTGGCGGCAATCGGCACCCTGACTGGTGCAATCGAAGGCGAACTGGCCAACCGCGGGCAGGAACTGCTGGGCGGCGATCTTGAGGTCGAAGTCTGGCAGCGCGACCTGACCGATGAGGAACAGGCAGCGCTGGCCGCTTACGGCACGGTCTCCGGCGGCACCCGGATGCAGGCCATGGCCCGCGCCGGTGACGAGGCCGCGCCGGTCGAACTGAAGGCAATTGACGAGCGCTGGCCGCTCTACGGCATCGCCACACTGGCGGACGGCCGCGAAGTCGGCGCACCATCCGCAGGCGAAGCCTGGGTCGGCCAGGGTGCGCTCGACCGGCTGGGCCTGAAGGTGGGTGACCAGTTCCGGGTCGGCACCGTCGATCTGGTCGCCGCAGGCGTGCTTGAGGTCGAGCCGGACCGCTTGTCGGAAGGATTTCAGCTTGGCCCGACAGTGATCGTTGCCCAGGACGTGCCCGCGCGGGCCGGCCTGACCGCACCGGGCGCGCTGTTTCAGAGCAAGTACCGGGTGGCGTTCGACCCCCAGCGCGATCCGGCCGAGGTTCAGGACGCGCTGAAGGCACGCTTTCCCGAAGCCGGGTTCGATTATCGTACGCGGGACCGCGCCTCGCCGGGGGCGGACCGGTTCGTCGGCCGGATGGGCGAATTTCTCACGCTGGTCGGGCTCGCCGCGCTGGTCATCGCCGGGATCGGGATTGGCGGAGGGGTGACATCCTACCTCGATGCGCGCCGTACCAGTATTGCCACGCTCAAGGTGCTGGGCGCCAGCAGCAGCGACATTGCCCGCATCTACGTTCTGCAGATCGGCGCGGCGGCGCTGGCCGGGACTCTGGCCGGGCTGGTTGCCGGTGTCGCAGTCACCCCGCTGCTGGGCATGGCGCTGGGCGACCTCCTTCCGGTCGAAACCGGTTTCGTGTTCGCGCCCGGCGCGCTGCTGCTCGCCGCTGCTTTCGGGCTGCTGGTGGCGCTGGTCTTTGCCGCGACCCCGCTGGTGCGCGCGCGCAGTTTCCCCGCCATGGCCCTGATGCGCGCCCGGGTCAGCCCACTGGCACGCGACAAGGCGGCGCTGCCGTGGGTATTGGGCGGGCTGGGGCTGATCGTGCTACTGGTGCTGCTGACATCAGCCTATCCCTTGCTGGCAGGGGGATTCCTGCTTGGCGCGGGCGTGGTACTGGGGCTGCTGGCTTTGCTCGGCTGGGGACTCAAGCAGCTGACCGGTGCCCTGCCCCGCCCCCGCAACCCATTGCTGCGCAACGCGCTCGCCAACCTCCACCGTCCCGGCAGCCCGACCGGGTCGCTGGTCACCGCACTCGGATTCGGCCTCAGCGCTTTTGTCCTGCTGGCCGCCATCCAGACCAGCATCAACGGCAATATCGAGCGCAGCGTACCGCAGCAGGCGCCGGATTACTTCGTGCTCGACATCCCGCGCGACCGGGGGGACGATTTCACCAATATCGTGCGCGAACATCATCCCGATGCGATGATCAACATGGTGCCGACCCTGCGCGGCGCGATCCTCGCCTATGGCCCGAAGGGCGCCTTGACCAGAGTGTCCGAGCTGGATGAAATCCCTGACGGCGCTTGGCCGCTGCGGGGCGAGCGCGGGCTGTCCTATGCCGAGGACCTGCCCCCCGGCAGCCGCCTGACCGATGGCATGTGGTGGGGTCCGATGTACCAGGGCGAGCCGCTGGTTTCGGTGGATGAGGAGTTTGCCCGCGCCATCGACCTCAAGGTCGGAGATTACCTGACTGTCGGCATCCTGGGAGCAGAGCGGACCGCGAAGGTCTCCAGCTTGCGCAAGCTCGACTGGGAGAACATGGGCTTCAACTTCGTGCTGGTGTTCAGCCCCAACACCCTGCGCGATGCGCCGCACAACCTGACCGCAACAGTGCAGTTGGGCGCTGGCGAATCGCCGCGCCCGGAACTGCTCCGCTCGCTGGTGCGCGCCCTGCCCTCGACTTCGGTAATCGAGGTCGGCGACGTGCTGGAGCAGGCCCAGACCATCCTCGGCCAGGTTGGGGTCGCGACCTTTGCCGCAGCTTCGGTGGCCGTGCTGGCCGGGCTGGCAGTGCTGGTCGGCGCCATTGCCGCAGCCCGCGCCGCGCGGACCTATGACACCGTGGTGCTGCGCGTGCTCGGGGCAAGCCGGGGGCAGATCCTGACCATGCAGCTGGCGGAATACGCGCTGCTCGCGCTGATGCTGGCCGGGGTCGCCATGCTGCTCGGCACAGGCCTGGCCTGGCTGGTCATAACCCGCCTGTTCGAGTTCGACTGGCTGCCCGACTGGGGCGTGATCCTGGCCGTGCTGGCAGGCGGGATCGGGTTTGTGCTGGCGTTCGCGCTGGCCGGGTCGCTGCCCCTGCTGCGGGCCAAACCGGCACAGGCGCTGCGGGCGCTGTGATTATTCGAACCAGTCGTCGAAGCTCCTGCCTCTGGGGTCCGGGCCAAAGGCGTTTGCGCCCCTGTCTCCGGGCCGCAACAGGTCCCACAGCATAAATAGTAGCCCGACATAGGGCAGGAACCAGCGGACCATGATCCACCCGCGATAACTTCGATCGTGCAGCCGCCGGGTCGACACCGCCAGCCACGGAACTACGCTGCCAAAGATGAACAGCAGGGTCGCGGCCACCGCCAGCCGGTCAGCCAGGCTGCCCTGCAGCCACTGCTCCGGATCGGGCAAGGGCGCTCCTCCGGTCAGCAGCCGGTGCAGCACCACGATGCTGAAAATCACCAGCCACTGCAAGGCGATGAACAGGAAATACTCCCGCCGCCGCGCCCTACCGGAAAAGGTCGCGTACTTGCGGTACGGCTCGGTCGCTTG
This sequence comes from Sphingomonadaceae bacterium, assembly GCA_046294735.1. Lineage (GTDB taxonomy): Bacteria > Pseudomonadota > Alphaproteobacteria > Sphingomonadales > Sphingomonadaceae > 34-65-8. The sequence goes on from JBKBKB010000001.1 coordinate 425,747, forward strand.
GTGGAACAGGTCGTGCAGTATGTCCATCACCAAGTCCGCGCCCTTGCGCTGCCTTTCCGGCATGGTCCGCCGTCAGCGGAAGGTTTCCTGAAGCGTTTCGCCGGCCGCGTCCGACACTCCCGCATGGATAGCCGAACCCAGCCCCGCACCGGTGATGGTGATGACGACGAACACCACAATCATGGCGAGAAACAGGTACAGGATCGCCCCGATACCGAGCGCATCGGACCCCATCGCATCGGCCCCGAACAGCGCCATCACCGGCAGGAACGCAACCACGATCAGCACCACGGCGATCAAGACATAGGCCAGGGTCGCTCCCAGAATGCTCAGGACGTGCCCCCGGGTCAGGCGCCACGAACGGGTGATGATCGTGACCGGATTGCGTACCCCATCGACTGCAGCCACCGGCAGCAAGATCGATAACCGGCAGGCCAGATAGATGCTCACCGGCAGGAACAGCAACAGCACGATTGCCCCGATTGCGCCTCCGTCCGCACCGGCAACCGCCCCGATCGCCCCGAGGGCTCCAAACATGACCAGATAGCCGATCCCCAGCAGCAGGGTCGCCCCGAACAGCGGCAGGGCAGCGCGGACCCCGGCGGAGAGGGAGTCCCCGAAGCTAGGCTGCAACAGCGGCGACGCCATGTGCGCCAGCGCGGCATAGGACGCAAGGTTGACCACGATATAGACCAGATACATGACCACCATCATCGCGATGACGCCCATCCCCATCGCCATCAGGCCGCCTTCGCCTGGATCGGCCCCGGCCAGTATTCCGCCACCGGCAATCATCCCCACACCCATGACCAGCGACAGGACCATGCCGACTCCGATGCTGGCTGCGACGAACACCACCCACAGGCCCATCAGCGCGCCAAACCGCGCCTTCACCGTCGCGAACAGGCGCGACAGGATACCCCCGATCGTTACTCCCATGATTGCCCCCCGGGACGCAGTGCCCCCTACACGATGCGACCACAAAGTCGCCTGCCCCGCAACAGAAAAGGACAAAAAAAGGGGAGCCGAAGCCCCCCCTTTTCCTTGATGTTGTGATGTTGTGATCTTGCGATCAGAACTTGAACCGGCCCGAAACGCCGTAGGTCCGAGGCTGGTTCGGGTAGCTCGAAATCGCCCGCGCCTGAGCCACCGAGTCGAACAGCGACAGCAGGTAACGGTCGTTGAGCAGATTGCGGCCCCACAGCGATAGCTCCAGCCCGTTGTCCATCGCATAGGTGATCGAAGCTGACAGATCGTCCACCTGACGGGTGAACGGTGCTGCAGCCGCAATCGCCGCTGCCTGACCACCCGGATTGAGGAAACCGGGCAGGCCGTCAACGATCTGGACTTTGGATTCGTAGCTGTAGGTGCTGCGCAGGAACAGTTTGTCACCGTTGCCCAGATCCTGTTCCCACTGTCCGCCCAGCGTCACCGTCCACTCCGGAATACCGGCCGGGCTGGTGCCGCTCAGATCACCAATGGCCGAAGCCGGGAAGCTGATGAACTTGGGATCGAGCCAGGTGACCGCGAAGTTGATCGTCAGCGGATCGAACGGCTTGGCAGACCCTTCGAACTCAACGCCCCAGGTGCGCTGTTCGCCAGCGTTCGCCAGAGCGAACCCGGTGCCGGTGAACACATTGGACTGGAACCCGTCAATCGTCTGCCGGAAGGCAGCCACATTGGCCGAATAGTTGCCCCAGTTACCCTTTACGCCGACTTCGTAGACTTCGGCCTGCTCCGGACCGGCAAAGCGGCTGCCGAAGCGCAGGTTGGGCACGGTCAGACCGGCCGCCTGCAGCGCTGGGCCATCGGCTGCTGCCGGACGACTGTCACGCGACAAGTTGAACGAGCTGGCCTTAAAGCCGGTGGCGTAGCTCAGGTAGACATTGAGGTTGGGATTTACGTCGTAAGCCAGCCGCAGGGTGTACGACCAGTCGCTGTCCCGCGTCCGCCCGCTTTCGACCGCGTTCGGAACGTTGACGAACGGCGGCAGGAACTGCAGCGGCTGCAGCGCCAGCAGCGGGTTCACCGCCGGGTTGTTCTGGTTGGCATTGGCAAATGCCTGCACCCCGGCAGAGACCTGTGCGAATGCCGCCGGGTTGCCTGCGGCAAAGCCGCCGATTTCCGCGGCATTTGCCGGGCGGCCAAGATTCAGCAGAGCGCCGATCTGGGTCGCCAGCCCCTGCTGGAAGATGGCCGTATTGCCGAGCGCGACCAGATCGAGGGTCGAGAACACGTCGGTGGTGACAACATTGGCGGTCAGGCGCTTCTTGTCATTGGTGTAGTTGCCACCGACGGTGAAGGTCAGGCCATCAACGATCTCGAAATCGAGCTGGCCGAACAGCGAATAGGCCTTGTTTCGCAGGGAATACACTTCGGTCAGGCCCTGGCCCGGCGCAAAGAACTGGTTGAGAAACCGGTTGGGGTTTCCTGTCAGCGTGCCCAGCGTGGTCTCGATGTTGTCGACCGCGAAATCGTTGGGCGGGCTGGTGACCGGGCCGCCGATCAGCAGGTTCGCATACTCGCGGAAATCCTGCCCGTAGACGATGTTGTTCACTTGATCGACGGTCTCGTCGAAGTAGAACCCGCCGAGCAACAGATCGACCCGATCAAACAGGTTGGCCGAATAGCGGACTTCCTGGGTAAAGGTCTTCAGCGTGGTGTCGGCAAAGTTGCGCCCGATCAGATCGGCCGTGCTGAAATCCGAATCCTGGTTGGTTGCCAGTATCGAACGACGCAGGGCCGTGATCGAAGTCAGCGTGCCCGGCCCGACATCGAGGTCGATCTGACCGGAGATGCCGTAATTGTCCACCCGGTTGGTCGAGTCGAAATTATTGGCAGTGGTGTTGTTGAACGGACGGGTCGGGTCCGTCACCTGCCCGCCGACAGCAATGATCGCGGCGGTGGCGGCAGAGCTCTGCACGTTGACCACGCCGCAGCAGTTTTCGTCGATCTGGTCATAATCGCCGATCACCCGCACCCGAATCGGGCCGTCATCGAATAGCAGCTGGCCGCGCACGAACCAGCGGTCACGCTCGTTGGTAAGATTGCCGGTGCCGATGTCGCGCAGATAGCCGTCACGCTTGTTGAAACCGGCCGCGATGCTGGCAGCAACATTGTCACCGATCGGACCACTGTAGAAGCCCTTGGCCACGATCGCGTCGAGATTGCCGTAGGATGCCTCGATCTGGCCTTGCGGCGTGAACGAGGGCGACTTGGTGACGATCGAGATGACGCCAGCGCTGGCGTTCTTGCCGAACAGGGTCGACTGCGGTCCACGCAGCACCTCAATCCGGGCAACGTCTGGCAGATCGTTGATCTGCGCAGCGGTGCGGCTGCGGTAAACACCATCCACGAACACGCCGACCGAAGGCTCGATCCCGGCGTTGTTGGCGCCGTTGCCGAAGCCGCGGATGATGAAGTTGGTGTTAGCCGAGCTCTGCAACTGCGTCACGCGCAGCGAGGGAATGATCGTCTGCAAGTCCTGCAAGTCGCGAATGTTCTCGCGCTCGAGCGTCTCGGCACTGGTAACGGACACCGCCACCGGAATTTCCTGCAACGTCTGTTCGCGCTTTGTCGCAGTGACAACGATCATGTTGCCTTCGGCAGCTGGCGGGGTTTCCTCTGCACCGGCATCCTGGGCCAGGGCTGCGCCAGGCAGCGACAGAGCAATGGCCGCAGCGCCCGCAAACAGCAGCGAGCGTCGGCCGACGAAGCCGGTCGATTCAATTTTCATGATAACTCCTCATCCACGCGGCATCACGGGTTTTTGGGGGGATGCGGGTGCCGCCTGATCCGGGTGTTAGAACTGCAAACAGCGCCAAACAAGCCACAAATTGGTGACGCATCCTTGTAAGCAGCCGCTTGTGACTCGTCCGCCACACTGCCACACTTGCCCCGCTGTGCCACCTCGGCTATCGGGCGCGGATTGTTGCGCTGCACAATTGCAGCCACCCCTATACTGAAGGCCCGACCCCGCATGTCCGCGAATCTCCGCAACGTGGCGATCATCGCCCACGTCGACCATGGCAAGACCACCCTCGTCGACCAGCTTTTCCGCCAGTCCGGCACTTTCCGCGACAACCAGCGCGTGGAAGAGCGCGCGATGGATTCTAACGACCTGGAAAAGGAACGCGGGATCACCATTCTCGCCAAGTGCACCTCGGTCGAGTGGGCCCCTCCCGGAGGCGGCGAACCAACCCGTATCAACATCGTCGACACGCCCGGCCACGCCGACTTCGGCGGCGAGGTGGAGCGCATCCTGTCGATGGTCGATGGCGTGATTCTGCTGGTGGACAGCTCTGAAGGAGCGATGCCGCAGACCAAGTTCGTCACCGGCAAGGCACTGGCGCTGGGCCTGCGTCCGATCGTGGTCGTCAATAAGATCGACCGCCCGGACGAACGCATCCAGGAAGTGCTCGACGAAGTGTTCGACCTGTTCGTGTCGCTTGACGCCAACGACGATCAGCTCGATTTCCCGGTGCTCTATGCCTCAGGCCGCAGTGGCTATGCCAACGCCGACCCGGCCTTGCGCGAAGGGACGCTGACCCCTCTGTTCGAGAAGATCGTCGCGCACGTGCCGCCGCCGGCCGCTGATTTCGATGGGCCGTTCAAGTTCCTCGTCACCCTGCTTGATCGTGACAACTTCCTCGGCCGCATCCTGACCGGCAAGGTCCAATCGGGCACGGTTAAGGTCAATTCACCGATCCATGCCCTCGACAATGATGGCAAGGTGGTGGAAACCGGGCGCACCTCCAAGCTGCTGGCCTTCCGCGGGCTGGAGCGGATCCCGGTCGACGAGGCCCGCGCGGGCGACATCGTTTCGATTGCCGGGCTGACGGTGGCGACAGTGTCGAACACCATCGCTGACCCGACCGTTACCGAACCGCTCCACGCCCAGCCGATTGACCCGCCGACGCTGTCGATGCGCTTTGCGGTCAACGATTCGCCGATGGCCGGGCGCGAAGGTACCAAGGTCACCAGCCGCATGATCCGCGACAGGTTGGAGCGCGAGGCCGAATCCAACGTCGCCATCCGCGTCACCGAAAGCGCCGACAAGGACAGCTTCGAAGTGGCCGGACGCGGCGAATTGCAGCTTGGCGTACTAATCGAGACGATGCGGCGCGAAGGCTTCGAGCTGGGCATCAGCCGCCCCCGCGTGCTGTTCCGCACAGACGAGAACGGCCAGCGCACCGAGCCATACGAAACCGTCGTCATCGATGTGGACGACGAACATTCAGGGACGGTGGTGGAGAAAATGGCCGCCCGCAAGGGCGAGATGCTGGACATGCGCCCCAGCGGCGGCGGCAAGACCCGGATCACCTTTTCCGCCCCCAGCCGCGGCCTGATCGGCTATCACGGCGAATTCCTGTCCGACACCCGCGGCACCGGCATCATGAACCGTCTGTTCGAGAAGTATGGCCCCTACAAGGGCCCGATCGAAGGCCGCGCCAACGGCGTGCTGATCTCCAACGGCACAGGCGAAGCGGTCGGCTATGCGCTCAACATGCTGGAGGAACGCGGCGTGCTGTTCGTGCGCCCGCAGGAAAAGATCTATGAAGGCATGCTGATCGGGGAGAACGCCAAGCCGGACGATCTCGAAGTCAACCCGATGAAGTCCAAGCAGCTGACCAACTTCCGCTCGACCGGCAAGGATGATGCGATCCGCCTTACCCCGCCCCGGATCATGACGCTGGAACAGGCCATCGCCTACATCGACGATGACGAGATGGTCGAAGTGACGCCCAAGAGCATCCGCCTGCGCAAGGCCATCCTTGACCCACACGAGCGCAAGAAAGCGCGGCGCAAGATGGAAACGGCCTGAACGCTTGGGGTTAACCCGGGGGCTTGCATCGCGCGGCGGGTGAGCGGATCATGTACGGCATGATCCGCTCCACGTTCCCTGCCGCTGCTCTCGCGGCTGCCTTCGCTGCCACCACCGCGCTCGCCAATGACAGCGAGGCTGAGTGGGCGTTGGGCGGGCTAACGCTCAAGACCACCGCTGCGGTCAGCATGGACCGGGAGGAACTTTTTCTCTCCGCCAGCGAAGTGCGGGTGGACTACGTCTATACCAACCACGGCCCAGAGCCGCTCGAAGTGTTGATTGCCTTCCCCCTGCCCGCGCTGCCGCAACAGGCTGGCTACCTCGAATATGCCAGCTATCCGGACTGGAGCGCGCTGGACTTCTCAACCACGGTCGACGGGCAGCCGGTGGCGTGGGACGTGGCAGACCGCGCGCTGATCGGCACCGGGGCTGACGAACGCGACGTGACCGACCTCGTCACTGCGCGCGGCTGGCCAGTTCACTGGGTCCTCGACTACGCCTTCCTCGATACCGTGCAGGCCCTGCCCGAAGCGGAGAAGGCAGCGCTGGCCGGCTCCGGCCTGCTGGCATCCTACCGCGACGAGGACGGTGTGCTGCACGTCACCCCGGGCTGGCGCGGGCAGCGCTTCATTCTGCGCACCCAGACCTTCCCGGCCGAGGCAAGCGTGGCGGTTAGCCATCGCTACACACCGATGATCGGGGGCAGCGTGGGCGGGATACTCTATCCCGATACCCGCCGCGATTATCCTGAAGGGCTGGCTGAATACCGCCAAAAATGGTGCACCGATGATGCCTTCCTGCGCGGGGTCGACCGGCGGCTGGCAGGCGCACCCAAGGGCCGGACACGCTTCATGAGCGAGACCTGGCTCGGATACGTCCTTTCGAGCGGAGCCAACTGGCACGGCCCGATCAAGCACTTCCGCCTGGTGGTGGACAAAGGCGAGTCCGGCAACCTGGTCAGTTTCTGCATGAACGGAGTGCGGAAAATCAGCCCGACGCAGTTCGAAGTGGTCAAGGAGAACTTCGAACCAACGCGCGATCTCGATGTGCTGATCGTGCGGTTTGACGACATCCGCGAATAGGTGTCAGCCAGCATTGGCTCAGCAAGCCACCTGGCCATGATCGGGAGCCCTCAATCAATGCGGGGATCGAAGGGGGTGTGGTCGCCCTCGCCCGGGGCGGAAGTGGATTGGGCAGACATGTCGCCCCGTTCGAACGCGGCCGTGCCGATGCCGCTGTCATCGTCGTCATCCGCCATGGACTCGGCGTCGAAGTCGTCGACCACTGTCGGCTGGACTGGCTCGGCTGCGCCGGACCCGCCGTCGGCAGCCCACGAGTTGCTGTGGGTCAGCGGACGGGCGCTCTCGTCCATCGCTTGCGCCAGCGCGCCCCGGTCGCTGCTTGCCACCCTGGCCACCGCACCATCGCGGCCCACCAGGCCGGCCACGATCAGCAGGACTGCGCAAACCAGCAACAGGGCTGTGTTCCGGCTCATGGCACCGCCTGGAACTTGTTGCAGCTGGACACCGGAGCAGCCGGGCTGCGCTGGAACACGCCGGTCAGATCGCGCGCCCCGCGGACGATGAAGGCGGAATTGGAGCGGATTTCAGGCGGAAGAATGAACTTCGTGGTAAAGTCATTCACCATCAGCGGCTGGTAATCGTAGAAGACCTCCACGAACATGACCGATTGCCCCGGTTCCGCCTGCACTTCGTTGCCGGTCCGGCCCATACCGGCAAAGCCGGTCCCGGTCGCCCCGGTGCCCTGCCCGCCAAAGGCTGAATTGGCCACCTTGCGGCCCATGCACCGCTGCCAGCGGATTGTCTGCCCGCCATCGGCATTGCGCTCAAGACTCGAGACGATAACCCGGCCATTCTCCAGCAGTTCAAGCTGTCGGCCCGCCTGGATATTGACGCCCACGAACAGGTCGTTGAGATCGGATTCGTAGATACGCTGCGCTGCCAGCTGGTCCCGGTCGCCAATGCGCGAGGCATTGTCGGCAAGGTGCATCGCCGCCTGACTTACCCGCATATGGGTAATGGAGAAATTGGCCAGTTCGATCCCCGCAAGGCCGAGCAGCAGCAGGATCGGCGCCATGAAGGCAAACTCGACCATCGCCACCCCGCCGGTGTCGCGGGACAGGGAATGGCCGCACGACAAAGCACGCCCGGTCATGTACAATTCCCCACCGTCGGCACCCGCAGCGTCTGCGTGTCAAAAGGCTGGTTTCGAAGCACGGTTGAGGCATCCACAGTCACAACGCTGGAACCCCCCATCAGCCTGTGTAGCGGAAATACACGGGGAAAGGTCGCAGTTGCTTCATACAGCACCGCATCACGTGCCCCCCCCAAGCCCTGCGATCCACGGTCGGAATCCCAAGTTCCGTTTCCGTTCAAATCCTCGAACGGTTCGTTGTTGTTGCATTCGCCATCACCGTTTGTGTCGGTAAACTCTTCCGGCTGGCGGACGTCAGAAAAATTGGCGTAGTTGGTCCGGCTGAAGGAAATCGCAGCATTGGGAATGGCGTTGCGCACCTGTCTCCGCACCGCCGAATCGAGCGATGCCGAAGTGACGTCAGCCCCTTCCAGGGTGGAATTGCGCGCTGCCTCCTGCATCGCCCCTTGCAACAGCGAGCGGGCGTAGACCTGGAAGCCGAAGTCAAACAGGCCCATCAGGAGAAGGATCAAGACCGGGCTGACAAAAGCGAACTCGATCAGCGTGACACCGCGCGTGTCCGCTGCGATTGCGCGCAAGAGATTGGCGGCGCGCCGGGTCATTGCACCAGCCGCAATTCTGCAATCGAGGTGGCAATCATGCGGAATGCGCTGGCAAGTTGGGCGGAGCTGGCCGCCTCATAGGCGCGCTGCGGACCGCTGGCGCAACTGCGGGTCCAGGTGTTTTGCGGAAGACCGAAGGTAACGGTCCACACAGTTATATTCTGGTTCTTTGCCTGCTCGCAGATCGCCGCAAGGCGCGGGTTCTGATAGGCCGCCAAAGTGGTGTTGCTCCAAGGCCCAAAGCCGAAAAACCGGCCATCCAGTTCGTAATTACCCAGCGTGCCATAGACCGTCGGCCCCGGCTCCATCAAACCATCGGTCATGAAAATGATGTGGCGCGAAATCGGGTCGCCATTGGGCGCGCTTTCGTTATCGTCCGCAAATATCCCGGTTGGTGACACAAACCGGGCACCCCACACCATCCCGTTATCGTGGCTGGTATTCCCGCCAGCCGCCAACGAGTTGATATAGGTCTCGAATGCTGCGTTGCGCGCTGAACCGCTGAGCGGCCATTCCCGCAAACGCACGGCGGCACGCGGACAATTGGAGCTTCGCAGCGATCTGTTAGTCGTGGTGACCTCCGGGTTGACGGAAGTGCGCGAATAGGTGATCTGGGGCCAGTGGGCCTTCCATTGGGTATCCGGGTCGGATGGGTCCGGAACCAGATTGATGTCAAGATCGTAGGCACCGGCAACTGGCGCCGTGCCAGACACAGGCACGATCGCAGCCCGTTCCTCGATACAGCCGTTCCACGTGCTGTTGACTGTCGCTCCGTTCGAACCGGTATTGGTTGATACGGTGCTGCCGTTCTTGAAGGCCGATGTGTCAAACAAAATCGGCTTGTATTCGTATCGATCGAACTCCTGCCGATAAGTTGGCGGGCGAACATCACCTGGCCCAGCCAGCACGTCCCGCCTTACAGTTGCACGACACGCGGCGCGTTCGGAATTGGGAAAACTGGAACCCCAATGGGTCGCGCGCCAACTGGTGTTGGAAATGGTCCAGCGTTCATTGCCGACGTTATAGGTTCCAGGATAAGTATTGGTGCAGAAGCTTCGCTGTGCACTGCTGTTTCTGTCCCATCGATAGTCCGCTTGGTTTGTGCTGCCGAGCCAGGCGGTGTTGCGCGGCAGGAGTTCTGTAGCCGTGCTGCTGGAGATCACATCTCCCTGGTTTATCCCGTCGTTGTTGCTTACCCAAACATAGCGGGGCTCGCGCGATTGATAGGTGTGGCTATCGGCAATGAAATCGGGGTCTTTTGCCACCAACGCACCGCCAACGTTAACCGTGCCGTTATAAGGCACCACACCAATACGAAGCTGGGCGTCATCCGGTTTTACCGCCATCACTTCGTCATAAAATGCGAACACGGCATCCTTCAGGCCCTGAATACGGGTACCCGCCATAGAGCCGGACACGTCCAGCACGAGCATGACATCGATGTTCGGCAGGTTCAGCTCGGCGCTGCACTCCACGTTGAGCTCGACCTTTTCGTACCCGAATATCCCCATCAGCGTGGTCGGAACCTCGACTGAAGCAGTCCCGTCCATCCGGGTGGCTGTACCGGCCTCGATACTGAACTCGACATTTTCGCTGCCGTACATCCCTTCTCCGAAGTTGGTTTCGAAGTAATTGTCGGCAGTGGTTTGTATCTCGGACGGGATAACGCCATTCTCGACAACGCTTCCGCCCAGCTTCTTGCGGGCGGCAAGGGTGGCGGAATCGCACGCCTGCTGCAGGCGCGACTTGGCAAGGTACATCCGGCTCGCATCAATCCCGCCGCCAACCAGGCCGACCAGCGGAATCACCGCTGCTGCCCCGATTGCGAGCGTGTTCGCGCGGGTGTCCTTGATCAGTCGCGTCAGAAACGTTTCAGCCATGCCTCTTGCCTCGGTCCACCAGAGGCAGTCAGGCGCAGGGACATCCGCGCAGGTTCTACCTCTTGAGGCAGAATAGAGCAGCCGGGTTAACTATCGGTTGAGCAAATGGTCAGAGAGTTTTCACCATAACTGGCCAAACTCCCCGGAAAAAGGATTTAAGTTTCAACCCGCTGTCACACCCGGCGCGTGGCGCTGAACGAGTTTGAACGCTTTGGTGTACCACTCACTGCCGGGGTAGTTGGCACCGAGCACGGCCGCGTACTTGACCGCTTCCTGCGGCACGCCCAGCGCAAGGTTGGACTCGGTCAGGCGGTAAAGTGCTTCCGGTGCGTGGCTGGTTGTCTGGTACTGTTCAACCACGTTCTGGAACCGCAGCTGCGCGGCGAGCCACTTCCCGGCCCGGGCGTAGTGGCGGCCGATCTCCATTTCCTTGCCGGCCAGGTGGTCATTGACAAGGTCCAGCTTGATCCGCGCGTCCGAGGCATACTGGCTTTGCGGGAAGCGCCGTTCCACCTCGCGAAGAGCGATGCGGGCCTGCTCAGTAATCTTCTGGTCCCGGTGCACGTCGCTGATCTGCTCGTAATAGCTGAGCGCGATTAAGTAATAGGCGTAAGGCGCGTCCTTGTTGCCCGGGTGGATCGAGAGGAACCGCTGGGCGCTGGCGATGGCCTTGTTGTAGTCCCGCGCCACGTAGTAGCTGAACGAGCTCATCAGCTGCGCCCGGCGCGCCCACGGGGAATAGGGATGCTGGCGTTCCACCTCGTCGAACAGAGCAGCCGCAAGCGTGGCATTGCCGCGGTCCAGCCGACTCTTGGCCTCGGCGTAGAGCGTTTCCACATCGCGCGCCACATAGGCAGTGTCCTGCGGCCCACTGCTGCGGCCAGCGCAGGCAGAAGTGAGCAGGGTAGCGCCGACAAGCGCGGCAGCCATCATGGCCTTGGGTGCAATGCGAGTGTTCATAGCCCCAGCGTATAACCGCGCCTCCGCTGAACGCAAAGTGAAAGACGGCATTGCCGGGGGATCGATTGCATGGCCGTGCGGCGGCGCGCTCAGGCCCTCGGCGCGCCGAACGGCAGCATCCGGAACAGGTTGCCGTCCTTGTCGATCAACGTGTGCTTGAGCGTGCCCAGCACATGGACCACGATCAGGCCGAGCAGGACCGTGCCAGCCGTGGCATGCTGTTCGAAGATCGCCTTGGCCCCGTCCGGATCGGGCGCGATCGGCAACGGCGGAATCTCCACCATCCCCCAGATGTTGATCGGGGCGCCGTACTTGGACATGGCGAACCATCCGGCCAGCGGCATGACCATCAGCAGCAGGTAGAACAGGTAATGCACCGCCTTGGCCAGCGCCCGCTCCCATGGGGCGTGGTTCGACTGCGGCGGCGGCACGCCCCTGCCCGCCCGCAACGCGAAACGCAAGATGATGGCGACGAAGATCAGCACGCCGAGCGCGAAGTGATTGCCCATCACCGCGCTGCGCGCTTCCTGATTGGCGGCATGTTCCGCCGCTTCGGCAATACGCCAGTTGGCGATGACGGCGATTGCAATCAGCCAATGAAGCGCCATCGCTCCGGCCGAGTATCGCGTTGCTGCAGACCGTGCCATCCGTGCTTGCTCCCCTGAAAACGTGGGGTAAGTCTAGCATCGCCTCGCCGCACGGCAACACTCATCTTGCCGGGCAATCCAGGGCTGCTAGAGAGCACAATCATGGCAAAGACCGAACCGATTCCGGACCAGGCAGCCCTTGCCCGCGTCGGCAAACGCGTCCGCACCCGCTTAACTGCAGACGACCAGGTCTACCGGATCGAGACCGATGTGGCGGAGCTATTCGCGATCGGGGACTTCCTGTCGGGCGATGAATGCGCCCGCCTGATCGCGATGATCGATGCCGTGGCAGAGCCGAGCCCGCTTTATGACATGGATTACGCCGCGGGGTTCCGGACGTCCTATTCCGGCAACCTCGATCCGGCTGACCCCTTTGTGGCAGGGATCTCACGGCGGATCGATGACGTGCTGGGGCTGCCGGCTGAGGTCGGCGAAGCAGTGCAGGGCCAGCGATACATGCCGGGCCAGCAGTTCAAACCGCACAACGACTGGTTCTACACCACCGAAAAGTACTGGCAGATGGAGCGCAAGCGCGGCGGCCAGCGCAGCTGGACCGCGATGGTGTTCCTGAACGAGGTGGAACAGGGCGGCGAGACCCACTTCGTCAATGTAGGCATCAAGATCCAGCCCAAGTCAGGCGTGCTGCTGCTGTGGAACAATGCCCTGCCGGACGGCACCCCGAACGAAGGCACGCTCCACGCTGGAACCCCGGTCGAGGCCGGGATCAAGTACGTCATCACCAAGTGGTACCGCACCCGCAAGTGGGGCTAGCGAGGCGGTTTACCCTGCGACCACTTCCACCCATTGCGGCATCACCCAACCGGACTGACACGGACCAAGGTATGGCCGTGTTTGGTCAAGCGGCGACGACAATTCGCAATCGACATCGGAATCGGCAGTGTAGACGATTCCCACCATGTTGTCGGACACCTCACAGATCCACACCGGATCGCCATGGGTAAGGTAGTCAATCGCATCAAGATCGGTGCTGTCGCCTGGAAACACCATGATTGCGCCTGCGTCCGGACCGGTCGGCGGATCATAGATCATGCCGTAGACACACGGGTCGAGGCCCTCGGGGTCGGCCGTCAGCATAACCGGCCGATTGCCCATAGTGTACATCGGCTGCGCCAACAGCGGACCCGGCGCTGCCAACACGACGGCGCATAGCGCGCCAACGAACGTCTTCGCCATTGCTTTGACCTCCCTCATCATCCTTGGCCCCGCACCAGCGCCTCCGCAATCAGCTTGCGGCTGTTGGCGATCCCGTACAACGCAATGAAGCTGCCCATGCGCGGCCCCTGATCGCTGCCGAGCAGGGTCTGATAAAGCGCCTTGAACCAGTCACGCAAGTTCACGAACCCGAACTCCTCGCGCTTGCCGATTTCATACACCTGGGTCTGCAATTCTTCGGGCGAAGTGTCCTCGCCGGCCCCCGCCAGGTAACTGTCCAGCGCACCCAAGGCAGCAGCCTCGCTCGCCGATGGGGCGCGTTTGGACAGGGTCGGCGCGACGAAATCGCGATTATAGGCCAGCGCCGTGCCTACCAGCACGTCAAGCTCCGGATGCTGTTGCGGATCGGCATTGGCAACATAATTGCCCAGGTATGACCATACCTGCTCTCGGCTGGCATCGGCTCCCAGCACGCCGACCAGGTTGAGCAGGAGGCCGTAGGTAACCGGCAAGCTATCGCCCGCGCCCGGCGCTTCCGCAGCCTCGAATCCGCCATTCGCCCGCAGTAGGTGCCAGGCCGGATTGCCGAGCTGCTTGTCCAGTTCCTGGGCCGCCAGGGCGGTGCGGAACTGCCAGTAATCGTCCACCGCGCGCGGGATTACCCCTACGTGAAGCTGCTTTGCGCTCTTGGGGTTGGGGAAGATATAGAAGCCGAGGCTCTCTTCCGAACCGTACGTGAGCCATTCCTCGATCGTCAGGCCATTGCCTTTCGACTTGGAGATCTTCTCGCCATTGGCATCGAGGAACAGCTCGTAAATCAATCCTTCCGGCTTGCGGCCGCCGAGCACCTGCACGATCCGCCCCGACTGGGTCACACTGTCGGTCAGGTCCTTGCCGCACATCTCGTAATCGACGCCCAGCGCATACCAGCGCATGGCCCAGTCGACCTTCCACTGCAGCTTGGACATGCCGCCGAGCGCAGACTGCTCGATCACGGTGCCATCGGCATCGGTGAAGCGGACGATCCCAGCCTCGGCATCGACCACCTCGACCGGCACTTGCAGCACCACACCCGTGGTGGGGCTGACCGGCAGGATCGGCGAATAGGTCTTGCGGCGTTCCTCACGCAAGGTCGGCAGCATGATGTCGAGGATTGCCTGGTTCCGGCGCAGCACCTGCTTCAATGCTTCGTCGAACGTGCCTGAATTGTACTGGTCGCTGGACGAGACGAATTCATATTCGAAGCCGAACCGGTCCAGGAACGCGCAGAGCCGCGCGTTGTTGTGGTGCGCGAAGCTCTCGTGCGTGCCGAAAGGGTCGGGAATGCGGGTCAGCGGCTTGCCGAGGTTGGCCTCCAGCACCGCCTTGTTCTCGATGTTGTCGGGCACCTTGCGCAGCCCGTCCATATCGTCGCTGAAGGCGACCAGCCGGGTCTTGCCATCTTCCGGCCGCGCACCGATCATCGCCTCGTAGGCGCGGCGGACCAGCGTCGTGCGCAGCACTTCCTGAAAAGTGCCGATGTGCGGCAGGCCGCTGGGGCCATAGCCGGTCTCGAACAGGACCGGCACATTGCCGGACTTGCCGTCTGGATAGCGCTTGAGCAGTTTGCGCGCCTCCTCGAACGGCCAGGCCTTGGACACGCGGGCGGCAGCAATCAGATCTTCCATGGTCATGATGAGGTTGGCCTTTGCGGGATTGCGCCGGTTGTGCAAGGGCGAACTCGCCGGAGCCCGCAGCACGGCCGTATGATCGGGGCCGTTTGACCGGAGCCGAACTGCGGCGCTTCCCTGTTCCGCCCAACCCGTCTAACATAGGACACTTCCCAATCAAGGAAGCCTGCAGATTGCTCGAGTCAGTTTATCGCTTCATCGAAGCCCAGAGTGCTGTGCTCGGCCTGTTTCTGTTGGCGGGGCTTTTGGTGACATTCGCCATGGAACGTCGGCCACCGGTGGTGATCGCCACTGGCGGGGCGGTTATCACGATGCTTCTCGGCTTTGTGACACCGAAGGATTTGCTTTCAGTGTTCAGCAACCCGGCTCCGATAACCATCGGGGCCATGTTCATCCTCAGTGGCGCGCTGCTGAGGACCGGCGCACTGGAGGCCGTGTCAGGCTGGATTATCCGGCGCACCCTGCGCCACCCGCGCCTTGCTGTGGGCGAGATCGGGGCTGGCACGGTCGTATCCTCTGCCTTCATGAACAACACCCCGGTGGTGATCGTGATGATCCCGATCGTCAAACGGCTGGCGCGGGTGCTCAAGATCGCGCCAACGCGTCTGTTGATTCCGCTGTCCTACCTGTCGATCATGGGGGGCACGCTAACTTTGATCGGCACCTCGACCAATCTGCTGGTCGATGGGGTGGCGCAAAGCCTGGGGGAGGAACCGTTCGGCATTTTCGAAATGACACTGGTCGGTCTGGTCAGCGCCGCTGCCGGGATCACACTGATGGTCCTGTTCGGACGCAGGCTATTGCCCGACCGGCCCGAGCACGCGCTCGACGAGCAGGGCGAGAACGACAGCTACCTGTCCAGCCTGATACTGGTCGATGACAGCGAGCTGGTCGGACTGAAAATCAGCTCTACCATGCTGGTCCGCAGGCCCGGCATCAAGGTAATTGGTATTCGGCGCGGAAGCGAGATCATCCGCAAGGATGTCGAGAGTGAAGTTCTGGAAGCGGGCGACCAGTTGATCGTCTCGGCTTCGCCAGTGGAACTGGCATCGCTATCCGAAGCCCATGACTTCCAGGTCGGCCTGACCGGGGTTGGCGGCGGCGTCGTGACTGCCGGTCCAGAACGGCCGCGTGACCTGCGGCTGGTGCAGGCAATGATTTCTTCCACCCATCCGATCGTCGGGCGAAGACTCGCGGAAATCCCACTGCTGTCGCGCCTTCGGGTGCGGGTTCTGGGGCTCGCCCGGCCGCGCCATGTGGCCGGGCCGGACTTGGTCAATGCCAGGGTGCGGGCTGGCGACCGACTGCTGATTGCGGCGGGCAGTGACGCGGTTGTATCGCTCCAGGCCAATGTCGGGCTGGCCGATGTCGGGGAAGCTCCGGTCCGCGCGTTCCGGCGCGAGAAAGCCCCGATTGCAATTGCCACGCTGGCACTGGTGGTGATCGGTGCAGCCCTGTTCGGCTATCCGATCGAGGCGCTGGCGCTCGGCGGGGTCGGGCTGGTGCTGCTGACTCGCTGCATGGAACCGGAAGACGCCTGGCGCTCGATCGACGGCAACACTCTGGTGCTGATCTTCGGAATGCTGGCGATTGGTCTGGCCTTGCAGAATGCCGGGACGGTCGATCTGATCGTAGACCATCTTCGCCCGCTGCTGTCCGTCTCCTCACCGCTGATCCTGTTGGTTGCGGTCTATGCCATCACCAGTGCCTTGACCGAAACCGTGACCAACAACGCCGTCGCCGTGATCATGACACCGATCGTGATCGGCCTGGCCGATGCCGTGCCGCTCGACGAGCGGCAACTGATCATGGCAGTCATGTTCGGTGCCAGCGCCAGCTTCGCCACCCCGATCGGATACCAGACCAACACGCTGGTTTATGGCGCGGCCAATTACAAGTTCACCGACTTTCTCAAGATCGGCATCCCGATGAATATCGTGGTCGGCGTCGCCACCTGCATCGCCATCGTCAATTTCATCTGATCGCCCCTGTTCAAGCGGGTGACGGGCCGGTAACCCGTGCCCATCGTGACCACCGATCCCGCAGAACTCCGCGCCCTGCCCGCGCTGCACGCCTCCCATGCGGGCACATGGCTGCGCGATGGATCGGGCCAGAGCCGGGGCTGTTCCAAGGGCGAAGCAATCACCGCCGCCGCCGATACCCCGATCCTGTTGCTCAATGCACCGCTGGTGGCGAGCAGGCTGGGTTATCCGGACCTGTCCGGGCTCGATCTCCTCGAACTCTACGCCTTCGTCCATCCCGCGCGGTTTTGCGTGCCCACACCGAAGGGGGTGGCCCATGCCCTCGGCCTCGACGAGCCGGGCGGCGACGACGGTGTGCCGCTGCTGCTGCAACAGGCGGCTGGCGTGTTGCTGGCTACCTGCGCCAGTGACCACTGGGCCGAGCGCGAGGGCGCGTGGAGCGCGCTCCAGTCTCTCGCCCGCCTGCGCTGGCACTGGGCCCAGATCCTGTTGCCCCATATCCGCCGTCCCGAACAGCCCGAGCGATGGCTGTTCAGCCGCCTGCCGGAATGGGAAGAGACGCCCGAGCGGCCGCAGCCGACCCAGGTTGTGCTGACGGAAAGCGATATCATGGCTCAGCTCGACCATCTCACCGGCAGCGAGGCGGAACGGCGCGACGGGCAGCAACTCTATGCACGAGCCGCCGGGCAGATGTTCGCGCCGCGCCGCCAGCGCGGCCAGCCGCATCTGCTGCTGGCGCAGGCGGGCACCGGGATCGGCAAGACCCTGGGTTATCTGGCTCCAGCCTCGCTGTGGTCGGCAGCATCGGGCGGCACGGTATGGGTCTCGACCTTCACCAAGAACCTCCAGCGCCAGCTGCGGGACGAGAGCGCTCGCGGCTGGCCCCCGGCCCGGCTCGATGGATCGCGCCCGGTGGTGGTACGCAAGGGGCGGGAAAACTACCTCTGCCTGCTCAACCTGGAAGACGCCCTGCAGGGCGGCTTTGGCGGGCGCGCGGCCATGCTGGCCCATCTGGTGGCACGCTGGGCAGCCTATTCGCGCGATGGCGACATGATCGGCGGCGACCTGCCCGGCTGGCTCGGCACCCTGTTCCGCAAGCGCGGGATCGCGGCGCTGACCGACCAGCGCGGCGAATGCGTCTATGCCGGCTGTCCGCACTATCGGAAATGCTTCATCGAGCGCGCCAGCCGCGCCTCTGCCCAGGCCGATCTGGTGATCGCCAACCATGCGCTGGTGATGATCAACGCCGCCCGCGCACGCGATCCTGCCAATCGCCCGACCCGGATCGTGTTCGACGAGGGCCACCACGTGTTCGAGGCGGCGGATTCCACCTTTGCCGCCGCCTTGACCGGGCAGGAAGCGATCGAGCTGCGCCGCTGGATTATCGGGCCGGAGAAGAAGGCCAAGGGCCGCCGCCGCGGCCTCGCCGCCCGCCTAGCCGATATCGCCAGTTATGACGATGCAGGCGGTGAAGCGATCGAGGCGGCGGTGACGGCGGCCCATGCCCTGCCTGCCGAAGGCTGGCTCCAGCGGCTGCACGACGGGGAGCCCTACGGCCCGCTCGAGGGCCTGCTCGCGGCGGTTCGCGCCACCACCTATGCCCGCGACGAAAGCGGGGGGCAGGAAGCGGGCTACGGCATCGAGACCGAAGCCGCCGGGCTGCCGGGGGATCTGGTCGAGCGGGCGCAGGATGGCTCGGCCGCCCTCGCCCGCATCCGGCAGCCGCTGATGAAGCTCGCCCTTCGGCTTGAGGCGGTCATCGAGAACGCACCCGACTGGCTTGATGCGCAGGGCCGCGCGCGGATCGAGGGCGCGCGTCATTCGCTTGGCTGGCGGATCGACCTGCTCGCTGCCTGGGAGGCACTGCTCGACCGGCTGGGCGGCCCGGCCGATCCGCAGTTCGTTGACTGGCTGGCGGTGGACCGCAGCGAGGCGCGCGAGTTCGACATCGGCATCCACCGCCGCTGGCTCGACCCGATGCAGCCCTTTGCCAAGGTCGTGCTGGAGCCCGCCCACGGCGTGATGCTGACCAGCGCCACCTTGTGCGACCGGGGCGCAGACGGGCCCGATTGGAACAGCGCCATTGCCCGATCCGGCGCGGCCCATATCGATCTGGTTCCGGCGCTGGTGGAGGCGGAAAGCCCGTTCGACTACGCGGCGCGCGCCGAAGTGCTGATCGTGACCGACGTGGCTCGGGGCGATCTTGCGGCACTGTCCGGCGCCTATGCCCGGCTGGTCGAAGCGGCGGGGGGCGGCGTACTCGGCCTGTTTACTGCAATCCGGCGCCTGCGGGCGGTCTATGGCCGGATCACCGACCGGCTGGCGCGCGCGGGGCTGCCGCTTTACGCCCAGCATGTCGACCCGATCGACACCGGCACACTGGTCGACATCTTCCGCGACGATCCCAAGGCCAGCCTACTCGGCACTGATGCCCTGCGCGACGGGGTCGATGTGCCCGGCGAATCGCTGCGCTGCGTGGTGATGGAACAGGTGCCTTGGCCACGCCCGGACATTCTTCACCGCGCCCGCCGCGCCGCCGGGGGCGGATCGGCCTATGACGATCGCCTGATCCGGGCGCGCCTCGCACAGGCATTCGGCCGCCTGATCCGCAGCAAGGACGATGCCGGGCACTTCGTGGTGCTCTCATCCGCCTTTCCCAGCCGCCTGCTATCAGCCTTCCCCAAGGGAACCCCTGTCATGCGGGTGACACTGGAGGAGGCTTTACAACGCGTCGCTGCCGGTGTTTCTACATCGGCAGGTGCAGCGACGGTGGAGGACGAGCAAGCAACGTGAAGAAACTCGGCCTTCTCCGCCACGCCAAGTCCGACTGGGACGACATGGCTACCCGTGATTTCGACCGCGGCATCAACTACCGGGGGCAGTGCGGTGCGGCGCTCATGGGCGAATACTTCAAACGGAGTGGCCTCACGTGGGACACGGTGCTGGCCAGCCCGGCAGAGCGGGTCCGGCGCACACTCGACTTGACCCTGCCCGATGCGGCCCCGGTGTGGGACGAGCGGCTTTACCTCGCCAGTGCCGAGACGATCTTCGATGCGATCCGAGAACTGGCTGGGGCGGCAGAAACGGTGCTCGTCTCGGGGCACAACCCCGGGATGCAGGAAGCCATGTTGGCGCTGGTGCCCCCGGCGGCGGAAGACAGCCTGTTCGACGAGGCCGCGCGCAAGTTCCCGACTACCGGCTTTGCCCTGCTGGAGCTGGCGATCGACGACTGGTCGCAGCTGGCCGAAGGCTGCGGCAAGCTGACCCATTTCAAGCGCCCGCGCGATCTCGACCCGGCGCTTGGCCCTGAACACTGATCCGAGTAAGGCGCCCATGGACCGCGCTGCACTGCCGCTTGCCGCCCTTGCTGCCCCAATCGTCGGCTCCGTACCCGCGGCGGAGGAGACGGTCTACATCAAGGCGGACCGCCTGCTGAAGGTCGAGACCGGCAAGTATGTCGATGCACCGCTGGTGACCGTGAGTGGAAGCGGCAGTTGTGATGGCGGCAGTCTTAGTTACGGCGCGGACCGCTTTCAGCGGGGTTATCCCGAATTCAGTCATGACCGCGAACTGCCCGCCCACGGCTGCGCAGTTCGGTCGATCAAGACCTCGCCTGACCACGCCTGACACAATTCCATCGCCTCCTCCGGCGAGCCTTGCGTCCACCCGGCCCATGCATCGCGCGCCAGCAGCACCGGCATCCGCTCGTGAACCTCGGCCACCGCGCTTGCTGAGGCGGTCATCACCATGGAATAGCACGCGCCCCATTCGTCGCTCTGCCGCCACACGCCAGCGGCTGCGAACAGGGGTTCGTCGGCCAGACTAAGCCAGGTTCGGGTCATCGTCCCGCGCGGTCCTTGCGCCTCGGCCCAGCCGGTCAGCGGGATCAGGCAGCGCCGCTCGGTAAAGCTGTGACGCCAGAAAAAGCTGTCCAGCTTGTCGCTGCGAGCATTGTTGACCGGCTTGGGCTTCAACGGCTGGCCCTGCTTGCCCTTGAGCACCAGCGGGAATCCCCAGGTCATTCGCTGCACCTCGCCCTCGGCCACCACCAGCCCGGGGTAGCCGGGATAGACCTCCGCCCCGAAGTTTGCCCCGCCGCTCGCCTCGATCGCATCGAACCACGCGGCGACTTCAGTCGGCGTTTTCGTCATCCGGTAGAGATTGCACATTACGCGTTGCCCACCACGAAACAGGCGGCGGCGACCAGCGCCCCGGTCCAGCGGTTGGAGCGGAACCGCTCGAGCGGATTGGCCCCGTCTGCCGGATCAAGCGTCATGACCTGCCAGCCTAGGTGCGCGGCGGCCGGGATCAGCGCCAGCAACGCGATCCAGTCCGCCCGGTAGAGCCAGAACGCCAGCACCCAGCATGCCACGGCCAGCGCATAGAACAGCGCCGTCCCGCCCCGCACGTTGTCGCCCAATCGAAGCGCGGAGGACCGGATGCCGACCAGCGCGTCATCCTCCCGGTCCTGCAGGGCGTAGATCGTGTCATAGCCAATCACCCAGAAAACGGTGCCGAGATAGATCGCGGCCAGCACGTCCCAGTTGTCGCCGCGCAACTCAGTCCAGCCGACCAGTACGCCCCAGCTGAACACCAGCCCCAGCCACGCCTGCGGCCACCAGGTGATCCGCTTCATGAAGGGATAGGCGGCCACCAGCACGAGGCTCGCCAGGGCCACCACTTGCGCTTGCCAGCGCAGTTGCAGCAGAACCATCAGCCCGACCAGCGACAGCGCCGCGAGCCAGGCCCAGGCTTTCTTACGGCTCACCCGCCCGCTAGCAACGGGCCGCGCGGCGGTGCGCGCGACCTGCCGGTCAAGGTCGGCATCGACAATGTCGTTATACACGCACCCCGCCCCGCGCATGGCGATGCTGCCGAGCAGCAGCCAGCCGACCAGCGGCCACTGCCAGCCTGCACCCGCCAGCCACACACCCCAGACACAGGGCCACAGCAGCAGCCACCAGCCAATCGGGCGGTCAAACCGCGCCAGCATGGCAAGATCGCGCAGGTCCTGCGGCAGCCGCGCGACAAGGCCCTGATGCTCGCTGTCAGGAACAATGGTTTCAGTCATGCTTGCTCCCTAGACGCTGACGCGCCATGGGAAAAGTCATGCCCGCTACGCCCGCCTGGCCGCCCCGCAGCGCTCCGCGCCTGTTCGTTAGCGAGGCACTCGCTGGCGCGCAGATCGTGACCGTGGAGGGCAATCAGGCGAATTATCTGGCGCGAGTCATGCGGGTTGGCCCGGGTGATGCAGTCATCCTATGCGATAACCTGACGGGTGAATGGGCCGCGCGCGTAGTCGAAACCGGCAAGCGCGCGGTCGTGCTGGAAGCGATCGAACACCTGCGACCGCGCCAACCAGTGCCCGATGTGTGGCTGTGCCCCGCCCTGCTCAAGAAAGACCGGTTCGACCTTGTGCTGGAAAAGGCGACCGAGCTGGGCGCGGCGCGAATCCAGCCGGTGCTCACCCGCCGTTGCGTGGCCGATAAACTCAATCCCGAACGGGCGCGGTCCGTGGTGACGGAAGCCGCTGAGCAATGCGCCCGCACCGCCCTGCCTGACCTCGGCACGCCGGTGTCGCTCGACGCCATGCTGCGTGACTGGCCGGCCGGACGCGACCTGTTCTTTGCCGATGAGCTGGGCGGCGAACCCGCCGCACAAGCCTTTGCCGTGCATGGCACGCCTGCCGCGATTGTGGTCGGCCCCGAAGGCGGGTTCGATGACCGGGAACGCGAACTGCTCCGCGCCCATCCGGCGGTGAAAGCAATCACACTCGGCCCGCGAATACTGCGCGGCGAGACGGCGGCGATTGCGGCGCTCTCGCTCTGGATGGGAACCGCAGGGGACTGGCGAAATGAAGGCACTTGTGCACTCGCATGATTCCGCTGGCGCGGCGGCCATCGCTTGCCTAACGCGGGCGGCATGAGCACGCGCGAGACCTCTGCCGGGAACGACCCGACCATCGAAACCCGCGACCAGCTGGTCGCCCCGATGCAGCTTGGCGAGAAACCGAAGAGCGCGTGGCGGATCGGCACCGAGCACGAGAAGCTGGTCTACAAACGCGACGATTTCCGCGCCCCGAGTTATGACGAGCCCTGCGGTATCCGCGATATGCTGCTGAATATGCAGAAGTTCGGCTGGGAGCCGGTGGAGGAAGGCGGCAAGGTCATTGCGCTGAAGGGCGCCGATGGCGCGGTCAGCCTCGAACCCGCAGGACAGCTCGAACTGTCGGGCGCGCCGCTGGAAAATCTGCACGAGACCTGCAACGAAACCGGACGTCATCTGAAACAGGTCAAGGACGTGGGGGACGCCTGCGGGATCGGCTTCCTCGGTCTTGGCATGTGGCCGGACAAGACCCGTGCCGAGCTGCCAATCATGCCCAAAGGTCGCTACGACATCATGCTGCGCCACATGCCCCGGGTGGGCACACTGGGCCTCGACATGATGCTGCGGACCTGCACCATCCAGGTCAACCTCGACTATTCGAGCGAAGCCGACATGGTGAAAAAATTCCGCGTCGGGCTGGCGCTCCAGCCGCTGGCGACGGCCCTGTTCGCTAACTCACCCTTCACCGAAGGTAAGCCCAACGGCTACCTCTCCTACCGCAGCCATATCTGGAGCGACACCGACCCGCACCGCACCGGTATGCTGCCGTTCGTGTTTGAGGACGGGTTCGGATACGAACGGTGGGTCGATTATATGCTCGATGTTCCAATGTACTTCGTGTTCCGGGAAGGGAAGTACATCGACGCTGCCGGGCTCAGCTTCCGCGACTTCCTCGACGGCAAACTGTCAGTCCTGCCGGGCCAGAAGCCGCGGCAGAGCGACTGGTGGGATCACCTTTCGACCGCCTTTCCCGAAGTGCGCCTCAAGAGCTTCCTCGAAATGCGCGGCGCCGATGGCGGACCGTGGAACCGGATCTGCGCCCTGCCGGCCTTCTGGGTCGGCCTGCTCTACGATCAGGGCGCGCTCGATGCCGCGTGGGACCTGGTCAAGGACTGGACCATGGATGAACGCGAGGCACTGCGCAGCGCCGTGCCGAAACTGGCGCTCGATGCCCCGGTTCCCGGTGGCGGCAGGCTGCAGGATATTGCCAAGGAGGTGCTGGCGATTGCCCGCTGCGGCTTGGCGGCACGCGCATGCATCAACACCGGCGGCGACAACGAAACTGGCTTCCTCGAACCGCTGGAAGAGATCGTCGCCAGCGGCAAGGTCCCGGCCCAGCGCCTGCTCGACTGCTACAATGGCGAATGGGCGGGCGACATCAGCCACGTCTACAAGCTGAGCTTCTGAGACCGCTATTCTGCCGGATGGTGCTGCAAGACCGGCCCGCGCGGACGCAAGCGGCGCGAGAGACGGACCAGCGGCGCGGTGATCAGCCCGTGCTGTGCCATCCACGCATGGTATTCGCGATACTTGGCGTCCTCGCCCAGCAAGTGCGCTTCCTCAGTCCTGGCGCGCCAATAGTAGATCGCGCTGACGGCGGCGAGGAACACCGTGTTGCGGATCATATCGACCGGTGAGCCGCTGCTGACGAGGAACGGCAGGGTCGCGCTCCACCAGAACAGGTTCTTAGACAGGTAGGCCGGGTGTCGGGTGAAACGGTAGGGACCGTGAGTGATGACCCCGCGATAGGTCAGGTTGGAAAAGCGGATGCCGAACACGACCGTGGCCCAGGCATAGACACCGGTAAGGAACACCAGCCACGCGCCCCAGAACCACAGGAGCACCGCATGGTTGCCAAACCAGTGTGCCCAACCTGGGGTGTTGACTTCATAGGCGATCATGCCATTCGGGCCCATGAAGGCATAGACCAGCGGAGGATAGCAGATCAGCGCCGCCAGCCAGCCAGCCAGGTATGGATTGCCACTGCGGATATGGGCATCAAGCGGGCGCAGGGTCAGCAGGTATCCGACGGTGCCGATCTGCACATCGATCACGAACAGCAGCTCGATCAGAATGACCGCAAAGCGCACCGGCTGGTTGGTGATGTCGGCCAGATCAGCCGAGACCACTGCCGCGAACCCGCCGGGCAGGATCGAAATCATGAATGCACCGAAAAAGCCCTTGATGATCCACGCGCGCCAGTGCTTCTTGACCTCATCCGGATCGTAGGGCTCGCGGCCGATCAACATGGCACCAAAGTGCCAGGCATGGTCGCGCGGCTCCTTCATTACCCGGTCAAGCCACAGGACATAAGGCACCGACACCACGAACAGCGGAATCGCCGCCGCGCCCAGCACCTTCATCGCGAACAGGTATTGCCCGTCCCAGTACCACCGGCCGAGGCAATAGAGCCCGGCAAGGATCAGCCAGGTCGCCCACAGCCCGGCCAGCTTGACCAGCGCGGCGGGCAGGACATCGGCCAGCGTGCGCCTGTTGTCCCAGTCGATTCCGGTCGAGGGATTGCGGTGGACCTTGTCGACCAGCACCGACCACAGCACCATCGGCACGCTGGAGAACAGCATCGCGGTGAGCGCAGCATGCGGCCCAGTCAGCCGTTCGTGGGGGCCAGGCAGCGCCAGCCAGTCAGCAAAGGCCGGATAGTTGCGGCAGAACAGAATCCAAATAATCAGCCCGAGCAGGCCCGCTAGGCCCACGCCTGCGGAAACGTCGCTTCGCGGCAGGCTCGCGACAGGGGCTTGGCTCGCGCTCATCACGCGAACCAACTAGGGCAAAAGGGTTAAAGCCCGCGTAACAGGCCCGCCCGATCAGCGGAAAGCGTGGATCCGTCCGTCATCGTCCAGCACATAGAGCGTGTTGTTCGCCACCACCGGAGCGAGGCTGACCGATGCCCCCAAGTTGCTGTGCAGGCTGGCCGAGCCTTCCGCAGTGCTAATCTGGTAGAGGTCACCACGGCTGCTCGCGGCCCACAGGCTGCCCCCGGCAAGAACCGGGCCGGTCCAGAAGATCGGGCCTTTCCTGTCCTTTTCGTCACGGAATCGGGCGAGCTGGGTAATCCAGCGGATCTTGCCGGTGGTGCGGGCGATCGCCAGCAGGCGGGAATCGTCGGTCAGGACGAAAATCCACTCGCCTGCAATGGCCGGGGTTGAAATCCCGGCGACATTGAGTTCCCACAAGCGCTGCCCGGTGACCAGTTCATAGGCTGCCATGCGGCCACCTTGGCCCAGGGCATATACCCGGCCCTGATCAATGATCGGATCGGCATCAATGTCGGTCAGCGAGCCAACCTGGGTCGAAATCGAGGTCAGCGCCAATGCGTCTGACCACAAGGTGCGGCCATTCTCGTAGCGATAGGCCACCAGTTCGCCTGAGCTGTAACCCGCCACGATCGTGCCCTGGCCTGCCGCCGGGGCCGCCACTCCGAACACGCCCGATTGCGCGATTGAGCCCGACTCGCTCCACACCGGTTCGCCGGTTGCTGCAGTCATGGCGTGAATCTGGTTGTCCTGCGTCATCACGAACACCGTGTTGAACGCCACGGTCGGCGAACCGCGCAACGGGCCGGCTGGCTTGACCTTCCACACCTGGTTACCGGTTGCTGCATCGAGCGCAACCACTTCGCCGACGCCGTTGGTGGCATAGACCCGGCCATTGTCGAAGCTGGCCCCGCCGCCGAAGGCCGCGTTCTGCAACCGGCCTTCGAGCTCCATGCGGTGGCTCCAGCGGCGCGAACCAGTCTGTGCATCGAAGGCATGAACCGTGCCGGCCGTATCGACCGCAAACAGCATACCATCGCCAACCACCGGCGACGCGGCCAGGCGGCGGCGGTTGTCCGATCCGGCAATCTGTGCCGACCATGCGCGCGAAACGCTTCCGCCCAGCGCGAGGTGGCCGTAGGACTTGCTCGCCGTGCCGCCAGCTTGCGGCCAGGCCGGATTGGTCTGCGCCGGGGGCAGCACCACCGCGATCCCGGCCAGCGCCGGATCGACCACGGCCCCGCTTTCGATCCTCGACAGGATTGGCACGCGAGTGCCGATGGTCGGGGTGGTCTTATCGTCCTTGCCACCTCCGAACAGCCCGCCTCCGCAGGCGCTCAGAGATGTCGCCAGCACCGCCATCGCAGCCAGACGGATGGAGTGTTTCCGGAATGATTTCGGCATTGTAGCGTTCGTTTCCCGCATTTCTATTCGCCCGCCGGAAGCGGCGCGGCACTTCCGCCGTCGACCCGCGACTCTTCGAGCACCTTGTTGACATCCTCGATCGCATCGACCCCGAGCAGGCCGGCCATCTGCCTTGCGCGAGAGCGCAGCCCTTCCGGCGCCTCCTCGCTCTTGGCAATCTCGGCGAACAGCATCCCGGCTTCCTTGCGCTTGCCCTGCTCGAGGTAAGCCATGGCCACCATTTCCCCGGCACTGCCGAAATAGGGGTTGCCCGGCACCGCCAGCGGTTTCAGCCGCGCGACGACCTGTTCCGGCTTGAGCGTGTCATAGGTTGTCGCAACTTCGCGCACGATCGCCAGATCGCGCAGTGCCGGGGGCACCTTCGACGATCCGGCCACTTCGGCGAAGAGCCGGGCCGCATCGGCCGGTTTGCCCTGTTCGAGCGCCACCCCGGCCCGCAGCAACCGCGCCATTGCGGCTGTGCCGTCGTTGCCTTCGGCAATCAGCACGTCGAGCGTTGCTGCCCCGGTGTCGAGATCGCCAGCTTCGATCTGGTCCAGTGCGCTGACCAGCTGTTCGGAATCGGCTTCCAGCGCCGCTTCCTGGCGGCTGTCCCACCACAAGTATCCGGCAAAGGCCAGCAGCCCGGCCACGACCACGCCAATGATCTGCTTGCCGTATCTGGCAACAAAGTCGGCGAGCTGATCTTCCCGCACGGCGTCGTCGATTTCGCGCATCAGGACTTCGTCCTGGGCGGCCTTCTTCTCTTCGGTGGTCTTGGTGGTGCTTGGTGTGAGGGCCACGGAGGCTCTTTCGCTAGACTGATTGACAGGGCGCGGTGTTAAGCGGATGGACGGGCCAATTCAACTTACAATCCTGCATCGCTCGAACCCTGTCCCCCGCCGCGTGAACCGCAGGTGAAGCCAGCGTCATGGCTGAGGCAGGCCGTCCCCGCCGAGCGCAGTGGAATAGAGGCGGCGATAGGCCGCTATCATCACCTGTTCGTCAAAGGCGGCGCGGGCCTTGTCGCGGTTGGCCTGGCCCAGCTGCGCGCGCAGCGCCGGGTCGGCGGCAAGCCTGGCCAGTGCCTGCGCCAGCGCCTGCTCATCCGCCCCGATGAAGGGGCGGTTGGCCTCAGCTACCATCGCTGCAACATCGCCTACATCGGTCGCAGCGGCGGGCTTTCCCGCCGCCATGGCCTCGATCAGCGAGATCGGGGCTTGCTCGCTATCGGAAGACAGCGCGAAAATGTCGAAGAGACCGGCGAACCGAGCCGGATCGGCGGCGAAACCGGGCAGATGCACCCGGTGCTCCACCCCGAGCCGGGCGGCCTCGGCCCGGATCGCCTCCCGTTCCGGCCCTTCGCCCACGATCACCAGCTGCCATTCGGGCGGCAAGGGCGCAAAGGCCCGGACCAGCCGGGGCAGATTCTTGACCGCGCGCAGGCCTGCCAGCGTTCCGACCCACAGCTCGTCCGGGCGCTTGACCAGGCCGCGCAAGGCGTCCGGCTGACAGAACCGGTCAAAACTGGCGGTATCCACCCCGTTGGGAATGTGCCGGACCCGCCCGAGCGGCTGCTGCCACACTTCCAGCGCGATCCGTTCGAGCGTTTCGGACGGAACAACCAGAGCGCTGGCGCGGCCCAATGCAATCCGCCGGTACCAGTTGCGCCCCCACTTCAGCCGGTCGCGCTCGTCATCGTTGAACCCGTCCTCGTGATGGACCAGCCGCGGCAGCCCGAACGCCTCGCTGAACAGGGTGTGCGCCATGACCGCATCCATCGCGCCCCAGTTATAGGTCAGGACCAGGTCATAACCGGCCATTGCGCGGGCCAGGCGTTGCAGTCTGCCCGGGGTCGGCTTGCCCACCAGTGACGGGAAGTCGTCCGGGTAATGAACCGGAATCGAACTGGAAATGTGCCTGGCCGCCTCCATCCGGTCGGGCTCGGCCGAAACGATAAAGTGCTCCACCCCAGGTCCGAAAGCATTGATCAGGCGGGCACAGCGCAGTTCCTTGCCCCCGGCCGAAAAGGTCGAATGGCAATGCAGGATGCGGGTCCGCTTTCCGGCGGGGCGGGTCATGGCAGGCGGGCGAGCAGCCGGTCGATCGCCGTGACAGCCTCAGGCTCATCAAGCGTGGGGGCGTGGCCGACATCAGGTATGACGACGCTATCCGCATCGGGGTGGCGGCGCAGCATTTCCGCCAGCGTTTCCGCGGTCAGCAAATCCGATGCCCCGCCCCGCACGATCAGCACCGGCACCCCGGCCAGCGCCTCGAACGCCGGCCACAGGTCGGGTGGCACCGCACCATCGGCATCGCGGAACGGCTCGGCAATGGCCATGTCATAGTCGAACCCGATCCGGCCATTCTGCTGCACCACCATGCAGCGCTTGGCCATGGCCAGCCAGTCTTCGATCGTGAACCCAGGGTGAGAGGAACCGTGGACGTCCTGCAGCGCGCGGGCGGCATGCATCCAGGTCGGGAAGCTGCGCGCCTGGCCGACATATTCGCGGATCCGGTCAATCCCGGATGGGTCGACCACCGGCCCGATATCGTTGAGCACGGCCCCCGCGATCCGCTGCGGCTCAAGTGCTGCCAGCAGCATGGTCATCAGCCCGCCCAGCGAGGTTCCGATGGCGACAAAGCGCTCGATCCCTTCCTGCTCCAGCAGAGCCAGCACATCGCCAACATACGTAGCGGGATTATAGGTCGCACTGTCCCGCGCATATTCGCTGTCGCCCCGCCCGCGCATGTCGAGCGCCAGCACCCTCCGGCCCGGTGCAAGATGACCGGCCAGCTGCTCGAAATCGCGGGCATTGCGGGTCAGGCCATGCATACACAGCACCGGCAGGCGCTCCCCACTGCCGGCATAGTCGCGGAAGTGCAGTTTCAAACCGTCAGGGCTGGTCCAGAATCGATCGTGGTAAGCGGTATCCATGTGCGCTGAGTCAGCCCCCTTCAATAGCATCGCGGCGCCCTGCCTTGCCAGCATCGGCGCCAAGCCCCACTATCGCGCGATGCGACCTGAACCGCAAGCCGCGCCTTACCGCCCCGACCCCGCAATCCTGCCGCTGGCTGCCTGGCTGGGCGATCCGGTATCCGCCGCCAATTTCCCGCAGACCGTGCTGCGTTTCCGCAACCGGCGGTGGGACAAGGCCGTGGGGCTGGACAGCCTCGACGAAGCAGCCTGGCTACGGCACTTCGGGCTATTCGATCCACTGCCCGCCAACCTGCACCAGCCGTTGGCCCTGCGCTATCATGGCCACCAGTTCCGGGTCTACAATCCAGAGATCGGGGACGGACGCGGCTTTCTGTTTGCCCAGTTGCGGGACGGCGAAGGGCGCCTGCTCGACCTTGGCACCAAGGGATCGGGGCAAACGCCGTGGTCGCGCAGCGGTGACGGCCGGCTGACGCTGAAAGGGGCCGTTCGCGAAATCCTCGCCACCGAGATGCTGGAAGCGCTCGGGGTCAATACCTCGAGAACCTTCTCGGTCATCGAGACCGGCGAGCGGTTGTGGCGCGGGGACGAGCCCTCCCCCACCCGCTCGGCGGTGCTGGTCAGGCTCAGCCATGGCCATATCCGGTTCGGCACGTTCCAGCGCTTGCTGGCGCTCGAACAGGCCGGGGAAATGGCGCAACTGGTCGATCACTGCCTGGCGCAGTTCCCCGGACCCTTGCCGCCGGACGACGCGCCGGGGCGGGACGAACCGGCGGTGATTCTGCTGCATCAGGTGGTCGAACGGATGGCCGATCTGGCGGCCAGCTGGATGGTAGCAGGGTTCGTCCACGGGGTGCTCAACACCGACAACATGAACGTGACCGGGGAAAGCTTCGACTATGGCCCGTGGCGCTGGCTGCCACGGTGGGACCAGAGCTTCACCGCCGCCTATTTCGACCACGGCGGGCTCTATGCCTTTGGCCGCCAGCCAGAGGCTGTCCACTGGAACTGCGGCCAGCTCGCCGTGGCCTTGCGCCTGCTGGCGGACGCCCCGCCGCTGATTGCCGCGCTGGAGCGGTTCGGCCCGCTCTACATGGCGGCAGCCGCGCGGCGCTGGTGCTGGCGGGTGGGGGTGGCGCCGCGCGGCGGGGGCGCGGACATGGCGCTGGTCGCCGCCTGCGAAAGCGCGATGCGGGATAGCGGCGAGCAGCCCGATGCCTTCTTCCACCGAATGCGCGCGCGCGACCTGGAGGACGGCCCGGTCAGGGATGCCCTATCGGACTATGCCGACAGCGGCGGCGAGACGGACTGGTGGCGCAAACACCCCCCCGTATCGCTGCTTGTCGACGAGGTCGAAGCGCTGTGGTCAGGAATCGACGAGCGCGATGACTGGCAGCCGCTGCAAGACAAGATCGCGCAAATCCGGCAACTGGGGGAGGCGCTCGGCCCACCCCCGACACCGTGGGGCCATGCTCCCGGCTAGGCCGGTCAGCGCTGCGCTGCGGGAGCTTGCTGGATCATCTCAACCGGGCTGATGTTGATAGCGTAGAGTTTCCACTGCCCCTGTTCCCACTGGTAAGTAAAATCGAACCCGAGCGAGATCGGGCGCAGCTGGAAGATGCCGGTGACCTGAAACAGGTCTTC
The DNA here is from genome assembly GCA_046294735.1 of Sphingomonadaceae bacterium. Classification (GTDB taxonomy): domain Bacteria; phylum Pseudomonadota; class Alphaproteobacteria; order Sphingomonadales; family Sphingomonadaceae; genus 34-65-8. The sequence goes on from JBKBKB010000001.1 coordinate 457,306, forward strand.
CCGCACCAGCCGCGGCGCTTCGAGGTAGGTCGGCGGCACGAGGAAGGCGTTGGACAGGTCGATCTGCGAATTGCGCAGGCCGGCAAAGATTTCCGACAGGCGCGAGGCGGTATTGGCGATCTGGAATCCTTGCGAGGAAATGTCCCGCAGGACCGAATAGTTGCCCGAGCGATTGGCATGATCGACCGCGGCAAAGGTTGACCAGACCAATTTCGACAGCTCCAGCTGGCTCGGTGTCGGCCGCATCGATGGCGGCGGCTGGACCTGGGGCTGGCCCTGCACCTGCTGGATCTGGGCATAGGCAGGTGACGCAGCAGCGCACACGATGGCGGCAAAGAAAAATGCCGGAGCACGAAGCCCCGGCATCTTCTTGTTTGAAGCGATCATTTTCATGACCGCGTGTGTAACGGCTTACCAGGCGACTTGGAAGCCACCACGTGCACCGACTTCGCCGCTGTCGAAGCCAACACCGACACCGGCCGAGAACGCGGCGTTCTCGCTGATCCGGGCCGAGATGGCGATCGTGCCCGCACCCTTGTCCTCAAAGTAACCGACGCCACCCGAGAGAGCGAAGGTGGTGCCAGCGGGCAGCATCGGCGATTCCATCGCCAGCGCCATGGCGACACCTTCGTTCGACCGGTCAATCGCCGCGCGGTTTGCGGCGGTTTCACCAAACAGCTGGTTGATCTGGTTGGTGTGGGTCGAAGTCAGCGACTGCAGCGAAGCAATCTGGGTTGAATGCGTTGCTGTCAGGGTCTGGAGCGACGCGATGTTGTTGGTGTTGGTCGTCACCCGGGTGTTGAGACCGTTGATCGCCGTGGTGTTGGCGGCGATGTTGGTCGCGTTGGTGGTCACCCGCGTATCCAGCGCCCCGATTGCCGCGGTGTTCGAGGCAATGTTGGTGGCGTTGGTGGCAATGTTGCCGGCGTTCACCGCGATGTTCGAAGTGTTGGTCGCGATGTTGGCGGTGTTGGTCGTGACCCGGGTATCGAGAGCCGTGATCGCCGAAGCGTTGGCTGCGATATTCATGGTGTTGGTCGCGATATTGGCGGTGTTGGTCGCGATGTTGGCCTCGTTGGTCGTGACCCGGCCGTCGAGTGCGGTGATCGCCGTGGCACTGGCTGCGATGGCCGAAGCGTTGGCGACAATCCCTGCTTCTGCAGTCGTCAGACGACCGTCGAGAGCGACGATATCGCCCTCGGCAGTGGTCAGGCGAACGTCGAGCGCGTCTACCTGGGCAACCGTTGCCAGCGTGCTCACGTCCACACCCTGGCCCAGCGTGCCGCTGGCGTCGGTGGTGGCCATGAAGATGGTGCCGGTCTGGGCAGCGGTGCTGGCGGCGATGTCACCAACCGTCACCGAACTGCCTGTACCGCCCAGCTTGACCTGGTTGGCGCGGTCCGTGGTTGCCCCGAAGCCGAGTGCCGTCGCCCCGCTCTGGGCAGCATTGGCATTCTTGCCGACCGCCGTGGCGTTCGTGCCTGCCGCATTGGCCTGATGGCCAGCTGCAAGGCTGAGGTTGCCGGTTGCGCTCGACTGCCAGCCGAAGGCCTGGGCACCGCGGCCGCTGGCAACCGACTCACCGCCAACAGCGGTCGAGTGGAAGCCCGAGGCCAGAGCCAGGTCACCGATGGCGACAGCGTCTTCGTCGCTGGCAACCGCCAGGTTGCCGACTGCGGTCGAGGTCAGCGCAGTGGCCTGGGCCGCTTCACCGACAGCAGTCGAACGCTCGCCGCTTGCCACGGCCAGGTGGCCCAGCGCCGTGGCGCGGGTGCCGGTGGCGACGGCGCGCCAGCCGAAGGCTGCGGTGCCGGGAGCGGTTGCCTGCGATTCCGAACCGACTGAAGTCGAGTTCAGGCCCGAAGACAAAGCTGATTCGCCGATTGCCACGCCATCGTTGCCCGAAGCGACCGCCAATGTGCCGATGGCAGTCGAGGTTGCACCCGATGCGTTGGCCTGGTTGCCCAGGGCAACTGCCTGCAGACCGGATGCCTGCGACTGGAAGCCGCCGGAGAACGAAGCGTCACCCGAAGCAGCCGCCTGCCCGCCCACAGCCGTGCTGCGGACAGCCGAGGCATTGGTCTGGTAACCCAATGCCGTCGAGAAGTCGGCAGTGGCCATCGACTGGCGACCAAAGGCGCTGGAGAAGGTAGCGGTGGCCATCGAGGCGGTACCGACCGCGGTGGTGTTGTTGCCGGTAGAAGTGGCACCATTACCGATTGCCGTGGCACCAAGACCCGAGGCGAGCGATTCACCACCGATCGCGGTCGAGAAATTGCCGCTCGCTTCAGACCGGAGGCCCATCGCGATCGAGCGGCGGCCGCTGGCGTCGGCATCGCGGCCCACGGCTGTGGCTTCATTGCCGGTGGCCGAAGCACGCGAACCGATCGCCGTGCTTTGAGCGCCGGTTGCAATCGCGCCTGGACCGCAAGCAAGCGAATCGGTGCTGCCGGGGCCGGTCGAAACCGCACCGCCGGTAGAATCGGTCGGGACGACGAACAGGGCATCGTCGACCACGCCTTCAAAGGCCGGATCACCGTCGTCGAGAAGGCACTCTTCCGCAGCTGCAGGGGTTGCCGTCATCGTGGTCATCGCCACGATTGCGAACGCCATGGTCGAGCCCGAAAGGCCCAGACCAGCAAGATATCCGGATTTTTTACGCATCACATTAACTCCCACCGGCCCAAGGCCTGCGTAGAACTGTTACCGAGCACCTCAACGGTGCTGCGGCGGACGGATGCGACCCGATATCGAGGGGGATGGTGCTGTCACCGTTCTGGAACGGCGCGCCCCGGTTTGCCCCCATGTTGGCACCCCAAGGGGTGCCGACGCTTTACACTTCGAAACGTGCGACGTGGTGTTTGCCGCGCTTACGATCATTAATCAAGTGGCCAAGAATGTTGACCGTTTTGCGACTCAAGCTAGAAGCGCGCTCATTAACCATGTGTCAACTATACCCATTTGCCGGAAACACACAACAAGCCTGATAGAGAGGGCGTCGATCGTGTCCCAATCCGATATCGTCTCCTTCGAACCTGCCACTGGCATGGAGCTGTGGCGCGGCAAGATCGGCAATGTTGCCGAAGCGGTGGACCGCGCACGGCGGGCCTGGCCGGCCTGGGCGGCCCAGCCGCTTGCCACCCGAATCGAGCTGGTCCGCCGCTTCGCCAACGAAGTGCGCAAGGATGCCGACCGGCTGGCCGATACGATTGCGCGCGAAACAGGCAAGCCGCTGTGGGAAGCGCGCACCGAGGTCGAATCGGTCGTCGCCAAGGTTGACATCTCGGTCAACGCCTATGCCGAGCGGACCGGGCAGAAGAAGCTCGACAGTGCGCTGCAGGGCTCGGCCGCCGTTCGCCACAAGCCGCACGGGGTGATGGTGGTGCTCGGCCCTTACAACTTCCCGGCGCACCTGCCCAATGGCCACATCGTGCCCGCGCTGATCGCTGGCAACGCGGTGATCTTCAAGCCGAGCGAAAAGACGCCGGCCACGGCAGAACGGCTGATGGCCTGTTTCAACCGGGCGGGCATCTCGGCCGCGGTGGCCCAGCTGTTCATCGGCGGACCGCGGGAGGGGCAGGAACTGGTCGCCCACCCCGGCGTCGACGGCGTGCTGTTCACCGGCTCGGCCCGGGTCGGCATTGCAATCAACAAGAAGCTCGCCACCAACCCGGGCAAGATCGTGGCCCTGGAAATGGGCGGCAACAACCCGATCGTGGTGATGGACACCCCCAAGGTATCCGACGCGGCGGTGCTGATCGTGCAGTCCGCCTTTACCAGCGCCGGGCAGCGGTGCACTGCGGCACGGCGGTTAATCATCAAAGACAGCATGTACGATGCGGTAGTGCAGGAAGTGAAGGCGCTTACCGCCCGCATTATCGTCGGCGAACCGTTCGCCGAACCGGCCCCCTTCATGGGTCCGGTGATCGACAACGATGCGGCCGAACAGCTGGTCGAGAGCTTCCTCTACTTCTTGTCGCACGGCGGCAAGGCGATCCGCCACATGACCCGGCCCGACAACGACCTGCCGTTCCTGACGCCCGGGATCATCGATACCACCGCGCTCAAGGACCGGCCTGACGTCGAACTGTTCGGCCCCCTGTTGCAGGTTATCCGGGTGAACGACCTCGACGAAGGCATTGCCGAGGCCAACCGGACTCGGTTCGGCCTGTCAGCCTCGCTGATCGGCGGCAGCCCACAGGATTACAACCGGTTCTGGGCCAATGTCCGGGCCGGCGTGATCAACTGGAACCGTCCGACCAACGGCGCGTCTTCGAAAGCGCCGTTCGGCGGGCTCGGCCTCTCCGGCAACCATCGCCCCTCGGCCTATTATGCCGCTGATTACTGTGCCTATCCGGTCGCCAGCACCGAAATGGAGCAGCCCCGCGCAAGCGTTGGCGTGGGCTTCAGCGAAGGGTGATTACGTCCACTTCCTGACCGCCCAGCAGAGATGGGCGGCCTCGAACCAGGAAGCGCGCCGCACCAGTCTGACCCGTCACTTGCCAGCTTTCATCGTTGGCGGCGTAATTCGCGCGATACCCGGCCTCCCGGGACTTGCCGAAATAGAACCGGGCCAGGTCTTCCGCCGGCACCGGACTGCGGAAACGCACGGCGCGCAAGGCGCACCCCGGCGCGTCGCTGCCCATAGCCTCGATCGTGGCACCGCGCGGGAAGATCGGCACAGCGTCCGGCAACCGGGCTGCCCAGGCGGCTGAATAGCGGGCCGAAGCGAGACACCGCTCGGCCCCCGCAAGCCGCGCCGCAACCTCGTCCAGCATGACCAGCGGCGAGACCTGCGTCTCCTCCTCCAGCGGTCCGGGTGCGGGCAGTGGCGGCACGGAACCACTGCCACCGAGCAGGGCGATGGCGCGATCCTGGGCTTCGCGCACCGCTTCAGGCGTGTCGATCATCAGCGGCAGGGAGTGGTCATTGGAGCCGGTCAGGGCCGAACTGGCTTCGTTGATCGCCACCAGGTCGGGATCGGTCATCAGAGGGTCGTTAAGTGCGCGGGCCGCGGCGGGTTCGATGTCCTCGAACGGACTGGTCGCGGCCGGCGCGTCACCGCACCCTGCAAGCAGCAGCGTGGCGAGCGCCAGCGGCGTCGCGCGGTTCAGGCCCGGACCCATCTGACCGGATTAGCCCGCCGTGGTTAATTTGGCGCTACCGGCAACGGCTGAAGGCGCTCCGGACCGATTGGCCCGCAGCGCCTTCCGCAGCCTGGTGGGGGCTGCGCCGCGAGCCGCCGGTGGAGCAGCCCGAAGGGGGGTCAGGTTAGCGGCAGCGTGAGCTGCCCCGGTCAATCTCGCGGCCGAGCAAAGCCCCGCCCGCCGCGCCCAGGATCGCGCCCAGGGTCCGGTCGCCGCGGCCGGCAATCTCGTTGCCGAGCAAGGCTCCGACGCCGGCACCGATCAGCAGGCCGGTGGTGCCATCCTTGCGGCGGCAGTAATAGCGCCCGTCGTTGCCCTGCCACACGCGGGTGTCGCGATAGACCGGCTCCTCGTAATAACCGCGGTCATAACCACGATCGTAGCGGCGGTCGTAGCGCCGATCATCCCGGCGGTCGTAGCCGCGGCCATGGCGATAGTCATCGTCCCGGCGATAGCGGTCGCGTCCATTTGCCGCGGTGTCATAGGTGTGGGCCGCGGTCTGCGGCAGCCAAACCGCCGCATCCGCCGACACCTGGGTGTTGAAGGGGGCGGCAGCTGACGGGGTGGCAACGGCCAGAACCGGCGCAGCCAGAGCCAAGGCAGCGAACTTCAAGGTCAAGCGGGTCATCGTTCGTCCTTTCCCGTTGGGAGAGCGGAAAGTGGAATGACTGACCGCTCGATATGTTCAGGAATAGCGCTCCTTTCCTGAACATAATGCAACGGCTCGTGCAGCTTTCCATTTTGCGACGAACCGAGCGCCTGTGGCGCCCGTTTGCCGCTTGCCGGAGCCGCGGGCCGGGCCTAGCCCCCTGCGATGGACCGTGACCATGCCCCGCCTGCCCCGTCCGGTCTGCCACCCGCGCTGGCGGCCTATGTCTTGTGGGGCTTCCTGCCGGTCTACCTCCTGCTGGTGCGCGAGGTGCCGCCGTTCGAATTCGTCGGCTGGAGAATCATCTGGACGTTGCCGGTGTGCCTGCTGATCGTCGCGTGGCGCAAGCAGGGGCCAGACCTGCGGATTGCCCTGGCCGACCGGCGCAGCCTGCTGCTGCTGGCTGGCAGCGCCACCCTGATCGGGATCAACTGGCTGGTCTATGTCTGGGCCATCCAGCGCGGCGAGGTGCTGGCGGCCAGCCTCGGCTATTACATCAACCCGCTGCTCAATGTCGTGCTCGGCACGCTGTTCCTGGGCGAGCGGCTGACGCGGTCGCAATGGATTGCAGTGGCGCTGGCGGCCTGCGGCGTGGCCCTGCTGCTGGGCGGCGCACTGACGACGCTGTGGATCAGCCTGACGCTAGCCCTGAGCTTTGGCTTTTATGGCCTGCTGCGCAAGCAGGTCGCGGTCGGATCGCTGCCCGGCCTGACTATCGAAACCGCCATCCTGCTGCCCCCGGCGATCGCCATCGCCTGGTATTATGCGGCAACGCCAGCCGGGCCGGCCTTCGGGCAGGACCTTGGTCTCAGTCTTGCCATCGTGCTCGGCGGGGTGGTGACGGCAGTGCCGCTGCTGCTGTTCGCGGTAGCGGCACGGCGGCTCGACTATTCGGTGCTGGGCATGATCCAGTTCATTGCCCCGACGATCGTGTTCATGCTCGGCCTGACGCTATTCGGCCAGCCGCTCGACTGGCTCCAGCTGGCCTGTTTCATGTTCATCTGGGCCGCGCTGGCGCTGTTCGTGTGGGACCTGCTGGCGCGGCGGCGGGTCGCGTCAGTCGACTAACCGCCAGCCAAGCTTTTCGCCGGCGTGGAATGGCACGATCATCGTGCCGTTCACATCGAGCACTTCGGGCACGTGCACCTCGGCCCGCTCCAGCGTGATGCGCGTTTCATTGAGCGGCAGCCCATAGAACCGCGGGCCGTTCTCGCTGGCAAAGGCTTCGAACCGGTCCAGCGCCTGCTCCTCGTCGAAAACGGTGAGATAGCTTTCCAGCGCATGGGGTGCGTTAAAGATGCCCGCGCAGCCGCAGGCCGATTCCTTGGCCTCACGCGCATGGGGCGCGCTGTCGGTGCCCAGGAAGTACTTTGCCGAGCCCGATGTGGCTGCAGCCCGCAGCGCCAGCCGGTGCTTTTCGCGCTTGGCAACCGGCAGGCAATAGGCATGCGGGCGGATCCCGCCCACCAGCATGGCGTTGCGGTTAATGTGCAGGTGCTGCGGGGTAATGGTCGCTCCGATCTTCGGCCCGGAGCCATCGACAAACTGCACCGCATCCTCGGTGGTGATGTGCTCGAAGATTACCTTCAGATCGGGCAGCCGCACGACCAGCGGGGCGAGCGTGCGCTCGATGAACACGGCCTCGCGGTCGAACACGTCCACATCATAATCGGTCACTTCGCCATGAATGCACAGCGGCATGCCGATCTCGGCCATCCGTTCGAGCACCCGATCGAGCCGCCGGATATCCGTCACACCGCTGTCCGAATTGGTGGTGGCCCCGGCCGGATAGAGCTTGGCTGCCGTGAACACGCCGCTGGCGAAGCCGTGGGCAATGTCGTCGGCGTCGGTGTTGTCGGTGAGGTAGCAGGTCATCAGCGGGGTGAAATCGACACCCAGTGGCACGGCCGCGAGAATCCGCTCGCAATAGGCAGCGCCGAGCGCGGTGGTGGTCACCGGCGGCGACAGGTTGGGCATCACGATCGCCCTGGCGAACTGGCGCGCGGTGTAGGGCACGACTCCACGCATGACCGCGTCGTCACGGAAATGGAGATGCCAGTCGTCAGGGCGGCGGATTGTCAGCGAGTCCATCAGGGCTTCCCTTAGTCGCGCCCCGCCCTATCTGTCACGCATGACGACACACCGTTTGGCCTCCCGCGCCGTAATCCGCATTTCCCCGACCGACACCAGTGAAAGCCCGCGCGATTTTCTCCAGGGGCTTGTCACCAATGACGTAACCGGCGATCTGCCTGTCTATGCCGCGCTGCTCAGCGCGCAAGGCAAGCACCTGTTCGATTTCCTGGTCTGGGCCGATGGGGATGCCCTGCTGTTCGATTGCGAGGCGGAGCACGCCGACGAGCTGGTCCGGCGCCTGTCGCTCTACCGCCTGCGCCGCAAACTGGCGATCGCGCGGGACGATGCCCTGGGCGTGTTCTGGGGCCGCGATGGCGAAGGGGCGGCGGATCCGCGCCTGGCAGCACTCGGCACGCGCATTATACGGTCTGTCGGCAGCACTGAACAGGCCGCAGATGCGGACTGGCTCGCGCACCGGCTGTCGCTGGGGGTGACCGAAGGCCGGGCGGAGCTGGGCGACCTGCTGTGGCTGGAAACCAATGCGGCCGAACTGAACGGCGTCAGCTTCACCAAGGGCTGCTATGTCGGGCAGGAAAACACCGCCCGGATGAACTGGCGGCAGAAGGTCAATCGGCGGCTGGTGGTGGTCCCGCTTTCCGAGTCGGACGAAAAGCGACGGCGCGCAGCCTATCCCGAACTGGGTCTGGCCGTCGATCACAGGCGGGTGGAGGATATTGACCCGGCCTCCGTGCCAGGCTGGCTGGCCGATGCGCTCAGGTCGGCTGACTGAACGCCGCGATCGAATTTTCCAGCATTCGCTGCGCCCGGTCCCGCGCGGCGGTCTCCGGCAGGCCGAGCGACCGCGCCAGGGCCGATCCGATCAGGGCGTCTCCCATCGCCATCAGCACCAGCGCCAGGGTATCCTCGTGCACCCGCATCGCCTCGCCGGTGTGGGCCGCTTCGTCCTGCGCGATCTCGTCGACCAGCTGATGGATCGCCTCCACGATCGGTGACAACGCATCCTCGTTGCCGGTCAGGATCATCCAACTGGCCAGCGCGCCCGCCCCTTCCTTGTCAAACGCATCGAACGCCAGATCGACCACCTCGCGCGGGCTGCCCAGCCCGGCCCGCGTGGCCCGCACGGCATCCTTGATCGATTCGCATACGGTTTCCGCCAGATGCCGCGCCAATTCCTTCTGCAACCCCGAGGCGGACCCAAAGTGATGCAGCAGGTTGGCATGGGTGCGCCCGATCCGGGCAGAAACGGCTTTCAGGGTGACCGCCTGCGGCCCTGCCTCGATCAGCAGGGCGCGCGCAGCCTGCAATGCGGCGGCACGGGATTCCTCGGGGGTCCAGCGCTTGCGACTTGCCATGGATTCTTATGCCTAATAGAATGTTACTATGGGTGACCAAACCAAACTTGACCTAGAACGCGTCGAACCGCTCGGCAAGGCGCCAGTGCCCGCTGTTGTCGCTGGCAACAGTGCGACGCCGGAAGAACACGCGCTGATCGTCCGCGATCAAAGGTTCAACCGGGATCATCTGGTGCCGCGCTGGTGGCATTCGAACGATCCGGTGGCGACCGCGTGGTACAATTCCGTCTCGGCCAGCCTGCCACGCGGCGAGGCGTTCTTCATCGACACGCTCAAGACGTTCCGCGCCGACCTGCCGCCCAAGCTGGCGGCAGAGGTCAAGGCCTTTACCCGGCAGGAAGTGAACCACACCCGCGAACATGTAGCCTTCAACCGGATCGTGCAGGATCATGGCTATGACGTGGAGAGCATCGATCAGGGCATTCACGCCATGCTCGAACTGACTGCTGGCCGCCCGCCAGAATTCAACCTCGCGGTCACCATTGCGCTGGAGCATTTCGCCGCGGTGATCAGCCGCCAGTTGCTGGTCCACCCGGAATATCTCGCCGGGGCCGACCCGGTCGCGGCCGAGGTGTGGCGGTGGCATGCAACCGAGGAAATCGAACACAAGGGGCTGGTCTATGACGTCTGGCTCCACGCCACCCGCGAATGGAGTGCGTGGAAGCGGTGGAAAGTCCGCTCGCTGATCGCCGTTCTGATCACCAAGAAGTATTTCGGCAACCGCATCCGCGATGCCATCGGCCTGCTGGAGCAGGATGGCTTTACCCGCCGCCAGGCGAAGCGCAAGCTCTATGCCTTCCTGTGGTGGAAGCCGGGGATGATGCGGCGGATGTTTGGCGAATGGGCGGCCATCCTGATGCCGGGCTTCCATCCGTGGAAACTGGACGACCGGGCCCTGATCGCCAGGTTCGACAGCCCTTATGCCGATGCGGTGATGCCCGCCGAATAATACGCCGGAACGGGCAACCCAACGTTATTGACATCAATGTAAGTAGTCCATACTTACAGCGGTGTCAGTATCGAATCGGAGTATCCCATGAACGCCCCCGTCCAGATCGACCTTGACCGTCGCGAGTCGGCTCCGACTCCGTCCGACCTCGACATCACCGTGCGCGACGAGCGTTTCAACCGAAACACCACCCCCAACCGCTGGTGGGCAGGCGAGCCGTTCGGCACCGCCTGGCACAACGCACTGTCCGCCACCTTCCCGCGCGGCGAGGCCTTTTTCATCGAAGCCGTCAAAGCCCACCGCGAAGGCGCCGGCCCCAAGCTCGACGCGGAAATCCGGGCATTCGTCCGCCAGGAAATCAACCACACCCGCGAACACATCGCCTTCAACAAGCTGGCCGAAAGCCACGGGTACGACATCAAGACGATTGACAAGCGGGTCGAGGAAATGCTCGCCCTGACCAAGGATCGCCCGGCCATCGTGAACCTCGCTGCGACCATGGCGCTGGAACACTACACCGCGATGATGGCGCACGAATTCCTCGCCAACCCGAAGCATTTTGACAAGGCCGACCCTGAAGTGCGGGCGATGTGGAAATGGCACGCGATCGAGGAAGTCGAGCACAAGGGCGTCGCCTTTGACACCTGGAACCATGCCACCCAGGGCTGGACCCGGTGGCGCCGGTGGAAGGTCCGCAACCTGATGATGCTGATCGTCAGCGTCAACTTCCTGCGAAACCGCTGGCAGGACAGTCTGAATCTGCTCGCGCAGGATGGCATTACCGGCAGCAAGGCCCGCCTCGGCCTGCTCAAGTACCTGCTCTGGTCACCAGGCGTGCTGCGCCGGATCTTCCCGGCCTGGCTGGCCTACTTCAAGCCGGGCTTCCATCCCTGGGACCACGACGACCGCGCCCTGATCCGCAAGTACGAGGGCGAGTTCAGCGATGCGCTGATGGCGGCCGAGTAAGCTCTTCCAGTTTGAAAGGCCCCCGGTGTTCCGGGGGCCTTTTTCATGCCGCGCGCTGCATGACCGAATCGTCGGCCACCAGGTCGAGCGCATAGTCCACCGTCATGGAGGCCGCGCCCCTTCCCCGGCTGGTGCGCTCGCGCATGACTCCGGTCGGTGTAAACCCGATTTTCTGCAGCACCCTGCCCGAAACCGGATTGTCGACAAAGTGGCTCGCGGTGAGTCGCGTATGGCCGAGCATCCGGGCAATCTCGCGCATTCCCCGCCCGGCTTCCGTTCCATAGCCCCGGCCCCAGTGCGGGCGAGCAATCCAGTACCCGAGCTCCCCGCCCTCGCCGCACGGATCGATCCCGATGCAGCCGATCAGCCGCCCGCCATCTGCCAGAGTGATGGCGAGCCTGGGAAAGTGCAGTTCGGCCGGCAGCGCAACGAACGCCTGCGCATCTTCCGGCCGGTACGGCCAAGGGGCACTCGCCAGATTGCGGACGATCGCTTCGTCCGCAATCCCCTTAAAAACGGCGCGCCAGTCCTCCGGCCATAACGGACGCAGCAGCAACCTTTCGCTGCGATGAAACATGGCCTTCTCTCCTCATCGCTCCCCACCGTCCCGCTAGGGACAATGCGTGACACTTGCGTGGCGGCGAAACATTGTTTCGCCAGTGCGTGAGGGAGATAAGACAAGAGGGAGACGGCCCCCCTGATTACCAGGAAAGCCCCATCTCCCTCATCGTCTGCCGGTGCCTGTGCCCGGCTGGGACCGTCCTGTCTGGACGACCCCATGATTGGATCGTCCGGTTATTCGGCTGCTTCGGCCAGCATGTCGACCGATACGAACTTTCGGCCAAGTTTGCCCTTGTGGAAGCGGACCACGCCATCCGAGAGCGCAAACAGCGTATGGTCCCTGCCCATGCCCACGTTGGAGCCCGGGTAGAACTTGGTGCCGCGCTGACGCACGATAATGTTGCCGGCAATGACGCCTTCGCTGCCGAACTTCTTCACGCCAAGGCGACGACCGGCCGAATCACGACCGTTACGCGACGAACCGCCTGCTTTCTTGTGTGCCATCGTCCCGTCTCCTTACTTCGCTTCGTCGGCCTTGACGGCCTTCTTGGCCGGAGCCTTCTTGGCAGCCGGCTTCTTCGCCGCAGCTTCCTTGGCCGGAGCAGCAGTTGCCTCAGCAGCGGGAGCCTCGGCCTTGGGCGCGGCTTCCTTCTTCGCAGCAGCAGCCTTCTTTTCCGGCTTCGCATCACCCACAGCCATGATCCGCAGCAGGGTCAACTGCTGGCGGTGGCCGTTCTTGCGGCGATAGTTATGCCGGCGACGCTTCTTGAATACGATCACCTTCTCGCTCTTCGCCTGGGCGATGATCTCTGCCGAAACAGTAACCTTCGAGGCATCGGCCAGGCTTTCGCCTTCGCCAGCGAGCAGGACATCGCCCAGCGTCACCGTATCGCCAGCTTCCCCGGCGAGCTTTTCGACTGCAATCTTGTCTCCGGCGGCAACTCGGTATTGCTTGCCGCCCGTGCGCACTACTGCGAACATGGTGAGTATCTCTCGTATTCGTGTTGCTGTGCCGCCATCGACATCGATAACGGCGCGCCCGAACCCCCGCTGGATAGCGTTGGTGCGGAAAGAGGGGTGCCGTTAGGCGAAACCCCTAGCCAAGTCAACGTCGCCCGGCCCTTTTTTCCAGCAGGCTGGCAAGGACCACCAAAGGTGCTAGAGTTCAAGCCATGCATCGCGCCCCCCGTGTACTTACCCTCGCTGTCTCTATCGCCATCCTGTCCGGCTGTGCTGGCGATGGCGGCCGTTATCCCTCGCTCGCGATGCGTCCGGCAGAGCGGGTGGAAGGGACCTTTGTCCCTGCCCCTGCGGCCATTACCGCCGCGCCGATGGCGGAAGGCACTCTGGGGCGCCTGGGCGATCTGGAGGCGGCTGCGCGAACCGCCCATGCGCGGTTTGCGGCGCAAGCGCCTGCGGCCCGCAGCCGCGTCCAATCCGCACGCGGCGCCAATGTGGCAGACAATCGCTGGGCCGAGGCACAGATCACCTTAGCGGAGCTCGACTCGATCCGCAGCGAGGCAGCCATTGTGCTGGCGGAAATTGACCTGCTATTCGTTGATGCCACGCTTTCATTCAGCGACCGGGAAGCCATCGAGCGGTCCCGGGCGGCTATTGTCGCCATGATTGCGCAAGAGGATGACGTGCTGGCCGAACTGAGGGGGGGGCGCTAACCGATGAATGGCACTTGTGCCGCCTGCCCGGTGAAGGAACGCGCGGCCTGTTCCGTGCTGGCCGATGACGAGCGCGACGAACTGGCAAAGGTTGGGCGCCATCGCACCCTGCAGAAAGGCGAGATGCTGTTTGCCGCCGGTGATGAAGATGCTGCCTGCGCCACGCTGGTGAGCGGCGCGCTCAAGGTTGCTTCGATCACCGAAGACGGGGAAGAGCAAATCCTCGCTCTGGTCCACCCGGCGGGGTTCATCGCCGAGATGTTCCGCCCCTTTTCCCAGTTCGACGTCGTCGCGCTGACCGAGAGCAGGCTGTGCGTTTTTGCCCGGAGCGACATGGAGAAAGCGCTCGAACGTCACCCGGCCCTGACCCTAGCCCTGCTGCGCCGGTCGCAGGAAGACCTCCACGCCACGCGCGAACTGCTGTCGCTGGCCGGGCGCGGCTCGGCGGCTCAGAAGGTCGCTGCACTGGTGCTGGCGCTTGCCCACGCGGCCAGCGATTCGCCCTGCCATCCGGCCCAGCGGTTCGACCTGCCGCTGACCCGCGGGGAAATGGCCAACATGTTAGGCCTGACGATCGAAACGGTGAGTCGGCAGCTTACCCGGATGGAACGGGACGGGATCATCCGCAAGGCCGGTACGCGCGGGATCGAATTGCTCGACCCCGCGCACCTGGCGATGCTGTCCGGTAGGGAGGGCGTCTAGAGCTCCGCCGCTGAGAGCGGCGAAGCACCGGATCATGGACCGCACCGTCAGGATAAACCTGGCAGTTGTCGCCGGACCGCGCCGCTCACCCCCGTGCATACGGCGCCAGTTCCGGCGACCCTTGTTTCCTACCGGTGCAATGCGGCATCAACATTGACTGAAATCAAACTCAGCCGAGCTCCTGCCAGCGTGCCAGATCCGCATGATCGTCAGCGCGCGGCTCGATCCAGTGCCAGCCGCCCCCTGCTTCGGCGCCGCGCTTCTCGCGTTTCCAGAACCACGCCGCGCTCTTGAGGTGGTCCATGCAGAAATCGACCGCATCGATCGCATCGCGCCGGTGCAGCGCGGCCGCCGAGACACACACGATCGGCTCGCCAGGTCGCATCATGCCAACGCGGTGGACCATCAGCAGACCCATCAGGGCGAACCGGCCAAAGGCGCGGTCGGCCAGTTCGTGCATTCCGGGTAGTGTCAGCGGCTCGTAGTGAGTGAGTTCGAGCGCCTCAACACCCTCATCAGGTCGAACTTCACCAACGAAGGTGCACACCCCGCCGAGGCCGGGATTGGCCTGCGTGAACGGACCGATCAGCGTGCCAGGATTGAACGGGCAGTCGAGCAGGCGGATGTCGCGCATCGGCACGCCGGTTACCCGCCGCTGACGGGGGGAAGGAAGGCGATTTCGTCACCGTTCCGGGCCACTAGCGCTTCGCGGTCGGCCAGCACTGACCCATTGAGCGCCACTTTGGTCGTTTCGGCGCTCAGCCCTTCGGCCAGTTTGGAAGGCAGGGCAGCGACCAGCTCGGGCCATCGGGTACCGGCAGTCGGGCTGGCCACCTCCAGCGTTTCGCAGCTGGCCAGATCAGCGAGCTTGCCGAGAAAGACCAAGCGGATCATCCGCCCGTCACCGACATATGACGCGGTTGGGCCGGCGCCGCGCCGCGTTCGGAGATATCGAAATGGTGGCGTTCCGGCTTGATTCGCATCGCTTCGTCCAGCGCCGAGGCCAGGTTCGCATCAGGCGCATCGGAACGTAGCGCCGCCCGCAGGTCAACCCGTTCCCCTCCCCCAAGGCAAGGATAGAGCTGTCCGGTCGCCGTTACGCGAATGCGGTTGCAGCTAGCGCAGAAATTGTTGGTCAGGGGCGAGATCAGCCCGAGCCTGCCGCCGGTCTCCGCAACCGTCAGGTATCGCGCCGGGCCGCCGGTGCTGTGGCTGCTGTTGTGCAAGGTGAAGTGCCGCTCCAGTCGTTCACGGACTGCGGTCAGGGGCAGGAAATGGTCGACCCGGTCCTCCTCGACCTCGCCCAACGGCATGACCTCGATCAGGGTCAGGTCATGCCCCTCCCCATGGGCCCAGCGGATCAGATCGGGGATTTCGTCATCAGTCACACCCTTGAGGGCCACGGTGTTGATCTTGACTTTCAGCCCCGCTGCCTTTGCCGCGGCAATACCTGCCAGCACATCAGACAACCGATCTCGCCGCGTCAACCGGGCGAACAGGCCGGGGTTGAGGGTGTCTAGCGAAACATTGATCCGCTTTACCCCAGCGTCGGCAATCTGCACCGCATAGTCTGCCAGCCGGGTGCCGTTGGTGGTGAGGGTCAGTTCCTCCAACCCGCCCCCAAGCCTGCGGCCCAGGGCGCGCACCAGGTCAATCATGTCGCGCCGCATGAGCGGCTCGCCGCCGGTCAGGCGAATCTTGGTGATCCCGCGCGCGATGAACCCGAGCGAGAGCTGGTACAGCTCCTCAAGGCTGAGAACCTCGCGCTTGGGCAGAAATTGCATCATCTCCGGCATACAGTAGCCGCAGCGCAGATCGCAGCGGTCAGTGACGGAAAGGCGGAGATAGGTTATCTGGCGGCCGAAGCCGTCACGCAGCATGGCGGCCCCCGACCCAGGCCCCGATTCCGGCCCACGCGCAGCTGCGGTATCAATCTCCATGGAGAGGGAGATAGTGACCCGTGACGCCCGGCGCATTCGCCAAATATGTCAGCATCGCCGAAATGCCGACCTCATCGGCCCCCGAAAGCACATTGACCCGGACCGGTGCGAGGGCCCGGGCAAGGTCGCGTGCGGCCGCGCGCCGCCAGTCGGTGTGGTCAACCGGCGCAGGCGGCATGACAACCGCCACAGCGTCCGCGCCCTGATCAACCTGTCGCCGCACCTGCCCGGTCCAGTCGCGATGGAACTGCGAAGCGGCATCCAGCGCTGCAGCAGGCAGAGAATCGATGGTCAGAACCGCCTGCCCCGCCATCTCAGCGACGCTCCCGGGTCAGGGTGACGCCGATCTTCTCGCCCGCCTCGGCAATCGCCAGCTTGATGATCTTGACAGTCACCGCCTCGACCCGGTCGTCCTGCAGGAACAGGGTTTCGCAGATGTGGTCGGCCACTGCCTCAATCAGCTTGAAGTGGACCCCCGGCGGCAAGGCATCGGTCGCGGCGAACTTCAGGTCCATGTAGTTCTTGCTCGCGTCGAGCGGGGTGTCGGGCGCGTAACGGTCCGCGCATTTCAGACGAACGGCAATGCTGATTCGCAGCGGCTGCGGCTTGCCGGTTTCTTCGGAATAGATCCCGGTGAGCACGTCGTGCTCAAGATCGGTCACTTCAAGGATCAGCGATTCGGCCATAGTCTGTCGCCTTAGCCGTTTTGCCGCCAGCGTGCGAAGATCGCAGTCGGCAAAAGCCGCGCGCCCTCCCCGTGCTCGCGCACGCACAGGTCGCCGTGCTCGATCACCCCGGGCAGGTGAGCGAGCTTTTCCGCCAGCAGCCCGGCGAGCGCGAGGCTGCTCATCCGCACCGCATAGACGGTCAGGAACAGGAACCGGCTGTCGCCATCGAGCAACCGCCCGCAATCACCCACCAGCCCCGGCAGGCCATCTTCCAGACGCCAGACCTCGCCATCGGGGCCGCGGCCGAACTTGGGCGGGTCCAGGATGATCCCGTCATAACGCCGTCTGCGGCGCACTTCGCGTGCGGTGAACTTGGTCGCATCGTCAACCAGCCAGCGGATCGGTCGCTCTGCCATGCCGGAAAGGGCGGCGTTCTCACGCGCCTGGGCCACCGATTTCTTGCTCGCATCGACGTGGACCACCGGGCCGAACTCGCTCAGCGCCAGCGAGCCGACCCCGGTGTAGCCGAACAGGTTCAGCGTTTCGGATTGCTCACACAAGGCAAGCTGATCGCCCATCCAGTCCCACACAGGGGCCATGTCGGGGAAGAAGCCAAGGTGCCGGAATGGTGTGCACTGTGCGGTAAAGCGCGCAAGGCCCCATTCCAGCGGCCAACCTTCGGCAGGAACGTCGGGTGAAAGATTCCATCGGCCGCCGCCGTCCTCGTCCGAACCAGGGACGAATTCGCCGTCGGCCTGCCATTCGTCGAAACGCGGGCGCCACATCGCCTGCGGTTCGGGCCGAACAAAGGAATAAGGGCCATATTGCTCCCACTTGCGGCCATGCCCGCTGTCGAGCAGGCGATAGGCACCCCAGCCCTTACCCACCATCAGCACGGGATCTAGAATGGTCCGGGCCATCAGCCTGCCAGAGTGGCGCGTTCAGTGATGTAGGCAGCGACCGCATCGTATTCGCCGGCCAACTCGGTATAGCGCTCCTCGCGCTGGAACAGGTCGCCCACGCGGGCAGGTAGGGTCGGGCGCAGGCCAGTCGCCCGCTCGACCGGATCGGGGAACTTGGCTGGATGTGCGGTCGCCAGCGTTACGACCGCAATCTCCGGCGCAAGGCCTGACAAGCGTGCCGCGTGGAGGCCGATTGCGGTGTGCGGATCAAGTACCTGCCCGCACTGCTCGTGCGCCCAGCGCATTGCCTGCGCCGTATCGTCGGCATCGGCCCGCGCGCTGGAAAACAGCGCCGCAGCGCCGTCCTGCTGAGCATTGGTCAGGCGCATCGCCTTGGTCGCCTCGAAGTGGCGCATCTGTTCGGCCATGGCAGCGCCATCGCGCCCGCCGAGATCGAACAGCAGGCGTTCGAAGTTGGAGGAGACCTGGATGTCCATGCTGGGCGCCGCTGTGGGGGTGACGGTTCCAGCCGAATAGTCGCCCTCGCTCAGTGCGCGGTGGATGATATCGTTGACGTTGGTCGCCACGATCAGCCGCTCGACCGGCAGGCCCATCTGGGCGGCCACATAGCCTGCGAACACATCGCCGAAATTGCCGGTCGGGACGCTGAACGCCACCCTCCGCTCCGGCGCCCCAAGCTGAAGCGCGGTGGCGAAGTAATAGACCACCTGCGCCATCAGCCGCGCCCAGTTGATCGAATTGACTGCACCGATGCGGAACCGGCTGGTCATCGCGGGATCGTTGAACATCCGCTTCACCATCGCCTGGGCATCGTCGAAGCTGCCGTCGATGGCAATGTTGTGGACATTGGGCGCGAGCACGGTGGTCATCTGGCGGCGCTGGACATCGCTCACTCGCCCACGCGGGTGGAGCATGAAGATATCGATCCCCTCGCGCCCCGCCACGGCGTCGATCGCAGCAGAACCGGTGTCGCCGCTGGTCGCACCAACGATGGTCAGGTTCTCGCCCCGCCTGCTCAGGAATTCCTCGAACAGCAGGCCGAGCAACTGCAGCGCAACGTCCTTGAACGCCAACGTGGGCCCGTGGAACAACTCCAGCACCCAGTGCTGCTCGTCCAGCTGAACTAGCGGGGTCACGGCCTTGTGGGCGAACCGGCTATAGGCGGCGCCACACATCGCACGCAGCTGGTCAGATGTCAGGCAATCACCGACAAACGGCTGCATGACCCGCGAGGCCAGTTCCGCGTATGGCAGGCCCTGCATCGCGGCAAGCTCACCGATGGAAAAACGTGGCCATTCGCGCGGCACATAAAGCCCACCATCAGGCGCAAGGCCGGCCAGCGTGGCGCCTTCGAAATCGAGCGCCGGAGCCGCTCCTCGGGTCGAGATATATTCCATCGTGTGCCGCCTAGCGATGCCGCCCGCGCTGGGCAAGCGAGGGCGCTTTGCCCCGCCCCAAGCTCAGCTGCGTTCCCGCCAGCGGCGGCGCACGGCAATAACGTAGATCACCAGCGCCGTAAGCGCGAACAGGAACCACTGCACAGCGTAGGACAGGTGGTTGTTGGGCAGGTCGCGCGGATCGGGTCTTGCCAACGGTTCGAGACTGGCCAGCGGCGGGTCAGCCACCAGACGCGGACCGGGTGCAATGACACCGCTGACCACGCCGCCTGTCCAGGCGGCTGGATTGGGCACCGCGGACCAGCCGAGGTCGACCAGAGCCGCAGCATCCCCGCGAGGCAAGGCGCAGGTCGCGCGATGGGCCCATCCCCGGGCACCGCTGGCCGCTGTACCGGCAACCTGCTCCATCGCTGAAACATTGGCGCAAGTTACTCGCGAACGCCGGTAGAGCACGCTCTCAGCTGCTTCGCTATCGATCGGCCATGCGACCTCGTCCGGCGAAGACCCGGCGGCTGCGTAGCGCAGGAGCAGCGCGTCCTTCTCGTCGGCGCGGCCCAGTTGCCACAGGCCCAGCGCGATCATGGTCGCCACTGCAACAAGCACCACCGCCGTGGCCACGATCGGAACCTTGCGCGTCATTCCGGCCCTCGCCCCGCTTCGCCCGCCTCGTTGCGGTACTCGCTCGCCAGTAAAGCTGCCTTGGCCACGCGCAGGCCGTAGATCACCAGCACAAACGTCAGCGGAATCCACAGCAGCGCATGGACCCAGAACGGCGGCGTGACTGCGATCTCCAGCCACAGGGCCAGGCCAACGATCAGCCCGCCGATGATCAGCGTCAGGAACGCAGCGGGGCCGTCACCCACATTGAACCGCGAAAGGTCCAGCCCGCAGGCGCGGCACCGGGGCGCGAACTGGGCCACCCCTTCGAACAGGGTCTTCGCGCCGCACTGCGGGCAGAGACCGAAAAGGGCGGCCTCGCGAATGCTTGGCTGCCCTCCTCGATTGTCAGGCACTGGCCCGTTCATCGGCGATCAGATCTTCGGGGCGTCCCCGCCTCCGAAGACGTAGATCGCGACGAACAGGAACAGCCACACCACGTCGACGAAGTGCCAGTACCACGCGGCTGCTTCGAACCCGAAGTGCTGGCGCGGGGTGAAGTGGCCTTTGTAGGTCCGCACCAGGCACACGATCAGGAAGATCGTGCCGACGAGGACGTGGAAGCCGTGGAAACCGGTCGCCATGTAGAAAGCCGAACCATAGGTGTTCTCACCAAAGGGGAACGGCGCGTGGCTGTATTCATAGGCCTGGATGGCGGTGAACAGCACGCCGAGCAGGATGGTCAGCCACAAGCCCTTCTTCAGCCCTTCGCGGTCTCCATGAATCAGCGAGTGGTGCGCCCACGTTACGGTGGTGCCCGAGCACAGCAGGATCAGGGTGTTGAGAAGCGGCAGCTTGAACGGATCAAGCACGGCCTCGACCGCCTTGGGCGGCCATTGACCGGCCACAACCTCGGAAATCACCGAGGGAAACAGCGAGAAATCGAACCACGCCCAGAACCAGCCGACGAAGAACATCACTTCGGAGGCAATGAATGTGATCATGCCGTAGCGCAGGTGCAACTGCACCACCGGGGTATGGTACCCGGCCTGCGCTTCCTTCACGATATTGCCGAACCAGCTGAAGAACGTGGCGATCAGGCCGGCGATGCCGAGCCCGAGCACGATCTGCCAGTTGGCCATCTCGTGCATCATCAGCACCATGCCACTGGTAAAGGTCAGCGCCGAAACCGAGCCGAGGAACGGCCAGATATCGGGCGGAAGAATATGATAATCGTGGTTCGCGGTGCCAGCCATGAATCGTGTACCCCGTAAGTCAGCTTTGTCTGGCCCTTAATCGGGCGGTTGCACTTGGTCCAGTGTCAGGACGCAGGAATTTGCGGCTGGGTAGCCGACTTGTGGAAGGTGTAGCTCAAAGTGATCTGCTGGATGCCCTGCGCATTCGGATCGTCCAGGATTGCCGGATCGACGAAATAGAGCACCGGCATCCGCACTTCCTGCCCCGGCTGTAGCACTTGCTCGGTGAAGCAGAAGCACTGGACCTTGTGGAAATAGCGCCCTGCCTGTTCCGGCTCGACATTGAATGTGGCTGTGCCCGTGATTGGCACGCCACTGTCATTGCGGGCGGTGTAGAACGCCAGATCACGCACGCCAATGCGGACTTTCTCGGTCACCTGTTCCGGCTTGAAGGCCCACGGCATGTCCCTCGCCGTGCTCGCGTCGAACCGGATCGAGATTTCCGGGGCGTTGGCACTCAACGCCAGGCGTTCGGCCGCGCTGGCTTGCTGCTCGGTCGCCTTCTGGGTCGTGCCGCCGAAGCCTGTCACCCGGCAGAACAGGTCGTAGAGCGGCACCGCCGCATACCCCAGGCCCAGCATCGCCAGCGCCCCGAGCAGGGCATAGAACCCGACCCGGCGGTTGCGTTCTTCCAGTGGCAAGGTGGTCATGGCAGCTACATCCTCACAATGGTCAGAGCGTAGAACAGGACCACAAAGAACACGAGGATCCCGCCAAGCACGAGATTGCGCGACTTCTGGCGGCGGCGATATTCGGCGATTTCATCTGGGGTCACGATAGCCATCCTTGCTGGCGGACCAGAGCATCCGCGACGAGCGCTGCAAAGAGCAGAAACAGGTACAATACGCTGAACGAGAACAGACGCTTTTCTGGCAACATCCGGTCGCCGTCGCCCGCGGTCCGCCGGGCCACCGGCACCGCAAGCAGCACGAACAGCAGCGACAGTATAAGCGCCGCCAGACCGTAAACTGCCCCAGTCCCGCCGATCAGCCAGGGCGCCACGGCGACCGGCAGCAGCAGGACCGAATAGACCAGGATCTGCTTGCGGGTAGACGCTTCGCCTCGCACCACCGGCATCATTGGAATGCCGACCTTGGCGTAGTCAATCTGCACAAACAGCGCGAGCGCCCAGAAATGTGGCGGTGTCCACATGAAGATGATTGCAAACAACAGCACCGGCATCAGCGTGACGTCGCCAGTTACGGCCACCCAGCCGATCAGTGGCGGGAAGGCACCGGCCCCGCCCCCGATCACGATATTCTGGGGCGTGCGCGGCTTGAGCCAGATGGTGTAGATCACGGCATAGTACACGATCGACACGGCCAGGATCGATGCGGCAAGCCAGCCGATGCCCAGGCCCATCAGTAAGACCGAGCCGACCGACAGGCCGACCCCGAAATCACGCGCACTGGTTGGATCAAGTCGGCCGCCAGGGATCGGCCTGCCCGCAGTTCGCTTCATCCCTGCATCTAGGTCGGCTTCCCACCACATGTTCAGCGCCGCAGCGCCCCCGGCTCCGATAGCGATGCACAGGATCGCGGTAAAGCCAAGCACGGGATGAATGCTGCCCGGGGCAGCCAGCAGACCGCACAGGCCGGTGAAAATCACCAGGCTCATCACGCGCGGCTTGGTCAACGCGAAGAAATCGCGCCAGTCGGCCGGTAGCGGGATCGAGGCAACAGGTGCAGTCATCAGTCGGTCTACTTCTCCGATTGGCATCGCATGGGACGCGCATGGCGGCCGTGAGCAGGCCTGTCTATGGCAAGAGGCGCACCGTCACCAGCGCGCCCCTCCCCTTGTTCATTTTCCCGGCCCTTCCCCAAGGGCCCTGCCATCAGGCAGTGACGGGGCGATGGTCGTGGTAGTCCTGATGCTCGCCAATGACCGGCAACGTCTCGAACTGGTGGTAAGGCGGCGGGCTCGACAGGGTCCATTCGAGCGTCGTCGCCCCTTCACCCCACGGATTATCGCCCGCTTTCTTCCCCGCCACGAAGGCGTAGACCATGTTGACGAAGAACACGACCATGGAGACCGCCATCACGGTGTAGCCGAGCGTCGCGATCTCGTTCCAGTAACTGTAGGCCTCCGGATAGTCGGGGTAGCGACGCGGCATGCCCTGCAACCCGAGGAAGTGCATTGGGAAGAAGATCATGTTCACGCCAACGAAGAAGATCCAGAAGTGCACATGGCTCAGAAACTCCGAGTGCATCCGTCCGCTCATCTTCGGGAACCAGTAGTAGAAGCCCGCGAACAGAGAGAACACTGCACCCATCGACAACACGTAGTGGAAGTGGGCGACCACGAAGTAGGTGTCATGCACCACATCGTCGATGCCTCCATTGGCGAGATAGACACCGGTCACGCCGCCCACGGTGAACAGGAAGATCATGCCGATCGCCCAGACCATCGGTGACTTGAACTCGATCGAGCCGCCCCACATGGTGGCGATCCAGCTGAAGATCTTCACGCCAGTTGGCACCGCGATCACCATGGTGGCCGCCGTGAAGTACATCTTCGTGTTCACGTCCATGCCGACAGTGTACATGTGGTGTGCCCACACGACAAAGCCGACCACGCCGATCGCAACCATGGCGTATGCCATGCCGAGATAGCCAAACACGGGCTTGCGGCTGAAGGTCGCCACGATCTGGCTGATAATTCCGAAGCCCGGCAGAATCATGATGTAGACTTCGGGGTGACCGAAGAACCAGAACAGATGCTGGTACAGAACCGGATCGCCGCCACCGGCCGGATTAAAGAAAGTGGTGCCAAAGTTGCGGTCGGTCAGCAGCATGGTGATGGCCGCAGCCAAAACCGGCAGCGCCAGTAGCAACAGGAACGCAGTCACCAGCACCGACCACACGAACAACGGCATCTTGTGCAGGGTCATGCCAGGCGCACGCATGTTGAAGATGGTCGTGATGAAGTTGATCGCACCCATAATCGACGCCGCGCCCGCAAGGTGCAGCGAGAAAATCGCGAAGTCCGTCGCCGGGCCAACCGAGCCGCTGGTCGAAAGCGGCGCATAGGCCGTCCAGCCGATCCCGGCGCCGTTACCTTCCGGTCCGCCAGGCACGAAAGTCGAGAGCATCAGGCTCGTGAAACCGGCCACCGTGAGCCAGAACGAGATGTTGTTCATGCGCGGGAACGCCATGTCTGGCGCGCCGATCATCAAGGGCACGAACCAGTTGCCGAACCCACCGATCATGGCAGGCATGACCATGAAAAACACCATGATCAAACCGTGGGCGGTGATGAACACATTCCACAGGTGAGCGTTCGCCTCGAAGCTGGCTTCACCGCCCATGAACTCGACCCACCAGCCCAGCACCTGGATGCCCGGCTCGGCCAGTTCGGCACGCATCACGCCCGAGATAACCCCGCCGATGATCCCCGCGAAAATCGCGAAGATCAGATAGAGGGTGCCGATGTCCTTGTGGTTGGTCGACATGAACCAGCGCGCAAAGAAGCCGGGCTTGTGATCAGCATCGTGGTGCGCGTGGTCGTCGCCGTGAGCCTGGAAGGTGTCCGCTGTGGTCGCCATAATCGTTCTCTTCAGCCCTGTGGGGATTACTGGCCGACTGCAGGGGCAGCAGCGGCGGGGGCGGCAACTGCCGCGGTGGTGGTGGTGGTGGTCGCAGTTGCAGGGACAGCAGCGACGGGAGCAGCCTCAGCCACAGACTCTTCGCGTCCGAGCGAGCCGCCCTTTGACAGGACCCAGGCTTCCCACTGCTCACGAGGAACTGCTTCGACAGCGATCGGCATATACGCATGCTTAACGCCGCACAGTTCCGAGCACTGGCCATAATATATGCCCGGCTCATTGATCGTCAGCAGCTTCTCGTTAAGTCGGCCAGGGATCGCGTCGAGTTTGAACCAAAGGGCGGGTACCGCCCACGAATGGATCACGTCGGCAGCCGTAGTCTGGACCCGGATCGGTGTGTCGACCGGCAGGACCAGACGGTTATCAACCTCCAGCAGGGCCGGGAAACCGGCTGCCTTGGCATCTTCCACCGGCATCATGTTGGCGATGAATTCGGAGATGCCCTGATCAGGCAATTCGTAGCCCCAGTTCCACTGGTAGCCGGTGATCTTGACCGTGACAGCGTCCGCCGGCGGCGTTTCGTACTGCTTCGACAGCAGCGAAATCGACGGGATGGCGATGCCGACCAGGATCAGCACCGGGACCACTGTCCACACCACTTCGATCATGGTGTTGTGGGTGGTCTTGGACGGGTTCGGATTGGCACCCTTGCGATAGCGCACCATCACATAGATCAGCAGCCCGAGCACGAACACGCTGATGATCGCCATGATCCAGACCAGCGCAACATGGAACCCAAAGGCATATACACCGACATCGGAAAACTGCGGCTGAAGATCAAGACCACCATTCACCGGCTGACCCTTGATCATGTCCGACCCAAGCGGCGTATAGGCTGGCACAGTGGCCGCCGCAGCGTCGGCCGTGGGCGCAGCCGTTTCAGCCACTGCGGCCTCTGCCGCGGGCGCCGCAGCATCAGCCGCCGCTTCCTGTGCCAGTGCCATGCCAGGCACCAGCGTCAGGGCCGCAGCCGTCCAAACCGTTACCGTCTTGCCGATAGCCTCGCGGGCCCCGTTACCGAAATTCATCAATCCGACGCTTTCCGTTTTTGATCTTCAAGCCGCCAAGTGCAGCCACAATTACCCCCTTTCACGGGGTCACGGTCCGGGCCTATACGCGCGCTTGCCCAGTGCCTCAAGCGCTTCTAGGAGAAAAATCCGCAACACCTCTTGCCCCCCGGGCAAGCCACAGGGAACTCCCGGAAAAGCCCTTCATGACAGACGACGACGTCCTATCCGAATTTCGTAGCTGCGATGCCCTTCTCGAAGGGCATTTCCTGCTGTCGAGCGGGCGCCACAGCGCCCATTATCTGCAATGTGCAAGGGTGTTGATGAATGCCGAACGGGCTGGCCGACTGGCACTGGCCCTGGCTCAGCGCATCCCGCGCGAGATTCGCAGCGAGATCGAGGTGGTGGTCTCTCCCGCGATGGGCGGCCTTATAATCGGTCATGAAATGGGCCGAGCCCTGGGCAAGGATGCGATCTTTCTCGAACGCCCTGCTGGCACATTCGAGCTGCGGAGGGGATTCGCGCTGGCCGAAGGCGCACGGGTGCTGATGGTCGAGGATGTCGTCACCACCGGCCTGTCCAGCCGGGAAGCGATCGCGGCCGTGGCACGCGACGGCGGCATGGTGATTGCCGAGGCGGCACTGGTGGACCGGTCAGCGGGCGACGCCGATCTCGGCGTGCCGTTCTTCC
The DNA here is from genome assembly GCA_046294735.1 of Sphingomonadaceae bacterium. GTDB lineage: Bacteria > Pseudomonadota > Alphaproteobacteria > Sphingomonadales > Sphingomonadaceae > 34-65-8. The sequence continues at coordinate 483,481 of JBKBKB010000001.1, forward strand.
CGCTCGTTCAGCTCAACTTTCCGACCTACGCCGAATCCGACATGCCGGAAGCGCTGGCGGCGATCCCGGTCACCAAGCCAGGGAGCCGCAAGTAGATGCCACAGCGGCTCCGCCTCGGCGTCAACATCGACCACGTCGCGACCATCCGCAATGCGCGCGGCGGCGACCATCCCGATCCCGTGCGGGCGGCCGAGATTGTCGCGGCTTGCGGCGGTGACGGCATTACCGCCCACCTGCGCGAGGACCGGCGTCACATCCGCGACGAAGACCTCGCCCGGATCCAGGCGGCGACCAACCTGCCGCTCAACCTCGAAATGGCCGCGACCGAGGAAATGCTGGCGATCGCCCTGCGCCACAAACCGCATGCCGCCTGCATCGTGCCGGAAAAGCGCGAGGAGCGCACGACCGAAGGCGGGCTTGATGCAGCGGGCCTGCACAACCGGCTGGCGCCGATGGTCACCCGGCTCGCCGATGCCGGCATCCGGGTCAGCCTGTTCATCGAGGCGAACGAGCGCCAGCTTGACGCCGCGCTGCGGCTCGGCGCGCCGGTGGTGGAGTTCCACACTGGCGAATATGCCCATGCGTTTCTAGGCGGTGATCGCGACAAGACCGCAGCCGAATTGAAGCGCATATCCGACATAGCTGCGCTAGCGGCCAAGAACGGGATCGAGCCCCACGCCGGCCACGGCCTTACCTATGAAAACGTCCAGCCGATTGCGGCGATCCCGCAACTGGCGGAACTCAACATCGGCCACTACCTGATCGGCGAGGCGATCTTTTGCGGGCTGGAACCGGCGGTCCTGCGGATGCGTGACCTGATGGACGAGGCGCGCGGATGATCATCGGCCTCGGTTCCGACCTGTGCAATGTCGAGCGGATTCAGGCCGTGCTCGACCGGCACGGCGAGCGGTTCGAGCAGCGCGTCTTCACCGAGGTCGAGCGCGCCAAGGCAGCCAAACGTCCGTTCACCCGCGCGGGCACCTACGCCAAGCGCTTTGCCGCCAAGGAGGCCTTTTCCAAGGCCGTGGGCACCGGCTTCTACCGCGGGGTCTACATGAAGGATATCGGCGTGGTGAACGCGCCCTCGGGCGCGCCGACGCTCGCGCTGGCCAATGGTGCGGCCAAGCGCCTTGCGGAAATGACGCCGGACGGCCATGAGGCCATCATTCATCTCACCCTCACCGACGATCATCCATGGGCGCAGGCCTTCGTGATTATCGAGGCCCGTCCGCTTTGAGTATCCCCGTGACAGAAACGCCCCCCGAACAGCCCGAACAGACGGAACGGATTGCCACCGCGATCAAACCGGACAAAAAAGCCAAGCCGGACAAGGAAAAGGTCAACTGGCTGGCTGAGCTGCGCGGCCTTGCAGTGATGCTGCTGGCGGTGCTCGCCTTCCACAGCTTCATCGCCAAGCCGTTCTACATTCCCAGCACATCGATGATGCCCAACCTGCTGGTCGGCGACAGGTTGGTGGTGAGCAAGTATCCCTATGGCTGGAACTGGTCGTCGGTCTCCTTCCACCTCCTCCCGCGCGCAGAATGGCGGGTATGGGGATCGACGCCGGAATACGGCGATATCGTGATCCCGGTACACCCCTTGCGTGACGAGGACTATATCAAGCGCGTCGTCGCCCTGCCCGGGGATACGATCGAGCTGCGCGGCGGCCAGATCATCCTCAACGGTATACCCGTGCCGCAGCAGGTCGAACCTGCCCTGCGGTTGCCGGTGGCGAGCGACCAGCACCTGTGCAGCATTCCGCCCCGCCCTTGCCTGGCCGATTTCGAGATCTATCGCGCCCGGAACGAGGATGGCACTCCGGTCTACGAACTCCCGGTCGCGCGCGAGACCCTGCCCAATGGTGCGAGCTACCTGATCATCAACGAGGATTTCGACGCGGGGCTCGACAACTTCGACAAGATCACCGTGCCCGCTGGCCATGTGTTCGTGATGGGCGACAACCGCGACCATTCGGCGGACAGTCGCGCAGCAGTCGATCCCTACGGCGGCGGCGGTCTCGGCGGACCGGTCCCGCTCGAGAACATTGGCGGACGGGCGGAGTTCATCACCTTCTCGCTTGACGGGACAACCGGGTGGAATCCGGTCACGTGGTTCACATCGCTCCGCGGCGGACGGGCCTGGACCACGCTGCGCCCGGCCATAGCCAAGCCCAGCGCGGTCGAATGAGCGACGATCCGCCGAACGGAGCCCCCATAGGCGCAAGTCCGGCGCGGATCATGGACGAGCGCCTGCGGCTGGAAGCGAGCCGTGCGTTCATCTGGACCCTGGTCATCGGGCTGGCCGTGCTTGCGGTCTATCTGTCCTATTCCCTGCTGGTTATATTCGGAGCGCTGGTGTTCGGCGCGCTGGTGGACGGTTTCGTGCGCCTGCTTGGCCGAGCCCTTCCGATCGCGCGCGGATGGCGGGTAGCACTGGCGCTGCTTTTGATCGGTGGCTTTCTTTACTGGCTGGTGCAGTTTGCCGGCGGGCAAATCTCCCGTGAAGCCGCTGCCCTGCCCACAATCATCAATACTCAGCTCCTGCGACTTGCTAACTGGGCCCAGGCACGCGGGCTGGAGTTCGGGGTTGAGGATATCCGCGGCCTTGCTTCAACCCTGTCCAGCGGGGTCGGCACGGTCACCCGCGCCATCGGCGGCCTGGTGGGCGGTTTGACCACCTTTGCGCTGATTGTGATCATCGGCATCTACTTCGCGATCGACCCCAAGCTGTACGAACGCGGGGTCGCCTGGATGGTGGTACGCACGCATCGGGAAGCCTTTCTCGATACACTGACTCATCAAGCCCGCACCCTGCGCCGCCTGCTGGCAGGCCGCGTACTGGGCATGGTAATAGAAGGGCTGTTGACCTGGGTCATGCTGGCCCATGGTGGAGCACTGTTCGGGCTTGACCCTGTCCCCATGGCAGCGCTGCTCGGCCTACTGACCGGCTTGCTCGCCTTCATCCCCAACATCGGCGCGCTGATTTCCGGGCTGCTGATGGTTCTGGTCGGTTTCTCGGGCGGCTCGGAGATGGGGTTCTATACCATTGCGGTCTATTTCGTGGTCCAGAACTTCGACGGCTACTTTCTGGTCCCCTATATCGCGAAAAAGACAGTTGATCTGGCCCCGGCGCTGGTTCTGTCGGCCCAGCTGGTGTTTGGAGTGTTGTTTGGCATTCTTGGGCTAGCGCTGGCTGACCCGCTGCTGGCGATGATCAAGGTCGGGCTTGAGCGTCGCGCGGCGCGGATCGATCAGATGGACGCATTGGAGGCAGAGACCGGATAATGGCACGCAAGTTTCTCTACGTCGTCGCGGCGATCATCGTGCTGGTGATCGCGGGCGGGTTCGTCATGGCGATCTGGTGGAAGGATCTGACCCGAATGGCGTTCGTGCCGGGCAGCGAATTCGTTGCCCAGACCCCGCTTGAGATGAATGCCTATGACGATCCGTCCCTGTGGTTGTCCCGACCCGGCATGGGCGTGAACGATCCAGCCCGCTGGCAACCTGCCGGGCAGCGGGAAGGCATGACCCTGCCCACCCCCGCCGAACCGCCCGCCCCGAAATTCGCGGTCTTCTTCATCCACCCGACCAGCTATCTCGACCGATCGAACTGGAATGCCCCGCTTGACGACGCGGACTCACAGCGAATTGCGAATATCTACGTGCGCGGCATGGCGAGCCCGTTCAACCGGGCAAGCGAAATCTGGGCCCCCAAATATCGCCAGGCAACCTTTGGAGCGTTCCTCGCTGATACCCCCGACGCCGAGAAAGCGATTGCGGCCGCCTATGATGACGTCAGGCAGGCGTTCGCGTTCTTCGTCTCAAGCATCGATCCGGACATGCCGATCGTGCTGGCCGGACACAGCCAGGGATCGCTCCACTTGCTGCGCCTGATGCGCGAAGAACTGGCGGGCAGCGAAATCGCACCGCGGATTGCCGCAATCTACGCAGTTGGCTGGCCGATCTCGGTCCCTCACGATCTGCCCGCGCTGGGCTTTCCTGCCTGCGCGACACCCTCCCAGCCGGGCTGCGTGATGAGTTGGTCGACCTTTGCCGAACCGGCTGACCCGTCCGACGTGCTGGGCAGCTATGCCGCCTCGACCGGGTTTGACGGCAAGCCACGCGGCAAAAGCCCGATCCTGTGCACCAATCCGCTGACCGGTGCGGTGGGCGGCACGGCCGATGCCGCACTCAATCTGGGCACCTTGATCCCGGAGAAGGACTACATTTCTGGCACGCTCATGCGGGGTGCCGTTTCCGCCCGCTGCGATGAGCGCGGGCTGCTGCTGATTGGCGATCCGCCTGACGTGGGCGATGCCGTGCTGCCGGGCAACAACTACCACGTGTACGACATTCCTCTGTTCTGGGCCAACCTGCAGGCCGACGTGGTGCAACGGGTCGAGGCATGGAAGCAGTCCCCCCGGTAACCGACCGCGCACCCGATTTCCGGGCTGCTCTGCCCGACGGGGGCGTGCTGCTCGGGCTGGACCTCGGCACGCAGTCCATCGGCACGGCGCTATGCGATGCCGGTTGGCGCTTTGCCAGTGCGGGCAAGACACTGGCACGCGGCAAGTTCGGGCGCGACCGGGACGTGCTGGCCGCGCTGGTGGCCGAGCGCGGGGTGCGGGGCATGGTCATCGGCCTGCCGCTCAACATGGATAGCAGCGAAGGGCCGCGCGCCCAGGCCAGCCGCGCCTACGCCCGCAATCTCCATGCCGCGCTGGGCCTGCCGATATTGCTGTGGGACGAGCGCTGGTCCACCGCCAGCGCCGAACGGGCGATGATCGGACAGGACATGAGCCGGGCCCGCCGCGCCGAAAAGATCGACAGCCATGCTGCCGCCGTGATTCTCCAGGCTGCCATCGACGCGCTGACCGGTGGCGCGTTCTAGGCCTGTTCCCGGCGGTTCCGGGCCGCCACCCCTGCGACGAGACGTGATCCGCTCTGCTCCGCTTCCTGCCAGATCGCATCGCAGCGGGCCGGATCGGATTCCTGCTCCGCACGGGCTTCGAACGCAGCGAGGCGCAGCCGGTCGGCGGGATGAGTCCTTCCGATCCATGCTGCCAGATCGAGCGCTTCCTCGCTTCCGCACGCCACTGCCGCGCGCAGGAACACCTCGGTGGAATTGGGGCTGAGCACACCGGTCACCGTGTCACTGAGCGGATCGAACCGGTACTGATCGAACCAGCCCTGTGCCGGATCGGTCGCCATGATGTTGAGCGAGACGGACAAGCTCTGCGGCGGTAACTGGGCATGGACATCGCGGTGAGCGCGGTAGTGCAGGATCATACCGGGCGAGAGCGTGCGCCGCCCGGTGTGACGCAGGCCGGCCGTTTCGCCCGGAAATCCCGCAACCGCCTCGTAGTCGTATTCCCAGTAGTCGCTCTCGTAACCAGGCCCGTGATAGCCGATGGTCAGGAAATCGAAATTGTGATCGTGCGGCACGCCGTAGGCGAAGGCCCCCGCCCCGCTGGCGCGATAAGCCTGGTCGGTCGGACAGGGCCAGATATTGGCGCGCAGGAAATAGCCCGCCCGATATCCGGACAGCATCAGCGATTGCGGGGTATAGGCGCTGTCGTCCTGCTCGCCGCAATCGACGCCGCGCAGCGCATCGAGCAGGATATCACCGAGAAAGCTGCGATTGTTGCCCAGCCGCCGCAGCCAGCGGGCGGCCTCGTGAACAGTATCTTCGTCCCGCGGGGTGAAGCCGGTACCGTCCAGCCCGGCAATGCACTCCGCCAACGTGACGACCGCCGGATCGTCGATGGCAATCACGCTGGGCACAATGCGCCCTCCTCCGCTCGGGCAAGTTGCGGAACGGTCTCCAGCAGGCGGGCACGCTGTGCGGCGGCGGGCGCCGACAGCGCATCGGACGGGTCACGCGCAATCGACCCGAGCAAGGCGAAGCCCGCCCCACTGTCCATCGCCAGCACCTGGCGCACGGCTTCCCACCGAACATGCGAAGCACCTGAACGCGCTGCGGCCTGCATCGCCGGAAGTGCATCCCTCCTGCCCATGCCGCCAAGCACCGCCAATGCGAGTTCGCGCCGACTGTCACGGCGATCACCAGCCGCCTGATGGATCAGCGCCCCATCGGTCAGCCGGTACTCGCGCGCCGGGCCGGGTTGCGCCGGGTCGCGCGAGAGGCGCAGCATCACCAGCGGCACCGTGACCTGATCGACCAACTTGGTTTCCCCGCCATTGTCAAACGAGCGCAACCAGCCAGGGCCGAACCAGCAGGCAGCTTCTGCCAACTCCGCGCGCTTTTCGCCGCGCCTTGCAAGCCGGACCAGGCGGCCCTGCCCTTCACCGCGCAGGCACAGTTCGTACCGCTCGCCGGATGTGAAGCAGACACTGGCCGCAGCCGGCCCGGCCTGGGGACGGTAAACCATCAGCGACAGCGCCGCACGGCCATGCCGGACCAGTTCCAGCACCGCATGGCCGGCGGTCAACTGGTGGCGGAACGGGACCAGGCCAAACGGGTTGTGCCGCAGAGCCGGGGCTATGGCACCGACCAGTCCGGCAACCAGGCGTTGCCCGGTTGCCGTCTGGCTGAGGCACGCCGTCAGGCAGGGCAGCGCCGCAAGCGGCTCATCTGCGGCAAAGCGCATGAAATCGCTCGCCACTTCAGACATGATGCCGTCTGTTTGCCACGCATGCCTGGCCTGTTCCAGCCGGACCTGCGCAGCGCGTTGCAGCGCCGGTTCGCTGCGCAGCGCGTGCAAGGCAGGATCGATCCGCATTGGCCCTGCGCCGCTCAGAGCAGGCCTTCGGGGGGCAGGATCTCGTAGATCCAGACCATCAGGATGATGATCCGGTCATCCGACTGGGCAGTTGCGAGGTCCGACAGCGTGCCGAACAGGCCGGTGGCAGTATCGAGGCCGGGCAGGCTGGCGAGGGTGATCTGGGGCAGGTCCATCAGGTGTATCTCCTCATATCCACTGGCGCGCCGGATGGCGGACCAGGACAAGAGAACTGACGCAGGCTGATGGCCGGTTGAAATTAAACTGTTGTCATGGCTGCACCTGATGCACAGACCGAATTCATGAGCACTGAACTCGCCCGTTTCGATCCGGCCATGGCGGCCCGTTTCGTCTTTTCGCGCGGCCACCCGGGCTGGCTCGGGCTGCATTACACCGCCCATGGTGAAAACTGGGTTGAGTTGACCCTGCCCTGGCGCGAGGATCTGGCTGGAGAGACCGGCAGCGGCGTGCTCGCCTCAGGGCCAATCATCAGCCTGATGGACATGGCCTGCGGCATGGCTATTTGGACCACCACAGGTGAATTCCGCGCCGCCGCCACGCTCGATCTCAGGGTCGACTACATGCGCCCTGCCCGTGAAGGCACGGCCGTGCACGGGCGGGCCAAGTGCTATCGCGTGACCCGCTCCGCAGCTTTCCTGCGCGGCATGGCGCATGACGGCGACCCGGACGACCCGGTCGCCCATGTCGCGGCGGTGTTCATGTTCTTTCCGGGAAAAACGCGATGACCGACCAGGAAATCGAGACACTGCGGATGGAGCTGCCTGCCTATGCCCGCTCACTGGGAATCGAGATCGAGCGGCTCGAGCAGGGTGTGCCGGTGCTGGCGATGCCGTTCGACAGCCATGTCGAAGGCCGCCCGACCGTGCTGCATGGCGGGGCGACCAGCGGATTGCTGGAAAACGCAGGCTATGCAGCCCTGCGCACCGAGCTTCACCGGCAGGGCCGCCAGGCGCGGCTGAAGCCGATCGGGATCACGGTGCAGTTCCTCACCGCCGCAAGGTGCCAGACCACTTACGCGGCCGGCCATGTCAACCGGCTGGGGCGCCGCAATGCCAACATCGAGGTATCGGCGTGGCAGGACGATCCGGCCCGCCCGGTCGCCACTGCAGTGATGAATATCCTGATGGTCGAGGACGGGGCCTAACGCTCAGGCGGCGGCCTCGGCCCGGGTGAGACGCCAACCCCGTTCTCGTCGATCCGCAGATCGATCGGCACGCCCTCTACATCGGTCGAGATGACAACGCCGTTGCCCTCCACCCGCAGCCGCGTGCCGTTCGGGCCCGGCGGCAGCGCATCGAGATCGGGCACATCCTGCGGCTGGACCGGGCCGGACGGATCGGGCTGCGGCGCCTGCCGCTGGCGCACCGGTGTCTCGCCCAGTGCCTGGGTCATGAAATCGCGCCAGATGCGGGCGGGCAGACCGCCGCCGGTTATGCCGTTCAGCGGCGAATTGTCGTCATTGCCGATCCACACGCCCACCACCAGGTCACCGGCATAACCGACGAACAGGGCATCGCGGTAATCCTGGCTGGTGCCGGTCTTGCCGAAGTTCGGACCACGCAGGATCGCCGCCCGGCCGGTGCCGCGGTTGACCGCGCTGCGCAGCAGTTGCTCGATGTTGCGATGCTGGCGCGACGACAGGCTGCTGCGCCCGTTCCACAACCACTCCAGCCAGCCTTCCTCTTCCTGCCGGAAGGCATGGGGCTGGACCGGGAAGTCGTTGGCGGCCACCCCGGCATAGGCTGCAGTAAGCTCGATCAGGGTCATCGTCGACGTGCCCAGCGCCAGGCTGGGATCGCCCTCGGCCAGGGGGGACCGCACGCCCAGATCGCGGGCGGTATCGATTACCGCCTTGCTCCCGAGCTGGTCCAGCAGCCGGACCGCGGCGACATTGCTCGACTGGGCAAATGCCTCCTCCAGCGTCAGCGAATCCGAATAGGTCCCGCGAGCATTGCGCGGACGGTAGGTGCCGGTGGTAATCTCCGTGTTGGCAACCCGATGCTCCGGGCTCATGCCGGAGCGCAGGGCCGCCAGGTAAACGAACAGCTTGAAGGTCGAGCCGGGCTGACGCCGGGCCTGGGTCGCGCGGTTGAACGGGGATTTGCCGTAGTCCTTGCCCCCGATCATCGCCACGACCTCGCCGTTGGGCCGCATGGCGACCAGCGCCACCTGCGCCTGGCCTAGCCCGGCACGCGAGGTCACCCGGCGGGCAATACCCTGCAGCCGCGAATCGAGCGTGGTGGTCAGGGTCTGCGAAGCATAACCGCTGTCCGCAATCCCGCGCGCTTCGGGCAAGGCCCAGTCGGCAAAATAGGTCCCGGTCGGCAGGGTGTTGCGCCGCCGCGAATCGATCACCGGCACCGGCATCGCCCTGGCTTCAGCCTCGGTCAGATAGCCTGCCGCGACCATCGATTGCACCACCAGCCCCATCCGCTCTTTCGCACGGTCGAAATTGCGGGTCGGGGCATAGCGCGACGGGGCTTGCAACAGGCCAGCCAGCATCGCGGCCTGTTCCGGCTTGAGCTTCTCCGGGTGGCGGTAGAAGTAATGCAGGCTGGCAGCGCGCAGGCCGTAGGTGTTGTCGCCGAAATAGGCGTTGGACAGATAGCGTTCGAGGATCTCGTCCTTAGTCAGCCAGGACTCGAGCCAGAACGCGATCATTGCCTCGCGCGCCTTGCGGGTGAGGCTGCGTTCGGGCGTGAGGAAGGTGAACTTGGCGAGCTGCTGGGTGATCGTGCTGCCGCCGCCTACGCCGGTGAACACGGCCCGGGCAAGCCCGCGCGGGTCGACCCCCCAGTGACTGTAGAAGCGCCGGTCCTCGATTGCGAGGAACGGCTCGATCACATGCGGCGGCAGATCCGCCACCCTGACCGGCTTGTCCACCACCGCCCCGTTGCGCGCAATCGGGGTGCCGTCCGAAGCCAGCAGGGTAATTTCCGGCGGCGCAATTGGTTCAAGCGAGCGGGACAGCGGCGCGGTAACGGCAAGCCAGCCGACCAGCAGGAAAAACAGCAGCAATGTCGCGGCGACGATCCGTACCGCCCACCACCGCTTGCGGCGGCCAAGCCAGTAGGGCCGCTGCCACCAGCGCTGGCGCTTGCGCTCTTCCCGCGCATCCTGCCGGGCGTAGCGCTGCTCGGCTTCGTCCAGCCGGGCGTCCCACGCGTCGTAATCGGGCCCGTCGCCATAGGCATCGTGCAGGGCGTAGAATCCCGCGTGGGGCGCAGGAGCAGCCGCCGCGCGCTTCTTGCCAAGCAGGGAATCGAGCAGACCCATCACCAAACTGTGCTATACGAACAACACAGTGCGCGATAGAGGGTTCAACCTTAACGCTTGCCGAGCACGCTTTCAGGCAGGTCTTCGGCAAACACCCGCTGGTAGTATTCGGCCACCAGCATCCGTTCCGCCTCGTCGCATTTGTTGAGGAAGCTGACGCGGAAGGCGAAACCGACGTTGTTGAAGATTGCTGCGTTCTGCGCCCAGGTGATCACCGTGCGCGGGCTCATCACGGTCGAGATGTCGCCGTTGATGAATCCCTGGCGAGTCAGGTCGGCGACCTTGATCATGTCGGCCAGCACCTTGGAATCGGTTTCGGGGTTCTTGGCCCTGACGATTTCCAGCTCGGTCTCGGCGGGCAGGTAGTTCAGCCCGACGACGATGTTCCACCGGTCCATCTGGCCCTGGTTGATCGCCTGGGTGCCGTGATAGAGCCCGCTGGTGTCGCCCAGGCCCACCGTGTTGGCAGTGGCAAACAGGCGGAAGTTGGGATCGGGCCTGATTACGCGGTTCTGGTCGAGCAGGGTCAGCTTGCCCTGCTGCTCCAGCACGCGCTGGATCACGAACATCACGTCCGGGCGGCCGGCGTCATATTCGTCGAAGACCAGCGCCACCGGGTGCTGGAGCGCCCACGGCAGCAGCCCTTCGCGGAACTCGGTCACCTGCAGGCCGTCGCGCAGCACGATTGCATCGCGTCCAACCAGGTCGATCCGGCTGATATGCGCGTCAAGGTTGATGCGGATACAGGGCCAGTTGAGCCGCGCGGCGACCTGCTCGATGTGAGTCGATTTGCCGGTGCCGTGATAGCCTTGCACCATCACCCGCCGGTCGAACGCGAACCCGGCCAGGATCGCCAGCGTTGTTTCCGGATCGAACACGTAGCCTTCATCGAGGTCGGGCACGCGGGAATCGGCCTTGCTGAAGGCGGGCACCTTCCAGTCGACATCGACGCCGAACACTGCCCGCACATCGACTTCGGTGTCGGGCGCGGCAAGCACGGTGGTGTCGGAGGGGGCGTGGTTGCGGTCGGTCATGTCGTTCATACCGGGCGGTGCGTAGACGGCTGCGCGAAACGCTGCAAGCAGGCGCAGGCCAACATTTTCATTAGGCGCAGGATGCCTATATTGGCGTAATGGCAGAAACCGGACCCGGCGCGTTCCTAAGACAGCAACTGGTCGGGCGAGTCCGGGCGGTTTTTAACGACACCTCCAGCGGCGAAGCGCCGGTGCCCCTGTCAGACGATGCGCTGTTCGAACGCGATACGCCGATCCGCATGGTCCACGCCGATGTCGTGGCGATGATGGTTGGCGGCATTCGGGGCTTGCTGCTGCAAATGCTCCACCCCCATGCGCTGCAGGGCGTGCTCGACCATTCCAACTTCCGCGAAGACATGCACGGCCGGCTGCGGCGAACGGCGCGTTTCATTGCCGTGACCACCTTCGGCCAGCGTGATGCGGCCATGGCCTCGATTGCGCGGGTCAACCGGATCCACGAGCGGGTGAACGGCTCGCTGTCGGACGGCATCCGCTATTCGGCCCGCGATCCGCGCACGCTGGCATGGGTCCACGTGGCGGAGGCGAGCAGCTTCCTGGCGGCCTATGTCCGGCTGGTACGCCCAGCCATGCCCCATGCCGAGCGGGACGAATACTACCGCCAGTTCGCGGTCATCGCCCGGGCGCTGGGGGCGGACCCGGTGCCGGAAACCCAGCGCGAGGCGGAGCAGCTGCTGGCGGAGTTCCGGTGTGACCTGCGCGCCACACCGCAGGCGCGCGAGGTGGCACAACTGGTGCTGAACCAGCGCCCCGATGGCGCGCCACCGGCGGTCCAGACGATGCTCGGCACCGAGGCAACCGCGCTGCTGCCCCCGTTCGCGCGCGCCATGCTCGGTCTGGACCGCCCCTCCCTCCTCGCCTTGCCTGCCCGGGCGGCGACCTGGGGAATGGGCAAGACCTTGCGCTGGGCATTCCGGCAATAGGCCTTCCGGTTGCCACCCTTGCGCTGCATATTCGCTCGCAAGAGGAGAGTTGCAATGTATGTCAGTGGATTCGTAATTCCCGTGCCGGAGGGAAACAGGCAGGCCTATCGCCAAGTCGCAGAAAAGTTCTGGGAAATCGCGCGGGATCATGGCGCATTGTCTCAAATCGAATGTTGGGAGGCCGATATCAAGGACGGCACGTCGACCGACTTTCGGATGGCGGTAAAGGCCGAACCGGGCGAGCGGATCGTCTTTTCATGGATGACCTGGCCGGATCGGGCGACCTGCGACGCCAGCCATGACCGGATAATGTCGGACCCGCGCATGGCCGAAAACTTCGGCAGCCCCGATGGCAGCGACATGCCGTTTGACGGCAAACGCATGATCCATGGCGGGTTCGAGCCGCTGGTTTGGAAGGTGGCCTGATCCCGGCCTGCCTGACTTCGTGAGGGCAGGCGCGGGCTACGCCCCGTCAGGTGAACACGCGGCTGTTCCGCAGCAGCTGATAGGCCTCGACCACCCGGTTAAGGCGGGCCTCGAACTTGCGATCCCCGCCATTGCGGTCCGGGTGATACCGTCGCACTAGCTCGGAATAGCGCTGCCGCAGCCGGCGCAGGTCTGTTTCGAGGCCCAGACCCATAAGTTCGAGCGCGTCGGCTTCGGCAGCAGTGAACCGCCCCTCCATCGCCATCCGCGCAGCGCGTTCCGCGCGGCTGCGAACCCCGGCCGCCCGCGCGCCGATAGCGTCGAGCGGATCGGCATAGTCAGCCCAGCGCGGCACGTCATCTACCCCCGCGGTGGGGCGAAAGGCACGGCTTTCTCCGGCCCATCCCGCAACCGGGGATTGCGCCGCCAAGATTTCCTCCGCGCTCATCCCTTCAAAAAAGTTGTATGCCGCGTTGAAGGCGCGGACATGATCGAGACAGAACCAGCGCCAGTCGCCCGGCCCATCAAAGCCGTTGCTCCTGTTGCCGGGGGCGCGGAATTCGCCCTGCTCCGGGCATCCGGGTGCCTCGCACCGGCGGCCTTGCGGTTCGAACCGGCCATGGAAACGCGTCTGCTTCACCGAGCCATGATGGGCATGGACAAGGCCAATGGAAACCCCCAAGAACAGCGAGATGAACCAAACCGTCCAGCAGGAAATGGAAGCCTTGTTGCAACAGGCCTTTAGCCCGGTGCGGTTGGAGGTGATCAACGACAGCGCCCGCCATCATGGCCACGCCGGAGATGACGGGAGCGGGGAATCGCACTTCACGGTCATCATCGAAAGTGCCGCGTTTGCCTCCATGTCACGATTGGAGCGGCAGCGCATGGTCAACCGGGCGCTGGGTGACATTCCCGGCCAGCGGGTCCATGCGCTGGCAATCAAGGCGGTCGCCCCGGGAGAGGCAGGCTAGCCGCAACGATGCTGCTATCGCGCACCTACCGGCCTTCGCCCGAAATGGCGCCCTATGTCCGGCGCTTCTACGTTTTTGAAGCCGATCTGCCCGACGAGCTGGTGATCGAGGATTTCCTGCTCTCCGAAACCGCTTTCATCCGGGTTCTGATCAAGGGCGACTGGGCCGGCGAGATCGCCCCGCAAGTGTGGAGCCGACCGGGCCGCTCGCTGTTTTTCGGGGCCAATGGCCTGCCGTTCAAGGTCCGGGTCAAGGGCAGTTTCTGCGTGGCCGGGGCCGCCCTGCGGCCGAGCGGCTGGCGGGCGCTGTTCCATGCCTCGCATCAGGACTATGCCGACCGGCTTATGCGGCTGGACGAAGTCTGGCATTCGCCCACCGACATGCTCGAAGCGGCCATGGACAACGCCGGCACCGATGAGGACAAGATTGCCGCGCTGGAACAGACAGTGCGCGCCCGGCTCGACCGTATCGGGCGGCACAAAGTGGACGACAAACTGGCCCGGTTCGAAGTCATCGCCCGGACCGATTCGACCCGCCGGGTCGAGGACATTGCCGACGAGCTGGGCCTTTCGATGCGGCAATTTGCACGGCGGTGCCTAACTGGGTTCGGCCTGACCCCGAAAGCGATCCTGCGCCGCAGCCGGTTTCTCGACATGGCCACCGCCATGCGCGGCTTCAGCAGCCCGTCCGAACAGGATCTCGCCGCGCTGCGCTATTATGACCAGTCTCACCTGGGCCGGGAATTCAAGCGCTTCACCAGCATGACGCCGTCGGTTTTTGCCCATGCGGTGACCCCACTGCAGACTGCCGGGCTCAAACTGCGCGAGGAAAGCAAGTACGAGGATTGACTCGTCCGCCCTGCGCGGGGAGGCTGTTGCCATGCAGATCATCACCCCCGTCACCCACGATCTCGGCCAGTTCCAGGTCCGCCGCGCCCTTCCCGCGCGGGAGCGGACCATGGTCGGGCCGTTCATCTTCGTTGACCAGTTCGGCCCTGCTGAACTCGACATCGGCACAGGGATGGACGTTCGGCCGCATCCGCATATCAACCTGGCCACAGTGACCTGGCTGTTTGAAGGCGCCATTGACCACCGCGACAGCCTCGGCACCTTTGCCACGATCCGGCCGGGCCAGGTCAACCTGATGACCGCCGGGTGCGGGATCGTCCATTCCGAACGCAGCCCGGCAGAAGAAAGAGCAAATGGACCAAGGCTTTACGGGATGCAGACCTGGCTCGCTCTGCCAGACGGGAGGGAGGAAATCGACCCCGCTTTCGAGGCTGCGAACGACCTGCCGGTGATTGAAGCCGGCGGTGCCAGCGCCACGGTGATCATGGGCCAGCTGTGGGGCGCACGCGCGCCGACCACCACCCACGCCCACACAATCTACGCCGACATCATGCTGAATTCATCATCATCACTTCCGGTCGAAGTGAGTGCTGACGAGCGCGCGGTGATGCTGGTCGGGGGCGAGGCCAGCATCAATGGCCAGCCGCTCGGCCTGTACGAGCTGACCGTGCTCGAACCCGGACAGGCGATGACCCTGGCGAGCGAAAACGGCGGGCGGGTCATGCTGCTGGGCGGCGAGGCCTTCACCAGCAAACGGCACGTATGGTGGAACTTCGTCAGCTCCAGCCGGGACCGGATCATGCAGGCGCGGGACGACTGGCAGGCGGGCCGCTTTCCGCTGGTCCCGGGCGATTCGGAAGAATACATCCCGATCCCCGCAGAGCCGAAGACGGTCAGCTATCCCTGAAGGGCGGGCAACAAGGAGTGAACATGAGCTTTGAAGGGCAATGCTGGTGGATCACCGGCGCATCGAGCGGCATTGGCGCAGCGCTCGCCACCGAACTGGGCGCACGCCGGGCACGGGTGATCCTTTCGGGCCGGGACGAGGCGCGGCTGACAGAGGTCGCGGCGACTGTCCCGACCGAAACGCTGCTGCTGCCGTTCGATGTGCGCGATGAAGCGGCGATGTTGGCCGCTACCGAGAAAGCCATAGCGTGGTCGGGCGGGATCGACGGGTTCGTCGCCAACGCCGGGGTTTCGCAGCGCAGCCGCGCCACCCGCACTGCGATGCAGGTCTACCGCGAGATTATCGCGATCGACCTCCTGGCCCAGATCGCCCACACTCAGGCGTTGCTGCCGCACCTGACCGCGCGGGGGAACGGCCACCTGCTGTTCATCAGCTCGATCGCGGGCAAAGTCGGGGTGCCGATGCGAACAGCCTATTCAGCCGCCAAGTTCGGTCTGGCCGGCTATGCCGATGCACTGCGGGCGGAGCTGTCGATCGACGGGGTCCAGGTCCACACGATCTATCCCGGCTCGATCGCCACCAATGTCAGCCGCAACGCGCTGAGCGCGGACGGCAGCAAGCGCGGGCGCAGCGATGCCGTAATCGACAACGGCATCCCGGCCAGCGAGGCGGCCAAAACCATGCTCGATGCAGTCGCCGCAGGGGAGCGCGAGATCATCGTGGCGGAAGGCATGGAGCAGGCAATGGGCGAGATGCGCCGCACGCCCGATGCTCTGTTTGACCAGCTCGCCGCCATGGTTGCAGGCGGCTATATGGACAAGATGGAAGCGGACGGCTGACCGCGATGGAGCAGGTGCGGGTCAGCCTCGCCAACGGAATCGCGCTGGATGTGGTGGACACTGGCCCGCGTGACGGGCCGGTGCTGATCTTTCTCCACGGTTTTCCCGAAAGCCACCGCACCTGGCGCCGCCAGATCGCGCATTTTTCGGATCGGTTCCGCTGCATCGCGCCCGACCAGCGCGGCTATCGCGGCTCCAGCAAGCCGCAGGGGGTGGCGCACTATGCCCCGTCCGAATTGATCGGGGACGTGTTCCTGCTGGCCGATGCGCTGGGGGTGGCGCAATTTACCATCGTCGGGCACGACTGGGGCGGCGCGCTGGCGTGGGCGGTCGCCATGCGGGGGCAAGCAGACCGGGTAGTGCGGGCGATTCTGTGCAACGCGGCGCATCCCGTGATCTATGCCCGGCTGCTGTGGACCGACCCGGCCCAGCGCGCGGCGGGGCAGTACATGCGCCTCTATCGCGACACCGCCCGGGATGAGGAAGTCCGCCAGCACGGCCTGCTGGCGTTGGTCGGCGGCGATGGCAACGGTACCGGCGCCCTGCCCGAGGATGATCCGGAGGAACGCGAGCGCGTGCTGGCTGACTGGGCCGATGGCGAGGCCGCGCTGGCGATGATTGCCTGGTACCGCGCCACCCCGCTGGCGGTGCCGCCGGAAGACGCGCCCTACGCCATTCCCGCAGACGCCAAGCTGCCGCGCGTGCCGGTGCTGACGATCCCGACGCTGGTGGTCTGGGCGCTGGACGACCACGCCCTGACCCCCGGCAATATCGAGGGGCTGGCGGAATTCGTCACTGACCTGACGCTGGAAACGATCCCCGATTGCGGGCATTTCCTGACCTGGCAGGCGCCGGACCAGGTCAATGCGGCGATGGAGCGCTTCCTCGCGCGGACCGCCTAGCCAGCCAGCCATTCTACCCACGCGCCATGGGGGTGGGCGCAGGCCAGCAGGGCCGGTTCATCGCCACCGGGCCAATAGCGCACGTGCAGTTCATGACGAAAGGTTGTCCGGTTGGTTTCCAGCGTAAGCCATGCCAGTGGCCGGTTGACGCTGGCAGACCGCGCCGCCTCGGCCATCGCCGCCGTGACCGCCTGCTGCTGGTCATCCGGTATGTATTGCCACACGATCGAATGGAAAAGCACCCGCGTCACGCCCGCTTGCTGCGGCCGGGCAAGCGCATGCTGCGCGAACGCAGCAGCGTTCTGGTGCACCACTTCGGGTGGTGACTGGAGGGCCAACAGGGCGGCCGCGTCGATCCGCGCCATCCGCTCGGTCGCTTCGGGCCAGACGTAGCTCTTGAGCAGCAGCGCCGCCTCCGGCTCGGCCAGGTTGACCGGCGCCACATCGCACCCCCGGATCGAAATAATCTCCGGCTTGGCGGGCGGCGGCGGCGGCCCGCGCCATTCCGGCACGATCCGCATCGGGCTGGCGATTGGGCCGACCGTGACCCCGCCAAGATCATAAAAATAGCGTTCCATCATGGTGTTGATGCCTGCACTTGCGCCGAGTTCGAGCAATTCGAAACGCGGCGAGACCCGCTGCGCCAGCCACAACAGCCCCGCCATCACGCTGGCCGAACGGCCCGCCTCATTGGTCTGCGGCGGCCCGTCGAGCCAGGGCAGCAGGCGTTCGTCAAACCGCTCCACCAGTTCGCGCACCAGCGCATCGACCGCGCTCTGGTCGGTCAGCTCGCCGCGATAGACCGCGCCGAGCCGCGGGTCCGCGCCGGTCAGCACCAGGTTGTGCAAGCCCCCGTTGATCCGCAGCGGCATGGCGTCTTTCAGCGTCAGCCCCTGCCAGCCGGCCAAGCGCCGCCCGGTAGCGGTATCGCTGGTGAGGACGGCCAGCAGGCCGCGAATGACCCGCGCCGTTCCAGGCGCCCCGCCCTCCTCAGCGTGGCGTGCCTGCCATTCGATCGCCTCGGGCAGAGACTTTATGTCCATCACGCTTGCAGCTTTCGCCATATCCCCTGCCCCTTTCCAATTGCCCTTTGCCCCGGCGCTGCCTATCTGCGCGACCATGCCGAACCCGCCGCTGATCTTTGCCGTGCCCAAGGGCCGTATCCTCGAAGAGGCACTGCCGCTGATGGCGCGTGCCGGTGTGGTGCCGGAAGACGGCTTTCACGACAAGGCCAACCGCAGCCTGTCCTTCGCTTGCCAGCGGGCTGACATGCGTCTGATCCGGGTGCGGGCGTTCGACGTGGCTACGTTCGTGGCCCATGGTGCGGCGCAGGTTGGCATTGTCGGATCGGACGTGATCGAGGAGTTCGACTATTCGGACCTTTACGCCCCAGTCGACCTCGATATCGGGCACTGCCACCTCGCCGTGGCGGAACCGGCGGCGCAGGCCGGCAGCACCGGGCGTGACAGCCACCTGCGGGTGGCGACCAAGTATCCCAACCTGACCCGGCGCCATTTCGAACGGATGGGCGTGCAGGCCGAATGCGTGAAGCTGAACGGCGCAATGGAGATTGCCCCGGCGCTGGGTCTGGCCGGGCGTATCGTCGACCTCGTTTCCAGCGGGCAGACACTGAAGGACAACGGCCTGGTCGAAACCAGCCGCATTCTCGACATTACCGCGCGCCTGATCGTCAACCGCGCCGCACTCAAGACCGATCCCCGCGTCGCCGCGCTGGTCGATGCCTTCCGCGCCGCGGCCCCGATGCGGAAGGCCGCGTGATGCGGATGCTCGACGCTTCCGATCCCGGCTTTGCCACCACGTTCGAGCGGCTGGTCAATGCCCGCCGTGAAAGCGACGACAACGTCGCGCATGACGTGCGCGGCATCATCCATGAAGTCCGCGCGCGGGGTGATTCCGCACTGGTCGAATACACCGCGCGGTTCGACAGCCACGCCCTGACAGATGAAGCGGACTGGTGCATCAGCCAGCAGGCCTGTGCCGATGCCTACGAGGATCTGAACCCGGAACTGCGCGCGGCGCTGGAGCTCGCGGCCGATCGCATCCGCGCCTACCACGCCGCACAGCGCCCCGATGACCGCGACTATACCGACGAGGCCGGCGTGCGTCTGGGCGCGCGCTGGAGCGCGGTCGATGCGGCCGGGCTCTATGTCCCGGGGGGGCGGGCGGCCTATCCCTCTTCGCTGCTGATGAATGCCATCCCGGCGCGGGTGGCGGGAGTCGAGCGGCTGGTGGTGGTCAGCCCCTCGCCCAAGGGTGTGCTCAACCCGCTGGTCATGGCCGCCGCGCACATTGCCGGGGTGGACGAGTTCTGGCGCGTCGGCGGCGCGCAGGCGATTGCAGCGCTGGCCCATGGCACCGACCGGATCCGGCCGGTCGATGTCGTCACCGGCCCGGGCAACGCCTGGGTGGCCGAAGCCAAGCGCCAGCTCTACGGCGTGGTCGGCATCGACATGGTGGCCGGGCCGAGCGAGATCCTGGTCATCGCCGATGGGAAGAACGACCCCGAATGGATTGCCGCTGACCTGCTCAGCCAGGCTGAACACGATCCGACCTCGCAATCGATCCTGATCACCGACGACGCCGGGTTCGCCCGGCAAGTGGAAGACGCGATCGACCTGCAGCTGACCTGGTTGGAGACCTCGAAAGTTGCTCGGGCCAGCTGGGATGCCCATGGCGCGATGATCGTGGTGGAGCGGCTGGAGGATGCCATACCGCTCGCCAACCGGATTGCCGCCGAACACGTCGAGATTGCCACCGACGATCCGGAGGCGCTGTTTGCCGGTATCCGCCATGCGGGCAGCGTTTTCCTCGGTCGGCATACGCCAGAGGCCATTGGCGATTATGTCGCCGGGCCGAACCATGTCCTGCCGACCGGTCGGCGGGCGCGCTTTGCCAGCGGGCTTTCGGTGCTCGATTTCATGAAGCGCACCAGCTTCATCCAGTTGGACGAAGCGGCGCTGCGCGCAATCGGCCCCGCCGCCGTGGCCATGGCTGAAGCGGAAGGGCTGCCGGCCCATGCCCGCTCGGTCGATGTGAGGTTCTGATGTCCCGCTCCACTTCACAGGCCCGCGCGGCTGCCCGCCTTGCCGCCGTTCAAGCGCTCTACCAGCACCAGATGGAGCAAACCGTGGTGGTGCGCCTGATCGACGAATTCCACCAGCACCGCATCGGGCAGGAAATCGAAGGTGACGAATACGCCGAGGCCGACGTCGCCTTCTTCGATGACCTTGTCCGCGGCACGATCGCCCGGCGGGATGAGATCGACGGGGTAGTGGCGTCAAAACTGGCCGACGGCTGGACCCTCGCCCGGCTCGACAAGACCATGCTCCAGATCCTGCGCGCGGGCGCCTATGAGCTGATGGCGCGGGCCGATGTGCCCAAGGGCAGCGCAATCAGCGAATATGTCGACGTTGCCAAGGCCTTCTTCGATGACCGGGAGGCGAAGTTCGTCAACGGCGTGCTCGATGCCGTGGCCAAAGAGGTGCGCGGCTGAGCGGCGAGGCCGCCTTTGTCGACCTGCTGCGGGCCATCGCCCGCGACCCCGCTGCCCGCAATCTGGAAGATGACTGTGCCGTCCTGCCCATCGGTGGCGAAACGCTGATCCTGACCCATGACATGATGGTCGAAGGCACCCATTTCCTGCCTGGGCAAGACATGGCCGATGTGGCGTGGAAACTGGTCGCGGTGAACCTGTCCGACCTGGCCGCCAAGGGCGCGGAGCCGATTGGCGTGCTGCTGGGCTATTCGCTGGGCGGTGACGATACCCGCTTCGCCGAGGGTTTACGCGAGGTGTGCGAGACCTACGCCGTGCCGCTGCTTGGCGGCGACACCGTGCGGGGGCAAGGCACACGCAGCTTCGGCCTGACCGCTATCGGCCGGGCGACGCACAATCCGGTGCCGGACCGGCGCGGGGCAGGCACTGGCGATGCCATCTACGTCACCGGTACGCTCGGTGCAGCCATGCTCGGCTTCGAGGCGCTGCGCGATGGGACCGGCGCTGACAGCATGACTTACCTCCGTCCGATCCCCCTTCTGGCCGAGGGCCGCGCCCTCGCTCCCGTGGCCACGGCGATGATGGACGTGTCAGACGGCCTGCTGCTCGATTGCTGGCGCATGGCCCGGGCAAGCCATGCCACCTTCCGGCTCGACAGCGAGGCATTTCCCGTGGCCGATCCGGCGCGTCGCGACGAATGCGTGCGCTGGGGCGATGACTATCAGTTGCTGTTCACAGCTCCGGCCGAACTGGCCCTGCCGGTCGCCGCCAGCCGGATCGGAACCGTGACGGAGCACGGCGTCGCCGCCCTGTGGGTCAACAACGATATCATGACCCCGGAAGACGGGCTCGGCTACCAGCACTAGATCCGCCCGCTTTTCCACACCACCCGGCCGACAATCTCGATTTCGTCTGCGGCCACTTCCTGCGGGGGATAGGCGAGGTTCTGGCTAAGAAGGGCGAACCGCCCCCCGCCCTGCGCCGCAACCCGCTTTACCAGCAGCGTCTCGCCCATGCGGACCACGTGGATCCCGTCGCGGAACGGCTGCGGGCGGCGGTCGACCAGCACTTCGTCACCAGCGCGCAGCAGGGGCTCCATCGAATCGCCCTCGACCGCAATGGCGGACAGCATTGAGCCATCCAGCCCCTGCTCGCGCAGCCATCGGCGCGAGAAGCGGAAGGCGTCGAACGGCTCCTCCTCCGCCACTGTCGCACCCGGCCCGGCCGAGGCCGCCAGCGCCAGACGCGGCACGTCGATCCAGGCGGCGTCGAGCGGCAGGCGCGGGCGCGGGCGCGGAGTATAGGATTTTTCCTCACCCCCAGCGCCAGATAGCCCACTACCGCCCAGTTCCGCCTCGTCCACCCCGAAGAACCCGGCGAGCACGCGGCGATCCTGCTCCTCCAGCTTGCGCGGGCTGCCCTTGCGGATGAATTGCTGCAGATATGTGGGGTTACGTCCGATCATTTCAGACAAGCTGGCAAGGCTGGTGCCTTGCCTGCGTGCCAGCTCCAGCAGGCGATCTCTCGGGTTCGACATTGGCTGTCCTCCTAGTCGATGGATTTCCTACATAGAGGATGTATTTTTCCTAGACAAGTAGGATTTCGCGCGCGACCAATAGGGCATCGGGCGATTCGCCGGTTGCCCGATCAGCCCGCCACACCAAGCACCAAGGGGACCGCATGCTGATCCGTTCCATCGAAAAGTTCCTGCGTCAGACAGGGATGCCCGCAACCAAGTTCGGGCGCCTTGCCGCGCACGATCCGCGCTTCGTGCTCGACCTGAGAATGGGGCGCGAGCCGCGCGGCGGCACTGAGGCGCGAATCAAGGGCTTTATCGCCGGATACGAAGCGGCCCATGGCAGCGAAGGAGAGCAGTCCCATGTACGTTGAACCCACACCATCCTGCCCCCAGCGCTCGGCCCGCCGGACCGATGCCGATCGCCTGCGCGAGGCGCTGATCGCGCTGGCGGGCGGGCATGGCACGGTCATGGCGCACCAGGAGCGAGCATGGGCCAGCGTCACTTTCGCAGGGGCGCGCCACCGGGTCACGCTGGAGTTTGCCGGAGAGGCTGCGGTGGCAGGCGGCGAAGTGATGATCGCGGAGCTGCCCGAGCATGAGTTTACCCTGCCCCGACAACTGGTCGCAGATGCGACCGTCTGTGCAGTCCAGCATACCCTGCTGCCTGCACCGAAACTGCGGGTGGAATGCGAGCTGCTGCTGGTCGAGGACAGTTAGTCGTCGGCCGCTTGATCCTCATAGGGGCGGCGCGCCCGGATCGCTTTCCACGGGGTGCTGGGGTGATCGTTCCTGACCACGATCGCCTCGACTTCCTCGAACTCTTCCAGTTCAAGCGCGTCGGACACACCGAGCGGGAAATAGACGTTCTCGTCGTTATCGCAGCGGACGGCATAGGCCCCTTTGCCCTCGTCGCTCTTGGTAACGATACATAGCACCTTGGCTGCCATTGTGCGGATTCCTGCGTTTCATAGACTGGTAGAATGGCCCGCATGCGCAAGCACCCCGCGATCTGGCAGCGAGCAACTGTCAATGCAAGGGCGTCAGAGTGCGAAGGGGTGGCCGTCAGCCTTCATCGCGGCGGATCAGCAGGTTGCGGATTTCGCTCATGTCCTCCATCGCGAAGCGCACGCCTTCGCGGCCCAGGCCCGAATCCTTCACCCCGCCATAGGGCATGTTGTCGACCCGGAAGCTGGACACGTCGTTGACGCACACCCCGCCAACTTCCAGCTTGTCCCACGCCTTCATCACTTTGTGCAGGTCACGGGTGAACAGGCCGGCCTGAAGCCCGAACTTGCTGTCGTTGACTTCGGCCAGTGCCGCGTCCCAATCTGTGAACTTTGACAGGATCGCCAGCGGGCCGAACGCCTCCTCGCGCACCGCATCGGTATCGCGCGGCACGTTCTCCAGCAGCGTTGCCTCCAGCATCGCGCCCTCGCGCTGGCCGCCACACAGCAGTGTGCCCCCGGCTGCCACCGCAGCCTGAATCCACTTGTCCAGCCGCGCCGCTTCCTTTTCGGAGATCATCGGGCCGATGAAGGTTTCGCGGTCCTTGGGATCGCCCGCCTTGAGCGTCTTCGTCTTAGCCACCAGCATGTCTCGGAACTGGTCGTAGATATCGGCATGGATGATGATCCGCTGCACCCCGATGCAGCTTTGGCCGGACTGGTAGAAGGCGCCGAACACGATCCGTTCGAGCGCGTGATCGAGATCGGCATCCTTGTCGACCACCACGGCGGCATTGCCGCCCAGTTCGAGCACGACCTTCTTCTTGCCCGCTCGTGCCTTCAGGTCCCATCCCACACCGGGCGAACCGGTGAAGCTGAGCAGCTTCAGCCGTTCATCGGTGGTGAACAGGTCGGCCCCGTCACGGCTGGCGGGCAGGATGCTGAATGCACCTTCGGGCAGATCGGTTTCGGCCAGCACTTCACCCATGATGATGGCGCCCAGCGGGGTCAGGCTGGCGGGCTTCATCACGAACGGGCAACCGATCGCGATAGCAGGGGCAATCTTGTGTGCGGCCAGGTTGAGCGGAAAGTTGAACGGGCTGATGAAGCTGCACGGGCCGATCGGCACCCGCTTCCACATCGAATAATAGCCCTTGGCCCGGGGGGATATGTCGAGCGGCTGGATCTCGCCATAGTTGCGGGTCGATTCCTCCGCCGCGATGCGGAAGGTGTCGATCAGCCGGGTAACCTCGCCCTCGGCATCGGCCAGCGGCTTGCCCGCTTCGACGCACAGCGACCAGGCCAGTTCGTCGAACCGCTCGCGAAACCGCTTCACGCAATGGTCGAGCACAGCCTGCCGCTCGAAGCTGGCCATCTCTGCCATCGGCTCGGCGGCGCGTACTGCGCCTGCAATCGCCTGGTCGATGATTTCCGGCGTCGCCAGCGCGGTACGAAAGGCGACCTCGCCGGTATACTTGTCGGTCACCGCAAGATCGGTGTTGGGCTGCACCGCCTTGTTGTTGAGGTAGAGCGGATAAATGTCGTTGAGCTTCATCGTTTTCTCCGCCCTCCCGCGAGCAGGAGGGGTTTCCAGTTCCCTACAGTTCCTTCGACAACCGCTTGATGTCGATGTTCAGGATCTGGTCGTTCTCCGTATAATCGACCGGGCAATCGATCAGATGGACGCCCGGCGTATCGCGGCAATGCGCCAGTACCTGCTTGAGATGGTTCGCGCTTTCCACCCGGTGCCCCTTGGCGCCGTAGCTTTCGGCATACATCACGAAATCGGGGTTGCCGTAGGTAAGGCCGAAGTCCTTGAAGCCCATGTTCGCCTGTTTCCAGCGGATCATCCCATAGGCATCGTCGCGCAGGATCAGCACCGTCAGGTTGAGGCCGAGGCGGACGGCGGTTTCCATCTCCTGGCTGTTCATCATGAATCCGCCGTCACCGCAAATCGCCATGACCTTGCGCTCCGGGTAGAGCATCGCGCTCATCATCGCGCTCGGCAGGCCCGCGCCCATCGTGGCGAGCGCATTGTCGAGCAGCACGGTGTTGGGCAGGTACGCGGTGTAATTGCGCGCGAACCAGATCTTGTAGACCCCGTTGTCGAGGCAGATGATCCCGTCCTCCGGCATGGCCTCGCGGATTGCCTGCACCAGATGCGGCGGGAAGATCGGGAACCGTTCGTCGGCGGCAAGCGGCGTGGTGTGATCGACCTCTGCCTTGCGATAGGCGAGCATGTGGTCGAACTTCCACTTGCCCTGCGGCATTACGTCTTCCTTGATCTGCCAGATCGCGTTGGCGATATCGCCAATCACCTCGATCTGGGGGAAGTAGACCGGATCGACTTCTGCGGTCTTGGTTGAAATGTGGATCACGGTCGGTCCGCCCGCCTTCATGAAGAAGGGCGGCTTTTCAATCACATCGTGCCCGATATTGACGATACAGTCAGAGTCTTCGATCGCCCGGTGGACGAAATCCCCGGCAGACAGCGCGGCGCAGCCGAGGAACAGCGGGTGCCGCTCGTCGATCACGCCCTTGCCCATCTGGGTGGTGACGAACGGGATGCCGGTTTTGTCGATCAGCTGCCGCAGCATCCGCCCGGTCATCTTGCGGTTGGCACCTGCGCCGATCACCAGCACCGGGGCCTTGGCGGCCTCGATCACCTCCACCGCCTGGCGCACGGCCTTGTGTTCGGCCGAAGGACGCCGTGCGAGCGAGCGCGCGATCGGCTGGCTGTCGGTCTGTTCTTCGGCAATGTCTTCGGGGAATTCGAGGTGGACCGCACCCGGCTTTTCCTCTTCAGCCAGGCGGAACGCTTCGCGCACCCGGCTGGGGATGTTGTCGCCGGCGGCCAGCTGGTGGGTGTACTTGGTGATCGGCCCCATCATCGCGACCACATCAAGAATCTGGAACCGGCCCTGCTTGGATTTCTTGATCGGCTTCTGCCCGGTAATCATCAGCATCGGCATCCCGCCGAGCTGGGCATAAGCGGCAGCGGTGACGAAGTTGGTTGCGCCCGGCCCCAGTGTGGCGATGCAGACGCCGGTCTTGCCGGTGTGGCGACCATAGGTTGCTGCCATGAACCCGGCGCCCTGCTCATGCCGAGTCAGGATCAGCTGGATCTTGTCCGAGTATGACAGGCTTTCAAGGAAATCGAGGTTCTCCTCTCCAGGCACGCCGAAGATGTATTCTACACCTTCTTCCTCAAGGCATTTGATGAACAGATCGGATGCTTTTTGTTTGTCGGCCATCGCGCGTTTCCCCCTCGCAGGCCGCCGAAAGGGCAGGCCCCAAATCCCGTGGTCGCGACCGCCGGTGGCTGGGAAACGGCATCCTGCCACTCTCGTCCGACAAGGGACTACCAAAAGGGCGGACGGGAGTCACCGGTTTTGAGGGGGAATCTGCCCGCAGCCGGCAATACGGCGCGCGCGAGGTATGGCCTGGCTATTCGGCTGGCGGATCAGCGATCATCGCAGTGAACTCGACCTCGCAGGTGGTCTTGCCTTCCACGCTCGCCCGGCCCTTGAACTTGTAGACCCGGCTGCGCTTCTGGAGGAACTCGACTTCGAGATCGAGCAAGCAGCCGGGCGTTACCGGGCTGCGGAACTTGGCGTTCTCGATCCCCATGAAATAGACCAGCTTACCAGTCCCAGCCAGTTCCAGCGTTTCGATCCCGAGGATCGCCGCAGCCTGGGCCATTGCTTCGATCTGCAGCACCCCGGGCATGATCGGTGCGCCGGGGAAATGGCCCTGGAAGAACTCCTCGTTGAAGGTAACAGCCTTCACCGCATGGATCCGCTCTCCCAGTTCGAGCGACTTGACCCGGTCAACCAGCAACAGCGGATAGCGGTGTGGCAGGGCCTTGAGCACCTTGCGGATATCGTAAGCGGGCGCGCCGCCTGCGTCACTCATGGCCCTGCCCCCGTCAATCCGGCTGAAATCAGCGGCCCTGCGGGGCTGACTGCTGTTGCAGTTGCTGTTGCAGGGCAGCCTGCTGCGCCGCTGCCATCAGGATCTGCTGGATCGTCTGGTGTGTCGAAACGGTATCGCGGCGCGGCTGCCAGTTGGCAGGCGGCGTGATGCTGACCGACGGCAGGCGGGTGTCGAGCACCTTCAGGATATCATTGGTGATATTGAAGCTTTCCGGTGCCTGCTGAATCGCGTCAGGTGTCAACATCACAGTCACCTTCTTGGCCTGCATGGCCTGGTTCTGTGCATTGGCATAGTCATTGATCAGCTGCTCGATCACGTAATATTGCGCCATCGCAATCGGCTGAGTCAGCTGATTCGACTGTTCGTCCTTCTGCTGGATCTGGGCCACCTGAGCGCTGCCAGCCTGCACTTCCTGCTCGGTCAGCTGGCCATCGTTGTTGGTGTCGAGCTGTTGCTGCAGCGCGTTGATTTCCTGACGCAGCGTCCGGACCTGCTGGATCGTCTGAGCGAACTGCTGGTCGATCTGCTGGTATGCGGCGATGCGGGCTGCTGAGCGCACGATTACGGCTTCGGGGCTGGCGGTTGCCATACCGTTGAGTTGGGCCGAGGCAGGTGCGGACACCATCACCACCGCGGCAAGGGCAGCACCGGCAAACAGCTTGGTCGAAATGGTCATCAGAATTGCGTTCCTACGTTGAATGTGAACTTCTTGGTGTCATCACCCTCTGCCTTTCTAAGCACGTGGGCAAAATCAATCCTGAACGGACCGAACGGCGAGTTCCAGTTGACCCCGATCCCCACCGATACGCGCGGGCTGGGCGTATCGCCCAGGAACACCTCGCGGAACGGCGGAATGTTCGTCACCAGGGCGGTGTTGTTGCCATTGGCCAGGCAGCTTGGCGGATTGGGGTTGACCGGGTTGGTCACCGTCGCCGTGGCGGTGGGCGTGCACACCCCGTTGATCACGTCCGCCGTGTTGACCTGGGTAAACAGCGGATTGCCGTCCGCATCGCGGATCGGGAAATCAATGCCGCCTGGGAACGGGCTCTGCTGCAGCACCGGACGGGTGACGTTAAACAGCGCACCGACATCCATGAATACTGATGGGCGCAGGCCCAGTTCGCGTGCGCCGGAACCGAGCGGAATTTCCAGCTCGACGCGGCCGAGGTAGTAGGCGTTGCCGCCGATTGCGTCATCAGCCACCCGGTTGCGGTCGGTGATGACGAGCGGAACCGGATTGTTCGGATCAGGGCTGTCCGGATCGGCAATAATCGGCTGGCGCAGCACACGCGGGCCAACCCCGCGAATGTCGAACCCGCGCATCTGCGGTTCGCCAAGGAAGAACCGGTCGGTCAGGCGGACCTTGTCTTCGCCCGGCCCGCGATCGGACAGGCCCTTGATCCACCCGCCTTCGGCCGAGACCGAGAAGATGAAGCCGTTAAACACCGGCCAGTACTTGGCCGCCTTGCCGCGGACCCGCAGGTATTTCACCGATCCACCCAGGCCGGCAAATTCTGTCGACAACGAAACCGCTTCGCCGCGGCTGGGACGGAACCGGTTATCGAGATTGTCGTAAGACAGCGTCAGCCCCAGGATTGAACTGGTCCGCTTGCCGAGCGCGTCACACAGGAACCGGCCGGCCAGCAGCGGCTCGCAGGTCCGAACCCCGTCGCCATCGAGATCAGCGAAGAACTGGTTCTCATCCAACGTGATGTCATCGAAGTTGAGCGTGTAGCTGCCGATTGCCGAGATGTACTCGGTCAGCGCGACCCCGGCCCGCAGCGCACCACCGGTGGTAGCCTGCTTGAAGGTGGTGTTGCGGCTGGCGTTGGTAAAGTTGAAGCTGTTGAAATCGCGCCGATAAAGATCGATCCCGGCCGAGATGTTGCGATCGAACACATAGGGTTCGGTAAAGCTCAGGTTGAACGAGCGCGAGAAGCGCGAATAGTTCACGCCCACGCCAACCGTCTGGCCGCGCCCGCGGAAGTTACGCTGGCGCACCGAGGCCGCCAGAATAAATCGCTCAAGCGAAGAGAACCCGGCTGACAGCTGCAGTTCGCCGGTCGGCTGCTCCTGCACGTTAGCCTCGAGCACGATCCGGTCGGGCGCACCGCCCTCCTTCTGCTCGATTTCGAAGTTCTGCTGGAAATAGCCAAGCGACTTGATCCGCGCGCTGGAGCGCTTGACCTGCAACGAGTTGAACGCGTCGCCTTCAGCAATGCGGAATTCGCGGCGGACCACCTTGTCCTGCGTCAGGGTGTTGCCGTTGACGTCGATCCGCTCAACATAGACCCGCGGTGCCTCGCGGATCACGTAGCGGACGTCCATGGTCAAGTCGTCGCGGTTGCGGGTAAACTGCGGCGAGACATCCGCAAAAGCATAGCCGAAGGTTCCGGCCAGTTCGCTCAGCTGTTCGACCGTATCTTCGACCGACTTGGCATTGTACCAGTTGCCGGACTTCATCGGAAGACGCGCGGTCATTGCCTCACCATCGAAATCGCGCAGCTGGCTTTCGACCTGGACATTGCCGAACTTGTAGCGTTCGCCTTCTTCCACCACATAAGTGATGATGAAATCGCGCTGGTCCGGGGTCAACTCCGCAACGGCTGAAACGACGCGGAAATCGGCATAACCTTCGGTCAGGTAGAACTGCCGCAGCTTTTGCTGGTCGAAAGCGAGGCGGTCAGGGTCATAGCTGGTGTTGGAACTGAAGAACCGCGTGAAACGCGATTCCTTGGTAACCATCTCACCCTTCAGATCGCTGTCGCTGAACTTCTCGTTGCCGAGAATGTTGATCTGGCGGACCTTGGACTTCGGGCCTTCGGAGATTTCGTAGACAATATCGACCCGGTTCTGATTCAGCTGCACCAGCTTTGGTTCGACCGTGGCGGCATAACGGCCCTGGCGCTTGTACAGCTCGATGATGCGGGCGGTATCGGCGCGCACCTTGGACCGGGTGAAGATCTGGCGCGGCGCGAGCTTGATTTCAGGCAGGATCTTGTCGTTCTTGATCCGCTTGTTGCCTTCCAGGATGATCCGGTTGACCACCGGGTTCTCAGTCACTTCGATGACCACCGCGCCACCATCATTGCGCACGCTGGCATTGGAAAACAGCTCGGTGGCGTAGAGATCCTTGATCGCCTGGTCAGCCGCCACCTGGGTGTAGACATCGCCCGGACGCAGGCGGATGTAGGACAGGATTGTCTGCGCCTCGAGCCGCTCGGACCCGATCACCGCAATGGTGCGGATCACAGTCTGCTGGGCAGCCGGTTCCGGTGCCGCCTGAAGAAAGGGCGCTTCCTGCGCCATCGCTGCAACCGGCATACCGGCCAGCACCGTGCAGCCAAGCAGTGCCGCAGCAAACCGGCCGCCAAGCAAAGCCGTGCCGCCGGGGGAAATCTGGTTTTTCGTCATCGACACGGTGATCCCGTCCAATCCTGTCTATCGCCTGTCCGCCGCTTGCCTGCCGGGCACACAAGACACAACCGCCGCCCTGTGCCCGATGCAGCGACCCCAATCAAGCGCAGCAATGCGCCAACCCCCGTGCTTTTGCTCCCGTCCGTCGCAATTACCCGCCGAACAACGGCAGTGAAACGACGTCATTGACGGTCACGAACAACATCAGCATCAGCACGAATGCCACACCCGTGCGGAACGCCAGTTCCTGACCCTTCGGGCCGACTGGTTTGCGGCGGATCGCCTCTGCCGCGTAGAAAGCCAGATGCCCGCCATCGAGCGCAGGGATTGGCAAGAGGTTGATGAACGCCAAGTTAAGCGAGATCAACGCCATGAATTCCACGAACGCGAGCGGGCCGAGGCTGAACTGCTCGCCGGAATACTTGGCAATCTTGACCGGCCCGCCCAGCTCGCGCACGGACCGATCACCGCTGAAAATCTGCGCGATCCCGGTCACCATGGTGCGGACCAGGTTCCAACTGTGCTCCACCGCCATGACCGATGCCGCGACCGGCCCCTGTCGCTCGAAGGAAAGCTCTGCTGCGGCCGGTGCAATCCCGATCAGGCCAATCATGGATGTGTTGCCGAACTGGTCGGTTACCTCGTGCCGACGGGCGGTGACCGAATAGATCTGTTCCTGCCCGCCGCGCTCCACTTCGATGGCGAATGTGCGCCCGGGGTGCAGCATAATTGCGGACTGGACATCGCGGAACTCGCGCACCGGCTTGCGGTCGATCGACACGATCCGGTCGCCCACTTGCAGCCCGGCGGCCTGCGCGGCCGATCCCTCGCTGAAGCTGGCGATGGTCAGCTGCCGTTCCGCCTCGACCGGAACCGGGCGGCCCAGCACCATGAAGAACACCGCAAAGATGCCCAGCGCTACCACGATATTGGTCACCGGCCCGGCCGCCACGATCAGCGCGCGTTGCCACAGCGGCTTGAAATGGAAAGCATCCTGCCGCTCGCTGGCCGGGATCGCCGCCAGCGCTTCCTCGTCCGGGATACTGGCCGGGTTCATGTCGCCCTTGAACTGGACATAGCCGCCCAGCGGCAGGGCCGATATCTTCCAGCGGGTGCCGCGCTTGTCGGTCCAGCCGAACAGCTCCTTGCCGAAACCGACCGAGAAGGCCTCCGCCTTCACCCCGAACCAGCGCCCGACCAGATAGTGGCCGAACTCGTGCACGGTCACCAGCGGGCCCAGGACCAGCAGGAACCCGGCGATATACATCCAGAAAGGGGGGGATTCGAACACCTAGGCGGTCTCCAGCAGAGCCTGCGCCCGCGCACGCGCTTGGCGGTCAACCGCCAGCACGTCATCGAGCGCCTGGGGCGCGGGCGGGGCAAAGCGGGCCATTGTCTCTTCCACAACTACCGCAATCCGGGTGAACGGCAAGTGACCGTCAAGAAATGCCGCCACCGCCACTTCGTTGGCGGCGTTGAGCACGGCCGGGGCCGAGCCGCCCGCCTGCGCTGCCTCGCGGGCCAGCCGGGTGGCGGGAAAGCGCACCTCGTCCGGTGCCTCGAAGGTCAGCTGGCCAAGCGCGGCGAGATCGAGCGGTTTGCAGGGCGTGTCCATCCGCTCCGGCCAGGCCAGGCACGACGCAATCGGCACCCGCATGTCGCTGGGGCCAAGCTGCGCCAGCGTTGAGCCATCGCGGTATTCAACCATCGAATGAATCACGCTTTGCGGGTGGACCACGATCTTCAGCTTTTCCAGCCCGACCGGGAACAGGTGCCAGGCCTCGATCAGCTCCAACCCCTTGTTGAACATGGTGGCGGAATCGACGCTGATCTTGGCACCCATGTCCCAGTTCGGGTGCGCAATCGCCTGCGCTGGGGTAGCAGCGGCGAGCTGCTCCATGCTCCAGGTCCGCAAGGGGCCGCCGCTGGCGGTCAGCGTGATCGAGCGGACGTGTTCGATGCTGTTGCCGGCCAGGCACTGGAAAATCGCGTTATGCTCGCTGTCGGTCGGCAGCAGGGTCGCCCCGCCCTGCCGCGCCGCCGCCATCAGGACATCGCCCGCCGCGACCAGGGCTTCCTTGTTGGCGAGTGCAATGGTGCCTCCGCGCTCGGCAGCGGCCATGACCGGGGCAAGGCCCGCGCAGCCGACAATTGCCGCAACCGTCATATCGACCGGGCGTGCAGCGGCTTCGACCAGAGCCTGAGGTCCGCCCGCTGCGTCAGTCCCCGATCCGGCGAGCGCCTCGCGCAGGGCCGGCAAACAGCCCTCGTCGCCGCAGACTGCCAGCGAAGCGCCGAATTCGCGCGCCAGTGCCGCCAGCTTTTCGACATTGCCGTTGGCGGTGAGCACTTCGACCCGCCAATGGTCGCGATTGCGGCGGATCAGGTCGAGGGTCGAATCCCCGATCGAACCAGTCGCGCCAAGGATGGTGATCGAGCGGGTCACGGATGCATCAGCCACAGCGGCAGGGCGACAATCGCCACTGGCAGCAGGCCGTCCACCCGGTCGAACACGCCCCCGTGACCGGGGATCAGGGTGGAACTGTCCTTCACGCCAGCCCGGCGCTTGAGCCAGCTTTCGAAAAAGTCGCCCATCTGCGCTACCACCGCCAGTATTGCGCCGATGGCGAAGGCAATGAACAGCATCGGGCGCAGCACCAGCTCGCCCGTGTTCCACACGAACGTCCCGGCGGCCACCAGCCCCGCTGCCAGCATCCCGCCATAAAGCCCGGCCCAGGTTTTGGACGGGCTGATCGAAGGCGCAATCTTCGGCCCGCCGAAGGTACGCCCGCTGAAATAGGCGCCGGTGTCGGTCGCCACCACGATCAGGATCACGCCGAGCAACACGCCAACCGGCATCTGGACCAGTGCACTCGCCGCCAGGGAGACATAGGCCAGACCCGCCAGGAGAGCCGCCACACGGGCAAGTCCGGGCCGGGTCGCGACCGCAACCAGTCGCGCCAGCTCCAGCAGGCAGGCCAGGGCGACCGCCAGAATGAACAGATCGAGCCACGGATCGCCCGCCCACATCGCCCCGCCGGCGATCGCCAGCATCACAACCGCCGACAGCGTCCGCACGCCCAGATCGGATTTCTTCGGCCTGGCTTCACCGTCCACCATAGCGACGCTCCCGGTTGGCAAAGTCGTCCAGCGCCTGCTTCAGATGCGCGGGCGTAAAATCCGGCCACAGCGTGTCGACAAACAGCATCTCGGCATAGGCGCACTGCCATAGCAGGAAGTTCGACAGCCGCACTTCGCCGCTGGTGCGGATCAGCAGGTCGAGCGGCGGCAGGTCTGCGGTATCGAGATGGGCCGCAATCGTCTCGGGCGTAACGTCACCCGCGTTCGCTGCCTTGGCCGCCGCACGAGCAATTTCATTCTGTGACCCGTAGTTAAGCGCCACTGCGAGCATCCGGCTGCCTTTGGCGGTCTGCGCCAGTGCGTCTTCGAGCATTTCCACAATATCGGGGGCAAGCCCTTGCCAATCTCCGATAATCTTCAGCTTCACATCATTGGCGATGAATTCCGGCAAGTCCGATTTGATGAACTTGCGCATCAAGTTCATCAGGTCGTCGACTTCCTCCTCGTCGCGCTTCCAGTTCTCGCTGCTGAAGGCGTAGAGGGTGAGGCATTCGATCCCGGTGTCGTGGAGCGAGCGGACGAGCTCGC
The DNA here is from genome assembly GCA_046294735.1 of Sphingomonadaceae bacterium. GTDB lineage: Bacteria > Pseudomonadota > Alphaproteobacteria > Sphingomonadales > Sphingomonadaceae > 34-65-8. The sequence continues at coordinate 517,387 of JBKBKB010000001.1, forward strand.
GCACCGCTTCCACCCCGCGCTGGTGCCCCAGCGCGCGCGGCAGGTGGCGGCGCTTGGCCCAGCGCCCGTTGCCATCCATGATGATGGCGACGTGGCGGGGATGGTTGGTTTCAGGATTCACAAGGGCGTCCGTTCGTGTCGAGCACAGTCGAGACACGCCTCTACCCTTGCCTCGCAACTTCGCTTGAGGCGAGCGGAGGGAATGCACCGGCCAATCACTGGGTCAGGATTTCCTTGACCTTGGCCGCGACAGCCGCGTCGATGTCCGCGACATATTTGTCGGTCAGCTTCTGGACATCGTCCTCTGACCGCTTGCGGTCATCTTCGGAGATTTCCTTCTTCTTCTCGTCATCCTTGAGCGATTCCATCCCGTCGCGCCGGACATTGCGGATCGCGATTTTGGCTTTCTCGCCATATTCACCGGCCAGCTTAGCCAGTTCCTTGCGGCGGTCCTGCGTCAGGTCGGGCAGCGGCAGGCGCAGCGTCTGGCCATCGATCATCGGATTGAGGCCGAGATTGGCCTTGGCAATGCCCTTCTCCACCGCGGTCATGTTGGACTTGTCCCACACCTGCACGCTGAGCATGCGCGGATCAGGGGCTGAAACGGTCGCCACCTGGCTCAGCGGCATCATCGCTCCATAGACCTCACATACCACCGGATCGAGCAAGGCCGTGTTGGCCCGGCCGGTCCGCAGGCCGCCGAGATCGCTCTTCAGGCTGTCCACCGCGCCCTGCATCCGGCGCTCGATATCGCTCTTGTCGTATTTGGCCATGATCAGGCTTCCTTCTGCACTACAGTCTGGACTCCGCCCCCGGCCAGCACCCGCGCCAGATTGCCCTTTTCGCGGATCGAAAAGACCACGATCGGGATCGCGTTGTCGCGGCACAGCGCCACCGCAGAGGCGTCCATCACCTTGAGATTGTCTGCCAGCACCTTGTCATAGGTGACTGTTTCATAACGAACGGCGGCGCTATTCTTCTTGGGGTCGCTGTCATAGACACCGTCGACGCTGGTGCCCTTGAACAGGGCGTCGCACTTCATTTCGGCGGCCCGCAGCGCGGCGCCGGAATCGGTGGTGAAATAGGGTGCACCCACGCCTGCTGCGAAGATCACGACGCGGCCCTTTTCCAGATGCCGTTCGGCCCTGCGCCGGATCACCGGTTCGCACACCTGGTCCATCGAGATGGCCGACTGGACCCGCGTCGGCACGTCCAGCTGCTCCAGCGCGCTCTGCATCGCCAGCGCGTTCATGACGGTTGCGAGCATCCCCATGTAGTCTGCCTGTGCGCGGTCCATCCCCTGCGCCGCCCCGGCCATGCCGCGGAAAATGTTGCCGCCGCCGATGACAAGGCACAGCTCCAGCCCGGTCTCCTTGGCCGCCTTCACTTCCCGGGCCAGTTCCAGCACGAAGGCAGGATCGATCCCGAACTGCTGGTCTCCCATCAGCACCTCGCCCGACAGCTTGAGGAGAATGCGTCTAGAGACGGGAACAGTCATGAGTGGTCAGAATCCGGTTGCGATGGTGTGCCGCGCTCCTTAGCCGCTAGGTCCATGGCGCGCAAAGGAGAAAGGCGGAAGGTTCTGTGGCCGGCACTGGTTGTGCTTGCGCTGCTGGGTGCGGCTGTGGCGGCCAAGGCATGGACAGACACCATGGCAGACCCGCAAGTGCTGCGGACCGATTTCATCCACAAGGGCCTTCCCCCGGGGTCCGCGCCCGTCCGGATCGCCTTGCTGAGCGATATCCACGTCGCCGGACCGGACATGCCGCCCGAACGGCTGGAGCGGATCGTTGCGCGGGTCAACGCGCTGAAACCGGACCTGGTGCTGATCGCAGGCGACCTGGTCAGCGACAAGCTGCTCGCCACCCATGTTTATACGCCGGAAGAAATCGTCGCTCCATTGGGCGAGCTGAGGGCACCGCTCGGGGTCATTGTCGTTCCCGGCAATCATGACCACTGGTTCGACATGCCTGCCCTGGCTACCGAACTGGACCGGCGCGGCATTGCCTTGCTCGCCAATGAGGCCCGGACGGTCGGACCTCTGGTGATCGGCGGGCTGGACGATGATTTCACCGGGCGGGCTGACTTGCGGCAGACGCTCGATGCCATGGAGCCCATGGTCGGCGCGCGGGTGCTGCTCAGCCACAGCCCCGATCCGTTCCCCGATGTGCCTAATTCGGTGCCGCTGGTTCTCGCCGGGCACACCCACTGCGGCCAGATCGGATATCCCTGGGGCGGCGCGCCTGCGACCATGTCCGACTATGGTGATCGCTACGCTTGCGGCCGGGTGGACGAGCGCGGCAAGACACTGGTCGTCGGCGCAGGACTCGGTACCAGCCTGCTCCCACTGCGGCTCTTTACCCGGCCCGAGATCTGGCTGGTCGAAGCCAGGCCAGCCTCACGCTGACAGCAAAACGGCCGCTGGACAATCTGTCCGGCGGCCGCCTGCATTGCAATCGCGTAAAAGCGGCTCAGCCCTTGACGGCGGCGGCCACTTCGGCGGCGAAGTCGGTTTCTTCCTTCTCGATGCCTTCGCCGAGCTGGAAGCGGACATAGTCCTTCAGCACGATCGTGGTGCCGGCATCCTTGCCAGCCCTGGCCACGACTTCGGCGATCGGGGTCTTGTTGTCCATCACGAACACCTGGCTGAGCAGGGCGTTTTCCTTGGCAAACTTGGCCACGGCGCCGTCAACCATCTTGGCCTGGACTTCGGCAGGCTTGCCGCTTTCGGCGGCCTTCTCAGCGGCGACCTTGCGCTCGCGCTCGATCACGTCGGCATCGAGGCTGGCAGCATCGAGCGCCATCGGGAAGGCGGCAGCGATGTGCATGGCCAGCTGCTTGCCGAGCGGTTCGAGCACATCGGCCCCGGCTTCGCTTTCCAGCGCCACCAGCACACCGATCTTGCCAAGGTTCGGCGCAGCGGCATTGTGCATGTAGGGAACGACCACGCCGTGCGCGACTTCGACCGTCTTCATCCGGCGGACCTGCTGGTTTTCGCCAATGGTGGCGACATTGTCGGTCAGCTTGTCGCCAACGGTGCCGCCATCAGGGTAGGCCGCGCCCTTGAGCGCTTCGACATCGTCACCCGACACGCCCAGCGCCACTTCTGTGGTCTTGCGGACGAAATCCTGGAACTGTTCGTTCTTGGCGACGAAGTCAGTTTCCGAGTTCACTTCGACGGCAACGCCGCGGGTGCCGGCAACGGCCACGCCCACAAGCCCTTCGGCGGCGGTGCGGCTCGACTTCTTCTGGGCGGTAGCGAGACCCTTGGCACGCAGCGCGTCGACCGCGGCTTCAATGTCGCCACCCGTCGATTCGAGCGCCTTTTTGGCGTCCATCATGCCCGCGCCCGTCTTCTCGCGCAGGGCCTTCACGTCAGCGGCAGTGAATGCAGCCATGGTGATATCCTTTTTTCTAAAAATCTGGGCGCCGGGCCCGAAATAGGGGATGGCCCGGCGCACTAGGTGTGGAGTGTTGCGATCTGGCGACCGCAAGCCGAAGAATTACGCCTCGGCGGCGACTTCCTCGGTCGGAGGCGTGTCCATGGCACCGAAATCGGCGCCCGACTGCATCACCTTGGCACCCTTGCCAGCCAGCGCGGCATCGCGGATGGCATCGCAATAAAGGCGGACAGCACGGGCCGCGTCATCGTTGCCCGGAACCGGGAAAGAGATGCCGCTGGGATCGACGTTGGTGTCGAGAATGCCGACGACCGGAATGCCGAGCACGTTGGCTTCCTTGATCGCCAGGTCCTCCTTGTTGGCGTCGATCACGAACATGACGTCGGGAATGCCGCCCATGTCACGGATGCCGCCCAGCGACATCTCGAGTTTGTCACGCTCGCGGGTCAGTTGGAGCACTTCCTTCTTGGTCAGACCCGAGGTTTCGCCCGAAAGCTGCTCTTCGAGGGTCTTGAGGCGCTTGATCGACTGGCTGATGGTCTTCCAGTTGGTCAGCATCCCGCCCAGCCAGCGGTGGTTGACGAAGTGCTGGCCGCAGGCGCGGGCGGCTTCGGCGATCGGCGCCTGCGCCTGGCGCTTGGTCCCGACGAACAGCACCTTGCCGCCCGAACGCACGGTCGCTTCGACGAAGTCGAGCGCGCGCGCGAACAGCGGCACGGTCTGCGACAGGTCGATGATGTGGACACCGTTGCGCGCGCCGAAGATGTACGGCTTCATCCGCGGGTTCCAGCGGTGGGTCTGGTGGCCGAAGTGCGATCCGGCCTCGATCAATGCTTGCATGGTGACGACTGGAGCCGCCATAGGATAATTCCTTTCCGGTTATACCTCTGGACAACTGGAACCGCGTGCGGAGAGTCTGACGACCTTGACCCGCTGGCGGCACCGGTATGTGCGCTGCCCATGTGGATTTTCGCCACCCTCCCAAGCCGGAATGGCCCGGGAATCGCGGCGAAGGCGGCCCCATAGCGATGGTTACGGAGAAAATCCACCTTCAATCTGTCGCAAAAAACAGGGAGCCTGGCGCAGACCGCGCTTGACAACGCGGAACAAAAAGCGAACACTGCATGCATCGCCGGAACAAATCGCCGCAGTGAAGCGTTTTCAACCCGATTTCCACAGGCTGTCAACAGGCTTGTGAAATGCAACAAGGAAGACCCAACCGATGATGGCCCTGATCCTGTTCACCCTGTTTGCTGTTGCCGCCGTCGCCAGCCTGATCGTGCTTGCGGACAGCGGCCTGCGTGCGGTCGATGCCTGGCATCGGCTGCGGGGCGAATTGCAAGCGCTGTCAGGTCTCCACGCGGTGGCGCTGACGAAGCGGACCGTGCCTGCTCGGGCGCGGATTGTTCGCCTGAAGAGGAACGAGACGTTTTACACGTTCAGCCGCGCTGCGGCCTGACCTGACGGTAACGCCACCAGGAATAGGGCATCAGCAGCAGGTACCCGGCACAGATCGCTACCAGCGTCCACCACGGCTCCAATAGCAGTGCAGCGAACAGCATTCCCGCAAAAGCGATAAACGGCAGGCGCAGGCTGCGCTGCGGGCGGATCAGGCTCCAACTGAGCGTAGCCAGATTCGAGATCATCAGCACCGCAATCGCGACAATCCAGATCGCGTTGCCAAGCGGATCGCGGAACAACTCGTTCCCCGTCGCCATCCACAGATAGACCGGCAGAAACGCCAACCCCGCCCCGACCGGTGCGGGAATTCCGGTCAGGAACCCGGCTGACTTGTGCGGCTGTTCGTCGACGTCGATCTGGGCATTGAACCGGGCGAGACGCAGCGCGCAGCAGATCGCAAATGCAAGCGACGCAAACCAGCCAAGACGCGGCAAATCTTGCAAAGTCCAGAGATAGAAGATCAGAGCCGGAGCCATGCCGAATGACAGCGAATCAGCCAGGCTGTCGAGCTCTGCACCAAAGCGCGACTGGGCTTTAAGCAACCGGGCGATCCGGCCGTCGATCCCGTCCAGCAGCCCGGCGAGGATAATGGCGAAAATGGCCAGCTTCCACTCACCGCCGATCGCGAACCGGATTCCGGTCAACCCCGAACACAGGGCAGCCGCGGTAATGGCATTGGGCAATACGGCCCGCAGGCTCAGACCTCGCCCACCAGATCTTGACTGCGGATATTCATCCTCGGCCGCCTTGGGGCCAAGCCGCGGCCCCTCGTCATTCACTGGGCAACGCCTTCGATCAGCAACTGTTGCCCTAATTCTGCCAGCACCGATTCACCGGCAATCACCTTCTGCCCGACCAGTACTTTCGAGTCAGTGCCAGCGGGCAAATAGACGTCCACCCGGCTGCCGAACCGGATCAGCCCGACGCGCTGGCCTGCCGCCAGCAGGTCGCCCGGCTTGACAAACGGCACGATTCGCCGCGCGACCAGACCGGCGATCTGAGTGAAACCAACTATCACGCCATCAGTCCGCTCCACCAGGATGTGCTGGCGCTCGTTCTCTTCGCTGGCTTTGTCGAGATCGGCGTTCATGAACTTGCCGGGAATGTAGATCAGCCGCCGTACCACTCCGCCGATCGGGGACCGGTTAATGTGGACATCGAACACGCTCATGAAGATGGAAATCCGGGTGACCGGCCCGCTGCCCAGTCCGGGTGCGCCAGTGGCATCCTGTGCCTGCATCTCCAGCGGGGGTTCAACCTGCATGATCAGGGAGACCAGCCCGTCAGCGGGGGCCACAATCACCCGTTCATCCTGAGGTACAACACGCTCCGGATCGCGAAAAAATGCGAACACCCCGAGCGAAAGGAACGCCATCGGCCAGGCGATGGTTTCCCATGCCATGAACGCTGCCACGGCGCTGATCGCCACAGCGATCAGCCCGAATTTGCGACCTTCGGGGTGGATTGCGGGCCAGCTCCAGCTGGCATCGCCACGCCCCTTGTTATCCATCACTTGACCTGCCATCCGGCCCATCTAGGGGCAATGCCCATGCCGCACAAGGCACCGGCGCCTGCAAGTCGGCAGGCATCAAGCTTCGAAATTGCCCAAACGGCCGGTTTCGCGCCATTCGGCGCCAACAAGGAACAACGTGGCGCGGGGCGCCGCCTGACCCGTTGATCCGTTAGCCTGTTGCTAACCATGACCGGCTAGGACTGCCTGCGATGGCACCGCCTCTCCCCCCTTTGCACCGCTGGTTGGGCGAGCTGCCGGTGGTGCTGATCGCCGGCGCCCTGTTCGGGCTTTGCACAGTACTGCTGGCCCGGCACGGCGTATGGCCCGAACTGGGCCCGATTCTCGGCAACCTGCGGCTCTACCTGCTCAGCATTCTGGTGATCGGCTGTGTGGATGCGGGCCGTGCGCTGATGCGCGAGAAACCGGCCGCGCCCGCAGCATTCCTGCTGGCCCGCTACATCTCTCCCGCGGCCCGGCTTCATGCCGCGAGCGGCGCGATCATGCTCGCCCTGTGCGTGGTGCTAATGCCCTTTTTCTCGAAGATGAAGGCAGCCATTCCGCTGTTCAACCCTTACACCTGGGACGCCGCTTTCATTGCCTGGGACCGGGCGCTGTTTTTCGGGTACGACGCCTGGGAAGTGCTCCAGCCGGTGCTCGGCTACCCGGTCATCACTGCCTTTCTCGCCTTTCTGTACCAGGTCTGGTTCCTGCTGCTGTACCCGGGCGTGCTGTGGTTCGCCTATGCCGCGATGGACGAGACCGTGCGGCGGCGCTTCTTCCTGTCCTATGTACTAAGCTGGACCGTCGTCGGCGGGGCAATGGCGACCTGGCTCGCTTCAGTCGGCCCGTGTTTCATCGGCCCCTTGCTGGGCGACCGGACCTTCGATGCCCAGATGGCCTATCTCAATGCCGCAAACGAACAGGTCCCGGTAATGACACTAAAGGTGCAGGGAATGCTGCTCGAATGGTTCCATGCCGATGCCAACGGCCTGGGCAGCGGTATAACCGCCATGCCCAGTATGCACGTGGCAATCGCCTTCCTATACTGGCTGGCCATGCGCCACGCTGCACCGCGCGCCGCGCGCTGGTTCGGCCTGTTCTTTGCGGTGACCTGGGTCAGTTCGGTCCACCTCGCCTACCACTACGCGGTCGACGGGCTGGTTTCGGTGATTGTGGTGGCCGCCATCTGGCGGGTGAGCGCGGCGATCTTTTCCGCTTGGGACAGCTTCCTTGCCCGTCAGGCGACCTTGCGCACGAACACCGTACCGGCCGAATAGCCCGCGCCGAAACTGCAGATCAGCCCGGTATCCCCCGCGCCAAGGTCGGCGCTGTGAAGGTGGAAGGCGATGATCGAACCCGCACTCGAGGTGTTGCCGTAAGTATCGAGCACCGTCGGGCTTTCGTCCTCGCTCGCCTCGTGCCCCAGCACCCGCTGCGAAATCAGCCGGTTCATCCCGGCATTGGCCTGGTGCAGCCACAGACGGCGCAGGCTGTGCGGTTCGATCCCCAGCCGCTCTGCCTCGTCAACGATCATCTGCGCGACCATCGGCACAACTTCCTTGAACACCTTGCGCCCTTCCTGGACGAACAGCTTGTCGGGCGTGCCTTGGGTCTCTGGCGTGGCCCGGTTGAGGAAACCGAAGTTGTTGCGGATATTGTTGGAGAACACCGTCTTAAGCCTGGTGCCGAGGATGTCCCAATGCGCCGTCGGGGCGATTGCCGCATCCTCGACCAGCACGGCAGTGGCAACATCGCCGAAGATGAAGTGGCTATCCCGGTCACGCCAGTTGAGGTGGCCGGAGGTGATCTCCGGGCTGACCACCAGCACTGAGCGGGCATTGCCGGCGCGGATATAATCGGCGGCGGTCTGAATGCCGAAGGTGGCCGAAGAGCAGGCGACGTTCATGTCAAACCCGAACCCTTCGATACCGAGTGCTTGCTGGATCTCGATCGCCATCGCCGGATAGGCGCGCTGCATGTTGGAGGCCGCGCACAGAACGGCGTCCACGTCCGCCGCATGGCGCGCCGCCCGCGCCAGCGCATCGCGCGCGGCGGCGACACCGATTTCGGCCATGATCGAGATTTCGTCGTTGGACCGCTCGGGCCAGCGCGGCGCCATGGTGGCCGGGTCCAGCACCGGGGCCTTAGCCATCACGTGGCGCGCCTTGATCCCGCTGGCCTTCTCGATGAATTCCACCGAGCTTGGCTGTAGCGCAGCCACTTCGCCGGCCTCGATCGCGGCCGCGTGCGCGGCATTGAACTGCTCGGCATAGGCATTGAAGCTGGCAACCAGCTCCGCATTGGTGATCGTCTCGCCGGGCGTATATAGGCCAGTCGACGAAATGACGGGATGGCCGGTGCGCTGAAGTGTCTCGATCATGGCGAGCGGAGTTAATACTCTCTGCGCCCGCGGGCAAGACGTTCACACTGGCGATGGGTGGTGGCAGGGCTAGAATCGAACCATCAAAATAACGATTTGATATCAATCCCCTTATTGGGGTCAGCAAAAAACCGCCCCCACACTCTCCCCCACATTTTCGTAAATCTAACCGCCGTTCGGTTCTTCGTTTGGGGGGGACGGCTGAATTTCTGGGCAGGCTACAAGATGCCTCGCGGAGCTTTGCAACCGTCACCGGCGCTTCGTCAAGCTCGCCGTTGGGGATCATCATGACGCATTCACGGCCGAAGATTTCTGCACCCGCCAATGCAAAGCGGTGAGCGAAAAAGGCGGTCTGACAAACTGAAGATCACGCTTCGAAGCGGAAGTGCCACCCCCAACACCTAGCCTCCAACCGATTAGCAGCGAAAGACATCGCGCTGACTTTCAAGCGCCGGAATCTCCGGCTCGCGATCATATCGCACAACCGAGATATTGGGGGATCAATGCTCTTTGTCACGCGGGGGCAGCGGGTCCGGCCGGCCGATCGTGTCCTTGCTGCGAATCCGACCATTCAAGCCCTTGATCGACAGATCACCGCCGCCAGAGTTCAGCAAATGCTGCTTTGCACTCGCCGCAGCCGCCGCTTGGGTATCATGAACAAACCCACGGGAGGCACCGCTGCGCTTGTCGATCCACTTTTGATCACTCGCCCTGCGGTACACCATCCGATCATTATCAGCCATGCTTTCCTCCTTAGTATTCGATATCGATGTCGCTCTCGACCACCGAGGTTTCGACGAACGAGCCGAGCTGGTCGCGAAGCTGGTTGTAGATGTCGTCGCCGTCATCGATACCGCTCAACGACAGGACGAAGACCGCCTCCAACGGAGGGACCTGGTCGGCGCTGGTAAAGCCGTAGACGTAATGGTCGCGGGTGTAGACCCGCGCGTAGATGCGCAGATTGGGACCATCGACCCGATGCCCGCGCACGGAAAAATCTTTCGCGTGATTGCGTACGGTGCACCACTTGTGGTCGACTGCACGTGCGATTGTCTCGGGGACGCGGTCGGTATCCATCGACCCGAGCAGATTCGCATAAGCATCGCCCTTCGGATACTGGACTGCAGTGTTGAGCCGCGCGCTAAAATAATTGGGGCCGGCAAACTCATCGACCATTGGATGCGGGTTGAGGATGGCGGTCAACTTGCCGCGGCCACGCAAGCGTCCGGCCTTGAGCAGCGCTGGAGGAATCGGAAGCTCCCAGTAATAGGAGGCCCGGTCGCGGAGCGACGCCTTCCATTGCAACGTCACCGTTCCCGGCCGACATTCCCATGGCAGGTAGGCTGCATCCGGCGTGCCAAACCCGCGTCCGGTGTCGAAACCATCGCCATCGGCATTGTGAATCAGGAGTGCCCGAACGAGATCAGGGTCGGGCTCGCGCAGACGGTCCATCGTGTGGGCAGCAAGCGGCGACATCAGGGCGGTAGCGAAGCTCGACCCTCGGATTACCGCGCCGCCCAGCGCCCGCACATGCGAAAAATGCGATGTATCGGGCTTGAGCATACCGCACGGACCAGGTCCCGTGAGGCTCACCGGGCACACCCCGCCAGGCTGTCCGTCAGGTTCGTGCATTCGTCCGCCAACTGTTAGCGCAGCCTCGCAATCGGCTGGACGCTTGGCTGAAGTGGCGGGGGTGTTGCCGATCGAATTGACCAGCAGCACGCGGTGTTTGCGCGCAAGGACTGCGAGTGCATGGCCGAACGGGCTGACGGCATCGAGGTCGCAAACCCGGTCTTCATTGAAGGACAGGTTCCAGACCTTGGTCTCAGGATGCGCGGTTATGACCGCGTCGAGATACTCGACCAATTCCTCATAATCAGGCCCCGGAAAGCCACGCTTGGCGATTGCCGCCACTGTACCAACCCGGCAGTGCAGCTCAGGCAAGACAAGGTTGTTATTCCACTCATGGCCCTGGACAACGAGCGATGTGACCCGGTTTCCATGCATTACTTCGGCCGCTGCTCCACTTACCAAGGGCGGCGCGCGCCAAGCCTCGGCTGGCAGGTAGGAAGTCGCGTTGAGACCGCCATCGACTACGCCGACGATCGGTAGGCCGGACAGGTTTGCGGGAAGGGGGCGGTCCGGCTCGCGCCCCTCCCCAGGATCAGTCACCGAGATCGGCAGAACCGGATCGAGCCGCATCACCGCCCCGGATGCGGCCAGCCGGTAGAGCGCCTCAGGACTGCCCACGATCACCGTCGTGTGCGCTCGCTGTCGCAGGCGATAGTCGCGCAGCGCGCGTCCAAGCCGGTCGGTGCCACTGATGGCCCGCACAGCGCGCGCGAGAGACGCATCTCCGGCCGCGTCGGCACCGCTCGCTAGGTCGAGGAGTAACTGACGCGAAGGTGGCAGGATCGTTCCATCACGCAGCTGGGCCACCGTTTGTAGCAAATGTTCGACCGCGTTGCGATCCTTGAGCGGCATTAGTGATGCAACGAACGCGCGTCCTTGCGGCCGACGTGGCGCTTCCTCCCACAAGGCCTCGATTGCACGGTCACCGAGCACGTCGCCTGGCGCAAAGAAGCGCATCGTCTGGACGCGCGAGATGTCGACTTGGTCACGCACGGTACCGAAATTGGCGACGAGTGCGGCGAAGCGCTCGACGCTCCGCATTTCCATCTCCACCAGATAACCCTGTGCATAAGGCGCCACCAGTCGCGCGCCATACGCTGGCTGGAACAAGTCATCCGGGGTCCAGGTCGGGGCCAGCGAATCCTCGAACATCGATGCATAGACAATTGCACGGTCGGCAAACTGCGGTTGGCGGCCTCGGTCACGCGCGATGAGCATCAGGTCGTTCGACAACTTACGGCGCTGGTCATCGAGCCGCGCGGTCTTGATCCCCGCTAGCGACTTGCCCCGCCCCGTGATGGATTCCGGCTTGGGGTCTTTGGTAAAACGCAAGACAGGATTGAGCAGTGGGCGGCGTTCGTCAGCCATCATCGCCTCCCTTCAGATAGCGGTGGACCATCTGTCGGCTGACCCCGAGCATCCGAGCTATTTCAGTTTGCGGCATAGCAAGGCGGTCGACCATTATCTGCGACAACACCTTCTTTTCGTCAGCCGTGAGCGCCCTGTTGTCGGGCAGACGCGGCGTCCCTTCCTTATTGGTAGCAACCGACAGCAGTATTGGAGCCAGATTGAGGTCCTCGCGGCTGATCACCGCACGGCGCCTTGCGGCGTGGGCGAAATTCTCGATGTCAGCTCCGGTCATCTCTTCGGACAGTCGTGCCAAGAGGTCACTAGCCCCATCCTCGTCGCTGTCTTGGAACAGGAAATGGCTCCACATCGACGCGCGCACAGTGCGGTCGGGGACAAGGAGTTCAGCTTTATAGGGGAACCGCCGCCAGATCGCAGGGTCGAGCAAATGCGGGTGATTGGTCGCTCCGATTACGATCACTTCATCGGCAAGCGAATCAAGGCCTTGAAGAACGGTATTGACGACACGCTTCAACTCACCAAGTTCATGCCGGTCATCGCGAAGCTTGGCGATCGCGTCCATTTCATCGAGAAACAACACCGCATCTTTAGTAGGAATGAAGTCGAACATGCCCCGGATATTCTTCGAAGTCTCACCCAGCCGCGATGAGATGACCGAATCCAAGCGGGCGACGTAAAATGGACGGCCAAGCCGCGCAGCAATATGGCCGGCGAGCAACGATTTGCCGGTGCCGGGCGGACCGTAAAGCAGGATACCTAGACGCGCAGAGATGCCGTTCTCGGCAAGCAGCGCAATGTTATTCGCGTCTTCGATGAACTGCTCGATCACATGACCAGCATCGGTGTTGAGAAACAATGGCGAGGTTGGCCAAGCCATTTCCTCAACCAGGGGCAATCGCGAACCAGCATCGCGCGGCAATGCCTCGACATAGCCCGAAGCCTGGAGCGGCACTCCGCGCTTGCGCAGCATCGCCTGCAGCGCCTTGGCGCCCTCCGCATCAACCTCAGCCAGATCGCGGGCAATCCGCCCGCCAATTCGCCGCACAGTCGTATAGTCGGCACCAAGTGAAGCCTCAAAGAGCTTCAGAACAAGAGATTTGTCAACTTCCATGGCGCACGTGTAACGTGCAACCGGGAAGATTGTCAACTCGAAGTCCAAATGTGTAAACTCAAGGCCATCCTGTGGTGACCGGCATCCGGGTTTGTATTCGAGATGGAGCTGCGCGCCAAAGATTCTTGCCCGCAGCTCGTCGCATAGCGCGCTGGTCAGCGCACCCCAAATGATCGCAGGCCCTGCTTTACGTGACCTTTAAAGGAGATCCGTCAGTCCGCAATCCGCCCACAGACTCGGCTCTGCAAATAGAAAAGATGCAGGCTTGGACCAACCGGATCGACATTGCATGGCACCTACTGTTGACGACCGCCGCCCAAGTCGGACAAGATGTGAGGCGTTTCGGTGTGTTAGCGTCGCATGGGAGACTTTATGGATAATGAGGGCATCGCCCGAGCGCACGCTTTGATCGCCGCATGCGACGATCCAGACAAGCTTAAGCGGATGGCGGCAAACGCGCGGCGGCTCGGAGAAGCCGACATCGAGCGTGCGGCGTCGCTCAGGTTGTACACGGTCCTTCCCTCGGCCAAGCCGGGCACGCTCGAGCACGATGTCTGGCGCAGCATCCACGCGCTCGAGGGCGCGCTTAAAGACGAGCGCGGGCGCACCACGCTGCTCGGGCGAACGCGGCAAAAGGTCGCTCGCGACGGCGAACGGCAGACGGTCGCAGACCTGGTTCGCGGCAAGGCCTCGGACGGCTTCCGGATGCTGATGGACCGGGGGATGGTCGACCACACCTTCGAGGCGGTGGCGCTGCGGCACCAAGCCCTCTTCGAGGACGAAGTCATCTCCGCGGCAGCCGACCGGCTACGCGCCACTGGTGCCGATGCGCTATGAGCAGCATCAGTCAGGTAATAGACGCGTTCGAGCTGTTGTATACCGGACTGCGCGATCCTTCGTTTCGCAAGTCGCTGCCGCTGGACAAATGGTCAGAGAAGCAGCTCCTGCCCCTCGTTCGCACGTTCCTGCTCGGCTATTTCGGCCCTAAGGCACGCCCTGAGTTCGGCACCGTATTGCCCGGCGCACTCAGCGGTTACGGACGCGTCGACTTCGTCGTCTACGGTGTTGCAGTGGAATTCGCTGTGCGGCGTCCATGGTGCCCCCGCTCTGACCTGTTGCCGCGCGTCAACCGGACTGAGGTGCTGAAGCTGATGAAACACGATGGTCGCGCCGTTCTTGTGCTTTTCGACTTCGCGCGGGATGGTCTTGAGGACCATCACCTGCAAGGATATCGCGAACTCCCGAGCATGGGGCGCGGTAACCATGCACGATCGCCGTTCAGCGTTGCCTATTTCGGGCTGCGCGGCGCCCCAGTGCGGCTGAACGTGCGCGTCTGATGGCGGAGGAGCCGCCCCCTGAGGCAGGACACGAGATGCTTTTTGTCACGCGCCAGGCGGTGCGCCCAGACGGCTACGTCAATTTATCGGAGTCGAATTCGTGGACGAGGTGGCTGCACAGAAACGTCCCGGAGCGCGTCGATCGGACCGTCACCCGCAGGCTGGTGTCGAATTTGAAGCATTTGCTGGTCGGGCTCGAACTTAAGGCAGCACTTATCGGACAGCATTATCACCGAGCCGCTGGTGAACGCCCGGTGCTCTTTGAGCCCTACTTCCAGAACCTCATCCTCGAGTTTTGCGTGGCGTCCTTCTCAGTGTTCGAAGGTCTCGGCTCCGCGCATTGGCTCGATCAGAATGGCCAAGACGGCGCCGACGGGCCGAAGATTATGCGCAATCAGTGGCTTCCCGCACTCGTGTCTGTCTACGACGCGACCAGTGAGCACGGCCTCAAAGCGAATGTCGAAAATACGCTTGGCGTCCGAGACCGGCTTCACCAAGACAAGCTTGGGGCGCGCGATGATATCGACTGGCATGCATTCTCCTACGATGCCGCCTTTGCGCCGGCGAGCGCTGCCATCCGCACCCTGCTGCGTCGTGAGGCAGAACTGGTGCCCGATGCGTCGAACCTGCATCTGGAGCCGGGCACCTAGCTGAGGGCAACAGCCGTATCAGGCCGCGCGCCCCCCCAGCAGTAAAAGGCCTAGCACCCCCGTATCTGCGGCGGGCGTAGATAGCAGGTGGAAATTTAGCTGGGCCGACCTAGATCGATAACTCCGGACCGGACTGGCAGGGCCATAGCCGGGCGCTAAGCACCCGGCTGCCCTTCCCTCGCCTCGTCATCGAGCGGCGTGCGCAATACGATCCGGCCATTGATCGGCACGACTTCGAGCTGCAGCGACACGCCTTTGCGGTCGCGGTGAAACCAGGCGGCTCCGACCTTGGTCCAGAAGGCCTTGTCGCCGCGATTACTGACATGCCAGGCGATGAAATCCGGAGCCTTGGGCTCGGGCGCGGTGGCGGGTGCGGGTGCTTGGGAAGTGCGGGCCATGAGATGTTCCTTTCGTGCTGGTGGCTCGTTGCAACAGACAGAAGGGCCGCGCGGCAACGGGCGCGGGGTCATGTCCAACACGGGTGACGGGACGGAACCGGCGCGGGCCGGACATTGACCCTCGCCCGCGAGCGGCCAGTGCGGGTGCTCAAAACGAAGCCGTCAGACCGAGGGGAGCTATGCAGCTTCGTTCGCTCCAATCCTTGCTTCTCAGCTTACCATCCCTCAGAATCATGTGCATAATAGCCCTGACCAAGTTCGTTCAGCGTACTGGCTTGCGGCAGCACACTACCGATCTTTGCGTTTGTCAGAAGACCATTTCGGGGAGGGGGTTGTGGAATTTGAAGGCAATCGGGCAGCTTTAGATGATTATCTTCGTACAATAGCAGGCCGATACTACGTCTATGCTCTTTGCCGACCAGACGGACGGCCATTCTATGTCGGAAAAGGGCTAAATAGGCGTGCGCTGGAGCACGAAGCCGAAGCCCGACGGCATCACCCGTTCGGCGAAACCAACCCCTTCAAATGCAACGTGATCAGAAAGATCATTCGCGATGGCCGCGAGGTCATTTACAGGATCGATGCGCATTACGACGCTAACGATCAGCAGGCCTGCCTAGAGCGTGAGGCTGCACTCATCATGGAGCATGGCCGTCTGCATGAAGGCGGCCAACTGACCAACCTTGCCGGAGGCATTGGCAACCTGTCCGGTGCAGCTCCATTCAGCCTCGAGCGGCATGCGGCAACACTTTCGGGCGAGCCACAGGGCAATCCCGAGCGCGCGACATTGAATCGTTTTCTTCAAGGATTTGGACAGGTGGGTAGCGTACCCGTTAAACCAGTCAGTCAGATATCCCGCATCCTTCCGACAACACCGCATCCTAGTGCAAGATCGCCGACACAGCGCTGCGCCTATGCGCTGTTGGCAAGCGCCGCTGCGTCCGGGGTCTTGCTTTCAGAAATCCCCGCAACAATCCCAAGAGCCTTTACCTACCAAGACGTCAACGCCATCATTGAGAACGGAGTGGCCAGAGACATATTGAAGGCCGGAATGGCTGACCTTCTGCCCAGCCAAAATCCCGTCGACGAAGCCTTTATCCTGACTGCTCGACATGTGTCCCTCTTGGTCAATTTGGTGGGGCAAGAGACGCTGGTTGAGCTGGGTCTTCTTTAGCAAATGTGTCCAGCCCGCCGTGGGCGGTCTGAAAATCTGGCACCGCAATCAGAACAATTCCAGCTGATCGCGCATCGGATCCCAAAAGCCGATATCAAGCGGCCTCTGCGCTCGGCGCCGCTGCATGGGCAGACCTGCCTGAAAATGAAGCCGCTCGCCGAGGGTGACCGGCTGAATGCCTAGCATGGTGATCTGGGAAAGGTCGGGCGCGGCAATTCCCGCTGCCTGCTTGCGTCTGGCCATGGTTCCCTCCCTTCAATACTCGCTCGCCAACATGATGGTCAGCACTCGCCGGGTCACGGCAGGATCGGCGGGGGCCTCGCTGCCGAACCGCAACGCGCGGTCATAGGCATCGATCTTCCAGAACGCGGTCACCGCAACATCAACAGGCCGCAAGGTCGACCAGACACCGTCCACCCCCTGATAGATTGCGCCGAAGTCGCGCTCGCCATAGGGATCATTGTCGGGCGTGAAGGCATCGAAGGTCTCGACCAGCTCGCGCAGCCGCGACTGGTCCGCCTCGGGCAAGGCCCGAATGCCCTCGGTCGTCACCACAACACTGGCAATGCCCATGGCGCGGCGCGCCAGATCATTGAGCCGCGCAATCCGCTCGGCCCGCGTCAGTACTGCGCCACTCATGACGCAGGGCTCCCGCCGCACTCGCACAGGCGCACCAGCTCGCCAAAATCCTCGCGCTCGCCCAGCTCGTCCGCCAGCTGCTGCACCGCCACGAGCGGCAAGCCATTGTTGTCATGCGCCAGCATGCGCAGCCAGTCCTCCCGGCACTCGGCCCCGCATGCGCGGTAATTCAAGATCAGGTCACCCATGGTCCATTCTCCATCCGGCAAGGCCGCATCCGTCACGCGGCATGCGGCTCTGCCTTCCGGCGAGGATGGGAGGGGGAGGGAAAACCCCAATCGATGCCCTGGCGCGGGCCAGCGGGCGAAGCCCGCCACACGGGGGTGATGATTGGGGTTTGGGAACGAGAGGGCAAAGCCCTTGGCGTTCCCGCAAGGATCGCCGCAGCGATCCGCACAAGTGCGGCGCCCTTGCACGGCGCGAAGCCGCCGGACGCCCTGCGCGCGGGCCAAGTGGGCCAGCGGGCGTCCGGCAATGAGAGAGGCAAGAGCGCCTGCGGGTTAGCTCAGGAACGCCGCGCCCTCAAGAGCATGGCCGCAGGCCATGCGGGACAGAGCGCGTCCTCCAGAACCTCCCGCTCCGCTTGCACCCGCTCCTGATCGTCACCCGGATGGGCCGGGACTACAGGCCCGGTCCGCGCCAGCGGATAGAGCAGGTCGCCCGTCAGGGTAGCGACGATAACAACCACTAGTCAGGGACCAAGGGGCCGTAAGCCAGCTCATCCAAACGCGATGCAGCTTTTCGGATATAGGTCACCAAATTACGATCATCTGCCCAAAACTCGAGGCACTGACCCACCAGTTCGTTCGCGTACTCGAATACATCGGCATCCGCTTCCTTCAGCCCGGTCATGGCGTCCATCACCTCCTTGGCGCGCGCAGATGTCGCAATCTGGCCAACTCCGCGTTCGCGGATCTGATTGAGTCTTCTCAACCTCATCCCTCCCGCCTTGACAAACATTGTTCGCTCGCGTTGAAGCCGACGGATTATCTCTTTCACCGTATTGGGCTTGGCATTGCGGTGCGCCCTCAGGGCGACGATCGCTTCCCCGCGTGTTTGACCAGCAAGTTGCAGATAATAAAAGACTGGCAATAGGTAGCTTTGCTCGTGGCTGGCCTGCCGAACATAGGCCAACGGCTCCTCCACAATCATGCGCCTAACGAAATTCCGGACAATTGACTCCTCGGTTACCTCGGTTCGAACAGTTTTCACTGTTGTGACATTCGAAGGGTCAACAGCGCTGACATCGCCCACGAGACGCAAAGTCTCCGCGCCCTCGCGCTCGTCGAATTCGCCGTCCCGAATGAACTTGATCCGGTCAACGAGTTGCTGGTCGATTATGATCGGACGATGCCCACCTTCTAGCTGGCCGTCAGCAAGATTGGCGACCATGGCGTCTTTGGGACCGAGTTCAAGCAATCGCTGGACCATCGGCAGAATGGCCTCTCTGCTACGTTGATCCCGCTCGTCTAAGATTGCGCGAAGATCAGCATAGCAAATCGCCTTCGTTTCGCCGGGGTAACGGAAATAGATCGCTCCCTCAGCGACCTCGCCCTCTGTCCGGCTTGCGATGACGGGTTTGGCGCTATGCGGCTCGACATGGATAACGCCGACCGTCACTGCATCGAGTATTAGGCTGGCGACACGGAAGCGTGGTGTGGGTTCCAGCACAGATCGGATTATCTGGCTGAACTTGTTCTGGTCGGTGCTGGTGAATCGATCATCTGCCAAGCCGCAGACGGCAAAGCCATGTGGCTTGTCCTTCACGCCGAAAAACAGGTAGCCGCCACGATTATTGGCGAAGCCCGCGATGGTGCGCAGCGGCTTCCCGAAGTTGCGGAGGCTGAAGCCCTCCTTGCATTCGAATTCGTCAGTCTCGCCAGGCGAGCACCGCCAAACTCCTTCGGCATCCTTGGTGAAGAATGACCGCAGAACCCGTTCGTCCGTGACGCCGGGAGGCGTCGGCGGCGCGGTTTCGACGACGAGACCGGGGGCTGCCAACGGCGGAGCCGTAAAGCTTGCGATGAATGCAGCTAACGCGTCGTCACTCGCCTTGGGCACTTCGGGTCCATAGGCTCGGACGCGTATCCCGGTGATCCGGCCGGAATTCACCGCACGGTCTTGCCGGTTGAAGTAGAACTGGATGTCCTTGTTCGCCATGCCGCGAGCAAGCATGGCCTTGATCAGACCAATCTCTTCATCGGTGATGGAGCGCTTGGGCAAAGGCGGGCCTACTCGTCCGATACACCAAGAAACGCGTTGATTGCCTCTGCCAGCAACGAGCGCCGCGCATCCAGAAATTGGCGGTAGCTTTCCACTTCCAGCAATTGCGGTTCAGCCGGGATACCCTGCAGCGAAAGTAGTTCAGGGCCCTGTTTAGCCAGATAGTCCGCCAAATACATGGATGGCGGCTTGTCGCTGATCTTGCGATTGGTGCGTCCGCCGATTAAGGTCAGGTTGGCAACGTCGTCGGCTTCCCGCGACGAGAAACCGTGCTTAGTCAGAACGGCTTTGGGGAAGAAGTGATGGAACTGCAAACGGTGCTGCGCGCCAGAATGATCCATTGAAATCAGAAGGTTGGAAGTCCAGTCCTTCGCGCCCAGCGCGCGGAAGGTAAGGAACATCGTTTTGAACAGCGAGCTGCGCTGATCGCGACCCTCCAAATCTTCGGGCGTGACGGTAAGCCTACCGAACTGCAGGCGAACGCGGTCGATCAAGGCATCAGCCGAACCAACCTTGTCGATGGTCGCCAAATCCTGGTCTAGGATCGTTTCGCTGGAACCACGTGAGAACCTGCCCTTGGCGTTGGCCAGTAGCGCCCATTGGCGCAGCCGCTCGGACTCTTCGGGCGAAAGCGCATAGCCCTTGGCGTGTCCGAAATAGGCCACCACGATCATCAGGAAAGGTGACGACAGTAGCGCGGGGCTGTCGATGCCGACGTTGCTCTTCAGGAAGTTGATGGCAAACCGCATGCCTTCGGTCGCCTCTTTCCACCCGGTCTGGAGCACGTCGAGGGACAGCCGGCCTGCGGTCAAGAAACGTGATTGGCCAGTCGCAAAGGCGATCAGTGTCTTGAGATGAATGCCAAGGTCCAGGTCAAAACCCAGCTTGGCGCATTCGCGCTGGAATTCCTGAAAGATTTCGAGGCTGTGCCGCCAGCGCGCTGTGATCTGCGCCAACGCAAGATCGGAACTACGCAACTTCGCGCCGAGGGAATTCACGCGCACGAAGATTTCCGTCACTTCCTCGTAGGTCAAAGAACGTTCGAGGACGTCCATACGGTAAACGTATTTCCGGATGCGGCGGAGCTGAGCCAGCCTTTGCGTGTACTTCTCGTAGCGGGGATCATCGAAATTGATGATCCCGGCGCGCTTCAGAAAGGCAGTGTCGCTCTCGCTCTTGAACACCTCAGAAACCTTGACCCATTGAGGCAGCGCGGCGAGCTTGTTGGTCGATACAACGAATGTCATCCGTTCGAAGCGCTTCTGAAGTTCGTCTTCGGTCGAATCCGCCTCATCGGTCTCGGGCGCGTCGTCCTCCGCATCCTCGTCCACCTCGGTGACGATTTCCTGACGCTCGGGGTGCTCGAGATTGAACAGCAACTCGATCGGTCTGACGCGGCCGCGGACCTTGACCGGCTCTCCCCGGATCACGGCAGACAAGGACGTCAACCGCTGCTGCCCATCCAGCAGAAGTCGGGTCGTAGCGTAGGGGTTGGCCGATTGGGTCACGGCCATCTCCTGCAGGGGTACAGCTTCATCCGTTTCCCAAAGCAGGATCGCGCCCGAGGGATAGCCGCGATAGAGCGAATCCATCAGGTCGCGGACGCGGGGCGAGCGCCATACATATTGGCGCTGCATTTCTGGCAGCCTCAGCTCCCCGCGCTCGACCATGCCGACGAGCTCTTCGACCGTTGCTTCCGCTTTCGCCATGCGACCCCCACAGACAGGCTATTGATCTGGAACGATTTGCGCCCCCATCTGCAATAGATGCGAATTGGCCGGGGATGGCAAGGTGAAGATCGGGAGACCCATTGTTTTCGCCTCCTGTGCCAGCGCATCGGTTTTACTATCGGGGGCAGCGTGGGCGATCAGGACCGTTTTGCAGAGGGTCAAGATGTGACGGTTGCGGGCTTCGGCGGCGGTGGCGGTGGTGCGCGTCTGAGACGCGGGAAACGGGCTGACGATCTGAGCCGTGCCGGCGGCAACGGCGGCCTGGATCGCGGGGCCGAGAGGCTTTGGCGCGCGCCAGCCTTGCGCGGCGCGGGCCAGAACCATGATCACCGGCGCATTGCCGCGCAGCAGGATGCGCAGAACTTCACGCTCAACAGGCGTGTGAAACCCTCCGATCACCGGCGAGCTGCCCGGACGCCGTGCATTGGCCCAGTCCTGCGCTTTCAGAATGATGTCGCCGGGGCAGGACTGGGAGCAGAAGAAGGCAATGGGCTCATTCATCGTCACCGATACCGGAGTCGTCGCCAACTCGCGAGAAATTTGCATTGAAGGCCTGAATGCTCTGAATGAAATCAGTTCCGATTCCATCAAGGGAAAGATCGATCAAATCATCGATTTTCTGGATCAGTGATTCGCATGCTGGTAAATAGAAATTTCCTTTTCGTCCCATATTGTCCTTAAAAACATAGTTCTTCTCAAGTTGTACTTTCAGTTTTGCGCCCAATTCAGCCAATGCCG
Organism: Sphingomonadaceae bacterium; assembly: GCA_046294735.1. Taxonomy (GTDB): domain Bacteria; phylum Pseudomonadota; class Alphaproteobacteria; order Sphingomonadales; family Sphingomonadaceae; genus 34-65-8. Next base: position 539,142 of record JBKBKB010000001.1, read on the forward strand.
TGAGATGAACGTCCGAAATTGCATTAGGCGAAAGCGGGAATGACTCAATCAACCATTTTTTCAGATTGAACCCATCCGATGCAATCGCCCACCACCAATAACCAAGTGAACTGCAAAGCAAGGCGAAGACCAAGTTCGCCTCCTGCTCCGTTTCGTACTGGAAACCAATCGCCCTCGCCGGAACTGTAGGGCGTCCTTTTTCATCGGACGTAGCGGGTATCGATCTCCAAGCAGGGAACCAATTGTAAGCCGTCCCAGCGACAAACACCGACTTGCTCGGAAAACCCGGTGCCGCCGCGATGAGCGCACTAGCCGAAATTGCTCTGCCAAGCTGGAGGCCCAATGGCCGCTTGAGCGCTTGAAGATAGCTCAATCCTCTTGCCTGAGCATCATCTGCTAATCTGGGTATCCGGTCCGCAATATTGCCCTCGAACGCCGCGTAGCCCAGCCGGTCAAATAGCGTCTCACGCTCGTCAACACTCCAACGTTTCAATGACGTAGTCAGAAACCTGCGGGCTTCCCGGCCATTAGGAGTCCGATAGATTCCGATTGAGCAACGGGTCCGGACATCATTCCCAAATAAGGAACTTGGAATTCGATCAAAATGGGACCAATGCCAGTCACCGTTTGATTTCGATATTTTGCCTCTTAGAGCAGAATATGGTCGCTTTGTTGAAAAAGATACCGATAGAGGAAGTATTAACCCGATTGAACCGTTCTGTTGATCACAGAGCGATAAAGATCGCTCAACAAAAAGTGTGTAAAGATCTTCATCTCTGCTCCAATTTTCTAAACAAGTTTCATATTCGTCGAGGAGTGCCTTCCGTGAATTCAATTTGTCAATTTCTACATAGGGAGGATTTCCGATGATGGCTGAAAAACCATCGCGCGCTATGATGTCATGGAAGTCAATAACCCAATGAAACGGATACTGGGTTGCGATCCACTCTGATCGCCAGTTCGAAACATCTCGACCCTCTGGCGGTCTAGGCGCGTACAAGTCCGCAAAACAATCGTTCAATCGAGTCCGAAGTGCATCAAGCTTGACCCGAACGGCTGCCTTATCTTGCGCAGTTATTTTACCACCTAGTTCGGTCTGTTGCTGACGAAAATGGCACAACGCACGGTCGAGGTCATCTGCCTTATGTTGGATTTCGGCTAATGTGTTGTCGAATTGCAATCCGGCCTTGTCCGATTTTTCGAGAGCGTCACCGATTGATCTGAAACCGAGAACAGAATTGCCCGCCCTGATGTTGAAATCGATATCAGGCAGCGGCTCAATCTGGTCAGCGCGTTCAAGCTGGGAAGCGAGTTTCAGGAACAGGCGGAGCTTACAAATCTCCACCGCCTCATCCATGATATCTACGCCATAAAGATTATCGAGGATGATCGATTTGTAGATGAAATAAGACCGGTTGGTATGGTTCTCGACGACCTCAAGTTCGTCACGAAACTTCTTGTAAGGCGGATAGCCCCCCTTAGTTGGCGGCGACGATGCCACGAACTGCTCCATCCGCTCAAGGCAGGCATCATACAGATCGTAAAGGATGTTGAGCGCGGCAAACAGAAAAGCGCCAGACCCGCATGCTGGATCGAGCACTTTGATACTTCTGATGCCTCTCCAGAACGCATCAACTAGGTCCGAGCTTTCGGCGTATTGGATCGCATCGCGTGCGAACTGGCGAATATCGAGATTAAGGGTGATAAATTCCTCGATCGAGCAAATCTCGCCCGCCGCTGCCTTGGCTCTGAGGCTGGCATAGCGTTCACGCCGCGCCACCAGCTCACGCCAGGTTTCGGTCGGCAGCCCGTGGCTGGAAGGTGCCGTCTTGTTCCAGTCGCCACGCTGCGCGACATCGGTGATGCCTGCGGCGATATGGTCGGGAAGCGCTTGATCAGCCCCGTGCTTCACCGCCGGGTAGATATAGGCATCGGGGTTTTCGGATAGCATCCGCCACACTGCGCTCCCCGGCTCGAACGCCAACTTGTCATGTACGATGGCATTCTGGAAAAGCCAGGGAATGACGGTGTTCTTGGTGATGTAATCGGTGATGTCTTCCTTGGTGTAGTAGGCCCCCATCTGCTTCTGGTTGATGTACTTTTCGAAGATGTGCCCGAGGACATCGGGGTTGATCTCGCGCCCGTCATTGCGGGTGATTGGTCGCGTATCGAGAGTCCAATCGTAACGATCGAAGAAGTCGAAAACCGCTTGAAATGCTTCGTCGGCAATCTCGATGCTGTTACCTTCGGCCTCCAAGACGTGAGGTTCGAACAATCCGCCATTGAGATAAGGGATCGTTCCGAGCAATTCGTTCGTTGCAGCGTCACGCTCGTCTGCAGGTTTGGCGAGGCCTCCGTGAAAGAGGGTCAGAAGAAATACGCGATAGAAGCTATGAAACTGGCCCTCGCCTCGCTCAGCACGGACGCGCGCAAGGCGATCACGAAGGTAGTTTGGATTGCTGTCGAGAAAGCCTTTGCGCTGAATAAAATAGACGAACATCAGTCGATTGAGCATCAGCGAGGCATACCATTGCCGGTCAGTCGCCGCTTCTAAACCTCTAATAAAACCAAGAAATGCCGCGTGCTGGGTCTGAAACTCGCCAAAAAAGCGTCGCGTGATCTGTTCGCGGGTGAACGCATCTTTTAGACTGCGGATGGTTCCGGCTAGCGTCAAAGCCTCTTCGCTTTCGAGCGGGAAAACGATGTGCTCGAGCTTTTGGAGCATCAACTCGGGGCTTTGGGATGTTTGCCAAATATGATCCCGCACAGCGGCAGGCTTGCCTTTTTCGCGCTCAACCCACTGCCAAATCTGTTGAGTCCGCGCTTCGTCGGTGAAGATGATCAAATGTTCGAATACGCTCTTGGTTAGTTCGCGTTCGATCCGCTTCCTAACCCTATTTTCGGGAATTGCTGCGCAGTGGAATATGCGTACTCCTCGTTTGTCCGCGACGGGTGAAAGGGCGAAGCGCGCGCCATCAATCTCGATCACCTCATCGATCCGGGATGCTGGCCGATCCCAGCCCAACTCCTCGACAAACAAGTTGCGGAAATCAAACGCACGAAGGAACGCCTCGCGCGAATTTTGGTCGATGGCCATAATTAACCCTTCAATCCCATCGAGCAGATGATCCTCATGTCGGCTTGGTCCTCGTCCTTGTCCTGCTTGACACAAAGGCGTCCATCCTCCCGCAGGGCGATGACCATCTGGGCGAGCGGATAATCGCCGATGCCCGTTTTCAGGTGGCGGTTGAGTGTGTCGATAGCTGATTGAAACATCGGGAAATCATAGATGTCCGCCATCGCCTTCTCAACGTCCCGCACAAAATGGTCGGTCACAAAAAGCGTCCGTTCGTTGCCCTGCTGCTCAAGAAAGCGCTTCAGGCGGTCATAGGTCTTGAAGCGGGCACCGGATGGCCGCCCCAACGCGCCGTGGGTGGTGCGCTCCTCCTGCATGAGGTGCTCTACACCATGGCGCACAATATCGTGATGGTAGTCAGTCCGCTCCAGCGCGGGCTCGGTGGGTGGGCACTCTGCCGCGCGCAGGATTGCGAGCGGGGATTGTGTCAGGATTTGGCCGTTCTGATCGACCCACGCTAATGCGTCATTGTCGTCCGGTGTTCTGATGTAGACGAGCGCACCCGCTTTCGCGTCAGGTACCGATGGCAATGCTTTGGTGGCGTAGACCACATCAGGCAGATCTTCGACCAACTTCCGAAGCTTAGGATCCGCAGTGATGGCATTCTGCCAGATTTGGAACGCGTATGACGCGAGGTCAACTTCGCCATCATCCTCGCCGTCGAGAATGCCGGATTTCTCGCTGTAGAGGTCTTGGATGGGGTTTTCCTTGTTGTCGTCCTCGAAGAAGGTTTCGTCCGAACCGACAACATCCTGGTTCTCTTTCAGCCGCGCTCGGACGCGAGCGCGAAGCCTGATGATGCGTTCCACGCCTTCGGCCGGAAGGAAGGAATAGCAGTTGATCGTATCCGCCTGCTGGCCAATGCGGTCGACGCGGCCTGCACGCTGGATTAGCCTGATGATCGCCCAAGGCAGGTCAAAATTCACAATCGTTGCGCAATCCTGAAGGTTCTGCCCTTCCGACAGCACGTCGGTCGCGATCAGGACGCGAAGCTCTCCCTCTGCCTGCGCCACCTTTTCCTTCTTGTTCGACCTTGGGCTGAAGCGCCATGCAAGCCGGGTCGGGTTCTCGGATTGGCCCGTGACTGCGGCGACTGCGGTCACCCCGGCGTTGCGAAGAGCAGTCTCAAGATAGCGGGCGGTGTCCGCGAACTGCGTGAAGATCAGCAGCTTGTCAGCGTGATGGCGGGCGGTAACCAGTTCGATGAGTGCATGAAGCTTCTTGTCTCGCGCCTCTTCCCAGGGGCCGCAGATTTCGAGAACACGGCGTAGAGCATCGATGTCGGCTTGAAGATCGGTCTGCACCGCTCGCTTGAAGTGCGTGGCCTTCAACCATTTGAAGCGTCGTTTCTTCGCGTTGGCATAAACCCCATAGATTTGAGCTGCATGCTGCTTGAGGGCGGTGAGTTCGTTGGAAACGACTGCTGTGGCGTCGTCATCCGCGTTGCCGTACTCGCCAGTTTCAAACAAACCTTCGATAGCATCGGAATCGGCATCTTCGTCCGACACATCGAGCAATTCAGAATCCTGAGTACCGATGGGCACCGGCAATTCGTTTTCCAATGCATGCAGGTACACAAGATTTCGCATGATGTGTCTCTGCAAAGATTGGACGAAAGCCGGACCGCCGCTCTCAAGGCGCTTGAAAAGGTTCGTTTTGCAGAAACCCATCAACCGAATTCCGGCGCGCCCGAGCCCGTCCATGATGATGTCTTCGGCTGGCGTAGGTGGATGCGCCGGGTCTGGGTTGAGATAGTTCGCCAGCCCATAGCGAGGGAGCGCTAGGCCATCGATGGCCGAGACAACCTCATCCGAATACGCCCTGGCGTAGGGGTCCAGGGCGTCGCTATCGTCGATGTCAAATTTGACTGATTTCGGTTGCCGGACCGGAAAATATGACCGTGTTCCGTCCGAAAACGTTATGTACTTCCGGCCATTATTCTCATCGGTCTGAGCGTAGTTCTGCAGAATGAATCCGCGCGTCCGGCGGATCATGTACAGCCTCATGAGCTCGCGCCAATCCTCGGTCTGATCACTTTTTTCGAACGCCGGGAGAGACCGGACCGCGCATTGATGCCTTCGCACAAACTCGGTTTCACCGCCAATGGTTCGGATCATGGCTTCGGGGCGAATGCCGATGTCTTGATCGTCTTCAATGAAGAGACGAAGCTGCGAGGATAGATCGATGAACGTCTTATTATACGGCGTCGCAGAAAGCAAAACACATCGGCTGTCATTTGTCCGAATGTAATCTGCAATCGCTTTATACCTCTTCCCCTCACGGTTCCTCAGATTATGACTTTCGTCAATCAAGACAGTTCGATACCGCTTGAGTTCTATGAGTTCGCTTTCAACCCTGGACAGAGACACGACCTTGGCGTTTAGCTCGTAGGTCTCGACGTAGTCGTGCCACATATCGAGAAGGTTTTTCGGGCAGATAATCAGCGCACGTCCATCGACTTCCTCCACGATTTTGAGGAGGGCGGACGCCATGATGGACTTTCCCAACCCGACGACGTCGCCGATCACCACGCCACCACGCTTATTGAGGTGATGGGCTGCGACTTTCACCGCACTGGTCTGGAACGCAAAGAGCTTATCGCCAAAAATGGAGGGGATCCGAAACTCTGACTGACCAAGTCTGGCCTCTTGCGCGAGGTGATATGCGATCTTCAGGTATACGTGGTGAGGCGGGACCAAGACCTCCCCCGCCCAGCTGGTCTCGATGATCTCAGCCAGCTCATCTGAAATGTCCACGCACCACTTATCGGTCCATCGGGCTTCAAACCATTCCGCCAACTTGTTGCAGGCGTCGTGGTCCATAACGTCGACGTTCAATTCTCCCTGCAGGGAGAGACCTGCAAAGGTCAGGTTGCTGCTGCCAACGAAGCCCACCTTTGGATTCACTGGGTCAGGGCGATGCAGAAGGTAAAGTTTCGCGTGCAGCGGGTGCCTCAGGAACAACTTCACGACGACTTTCTTTGCCCGAATCTGGCGCGCAAGCCGCCGAAGTCCTGCTTCGTCGCTGTTGGAGGGCGTCCCCAGGGTAAGCTGTGTCCGAAATTCTTCGGCAAGTGCCTTTTTGAGCTCTAGCGCACGGGCGTTGTCGATGCCGTCCTCGTGGAAGGCGGCGGCAAGCTTTTCGCGAAGCCCGCGTTCGGGCGATTGGTGCATACCGACAAGAAGCCGACACGAATTTCCGTTTTCGCCAGACCAGGTCTCGATGTGCTCATCGACCCGGCGCCAGCCACGCAAATTGAAGTAACCCACGCAGAAATCGGCCCGATCCGAAACAGAGAGAACCTTGCTCAGTTCGGGCAGAAGAGAGTTATCGATGTTATCAAATATGCGCGGCATGCGTTGGTCGACCTCCGGGTGACCTGGTGTTGCTATCAGGATCACTGCCGAGCAGAAAGGCCTGATTGTTCCAGATTTTCCAACCACTCCGCTGCCTTCGCTGCCGCACTTGCGGCGGTGAAGATCGCCCGGTTGTCGCCCTTGAGCACCTTGAGCCAGCTGGCGAGGTAGCAGGCATGATCCGGACGCGGGGTGACCGACAGGCCGAGGTCGCCGCACAGGAAGGCTGAGCCAAGCTCGGCGGCCAGCTCTTCCATGGCATAGGCCTCGTCACCGAAGCGCTTGCCGAAGGTGCGAGCAAGACGATGATCGGCCCCGGTCCAGTGGACCAGCTCGTGCAGCAGGATGGCATACCAGTTCTGCTCGGCGCTGGCGGTGTCGGTAGCGAAGAACCGCTTGCGGTCGGGCATGGTGATCGTATCGGTGGACGGGGTGTAGTGGGCGCTGTCGCCCTGAATGCGGATGGCGGCACCCGTGGCGGTGATGAAGGCCTCGACATCCGGGATGGGGTCAAAGGCTTCGGCTTCGGGCACCTCGGGCAAGGCGTAGCCCTCGACCTGCGCGACGTTGAACACATGCGAGCCCTGCGCGAAGATCCGGCCTGCGCCCTCGCGCGCCTCGTCTTCGCTGCCCTCAGCCTTGTCCAGCACCTTGTAGAACACGATGGGCGAGGCCTTCTCGCCCTGGCGCACCTGCGCGCCCAATGACTGCCATTGGCGGTAGGTAGCCCAGAGACCATGCCCGAAGTCCTGCGCCTCGGCGCTGGCCCAGAGGGCGAGGACATTGACGCCGCGATAGGCCTTGCGGGTGACCGCATTGACGGGCCGCGTGAGCGGGGCGCTGCTGCGATGCCAGGGGAGCGTGTAGTCGCCCGTACCGCGCTCCAGCGCGGCGATGATCTGGTTGGTGATGGTGTCGTAGATGCTGGCGGTTGCGGCGGTGGCCATGGTGGTAATCCTTCGTCCTGTCGTTGGGAACGCGGATAAAGGGACGGGCCGGATGGCCGGGCGGGTCAGCGTGAAGCGCGGAACAGCCAACACGGGAGGGCGCAGCCCGAAAGGAGCGGGCAGGCTGTTGATCACGTCCGGCACGGGCCGTCACAAAGGAGCAGTTCATTCCAATGGCAGGGCGAAGGATGCCATGGCCTTGCGTTCGCGCTTCACACGATCAGCCGAGACCAGCCCCCAGAGATTTCGTCTTCGCGGCCTCAGGCGCACTCACCTCCATGGCGGTCTGCTTTTCGCCCGCGCGCTCATGGATCGCGCGGATCAGCCGCGCCTTGTCGTCGGTGACAACAATCGCCTCCGACTTCGCACGCGAGAGCGCGACATAGAGCATCTTCTGATCGACCAGATTGGCAGAGCGGCTGTCGGCGTGGATCAGGACCCGCTCGGCGGTCTGGCCCTGCGCGGCGTGGGCGGTCTGGACATAGGCATGGCGCAGATGGGCGTCGCGGGGGTCGGTGAGATCGAGCCGCTGCTCGCGGCCATTGGCCAGCGCGATCGTCGCCTGCTGCCGCTCGGGATCGATGTCGGTGATGGTGCCGCGCAATCCGTTGATGCGCCCGGCCTCGCGGTCATTGCGGGTAAACTGCATGCGGTCGCCCGCCTGCAACTCCATCGGCTTGGGTTCGAACACCTCGACCTTGCCCGAACCCCACTGGCGCAGCCGCCAGTCCACGGCTGACCCGTCGGCAGCCTTCAGCGCAATAGCGGCCTTTTCAAGATCGATGCGCTCAACCCGATAGGCAGCGCCGCGCGTGACGCCCTTATCGGCATAGCGGCGCAGGAACCGGACCGTGTCCCCCGGCGCATAGTTGGCGGGATCGCGGGCTTCGATGCGCGACAGGTTTTTGGCGACCAGGCTTTCCATGGTCAAAGCTGGGCCGGACAGGACACCGGTTGCGACAAGCTCACGGCGGATATCTGTGGTCAGCGCATCGCGGCCATCGCGGGACGGCTCGATGACAAGGGTGCGCGCCCGCTCGCTGGCATCAAGCGCGGCATAGGCCTTGGCCATGGCAGCAAAGCGCTCGCCCTGACTGCCATGGGCAATGATCTTGCCACCGCCGCGCTCCAGCGCATCCAGCGCCTTGCGCGCATTGCCTTCAATCGACGCCAGCACAGCCTCGCGAGTCACGCTATTGGTCTGGCGCACAACATTGTCGAGCCGCGCGGTCGCCATGCCGGCGGATTGCAGCTGCGCAAAGGCCGCGCCTGCACCAACGGAGCCGAGCTGCTTCACGTCGCCAACGAGAACGACGCGCGCCTTGCTGTCAGCGGCAAGGCCAAGCAATGACGCCATATCACGGGCGGACAGCAGAGAGGCCTCATCGACGATCCAGACCCCGCCGGACAGGGAGGCGCCATTGCGGGCAAGCTGGCGGGCAACGGTCTCGCCGCGCTGGCCAAGGGCATCGCCCAAGGTCTGCGCAGCCGATGCGGTCGGCGCAAGAGCGGTGATCGCAACCCCGCGCGCCTGCGCCTCGAGGGCAAAGGTCGCCAATACAGTTGTGGTCTTGGCGGTCCCGGCATAGCCCTGAAGGCCCGTCACACGGTGCGGGCTGGCCAGCAGCGCGCGGGTGGCCGCGCGCTGCCCCTCATTCCATGGGTGATCGGACTTGAGCTCGGCGCGGGCCACCGCGCTCGCCGATTGCTTGGCGGATAGGATCGGAGCAGCAGCCCCGCGCCCTTCGGCCTCCAGACGCAGCAATTGCCGTTCATGGGCAATATTCTCGGCAGTAGTGAACCCGGCGAATTCCGCGCCGCGCTTGTCGAGATAGGTACGCGGCACCAGCGCGCCGTCACCTTGCGCGCGGGCGACCGCCGCATTGATCTGCACAGCGGTCACGCGGCCCAGCCCATAGCGCCCTGCCTCCTTCTCCAGCTCGGCTGCGGCGAAGACGGATTGGCGCTCGCCAAGATTGGCGGCGGCAAGAGCAACAGCCTGATGCGCCGCGATCTGCCCCTGCGCGCCCAGCGCGCTGCCATGTTCGCTGCTGGCAGCCGATTTCTTGCTGGCTGCGACCAGAGCCTCCCGTGCGTCCTTCCCGAACCCTGCCGCATCCGCCTCCGCGCGCCAGTTCGCCACCAACTCGCCCCGCTCCATGCTCTGCTTTGGCTCGCGGGTATCGAGCGCGGCAATCTGCTTTTCCTCGGCAGACGCGGTCGCGCGGGTCTGGCCGCGCTCGGCAAGCCGAGCTTCGACCTGAGCGGCGCGCTCGCTGAAGGCGCAGATAACAGCGGCGGGGACGCCCTTGATCTCGAACAGCGAGTCCCCTTCGGCACGGCTCAGGGCAGGCTTGCCCTGTTCTATCCCGTAGCCAAGCGCGCGCACGCCTACCGCCAGCTCCTGCCGATAGACTGCGCCGATGGCCTTCTGCAGCTGGTAGAGCGCGCGCGGCTCCAGACTGCGCCAGTTGCCCTCGGCGTCCTGCGTCATGTTCATGATGACATTGTGGGTATGGAGCTGCGGGTCCTGTGCCCGGCTCGTGTCGTGCCGGAAACTGGCGATGACGAGATTGTCGGTGGTCTGCCGCTCGACCCCGCCATCTCCGCGAATACGAGTGGCAGCGGCATGACGCTCGACATAGGCCATTGCTGCTTTCACCGCATTGGCGTGCGCGGCGACCAGACGGCGGTCGCCCGCCACCTCGGTCATGATCGACACAGACTTGGGGGCGGACAGGGTGATATCCCAACCGGGCCGGTGCTGGAGCTTGCCCTCGCGCATGCTGCCGAGCTGCTGGCCATGAGGCAGCGCGCCATCAAGAATGGCGCGGAAGGTCTCGCGGCTGACCTCACCGGACAGGCCCAGCGCCTTGGCTCCCTCGCCCTGCCATTCGCTCGGAGATATGCCACCGTCGGCGTAGTAATCGTCGGCCTCATAGTAACTGGAAGCTGCCGCCGAACTGCCGATCGCGCCGATGGTGGCAACCATCAGACCGGCCCCTTCAGGGTGTTGTCCGGGTCATCCTTGGCCGTGCCGCTGTCAGCTTTCTTCGGCATCCGGTTCCACAGCATCCTGCTGATATGGGCCGGAACAAAGGCCGGATGGCGGGCAGGCCCGCGCGCATCGATGTGCTCGCGGGTCAGCTTGATCCGCCCCACCGGCAAGGCATCGGGCAATTGCAGGAAGCCATGATGCGGCTGCAGACGCAGGTCACTCTCGATGACGGCAGGCCGCACTACGCGGGTGCTGCCCACCGATGTGCGCCCGCTATGCGGCCCGGACTCGAAGCTGTCCGATGCGCTGCGCACTTCCACCTCGACATCGCCGATGTTCCGCGATGCCCATTCCCGCGTGTCGCGGTCGATCAGCTGCAGGTAGAGCTTGGAATTGCAGCAACCCAACAAGGCCTCGGCGCTGCCGCGGCCATAGCGGCGGTGCATCTGGCCGATGGCCTGAAAGGTCAGAACCACGCTCGCCCCGAACTTGCGACCCTCGGGCAAGAGCCGGGTGAGATTGTCGACGCGGGGCAAGTCCGCCAGCTCGTCAAGGAAAAACCACATCCGGCGCCTGTCGGAAGGAGGCAGGCCCAGCATGGCGCTCGCTGCGCATTCGAGCCAGCAGGCTAAGAGCGGCTTCATCGCCTCGAAATAGTCTTCCTTGCGGGGGACGAAGAGCCAGGGCTTCGGCCCCTGACGCGCGTCCAGCCCGGCAATGAACTCGCGGAAGGCGAAGGTGCGCGCCGATGAGGTGCCTGCCAGCCAGACCTTCATCTCCTCCTTGCCCTTGACCTGCAGCGCGTCGAGCAGGTCAGGAAGCGTGGTGCGGCCCTCTGCGCTGAGCACCCGCAGAATGTTGGCAACGAGGATGCGACTGGTCTCCAGCCACACGTCATCATCCCGCTCGCCGGTCTCGGACACCAGCTGGCGCGCGATACGGTCGGCGTCTGCCGGATGGGCAATCTCAGAAAACGGGGACCAGAACGACGAACGCTCGTCGAAGGGATTGAGAATGATGTCGCCGCGCTCGGGCCGGTAGTAGTGGGTGATGAACTCGCCCGAAGTATCATATACCAAGGCAGGTTCGCCGCGCGCTTCGACCTGGTCGAGCATCTGGCGCATGACCGTGGTCTTGCCAGCCCCGGTGGTGCCGAGCAGGGCAAAATGGCGACACTCCAGCCATGCCGGAATGCCGACCGAGGCGATGCGGATCGATCGCGCATTGGTGGCCTTGCGCGTCATCCGGGCAAGCACGCGCTCGGTCACGATCTGCGTGCCCGAAATGAACCGATCACGCGCCGCTTCCTTGCCCTCGCTGCGTATCCAGACGGCGAAGCCGAAGCACAGCAGCAGGCCAACCAGCGCGCCCAGCGTGCCGCCGAGAACGACCTTGCCGACAAGGTCATCCCAACACCATAGCCAGATGCGGTCATTGGCCAGCACACTTGCAGGAACGCGAACCGTTCGCTCCTCAAAGCGGACAGCAATCTCGGGATCGCTGCGGCCACTCGCAATCCAGCTGACCGCCACACCCTGCGCGTGCTGGTAGGCGCATGCAAACTGGCCCGGCGCGGGATCATGGCTGGCGAGAAGGAATGCTCCAAACCCGCCGCTACCGGCAACGGTCCACGCATAGGCGCGCCACCGGACCGCGAGGCCTGCGATGCCCTGCTTGAACTTGCCCTGCCCCCGCAGGAGATTGTCGCGGTCGCGGCTCATGACAGAGCCTCCGCTGCCAGGGCGCGCTGTCGGCGATAGGCCGAGTGCGCCGCTTCGCCGATCATGCTGTCGGTGCGGTCGGCATCGCCATCACCGCGCAGGGCCGCGCGGCGGGCATAGGCATAGGCGGCGCTGGCAGTGAACAGGCTGCGATCGAGCAGGGCTTCGATCACGCCAAGCCGCGCATCGAATGCCGTCATGACGTCGTCGCCAGCGTTGCTGCCGCCTGCCATTGGCGCATCGGCAACCGCGCCAAGACCGGCCTCGATCACCCGCGACAGGGCCTGATAGCGGGTCAATCCGCGCGCCTCGGCATAGCGCCGGATCATCACTTCCTGCCCCATCGGCACGCGGACGGAGAGCTTGACCCGGTTCATGGCTGTGCCTCCCGGAGCGCGCCATGCGCGCGCTCTCGAAATGGCGCAAATGCGCGGGTTTCCAGCACGCTGCCGAAAGAGCGCGCGCATCGCCCCCCAGGGAAATGGCGGAAATCCTTGAGGCATCTGTGCGTGTGGTGTGTCCCTGAAATACTGCTTCGGATCGCAGAGCCGAAGCCCTGCGATCCTGTTGCTTGCCCTGACTTGTCATCCATGGCTGGCCTCGCTTTCCGGTTCGAACCGGCCCGCGGCGGCGGCCATCTGGTAATGAGCGATATGGTCTTCGAGTTCGCGGTTTCGGGGCTGACGGCACGGCGTGCCCCGCCCGGTGAGGTCGTGTTCCGCAAGCCAGCGATACAAGGCGTCATCGACCGCCTTGCGGATGGTACAATCAAGATCGCGGGCTTCGACCGGATCGAGATTGACCCAGCCCACGCAACCGACCGCCACTTGTGCGCCCAGCGGAAACCTCTCCCCGCCGACGTTGTAAAGCGGGCCCTCGATATAGGCCCTGCCCTCTTCGCCCCGGTGGAGCGCAATGATCGGGCGCTGGTCGGCGAAATGAAAACGCACTGCGTTGATCAGGGCCCAGGCATCGTTGTCACCGTCAGCCATGCGCTCGATCATGGGGACGAGATGGCAGGCGACCTGCTGGTCGATGCGGAACGTGTAGGTCTGGTAACCGCTGTTGATGGGACGAGCGAAGCTGTCCCGTACTCTCTGAATGAGAGACATGGCATTGTCCTTCTGTGAATGTGGGAAACGAGGGCAGGCAAGGCAGGCGCGGGAGCGCCTGTCAGTTTGCCTCCTCGTGATTGATCAGGCGGCGCAAGGATGACGTGGGCACCAGGGTGCGCCTGCCGATCTTGATCGTCTCGATGCGGTTCTGCTTGATGAGGGCGTAGATAGACGTCCGGCCAAGGCCGAGGGCCTTGGCGGCTGCCGATACGGATACGGTAAGCTGTTCCATTGTGGTCTCCTGTGGTTGCCGTCCTGCGGCGGGAGACGCTTGAGGTTGCACATGTTCGGCGCGTTGCCGAACGGCAAACAAAAACAGCGGGATGTCAGGTGCTTGCCGGATTCCGAAAATGAAATCCGGGGTCCGGAAATGAAATTTCAGCGGCAACGGCCAAACTTTTTTCGTCGCTGGCGCAAAAAATCAGGCCTGCAACATCAACGCCTCGTAGATTTCAGCAGCATAGCGCTTGACCTGGTCCCGGCGCGGGACATTGCATGAGGCGTCTGCATGCTCTTCAAACCACCCAAGCAGGCGATCTTCGACCTCGCGTTGGGCGGTAGCAGGGTCTTTCGGGAGCCGCTCGGCCTCCAGGTCACGCGATACGCTCAGCATGGCGGCAGTGTAGTTGTAGGCCGGCTTGCGCCCCGGGCCACCCTTGCGCTTCGACCTGACCGCCTGCACCAGCCGTTCAGCGACCGAGGGTGTGAAATATAGCTCACCGCTCAACGGAAGAAATGTTGGCCATGCGGTGACATGCGATCGTACTCGCTTGTCGTTGGACAGGAGCAGATAGCGCAGCCGACTGGACGCTACTCGCCGGTCGAGCGAATCGTATCGACCTGTCAGTGAAGATCGCACGAAAAGTCGTGGGCCGCCCGCCGCCCGCAATTCGGCAAAGATCGCTTCGGCGGTCGGATCGGCTTGGAGCTGGACCGGCAGAGTTGAACCCGAATGCTGCCAATGGCTCCACGCCAACTGGACCAAAGCAGGCAGCATTATCGCGACGAACATCGCGGCGAAGCCAAGGTTGGAAAGCTCGACGTCACCAAGGACGGCTGCCACGACCATAGCGGCGGCGATCAGCGCGATAGCGCATGAAAGCTGCAGCGCCCATGATTTCCAACGCAGGAAGGGCTTCAGGCTGGCGAAGGCCCGCTCGACGATTTCGGGTTCCTGCCCGGCTTTTGCGCGCGGGTCAGTTTCCAAGCAGGCGGCTACAACATCGCTGAATGTCGTATGGAAGTGGGCTGCCGCCACGACCTGTGGCGGAAGAGAAAGTTCAACCGAAGATGATTTCGGCCTGCGTCCCATTGGCTTATTACTTCAGAAATGTTGCTGTCTGTCAAGCGCTTGACCAATTCGCTCTGCACCGCTTCAGGCCTTCGGACCTGCCCTAACTGTCGTGCACCTGCGCAAGAGGAATGAATGTCGAATTGGTACTGGCGTCATGACTACCTGGCCATGCCGGAGGATGTCATCGCCTTCGCCTGGTCTGAACCGATGCGCGACCTCGCCACCAAGTTTGGTGTGAGCGATGTGGCGCTGAGGAAAATGCTCCGCAAGTACGATGTCACTCTGCCACCACAGGGTCACTGGAACCGCGTCCATGCGGGCCGCGCAGTCCCCTTGCCGCCGCCGCCTCCAGCGCGGCGTCCAGGGCAAAACGGGCGCATGCTGATCGATCCGAAATTCGAGCCGTTCATTCCGAAAGCCGCGCCCATTCCGTCAGGCGGTCCGTTTGCATCTGCCGAAGTGCCCGAAGACCTTGAGGAGCTGCGGGAGCGGGAAACCAAGCTTCTCGTCAAGGTGACAGTGCCAAAAGACCTGTCGCGCTATCATCCCGCCTTTGCGAGCATCATGCGGAGCGAGCAGCGCCTGCGCGAAAAGGCTGCGGAAAGCCGATGGTATGAGCCTGAATTCGATAACCCGGTCAGCCAGCGGCAACTGCGACTGCTGAATGCGCTCTTCCTCGCGCTGGCGAAGCGCAGCCATGATGCCGGCATATATGTCGAGCAGTACACACGCGCCTTCCATCCACACGTCATCATCGGGGATACCAAGGTCGATCTCAAAATTGGCATTCTCGGCAAGCATCCAACGAGGATGCGCTCTGGCGTGATGGTCCCCGATCCGTCGCTTCCGGCCAGCACCCTGCTTGTCATCCGGTGCGACGAAGCAGGTATGCCCGCCTGGGAAGATCAGAAAGAACGAAGACTCGAAACCCGCATCGCCGAAATCGCCGTGTCTCTGATTGTGGCGGGCGAAGCCAAGTTCCGCCGTCAGCTAAGGGAATCCGAGATACGCGCCGAAGAGGAACGGATCAGACGCGAGCAGCGCGATAAGGAGGAACGGGAAGAGCGGGAGCGTCAGCGGCTGGAGCGTATCCGCCAGCTCAACGAACAGCGGATCAGCGATTTACGGATGAGCGGCGAACTGCTGCGCAGGTCGCAGGATCTTCGGGTGCTGGTCGCAGAGGTCCGCAAGGCCCTTGAACATCGCAACGACGTCGAACCCGACCGGTTGGCAGCCTGGGAAAACTGGGCACTGGAAGAGGCCGACAAACTCGATCCGATCCTCTCCGGCCAGATCATGTCGCACCTCGATCCGCCTCTTCTTCCGGCCGAGGGCGAGTGAGCATGAGCGCGGACAGGCGTTGCAGCAATGCTCGGCCGGTACGCCCGCCCTGCCCTCACTGCGGTTTCGCAGCCTCGCCTGCATCCGCTGCCACGCCATTGCAGTAGCGCCCCCACGCATCCATCAACTTCACCCGCATGCCCGGCTGATCCGGCGTGCCGAGATAGGTTGTGCGGCGATAGGCGGCCTGCACGGCGTCGGGCGTCTTGTGCGCCAGCGCCGCTTCTACCACGGCATCGGGGAAGCCTTCGTTGGCGGCCCAATCGGTGAACGTGGAGCGGAAGCCGTGGACATGGTAGGGTTCGCACATGTCGCGCATGACCTTGAGCAGCGTCATGTTGGACATCTCCTTGCCGGTCATGCCGGGGAAGACCACTTCGGCTCCTTCAAGGCGCATCGCATCCGCCTTGGCGAGCACGGCGAGGGCCGCGTCCGAGAGCGGCACGATGTGCGCCCTGCTGCGCTTCATGTGTTCGGCTGGGATCGTCCAGAGGCGCTGTTCCAGGTCGAATTCATCCCATGTCGCAAGCCGCACCTCCTGCGAGCGAACGCCTGTCAGAATGAGAAGGTCGAGCGCCAGACGCGTGTAGGTAGGCTTGCGCCGCAAGGCGATCATGAAACCGGGTATGGCGACATAAGGCATGGCCTTGCGGTTATCCGCCTGCTTCACCTGTCGAGGAAGGCCCCTGCCCGCTTTCAGGCTGCCGTTGCCCGATGGGGCCTCGCGCGAGCGCCAGCCCTTGGCGTGGGAATAGTCGAGCACGGTACAAATGCGGTTGCGCACCTGGCGAGCGGTTTCGGGGATTTCCTGCCAGATCGGCGTCAGCACGGTAATGATATCGGCGCTGGTGATGCTGCCAGTCGGCTTGTCACCCAGTTTCGGGAAGGCGTAGTTTTCCAGAGTGGCGAGCCACTGGCGCGCATAGACCGTGCTTTTCCAGCCCGCCTCGTTCTCGGAGTGGTACTGGATCGCGGCTGCGCGGAACGTCACTTTGGCGGCGGCATCATCTTTCTTCTCCGCCAGAACATCGCGCTGATCGACCTTGATCGCTCGGCGCAGTTCGGCGGCTTTGTGACGCGCGTCCGCCAGTGTCAGGAGCTTGGCGCTTCCGATTCCGATGTCCCGTCGCTTGCCATCCTGCTGGACGCGAAGATTCCAGTAAGCACCGCCGCGCTTGTCCACTTTGAGAAACAGCCCGTCCCCGTCCTGATAGGTACCGGGATTCGCCAAGGCTGCCTTGACCGCAACTGCTGTGAGTTTGCCCATAGATTTACCCCCACATTCTTTACCCCCACACCGGGGTAGTCGAAGTGTGGGGGTAACCCATTTTACCCCCACATTACCCCCACACTAGGCTCCGGCTGCATGCAAACGGGAGCGGCTTTTTGCGGATGAGCAAGAGCAAATTACCCTAGGAAATCCGGGATTTCTATGGGGTTTTGCGGAAGCCTGCGGATAAGGGGTTGGTGGACAGGGCTGGATTCGAACCAGCGTACGCTTGCGCGGGCAGATTTACAGTCTGCTGCCTTTAACCACTCGGCCACCTGTCCACATGCCATGCCAGCTGGGTATATCGGGGCCGCGCGGGGCGGCCCGAATGCCGAGAGGCGCCCCTTTGGCGAAGCGGCGCTTGCGTGTCAATGGGGCCACTGGCATGGCCCGGAACGCAGCATACGGCAGGAGCATGAATGAGCAAGGGTGAGCGCAAACGGGCCATGCGGGGCCGCGCCGGGCGGATGCAGGGCGGTCGTGGCAGCGGCCGGGCGAGCACCGGCCAGGTCCGCCTGTGGGGCCGCCACGCAGTCGAGGCGGCGCTCAAGAACCCGGCGCGCAGCCACCGCAAACTGTGGGCCACCCGCGAAGGGATCGACTCGCTCGATGGCGAGCTGCCGGAGGGCTTCCCGCTCGAATATGCTGACGTAGCCGATCTCGCCCGGCTGGTGGCGCGGGATGCCCCGCACCAGGGACTGGTGCTGGAATGCGCCGCGCTGGAAGATGTCTTTCTTGACGAGGTAATGGGAGAGGATCCCGCCCGCCCGCTGGTGGTGCTCGACCAGGTGACTGATCCACACAATGTCGGCGCGATCCTGCGCTCGGCGGCCGCCTTCAACGCCGCCGCGATAGTGACGCAGGACCGGCACGCTCCGCCCGAATCGGGCGTACTCGCAAAGTCCGCCTCGGGCGCGCTGGAAATCGTGCCGTGGGTGCGGGTGGTCAACCTGGCCCGTGCGATCGAGGAAATGGCCGAAGCGGGTTACTGGCGCATTGGCCTGGCAGGTGAAGCCGAAACGACTTTGGCAGAAGCGCTGCCGGCCGGGCCGATCGCGCTCGTGCTGGGCGCCGAAGGCGAGGGCATGCGGCACAATATCGCCGGGCATTGCGACGCCCTCGCCCGGCTGCCGATCAGCGAGGCGATGGAGAGCCTCAATGTTTCCAATGCTGCTGCCGTGGCGCTCTATGCGGTCGCCACCCGGACCTGAACCATTCGAAAGGGGGGAAGACAATGACCGGAATACTGACCTTGAAAACACTACTGCGCAGCGCCTTCGCCAGCGGCTTGGCACTGTTGCTGACAGGATGCATGTTGATGCCTGGCAAGTTTGTTGCCGAGCTGGTTCTCATGCGGGATGGAACTTTCACCTACAGTTACGATGGCGAAATCCATTTTCTGTCGATGAACAAGCTGATGCAGATGGGGTCCGAACTGGAACAGGGCGAGTTTACGCCCGATCAATGTTATGATTCCGACACATTCGAAGACCGTGAATGCACGGCGGAAGAACTTGCCCAACAGCGCGGTGAATATGATGAGCGCATGGCGGCGAAGAAGCAGAACGATGCACTTGAAGCGGAGCGGATGAAGCAGGTGTTCGGCGGGATCGACCCGGCCGATCCGGCTTCCGGCGATGAACTGGCTCGCCGGATCGAACGGCAGACCGGGTTCGACAAGGTTCGCCACAAGGGCGATGGCGCGTTTGAAGTGTCCTACCGGATAAGCGGCAGGCTTGACCACGACTTCCTGTTCCCGACATTCGAGCGTCTGCCGATGGGCAACTATTTCCTGCTGGCCGGACGGCGGGATGACGGCACAGTCCGGATCGACGCCCCCGGGTTTGCCTCGCAGAACGGGGTCAACCCGATGTCCGCGTTGATGTCTGGCATGGATCCTGGGTTCAGTGCGCGGCCGCAGCAGGATATGCCAGGAATGCCGGTGCTCGACGGCACCTTTGCCATCATCACCGATGGCGAAATCCTTACCAACAACACTGACGAAGGCCCTTCCGCCGATCCGCGCGGACGCAAGCTCAGCTGGAGAATCGACCGGTCGACCGCAACCGCGCCGACAGCGCTGATCCGCATCGGCAACTGACCGGCAAGAAAAGGCCGCCCCGGATCGACCGGGGCGGCTATCTTTTGCCCGGGCCGACATCGCCGCCAGCCGACATCGCCGCCAGCGGAAGTAACCTGGTCTAGTTGACGGCGTCCTTCAGCCCTTTGCCGGCCTTGAACTTGGGCTGGCTGCTGGCCTTGATCGGCATCGGCTCACCGGTGCGCGGGTTGCGCCCCATCGAGGCCTTGCGCTTGGCCACGGCGAACGTGCCGAAGCCAACCAGCCGCACCTCGTCCCCCTTGGAAAGCGAACGGGTAATGGTATCAAACACCGCTTCTACAGCGCTGGCCGCATCACTTTTGGAAAGGCCGCTGGAATCGGCGACTGCGCCGATCAGTTCATTCTTGTTCATTATTGCAAACCCCCTCGCAAACAGACGAGAGGCAGGCGATGAATCGCCGCCTCGAAGGGGATGGAGTTGAACGCACTTTTACAGGTGCTGTCAAAGACAAATGGCGTGTTTTGATCCTGACTGGTCGCAATTTCACCTTGGCCAATCAGAATTGCGCATAATCAGGCCACAGCAACGCCAATCGCGGCGATGTCCTAGCGCCCATTCCCGCGCGATTCGCCCCCGTCGAACCGGACAGGCGCTCAGTGTGCTGTCGGAACGCCGATGCCAGTTACCGCAGTACCGGGCGCAGGCTGGCTCGCCAGATCATCCGCCTCGGTCCAGTCGATCGGCTCGGGCACTTCGACCAAGGCGCGCGCCAAGACCTCGTCCACGTGCTTCACGGGGACAATCTGCAAGCCTTCCTTTACCTTGGCCGGGATCTCGGCCAGATCCTTGACGTTGTCTTCCGGGATCAGGACTGTCGCAATCCCGCCGCGCAGGGCCGCCAGCAGCTTCTCCTTCAACCCGCCGATCGCCAGCACCCGGCCGCGCAGGGTGACTTCCCCGGTCATCGCCACATCGGGCCGGACCGCAATCCCGGTCAGCGCCGAGACAATCGAAGTGACCATGCCGATCCCGGCGCTCGGGCCATCCTTGGGCACCGCCCCTTCGGGTAAGTGGATGTGAATGTTGCGCCGCTGAAACAGGGTTGGCTTAATGCCATAGGCAGGTGCGCGTGCCTTGACGAAGCTGAACGCCGCAGCAACGCTTTCGTTCATCACTTCGCCCAGCTTGCCGGTTGTCTTCACTTCGCCCTTGCCCGGGGTGGTGACGCTTTCGATCGTCAGCAGCTCGCCCCCGACCGAAGTCCAGGCCAGGCCGGTTACGGCACCGACCTGCGGCTCTTCCTCGCCCATGCCGTGCTTGAACTTGCGCACCCCGGCAAACTCGCCGAGGTTTTCAGGGCTCACCGTGACGGCTGCGTCCTTGGCTTCGAGGATCCGGCGCAAGCTCTTGCGGGCGAGCCGGGCGATCTCGCGCTCCAGCGTACGCACACCCGCTTCCCGAGTGTAAAACCGGATCAGGTCGCGCAAGCCCGCTTCGGTCAGCGTAAACTCGCCCTTCTGCAGGCCATGGTCCTTGACAATCTTGGGCAGCAGGTGACGCTGCGCAATCTCCACCTTCTCGTCCTCGGTGTAGCCTTCCAGACGGATGATCTCCATCCGGTCAAGCAGGGCTTGCGGCAGATTGAGGCTGTTGGCAGTGCAGACGAACATCACATTCGACAGATCGTAGTCGAGCTCCAGGTAGTGATCCTGGAATCTGGCGTTCTGTTCGGGATCGAGCACTTCGAGCAACGCGGAGGCCGGATCGCCGCGGAAATCCTGGCCGAGCTTGTCGATCTCGTCGAGCAGGAACAACGGATTGCTGGTGCCTGCCTTCTTGAGATTGGTGATGATCTTGCCCGGCAGCGAGCCGATATAGGTGCGGCGATGCCCTCGGATTTCCGCCTCGTCGCGCACGCCGCCCAGGCTCTGCCGGATGAATTCGCGGCCGGTGGCGCGCGCGATGCTCTTGCCAAGGCTAGTCTTGCCCACGCCCGGAGGGCCGACCAGGCACAGGATGGGGCCCTTGATGGTATTGGTGCGCGCCTGCACCGCCAGATACTCGACGATCCGGTCCTTGACCTTCTCCAGCGCGAAGTGATCCGCGTCGAGGATTTCCTGCGCGCGGGCGATGTCCTTCTTGATCTTGCTCTTCTTCCCCCACGGAAGGCCAAGCAGCACGTCGAGATAGTTGCGGATCACCGTGGCTTCCGCGCTCATCGGCTGCATTCCGCGCAGCTTCTTGAGCTCGGATTCGGCCTTGGTCAGCGCTTCCTTACTCAGCTTGGTCTTGGCGATCTTTTCGGTCAGCTCGGCCAGTTCGTCGCCATCCTCACCGCCGCCCAGCTCGCTCTGGATCGCCTTCAATTGCTCGTTCAGATAATATTCGCGCTGGGTCTTTTCCATCTGGCGCTTGACCCGGCCGCGAATCTTGCGCTCGACTTGCAGCACTGACAGCTCGCCTTCCATGAAGCCGAGCGCCATTTCCATCCGCTTCAGGGGGTCAGCCTCGGCCAGCAGGGCCTGCTTGTCTGAAACCTTGAGTTGGAGCGCTGCTGCCACGGTGTCAGCCAGATCGCCTGCGTCGTCCATCTCGCCCAGGTTCTCACCCGCTTCGTCGCCCAGCTTCTTGTTGAGCTTGGCATATTCGCTAAACTGCTGGACCAGCTGGCGCATCATCGCCGTCACTTCACTACCGCCCGCCGTAACCGGCTCGACTGGTTCGACCAGCGCCTTGACCAGGCCATCCTCGGCCTCGAGTGCGGTCAGCCGCACACGGCGGGTCCCTTCCACCAGCACCCGGACAGTCCCGTCGGGCAGCTTGAGCAGCTGCAGCACCTGGGCCACCACCCCCAGATCGTAGAGGTCAGCCCGCTCGGGATCATCGCAGCCGGGATCGAGCTGGGCGAGAAGGACGATCTCCTTGTCACCCTCCATCGCCGCTTCGAGCGCGGCCACGGATTTCTCCCGGCCCACGAACAGCGGCACCACCATGCCGGGGAAAACAACGATATCGCGTAGCGGAAGCAGGGGGAAAGTCTGGATCATGGCCGGGATATGGGAAGCCTGGCACGCCCCTGCAACGCCTCCAACACGCTAAGCTGTGCACAGTGCACAGCCGTTTTGCCGCTCAGGTGCGGAAGCTCGGGTCGATCCGATCAAGCTTGCGCAGCAGTGCCGGCCATGCGAGGCCATTGGCCAGCATCGCGATACCTGCTGCCGGCGTCTGCCCCTTGACCTTTTCCGGGGTGCCCTGCGGCGGGTTGTTGAGGCTTTCGAGCCCGGCCGAGAGCATCTTGACCTGCGCATCGCAGGCACGTTCGAGAAAATAGAGCCGCAGGAAGCACTCCCCCACGCTTTTGCCGATCGCCAGCGTGCCGTGGTTGCGCAGGATCATCACGTGCTTGGCGCCCATGTCCTCCACCAGCCGGTCACGTTCTTCCAGATCAGTCGCGATGCCTTCGTAGTCGTGATAGGCGATGTCCGATCCCGCAATCATCGCAGTCTGGGTGTGCGGCAGCAGGCCGAACTCCATCGCGCTGACAGCCTGCCCGGCAGGGGTGTGCAGGTGCATCACCGCATGGGCATCCTCGCAATTCATGTGCAGTGCGGAATGGATGGTAAAGCCAGCCGGATTGACCGGGTGGCTGGTCGGGATCACTGGCATCCCCTCGACATCGATCTTGACCAGCGAGGACGCAGTGATCTCCTCGAACATCATGTCGTAGGGGTTGATCAGGAAGTGATGCTCAGGCCCCGGCACACGGGCGGACAAGTGCGTGAAGATCAGGTCATCCCAGCCGTAATGCGCCACCAGGCGATAGGCGGCGGCGAGATCGACCCGGACCTGCCATTCCGCATCGCTCACGCTGGCGCGGACGTGATCATCGCAGCCCGCGCCGTTGTCATTCATCAAGGTAGCCATCTCCGCCTCTCCTTCAGTATCTTTACGCTACCGATAGCATGGTTTGCCGGGCTTTACATACCTGGCAGGTTGAATCCCGGAGGCAGCGAAAGTCCGCCCTGCATCTTTTGCATTTCTTCGTTCGAAACCCGGTCAGCCTTGTCCCGCGCATCGTTGAAGGCGGCGGTGACGAGGTCCTCGACCATCTGCTTTTCCTCGGGCTTCATCAGGCTTTCATCGATGGTGACGCCCAGGATCCGGCCCTTGGCGCTGGCGCGAACCTTGACGAGGCCGCCCCCCGCCTGCCCCTCGACCTCGATCGCATCGAGCTTGGCCTGCATCTCGTTCATCTGGGTCTGGATTGTTTCGGCGGCCTTCTGCGCGGCCTTGATCATCTCTTCCATCGATTGCATCGCGGGTATCCTTGGTATGGTTAGCGGCCCCACGCCTTCTGGCCCGAGGCAGGGGAAACGGGGTCGGTGACGAACTCCGCATCGGGAAACGCCTCCAGCGCCGCCTGCACCAGCGGATGCTGGCGCATCGTAGCATCGGCGGCTTCGCGGGCCATCTGTTCCGCCTCGACCAGCGAGGGCACGCCATCGGTCTGGCATTCCTCGACCTGCCAGCGCATCGCGGTGGCCGAAAGGAGCGCATCGCGCAGCTGCGGTGCAATATCGTCGCGGAACTGGGGCGCGCGGGAAAAGCGCAGCACACCGTGCCCAAGCTCGACCACCCGCACCTGCATCCGCATCAGGCTGGCCGCCAGATGGTTACCGCTTTGCTCGACCAGATCGACCAACTGCGCCCATTCAAGCGGGCCCCCAGTCGCTGATGGCAGAGCCTGTTCTTGCCCCGAAACGCTAGCGCTGTTGCCGCCTTGAGACGCTACCTCGCTCGTCATGCCAATCGCGGCCAGTTCGTCCAGCCGTTTTACCAAAGCGCCGGGATCGGGCAGCTCGGCAGCGTAGAGAATGCGCAGCAACGCCATCCGCGCCGAAATCAGCGGATCGGGCGCAGAGCGGACCTCGTCATGACCCTTGAGCAGCAATTGCCACAGACGGTGAAGTTGCCCGGGCGCCAGGCGGCCAGCCCAGTCAGTCAGCGCTGCGCGTTCTTCGGCGGTCGCGCCCTGCGCATCCGCGCCTGAAACCTGTGCCAGGGTGATCCGGTGGACCAGATCCAGCAGCCCACGCATCAGCGAGAGCGGCTCCACCCCCAGCGCATATTGTTCGTCCAACGCTGCAATCAGCGCGGGCGCATGGCCGTCAAGCACATGGCCGAGCAGGCGGCGCTGCGCGCCCTTGTCAGCCAGCCCGAGCATGTCGCGGACCTTGGCAGCGCTGACCTTTCCGTCCCCGTCAAGGTCGGCGTGGGCAATTGCCTGGTCGAGGATGGAGAGGCCATCGCGCACCGAACCCTCGGCTGCGCCCGCAATCATGTAGAGCGCCTCGTCTTCGGCGCTCACCCCTTCTTCGGCGCAGACCCAGGCGAAGTGGCGCTGGAGCAGCTCGGTCGGGATACGGCGCAGGTCGAATCGCTGCGTGCGGCTCAGGACAGTGACCGGCAGCTTGTCGACCTCGGTCGTGGCGAACAGGAACTTCACATGCGGTGGCGGCTCCTCCAGCGTCTTCAGCAACCCGTTGAAGGCCGCCTTTGACAGCATGTGAACCTCGTCGATGATGTAGATCTTGTAGCGCGCCGAAACGGTTGCATAGCGGACCGCCTCGATGATCTCGCGGATGTCGTCGATCCCGGTATGGCTGGCCGCATCCATTTCGATCACGTCGATGTGGCGACCTTCGGCAATGCCGACGCAGGCATCGCACTTCCCGCACGGATCGATCGTCGGCCCGCCCTGCCCATCCAGGCCGATGCAGTTGAGCGCCTTGGCAATCAGGCGCGCGGTGCTGGTCTTGCCGACCCCGCGTACGCCAGTCATCAGGAAGGCGTGGGCGAGCCGGTCCCGCCGAATGGCATTGGCCAGAGTCTGGACCATCGCTTCCTGCCCAATCAGCTCGCTGAAAGTCTGCGGGCGGTATTTGCGGGCAAGGACTCGGTATGGCTGGCTGGCTACAGGGGGTGTGGCCAGCGGCGCGGCAGGCGCTGGCGCCACGGCGGGATCGGCAAACAGTGCATTCTGCCCTGCCGCCTCCAGCTCGGCAGCTGTCGGCTTCGGCGCCTCTTCCCCATCGCCCTCAAGCCAGGGCGGGGTTTCGCTGTCCGGTGAATCACCCATGCCCGACAATCTAGGAGCGTGAACGCCCGCTGTCGAACACTTGCGCCGGTTGTCCGCCGCTATTGCGCCGAACCGGGCGTTTCATCTGGTGGAAGCTGATCGTCTGGTGGAGGCTGTGCCTTGTCCCGCCCTGTCCGCTTCACCCACTCGGAATAGTTTTCGCGGATGGTGACTTCCTCGAGAAAATCGACGGTGCGGTCGATCATCGGCTCGCTGCCCGCGATCAACGGCCACCAGCCGTTGCCGCCAATCCCGGCATAAGGGATGGTGCGAAACTGCTCGAGCCACAGGCTAGGCTCGAACCGCCCGCCCGCGCTGGCATTGCCGGCATAGGGCCAGATCGCCAGCGGCGCGAGGTAGCGATTGCCTTCCTGGCCAGTGCGCAAGGCCACCTTCGGCGCCCCATCGCTGCCCACCGAAATCACCGCCTGCACCTGCGAGGAATCCAGCATGCCGGGCCGGTCACTGGCGGGCTGCACATAATCCGCCTGCGCCCAGTTCACGATAGTCGGCTGGGCGAGCGGGTCGATCATTACCTCCTGGACTACCAGGCATTCGATCAGTTCATATTCCAGGTTGCCGCCAAAGCCGTTTTGAAATTCGCGGCGGCGCACGGCATCGCTGCCGCCCACCATCATCGTATAGTACGACTTGCCGCGCAGGCATTCGCGCCCCTGGTCGTTAAATCTCAGCGCAAAGCCAGGAACTGGCTGCTTCAAATCAGGGCGCGCCAGAACTTCGGCAATCAGCAGCGTTTCCACTCCGCCTTCAAGCAGCAGGGTCAGGCAGACGGTGCTACAGGGGCGATCCGGGAATATCGGCGCCTGGCCAATCAGAGCGAGGGTTCCGCCCGGAGCAATCTCCATCGGTGCAAGCGGTGGCTCGGGGGTAAGGGCGCCAACCCCCGCGGCCGCGTTCCACTGCGCTGCGGCCCCGTAGCTGGCGCTCAAGACCGCCAGCGTGGCGAACCCGGCCAGAGCAGGCTGGTGCCAGCCGCGCGGCCTCCGCAATATTCTGCGCAGCACCGGCAGCAGCAGGAGATAGAGCACGAGGATCGCGAGAAGGTATAGCAACAAGGTTGGGAAGGGCAGCAACAGCACGCCGATGAGCCCGATGATCGGGATGACGACCAGGGCCGCGCCAATGGTCGCCGCGCCCACGGCGCCAATCCCGGCAAGCAGGGTAAGGATAACCAGCACGACGCCGGTCTGGCCGATCTGCGGGCGCAATCTGGCAAACAATCGCGCCCTCCCCCCGGAAAGCTGTGAAAAAGGAGCCGGGCGACCCGCTGCCATCCGTTGTGGCTGCTTCCTTCCGGACCTGACCAGGTTGGCGGACGCGAACGTCCACCCGACTCCCGCTGCACGTATGGCGTTTGCAGCGCCGCTTGGCAAGGCTCCGAAAGGCCAGCGCGACCTTCCCTTGCACGATGCCCCTCCTCTGCTAAAGCGCCGCCAACCTTTTCCAGCAGTGAGCGGGGCACCCATGCAGAAAATCAAGGTCAAGAACCCGGTCGTCGAACTTGACGGCGACGAGATGACGCGGATCATCTGGCAATGGATCCGCGAGCGGCTGATCCTGCCCTACCTTGATATCGACCTGAAATACTATGATCTCTCGGTCGAGAAGCGGGACGAGACGAACGACCAGATAACAGTCGATTCCGCCAACGCGATCAAGCAGTATGGGGTGGGCGTGAAGTGCGCCACCATTACCCCTGACGAGCAGCGGGTCGAGGAATTCAAGCTCAAGAAGATGTGGAAGAGCCCGAACGGGACGATCCGCAACATCCTGGGCGGGGTGGTATTCCGCGAACCGATCGTGATCGAGAACGTGCCCCGGCTGGTGCCGGGCTGGACCGATCCGATCGTAGTCGGCCGCCATGCCTTCGGTGACCAGTACAAGGCGACCGACACCCTGATCCCCGGCCCGGGCAAGCTGCGGCTGGTGTTCGACGGCGAGGACGGCACCAAGATCGATCTCGACGTGTTCGACTTCCCCAGCGCGGGCGTCGCCATGGCGATGTACAACCTGGACGATTCGATCCGCGATTTCGCCCGCGCCAGCTTCAATTACGGCCTCAACCTCGGCTGGCCGGTCTACCTTTCGACCAAGAACACCATTCTCAAGGCCTACGACGGGCGATTCAAGGACCTGTTCCAGGAAGTGTTCGACAGCGAAGGCTTTGCCGAGAAGTTCAAGGCCGCCGGGATCGTCTACGAACACCGGCTGATCGACGACATGGTTGCAAGTGCGCTCAAGTGGAGCGGCAAGTTCGTGTGGGCGTGCAAGAACTACGACGGCGATGTGCAGTCGGATACCGTCGCACAGGGCTTCGGCTCGCTCGGCCTGATGACCTCGGTCCTGATGAGCCCTGACGGCAAGACGATCGAGGCGGAAGCGGCGCATGGCACCGTGACCCGCCACTATCGCCAGCACCAGCAGGGCAAGGCGACCAGCACCAACCCGATCGCCAGCATCTTCGCCTGGACCCGCGGCCTGATGTACCGCGGCAAGTTCGACGATACGCCCGAAGTGGTTCGCTTCGCCGAAACGCTCGAGCAGGTCTGCATCGAAACGGTCGAGCGCGGTCACATGACCAAGGACCTCGCGCTGCTGATCGGCCCGGAACAGAGCTGGATGACCACCGAGCAGTTCTTCGAGGCTATCGTGCAGAACCTCGAAAAGGAAATGGCCAGCCAGGCCTGATCTTCCCTTGCAGCGATGAATACCAGAGCCCCCGGCAGCCATCTGCCGGGGGCTTTGTGTTGAAGCGGGTATAGCGGTTGGCATCAGCGCGAAGTGCAGTCTAATGTCCCCCCCATGGCCGGAGAACTTGCACCCACCCCGATGCTGTCGGATGCCCTAGTGATTCTCGGGGCGGCGGGGATCGTTATCCCGCTGTTTGCGCGGTTCCGCATAACCCCGGTGATCGGGTTCATCCTGATCGGCGTGGCAGTCGGCCCCTATGGCCTCGGCAAGATGGTGTTCGACCACCCCTGGCTCACCCACATCACGATAACCGACCCGGACGGGCTGAAACCCTTTGCCGACTTCGGCATCATCCTGCTGCTGTTCGCCATCGGGCTGGAACTCTCGTTCGGCCGGTTGTGGCAATTGCGGCGCTACGTCTTTGGCCTGGGTGCGCTCGAACTGCTGATCATCGGCGCATCCCTTGCCGCGGTCCTGGCGATGATGGGGCAATACTGGACCGGCGCGCTGGCGCTGGGGTTTGCCCTGGCGTTCTCCTCGACCGCGATTGTCTTGCCGATTTCGGGCACCGCCTCCCCGGTCGGGCGGGCAGCCCTGTCGATGCTGTTGTTCGAAGACATCATGCTGGTGCCAATCATCTTCATCCTCGGCGCCATGGCCCCGTTCGCGAAGGAAGCAGGCTGGGAAGGCCTGATCGACACCCTGTGGAAGGGCGGCCTCATGATCGTCGCGCTGCTGGTGATCGGCCGCCTTGCCCTGCCCCGCCTGTTTGCGCTGGCCGCCCGCGCCAAGAGCCCCGAGTTGTTCCTCGCCGCGTCGCTGCTGGTGGTGATCGGCGCGAGCCTGGCAACCTCAATGGTCGGCCTCTCTCCCATTGTCGGCGCGCTGATTGCAGGGCTGCTGATTGCCGAGACCGAATATCACGGCGAGGTCGAAGTGATCCTAGAGCCGTTCAAGGGTCTGGCCCTCGGCGTATTCCTGATCACTGTCGGGATGAGCGTCGACCTGCTGGTGGTATGGGACAATATCGGCCTGATCGCGCTCGCATTGGTCGGTGTGCTGGTGTTCAAGGCCCTGGTGACGACCGTGCTGCTACGCCTGATGGGCGCGCGGCGCAGCACATCCGCCGAAACCGGCATCCTGATGGCGAGCCCTTCGGAAACCTCGCTGATCGTGCTTGCGGCCGCCAGTGCGGCCCTGTTGATCCAGCCAGGCACCGCGCAGTTCTGGCAGATCGTGACCGCCATCGGGCTGACCGTCACCCCGCTGCTGGCCCGGCTGGGACGCGCTGTCGCCCGGCGGATCGATGCCGCGCCCGCGCTGCAGGACGACGAACCCGAAGATCAGCGCGTCATCATCCTCGGCATCGGCCGGGTCGGGCAGATGGTGGCGGAGATGCTCGCCACCCACAACCGCCCCTACCTCGCGATCGATTCCGATCCGGAGCTGACGGAACGGGCGCGGCGGGACGGGTTCCGCGCGCAGTTCGGCGATGCCAGCCGGCTCGACACGCTCAGCCGCCTCGGCATCAGGCAAGCACTGGCGGTGGTCCTGACCATGGACGAGCCGGTGCTGGCACAGCGGCTGGTCGCCAAGCTGCGCAAGGAGCATCCCGACCTGCTGATCGTAGCCCGCGCGCGCGACCTGCAGCACGCCGCCGCACTTTACCGCGCGGGGGTCAACCATGCCGTGCCGGAAACGCTGGAGAGCTCGCTCCAGCTGTCCGAAGCGGTTCTGATCGACATTGGCGTGGCGGTCGGCCCGGTGATCGCCTCGATCCACGAAAAGCGCGACGAATTCCGCGCCCAGATCGAGCGGGATGGGGAACTCGATTACCGTCCCAAGCTGCGCTCAGGCACGATCAAGCCGGAGCCTGCGCCTTAGGCCGCAATCGTCTCCATTGCCGCCTTGACCGCAGCCACGGCTTCGGCTGCCTTGCCTGCATCGGGGCCGCCGCCCTGGGCCATGTCAGCGCGGCCGCCGCCGCCCTTGCCGCCGAGCGCCTCGACCCCGGCGCGCACCAGTGCCACAGCGTCGAACCGCCCGGTGAGGTCGTCCGTCACCGCGACCGCAATCGCCGCGCGCCCGTCGTTCACGGCCACCGCAGCAGCAACGCCGGAACCGAGCCGCTTCTTTGCCTCATCGAGCAGGCCGCGCAGGTCCTTCGCGTCCAGCCCGTCATAGACCTGGCCCGAGAAACTCACCCCCGCCACTATCTCGTCAGCTGGCGCACCGGCAGCAGTGCCGCCGCCGCCCAGTGCCAGCGCCCGCTTCGCCTCGGCGAGTTCGCGTTCGAGCCGCTTGCGTTCCTCAACCAGCGCGGCAACGCGGGCCTCCACTTCGTCGGGAGAGGCCTTGATTGCCCCGGCCACTGCTTTCAGCGCTTCCTCGCGGCTCACCAGCCACTGGCGCGCCGCCTCTCCAGTCAGCGCCTCGATCCGGCGCACGCCGCTGGAGACCGCGCTTTCCGAAACGATCCGGAACAGGCCAATATCGCCGGTGGCGCGCACGTGCGTGCCGCCGCACAGCTCAACCGAATAGGACCGCTCATCACCATCCGCCCGGGCACCCTTGCGGCCCATCGACAGTACGCGCACCTCTTCGCCATACTTTTCGCCGAACAAGGCCAGCGCACCGGCCTCGACCGCATCATCCGGGCTCATCAGGCGGGTCACGACCTGCTCATTGGCGCGGATTTCCGCATTCACTTCGGCCTCGATCACCGCGATGTCCTCTGCCGAGAGAGGCTTGGGGTGCGAAAAGTCGAACCGCAGCCGTTCCTCCGCCACCAGCGATCCCTTCTGCGTCACATGGCTGCCGAGCCGATTGCGCAGCGCTGCATGGACCAGGTGGGTGGCCGAATGGTTGGCCCGAATCCGGTCACGCCGCTCAACGTCGACGACCAGCCGGACAGTGTCACCAACGCGGATCGTGCCCGCTTCCACGGTGGCATGATGGGCGTGGAGACGGCCCAATGGCTTGGAGGTGTCCGACACCGACAGGCGCAGGCCTTCGTTGTTCGAAATCGCGCCGACATCGCCGGTCTGGCCGCCGCTTTCACCGTAGAACGGCGTCTGGTTGGTCAGCACCACCACGCTTTCACCGGCAGAGGCCTGCTGCACTTCGGCGCCGTCACATACCAGCGCGACCACCCGGCCTTCGCCTTCGGTAGAGGTGTAGCCGGTAAACTCTGTGCCGCCTTCGCGCTCAGCAAGATCGAACCAGACTTCGCTGTCGGCGGCCTGGCCGGACCCCTTCCACGCCGCGCGCGCCGCTGCCTTCTGCCGCGCCATCGCAGCATCGAAGCCGGCCTTGTCCACGCCAATCCCGCGCGCGCGCAGCGCGTCTTCGGTCAGGTCATAGGGGAAGCCATAGGTGTCATAGAGCCGGAATGCGGTTTCGCCGTCGAGGCTGTCACCCTCACCCAGCGTGCCGGTGGCCTCGTCGAGCAGACCGAGGCCCTTCTCGAGCGTCCGGCGGAACTGGGTTTCTTCGCGCTCCAGAACTTCCTCGATCAGGGCCTGCCCACGCTGGAGTTCAGGATAGGCCTGCCCCATCTCGGCCACCAGCGACGGCACCAGGCGGTGCATCAGCGGGTCCCTGGCGCCCAGCAGGTGCGCGTGGCGCATGGCGCGGCGCATGATCCGGCGCAGGACATAGCCGCGCCCTTCGTTCGACGGCAGCACCCCGTCGGCCATCAGAAAGCTGGTCGAGCGCAAGTGATCGGCAATCACCCGGTGGCTGGCGCGCTGCTCGCCCTCGGCGGGAACGCCGGTCAAGCTTTCGCTGGCAGCCACCAGCGCGCGGAAAGTGTCGGTGTCGTAGTTGTCATGCACGCCTTGCATGACGGCAGCGATGCGTTCGAGGCCCATGCCGGTGTCGATCGAAGGCTTGGGCAGGTCGGTGCGGCTGCCGTCAGCCGCCTGCTCGAACTGCATGAACACCAGGTTCCAGATCTCGATGAACCGGTCACCATCCTCATCCGGGCTGCCCGGAGGGCCGCCGGGAATATGGTCACCGTGATCATAGAAGATTTCGCTACACGGGCCGCACGGTCCGGTATCACCCATCGACCAGAAGTTGTCACTGGTCGGAATACGGATGATGCGCTCTTCCGGCAGGCCGGCAATCTTGCGCCACAGGTCGAACGCTTCGTCATCAGTGTGATAGACGGTGGCGGTGAGCTTGTCGGCAGGCAGACCCCATTCGCGGGTCAGCAGGGTCCAGGCGTGGAGGATCGCCTGTTCCTTGAAATAGTCGCCGAAAGAGAAGTTGCCGAGCATCTCGAAGAAAGTGTGGTGCCTCGCGGTGTAACCGACATTGTCGAGATCGTTGTGCTTGCCGCCGGCCCGTACACACTTCTGGCTGCTGGTGGCGGTGGGCGCGGGCGGAGTTTCCAGCCCGGTGAACATGTTCTTGAACGGAACCATGCCCGCATTGACGAACATCAGCGTGGGATCGTTGTACGGCACCAGCGGTGCACTCGGGCGCACGGCATGGCCGACCTTGCCGAAATAATCGAGGAAGCTGCGGCGGATCTCGTTGGTCGACGTCATGGTTGCGCGAATTAGGCACAAGCCGCGCAGCCGACAAGCGGATTAAACAAGTGTCAGAAAGCGGCGCAGCCGATCAGAGGGGCTTTTGCGCGTTCACCACCCAGGCACCGGCCCGCAGGGCGATCAGGCCACCGTCGAGATTGGCAGCGAGAAAACGGCGAAGGCGCCCGACAAAGCCGGCCTTGGCTTCATCCGACAGTAGCCGCACGGCGCGAGCGGCGGGGCCGATGGTGAGCATGTAAGATACCGCATCATCAAGCGGATTTTCACCGCCACCAAGGACAAAGGCGAAGTCGACCGGTTCCATCCGGATATCGTGCCAGCCAGCTTCGCTCAAAATGCCTTGCACCTGGATTGAATCGGCCATCGAGAAGGGGCCAGGGGTGAGGGGATCAATCGGAACGACCACCTCAGAAGGCAGCAGCGAGACCACCCGGTCAGCCCAGGGGTTCTCCGATATGTCGCGGAAGCACGAATAGACCAGCCGCGCGCCCGGGGCAGCAATGCTTAGCAAATGGGCGAATGCCTCGACCGGACGGTCGAAGAACATGACCCCATGGCGGGAGATGAGCAGATCGGGAGCATAGCCGGGCAAGTGCCAGGTTGAAGCGTCGGCCTGGTCGAAGAACACGTTGCCGAGATAGCCGCTCCGTTCACGGGCAACGGCGACCAGATCATCGCTGATATCGATCCCGACCACTTCGGCCCCGGAATGGCCGCGCGCGAGGGCAAGCGAGAGTTCGCCGGCACCACAGCCGATATCGAGCGCCCGGCGGAAAGGGCGTTCGGCCGCCCGCCCCAGCAGAACATCGGTCAATCCGGTGAAACTGCGGTCGGTCCGGCGCCATTCCGCAGCCCATGCCTGCCCGACCCGGCCCTGCCATTCGCTTTTGTCCATCGACCCCTTGCCCTTGCGCCGTATCGTTGCGGGTTGGTTCGCTACACATACCCGCAACCGACGGGTTGGCAAGCGGACCTGTCTGGTGACGCTCCGACAGCGTTAACATGGCCTTCAGTCTGCGCATCCCGGCGTGTCGGACAAGAAAAACCGGCGCGGGACACATTGTCCCCACGCCGGTTTTCCGTTTTCCCGGACGGCACATCCCGCCCGCTTGAGAAGATATGGCTCAGTCCTCCGCGTCAGGACCGGTCATCATCTCCTCGGCGACAGCATCGGTTCGGCCGCGGATCGCGGCTTCCAGCCTGTCGCAAACTTCAGGGTTATCCTTGAGATACTGCTTGGCGTTCTCGCGGCCTTGGCCAATCCGGATCGAATCGTAACTGAACCAGCTGCCCGATTTCTCGACCACGCCCGCCTTGACCCCAAGATCGAGGATCTCGCCGATCTTCGAAATGCCTTCGCCATACATGATGTCGAACTCGACCTGCTTGAACGGCGGGGCGACCTTGTTCTTGACCACTTTCA
This sequence comes from Sphingomonadaceae bacterium, assembly GCA_046294735.1. Classification (GTDB taxonomy): domain Bacteria; phylum Pseudomonadota; class Alphaproteobacteria; order Sphingomonadales; family Sphingomonadaceae; genus 34-65-8. The sequence continues at coordinate 573,216 of JBKBKB010000001.1, forward strand.
CCCGGGTGGTGTTGCCGACAATATCGTCGCGGTCCTTGATCTGGCCGGTGCGGCGGATGTCGAGCCGAACGCTGGCGTAGAACTTCAGTGCATTGCCGCCAGTGGTGGTTTCCGGGTTGCCGTACATCACCCCGATCTTCATCCGCAGCTGGTTGATGAAGATCACCATGCACTTGGATCGACTGATCGAGCCGGTCAGCTTGCGCAGGCTCTGGCTCATCAGCCGGGCTTGCAGGCCGACATGGCTATCGCCCATCTCGCCCTCGATTTCCGCGCGCGGCACCAGTGCGGCGACCGAGTCGACCACCAGCACGTCAATCGCGTTGGAGCGAACCAGGGTATCCACAATCTCAAGCGCCTGCTCGCCGGTATCGGGCTGGGACACAATCAGCTCGTCAATGTCGACACCCAGCTTCTTGGCATAGACCGGGTCAAGCGCATGCTCGGCATCGACGAAGGCTGCGGTGCCGCCAGCCTTCTGCGCCTCGGCAATCACATGCAGGGCCAGCGTCGTCTTGCCGGAGCTTTCCGGGCCGTAGACCTCGATCACCCGGCCCTTGGGCAACCCGCCCACGCCAAGCGCGATGTCCAGCCCGAGCGAACCGGTGGGGATCACCTCCACCTGCATCGCTTCCTTGCTGCCCAGCTTCATCGCCGAGCCCTTACCGAATGCACGGTCAATCTGCGCCAGCGCTGCATCGAGCGCCTTCTGCCGTTCTGCGTTCACTTCCTTGCCTTCCACCAGCTTGAGTTGCGCAGCCATCGCATGACCTCCTTCGCTTGCCTAGGGTCTTGCCCCCGTTATCGACGAGAGACGATGTATCGCATTTGTTCTGATAGAACAAGAGTGGAACAGAATTTTTTCGGGAGAGCTTTCAGCGCCCTGCTCAGCCCGTTTCGCGCAACTGCCAGTCGAACCGTTCGGTCGCGTTGGCCGGTACAGTGACTTCCACAACCAGTTCGCCGTCCTTGACCTCGGTCTTGCGGCGCGGCCAGCGGGCCTCGATCTGGCCCGCGCCACCCAGCACCACCCGCACTTGCACCGGATGGCTGTTCGCATTGTTGATCTCGGTGCGCATCCTGCGCCATTTCGCGCCGCCTTCGGCCGGGTCTCCCGGTCCGTTGTAAGCGCACTGGCTGAACACCTGTGCGCTCTCGCCAAGCTCCAGCTCAACATCCTGGCCCACGGCATAATCGCGCAGATTGGTCTCGGCGACCAGTTGGGTGCCATAGGCCCCGGGCTCGAACACGGCCATCGCGCCCTGCGGCAGGGCCATGCCGAGGCCCTTCTTCGTCTCGTTGCGGGTGACCAGCAGCACTTGGGCCTGTTTCAGGTCATGCCGGTCGTCAGCGGTGGAATACCTCCCCCACGGATCGCACCCGATCTCGTAAAGATAACGCGCCCGCACTGCATCCTGGTTGAGGAAGGCGACCTGCTTCAGCCCCTTGGCCGCAACCGTAACCGGGAACGGCACCCGGTAAAGCTTCAGGTCGCCCAGCTGTTCTTCCTCGGCCGAGATCACCGAAACCGGCGCCGCTGCGTCAAATTCTGCCCGCTTCATCCGCGCACCAGTGACCATGATTTCGGCAGGCGCATACATCGCCGGCGGCGGCGGGGGCGGCGGAGGTGGCGGATAGGGGCCGTAGAACGGAACGTCGGAACCTTCCGCCGTGCTGCCGAAGGGATAGCAGGTCAGCCGCAGGGGCTCGGCCCGGGGGGGCTCAGCCAAAGCACGGTAATTGCTGGTGACGTTGATCGTGCCCGCCACCACCATCAGTTCGGCATCGGGGAAGGACTGGCCATTGTCGTTGAGCAGGGTAAGCCAGCTCAGCAGCCGCATCGAAAACGCGCCATCCCCCTTCGCGTTATCGCGCGGCTCAGCCAAGGTGGCGACATAGTTGGCCTGCCAGTCGAACCCCCAGGCGAGATAGGTCAGGGTGACGGTGTAGGTCCCCCCGCGCACATCGCGGGTGTCAATGCTGAACACCGGGCTGGCAGACAGCCCTTTCGGCACCCGGTCGAAGGTCAGCCCTTCGGGCAGGCCGGCGCAGCGCACCGCCTCAAACCCCGCTGCGGTTTCCAGCACCAGCCCGCCATCGGCGCGGGTGCGCACCACGGCCTGCTCGCTGCGGGCCTCTCCGGTGGCGGGGTTGGTGCGGGTAATGGTGACCCGGTTGCCCAGCGCGCCGTTGACCAGCGCGGCAGGGCTGAGCAATTCCGCGTTGCGGTTCTTCTCGATCGTGCCGCCCGGCAGACCGGTCACGATTGCGCTCACCCCGACCATCCCTTCCGCCACGCCTTCGAAGCGGACAGTCGATTCGCCCGGCGGCAGAATCACAGTGCGCGTTTCGCTGATCATCGCGAAGCCTTGGGGCCAATTGCGGTTCATCGCCTCACCCGTGCCGCGCGCCGGATCGCGATAAAGCGTGACAGACATGCTCTGCGGCGCAGAGGCGTCGACCACCTCGCGCGCCTGCGCCGGGGTTGCCAGCGTCAGCAAGGCCAGAACAGCAGCGATCAGGCGCATGGCCCGCGCGCCCCGTCAGTACCGGGTTTCGTAGGTAACGCGGACCGTCCGCTCGCCTTCCGCCGGCACGGACACCACCCATTTGCGCCGGTCAAAGTTGAGCTGCTCGCCCGGCACGTCCTCGCTGACGATGCGGTAGTCATAACCCCACCAGTATTGGCCGAGGCCCGACTGGACCAGGTCAACCTCGACCGGCGTCGCCTTGGCGTTGGTCAGCTTGTATCGCATCGTGGTGCGATAGAATGTCTTGGGGCGTTCGACCTCGACCTGCTCCACCACCTGGCCGTCACGGATCACGCGGTAACGGGCCGATTTCTCCCATTCCGACGCGGTGATCTCCTGCCGG
>JBKBKB010000020.1:0-816 GCA_046294735.1 Sphingomonadaceae bacterium
AGGCGGAGCGACTCAGCGTCCTGGCCGCGGACCTGCTCGACCTCTCCCGTGTGGACGCCGGTGAATCGCCGTTGTCCGCCCACCCCGTCGACGTCCATGAGCTCCTCGAGCAGTGCGTCACCGAGGTCCGGGCCGCCGGCCGGCAGGTGACCTACGACGTGCAGGTCGCCCCCGCCGGCTTGACGGTGCAGGGCGACCCGGGTCGGCTCCGGCAGCTGGTCACCAACCTGGTCGACAACGCGACCCGGCACAGCCCGGCCGGAGGTGAGGTGCGGATCCTCGCCGAGGGCACGGCGACAGGCTGGCGGCTCGAGGTCGCCGACGCCGGCCCCGGCATCGCGCCGGCCGACCGGGAGCGGGTCTTCGAGCGGTTCGGCACCCTCGCGGAGTCCGGCGGTGGCGGTGGCACCGGCCTCGGCCTGGCCATCGCCCGCTGGGTCACCGACCTGCACGGCGGCAGCATCGGCTTCGTCGACCCCGAGCCGGCGGGCAGCGGCGCCCGGGTCCGCGTCGCTCTGCCGCACGACCCCCACCAGCGGCGTACCGACCCTCGCCCGGAGCGGACGCCGGAGCGCACCCGCGGACCAGCCAGCCCCCAGCGCACCGACGGCGTCCCCGAGCCGGCCGTGGACGCGCTGTTCGGCCGCTTCTGGCCCGAGACCACGCTGCCCGGCAACGTGCGTGCGGTCTGGTGGAGCCTGGGCGTCGGGCTGCTCGCCGGGATCGTCCTGCCCTTCCGGGACCTGGGCCTGGGCACCTTCGTCGTCCTGCTGGCGGCCGGTGGGGTGGTCCTCGGCTTCGCCGTCAACCGTCGCT
>JBKBKB010000021.1:0-799 GCA_046294735.1 Sphingomonadaceae bacterium
GCCAGGCTAGCGCTGTTGCGCGTGGCGGGCCAGAGCTTTGCCAGAGCCTGGCCAAAGCCTGCCCAGAGCCTGGCCGACCGGCACCGAGGCCATGGTGTGCTTCCTGCACGACCCTTTCGATGTGGCACGCACCAGCATGTGCCCTGCGCTCATGGACGGCTTGCTGCCAGCGTACGATGAGCGATGTTGATGCCTCCGCGTGTGCATAGCATTACATGCAACAGTACATGCAGCAGCACACAGTCACGCGGTCGCGCCCGAATCATCGTCATCGAACGTCATGCGCCGCACTGCGCTGCCCACCTCTGCGTGCTGTTGCTGCTGCTGCTGCTGCTGCGGCGGCGGCGGCGGCGGCGGCGGAGGCGGTGTGGCGTCGCTGCCGCCACTCGATGCCGGCTGCTCCACCGGCCGCGCGTCGCCACTGGACGCCTCCGCCCCATCCGCCCCCGCATCCTGTGCGCTGCCCCCGCCCGGCCCCCGCTGCCCCTCCGCCGTCAGCGCGGGCGGCGCGCCATACACCTCTGGCTCGCGGCGGGGCAGCAGGCGCTGGCGAAGCAGCAGGCCCGGCGAGCCCGGCCACGGCCCCAGCAGCTCCCCGCGCCTCCGAGCGTTCAGCACCGCTTCCAGCGAATCGAAGTCGGTAGTGGCCAACTCGGTGAACCTCTTCAGCTTTGGCAAGATGAAGCGCCGCAGCCCAAACCTCAGGCAGGCAGACCGTAGTCACGGTGCCGCCCCGAGTGTGCTTCCCTGGTCTTCAAACCGACTGCCTGTGTGCGTCTAGCCACAAGTCCATGTGTGT
>JBKBKB010000022.1:0-790 GCA_046294735.1 Sphingomonadaceae bacterium
CGCCGATTGGCGTCGATCATCGCCACCAGCCGCTTGCACGTCGCCACGTCCAGATAGTTCGGAATTTTCCACGCCGCCGCTTGCTCGCTGGGCAGCCGGATCGATCGGGGGTCGGCATCAAGCCGTGCTGCCACCGCAGCGCCGATCGCGGCGCGGTGAGCGGAAGGATGACCGGGTACGCTGGTGATCGCCATGACGTCTATTTGCGCGCGATTCCGGCGATAGCAAGACGAAGGTCGATCGGGGATCGGCGACACGCCTTCGAACAGCGGGCCGAACAGAACGGGTGGGGAGCTTCTGTTGCCCGGCGCTCCCCGTGCCGCTGGAATCCGCTTCTGTTGCCCGGTGCGGTCCAACCGCGCTATTTTGGTGTAACCTTAGGCCGTTAAGCCGTCAGGTTACGCCGCAATCGCGAGTGCTTCGTTATCGTTGGCACTTGTGTATGGGCCGTCACGGTGGTCCCATTCCGAGCAAAAACCAGCGCTTTTCAACACACGTCGATCCTGGTTCGGCCCCGTCAACGTCCCTGCTGAAAGCAGAAGCGATGGTGGAGCCGCCGGGTACTGCCCCCGGGTCCGCTGTGCCTATTCTTCGCCGGCGTTTATCGCCATAGCCGCGGGGCAAGCCCCGCGAGCCCGACCCATATAGGATGGCGGACAGAAAGTTGGAAGGGCTAGAAAGTTGGCCGGCGCGCCTTCCAGTCGCCATAATGCGGGTGCATATAACAGGGTATCATGCTTACCCAGCGTTCCCGTTACGGCCTCCGCTCGATGATCTTCCTCGCGACGAC
>JBKBKB010000023.1:0-787 GCA_046294735.1 Sphingomonadaceae bacterium
AAGTGAGTGTTGTCCGTGCGATTCTTCATCGCTACTATCTGTTGTCTGTGTACTTAAACACTGTACAGCTTCAATCTAAATTCATATACCAAAACGCTTGATTCAGTTAATTTGCTAGTTCTCAATTCATCTAGATTAATTGCTTAATCTAAACTCTTGAGTGAACAATTTATTTCAGACTCAATTTTGCCAATCTGTTAATGAATAAACACGCCTTCGTCAGGTCATGCTTAATACCGTGATACTTAAATCACAGAAGTTAATAAACCAAGACCGAAATCTCTATTTACTAATTTCTGTAATCCGAACTTCTCTTAAGTTCTGGTGGAGACTAGGAGAGTCGAACTCCTGACCTCCTGCGTGCAAAGCAGGCGCTCTACCAACTAAGCTAAGTCCCCAGCTTACATCATCAGTCATGTATCTTTTATCTATAACTTCAACCAGTCAAAGTCATGGTGGGTCTGACAAGACTTGAACTTGTGACCCCACGCTTATCAAGCGTGTGCTCTAACCAACTGAGCTACAGACCCTCAGATACATCTATGAAGAACAACTTGTTGTGGATTCTTACCAATCGTCAATCTTTCGTTAAGGAGGTGATCCAGCCGCAGGTTCCCCTACGGCTACCTTGTTACGACTTCACCCCAGTCATCGGCCACACCGTGGTAACCGCCCTCTTTGCAGTTAGGCTAGCTACTTCTGGTGCAACAAACTCCCATGGTGTGACGGGCGGTGTGTACAAGGCCCGGGAACGTATTCACCGCGGCATGCTGATCCGCGATTACTA
>JBKBKB010000024.1:0-780 GCA_046294735.1 Sphingomonadaceae bacterium
CACTCAGTCAGGGGATGACAACACAGGCGGCGACTGTACACAGGGAGGCAGCGGCGGGAGCCGCAGCGACGGCAGCAGTGAAGGCAGAGGCGGCGGCGGGTGCATTGGGGCAGAGGGTAACGGCAGAGGAGGCAGCTGTACACACGGAGGCAGTGGTGGCGGCAGCGGCGGCAGCGACGGCAGCAGTGGTGGCAGATGCCGGTGCAGATGGAGGCGAACGCTTCGGCGAAAATGGTGCCCCCGACAACGCCCGCCGCAGCAGCAGCCAAGACGTACCCGACGCTGCCGCTGCCGCACACGATGGCACTGCCGACTCTGGCCTCTGCAGCGCAGGCGACGAGGCCGATGGCGACGCATGCCATGGGGCGGTGACCGAGTCACCCCCGCCGCCCCCGCCGCCCCCGCCGCCGCTGCCTGCCATGGAGGTGGAGGCGGCGGCTCCCGCTCGCGCCGGCGGATGCCTGCCGTGCCGTGCGCTGTGGAGGCGGCGCGGTGCGGCCTAGCGAGCACCGGCGCTGCACGAGGCGTGGCACCCGCACGCAGCGCCAGGTGCAGAGCGCCAATTTCGAAATGCATTCGCTCCCGCGCGACACTTATCACACGGCGCAGCCCAGCGCACCTCCCTCACCCACGCACGCACGCACATGCTGCCGGGGCGTGTCAGTCCCAGCCGCCGCCCAGCCCCGTGCCCAGCTGCTCCGCCGCCAGCGACTGCTGCAGCGCCGCCACAGTGAACGCGTCGCCGTCAGCGCGTCGCCGCTTGTGCGCCGCCGCGCCCGC
>JBKBKB010000025.1:0-776 GCA_046294735.1 Sphingomonadaceae bacterium
ACTGTCCGGCTGCAACCAGTTCGACTTTCTGGCGCAGCGCGGCAATCCGGTGCGCGAGGTGATGGAGCAGGCCAATGTCCTCACCTATTCCGCCCAGCGCGCCCTGATCGGGGATCAGGTGCTGGCGCGCGAATATGCGGAAAGTGAAATCCGCCAGGGCATGAAGCCCAATGGCTCAACCGAGCCGACGACGCCCGAATATATGTTTCTGCAGCAGGCCAATTTCGAGCCTTACCGGCTCACCATCAAGGGCATGGTGGAGCGCGAGGTCAGCTTTTCGCTGGCCGAGTTGCGCAATATGCCGGCCCGTACGCAGATCACCCGGCATGATTGCGTGGAAGGCTGGAGCTGCATTGCCAAATGGACCGGCACGCCGCTGGGCCCGGTGCTGGATCAGGCGGGCGTCAGGCCGGGCGCGCGCTTTGCCGTCTATCATTGCTTTGACAATATCCAGCGAACGCTGAGCGGCGATATTCTCTACTACACCCGCTCGGACCTGGTGGATGCCTATCACCCCCAGTCGATCCTGGCCTATGGCCTCAACGACCAGACCCTGCCGGTGAGCAATGGTGCGCCAGTGCGGCTGCGTGTCGAGCGGGCGCTGGGCTATAAGCAGCCCAAATATCTGCATACGATTGAGCTGGTGGATGATCTCAGCCCGTTCGGGCAGGGCAAGGGTGGCTATTGGGAAGATAATGGCTATGACTGGTATGGCGGGATTTGAGGGTTGAGCCTGGCCGCAAGCCACCCTTGCGCCTGTCACGCTTGCTATTTTT
>JBKBKB010000026.1:0-733 GCA_046294735.1 Sphingomonadaceae bacterium
AGTTCGACCTGCTGGTCACCGTCGACTGGGACTACTACGAGAAGTTCATGGCCGTGAACCTCAACGGCGCGCTGCTGTGCACCCGGGCGGTCTTCGGGCACATGCAGGCTCGCGGTGGCGGCGCCATCGTGAACCAGTCGTCGACCGCGGCGTGGCTCTACTCGGGGTTCTACGGTCTGGCCAAGGTCGGGATCAACGGGCTGACCCAGCAGCTCGCGCACGAGCTCGGCGGGATGGGCATCCGCGTCAACGCCATCGCCCCCGGCCCCACCGACACCGAGGCGACGCGCGTGCAGGCCGGGGACGCAGCGGCGCAGATCGTCAAGCAGTCCTTGGCGATCAAGCGGATGGGTCAGCCCGAGGACCTGGTCGGCGCGTGCCTCTACCTGCTGTCCGACGAGGCGTCCTGGGTGACCGCGCAGGTGCTCGCCGTCGACGGGGGCCAGGTGTTCCGGTCGTGAGCGGCAGCGCGGGTGCGCCCGCCGTCGGGTTCGTCGGGCTGGGCCAGATCGGCCGGCCGATGGCCGAGCGGCTGGCCTCGTGGCCCGGGGGGTTGTGGGTGTACGACGTGGCGCCGGAGCCGGTCGCCGCTCTGGAGGCGCTGGGGGCGATGGCCGCCTCGAGTCTGGCCGAGCTGGCCGCCGGCTGTGACGTGGTGAGTGTGATGGTCCGCGACGACGACCAGGTGCGGGAGGTGGTCGCCCAGCTGCTGGCCGGCGCCCGGGAGGGCCTC
>JBKBKB010000027.1:0-712 GCA_046294735.1 Sphingomonadaceae bacterium
TCACAGCAGTCCTGCGCCTCGGGCAGCAGCAAGAAGCAGCGGCGCCTCGATGCCTCGCGTATTGGCGCGCCGCGCGCGGGTGCGCGGCGGCGCAGCGGCTCAGAGGCGCAGGCGTCGGTGCAGTCGGAGGGAGGCAACTCGATGCGCCGCCGCATGCGCCTACGCGAGGCCGCAGCCGTCGCAGCCTCTGGGCCGGCGGGCGCTGCGGGCGCTGCGGGCGTGGCGGGGGGCAGCGATGCCGAGGCAAGCAGCGACGCGCTCGACGGCACGCCTGCGCACCGCATGGCAGACTCGCGGCACCGGCAGCACGCGGACTCCTCGCAGGACGCTCCTCCCCGCTCTCGCCTCTCCGTCCGCCCCCGCCGCCGCCGCCGCCGCCGCCGCGCCGCCTCCTCTCAGCGCAGCGCTGCGGCGTCGACAAACACGGAGCTGACGGAAATGTGCGTCCGTAGCACGCAGTGCGCGCTGCACCTTCTGCACGAGCTGGACGGCTACCAGGGGCTGCGCCTGCACATTGGCATCGGCGCGGGTGACTGCCTGCTGCTGAACGTGGGCGGGCTGGTAAACCGCTGGGAGTTTGTGGTGGCGGGCCCGCCGCTGAAGCAGATGGGGATCGCGGAGGGGGCTGCGGGGGGAGGCGAGGTGTGCGTCAGCCCTCAGGTGCACGACCTGGCTGGCCGCTGGTGCCACAGCGAGCCAGCGGCGGGCGGGG
>JBKBKB010000028.1:0-419 GCA_046294735.1 Sphingomonadaceae bacterium
TAGGCTCAGTGACTGGGGTGAAGTCGTAACAAGGTAGCCGTAGGGGAACCTGCGGCTGGATCACCTCCTTTCTAAGGATGGGTTCACCAGGTGGGTGCCTGCACCGGCCTACAGAACCCACTTAGCAGAGACCAGTCATGGTCTCACACCATGCGGCCAGGCCGTCCTCATATCCCTTCATGACGAAAAGCAGAGCGGGTGGCCCACCTGACGCGACGAAGCGCCCGAGCGGCGGCGGCGCATGGCCGCCCTGCGGGGCCTTAGCTCAGCTGGGAGAGCGCCTGATTTGCATTCAGGAGGTCATCGGTTCGATCTCGTTAGGCTCCACCAATTTGCCTGCAAATTGGTGGTGTGCGCGAAAGTGGTTGCGTGCAACTGCGTGCGTCACCCGGTTCAGGACCAGGCACCGGTCCGGCAAG
>JBKBKB010000028.1:429-705 GCA_046294735.1 Sphingomonadaceae bacterium
AGCGCACGCCTGATAAGCGTGAGGTCGGAGGTTCGAGTCCTCCTCGACCCACCACCGTCAATCCTGCGGATTGGCGGAGCACGCGGAAATGGTTGCGTGCGGCGCCCGGGCGAAGTCTTGCCCTGCTTGTTCGAACATCAGGTCCATCCGGTCCGATCATCGAGCGCATCTGCGGATGCGCTGGATCGTCCGACCGGACGAACTTTCTGACATCGTAGAGAGAAACACATCGGTATCGCCGGTGCGCCCGAGTAGGGGCGCACCCCGGGGAACGCC
>JBKBKB010000029.1:0-702 GCA_046294735.1 Sphingomonadaceae bacterium
TGAAGGTCCTCGGCATCCCGCATGACAAGATCAACGTGAACGGCGGCGCCACGGCGCTCGGCCACCCGATCGGCGCGTCCGGCGCGCGGATCATCACCACCTTGGTCGCGGCGCTGAAGAACCAGGGCAAGAAGCGCGGCGTGGCCAGCCTGTGCATCGGCGGCGGTGAAGCCACCGCCCTCGCCGTCGAGCTGGTCTGAGGCGATGGGAGCGGACCACGATCAGGAGGATCACGACCTCCAGGTGGCGCTGGTCCGCTACCAGCAATGGACGGCACAATCCGGCGAGCGCGCGCTCGTCATCCTGGAGGGGCGCGACACCGCCGGAAAGGATGGGGCGATCCGCCGGATCACCCGCCATCTGGCGGTGCGCCACACCCGCGTCGTCGCCTTGCCAAAGCCGACGGCGCAGGAACGCTCGCAATGGTATTTCCAGCGCTATGTCGAACATCTGCCCGCCGCCGGCGAGCTCGTGATCTTCAATCGCAGCTGGTACAATCGCGCGGGCGTCGAGGTGGTCAACCATTTCTCCACGCCGGAGGAGCAGGCGCGCTTCCTGGAGGATGTCCCCGCCTTTGAGGCCATGCTGATCGGGTCGGGCATCCGGATGGTGAAGCTCTGGCTCGACATCTCGCGTGATGAGCAGGCCAAGCGCCTGAATTCACGCCGCAGCGATCCGCTGAAGGCGCTCAAGATCTCCGAT
>JBKBKB010000002.1:0-559338 GCA_046294735.1 Sphingomonadaceae bacterium
TCATCGAGTGCGTCCAGTTGCTCATGCAAAGACAAGCCTTCGCCGCGCTTGGGTAGCAATCCCCGGAGTGACTCAGGGATAGCCCAATGTCGTCCCTTCGGTGTCGGATCAAAGCCCTTCCACGGCTTGCCGCTGTCGCCCTTACGTGAACCGGGTCCCATGATTTCGTTGAGTCGATATGCACCCCGCTGATCAGAGTATCGGAACTCGCCCGCAATATAGCTCTTAGTATGCGGGATTTTGACGGGTTTGAGGCGGAAGCTGTCGGATTTCGCGTACACCAAGATCACGTCATGAACCGGGCCAAATTGGCGGGTCGCACTGTTGTGCGACCCGCTGCGGCGCCAGATTAACTCGCTTCTGAAATTAACCGCCCCAAACACCCCATCCAGCAGCAGCTTGAGGTAGTGGCTCGCGGTCGGGTCGCAGTGGAGATACAGGCTCCCGGTGGCTTTAAGCACCCGGTGCAATTCGATCAGCCGCACCGCCATCATGGCGAGATAGGCCATCATGTCATTATCGCCCAGGAAGGCCCGCATCGCCCGCAGCAATTCGAACGCATCCGAATTGCCGCTGCGCATCACATCATCAAACGCGCTTTCCGCGTTGTCATTCCAGTGCCAGGTATCCTCAAACGCCTCGATCTGCGCATCGCTGTCCGCGCCTTCGGGGCTCTTGAACAGGATGTTGTAATTGGCGTTCGAATTGAACGGCGGATCAAGATAGACCAGATCGACGCTGCCATCCGCGATATGTTCGCGCAGGACGTGGAGATTGTCCCCGAAATAGAGTTTGTTGGTCATCGCGCAGGACTTTGGCCCGTCATGCCGCCGCGATCAACCCAAACCCATTTCCTACTCCGGGTTTTTCTGGTTTGGCCGATCAGGCGGTGTTTGTTTTCCGCACGCCAGCGGCCCGGTTGGTCGTGCCTTTCAGCGAGGATTTCCCCTGTCCATACCCGCGCCCCTTACCCCCACCCTCCCCACGCCGGGCGGTGCAGCCGCCCAGGGCGCAGCGGCAGCAGGACAAGGCGGTCGCGCGCGCGCCGGACGCCTTGCGCGCCCGCACTTTTTCCCTTCAGGACAGTGTAACAAGTGGTCCATGTCTCGGTACCCATCTCGGTACCCATCTCGGCACCCATCTCGGGATCGACCTCCGGTCGGGGAACCCGCAGGCGGCCCCGTGCATTACGCAGGCGTGGACACTGCGCCCCAGCCCCTTCCTGACACGATCCGCACCCGGCTGGCCGATGGCAGCCCGGTGTGCATCCGCCGCATCCGCCCCGCCGACGAGGCGCTGATGCGCGCCGGGATCGAGCGGCTCTCGCCCCGCTCACGCTATCTGCGGTTCTTCAGCGGCGGGAAGCTGCCGCCTGACTGGGTGATCGACCGTTTGCTTGACGTCGACGGGCACCGCCACCTGGCCTGGGGCGCGCTCGACTGCGGCGGCGCGGGAGAGGCCGAGGAGCCAGTCGAGGGAGAGGCAATCGGGGCGGTCCATGCCTTCCGCACCGAGGCCGAGCCGGACTGCGCCGAGTTCTCGGTCGCGGTGCTCGATGCCTGGCACGGGCGCGGACTGGGGCGGCTGCTGACCGCGACGATCCTGTGCGAGGCGCACGCGCAGGGCATTCGCGCCTTTCACGTCGACACCCTGACCGAGAACACCGAAGCGATCGAGTTCGTCACCAGCCTGGGCGCGCGCGGCAGTGGCCATGACGGGGCGACCCGGTCGTTCCGGCTCGATGTTGACGGCGCGCTGGCGATCCTGCGCCGCGCCTGTGACCCGCCGGGCCTGCGCGCAATCTTCGGCGAGGAGTGCGGCTAGCGCCTTACGCGCTCAGGAACGCGACCAGCGCCTTGACCTTCTTCTGGCGCCATTGCGGCAGGGGGGCGACCAGCCAGTAGGCGCGGCGGCCTTCATCCGGGCCTTCCAGCACGGTCAGCTTGCCAGCGGTGACCGATTCCTCGACCAGCAGCCACGGCAGGATCGCCTTGCCCAGCCCCGCGGCGGCGCTGGACAGAGCCTGCCCCGCATTGCCAACCTCGATGCAGGCCTGCGCCCCGTCGGGCAGCGGCGCGCCGGGCCAGTCGATCCAGGTGTTCAGCGCACCCTCGCTCGCATCCGGCGCGGCGACTACCACGCGCCGTGCCGGGGCCAGCTCGACCCCCTCCAGCTCGCCCGGCCCGTCAACCAGCCGCACCGCAAGGTCGAGGTTGGCCTCGGTAAAGTCGGCGTGCTCGTTCTCGACCAGGCGGTAACGCACGTCCGGGTGGGCAAGGCGGTAGGCAGCCAGGCGCGGGGCCAGCCACTGGGCGTAGAACTCGCGCGGGGCAGCAATGGTGTAGCGGTCGCTCGCCTGGCCTGCCTGCATCGCCTGGACGCTTTCCTCGAACTTGAGGAACCCTTCGCGCAGCGCATCGAGCCCGGAGCGGCCTTCGTCGGTCAGTTCCAGCCCCTTGCTGGTGCGGCGGAACAGGACCGTGCCAAGGTGGTCTTCCAGCGCGCGGATCTGCTGCCCGACCGCCGCCGGGGTCACCGCCAGCTCGTCTGCCGCGCGGGTGAAGCTGAGATGGCGCGCAGCAGCGTCATAGACGCGCAGGGCGTTGAGGGGCAGATGGGTACGCTTCATGGCGGGACAGCCGCTACTCGGCTTCGGCGGGCGCCGCCAGTGGGAAGAACGGGATCCGCACTTCGACCGCGGTGCCGTCATCCTTGCGGAAGGTGTAGAACCCCTCCATCGAGCCGGTCGGCGTGGTCAGCGGGCAGCCGGACACGTAGTCATGGCTCTGTCCCGGGCCGAGCAGCGGCTGTTCGCCCACCACGCCCTCACCGTCGACCAGGTTGACCATCCCGCGCCCGTCGGTGATGCGCCAGTGGCGGGTGATCAGCTGGACCGGTTCGTGCCCGCCGTTCTCGATCCGGATGTGATAGACCCAGAACCACCGCCCTGCGTCCGGCTGCGACTGCTCGGGCAGGTAGTTGACCGCGACCCGCACGGTAACGGCATGGGTGGTGGCGGCGTGCTGGAACAACTGTTTCATGACCCGCCCAAGGTAGCGCCGCACGAGCGCGGGCGCAATCGGATGCTTTGACTGGCGTGCTCACTGCCGTAAACACGGACCTCCCGCCCCACCTCCCCGGGCGGGAAGGCAGGTCAGGAGGTATGACGCAAGCTCATCGAGCGTGCACGACGCCGCAATCCGCCGGGTTGTGCTGGGCGAGGCTTGACCCACCCTCTACTTGCTGCTGATTGCGACGCGAGATGCCGGAGTTATCGCCGTGAGCCTGCTGGAAGAACTTGGCCGCGCCCGCACCGAAGAGGACGTGAAAGACGCCTATATCAAGGCGCTGGGCCTCACAGGCGTGTTCAAGGGGCTGGTCGATATCCAGACCCCGGAAATCTGGTTCGAGGCCAAGGAAGCCCCCACCCCTCCGCTGCTGATGTTCGCGCAGCTCCTCACCTATGTCCGCGCCGCGCGCAAACGCGGCGAGGCGATCCCCGGTTTCCTGTGCGTGATCGACCGCGAGAAAGCGGCGCTGATGGCGACCGAGCACGCCCTGCCGCTGCTGGATGACCGGACCATCATCTGGCCCAAATCCGGCTCGGCGGCCGACAAGGCGCTGGCGGCGCAGATCGCCCCCACCATCGAAACCCATTTCATCCTGTATCAGATCGACGGGTATGAGGCCGAGTTCATCAAGGCCGCCAGGGATGCGGTGCGCGAAGGCCGGATCATCCGCACCCCGATCACGCCCAACAACCTGCGGCAGGTGTTCGACAAATGGGTAGCGATGGTCGGCGTGGAACTGGGCGTAAAGCGCGAGGCCGATTACGCCGTGCTGTTCTTTGCCGACATCATGCACGATGGCCGCAACGAAGCGATGCGCAATCTGCCCGCCCGCCTGCTGTTCAGCGGCGACAAGCCGGTGTTCATCATGGGCGCAGAGCAATACGAACTGGCGAGCGAGCGCGGCTATCGCAATTTCTGGAACATTTATCACCGCCCGCCCGAACAGAAACACCGGCACTATCTGCTCGAACGGCGTGACAGCCTGCTGCCGATGGACGAGCAGAAGTTCAAGGGTGCGTTCTACACCCCGCTGCACATCGTCGACAAAGCCTATGACCAGCTCGCCGCCACGCTGGGCGCGGACTGGCAGCACAAATACATCGTGTGGGATATGTGCGCGGGCGTCGGCAATCTGGAGGCCAAGCATTCCAACCTGCGCAATGTGTTCATGTCCACGCTCGATGCCGAGGATGTGACGATCATGCGCAGCAACCCGGCCTTTGCCGGGGCGGAGATTTTTCAATATGATTATCTCAACGACGATGTGACCGATTTCGGCGAGATTGATTACGGGTTGTCGGGGAAGGTGCCGATGGCGCTGCGGCAGGCGATTGCCGATGCGCGCGAGGGGAAGAAGGGCGCGAAGCCGATCCTGGTGCTGATTAATCCGCCTTATGCGGAAGCGATGAATGTCGATAACACCAAGGACAGCGGCGCAAATGCCACCATGAAGTCCGGTGTTTCGAAAACCCGGATCAGTCACGGCATGGGACATCTCGGTTACGCGGCACGCGAATTGTTCGTGCAGTTCCTACACCGGATCATGCTCGAACTGCCGAGGTCCACCTTGGCGATGTTCAGCAAACTCAAATATGTGAACGCGCCGAATTTTGAGGCCTTCCGTGAGCAATGGACGGCGCAATATCTCGACGGTTTCGTCGTTCACAGCAAAGCGTTCGATGGGTTGAAGGGCGAGTTCCCAATCGGTTTCTTGATCTGGAATTTGGCCAACAATCAGCCTGCTCGGTCAACGGGGGTGATAGCCCTCGATAAAGCGGGCGAAGTGGTCGGGCAGCACCTGTTCTATCGGAAAGCGCCGCGCCCTCCATTGGCTGAATGGATCATCCGTCCACGCTCCAACAAGACACCTGCGCTACCGCTAAATAACGCTCTTTCTCCCTCGACCCGCACAAACGATGTTCGTGGCCGTTGGTGGGCTGACGGCGCAATCGGCAGCATGATGTGCAAAGGCAACGATTTTCAGAACGCTGCCAACTCCACGGCCTTGTTCTCATCAGGCTACAACAGCGCTGGCGCGTTCTTCGTTACCGAAGGAAACCTCTGGCAAGCCGCCATCGTGTTCGCTGTCCGCCGCCTCATCAAACCGACATGGCTCAACGACCGCGACCAGTTCCTGCAACCCGCGCAGCCGCTTTCGGAAGAATTCAAATCCGATTGCCTCGTCTGGATGCTGTTCAACGGCAGCAACCTCACCGCAGGCGCGGACGGGTTGCGCTGGAATGATTGCGACTGGAGCCTCACCAACCACTTCATTCCCTTCACCGAGGCCGAAGTGGGGGCCAAGGCGCGGTTCGAGAGTGATTTCATGGTCCGCTACATGGCGGGCATGGCGTTTTCGCCCGAAGCCCAAGCCGTGCTCGATGAAGGGCGCACACTGTTCCAGCGCTTCCACGCCACCAGCTTCCCCAACAAGATCAGGGAAGAATACAAGCTGAACCGGGCGGACGCCGGCTGGTATCAGGTGCGCCGCGCGCTGGAAGCCTATGGCGACACCGAACTGACCGATTTCGACCCGTTCAAGGCCGCCTACGCCGCGCTCACGGCAAAGCTGCGCCCGCTGGTCTACGAATTGGGTTTCCTGCCTGCCTGACTTCGGCGCAGTTCCTCCTCGACCTGCCCCAGCCGTTCCTTGCCGAAGAACATCTCGGCGCCGACAAAGAACGTCGGGATGCCGAACGCGCCGCGATTGACTGCGTTCTGGGTGCTATCCACCAGCGCCTGCTTCACCGCAGCATCCTGCGTCGCGGCGAACAGAGCCTGAGCGTCAAAGCCGGCCCCGGCTAGCACCGCGCCGATGGCATGCGGATCATCAACCGGCACGCCCTCTTCCCACAAGGCGGGCAACAGGGCATCAACCAACCGGACCCGGTCGTCGCCCTCCACCGCCAGCAGCATCCGCTGGAGGGTGACCGAATTGAATGGGAACTGCGGGTGCAGGCGATACCGGTCGAACCCGTGTTTGGCGATGAAGCGCTGGATTTCCAGCATTCCGTATTCAACCTTGCCCTTGACCTCGGCATCGCGGATCATTGGCGGGGCATTGCCGGTCAGCCGGTGCATTCCGCCGAGGAAGACCGGGGATACTTCGAGCCTGGCGCCGGTCCGCACGACCACGTCCTTCAAGGGATACCACGCGAGGTAGGCGTTGGGGCTGACGAAATCGAACAGGAACTCGACGGCAGGGCGCGTGGTTGGGGACATGGCAGGCGATCCTCCGGCTGATGGCCCCCGCTTGCTAGCGGGGACAGGCAGGTAAGGCCACTGGCTATCGTGTAGATTCAGTATTGCTATTGATAATCGTTCGCATAAAATGATGGACGCAACGCCGGAGGATTCCATGACTGACCCTGATCGCCCAGCCCGCCCCGACCTGAGGGCCTGCGCCCTGCCCTACCCCCTACCCTCGAACCGGCGCGAGCAGGCGCTGCTGCTGATGTTCCGCCGCATGGCAATCCACGGCTTGCACGATGCCCATGCCAGCATGGTCGCGCTGAACCAGTTCGGCGGGGGTTTCCTGCGCACCTTGCATCTGATGCGCGCGTTTCTGCATGGCCTGGCACGCCATGCGAGCGGCCGGATCCAGGTGGGCCCGGGCTGCGCCCCGCGCATGACCCGGCATGAAGCGCTGGTGGTCGCGGCGATGTCAGGCGGGTGCCCGGTCGCGCTGCTGGAGCTGTCCGGCCCGGATGGCTATGCTGACCTCCTGACCCTGGCACAAGCCTTGCAGAGCGAGGTTGCAGCTTAGTAGATGCCCACCAGCTTGGCTCCGGCGATTACCAGCACCAGCCCCAGCGCGCGGGTCAGCCACGGGCTTTGCAGACGCACGCCGAGGCTGGTCCCGGCCAGCCCGCCGAGCAGTGCGGCCCCGGCATAGAGCGGCAATTGCGGCGGTAGCGCGCCGAGTGAGGCCACATTTCCCGCCAGGCCCGCGAGCGAGTTGACCAGCACGAACACCGCCGCCACCCCAGCCGATTGCCGCACCGGGGACCACGCCATGAACAGCAGAATGGGGGAGAGGAAGATGCCGCCGCCGGTCCCGGTGAGGCCCGACAGCAGCCCGATTCCGGCCCCGGCGGCGATCCCGGCCCAGACCGGCGGATCGCGCCAGTCGGTCTCGGTCTGCAATTCCTTCGGCCACAGCAGCCGCGCCGCCGCGATCCACAGCACCACGCCCACCAGCGGGCGGTAGAACTCGCCCGGCAGGTGTATGCCGCCGCCGACGAACGCCATCGGCGCCGCGCCGAGCAGGAATGGCCACAGCACCCGCCAGCGGAACTGCCTGGCTAGAACGTAGCGCCACGAGGCGAGCGAGGCAACCAGCACATTGAGTGCCAGCGCAGTCGGCCGCATCACCGCTGCCGGCACGCCGAACAGCGCCATCAGCGCGATATAGGCAGAGGCTCCGGCATGGCCGACGCTCGAATAGAGCGCGGCGGCGAGCATTATCCAGCCCGCAAGTGCCCAGTCAGCAGCGGTGAACAGGTCCCAATTCAGATATCCCCCCTGTCTTCCGGCACTATATGCCGGCCCGGTCGAACGCCTGGGCGAGATCCGCGATCACATCAAGCGGGTCTTCCAGCCCGACGTTGATCCGCAGCATGCCCTGCCCGATGCCCATCTCAATCCGTGCATCCTCGCCCATGTTGGCGTGGGTGGTGCTGGCCGGGTGGCACAGCAGGCTGCGCGCATCGCCGATGTTGTTGGAGATATCGACCAGTTCGAGCGCGTCGAGGAAGGCAAACGCCGCCTCGCGCCCGCCGTTCAGGTCAAAGGCGAAGATCGGGCCAGTCATCACCATTTGCTGCATCGCCATTGCGTGGCGCGGGTGGCTCGGCAGGCCCGGGTGCATCACCCGCCCCGCGCCCTTGCCCAGCCGTTCCTCGACGAACCGGCCGACTTCGAGCGCGTTCTCGCTCTGGCGGCGGGCGCGCAGATCGAGCGTTTCCAGCCCCTTATGCACCACCCAGGCGTTGAACGGCGACAGGTTGGGGCCGGTGTTGCGCTGGAACGGCAGCAGCACCTCGTTGATGAACTGCTCGGTGCCGCACACCGCACCGGCCAGCACCCGGCCCTGCCCGTCCATCAGCTTGGTCGCGCTATAGGCGACCACGTCCGCCCCGAAATCGAGCGGGCGCTGGAGCGCGCTGGTGGCAAAGGCGTTGTCGACCACGCTTACGATCCCGTGGGCGCGGGCGAGGCCGCAGACATAGGCGAGGTCGACAATGTCGAGCGTCGGGTTGGCCGGGGTTTCGAAGAAAAACACCTTGGTGTTGGGCCGAATTGCGGCTTCCCAGGCAGCGTTGTCCGTGCTGTCGATCACGCTCACTTCGATCCCGAAGCGCGGGCACAAGTGGTCGAGCAGCCAGCGGCACGATCCGAACGCAGCCCGCGCGCCGACCACATGGTCCCCTGCCGAAAGCTGGCACAGCAGCGCGGTGGTCATCGCGGCCATCCCGCTGGCCTGGGCACGGCAGGCCTCGGCCCCTTCCATCAGGGCGATGCGTTCCTCCAGCATCGCGACCGTCGGGTTCTGCAGACGCGAATAGGTCATCCCCTGCGCCTCGCCCGCGAACCGGTCGGCAACGGTCTGCGCGTCGTCGTAAGTATAGCCGCTGGAGAGGAACAGCGCTTCGCTGGTCTCGCCATGTTCGCTGCGCCAGGTGCCGCCGCGCACCGCCTGGGTCGCGGGGCGCCATTTGGAGGTGATCGAGCGGTCGGTGCCGGTGGTCTTTTTCATGGGTTGGCGCCTTAGGACGGGCGCGTTGCGCCTGCAAGCGAGGCGAGGCCTGCGCGCGGAATGTCCCCCCGCCCGACTGCGGCGAGCATCTGCGCGCCCTCGATATAGGTCAGCACCATCCGCGCACCCGCCTGCGGGTCGGGATCATCTTCGGGCAGGTGATCGACCACCCAGTGCAGCAGTCCGTCCATGATCGCGCCCGCCGCCTCCAGATAGGCCGCGTTGCCGCTGGCGCAGCCCGCGACGATGTCCCACCACACCCGCATGAACGGCTGGAAGGCGCCCTCCCCCGTGATCGCCAGCACCTGAGCGATGCAGTCGGCGCGCGAGGCTGCGCGGGCGGCGGGAAAGGCCTGGTCGAGCGCGGCCGCAAACTGTTCCGCCAGATAGGCCAGCAGGTCTGCCACCAGCCGTTCCTTGCTGCCGAAATGGTACAGCAACATCCGGTCGCTGGTACCCGCTGCGCGGGCGAGCGGGCGCAGGCTGGCATCGGCCAGGCCATGCGCCAGCACATACGCGGCGAGGCGCGGCAAGAGGATTGCACGGGACAGGCGGAGCGCGGTCATGCGCTCTTGTAGCGAGTGCTACATATTGATACAACTGTAGCGAGTGCTACGCTCGATTCGGGGAGATGGATCATGGATATGGGAACCTGGCTGTTCGTCATTGGAGCGGCCGTCGTCGGTCCGATCATGGTGCGCATCCTGACCGCCCACAGCGCCATCGGCTCGCCCGAACTGGCCGCTCTGCTGCTCGCGGCCTTTGCCGCCTTCAGCGCCTTCACCATCGCGCAGGAAGGGGTGATGACCGTGGTGGCCAACCATACGATGAATTTCTGGGGGACGCAGGTGTGGTACGACCTGCTGATCGCGGTCAGCCTGGCGCTGTTCTTCATCATGCCCCGCGCCCGCGCTGCCGGGATGAATCCGCTTCCATGGGTGCTGTTTGTCGCCGCGACGGCCAGCATCGGCCTGCTGGCGATGGTGACGCGGCTGTGGTGGCTGGAGCGCCTTGGGAGACAAGGGCAAGTCTGAGCAGGGCCCTATTCCGGGTCCGCTTCCACCTGCCAGCCCACTTCGGTCTTGATCATGCGCACGCCGCACCGGCGGCACCGGCCGATATATGTATCATAATCGCGAAGACGAATACGTTTGCGGTCAATCGTATGACCGAACACTCGACACAACATTTATCAATTGCCCTGCACTATGGAAGATGGGGCGACCCTACTCGTCCTGCGTGCGTTCGGGCGTGTCGTTCGGTGCGCCGCCCGTGGGAATGTCACTAGCACTACAATGTGACAAAACAATTGTTGAATTGCGCGGAAGTCAGCGCTTGCCCCTGGAATAGGCACGATTTATCCAGAACACAGATGAACCAGCCCCCTGCCCCGCTTCGCGATCCGGTGCTTGGGTGCGCGCTGGTCTCGCTGGGGTTTCTGGCGCTGGTGCTGGTGCGAATCGGCCTTGTGCCGGCGCCCTACTTCGACGAAGTGCACTATGTTCCCGCCGCGCGCGCCCTGCTGGAAGGCAGCGGCTGGCTCAATCGCGAACACCCTCCGCTCGGCAAGGAGCTGATCGCGCTGGGTATGATGATGCTGGGTGACAGTCCGCTTGGCTGGCGGATCATGCCCGCCCTGGCCGGGGCGCTGACCCTGTTCGCAGCCATGCGCGCGCTGTGGTTTGCCAGCCACGCGCGCTTTGCCACAATAGCCTACGGCATACTGCTGACGAGTGGCGGCTTCCTGTTCGTGCAGGCGCGGATCGCCATGCTCGACGGGTTCATGGCGGCGTTCCTCATGGTGGCACTGTGGCAGCTGGCGGCAGCGGTGCGCCAGCCGGAAACCGGGCGTTTGCGGCTGGCGATCGCCGGGATCGCGCTGGGCCTGTCACTGGGGGCCAAGTGGAACGTCGCGCCGCTGGTGATGCTGCCCGGCATCGCGTTCCTCATCGCCCGTGTGGCGGCAGGGCGGCGGCGCCTGCTGCTGAGCCAGCGCGGGATCCCCGTGCCGGGCCTATCGCTGGCAGAGGCCGCACTATGGCTCGGGCTGATTCCCCTGCTGGTTTATTGGGCGACCTTCCTCCCGGTCGCGGGACTGGCTGCCCAGCCGCTCGACCCGGCATCGTTCCTTGCCCTGCACTACGAAGTCATCGCGCTGCAGCAGAGCGTGACCGAGGCCCATCCCTACCAGTCGACCTGGCTTCAATGGGTGCTGAACACCCGCCCGATCTGGTACCTCTACGAGCCGGTCGCGGGCGTGCAGCGCGGCATCTTGCTGCTCGGCAACCCGCTGACCATGCTGGCCGGACTACCCGCGCTGGCCTGGTGCCTGTGGGCGGGAATGCGCGAGCGGCGGTGGGACGCGCTTTCAGTGGCGGTGCTCTATGGTGCCGCTCTCGGCCTATGGCTGGTCGCGCCCAAGCCGGTGCAGTTCTATTACCACTATTTCCTGCCCAATCTGTTCCTGCTGGCAGCGCTGGCGCTGTTGCTGGATGGGTTCTGGCACAAGCGCACCCGCTGGCTGGCGCTGGGCCTGCCTGCTGCCAGCCTGGCGCTGTTCGCCTGGTTCTATCCGATCCTGTCCGCCGCCCCGTTGGCCGATGAATATGCCTTCGAGCGATGGATGTGGCTCGATAGCTGGCGCTAGTACCGACCCCACACGAACCGGCTCGACAGGGCGTAGTTCCACACCGCCCCGACCATGATACCCGCTGCGCCCGCCAGCAACCAGTAAAGCCCGCGCGCTTCCAGCAGGCTCGCCACCGCCACATTGGCCAGTGCGCCGACCGCGCAGGTCAGGCAAAAGCCCACCCACCCGGCCAGCATGGCCCGGACCCCGTGCAGCCGCCGGTCGCGATAGGTCAGGGCATTGTTGAGAAGGAAATTGCCGGTCATCGCCACGAAGGTCGCGAGCGCCTGAGCCTGCCAGAACAGTCCAGTCAGCGCGGGGTAAAGCAGTGCCAGCACCGCCAGGTGGACCACCACGCCGAGCGCACCGACTGTGCCGAACAGGGCAAACCGGGTCGGGATGATCCGGCCAAACCAGCGGTCGTAAAGACCGGCAAGAAAATCGAGCAGGATCGCCGGTTCCAGCTTGCTCGTCCCTGCGCGCCGGGCAGCAAAGGCGAGCGGGAACTCACGCACCCGCAGCGGTTCCGGCGCGCTGGCAAGAATGTCCAGCAAAAGCTTGAAACCTATCCCTGAGAGGCGCGGCGAGAGCGCGCGGAAAAGGTCGCTGCGGAGCAGGAAATATCCGCTCAGCGGGTCGCTCAGTTGTTCGCCCGTGGCCAGCCGGACCAACGCATTGCCCAGCCCTGATAGCCGCTCCCGCTCGGGCGCGTGCCAGCCTGCGGTGCTGGCGCCTGCGGCAAATCGCGATGCGACCGACACGTCGGCGTGGCCGCCTTCGACCTCGGCCAGCATGGCGGGCAGCAACGCGGGATCGTGCTGATGGTCGGCGTCCATCACCGCGGCGAAGGGCGCGGCGGTGGCGCACATCCCTTCGATCGCAGCCGAAGCCAGCCCGCGCCGCCCGAACCGCTCGATCACCCGCACGCGCGGGTCGAGCCGCCCGATCCGGCGCGCTTCCTCGGCCGTGCCGTCGGCGCTGTTGTCATCGACCACGATCGCTTCCCAGGCGATGCCCGCCAACGCGGCATCGATCCGGGCGATCAGGGACGCGAGGTTGTCGCGCTCTTCAAGGGTGGGGAGGATGATGGCGAGCCGCAGGCTCACAGTCGCTCCACCACCGCATCGCCGATGGCGCGGGTCCCAGCGCTGCCGCCGAGGTCGCCGCCGCGCACGCCGTCCGCCAATGCACAGGCCACCGCCGCTTCGATCCGCGCCGCCTCGGCCTCGCGGGCGAAGCTGTGGCGCAGCATCATCGCCGCACTGAGGATCGCCGCCATCGGGTTGGCCTTGCCCTGCCCGGCAATATCAGGCGCGCTGCCGTGGATCGGCTCATAGAGCCCGAACGTGCCGTGCGCGGTTTGCCGCTCACCCAAGCTGGCGCTGGCAAGCAATCCGATTGATCCGACGCACATGCTGGCCTGGTCGCTGAGAATATCGCCGAACAGGTTGCCGGTCAGCACCACGTCGAACGCGCCGGGCGCGCGGACCAGCTGCATCGCGGCATTGTCGACATACATGTGGTCGAGCGTAACATCGGGATAATCGGCGGCGACCTCGATCACCACATCGCGCCATAGCTGGCTGGTTTCCAGCACATTGGCCTTGTCGACACTGGTCAGGCGCTTGCCCCGGCCCTGCGCCGCGCGGAAGGCGAGATGGGCGATCCGCCGCACCTCATCCTCGGCATAGGCCATCATGTCCCAGCCCTGCCGCCGACCATCGTCGAGCGTGCGGTGGCCCTTGTCACCGAAATAGACATCGCCGTTCAGTTCGCGCACGATCAGCAGGTCGATTTCGCGGGCGATTTCGGGACGAAGGGCCGACAATTCCTCCAGCCCGGCAAAAGCCTTCGCCGGGCGCAGGTTGGCGAACAGAGACAGGTGGGTGCGCAGGCCGAGCACGGCCTGTTCCGGGCGCAGCGCCCGTTCCAGATGGTCGCAAGCCGGATCGCCGACCGCGCCGAACAGCACCGCGTCACTGGCGCGGGCAAGGTCAATAGTCTCTTGCGGCAGCGGGTGGCCGTGGGCGCGGTATGCCGCCGCGCCAACATTGCCCTCGGCCAATTCCAGCCCAGGCAGGTCAAGCGCCGCAAGCACCCGCACCGCTTCATCCGTGACTTCAGGGCCGATCCCGTCGCCTGCCAGAACTGCAATCTTCATGCTTTCATCCGCCCCAACCTGTCCCGCAGGATATCGCGGGCGGCCATAACATCGCGGTTCCGCTCGGCAAGCAGGTAGCGCGCGATCAGCGGCCCCTGCCGGGCAAGCATTTCAAGCAGCGCGGCAAGATCGGCTTCGGCGGGCGGTGCATGGCCGCCATAGCCAAGCTCGCGCAGCAGCAGCGCCTCGTAAGCGATCAGCCCGCGCAGCCAGTCTCGCGCGCTGCCGGCATGGCAGATCGCACGAAGAAGCGCATCCAGCGTGTTGTAAAGCCCTGCATAGACTGACCGCTCCGGCAGCGCGCTGGCAGTCAGCGCCGTGGCCCAGCCGATCGCTGCGGCGGGCAGCGGCTCACCCAGCCACGGGGCGCGACTTTCGACCAGTTCGAGCCGGGCAAACGGCAACTGACTGTCAGTTTTCGCCCGCAGGTCGATCGCCACCAGGTTGCCCGGAATGACCACCGGCCGCAGCACCCGCCCGCGCCCGCCCGCAACATAAGCCGCAACCAGGCCGTGATTCTCGGTCAGGAACCGCGCGATTACCGCAGTTTCACCGTGCTGCCGCGCGGCAAGGAGGATGGCGGGGGCGGACAGGTTCATCCGCGCAGGTCCGCAGCTATTTCAGCTTAGCTTCCAGCGCAGCAAGGCGTTCAGCGAGTTTCTCGTTTTCTTCGCGGGCCTTCGCGGCCATCGCCTTGACGGCGTCAAATTCCTCGCGCGACACGAAATCCATCCCGCCCATGGTTTCGCGGATGCGCTCACGGGCGCTTTCACGGGCTTCGCGGGTCATACCGGCAAAGGTGCCTGCCGCCCCGTTGAGCAACTTGACGAAATCGGCGATCATCGGGTTCTGGCTCTGCATCGCGCCTATGTGGGCGGGATGAGCCGATTCCTCAACTCAAAATTCGATCCGCTGCTGCGCCTGGGTGGGGTTGGCGCCGTCGAATTCGGGATTGAGGCGGAGGAACTCATAATTGAGCAGGGTTGCGAAACTGGTCCAGGCCAGCAGCGGCACCATCAGCCACGCCGCCAGCTTGCGCACTTTGGCGAACAGCAACACGGTCAGCAGCGTGTTGGCCACGACCACCCCCAACAGGACCAGCGCCAAGGTTATCTGTTGGAATGCGAAGAACAGCGGGCTCCACCCCAGCAAAAGCACAAACAGCACGCCGAAAGAAACCAGCGCCGCCGTGCGCCCGCGCGCGCCCCAGGCCGCGCCGACCAGCGCCACGGCGATACCCATCAAGACATAGAGCGTGCCCCAGACGATGCCGAACCAGATCGGATCGGGGTAGAGATCGGGTTTCTGCAGCGCGTCAAACCAAGGGTTGCCCGGGCCGCTGCCACTGAGCCGGCCAGCAAAGGAGCCGAGCAGCACGAATGCCGGCACGGTGAACAGCGACCAGCGAAACACGCTGGCGCGGATCTGGGCTTGCGAGGCAAGGCCGCTCATTATCTCTCCCCGAAGGCAGGTTGCGACGCGATTCGGCGCGCGCGCCTTGTGCCAAGCAGCGGCCGCAGGCGCAACCAATCGTCCAATAACTGCCGGATTCTAGCCCCGTTCCGCCGAAAGCAGGAACTCGACGTTCCCCTCCGGCCCGGTAATCGGGCTTTCCACGATCCCCTGCACCCGCCAGCCGTCTGCCTCGAACCAGTCGCGCACCTCGCTGCACACCCGGGAGTGGAGGGCAGCATCGCGCACCACCCCGCCCTTGCCCACTTCCTCGCGCCCGACCTCGAACTGCGGCTTGATCAGCGCCACCGCGCGGCACCGGGGCGCGGCGAGCGCAAACGGCCGCTCCAGCACTTTCATCAGGCTGATGAAGCTTGCGTCGCACACCACCCAGTCGCACGGTCGGTCGATCTCTGCCGGGGTCAGCACCCGCGCGCTGGTCTGCTCCAGCACGGTCACACGCGGATCCTGCCGCAGCCTCCAGGCCAGCTGATTAGTCCCCGAATCGACCGCGAACACATGATCAGCGCCGTTCTGCAACAGCACGTCGGTGAAGCCGCCGGTCGAACTGCCGATATCCATCGCCGTGGCGCCTGCCGGATCGAGGGTGAAGTGCTCCAGCGCGTGCGCCAGCTTGATCCCGCCGCGGCTGACCCACGGGTGGTCCCGCCCGCGCACTTCCAGCGGCAGGTCGACCGCCAGCTGCTGCCCCGGCTTGGCCAGTTTCTGTTCGCCGCTGAACACCAGCCCCGCCATCACCAGCGCCTGCGCGCGGGTGCGGCTTTCCACCAACCCGCGTTCGACGAGCATCTGATCGAGGCGTTGTTTCTTGGCCATGGACGGACACGCGGTTAGCGCGCATTACACGCACATGAAACACGGAGTTTGCATGTCCCCTGGCCGTATCCTCGTATCCACCCTCTCACTCGTCTCGCTCTGCGCGCTCGGCGCCTGTGGGCGCGTGGTGCCGGGAGCCGCCCCTCCCCCTGTGGCGACGCCGTCGCCCCGCCCTAATCCGCCGCCGGTGCTGGCCCCGCCCCCGGCTGCAGCATGGGACCGCGAACCGGCCACGCCGGGCACCTGGACCCACCGCATGGCCGGACGCGACAGTGTGGCCGAATTCGCCTCACCGCAGGGCCGCTTGTTGTTCCAGATGATCTGCACCGCCGACCGCGAGGTCGAGCTGGCCACGACCGGCACAGCACCGGGCGCGCGGGCGATGACCGTCCGCACACGCACGCTGGAACGCGCCGTGTCCGCCGATCCGCGCGAAGGCGCAGTCACGGCCAAGCTTGCGCCCCGCGATCCGTTGCTGGCGGCAATGGCCTATTCGCGCGGCCGGTTTGCAGTGGAAGTACCAGGATTGCAGGCGCTTTATCTTCCATCATGGCCCGAAGTGACGCGGGTGGTGGACGATTGCCAGTAAGGCCCATTCGACCTGCCCGAAACGCACCCGGCAAGGGGCGCAATTCTGACGCGGGAAAACTTTAAAACAAGGCTTGTTTTTGAATTCGACCTGACTCACAGTGGTACCCGAGGCCAGCGGCACACGCGGCTCTCGGCCCCCGGTGAAACGGCGGGTCTGGCTCACAAGCGCGAAAGGAGGTGATCCGATGTCTCATGGTTCAGTAGCGAGGTCGGTGAAGATCCCTACGGAGCATACTCGGTAACCCTCTGGCCGAGTAAGGCTTCGTGAGCGGCACTTCCGACCGCTGACCATGTCAAGGGCAGTTCCAGACCCCCATTCGATTGGGGCGCGGAGCTGCCCTTTTCATTTTGTGTGGGTTCCGCATCTTTGTGCCTGCGACCCGCTCTACCCCCTCGGCGCGGGCAGAATACTTGCCACGAATGCGCTGCCGCACTAACCGCGCAGGATGCACTTCAAGACCCTGCCCCACCCTGACCCGATGCCCGCCGACCGGCGCGACGAGGCACTGAAGGATCCCGGCTTCGGCACGCTGTTCTCCGACCACATGGTCACGATCGACTATGACGAGGCCAAAGGCGGCTGGCAGGGCGGGGTGGTCGGCCCGCGCGCACCGATAATGCTCGATCCGGCGGCCAGCGTGCTGCACTATGCGCAGGAAATCTTCGAAGGAATGAAGGCCTATCGCCAGCCCGATGGCGGCATGGCGCTGTTCCGGCCCGAGGCCAACGCGGTCCGCTTCAACGCCAGTGCCGCGCGGCTGGCCATGCCCGCCCTGCCCGAAGAAACCTTCATCGAGGCGATCCGCCAACTGGTCTGTGTTGACAAGGACTGGTTCCCCACGGTCGAGGGCGGCGCGCTTTACCTGCGCCCGTTCATGATCGCGACCGAGGCATTTCTCGGCGTGCGGCCGGCGAAGCAATACAAGTTCATGGTCATCGCCAGCCCGGCCGGCAATTACTTCAAGTCCGGCGCCAAGGCGGTGAGCATCTGGATATCTGACTATACCCGAGCTGCCCCCGGCGGCACCGGCGCGGCCAAGTGCGGCGGCAACTATGCCGCCAGCCTTGTCCCCACCGGACAGGCCTTCGCCAAGGGGCATGATCAGGTGCTGTTCCTTGATGCTGCGGAGCGCAAGTGGGTCGAGGAACTGGGCGGCATGAACTTGTTCTTCGTGTTCGACGATGGCAGCGTTATTACCCCGCCGCTCACCGGCACGATCCTGCCCGGCATCACCCGCGACAGCCTGATCACCCTACTGACCGAACAGGGGCTGAGCGTGTCTGAAGCCCCCTATTCCATCGACCAGTGGCGCGCCGATGCGGCGAGCGGACATCTGGTCGAAGTGATGGCCTGCGGGACGGCGGCGGTGGTCACAGCGGTCGGCAAGGTCGCCGGGCCGGAGGGTGAATTCACCATCGGCGCAGGCGGAATCGGCCAGTCCACTGCGAAACTGCGCGAAAAGCTGGTCAGTATCCAGACCGGCAGGATCGCTGACACACACGGCTGGATGATGAGGATCTGACCGATATGGCGGGCGAGAGCCCCATCACTGTCGCCGCGCTCTATCATTTCACGCGGTTTGATGATCCGGATGCCCTGCGCGGTCCGCTGCTTGCCTTGTGCGAAAAGGTCGGGATCAAGGGCACGCTGCTGCTCGCACACGAGGGGGTCAATGGGACGATTGCAGGCGGTGAGAATGCGCTGCAACAGGTTCTCGGCCACATCCGCGCCCTACCCGGCTGCGTTGACCTGGACGTCAAGTTTTCCCACGCTGAAACGATGCCGTTCCACCGCATGAAGGTGCGGCTGAAGCGCGAGATCGTGACCATGGGCCAGCCTGATATCGACCCTACATTGAGCGTCGGACGCTATGTTGCGCCCCAAGACTGGAACGCATTGATCGCCGATCCAGAGACGGTCGTGATCGACACCCGCAACGATTATGAGGTCAAGATCGGCACTTTCGCCGGGGCGGTCGATCCGCAGACCGCCACCTTCCGCGATTTTCCCGACTGGTTCCGCGCCCACCGCGACGAACTGCTCGAAGGCAAAAAGAAGGTCGCGATGTTCTGCACCGGCGGCATCCGGTGCGAGAAATCAACCAGCTTCCTACGCGCTGAAGGGATCGACGAGGTCTTTCACCTCAAGGGCGGGATTCTCAAATATCTCGAACAAGTGCCTGAAACTGAAAGCTTGTGGCAGGGCGAATGCTTCGTGTTCGACGAGCGCGTGGCGGTGGGGCACGGGCTGATAATCGGCACCCACACCCAGTGCCGCGCCTGCCGCTATCCTCTGGGCGAGGCCGAGCGCGCCGATCCTGCCTATGTCGAGGGGGTAAGCTGCCCCAACTGCATCGACGCCCGCGACGAGGCTGACCGCGCCCGCTATGCCGAGCGGCAGCGGCAGGAAGCGCTCGCCCGGCAGCGCGGGCTGACACACATCGGCGCGACGCGGGCCAACACCGGCCGTCCGCCATCGGGCGGATGAGCGCGCTCCCCATCCTCTACAGTTTCCGCCGCTGCCCCTATGCCATGCGCGCACGGATGGCGCTGTGGATCAGCGGGACCGTGTGCGAACTGCGCGAGGTCAAACTCTCGGCCAAGCCGCCGCAACTGCTCGCCGCTTCGCCCAAGGGCACCGTCCCGGTGCTGGTGCTGCCCGACCAGACGGTGATCGACCAGAGCCTCGGCGTCATGCGCTGGGCGCTGGCGCGGCACGATCCCGAATACTGGCTCGCAGGCAACGATGCCTTCTTGATCAATGCCAATGATGGCCCGTTCAAGCACGCGCTCGACCGCTACAAGTATCCTGGCCGCTACCCCGGCTGCGATCCGGAAGAACACCGCGCGCAGGGGCTAGCATTGCTGGGAGGGCTGGAACAGCGGCTGGCGCAGGCATCCCACCTCACCGGCCCGCACCGTGCACTGGCTGACGTGGCGCTGTTCCCGTTCGTGCGCCAGTTCGCCCACACCGACCGGGCCTGGTTCGCCGCCCAGCCGCTGCCGCGCCTGCAGGAGTGGCTGGAGCGGCTGACGGCCTCAGAACTGTTCGCTGCGATCATGCCCAAACTCACACCTTGGGTAGATGGCGACGTGCCTGTGCGGTTCGGGCCTTGATCCGAACGACCGCCGCCCGCTTCGCCGCTTTCAATGACGAAATCGATGGGTTTGAAACTGGCATCGCTGGAAGTACAGGCCGATTATTATGTTTGAGGCTTGCATCTATTGCTCAAAAAAATCGTCCTTGGCATACCACCACGCCGCCCTGTTACTTTTTCATACCAAGGTTAAAAGTATGCAGACCAAAGTGAATCGTATATATGGCAGGCCCAGTTGAACCTTTCAGTCTATTTTACAGAGCAAAGTTCTTGAAAATCGAATTAATTTAACTCTTCATAAATTAGTCCGACGATTGACCATTCGTATTCACCTTCGTGGTTGGACGAATTCGGACTGGGCAAATGCCACGTCTTGGATGCGGTTGCGATCAGCGGCGCCTTTTTTACGTAAAGCGCATAGTGTAAGAAATTGTCGGATCCGCAGTTCGCCTATCACGCCTGGATAGTGGTGGGTCCATGCTTAGCGAGTCCAAAGGCTGGCTTCGGATCAAGCGGCGGGCCTTGCCCCCCCAAAGCCTCCCGGAAGGCATCGACCAGCCAGCTTGCTGCGGGGCCGAGCCGCGTGTCGCGCCGCCACAGGGCGTTAAGCGGATAGGTCGCTCCAGGCCTCTCCGGCAGGTCAAGCGGGGCCAGCGCACCGCTTGCCAGGTCTTCGCGCACCATGTGGTGCGGCATATTGCCCCAGCCGATCCCTTGCCGCAGCAGTTCGTGCTTGGCACCAAGGTCGGCCAGCCGCCAGGTCTGCGGGCTGAGGACGGAAAACTCGCGACCCTGCGACAGGGCGGAGCGGTCGGTCAGCACCAGTTGCAGGTGGCGGCGGCTTTCGCCCGGCTGCACCTGCGACCCAGCCAGCGGGTGACTGGGCGAGGCGACCGGGATCAGCTCGACCGCACCGATCGTCTGCCGCTCCAGATCGGGCAGTTCGATCACCACCGGGCCGCCGATGGCCAGATCCGCCTCGCCGTCGAGCAGGCAGGCGGCGACCGCGCCCAGCGCCTCGACCTGCAGGCGCAGGGCGGTGGTGGGGAACATGACCCGGAAATCGCGTAGCACCCGCGCCGTCGCCTCACTCGGCACCATGACGTCGACCACCAGTGAGAGCGAACTTTCAAGGCCGGTATGGAGGCTGCGGGCCTTGGCCATCAGGGTGTCGGCCGCATCCGCCACCGCCCGCGCTTCGGCCAGCAGACCCATGCCCGCTTCGGTCAGCACCGGGCGGCGCGAGCCCTCACGCGCGAACAGGCTGACGTCGAGCAGTGCCTCCATCTGGGCTATGCCATAACTGACCGCAGAGACCGCCCGCCCCATGCTGCGCGCCGCCCCGCCGAAGCTGCCATTATCGACCACGGCAAGGAAGAGGCGGAGCTGGTCGAGGCTCGGTTCGCCGAGTTTCATTGTTCGGATATTCTGAACATTATGCGTGATTTTGTATCACTTTTCGGATTGTAATGCAACGCCTACTTCAGTGCCACACACTCCAAAGGAGACCCCCGATGATCGAACTTCGCCCTTTCAACACGCTCGGCGCAGGCAACCACGGCTGGCTCGACGCGCGGCACCATTTCTCGTTCGCCAGCTACCACGATCCAGCCAGGGTCAACTGGGGCGCGCTGCGGGTGTGGAACGACGATTGGATTGCGCCCAAGAGCGGCTTTCCCACCCATCCGCACAGCGACATGGAAATCATCACTTACGTCCGCACCGGCGCGATCACCCACCGGGATTCGATGGGTAACGAAGGCCGCACCGAGGCAGGCGATGTGCAGGTGATGAGCGCGGGCAACGGCGTGCAGCACTCCGAATTTAACCTGGAGGACGAAGCGACCACGCTGTTCCAGATCTGGATCATTCCCGACCAGCGCGGCGGCAGCCCGAGCTGGGGCGCGGCCAGGTTCCCCAAGTCGGATCGATCTGGCGCATTCGTACCGCTCGCCAGCGGGGCCGCCAACGACGGTGAGGTTCTGCCGATCCGTGCCGATGCCCGCGTGCTCGGCGCGACGCTGAAGGCCGGCGAAACCACCACCTATGTCCCACGCGAATCCGGCCGCCACCTCTACCTCGTCCCCGCCACCGGCAAAGTCCGGGTGGAGGACGTGGAGGCAAATGCCCGCGATGGGGTGGCGATCACTGCCCTGCCAACCGTGACTATTACCGCGCTTGAGGACAGTGAACTCGTCCTTGTCGACGCCGCCTGAACCAAAGGACCAATGCCATGAGCACCCGCACCACCAACCCCGCCATCCTGCCGCTGATCCGCGAGCGCTGGAGCCCGCGCAGCTTCGATGCCAGCGCGATGCCGCAGGCCGACCTTGAAGTGCTGCTGGAGGCGGCGGGCCTCGCCCCGTCGGCCTACAATATCCAGCCGTGGACCTTCCTTTATGCCCACCGCAAGGATGCCCACTGGGAGCGGTTCCTGTCGCTGCTGGTCGAATTCAACCAGAGCTGGGCCAAGGACGCCTCGGTGCTGCTGTTCGCCGTGTCACAGACCACCGTGGGCCGGGGCGAGGAGAAATCGCTCAGCCACAGCCATAGCTTCGATGCCGGTGCCGCATGGCAGAACCTGGCGTTGCAGGCGGCGCACATGGGCTATGCCGCGCACGGCATGACCGGGGTCGACTTCGCCCGCGCCGCCACCAAACTGGCCGTGCCGGATGACCATCGGATCGAAGCCGCGATTGCCGTGGGACGCCCAGCCCCGGCCGACCGCTTGCCCGAATCCCTGCGCGACAAGGAAGTGATATCCGGCCGCAAGCCAGTAGCGGAAATTATGCGGGCGGGGCCTTTCGCCTGATCTGCCAGCGCGCGCCGTAGCTCAGTCTGCGACGCGCTCCACCGGCGTGACATTGTATTTGCGCACCTCGTCCTGGCTCAGGCAATAACGCTGGCCCGAGCCGCCCTTCCCGCCCGTGGCCAGCTGCCGGTACATCACTTCGGTCAGCAGCTTGCGGCTGACCCCCATGCGGATCAGGAAATCGTTGTCCTCGCTCGCGAGCAGGGCCGACAGCTGCTCGATCTCACCGATCAGTTCCACGGTATCTGCCGTGCCCTTCTCGACCGATCCGGCGATCACGTCCCGCTGGCCGGTGTAGGTGAACATGTGAACCATGAAGTGCCCGCCCGGCTCCACATGGCGCCGGTCTCCGCCCATGAACACGAAATTGCACGATGAAAAGCAGGTCCACCCGGCCGGGATACGGGTCAGCATTCCGGGGTAGGAGCGGATCACTTTGCCGGTCTCGTTTCCCGCTTCCGCGTCGCCCCCGCGCGAGCGGAGCCAGACTTCCTCGATCAGCTCATCCTGTTCCAGCGCGGCGCGCATCCGGTCAGGCAGGAACGGGTCGATCACGCCCTCGGCCAGCAGCACGCGCTTGCCGCCGCGGGTGGCCGGGGTCAGCGTCATCGCCTTGTCGTGGCCCCAGTCTGGCGCTTTCGGGCAGGTCGGATTGTCGGGGTCTGCCGCCGACCTTGGCCCCGGGGCTGCACCCAGCGCGAGCAGGGCGGCGAGCGCCGCCGCGCCTTTGCCAAATCGCATCATGCTACCAGTGAATAGCGCCGCGAACCGGGCGGACGGCACATACGCTTGTCAGCTGTGGTTTCCTCACCTTTGACGATCACGACGTCGGTCACCGTGATGCAATCGAGCCCGCTGGCGCCGGCCGGATCGCGCCCGGTCACGGTCGACCTGCCAGACACATCCTCGCGGGTTTCCGATTCCCAGGTCGCGCTCGACCCGACCGGTGGCGGCGGAGAGGGACGGCCTCCGTCCTCCTCGCCTTCAAGGCTGCGGGTGGCGCGCAAGGTCGCGTCGGCAGCCTGCTTCTGCTCTTCAGGATCGAGGCGGCAGGCGATTGAGGTGGTGAGCTGGTCGGTCACTTCGGAGATCGGAACCCAGCTGGAAATGCCTGCCTGACCGGCGACATTGCGCGCGGTCCGGCCGAGCACCCCGCCGAGAACACGCGAGCCTGCAGACGACTTCTTCTTGTTGCCGCAGGCATCGGTCGCCCCGGCATCGTTCATCACGTTGCGGGCATCGCGCGGGATCAGCCCGCCGAACTGCGCCGACACGGGCGCCAGAGGCAGGGATAGCCCCGCAAGGGCCAGGCCTGCGGTCAGGCATACGGCAGGGGTGCGGAAGTGCATCGCGATCTATCCTTCCCTGAAAACGGGACGCCTCAATACCAGCATGGCCAAGGTTGTGCCACCCCGCCTCAGGGCAGGTTGTCGCGCAATTCGGCCAGCCAGACCTGCGCCACGGCATCGCTCGGCGCACGCCAATCACCGCGGGGGCTAAGCGCTCCGCCTGCACTGACCTTCGGCCCATTAGGCACCGCGCTGCGCTTGAACTGGCTGAACTGGAAGAACCGCCATAGGAACTTTTCCAGCCAGTGGCGGATCGTGGCGAGGTCATAGGCCCCCTTGCGCTCGTCCGGGAAGCCTTCCGGCCACATCCCCTCGGCCGCATCGCGCCAGGCGTGCCAGGCCAGGAAGGCGACATGGCTGGGCTTGTGGCCCCAGCGCACGGTGTGGTGGAGGAAGAAATCGTTCAGCGCATAAGGCCCGATTGTGCTCTCGGTGCTCTGGATCGCCCCGTCCACCCCGGCCGGCACCAGCTCCGGCGAAATCTCGGTGTCGAGCACATCGAGCAGGACCTGCGAGGTCACCTCGTCGAACTTGCCAACACCCGCGGCCCAGCGGATCAGATACTGGATCAGCGTCTTGGGCACCCCACCGTTAACGTTGTAGTGGCTCATGTGGTCGCCCACGCCATAGGTGCACCAGCCAAGCGCCAGTTCGGACAGGTCTCCGGTCCCGACAACCCAGCCCTGGTGCTGGCCCGACAGCCGGAACAGATAATCGGTGCGCAGCCCCGCCTGCACGTTTTCGAAGGTTACATCATAGACCGGCTCGCCATCTGCGAACGCATGGCCGATGTTTTCCAGCATCAGGCGGGCTGTGGGCCTGATGTCGATTTCCCCGGCCGTCACGCCGATCGCCTCCATCAGCCGCCAGGCATTTGACTTCGTCCCTTCGGAGGTGGCGAAACCGGGCATGGTATAGCCGCGGATGGTGGTGCGCGGCAGGCCAAGCGCATCGCAGGCCTTGGCCGCGACGATCAGCGCATGGGTCGAATCGAGCCCGCCCGAAATGCCGATCACCAGCGATTTCGGCTGCGTCGCCTCGATCCGCCGGATCAGGCCCGATACCTGGATGTTGAACGCCTCGTAACAATCCTCGTCCAGCCTGTCCTTCCGGTTGGGGACGAACGGGAAGCGGCGAACCGGGCGGATCAGTCCCTTGTCGCCCTGGGCGGGGCGGTGGTCGAACACGATCTGGCGGTAACGGTTCTCCGGATGCCCGTCGGCCTCCGCCGCGTCGTTGAAGGTGCCCATGCGCTGCCGCTCGTTGAGGATGCGCTGGCAGTCGACATCGACCACGCACAGTTCGGGCGCAAGGTCGAAGCGGGCACTTTCGGCCATCAGGTCGCCGAGTTCGTAGATCATGCCCTGCCCGTCCCACGCGAGGTCGGTGGTGCTCTCCCCCTGCCCGCTGGCGGAATAGACATAGGCACAGACTGCGCGCGAGGACTGTGACCGGCACAGGAGGTGCCGCTCGTCCGCCTTACCGATGGTGATGTTAGAGGCGGAAAGGTTGAGCAGGACGGTCGCCCCGGCCAGTGCCGCGCGGGTGCTCGGCGGGGTCGGGCTCCACACGTCCTCGCAGATCTCGATCCCGAACACGAAGCCGGGAATTGCCGGGTGGGTGAACAGCAGATCGGTGCCGAACGGCACTTCGCGCCCGCCCAGCGCAATGGTCTGGCCGATCGAATGCCGCCCGTGGGCGAACCAGCGCTTCTCATAATATTCGCGGTAATTGGGCAGAAAGCTCTTGGGCACCACGCCCAGCACTTGGCCCCGGCACAACGCCAGCGCACAGTTGTAGACCCGGCCATTGCGGCAGAGCGGCGCGCCGATCACCAGCACGGTGGCAAGGTCGCGGGTCGCCCCGCAGACAGCAGCAACCTGTGCCTCCACCGCCTCCAGCAGCACGCCCTGCAGGTGCAGGTCATCGATTGCATAGGAGGACAGCGACAGCTCCGGAAAGAGCACCAGATCGACCTGCCGCGCCGCCGCCTCGCGCGCCTGCGCCACGATGCCTTGTGCATTGTAGGCGACATCGGCCGGGCGCAGCAGCGGGGTCGCCGTCGCCACGCGAACGAGCCCGTGGGTGTGAATGTCGTAGAAGCGATGCGTGTCGCCCATCGGCCTGTTGTCCTTCGTATTCGTGTGCCCGGATGCCGGCTCGAGCCAGTCGCCCAGCTGGCACACGCCCAGCTCTGCCAGCCGTTTCTGCACGCCGGGCCGGGCGATCTTGCCCTTGGCTTCCCAGCCATAGACGGTGCGGCTGGGCCATGGTTCCGGCGCACCATAGCGCAGACCGAACTCTTCCGCCGAAAGCGGCGGGCGGTGCGCCTCGCGCCAGGCCCTGATTTTACCGCCTGCCTTGTGCATGGGGACCGAGTATCCTTTGGGGATACCAAACGCAAGGCCCAGTTTCAGGATGAAAACGCGATCTTTGCTTGCCGCGCGCGCGGCCCGGCCCCACCTTGGCTCCACGCAAGACAGGGAACCAGTCACTATGGCCGACGCCGCCTATACCCCGCCGAAAGTATGGGCCAACGACACCGAGAACGGAGGCCGCTTTGCCAGCATCAACCGCCCCACCGCCGGTGCCCGCGAGGAGCGTGACCTGCCGACTGGCAAACACCCGCTGCAGCTCTATTCGCTGGCCACGCCCAACGGGGTCAAGGTCACGATCATGCTGGAGGAACTGATCGAGGCCGGGCACGATGCGGAATACGATGCGTGGACGGTCAACATCAGCCAAGGTGACCAGTTCACCAGCGGCTTTGTCGGCGTGAACCCCAACAGCAAGATCCCCGCCCTGCTCGACCGGAGCGGGCCGGAGCCGGTCCGCCTGTTCGAATCAGGTGCAATCCTGATCCATCTCGCCGAGAAATTCGGCGCCTTCTACCCCAACGACCGAACGCGAGCCGAAGTGCTCAGCTGGCTATTCTGGCAGGTCGGCAGCGCGCCGTTTATCGGCGGCGGGTTCGGCCATTTCTACGCCTATGCGCCGGAGAAGTACGAATATCCGATCAACCGCTATGCGATGGAAACCAAGCGCCTGTTCGACGTGGCCGACCAGCGGCTGGCGCAGAGCCGGTTCCTGGGCGGGGACGACTATACCGTGGCCGACATGGCGACCTTCCCCTGGCTCGCCCCGTTCGTGGAAGGCAAGATCTACAACGACGCAGCCACATTCCTGATGATCCACGAGTACGAAAACGTCGCCCGCTGGGTGGCGGAGATCAACGCCCGGCCAGCCGTGCGGCGCGGGCGGATCGTCAACAAGGTGTGGGGCGAGGAAAATCAGCAGCTGGCCGAGCGTCATTCCGCCGCCGACTTCGCAGGCAAGGACATCTGACCACCCCCATGCCGCGCGCCGCACCAGACACCTCACCGGACAAGGGCCGCGTCGGCGTGGCCGAGAAGCTGGGCTATGGCGTGGGCGACCTGGCCAACGGGCTCTATCTCAACTTCTTCGGCTTCTTCCTGCTCTACTTCTTCGTCGACCTAGGCGGCCTGGCCCCGGCGGCAGTGGGCCTGATGCTGCTGCTTACCAAGCTGGTCGACGCAGTGACCGACCCGATGATGGGCGCGCTGGCCGACCGGACGCGGACCCGCTGGGGCCGCTACCGCCCCTACCTGTTGTGGGGCGCACTGCCGCTGGGGATTACTTGCGTCGCGGTGTTCGCCGCGCCTGCCAGCTTCAGCACCGGCGAAACGCTGGTCTGGGCCTATGCAACCTATACCCTCGCCATGCTCGCCTACACCATGGTCAACGTGCCCTATGGCGGGCTGCTTGGCGTGATTTCGCCGAAAGCGAACGAGCGGGCCAGTGTGGCGGCTTACCGGATGGTCTTCTCCTCGCTGGCCGGGATCGCGATCGGCGTGCTCGGCACCACGCTGGTGCGCGAGCTGGGCGGCGGGGATGAAGCGCGCGGAATCTTCCTGACCATGGCCTGCATTGCGGCGGTCGGAACGGCCTGCATCCTGATAACCTTTGCCACCACGCGGGAACGGATTCCCCATGCCGAGGTCAACGGATCGGTGCTGGGTGACATGTCGGCGCTGGTTCGCACCGGACCATGGCTGGCGGTGGCTGCGGCCGCCATTCTCGGCGTGATGGCAATCGCCTCGCGTGCGGGCAGCGCGCTGTTCTGGTTCAAGTATGTTGCGCTCGACGATGGCGCGCCGGTGCTGCTGTTCCTTGACCGAGTCGCGCTTTTCTACACCGCGCTGGCACTCGGGCAGGTGACCGGGGTGATCGCTGGCAACTTGCTGCAGCGCCGCTTCGAGAAGCGTGATCTGGTGATCGCCGCAGGCGCGCTCAAAGTAATCGGCATCATTGCCTTCTACCTCGTTCCGCTCGATGCGGTGTGGTGGCAGACGCTGGCGCAGTTGATGGTCGGGATCGGCTTCGGCGTGTTGATGGTGCTGGCCTTTGCCATGTTCACCGACATTGCTGAATATGTGGATTGGAAATCCGGCCTGCAGATGACCGGGCTGGTGGTCTCGGCCTCGATCTTCGCGGTCAAGGCGGGGGTGGCGTTCGGTTCGGCGGTGCCCGGGTTTGTGTTCAGCGCCACCGGCTTTGTTGCAGGCGTGCCGCAGAGCCCCGGGGCGCTGCGAGGAATCGAGCTCGCCTTTGCGCTGGTGCCAGTCATGGCACTGCTTCCGGCAGCCGTGGCCATGCTGTTCTATCGGCTTGACCGGGCAACCGTGGCACAGCTTGAAGCAGAGCTCGCCGCCCGCCGCAACTGAACGAAAGCCCCCTTCACAACCCCGATTGAGCCGCTATAGGGGCGCGCTCGCACGAACGTGCCTGCTGGGGTGTAGCCAAGCGGTAAGGCAGCGGTTTTTGGTACCGCCATGCGCAGGTTCGAATCCTGCCACCCCAGCCATTATCGGAAAATTGCGGCTTAATCCGCCTTGGCTGCGTCTTCCGCCAGCCGGTCTTTCACACCCTGCAACAGGTCGGCAATGCGCCGGGCGTTGACGCCCAGGTCGCTGGTGCCGACCCGCGAGGTCGAGCGCACGTCGATCACACTGCCGCCCTGGTCGCCCGCCCGCACGCGGACCACGACATCGTCGAGGAAGCTGTACCAGAACACCTCGGCCGTGCCTTCGACCTGGCCGGCTGCCTCGTCCACCGTCACATCGTCAAAGCCGCGCGCGGTCATGGCCGCTTCCACCGCCCGCAGCGCGGCCGCCGGTTCCGCCGCCACCGCCAGCGGGGCGAGGTCGGGATAGCCTTCGGCGATCAGCTGGGCGCCGGTCTTGTCCGCCACTTCGGAATTGCCCTTCCACTTGTCGAACTGACCGAGCGGGGCATCGAACGGGTTCAGTGCATTGGCGCCGTCAGCCTCACGCTCCTTGACCAGGGCAGCAGAGAACATCGGCGCGTCGGCCGGGTTGGTGGTCACGTCATAAATGAACGGCACGCTGCCTGCCGTGCTGCGTAGCTGGCCGAGCCCGGCGAACACCGCAGCGGGAATGGCCAGCGCGACCAGCGCGGCGACCCAGCCGGTGCGCGGCGCACGAAACAGGGTGGCGAACAGCGCCGCCGCGCCGAGCAGGGCGGTCATGGCGAGCAGCGGCAAGGCCGGGGTCATGGTCAGCGTCGCAAAGCCGGTGATCGGGCTCCACAAGCCGAGCTTGGCGCCAAACATGGCGATAGCAAACCACAGGATCATCGCCACGGACAGGGCCAGGGCGATACGGGCGAAGCGGGCGCGTTTGGTCATGCCCTGTGTGATGCCTGTTTCCCACGTTCCCCGCAAGCCGAACCCTTGGCCAGACCTGATCCTAGCCTTCGACCCAGTCGCCCTGCGGCTGCGGGTTTTTCGGCACCAGGATCAGCGTTTGGCCTTCCACCCGCCAGCTGGCGAGGCGGGAGAGCAGGTTCATCCCGATCACATTGGTCTCACCCAGGTTGGGCACGATCACCGTATCCAGCCCGCGCGCCACGACATTGCCAAAACGCAATTCCTCAACCGTGCCGATTTCGGCCGAGATCGTGCCATTGGCGGTCTTCAGGGTGATCGGGATGCCGCCGGTGCGCGGCTCCAGCCCGATCCGCTGCGCCGTGCCGCTGGACACAGCGGTCAAGGTGGCGCCGGTATCGACCATGAAGGTGACAGGCTGGTCGTTGACCTGTGCGGTGATCCAGAAATGTCCGTCCCGGCCCATCATGACCCGGGTCTCACCGCCCTCGACCACCTGTTCCGGCAGGCCGAGTTCCGGCACAGCCAGGCCGTAGCGCGGGTCGAAACGCGATACCTGGACCATGACCATGACGAAGATCGCCACCAGCGCGAGCGAGCCACCACCCCGCACCAGCCGCCCGAGCGGCACCTGGCGGGTGACCATGGCCGAGCCGATCCAGCTCAGCACGATCGCTGCCACCGTTGCCAGCAGCAGGCCCGAATTGGGCACCTGCCCGATCACGCCAAGCAGCGATTGCCAGATTGTCGCCAGATCCATAGCCGCAATATAGGGAGCGGAAAGCCCGCCTTCCATGCCCTATCTGCCGCGGGTCAGAGCCTAGGGCGCGCGGCGCGGGCGGGTCGCTTCCGCCAGCACCACGGCGAACTGCCCGGCAGCGTCGGTCCACTGGTCCAGCGGCGTCCATCCCCCGGAAAGCAGCAGAGTGGCAAGGCTGCGGCGGGTGAACTTGTGGCTGTTTTCCGTATGGATGCTTTCGCCTTCGGCCAGCGCGAACGGCTCGCCGGCCACCTCGAATGCAATCGCGCGGGTCGCCACCAGATGCATTTCGATCCGGGCCAGTTTCTCGTCCCAGCAGGCCTCGTGACGCAGGGCATCGAGCGGGATCGTCCCGCCCAGCTCGCGATTGATCCGCTCCGCCAGGTTGAGGTTGAACGCGGCGGTCACGCCGGCGGCATCGTCGTAGGCGGCAAGCAGGATCTCAGAATCCTTGACCAGATCGAACCCGATCAGCAGCTGCGAGCCTTCCCCCAGGGTCGCGCGCATCTCGCGCAGCAGGTCGACCGCAGTGTAAGGTATCATGTTGCCGATGGTCGACCCGGGGAAGAAGCCAAGTTTGGGCATGGCCTGAACCTCGTGCGGCAGAGCGACGCGGCGCATGAAATCGGCCTCGACCGGATAGACGGGCAGACCGGGAAACTTGCCCGCCAGCTCGGCCGCCGATTCGCGCAGGAAATCACCGGAGATGTCGAGCGGGACATAGGCTGCAGGCGCGATCGCCTGGAGCAGCAGCGGTGTCTTGACCGAGCTGCCGCTGCCGAATTCGACCACCGCGCGGCCCAGCCCGACCAGTTCGGCGAAATCCGCGCCCTGTGCCCTGAGGATTTCCGTTTCCGCCCGTGTCGGATAGTACTCGGGCAGGCGAGTGATATCCTCGAACAGCTGCGAGCCGCGCTCGTCGTAGAACCAGCGGGCGGGAATCGCCTTGGGCTCCTGCCGCAGCCCTGCCAGCACATCGGCGCGGAACGCGCGGTCGACACCCTGTTCATCGAGATCGACCAGTGCCAAGCTTCTGCGCGTGCTCATGTCATGTCCTTTGCCAGTCGCACGCCGGTGAACTGCCAGCGCTGGTGCGGGTAGAAGAAATTGCGGTAACTGGCTCGCGAATGCCCGCGCACCGTGGCGCAGCTCGCCCCGCGCAGCACCACCTGTCCGCTCATGAACTTGCCGTTGTATTCGCCCACGGCGCCGTCGGCCGGGCGGAAACCGGGATATGGCAGGTAGGCCGATCGGGTGAACTGCCAGCCATCGCCGAACAGGCTGTCGCTGCCGGTCGGGGCCACCGGCCCGGCCTCGTCCATCTGGTTGCCTGAGGCCGGATCGTGCGCCTGCGCCATAGCCTCCCATTCGAACTCGGTCGGCAACCGGAAACCCGCCCAGCTGGCAAAGGCATCGGCCTCGTAATAGGAAACGTGGGTGACCGGGGCGTGAGGATCGCGCGCCTGCCAGCCCGACAGGGTGAACTGCTGGTCTTCGCGCCAGTAAAGCGGGGCAGCGATCCCCTTTCCCTTGACCCAAGCCCAGCCGTCGGACAGCCACAACCGCGCGTCGGCATAACCGCCATCGGCGATGAACTGATCCCACTCTGCATTGGTCACCAGACGGTCAGCCAGCGCGAACGGTTCTAGCAAGGCGCGATGGCGCGGCCCCTCGTTGTCGAACGCGAAGCCGGGGCCGCCATGCCCAACCTCGACGATCCCGCCGTGGTGGGCGAGCCAGCCCATGGCCATCTTCCCTTTCGGAACAGGGCCGGGAGAGGGCGGCAGGTAAACCGCACCTAGCGGGTTCTGAAACAGAGCGTGCTTGATATCGGTCAGCAGCAGTTCCTGGTGCTGCTCT
This sequence comes from Sphingomonadaceae bacterium, assembly GCA_046294735.1. Classification (GTDB taxonomy): domain Bacteria; phylum Pseudomonadota; class Alphaproteobacteria; order Sphingomonadales; family Sphingomonadaceae; genus 34-65-8. The sequence continues at coordinate 32,086 of JBKBKB010000002.1, forward strand.
TCATGGGCGATGCCGAGCGAGATCAGGCCGGAGAGCCGCTCATCGCGCAGGAGAGGTTCCATCGCGTGATCGACGTGATGCCGCCATCGGACAATTTCCCCCACCGTGGGCCGCGACAGCATCCCGCGCAGGGGCCGCGCCAGCCGCGCACCTTCCGCCTCATAATAGGAATTGAATAGGAACGGCCAGCGCTCATCATAGGGGCGGTAGCCCGCGGCATGGTCGCGCAGCAGGAAGGTTTCCCAGAACCAGGTGGTATGTGCGATGTGCCACTTGGCGGGGGAGGCATCGTCCATCGACTGGATTGTGGCGTCCGCTTCCGACAGCGGTGCGATCAGCGCGAGGCTGCGTTCGCGCGTGCCAACAAAACGCGCCGCTAGGGCCTGTTGCTCCAAACCGGGTGCCGCCATGTTCATCGCCATTCCCCCTGATGCGCCGCTCGACCGGAATGTTGACCCAACGCCAGGCGCGGGAAAAGGTTCATGCGGCAGCGCGTGTCTAGGCAGCGGCGCGAGTTTCCTTCGCTTCAAGGTTCAGCATTTCGGCAATCAGAAAGGCCAGTTCAAGCGACTGCGCCGCGTTGAGGCGCGGGTCGCAATGGGTGTGGTAGCGGTCGCCCAATGCTTCGTCGGTAATCGCCACCGCGCCGCCAACGCATTCAGTCACGTCCTGCCCGGTCATCTCGATATGGATGCCACCCGCATGGGTGCCTTCCGCCCGGTGAACCGCGAAGAACCCGCGCACTTCGGCCAGAATGCGGTCAAACGGGCGGGTCTTGTAACCGCTGTCCGCCTTGATCACATTGCCGTGCATCGGGTCACAGCTCCACACCACGGAATGGCCTTCGCGCTTCACCGCGCGGAGCAATGGGGGAAGCCCCGCCTCGACCTTGTCGTGCCCGAACCGGCTGATCAGGGTGATGCGGCCTGCTTCGCGGCCCGGGTTGAGCGTGTCGAGCAGGCGCAGCAGTGCGTCTGGCTCAAGGCTTGGCCCACACTTCATGCCGAGCGGGTTGCCGATCCCGCTGCAGAACTCGATATGCGCGCTGCCGGGGAAGCGCGTCCGGTCACCAATCCAGACCATGTGCGCGCTGGTGTCATACCAGTCGCCGGTCAGCGAATCGCGCCGGGTCATGGCCTGTTCGTAGGGCAGCAGCAGCGCCTCGTGGCTGGTGTAGAAGCTGGTACCCTGAAGTTGCGGCACGGTGCGCGGATCGACCCCGCACGCCTCCATGAAATCGAGCGCTTCGGAAATCCGGTTGCTGATCTCGCCGAACTTGTCCGCCCACGGGCTGCGGTCCATGAAATCGAGCGTCCACTGGTGGACCTGGCGCAGGTTGGCATAACCGCCCCCGGCAAAAGCGCGCAGCAGGTTGAGCGTAGCCGCCGCCTGGCTATAGGCCCGCACCATGCGCAGGGGATCGTTGCGGCGCGTTGCAGGATCAAATTCGATCCCGTTGACGTTATCGCCAAAGTAGCTCGGCAGGGTCACCCCACCCTGCGTTTCGGTGTCGGAACTGCGCGGCTTGGCGAACTGACCTGCCATGCGCCCGACCTTCACCACCGGCAGCTTGCCGGCGAAGGTCATCACCACCGCCATCTGCAGGATCACCCGGAAGGTGTCGCGGATGTTGTTGGGATGGAATTCAGCGAAGCTTTCGGCGCAGTCCCCACCCTGCAGCAGAAAGGCCTTGCCGCTGGCGACATCGGCCAGATCGGCCTTGAGCGCCCGCGCTTCGCCCGCGAACACTAACGGCGGATAGTTGGCCAGCACGCCTTCGACTTCGGCCAAGGCCGCGGCATCTTCGTACACCGGCAGGTGCCGGGCTTCGTGTGCCTTCCAGCTGTCAGGAGTCCATTCGCGAGCCATTATCCGTCTTCACTTCATCATTGCGCCGGGCGCGGCAATGCGCCGATGATCCCTCAAGCGCATGGGCGGCGCATTCGCAAGCGCAATAAATCTGCATCAGACCAAGGTTGGGCTTGGTCCCGCCGTGCTATCGCCCGGTCACCGCTTCGACCCGGGCGGCGTTTTCCTGTGCCAGCGACTGGCCAGCCGGGATCACCGCCAGCCGCCAGCCGGGCTGATTGCGGAAGTATTTCGCCGCCAGCGCCTGAACCTCTTCCGGCGTCGCCTCGGTGTAATCCGCCATCAGCGAGCGCAGCAATTCCACCCGCTGCGGATCGTGCGTGGCCCCGGCCAGCTGGTACATCCAGAACTGGTTGCCGGTGGACGCACGCAGGATCAACTGGCGCAGCGGCTCGGTCACTTTGGCCAGCTCCTCCGGCTGGACCGGAATGGTAGCCAGATCGGCAGCAATCCGCCCGGCGACCTCGAAGAACACCGGCACGTCTTCCGGCCTGAGCTGGCTGATCGCGGTCAGGCGTCCGCCCGATGGCAGGTCAACCGGCCAGCTGGAGCTGATCTGCGGCGCATAGCTCGCCCCGGCTCGTTCGCGCATGGCATCGATCAGGCGGTTGTTAAACAGGTCGGTCAGGATTTCTATCTGGCGCGATTCCGGCAGACCGGCCGCCCCGGCCCCGCCTGGCCAGGCAATAACCGCCGCCGCCTGATTGGCATCGCCGCGATGGGTCAGCACCAAGGGTTGCCCGCCTTGCGGCGGGAAAGCAACGGCTCGGCTGGCGACGGAGGGCGGCAGGGCCGCGCGCGGGGGCAGCGCGCCAAAGGTCTTGCGCAAGGCCTCGATCGCACCGTCACGGTCAAACTCGCCAAAGATCGCCACCTCGACCGGCCCTTGCGCCAGCAGCGGCTCCCACGCCTGGCGGAATCCCTCCGGCGTGGCAGCAGCGAGCGCGGCCCGGTCCGGCGTGGCGAAGCGGGCATCGCGGTTCCTGACCAGATACTCCAGATCGCGCCCCAACACGCCGCCGGGGCTGGCGGAATAGCTTTCGAAAGCGAGTTCCGATCCGGCCCGGGCGCGCAGCACCGGGTTGGCGTCCCAGCGCGGCATCCCGAGCTTGGCGGCAAACAGATAAAGCTGGTCAGCCAGGTCCGCCTGCCGGGTCTGGGCGGAGAAGGTGAACACCCCGTCCTCGATGGTGAAATCGAAGCCGAGCTTGCGCCCGGTGGCGATCCGGTCGAGCTCGTCCTGACCCAGTTCGCCCAGCCCCGACCCGATCAGCGCCATCTTGCCGAGCGCGGCATAGACCGCCGTTTCCTCGGTAAACCCGCGATAGCCCGCGCCGAAGCGCACCCGCACCGCAACCCGGCCCGGCTCGGCATCGTTGGCCCACAGCATGGCCTTGATCCCGTTGCCGAACTCAACCTGCTCTATCCCGAGCACGCCAAGAGGCCCGACCCCGGTAACGGTGCCCGGCTCGCCCACCGGCGGCAGATCGTCGAACACGATCGTCTGCGCGGCCAGCCGGGCCGAGGAATCAGGCGCAACCGGCGCCGCCAGCGCGGCCCGCACGCTGTCGCGGTCGGCCTCGCCAATCGACGGGGTGACATAGACCGCGCGCATGACTGCGCCGCTGAACAGCTGCCGGGTATGCCTGAGCACGTTTTCGGGCGTGAACCGGGCCCGCATCCCACGGAACACCTGCAGCACCGTTTCCGGCGCGGCGACGGTTTCGCGTATGTCCACCGCCTTGACGATGTCGTCAGCCAGCTTGCCACCCGCCATCACCGCGCGCTGCTCGACCGAGCTGGCGAAGGCGACATCGAACTCGGCCAGCTCGCGGTCGATTTCCTCCTGAGTAGGCGGCGCGTCCTTGGCATCGGCAATCACCGCACGAACATCGGCAAGCGCCGCCTGCCAGTCGGCCGTCAGCGGCGCGAACGAGACAAACGTGGCATCGGCGGAGCGGCTGACGTCATCCTGCTGAACCTGGGCGTAGAGGTAGGAACCACCCCCGCGCGCCCGCGATTCCAGCCGCCGGTTGATCACCGCCTGCGCCACGGCATCGAGCAGCAGCCCTTCGTTATAAACAATCGTGTCCTGCACCTGCCGCCACGGACGCAGGATCGCGTAGCTGTAGGTCCGGGGCAGGTCGGGTTCAACCAGCACCCCGGTTTCGCCAACTGGGGTTGCCCCCGTAGCCCCCGGGGGCGGCAGTGGATCGCCGAAATCGGGTGCGGGCACGGCCTTGCCCTTTCCTTTCCAATCGCCGAACCAACGTTCGATCAGCGCGGCGAACTGGTGCGGATCAAAATCTCCTGCAACCACGATCACGGTGTTTTCCGGCCGGTACCAGCGGGCATGGAACGCCGCGACGGCCTCGGCACTGGCCCCGGTCAGGGTCGCCTCGGTCCCGATCGGCAGGCGATTGGCCAGCCTTTGCCCGGCAAACAGCACCTCGCGCGAACCTTCGGCCACGCGTTGGCCCGCCCCGCCGCGCTCGCGCATTTCGGCAAGCACGATCGGCACTTCGGCGGCCAGGTTGGCCTGATTCAGCACCGGCTCGCGCACCATGCCCGACAGCAAGCGGAAGCTTTCAGCGAGCGACGCGGGCGTCGCGCCCGGCAGATCGAGCTTGTAAACCGTGTGGGTTGGGCTGGTTTCCGCATTGGTGTCGCTGCCGAAGGTCGCGCCGAGGCGCTGCCATGTCGGGATCGCCATCGCCGGGCCAAGATACTTGCTTTCGCGGAACAGCAGGTGTTCGAGCAGGTGGGCGTAGCCGCGCTCGCTTTCCTCCTCGTGCAGCGAACCGGCATCGATCCGGATGCGAATCGAGGCCTGCCCTGGCGGCACCCCGTTGCGGCGAACGGCGTAGCGCAGCCCGTTGTCCATTTTCCCGAACAGCCATTCGGGATCACGCGGCACGTCGCTGCCCTCGTAGATCCACGGGGTCTCGGTCCCGGTCTGCAGGGCGCGGGGCGGCGGAAGCGTTTCCTGGGCGGACACGGCTGGCACGAGCAGGGCAAGCGGCAGCAGGAAAGCGAAACGCCGCATGGCGCGGGGAAGCAATGTCATGCCGATGGTTATAGGGTCGCAGGCGATGAAGGGATAGTGAATAGCTTGCCTTCCACACCGCTAACCAAAGCGCGCTTGTCGCTGCCAGCAGCAGTCCCTACATCGCAGCCCATGTACATTGAGACCGAAACCACCCCGAACCCTGCCAGCCTCAAGTTCCTGCCCGGCCGGCAAGTCATGGTCAGCGGCACCCGCGAATTCGCTAGCCCCGAAGCAGCCGAAGCGAGCCCACTGGCGCAGGCGATCTTCGACACCGGCGAAGTGGTCAACGTGTTCTTTGGAAGCAATTTCATATCGGTTACCGCAGCGCCAGGGGCAGACTGGTCCTCGCTCAAGCCGCAGGTGGTGGCGATCCTGCTTGATCATTTCGTGTCCGAAGCGCCGCTGTTCTCCGGCGGCACGGCAACCGGGATTGCGGTACCGGCAGAAGATGACCTGGTGGTCGAACAAAGCGCCGACGATGCCGACATCATCGCCCAGATCAACGAACTGCTGGAAAGCCGTGTCCGGCCAGCGGTGGCCGGTGACGGCGGCGACATTCAGTTCCGTGGCTTCAGCGACGGGGTGGTTTATCTCACCATGCAGGGGGCCTGCTCCGGCTGCCCCTCCTCTACCGCCACGCTCAAGCACGGCATCGAGGGCCTGCTCAAGCACTATGTCCCGGAAGTGACGGAAGTCCGCGCGGCATGATCCGCCAGTTCCACGACCAGCCGCTTGATGCTGATGCACTGGCGCAGCTGTTCACAGACGCGCGGAGCTACAACGGCTGGCTCGACAAGCCGGTTTCGGACGAGCAGCTCCACGCGATCTGGGACCTGCTGAAGATGGGGCCAACTTCGGCCAACATGCAGCCAGCGCGGATTGTCTGGGTCAGATCGCCGGAGGCCAAGGCGAAGCTGATCGAGTGTGTCTCCGAAGGCAACAAGGCCAAAGTCGCAGCCGCCCCGGTAACCGCGCTGATCGCTTACGATATCGACTTCCACGAGGAACTTCCGTGGCTGTTCCCGCACACCGATGCGAAAAGCTGGTTCGCAGGCGACGAGGCTGGCCGCAAGGACGGGGCGTTCCGCAATTCCTCGCTTCAGGGCGCTTACCTGATCCTCGCCGCGCGCGCGCTCGGGCTCGATGCTGGGCCGATGTCGGGCTTCGATGGCGCAGCGGTCGAAGCGGCGTTCTTTGCCGACAATCCGCGCCACAAGGTCAACTTCATCTGTTCGATCGGTTATGGTGACCCGGCTTCCATTTTCGATCGCAGCCCGCGTCCGGATTTCGAACGCTTCACCCGTATTGCCTGACAGGCTTGCATGGCGGGCGGGCGACGTGGCAACGCGGCGGTTGATGCGGACCCTTGCGATCGATTGCGCCACCGAGGCGTGTTCCGTTGCCCTATTCGAAGGCGACCGTCTGCTCGCGCACGACCATCGCATCCTCGGCCGCGGCCATGCCGAGCATCTCGTGCCAATGATCGCAGCACTCCCCGATCACGGGCAGGCTGACACAATCCTCGTGTCGCGCGGCCCCGGCAGCTTCACGGGCGTGCGAATCGGGCTGGCCACCGCCCGCGCGCTGGCATTTGCGTGGCAGGCCGAGGCCCTGGCCTATCCGACGCTGGCGCTGGCGGCGGCCATGGCCCGCGCAGAGAACCCCGATGCCCCGGTAAGCGTGGCGATGAACGGCGGGCATGGCGAATGGTTCGTGTGCGATTTCGGGGAAGACGGGCTACCCGAAGGGCCGGCCGTCTCGCTGCCGCCGGCCCAGGCCCACGCCCGGGCGCGCCATACCCTCGTTGCCGGAACGCAGGCCGCTGCTCTGGTGGCCCTGCGCGGTCATGGCACCGCGCTGAACTTGCTGCCGGATGCGTGCCATGCACCTGCCCTGCCGACTGCGCTGCTGGTGGCGGACCTGACCCCCGATTATGGCCGTCCGCCCGATGCGCGGCGACCAGACTGAGGGCAGTGGTCCGATGGAGGATGTTGACCGCATCATGTCGGTAATGGCGCAGGCATTCGATCCCCACTGGGGTGAAGCATGGACCCGGCGTCAGATCGAAGATGCGCTGGCCCTTCCTTCGACCGGCTATATTCTCGCCAATCCGGCCGGGGCATGGCCAGACGACGGCCAGGAAGCCGGCGCCTTTGCCTTGACCCGGCAGACCCTCGATGAAGCCGAACTGCTGCTGATCGCCGTCGTGCCCCACTTGCGTGGGACTGGCCTCGGCCGATCAGTGCTGAACCAGGTCATCGGCAAAGCCAGTCAACGCGGTGCGGCAGTAGTATTTCTTGAAATGCGCCATAACAACCCGGCAGAATTTCTCTATCGCTCGGCAGGCTTCCAGCCGGTCGGACGACGCCCGAACTATTACCGGCTGGCTGACGGCAGCAGGCTGGACGCGGTCACATTTGCCCTGCGTCTTAACTGATGGACTGTTCGGACGGGTATCCAATTCGTCAGGATGGTTACTTAGCTTTTCAGATATAGTAGGCCTTTACTTGCAATATTTCTGCAAATCCCGCATGGCTGTGGCGCTCCAGCGGTCGATCAGAAGCCGCAGCAGCCAAGTATCGATCGCAAAAAAAAGGATTTCTGCATGAATGATATGACCCATGATCTGGCGGAAACGCTGATCACACTCACTTCGGACATCGTCGCAGCCCACGTCAGCAACAATAACGTCGCAGTCGACGAAGTGCCGACTTTGATTACCAATGTCTATACGGCACTCGCTGGCCTTGGCGGCGAACCGGTCAAGGTCGAGCAGCGACCCGAACCGGCAGTTTCGATCCGCGCTTCAATCAAGCCGGACTACATTGTCTGCCTGGAAGACGGCAAAAAGCTGAAGATGCTCAAGCGTTACCTGCGGACCAACTTCAACATGAGCCCGGAAGAATATCGCGCGCGCTGGAACCTGCCCGCGGACTATCCGATGGTCGCCCCCAACTATGCCGAAAAGCGCCGCGAACTGGCGGTAAAAATTGGCCTGGGCCGAACACCGGACCAAAAGCGGGGCCGCCGCAAAAAGACTGCTTGATTTACCCGGTCACGGGTTGAGCAAAGCGTCCCGGGTCATTAGGTGTCCGGGACGCTTTTCTTTTGGCGGGGTATATCTTGCAGCAACGGATCGATCTCGAACAACTGTGTGCCGACCGCGGCCTGCGCATTACCGAACAGCGCCGGGTGATTGCGCGCGTCCTTTCGGAAAGCGATGACCATCCCGATGTGGAACTGCTGCACCAGCGCGCTTCCGCCATCGATTCCAAGATTTCGATTGCCACGGTTTACCGCACCGTGCGGCTGTTTGAGGAAGCCGGCATCCTCGACCGGCACGATTTCGGCGATGGCCGCGCCCGCTATGAAGCGGCACCGGAAGCGCACCATGACCACCTGATCGATGTCGAGACGGGCGATGTGGTGGAGTTCGTCGATCCCGAACTGGAAGCGCTGCAGAAGCTGATTGCCCAAAAGCTCGGCTATCGGCTGGTCGACCACCGGATGGAGCTCTACGGCGTCAAGATCGGCCGCCCCGGAGAAAAGAACCCGGGATGACTGGCGCGCAGGCCTATGCCCCTGCGCGCATCCGCCCACTCAGGTGGGGGCTGATTGTTTTCCGCCTGGTCCTGATGCTGGTCATGCTGGTTCTGTGCACCCCGCTGCACTTCCTGTGGCGGGCGGTCGGAGCCGGACGCTGGTGGCCGCGTGTGTTCCTCGGCAGTGTTGGCGCGATTGCCGGTCTGTTCATCCGGATCGAGGGCAAACCCGCGCGCGGGGCGCTGCTGCTCGCCAACCATGTCTCTTGGCTCGACATTCCCGCGCTCGCTCATGCCAGCGGCACTGCTTTCGTCGCGCAGGACGGGCTCTCGACCTTCCCCTTCCTTAAGTGGCTTTGCGATATGAACGAGACGGTGTTTATCGCCCGCCACCGGCGTGGCAGCGTGGCCGACCAGGTGGCGCAGGTGCGGGCGGCGATGGACATGTCCGGTTGTCTCACCCTGTTCCCTGAAGGCACCACCAGCGACGGCACTGGGCTGCTGCCGTTCAAGAGCTCGCTGCTGAACGCGCTTGAATCCCGGCCCGAGGGCGCTGCGGTCCAGCCGGTGCTGCTGGCTTACGAGGATGCCGCCCGGATTGCTTGGGTGGGCGAGGAACCGGGGCTCGACAATTTCAAGCGCATCCTGGCCCGCCTGCGCCCGATTCGGCTGACGATCCGCTTCCTGGAACCGCTGTCCGGACCGCAACTGACTGATCGCAAGTCGGTTGCCGCCGCCGCTCAGGCCGCCATCGCCCGGGCGATGTAGGCACCCCGCTTTCAAACCGGTGCAGTTTCGGTTAGGCGCGCCTCCATGAAACCCTACGCGCCCCCGAAGACCTACCGGGTCAAGAGCTTCGGCTGCCAGATGAACGTCTATGACGGCGAACGAATGGCCGAACTGCTGGCCGCGCAGGGCATCGCCCCGGCCCCGGAAGGCGAGGAAGCGGACCTGGTCGTCCTCAACACCTGCCACATCCGCGAGAAGGCGGCGGAAAAGGTCTATTCCGATATCGGCCGGCTGGTGAAGGCCGGGCGCGAGGCGGGCAAGGATCCGCTGATCGCGGTGGCCGGCTGCGTCGCGCAGGCGGAAGGCGAGGAGATCATGGCCCGCGCCCCGGCAGTCAGCATGGTGGTCGGCCCGCAGGCCTATCATCGCCTGCCCCAGATGCTCGACAAAGCCGTGAACGGCGAGCGTTCGACCGACACCGACATGCCGCCGATTGCCAAGTTCGACGCCCTGCCCGCGCGGCGCAAGATCGGCCCCTGCGCCTTCCTCACCGTGCAGGAAGGGTGCGACAAGTTCTGCACTTATTGCGTGGTGCCCTATACCCGCGGGGCGGAAATATCCCGTCCGTTCAGCGATCTGATGACCGAAGCTGCGAAACTGGTCGAATCCGGGGCGCGCGAGATCACCCTGCTCGGTCAGAACGTCAACGCCTGGAGCGGGGAGGATGATAAGGGCCGCGCGCTTGGGCTTGGCGGTCTGATCAGGCGGCTCGCGGACATCGATGGCCTTGCCCGGATCCGTTACACCACCAGCCACCCGGCCGATATGAATGAGGAACTGATCGCAGCCCACGGCGAAGTAGGCAAGCTCATGCCTTACCTCCACCTGCCGGTGCAGTCGGGCAATGACCGGGTGCTGAAGGCGATGAACCGCAGCCACACAGCGGAGAGCTATCTCAGCCTGCTCGACCGGTTCCGCGCTGCCCGGCCGGACATGGCGCTGAGCGGCGATTTCATCGTCGGCTTTCCGGGTGAGACCGATGCCGAATTCGAAGACACGCTGAAACTGGTCGATGCGGTGGGCTACGCACAGGCCTACAGCTTCAAGTATTCGCCCCGCCCCGGCACCCCGGCGGCCACGATGGACGGCCAGATTGCGCCCGAAGTCATGGACGATCGGCTCCAGCGCCTGCAGGCTGCGCTCAATCGCGACCAACTGGCCTTCAACCAGGCCAGCGTGGGCAAACGCTGCTCGGTGCTGGTCGAGCGCAGGGGCAAGCATCCCGGCCAGTGGCTCGGCAAGTCACCGTGGCTGCAATCTGTCTGGTTCGAAGGCACAGCGGCAATCGGCGACCTGGTCGAGGTCGAACTGGTCGAGGCCGGGCCGAACTCGCTCGCGGGGCGGCTGCCGGGCTGAGCTGCTACTCCGCCGGGTCCCGCCGGAAACTGCGCGCCGCTGCACCATAGACCGCATTGCCCGAGGCGTTGGCGCGAATCTGGTAGACCCCGCGCAGGTAAGCCAGGTCGAACTGGGTCAACTGATCCGGTGCCATGTCTGGGGCAACGAACAGTGACATCATGGTTGGCATCGCATCATCCGCTGGCTGCTCGATTTCGCTGGTCGGGGCCAGCAGGCGCATGGCGGCATAGTCAGCCAGTTGGACTGCTGTCTTCCCGGCGATCTCGTTGCTGTCGATCACCACCACCGAACCGACCACGTCGATCCGAATCGGCTGGTTGAGCCGACCGGTCTGATACTGGCGGTTAAGCGGCAGCCCGCCGCCGCCCTCGACATCGAACTTGCGGCCATCCACCCCACGCACTTCGGTCACCTGCCAGGCGAAAGCCGGATCGCGCGAGGTCAGGATCGACTTGATCCGGCTCTCACCCAGCCCGGCGAAGATCCAACGGTGCTGCTTGCGGGTCTTTTCCAGCTGCTGGCGCCCGTTGCGGGCGAAGACCACCAGTGCGTTGGGCTGGCAATTACCCTCTGCCACCGGCACATCGGACAGCTTGGCTATCTCCACGATGCGGGCAGCAAAGCTTCCCGCCCAGGCATCGTTCACACCCCCCACGGCCAGGCACAGCGGCTCATAGAAGCGCGGCAAAGGCCGGCCGACCTTGAGATGGCCGGATACTTCGCGGGCCAGGGCGCGGACCGCCGCTTCCTGTGCCTTGCGCTCACCCTCGACCACGATTTCGGGTGCAACCTGATCGTCGGCCAGCGCCGCAGAAACCGGCACAAAAGCGATCAATCCCGCAGCAAACAAACCTAAGATACGCATGGCAAACCCTTTTCCGGCTATCGGAAGACCCGGCGCAGATGGTGCTGCGCGTTGCCGCGCACAAGCCCGCTTGGACCGGATGCCGATAATCCCCGTCCAACTGCAAGGCCGTGCTTGCCAGGTTCGACGAACGCTCTAGTCTGGCCGGACCAGTTGTGAAAGGAGCGCGCCAAGCCTCGCATGGGCCGTCGACCAACCCGCGCCGGACACCCGGCCACCTCACCCTCCCCTGTCGACCTGCGCGAAGTCCGCCGCGCCAGGGCAGAAATGGCCTTCGATAACCAGAGCCTGCTGGTGCCGCTGTTCGGCCAGTTTGATGCGAACCTCGTCCAGGTGGAAAACCGGCTTGGCGTGTTCATTTCCGCGCGCGGCGACCGGGTGATGATTGAAGGCCCGGAAGACAGCGTTGCCCGAGCCCGCGACACGCTTCAGTCGATGTACGACCGTCTGGCGCTGGGGCAGGAACTGGACGTCGGCGCGATCGAGGCGCTGATTGCCATGTCCAACGAGCCAACGCTGGACGGGATCGTTACGGGGGAAAACGGCGGCCCACCAATCATGATCCGCACCCGGCGCAAGACCATCGTGCCGCGCAGCGCCACCCAGGCGACCTATATGCGCGCGCTCGCCCGCGACGACATCATCTTTGCGCTTGGCCCGGCGGGCACCGGCAAGACCTACCTCGCGGTGGCGCAGGCGGTGGCGCAACTGATCAGCGGCAGCGTCCAGCGCCTGATCCTCAGCCGCCCGGCGGTGGAAGCGGGTGAAAAGCTCGGTTTCCTGCCCGGCGACATGAAGGACAAGGTCGACCCCTACCTGCGCCCGCTATACGATGCGCTCTATGACACCATGCCGCCCGAGCAGGTCGAACGGCGGCTTGCCAGCGGCGAGATCGAGATCGCCCCGATTGCCTTCATGCGCGGGCGCACGCTGGCGGACAGCTTTATCATCCTCGACGAGGCGCAGAACACCACCCGCGAACAGATGAAGATGTTCCTCACCCGGTTCGGCCAGAACAGCCGGATGGTCGTCTGCGGCGACCCTCGCCAGGTCGATATTCCCGGCGGCGGCCGGATGAGCGGCCTCGCCGACGCGGTCGAGAAGCTGGAGGGCGTCGAAGGCTTTGGCACCATCCGCTTCACTGCCGCCGACGTGGTCCGCCACCCGATCGTGGGCCGGATCGTGGAGGCGTATGAGGGTAAGGACGATGACCGGGGAAGGGACAGCTGACCTTCCGGTATGAGACACCCCAAAAGCGATGGAATCCCATTGCGTGACGTGAAAACCGGTAGCCAGAGGGCCCGCTGAACCTTGCAACTCGATATCGACATAGAAGACTGGCCTGCGGGCGACTGGGACGCCCTGGCAGAGCGCGCTGCGGCGGCGGCGTCTGAGGTTGAACCCGCGCTCGCCAACGCGCGGCTGGAAGCGAGCCTGCTGTTCACTAATGACGCGGAAGTACACGCGCTCAACCGCGAATGGCGCGGGCGCGACCGGCCAACCAATGTGCTCAGCTTCCCGATGCTGGAGCAGGAGGAACTCGACCACCTGGGCCCGGATGGCCCGCCGGTCATGCTGGGCGATATCGCACTCGCTTTCGAGACCTGCGCCCGCGAGGCGGCGGAGAAGAACGTGCCGCTGGAACACCATGCCGCGCACCTGATCGTGCACGGCCTGCTTCATCTGGCGGGCCACGACCATGTCGATTCCGACACACAGGCCGAGGCGATGGAAGCGCTGGAGGTCAAGGCACTTGCATTTCTGGGCATCGCGGACCCATATGGCCCCAGCGAACAACAGGAGTGACGCACGGGGCCATGCCCGATTCCCAAACTTCCGCCGGAGATGCGGACAGTAGCCGCAGCCTTTGGCTGACCATTCGCAACTTCTTTGACGGCAGCAATGGCGACCGCTCGCTCCGTGCCCAGCTTGAAGAAGCCATCGACGAACACGAAGAGGAAAGCGGCGCTGGCAAGAGCCATGCCCCGGTCGACGGCGACCTCATGCCGCTCGAGCGGCAGATGCTGCGCAACCTGCTCCACTTCAGCGAGCACGATGCCGATGACGTGGCGATCCCGCGCGGAGAGATCGTGGCGGTCGATGCCGCGATCGGCTGGGATGAACTGATCGCAATGTTCGCGGAGGAAGGCCATTCCCGTATGCCGGTCTACCGCGGCACGCTCGACGACGTGATCGGGATGATTCATATCAAGGACGTGTTCCCGCACCTCGCCCGCGGTGCCGTGCCGGAGGACTGGACCGCGCTGATGCGCCAGCCGCTCTATGTTTCGCAATCCCGCAAGGCGATCGACGTGCTGGCCGAAATGCGCGCGCGCCGGATGCACCTGGCGATCGTGCTCGACGAGTTTTCCGGCACCGACGGGGTGATCACAATCGAGGACCTGGTCGAGGAAATCGTCGGCAATATCGAGGACGAACATGACGACGCCCCGCAGGAGCTGATCCGTCTGGTCGAGGACGGCATCTGGGAATGCGATGCCCGGGCCGAGCTGGAGGATGTGGCCGAGAAAATCGATCCGCGTCTGGCCGAAACCGAGGACGCAGTCGACACGCTGGGCGGGCTCACCTTTATCCTCGCCGAGCAGGTTCCGCCGGTCGGAACCGTGGTCGAGCATCCGAGCGGATGGCGGATCGAGGTGATCGAGGGCGACGAGACGCATGTGCAGAAACTGCGCCTCCACGCCCCCGAACCGGCACTGCTTGCAAGCGAGGGCTGATTTTTTCGTCCGGCCGTTGCTGTTTTTGCATCCTTTGCGCTCGACTTGCGTAGCTTCTCGCGCAAGGAGAATGCCACATGCCTGCTCGTCGCCTGCCCCCGCTCCGCGCCCTCGAGGCGTTCATGCGCACGGTCCGCTCCGGCTCTGCCCGGGCGGCCTCTGACGAACTCGGGCTCAGCCCCTCGGCGCTATCGCGCCGGATCGCCAATCTGGAGGACTTCGTCGGCAAGAAGCTGTTCACCCGGGCCCGCCAGTCGATGCAGCTGACCGACGACGGGCACAATTTCTACGAAGCGGTCAGCCCCCATTTCGATGCCCTGGGCCGGGCGGTGGAGGGGCAGTCGGAGAAAGTCTCGCTGCTGCGGCTCCATCTGGGTGTGTTGCCGCTGTTCGGCAGCCAGCGGCTGTTCCCGCGCCTGGCCGAACTGCGGCGGCTCCATCCGCTGCTGCACATCGACATCGACACCGGGCCGCATCTGGAGGACCGGGTCGGCGACACGCTCGATGCGGCGATCATCCTCAGCAAGGGGCCGGAAACCACGCTCCATGCGGTGCGGCTCGACTACAACAAGGTCCATGCCATCACCAGCCAGACCCTGGCCGAGCAGCTGGGCGATGCCCCGGACAAGGACCGGCTGTCCCGCCAGACCTTCCTGATCCACAACGAGCTGCCGGACAGTTTTACCGCTTGGAAGCGCGCGCTCGACCTGGAGGATCTCGAACCGGCGGCGATCGACCATTACGATTCCGGGCAGCTGCTACTCGCAGCCGCAGCCGAAGGCCTGGGCATCGCGATCATGCACGACGACCACCTGCGGCGGGCCGAGGACAGCCGCCTGACCAACCTTTACGGCGCGAAAGTCGAAAGCCCCTACAGCTACTGGTTCGTGTGCAAGCCGACCGCGCTGGAAGAACGCCCGGTTCGCCTGTTCCACGACTGGCTGGTGCAAGCGGGGCTATAGCCCCGCCTACCGATCAGATCAGGCCACTGTGGCCTTGACAATCACGCCCGGACTGCGCGGCGGTTCGCCCACTGGCAAGGAATCGACGTGTTCCATGCCGCTCTCAACTTGGCCCCACACGGTGTATTGCCGGTCAAGGAAACGGGCATCGTCGAAGCAGATGAAGAACTGGCTGTTGGCGCTGTCGGGCACCTGGGTGCGGGCCATCGAGCATACGCCGCGCACGTGCGGTTCGGCGTTGAACTCGGCCTTCAGGTCGGGCTTCTTGCTGCCGCCCATGCCGGTGCCGTTGGGGCAGCCGCCTTGGGCCATGAAGCCGGGGATCACCCGGTGGAACTTGACCCCGTCATAGAAGCCTTCGCCTACCAGTTCGGTGATGCGCGCGACATGGCCGGGGGCGAGATCGGGGCGCAGCTTGATGACGACATCACCGCCCTTTCCATCGCCGCAATCGAGAGTGAGGGTAAGCGTCTGTCCGGTCATCGGGAATCTCCATGGTTTCGCCGGGGCGATATAGGGCTTGTGTGCCCATTGTCACCCCGCCCGCTGCCATGCCTTGCATTTCTGCCGCTGCTGCCTAGACCGGCGCCATGGTCGATCCCGCCCCTCTCGACGACGATCTGCTCACCGCCGATGTGGCGGAAGAGGATGGCGCGCGCCCCGACGACCGGATCGACGACGCCCGTCTCGATACCGAAAACACGCTCAAGAAGGACTATGTCCGCCGCGTGCGCGAGGCGCTCGACGCGGGCGACAAGGGGCTGGTCTACGACCTGGTCGAACCGCTCCATGCGGCCGACATCGCTGACCTGATCGAACTGCTGGAGCGGGACGAGCGCGCCGTGCTGGCCGCTGCAATCACCGACCTGATGACCTCGGACGTGATTGCCGAGCTCAACGACTGGGTCCGCGAAAGCATGATGGAAGCGCTGCCGGCCGATGCCGTCGCCGCCATCGCGGAGCAGCTGGAAACCGATGACGCGGTTCAGCTGATCGAGGATCTCGACGAGGAAGACCAGCAGGCGGTGCTGGCGGAGATGGACGACGAGGACCGCGTCGCCATCGAGACCGCCCTTGCCTACCCCGAGGAAACTGCCGGCCGCCTGATGAGCCGCGACGTGGTCGCGGTGCCCGAGCACATGACCGTGGGTGACCTGATCGACTACCTGCGCGACCAGGGCGAGCTGGCCCCGGAGTTCTACGAAGTGTTCGTGGTCGACCATCGCCATCACCCGGTCGGCACCTGCGCGCTGTCATGGCTGCTGACCACCCCGCGCAACATCGCGCTGGCCGACGTGATGAAGCGGGACCAGACCCTGATCCCGGTCGGGCTCGACCAGGAAGAGGTCGCGCTGATGTTCCAGAAATACGCCCTGATCTCGGCCGCCGTGGTCGACGAGGAAGGGCGGCTGGTCGGGCAGATGACGGTCGACGACATTGTCCACATCATCGCCGAGGAAGCGGGCGAGGACGTGCTGCTGCTATCCGGTGCGGGCGATGGCGACATCAACGAGCCGATCCGCGAAGCCTATACCGCGCGGGTCCGCTGGCTGGTGGCGAACCTCGGCACTGCCGTGGTCGGCAGCGCGATCATCGCCTTCTTCGGCGCGGCGATCGAGCAACTGGTCGCGCTGGCGGTGCTGATGCCGATCGTCGCCAGCATCGGCGGCAATGCCGGCACCCAGACCATGGCAGTGGCAGTGCGCGCCATCGCCATGAACCAGCTTACTCGCGCCAATACCGGGCGCATCCTGTGGCGCGAGCTGCGCGTGGCCGTGCTCAATGGGGCGACCATCGCGGTGCTGATCGGACTGGCGACGGCGTTCCTGTTCTCACCGATGCTGGGTGTGGTGATCGCCGTGGCGATGGTCATCAACATCATCATCGCCGGGCTGGCGGGCGTGCTGGTGCCGGTCATTTTCGACCGGCTAAAGCAGGACCCGGCGGTCGCCAGCAGCGTGTTTGTGACCATGATCACCGATTCGATGGGCTTCTTCGCGTTCCTCGGCCTGGCAGTGGCGAGCGGACTGACGGGTTGATTCGATGCCGCTCCACATGACCAAGATCGCGTTCGGCGCGAAAAGCTGGGACGATCTGGCCGGGTGGTACGAGGGGCGGCGCGAGGTGCGCCTCACCACCCGCTACCTGCCCAAGCGGCACGAGGAAATGGTAGGCGGCTCGCTCTACTGGATCCTCGACCACACGCTGGTAGCGCGCAGCGCAATCCACGGCTTCAGCGTAGCCACCGGGGGGCGCTGGCATATCGATCTGGAGCCGGTGCTGATCCGCGTCGAACCGCGCCCCAAGCGCGCCCACCAGGGCTGGCGCTACCTCGCCGATGAAGACGCCCCGCGCGACCTCGGCGTGGGCGAAGCGGCAGGCGATGTGCTGCCTGCATCGGTCATGAAGGAACTGGCCAAGCTGGGGCTGGTCTAGAGCCCCCGCTCGGCCACCCGGCGCAGGGCGGTGGCGTAAGTCTCCGGCGCCTGCGCGCCGGGGATCAGGAACTTGCCCTGCACCACCATCGCGGGGACGCCGGTCACGTTCATGTCCCACGCCTGCTGTTCCTCGGCCCGCACCCGTGCGCCAATGGCGGGGTCGCTCAGCGCGGCGAGCGATCCGGCGCGGTCAAGCCCGACCTCTTCCGCCACATCGAGCAGGACATCGCGTGCGCCGATCCGGCGGCGTTGATTGAAGTGGGCGCGAAACAGGGCGAGTTTCAGTTCCGTCTGCATTGCCGGGCCGTATTCCTCCAGCGCCCAGGTGAGCAGGCAATGCGCGGCGAAGGTGTTCCACATCATCGCGGGCGGGGCATCGCCCTCACCCTCCCATGCGAGGCTGATCCCGGCGCTGTCGGCGATCGCCTTCATCTGCCCGCGCACGGTATCGGTTTCTGCGGCGCTGCGGCGGTACTTGCGGGCCAGATGCGCGCTCTGTTCCTCGCCGCTTTCGGGCATCTCGGGGTTCAGTTCGAACGGGCGCCAGCGCACTTCGGCTTCGATCTCGCCCTCAAGCTGATCGAGCGCCCTGGAGAGCTGGCCATAGCCGATCGCGCACCATGGGCACATGACATCAGACCAAATGTCGATGGTAAGGCGAGTGGGCGCGCTCACCGGTCGAGCCACCAGGTCACGAGGTGATGGGCAATGGCAAAGCTGCGCGGGAAAATCAGCGTGTCGTTGCCTGCTGGCCCCGCCGCGCGTGCGGCCTCCAGTTCGGCCCGAGTGAACCAGCGCGCCTCTTCCAGTTCGCTTTCATCAATGATGATATCATCATCGACAGCGATCGAGGTGCAGCCGATCATCAACTGGCTGGGGAACGGCCACGGCTGGCTGGCGAGATAGCGCACGTCGCGCACGGCCAGCCCGGCTTCTTCCTTGATCTCGCGCGCGACCGCTTCCTCGATTGTTTCGCCCGGCTCGACGAACCCGGCCAGCGCGGAGAACATCCGCGGTGGGAAGCGGGGCTGGCGGCCGAGCAGCAGGCGGTTGCCGTCGGCATGCTCGACCAGCATGATGGTGACCGGGTCGGTGCGGGGGAAATGGTCCGCCCCGCAGACATCGCAGTGGCGCTGCCAGCCGCCCTTGGCGATCACGGTCGGCGCGCCGCAGCGGGCGCAGAAGCGGTGCCGGGCGTGCCAGTCAACCAGGCTGCGCGCCCCGCCATAAAGCGCCAGGTCGCCAGGGCTGAGCAACTGCATCGCGTTCCAGATCGACGGGTTGGCATAGGCCGGGCCAGCCGCGCCTTCATCGGGCACGGCAGCGAAGCAGGCTTTGCCTTCGAGCAGTCCAAGGAACACCAGTTCGGCCTGCTGCGGCGCTTCGGCCAGCGTTCCCCATTCCAGGGCGCCGTCTTCGCCGAACACCGGGTTGAGCCCGTCAAGCCTGAGCAGCCGCGCTTTCCAGTTCATTTGCCCGGAAAGCGCATCGGCATCGCAGCGGATATGGTCGGCCCGCTCGATCGGTGACCCGGCGAAGGCCATTGGTGCCATGTCAGACACCCTTCATGGCCGCCAGATCCTGCATCACCAGATCGGGGAAGCCGCGCTGGATCGGATAGGCTTCAGACGGCATGTACTGCGTGAACAGCGCCGCACGCAGCCCGCTCGCCATGTCGACAAATGCCGCGGTGCCAGCCGCCCCGCCCCACCCGAATGCAGTGCCGGTGACCCGGCCGCCCGCGCCGAACCCTTCGCCTGCGACCCAGGTCCCGGCGGTTTCAGCGCCGTCCGGCAGCAGGTTCGAGGTGGCAGTCCGGACCGTCGCCTCGGCCATGACCCGTGTCCCGTCTAGTGCGCCGCCGCCAACCAGCATCCGCTGGAACCGGTCATAGTCGCGCGGGCTGGAGACCAGCCCGGCCCCGCCGAACGGGAAGGCAGGCTCGTCAAGATAGATCGAGCTGTCAGCCGGATCGATCGGCAGCGGCATCCCGTTGAGAATGCCGTAGTTGGTGGTGAAACGGCCTTTCTCGCTTTCGGGCACACGGAAGAAGGTGCTGATCATGCCAAGCGGATCGAACAGCCGCGCCTTGAGGAAGGCATCGAACGACTGGCCAGAAGCAACCTCGATCACCCGTCCGAGCAGGTCGAGGCTGACCGAATAGCTCCACTTCGTACCTGGCTGGAGCACCAGCGGCACCTTGGCGAGGCCATCGGCAAAAGCCTCCAGACTGCCGACCGCCTGCGCCCGGCCAAGGCCGGGAATCGGCACCCGGCTGACCTGCCCAGGCACCAGCCCGCGTTCTTCAAAGGCGGCTCGGATCGGCCCCTTCTGGATGATGCCGTAGCCGAGCCCGGCGGTATGAGTCAGCAGGTGGCGGATGGTGATCGGGCGCTCAGCGGGGACGAGATTGTCCTCACCGATGCCGCCGTCATATTCCTTCTGCACCATCATGCTGGCATAGGCGGGGAGGATCTCGGCCAGCGGCTGGTCAAGCGCGAGCTTGCCGTCCTCGACCAGCATCATCGCAGCAATGCCGGTGATCGGCTTGGTCATCGAATAGATGCGGTAAAGGCTATCCTGATCCACCGGAGTCGTACGGCCCAGCGTCAGCACGCCCTTGGCGATCACTTCAGGATCGTTCTGCCCCCAGCCCATCGTCGCCAGCATGTTGGCGACCTTGCCTTCCGCGACATAGCTGTCGACCGCCGCGCGAATCGCGGGCCAGCTGGCAGCGTGATCGTGCGCGAACAACTGGCGGCCCAGCGGCAGACCTGCCAAGGCCGTCCCGGCACCCAGCAGCAGCCCTCCGCGCAGCAGGGATCGGCGCGAAACATGGGACTGGTCAAATTCGCGAAACGCCATTCTCAGGTCCTCTTTTGCAATCTTTGCTTGACGGTTCTGTGCGGCAGAGGCGGCAGGCGGTCAATCACCCCTCTTGCCAAAAATGACTGTCATAGTCATATAAGACACATGGCAAACCTGATCTCCATCCTGTTCGGAATCATCGCTCTGGTGATCGTGATTCCCTCGACCATCCCCCTGCTCGGCTGGGGCAACTGGATCGCCCTGCCCTTCGCCGTGGCAGGGGTTGGCCTTGGCGCTTTGTCGCGGACCAACGGCGGGCGCAATTTCTGTCTGATCGTGCTGGCCATCGCGATTGTCCGGCTGATGCTGGGCGGCGGGATTATCTGACCGCCAACGCCCTGGCGGCTGCCTTGGCAAACAGCGTCGGCAGCCCTGCATCCTCCAGCCGGTCAAGCGGCCACCATTCGCCAGCGCCCCCCGGGCTTCCCGGTCCGGCATAGCGCAGAACCGTCAGGTCGAGCGTCGCATGGGTGAATACGTGCCGTACCGCACCAACCGTCGCCCACTCCCCCGCCAGCGGCGGTTCTCCGGAGCCGTCTGCGCGCGCGGACCAGCCGTCATCGGGCAAGGCGCGCATCCCGCCCAGCATTCCCCGTCCTTCCCGGCGCACCAGCCAGACCGCCCCAGCGCGCTCGATCCAGAAGGCCGTGCCGCGCCGCTCCGGCCGGGCCTTTTTCGCCGCCTTGACCGGATAGCGAGCCGGATCGCCGCTGGCCCGCGCAGCGCAAGGTTCGGCCAGCGGGCACAGCAGGCAGCGTGGATCGCGCGCCGTGCAGATGGTGGCGCCGAGATCCATCATGCCTTGCGCACAGTCGCCTGCCCGCTGCGCCGGGGTGATCGTGTCGGCAGCCGCGCGGATAGCCTTGCGCGCTGACGGTAGCGGCTGGTCGATCGCGAACAGCCGCGCCACCACCCGCTCGACATTGGCATCGACCACCACCGCCCGCTGCCCGAAAGCAATCGCCGCCACTGCCGCCGCCGTATAGGCACCCAGCCCCGGCAGGGCGCGCAGGGTTGCCTCGCTGTCCGGGAACTGCCCCAGCGCCGCCACTGCCCGCGCCGCCTTCACCAGGTTGCGCGCGCGGGAATAATAGCCCAGCCCCGCCCATGCCGCCATGACGTCCTCGTCCGGCGCGGCGGCCAGAGCCTCGACCGTGGGCCACCGGCTGGTGAAACGCTCGAAATAGGGTTTTACCGCCGCCACCGTGGTCTGCTGCAGCATGACTTCCGACAGCCACACGCGGTAGGGATCGGGCGGCGGCGCACCGGGCGCCGCCCGCCACGGCAAGTCCCGCGCATGGCGGTCATACCAGCCGAGCAGGCGATCCGGGATTGTCGATGTGGCGCTCACGCCCCGGCTATGGCATGGCGCAAACCACGATGGAACGGGACGCACCAGCAGGAGCCGGGAAAAAGGGCCGCAAGAGCAGCGTGCGGCCCTACGAGCGGCCGCGCGGCGGCCCGGCCAAGGCCATCGCCGATCTGATGCCGCAGATCGGCCGCCCGGCATTCCGCCGGTTCGGCTTTGTCCAGTCGAATGTGGTGACCCGGTGGCGCGAGATTGTCGGCGAGCATCATGCCCGCGTCTGCATGCCGGAGGCGATCCGCTTTCCCCCGGGCGAGAAGTCCGACGGGATCCTGCAACTGGTGGTGCTGCCGGCCCATGCCCCGCTGATCCAGCACGTGATCCCGGAAATCATTGAGCGGGTGAACCGCTTCTTCGGCTACAAGGCAGTGGCCCGGCTCAAGTTGCGGCAAGGCGAGGTTAAGCCGCCGCCTGCTCAAGGTAAACCGGCCCCGCCGCCCTCGCTCAGGCCGATTCCGATGGAATTGGGAGACAGCCTGCGCGACATCGGCGATCCGGAGCTGCGGGCGGTGCTGGAATCGCTGGCCCGATCACTGGACGACAAGGACGAGACCAACTGATGCACAGGACATTCCGGGTCATTGCGATGCTCGCCGCCGGGCTGCTGGGAACAGCGGCCGTCGGCAGTGCGGGCAAGTCCACCAACTGGAACACCCAGGTGGTGCGGGCCGATGGCGCCCATGTGATCGGCAATCCCAAGGCGAGCCGAGTGCTGACCGAGTTCGTCAGCTATACCTGCCCGCATTGCGGCGAATTTGCCCGGACCGGAGACGAAGCGCTCAAGCTGGCCCATGTCGGACCGGGCAAGATCCGCCTGGAAATCCGCCATATCGTGCGCGATCCAGTCGACCTGACTGCGGCCATGCTGACCTGGTGCGGCACCCCGGCCCAGTTTCCGCGCAACCACGCCGCGTTCATGCATGCACAGCCGCGCTGGCTGGCGGTGGCGCGGTCCACCACCTCGGCCCAGCGCCAGCGCTGGGCGAGCGGAGACCTTTCTTCACGCACCCGCGCGGTTGCCTCCGACCTGGGATTCTACGCGATCATGGAAGAGCGCGGCTTTAGCCGGATCGCCACCGACCGGTGCCTGGCCGATACCGCCCGGGCCACCGCTCTGGCGGACAATTCCGCCCGCGACGGCACTCGCTTCAACGTCGCCGGCACGCCCAGCTTCGCACTTGACGGCAAGCTGCTGCCCGATGTGCATGACTGGCCGGCGCTGGAAAAAATGCTGCGCGGCGATACCTGACCCGTTTCCCGTGTGGACAAGCTGTGGAAAGGCATAGTGCCTTCTTCACCCCCTTCCATCCATCGGCTAGCTTGCGCACCCAGCATTCGAGGATACGACCGACCATGACCACGTTCCGCCGCCTGGCTCTCGCTACTCTCGCCGCTCCGCTTGCGCTGGGCCTTGCCGCCTGCGGATCGGGCACCGACGAAGCCGGGGGCTTGAGCGGCGAACCGATTGCCGCGATCCCCGCGCCTGACGGGCAGAGCTGGGTCGACATCGCCGCCAAGACTCCGGAAGGCGGCTACCTGCTGGGAAACCCCGATGCGCCGATCAAACTGGTCGAATTCGCCAGCCATACCTGCGGCGCCTGCGCCAATTTCTCCGCCACCGGCTCAGCCGCGCTGAAGGAGAAATATATTCCGACCGGCGTGGTCAGCTACGAAAAGCGGATCCTGATCCGTGACCCGCTCGACATGACCATTTCGGTGCTGGCCCGCTGCGGCGCGCCGGAGGCCTTTCATCCCCGCGCCAGCCAGGCGTGGGCAGCGCTGGGCGAATTCGGGCAGACGCTCAACGGCAACGGCGCGATGATGGAGCAGGCGATGAATGCGCCTGACAATCAGCGGTTCGTGATGATCGCGCAGGCGGCAGGCCTGATCGATTGGTTTGCCGAGCGCGGCCTGTCGCGTGACGAAGCCCAGGCCTGCTTGTCCGACAGTGCCGCCATCACCGCGCTGGCCGACCTCTCGCGGGCGCAGGCGGACATCTTCGAAGTCAACGCTACGCCGACCTTCATCCTCAACGGGAAGAAGCTCGATGATAACAGCTGGGACAAGCTGGAACCGCTGCTGCAACAGGCCGGCGCCCGCTAGCGGTCGGCTCGGTGGGGGGATAAGGCACGGCGATGCGGATAAGGCAGCTCAGGCTTTCCGGCTTCAAGAGCTTCGTCGAACCCGCCACCTTGCGTATCGAACCGGGCCTGACCGGGGTCGTCGGCCCCAACGGCTGCGGCAAGTCCAACCTGCTGGAGGCGATCCGCTGGGTCATGGGCGAAAACTCCCCCAAATCAATGCGCTCGGGCGGGATGGAGGACGTGATCTTCGCCGGCACCGCCACCCGCCCGCCGCGGGACTTTGCCGAAGTCGTGCTGTCCTGCGAGGACGCAGCGGGGCAGGACCTGGAAGTCACCCGCCGAATTGAACGCGGCGCAGGCAGCGCCTACCGCCTCAACGGGCGCGACGTGCGGGCCAAGGATATTGCCCTGACCTTCGCCGATGCTGCCACCGGCGCGCACAGCCCGGCACTGGTCAGCCAGGGCAAGATCGCACAGGTCATCGCCGCCAAACCGGCTGAGCGGCGCCAGATGCTGGAAGAAGCGGCGGGGATCGCCGGTCTCCATGTCCGCCGCCGCGACGCCGAGCAGAAGCTGCGTGCCACCGAAGCTAACCTCGCCCGGCTGGAAGACCTGATGGCCGGGCTCGACAGCCAGATGTCCACCCTGCGGCGGCAGGCGAAGCAGGCCGAGCGGTACACCAGGCTGTCCGACGAGATCCGCGTGGCCGAAGCCCGGCTGGTCTATGCCCGCTGGCGCGATGCAGCCGCCGCCGCCGAAGCCGCCCGGGCGGAAGCGGCCAAGGCCGAGGCGCGGGTCGAAGCCGCGACCGTCGCCGCGCGCGAGGCACAGCAGGCGCAGGCCATCGCGGCGGCGAAGCTGGCCGAAGCGCGCGATGAACTGGCTGACCGGCGCGACGATGCCACGGCGCACGGGCACCGCATGGCCTCGCTCACCAGCCAGCTCGAAGCCGCCGAGCAGCGCTTTGCCGACCTCACCCGCCAGCGCGAGCGGCTGGAGCAGGACCGAGGCGAGGCCGACCGCCTGACCCATGATGCGGCCGACGCCCTCGCCCGGCTGGAGCGGGAGCTCGCCGCCGGGCAAGCGGTGCTGGCAGCGGACGAAGCGCAACGCCCCGTGCTCGCCGCGCGGGTCGAGGACAGCGACCGGGCCGGGCGTGCGGCAGAACTGGCGCTGGCCAAGGCCACCGCAGACCAGGCCGGGGTCGAGGCCGAATGGCGGGTGGCGCAGGCCGCGATCGAACAGGCCCAAGCGCGCCTTGCCCGGCTCGATGCCGAGGTCCGGCGCTTGGCTGAAGGGCGCCATGCTCTGGCACAGGCAGGCGATCCGGAAGCCAGGGTCGCCGCAGCACGCCAGGCCGCCGCGCAGGCCGGCGACGCACTCGCCGCCGCGCGCGCCACACTCGATCGCCAACGTGCGGACAAGGAGGCATTGCAAGCGACGCGGGACGAGGCCGCCAACGCGCTCGCTTCTGCCCGCGCCGAACTCGCAGGGGTCGAGCACGAGCACGCCGCTCTGCTGCGTGACCGCGAATCCCGGGCCCGGCAGGCTGCGGGCCGCGCAGGCCGACGCGCAGCGATCGACTCCGTCCGGGCTGAACCCGGATACGAACGGGCCCTAGCCGCAGTGCTGGGGCGGGATGCCAAGGCGCCGCTCGGCGCGGCTGAGGGTGATGGCCGGTTCTGGACGGGTGCCAGCGCCCCGGCCGCGCTGCCCGACAGCCTGCTGCACCATGTTCCTGACTGCCCGCCGGAACTG
This sequence comes from Sphingomonadaceae bacterium, assembly GCA_046294735.1. Lineage (GTDB taxonomy): Bacteria > Pseudomonadota > Alphaproteobacteria > Sphingomonadales > Sphingomonadaceae > 34-65-8. The sequence continues at coordinate 57,773 of JBKBKB010000002.1, forward strand.
GCGGTGCGGCTGGCACTGGTCCATGTCGCGCCGGAGGATGACGGACGCGTGCTACAACCCGGCGAATGGCTGGTCACGCTGGGCGGGCATCTGCGCCGGTGGGACGGCTTTATCGCCCGTGGCGAAGGCGCCGCCGAAGCCGCGCGGCTGGAAGCGGACAACCGCTTCGCTGAGCTCGATCGCCAGCTTCCCCCGCTGCTCGCCGCCGTCGAGACCGCCGAAGCGCAGCACACTACGGTCAAGGTCGGAATGGCCGAATTGCAGCGCACGCTGGTCGCAACCGAACGCGATCTGGCCGGTGCTGCCGATGCCGAGCGCCAGGCGCTGCGCGCACTCGACCAGGCCGAAGCCGAACGCGATCGGCTGGCCGGGCGCGTGGCGGAGCTTGACCGGGCAGCGCGGGATCTGGCGGAGCAGCGCACCGGCGCCGAGGCCGAACTTGCGGCAGCGCAAGCGCGCAAGGTTGCCCTGCCCGACCCTGCCACCGGGCGCGCCACGCTCGAAGCCGCGCAGGCCCGCAACGAGGCTGCCCGTTCAGCTCAGCAGGCCGCCATGGCCGAACTCGCCGCGCATGATCAGGCGCTGGCCGTGGCGCGGGAGCGCACCGCCGCCCAGCGCTCCGATATTGCCAGCTGGCAAGCCCGCTCGTCCGAAGCGGCGCGGCGGCTGGCGGGCATGGCCCAGCGGTTCGAGGAGATCGAGCAGGAGCAGGCAGTGGTCGCCGCTAAGCCCGCCGCGCTGGTGCGCGAGATCGAGCAGGGCGACACGGTTCGCACCCGGCTGGCCGGCGAGCTGGCGGCAGCAGAGGCCGCCGTGGCCGAAGCGCAGCACGCCGCCCAGTCCGCCGACCGAGCGCTGGCGGATGCCACCGAAGCGCTCGCCAGTGCCCGCGAAAACCGCGCCGGGCTCGCCGCGCGGGCCGAGAGCGAGGAAGCCCGCCGCGGGGAGATGGCACGGATTTCCGGCGAGCGGTTCCAGGCCCCGCCCCCGCTCCTGCCCCAGCGCTTCATCTTCGAGGCCGAAGCGGTGCGCGAGGCCGGGGCCGAGTCGGAAGCGATGGACCAACTGGTCGCCGCGCGCGAGCGGATCGGCCCGGTCAACCTGGTCGCTGCGGACGAGCTGGCCCGGATCGAACAGGAAGCGGGTGCGAGCGCGGCCGAACAGGCGGAACTGGTCGAAGCCGTGCACCGGCTGCGCGGATCGATCGGCAACCTCAACCGCGAAGGGCGCGAACGGCTGAAGGCCGCGTTCGAGGAAGTGAACGAGCATTTCCAGCGTCTGTTCACCCGGCTGTTCGAAGGCGGGCAGGCGCATCTGGCGCTGATCGACAGCGACGACGTGCTGGAAGCCGGGCTGGAGATCTTCGCCCAGCCCCCGGGCAAGCGGCTGCAGTCGCTGACCTTGCTTTCAGGCGGGGAGCAGGCGCTGACCGCGATCGCGCTGATCTTTGCCCTGTTCCTGACCAATCCGGCGCCGATCTGCGTGCTCGACGAAGTGGACGCGCCGCTCGATGATGCCAATATCGACCGGTTCTGCGACCTGCTCGACGCAATGGTCCGCGAGACCGACACGCGCTACCTGATCGTCACCCACAATGCGGTGACGATGAGCCGGATGCACCGCCTGTTCGGGGTGACCATGATCGACAAAGGCATCAGCCGCCTGGTCAGCGTGGATCTGGGTGCGGCGGAAGAATTGCTGGCGGCGGAATAGCCGGCCCTGCTCAGGCGGCGAGCGCGTCCGCTAGCCGGGCCCGAATGGACTTCAACTGCCTGACCAGCTCCTGCGACACCACGTAGTCCCCGGCTCCGGCAGCGGGTTCCGGCGCAGCGGAGCCCGTGTCGGGCAGTTCCGGGGGAAGCGCCTCAGCAGCAGGACGCCCGAAAAAGGCCTCCAGCCCGCCATTGTCCGGCAATTCGGCCACCAGCGGCAGCGGCTCCTGGTTCGGCGGGGAAGCATTGCCGGGATCAGCACTGACGTGGTCCACCGCCGTATCGGCAACCGCCTGCTCGCGTTCAATTTCGCTCGTCATGCCCTTTTGCGCCAACGCCTTCTTCGCGCCCTTGAGAGTATAGCCTTCGCGATTGACCAGCCGGTCGATCAATTCCACCAGGGCCACATCTTCGGTTCGGTAATATCGCCTGCCCCCGCTGCGTTTCAGCGGCTGGAGCATCGGGAACTGCTGTTCCCAGTAGCGGAGCACATGCTGCTTGATGCCGAGCGCGTCCGCGACTTCGCCGATGGTGCGCAGGGCGCCGTGTTCCTTGCCATCGAAGAATTGTGCCACCGTTGCTCTATCCTCCGGTCGGTTATCCGTTGGCGATCTTTTCCTTCAGCAACTGGCTGGCGCGGAAAGTCATCACCCGGCGCGGCGTGATCGGCACTTCAACACCCGTCTTGGGGTTACGCCCGATCCGCTCCCGCTTGTCGCGCAGCACGAAGCTGCCGAAACCCGATATCTTCACGTTTTCGCCCCGCGCCATGGCATCGCACATCTGTGCGATCAGTGCCTCGACCAGATCGAGCGATTCCGCACGCGAGAATCCCAGCTTGCGGTTGATCGCTTCGGCCAGGTCCGCGCGGGTCAGGGTGCCCATCGAACGCATCATAGACTTGCCTCCTTCGGTGCGACCCAATTGTGGAAACAGCCCAAAGGATAGGCGTAATCAAGGGAAATCGCAAACCGGCCAGTCCTTCTTTGCACACGCCTAAACGCGGGCGAGGCTTGCCCCCCAGGTGAAACCGCCGCCCATCGCCTCGAACATGACCAGATCGCCGGGCTTGATCCGCCCGTCGCGCACCGCCGTGTCATAGGCCAGCGGGACCGATGCGGCCGAGGTGTTGGCGTGCCGGTCAACCGTCACGATCACCTTCTCGATCGGCAGGCCGAGCTTGCGGGCGGTGGCATCGAGGATCCGGGCGTTGGCCTGGTGCGGCACGACCCAGTCGATGTCGCTGGCGGAATAACCCGTTCCTTCAAGGACTTCCTTGAGAACGTCGGCGAGGTTGACGACCGCGTGCCGGAACACCTCGCGCCCCTTCATCCTGAGGTGCCCGACCGTGCCGGTGGTGGACGGCCCGCCATCGACATAGAGCAGTTCGTTGTGCGCGCCATCGGCATGGAGCCGGGTAGCGATTAGTCCCGGACCGTCCTGCGCCACGTCCTGCGCTTCAAGCACGATCGCGCCCGCCCCGTCGCCAAACAGGACACAGGTGGTGCGATCATTCCAGTCGAGAATGCGGCTGAATGTCTCTGCGCCGATCACCAGGGCCCGCTTGGCCATGCCCGTGCGCAGCATCGAATCGGCGGTCGCCATGGCATAGAGGAACCCGGAACAGACCGCCGCGACGTCGAACGCGATCCCGCCGTTGCAGCCGAGATTGTCCTGCACAATCGTGGCGGTGGCGGGGAACGTCTGGTTCGGCGTGGCAGTCGCCAGCACGATCAGATCGATCGAACCTGCCTCCATTCCGGCCGCTTTAAGCGCGCGCCGGGCGGCCTCGGTGGCGAGACTGGCAGTGGTCTCCCCTTCCCCGGCGATATAACGCTGGCGGATTCCGGTGCGCTCAACGATCCATTCGTCGCTGGTCTCGACCCGCTCCTGCAAGTCGGCATTGGTCACCACCCGGGCTGGCAGGGCGGAGCCGCTGCCACGGATCACAGAGCGGATCATGCCCCTTCCGCCTTGGCTTCCCGATTGCCGTTACCGTTACCGCTCCGCGCATGGAGTTCGGCCAGGTCAGCCGTGATGCGTTCGGTCAGCTTTTCCTCGAGCAGCCGGGCTGCCACAGCGACCGCATTGGCGACGCCCTTCTCATTGGCGCTGCCATGGCTTTTCACCACGACCCCGTTGAGGCCGAGGAATACCGCGCCGTTGTGGTTGTTGGGGTCGAGGTGGTGCCGCAGCAGTTCGGTCGCCGGGCGCGACACCAGAAAGCCGACCTTCGAGCGGATCGAGCTGGTGAAGGCGCGGCGTAGCAGGTCGGTGACGAACCGGGCGGTGCCTTCGATCGCTTTCAGGGCGATATTGCCGGAAAACCCGTCGGTTACCACCACATCGACTTCGCCGCGGTTGATCTTGTCGCTTTCAACGAACCCGTCAAACGATAACGCCAGCCCGGTCGCAGCCTGAAGCTGCGCCGCTGCAATCCGCAGCGCGTCAGTACCCTTGGTCTCTTCGGTGCCGATGTTGAGCAGCCGCACACGCGGCTGCTCCTTGCCAGTTAGGATTCGGGCATAGGCGGCGCCCATCACCGCGTATTGGACGAGGTTGCGAGCATCGGCTTCGGTGTTCGCGCCCAGATCGAGCATGAACACGTCATTCTCACCCAACGTCGGCATGACCGCACACAGCGCCGGGCGGTCAATCCCCGGCATGGTTCGCAGGGAGAGCTTGGCCATGGCCATCAGCGCCCCGGTATTTCCGGCACTGACTGCGGCGCCCGCGGCGCCGGTCTTCACCGCATTGATGGCCAGGCCCATGCTGGTGGTCTTGGCGCGGCGCAGCGCCTGGGTCGGCTTCTCGTCGCCACTCACGACATCGTCGCAATGGAGGATCTCGGACGCTGCGCGCAAGTTGGGGTGCGATTCGAGGCCGCGCTTGATGCGCTCCTCATCACCCACCAGCAGGAACTTGAACTTGTCGTGCCGGCGGCGGGCCTCGGCCGCGCCGCTCACCATCACGCGCACACCTTCATCGCCGCCCATCGCATCAATGGCGATACGCGGCAGGCTCATGACGCTCTCCGGCTAACTACGGTCAGAGACCGACGGCGATGACTTCGCGGCCGTTGTAGTGTCCGCAGGCCGGGCACAGGTTGTGCGGACGCTTCAGTTCACCGCAGTTGGAGCATTCGTGGAATGCCTCGACCTTCAGCGAATCGTGCGACCGGCGGTTGCCGCGGCGGTGGGGGGAAACTTTTCTCTTGGGGACAGCCATTGCGGCACCTGTTTTTCAAATTCGACACAACGATTTCACGGGCCGCCCTAGGGCATGGCCACCGCGCGCACAAGGGCGTGCTTGAAGGCAGCCCAGCCATGGCGGGGAAGCGGGGGCCTATAGCGGAAAAATCCCGCGTTGCAAGCCGCTCGGCACGTAGCTAGCACCATACCCAACCGGAGGGATATTTCATGCTGCTACCTGTAACCCTGACCGCCTGCGCGGCTGCCGCCCTGATCAACATCTGGCTTTCGGTCCGCGTGGGCCAGATGCGGGGCGCGCTTAAGCTGATCCATGGGGATGACGCGGGCGGACCGCTGACCCGGCGGATGCGCGCACAACTGAACTTCGTCGAGAACACCCCCTTCGTCCTGGCCCTGATCGCGGCGATCGAGATGAGCGGCAAGGGCGGGCCGTGGCTGGCCTGGGTTGCCGGCATCTACATGCTCGGCCGGGTGGCACACGGGATGGGGATGGACGGCGCAGGCGCCACCAAGCCGCGCATGATCGGCACGCTTATCACCATGCTTACCTTACTGGGGTTGGCGGTGGTGGCGGTGCTGGTGACGCTGGGGGTGATGTAAACACTCCCCGGAGCGAGGAGGACTTTACCCCAGCGCGTAATCGCTGACGAACTGGTTGGTCTTGCGTTCCAGCCCAAAGGTGCTTGTGGGGCCGTGGCCAGGAACGAAAGTCACATCCTCGCCCAGCGGCCACAGCTTCTGGGTGATCGAATCGATCAGATCCTGGTGGTTGCCGCGGGGAAAGTCGGTGCGGCCGATGCTCCCCTTGAACAGCACGTCACCGACCGTGGCGAAGCGGCTTGGCGCGTGGAAAAACACCACATGGCCCGGGGTGTGGCCGGGGCAATGAATCACGTCGAGCACCAGCTCGCCCACTGTCACCGTGTCGCCGTCCCTAAGCCAGCGGGTCGGCTCGAAGCTCTGCGCGACCATGCCCCAGCGCGGGCCGTCCTCGTCCAGTTGCTCGATCCAGAACCGGTCATCCTCGTGCGGCCCTTCGATCGGCAGGCCGAGTTCGTCGGCAAGCATCCCGGTCTGGCCGCAATGGTCGAGGTGGCCGTGGGTGACCAGCAGCTTCTCCAGCGTGACGCCGACCTTGGCCACCGCCGCCTTGAGCTTGTCGAGATCGCCGCCGGGATCGACCAGCGCACCCTTCATCGTTTTCGTGCACCACAGCAGGGTGCAGTTCTGCTGCAAGGGGGTAACCGGGATGATCCCGGCCTTCAGCGGCGGTTCGGCGGTTTCACTCATAGACGGCGATGTGGCGGGAGCCTTGCGCGATTGCAAGCGTCGCGAACCGGGGCACGCCCGTGCACAGCGCGCGCGCAGGGGCTTGCGCCTGTCGCCGCCTCTACTATAGCCACGCCACCCGAATTGCCGGACCCGCAAGTCGCGGGCCGGAACAACCAATCGCTTAGGCATTCTTCAGGGGGAAGATCGTGAATCTGGTAATTATCGCTATCGGGCTGGGGCTGCTCGCCGTGCTTTACGGCTTCGTCACCAGTCGCCAGGTGCTCAGTGCGAGCCCCGGCAACGCACGCATGCAGGAAATCGCCGGCGCCATCCAGGAAGGCGCGCAAGCCTATCTGAACCGCCAGTACACCACCATCGGCATAGTCGGCGTGGTCGTCGCCGTGCTGGTCGGCGTGTTCCTCGGCTGGATTTCCGCTGTCGGCTTCGTGCTTGGTGCCGTACTGTCGGGCGTGGCGGGCTATATCGGGATGAATATCTCGGTCCGCGCCAACGTCCGCACGGCCCAGGCCGCCAGCGAAGGGCTGCAGCAGGGCCTGACCCTGGCGTTCCGTGCAGGTGCGATCACCGGGATGCTGGTGGCGGGTCTCGCGCTGCTTGCGATTGCGGTGTTCTTTTATGTCCTGATCGGTCCAATGGCGCTCGCTCCGGCCAGCCGCACCGTGATCGACGCGCTGGTCGCACTCGCCTTCGGGGCCTCACTGATCTCGATTTTCGCCCGTCTCGGCGGCGGTATCTTCACCAAGGCGGCTGACGTTGGCGCCGACCTTGTGGGCAAGGTCGAAGCCGGGATCCCGGAAGACGATCCGCGCAACCCGGCGGTGATTGCCGACAACGTGGGCGACAACGTGGGTGACTGCGCCGGCATGGCTGCTGACCTGTTCGAAACCTATGTCGTAACCGTTGGCGCCACTATGGTGCTGACCGCGCTGCTGCTGACGGCTGCGGGTGACCTGCTGCTGCCGCTGATGGCGCTGCCACTACTGATCGGCGGTGCCTGCATCGTTACCAGCATCATCGGCACCTACTTCGTCCGCCTGGGCGGCGGGACCAACGTGATGGGGGCCATGTACAAGGGCTTCCTGGTCTCGGCCGTGCTCGCCATTCCGCTGATCTGGTACGTCACCTTCCGCGCCCTTGGCACGGTCGATGTCGACATGAACACCGTCCTCAACCCCGGCAGCGGTATGGTCGAGTTCACCGGCATGGACCTGTTTTGGTGCGCGCTGCTCGGCCTGGTCATTACCGGGCTGATCATCTGGATCACCGAATACTACACCGGCACGGCGTTCCGTCCGGTCCGTTCGATCGCCAAGGCCAGTGAAACCGGCCACGGCACGAACGTGATCCAGGGCCTCGCCATCAGCCTCGAATCGACTGCCCTGCCGACCCTGGTGATCGTGAGCGGGATCGTGGTCGCGTTCCAGCTCGCCGGGCTGATGGGCATTGCCTACGCCGCCACCGCGATGCTGGCGCTGGCCGGGATGGTCGTGGCGCTCGACGCCTACGGCCCGGTCACCGACAATGCCGGCGGCATTGCCGAAATGGCCGGTCTCGATGACAGTGTGCGCGAGAAGACTGACCTGCTCGATGCCGTGGGCAACACCACCAAGGCGGTGACCAAGGGCTATGCAATCGGTTCGGCGGGTCTCGGCGCGCTGGTGCTGTTCGCCGCCTACACCACCGACCTGACGGTGTTCTTCCCGGCATTCCGTGATGGCGACCTGACCAATGGCGAGGTCTCCTTCAGCCTGGAGAACCCCTACGTCATCGTCGGCCTGTTCCTCGGCGCGCTGCTGCCCTACCTGTTCGGGGCGATGGGCATGACCGCGGTGGGCCGGGCCGCGGGCGACGTGGTCAAGGACGTGCGTGAGCAGTTCGCGGCCGACCCCGGGATCATGGCCGGGACCAGCCGTCCCAACTATGCCCGCACGGTCGACCTGGTCACCAAGGCAGCGATCAAGGAAATGATCATCCCGTCGCTGCTGCCGGTACTGGCACCGATCGTGGTCTACTTCGTGATCACTGCGATCGCCGGGCAGGACAACGGCTTCGCCGCCCTCGGCGCGCTGCTGCTGGGTGTGATCGTCGGCGGTTTGTTCGTGGCCATTTCCATGACCGCCGGTGGCGGCGCATGGGACAACGCCAAGAAGTACATCGAAGACGGCAACCACGGCGGCAAGGGCTCCGAAGCCCACAAGGCTGCGGTCACCGGTGACACGGTCGGCGATCCCTACAAGGACACCGCCGGTCCGGCCGTCAACCCGATGATCAAGATCACCAACATCGTCGCGCTGCTGCTGCTCGCGGCATTGGCGGGCCACACCGTGGTCTGATTGCCGCTGGCATCAGCGTTGCAGAAATTGCCCTGCCGGGAGAGCTCTCTCGGTAGGGTTTTTTCTTGCGGTGAGCCGCTGGTCCGATAAGTTTCCCTTTCGATCATGGCCTGCAAGACCGGGTTCCTCCAGCGGTCGGTCGGCTTCGTTGGGCAGAATACAGCAAGGGACGCAAAGAGATGTTTTTCAGCAAGCTCGCCAAGCGCAGCGCCAGTGCGGCCGCGCTTGCAATCGGTGCCATGAGCATCCCCGCCAGTCCGGCGATCGCGCAGGGTGCAGAACCGCCGCAGGTGCCGGAAACGGTGACTGGCCGCATCCCTGTGGGCGAGTTCGTCAAGCGCGCCAACATGCGCAGCCCGCGCATCTCCCCGGATGGCAAGCACATTGCCTATCTGGCCGGTGCCGACGGGCGCGAAGTGCTAGTGCTGCTCAACCTCGAAACGATGCAGCAGAAGCTGATCCTGGCCGCAACCGAAGCACGCGAAGCAGGTGACCGGACCATGGCGGGGTTCCGCTGGATCGGCAGCGGGCATGTCGTCCTGACCATGATTTCTCGGGAAAATCTCGGCTTCGGGCTAACCGACTTCCGACGGTTGGTGGCCTACGATATCGCCAGCGGCCAGCTGGTCAACCAGGCATGGCGTGATGCCGGCGGCGATGCCGGCGTGATCCTGCATGTCGAGCACGATACCGGGACATACCTGCTGCAGCGGGATTCGGTCGCCAATTCGACCGAGCGCTGGGGTTTCCCCGAGGTGATCGAAGTTAACGTCGCCACAGGCCGTTTCAAGATGGTACAGCGGACCAATCCGGTGGTGCGCGCCTGGGCGGCCGATTCCAACGGTCTGGTTCGCGCAGGCTTCAACAGCAACCGCAATTCCGGCAAGTTCCGGATGCTCTATCGCGGCGAGAAAGAAGCCAACTTCAAGACCGTCTACAACGAGGCGGATGCCACCTTCACCGAATCCATTCCCGCGCCGGAACTGTTCATTCCCGGTACCGATACCGCCTACGCCACGTCCCGACACGAAGGTTACGAGGCGGTGTATAAGGTCGACATGAAGACCATGCAGCTGTCGGAACCGGTCTTCAAGACAGAAGGGTTTGACCTGCAGGGGCTGATCACCGACAGCGATGGCGGCGCGGTGCTCGGTTACCGGACCTTTGACGGCGAGATCCGCACCGTGTTCGTCGACCCGACCCTGCAGACCATCCATTCGATGCTGGAGGAAGTGTTCGGCCCGGGCGAGGTCTCAATCCAGGACTATGTGCCTGATTTCACGCGCGTGATCCTGTTTGCCGGCGGCAAGGCGCGGACCGGCGGGTTCTACCTGTTCGATACCCGGACCGGAGACCTGCGGCTGCTCAACTGGCAGCGCAGCGCGCTCAAGGATGCGCCGATGAACCCGGTCAAGGCAGAATGGTATACCGCCAGTGACGGGACCAAGATCCAAGCCATCGTGACCTATCCGCGCCACCGGCTGGGCCAGAAGAACCTACCTGTGGTGGTGATGCCGCACGGCGGCCCGTTCGGCGTGCTCTCCGCAACCAACAGCCTGGAGCCATGGAACCAGCCGCTGGCGGAAGCAGGCTATGTCGTGATCCAGCCGAACTATCGCGGCTCGGGCGGCTACGGCAAGGCGTTCGAGCAGATGGGCCGCGATCCAGGCGGCTATGGCAAGCGGATGCAGGACGATCTCAACGATGTCCTGACCTATTATGGCCAGAAGGGCGTGATCGATCCCAAGCGGGCCTGCATCATGGGCTGGTCGTACGGTGGCTATGCCGCCGCGCGCGGGGCCCAGCGCGATCCTGAAACCTGGCGCTGCGCCGTAGCCGGGGCCGGGGTCTACGACATGCCGCTGATGAACCGGTGGGACGCGGATAACCTGGGCCGTTTCGCCAGCGGATTCCAGGCCACCTCGGAAGACCCGGAAGGCATTTCGCCGGCGCGCAGCACCGATGGCAAATGGGCGCCGATCCTGATCGTCGCGGCCAAACGCGACGCCCGCATCCCGATGGAGCAGGCCGAGACGCTGGTGGCATCGCTTAAGCGCGGCGGAAAAGTGGAAGGGCGGGACTTCCGTTACATCGTGCAGCCGCAAGGCACGCACAACCTTCCTTATGATGATGTCCATATACAGTGGATCGAAGAGGCAGAGGCCTGGCTGACCAAACACAACCCGGCTTATATCGACAGCGATGGCGATAGCCCGCCGGCCCTAATTGCGCTGAAATAGACCAGACCCTGTAACCGGGGCACGTCAGGCAGCCGGCGCGCCCCGGTTCGTTAAAGGTTCCTAAGCCTCTTACCGTTATCGCCCGCCCGAGACCGCACTTGCGCGGCAGAACGAAGGTTAACGGGTGGAACAGGCGCGGATCGATCCTGGCGGGGCAAACCGGGCGGCAGATCCCTTGCCCCGTGTTCGGGTGGCTGCGGCGGACGATCCCCGATCCTGGCCATCGGACCAAGCGTGGGACGATCTGGTCCGCGATGCCAGCACCCCCAACCCCTTCTTCGAGCGCTGGTTCCTTGCCCCCGGGTTGCGGCACCTCGGCGGCACGGCCAACGTCGCACTGGCTCTGGTTGAGCTCGAAGGCGCGCTGGTCGGCCTGCTGCCAGTCGCGCGCAAGCGCCGCTACTATAGCCACCCGCTGCCTCACCTGGCCGCCTGGTTGCACGACAACGCTTTTTGCGGCACGCCGCTGGTGCGCCGGGGGCTGGAGGGCCTGTTCTGGCAGGCGCTGCTGCACTGGGCCGACCGACACGCCGGCGCAGCCCTGTTTCTCCATCTGCCGCACCTGCCTGCCGACGGACAGGTCCATGGCGCGCTGGTCGAGACACTCCGCCGCACCCGGCGCCCGGCCGCGGTGGTCCAGCGCAGCGAGCGTGCATTGCTGCAGTCGGGTCACGGACCGGAACAATACTTCACCGAATCGATGTCGGCCAAAAAGCGCAAGGAACTGCGCCGCCAGCACAACCGCCTGGCCGAACAGGGCACGCTTGCATTCGATCGGGCCGAGGGCGCCGACGGGCTGGAACGGTGGACGGATGACTACCTCGCCCTGGAAGCGAAAGGCTGGAAGGGAGGCGATGGCAGCGCCCTCGCCCAGCACCCGGCCAACGCTGCGCTGTTCCGCGACGCCCTCGGCGGGGCGGCGCAGGCGCAGCGGCTGGAGCGGCTGACACTGCGGCTCGATGGCCGCCCAATCGCCATGCTGGCCAATTTCCTCACCCCGCCTGGCGCGTTCTCGTTCAAGACCACTTATGACGAGGACTACGCCCGCTTTTCACCCGGGGTGCTGCTCCAGCGCGAGAACCTCGACCTGCTGGCCCGGCCGGACATTGCCTGGGCCGACAGCTGCGCCGCAGCCGACCACCCGATGATCGAGCGGATCTGGCGCGAGAAGCGCAATCTGGTCCGGATCTCGATTGCCATTGGCGGCGTCGCCCGGCGGTCGCTCGCCAACCGCATCTTCAAGGCTGAGGCCCGAACCATCCCGCAGGAGTTCTGAGAATGGGTATCCAACAGCAGATTGCCATCCCGACAGAATGCGTCGTGCCCGCCGTTTTCCCGGACGACCAGCGCGCCCATTTTGCCACCAATTATCCGGAAACCCCGCATCTGCTGCGCCACCGGCTGGGCGAGAATGCGCTGCTGACTCTCGATGCCCTTGCCGCCCTGGCGGGCAGTCTGCCGGACAGTTCGATCGAGTACAACCGCGGCAACCTGCCGATCGGCGTCGACGGCAAGCCCGCGCCCAGCGGACTGACAATCGAGGAAACCATCCGCCATATCGCCACCAGCGACAGCTGGGCCGTACTCAAGAATATCGAGCAAGTTCCTGAATATGAGGCACTCCTTCTGAGCCTTCTGGGCGAGCTGCGGCCCGCCATCGAGGCCCGCACCGGCGCGATGCTGCGTCCGCAGGGCTTCGTGTTTATCTCCAGCCCCAACGCCGTCACCCCCTACCATTTCGACCCGGAGCACAACATCCTGCTGCAACTGGTCGGCAGCAAGGTGATGACCCAGTTCCCGGCCGGGGATCCCCGCTTTGCCCCAGACACGGTCCATGAAAGCTACCACAGCGGCGGCCCGCGCGAGCTGCGCTGGGAGGACGAGCTGATGCAGGGCGCGAGCGCGTTTCCGCTCCATCCGGGCGAGGCCGTGTTCGTGCCGGTGATGGCGCCGCATTTCGTGCGGGTCGGACCAGACAGCTCAATCTCGCTGTCGATCACCTGGCGCAGCGACTGGTCGTTCGCTGAAGCCGATGCGCGCGGGTTCAACCGCATCCTGCGCAAGGCCGGCTTCTCGCCCGCCGCGCCGGGCCGCTGGCCTGCAACCAACAAGCCCAAGGCCTATGCCCTGCGTGCGCTGCGTAAACTCGGCCTGGCTGGTTGACGATTTCGCCCGGGCACCGCAAGGCGCCCGGCATGAGCGACAATTACGATCCCCAGCGGCTGGTCGACGGCCTGGTCCGCCTGCTGACGGTCCACCAGGACAGTGACGGCCATTACACCGGTCGGCCGCAGAAGGGCGGCGTTGGCCGGGTGTTCGGCGGGCAGGTGATCGCCCAGGCGCTCCAGGCGGCACAGGCCGCCGCGCCGGAGGGCATGGTGGCCCATTCACTCCACGCCTATTTCCTGCGCGGCGGGCGCGAAGGGCCGGCGATTTCCTATCGCGTTGACTCCGATTTTGATGGCCGCAGCTTTGCCAACCGCCGCGTGGTGGCGAGCCAGCCGGGCGAAAATGACACGCCGGTTCCGATACTCAACCTGACCGCCAGTTTCCAGCTGCCCGAGGGCGGCCTGTCGCACGACGATTACACCATGCCCGAAGTCCAGCCCCCTGAAGACCTGCCTTCCGACATGGGGCAGCGCCGCCGCTTCATTGCGGAGATGGGCGAGGTGTCGGAGGTCCAGCGCGCGCTGATGCTGCGGCCCCGGCCGATCGAGATGCGCACGGTCGACAAGCTGCACTGGATGAACGCCGATCCCAAACCGCCCCATGCACACAGCTGGTTCCGCGCGATCGCGCCGCTGCCAGACGATCCGGCGCTGCACCGGGCGGTAATCGCCTATGCCAGCGACTACACCCTGCTTGGCACAAGCGCCCTGCCGCACGGCCTCAGCTGGGCCCGCAACGAGCTGAAGGGCGCCAGCCTCGACCACGCAATCTGGTTCCATCGCCCCGCCCGTGCCGACGAGTGGTTGCTCTATGCCACCGAAAGCCCGTGGAGCGGCGGCGGCAGGGGTATGAACCTGGGCCGCATCTTCAACCGCGCCGGCGAGCTGGTCGCCAGCGTGGCCCAGGAAGGGATGATGCGCCGTACGCGGCGCTGATGCCTCTACTGCACCCGCAGCCGCGGGAATACCAGCCGGGCGAGGCCGGTAGGGGCGAACGGCTTCCATGCCCCTTCCTGCTGCGCCAGCCGGTCGGCAATGGCATAGACTGCCGCCGGGTTGACTCCGAGGCCGCAATGGCTGGCGATGACCTCGATGTTCTCAGTTTGCTTGCCCTGCTCCTGCACCGAACCGCGCCAGTGGACCACGCCGTCGGTGCGGGTCAGGATCGAGGTGGTCGGCACCGGCGGCGCTTCGCCCAGATCGCGGAAACGGCCGGCCTGCATTGGTTCCGGCTCATGGCCGTTGAGCCATTCGAACAAGCGGCGGGCATTGGTGTGGTTCCGGTCATCGCTGATCGGGCTGCCGAGCGAGATCACCAGCCGAACCTTGTCTGGCGCCTGCTTGGCCAGTTCGCGCGCGAACACGCCGCCTAGGCTCCAGCCCACCAGCGAGACCTTGCGGCCAGTCCGGTCGGCCAGCCGGTCAACTCGCTCCGCCATCGCCGCGATGCGGGCATTGTCAACCCTGACGTTGCGACCCAGACCCCAGCCTTCCGGGGTATATCCCAGATCGTCGAGCAGCGAGCGCAAAGGCGCGGTCGAACGATCCGACGCCATGAAACCGGGCAGAACCATGACCCCGTGGCTATCGCCCTTGGGCAAGGTGCGCAGCAGCGGTCGCAGAGCGTAGAAACTGGCCAGTTCGCCCATCGCCCGCCCCGGTTCGGCCAGGGTCAGCAGGCGATGCGGCGGGCGGGCCGTCTCGCGCCTCTTGAGAGTGGCGGTGGTCATGGCTTGCTTCCCTTCTTGTTTTTCGGTGTTGCCCGCTTCGAACGCGCGGGCGCCATTTTCGTTGCCTTCGCCAGAGGATCGGGAGCTTTGCTGGCCAGTTCGGCTGCTTTGGCCGCATCGCGCAACTCGGCGAAGCTGTCCTCGATGCACTGCGCGTAGAATTCCGGGTCGGGCATGGCCTTGCGGCAGGCGGTGAAGGCGATGGTCGCCTCGCCGCAATAGCTCTGCACCACGTGGCCCAGGCCCAGACCGTCGGTCAGGCATAGCAGCCCCATCATGCTTTCGAGCCGCGCGCCGCTGGAATAGATCGGCACCGGCGGGCCGGGCACATTGGTGACCACGGTCGAGAACACCGGCCCGACCCCGCGATTGGCGAGGCCCAGCCGGGTATAGAGCTGCGCGCCCAGCGCCATGAACAGCGCCGGGCTGGCCTTGCTCATCTCGGTCATGTTGCGCGCACCCATCGCGTCGGTCATGGCCTTGGAATTGGTGGTCTTCGTGTAGACATAGGCGAGCCTCTCGACCGGGTCAGCGATGTGCGTGCCGAGCGGCGCGATCATCGCTGCGACCTGATTGCCCATGTCACCCTTCTCACCTGCTGCGCGGACGGAGATCGGGGCCATCGCGGTCAACGTCTTCTTCGGCAGGTCGTCATGGGCCAGCAGGTACTTGCGCAGCGCGCCGCCGATCACCGCAAGGAACACGTCGTTGACCTTGGCCCCCGGGGCCAGCGCGCGGATCGCCTTGATGTCGGCCAGCGGCAGGCTGCGCCCCTCCACCACCCGATTGGGCGAGATTGCCTTGTTGAACCGGGTCTTGGGCGCAACCATTTCGCCAGACAGGCCGAACTCCTTCTTCACCAGCCCGGAAACGACCTTGGCCAGCCCCGGCGCCGCCTTGGCCGCCACCTCCAGCTGCTTCATCGGATTAAGCAGAGCATTGACGTAGCTTTTGCCCAACAGCTCGACCGGGGACGGGACCTTGCCCGGTTTCCACTTGTCGGGCTTGCCCGGGGGCGGCGCGTCCGGGGCCAGCGTGTGCATCGCCTCCATCAGATCGATCCCGCTCATCCCATCAATCGCAGCGTGGTGGACCTTGGTCACCATGGCGAAACTGCCGGGGGCGACACCGGGCACATTGTCGAGCCCTTCGACCACGGTGAACTCCCAAGGCGGGCGCGTGAGGTCGAGCGGCCGGGCAAAGATGCGCGCGGCCTGAATACACAGCTGCCGCCAGTCGCCCGGCTTGGGCAGCGCGACATGGCGCACGTGGTATTCAAGATCGAAGTCCGGATCCTCGATCCAGTAAGGGTAGTCGAGATCGAACGGCACGCGCACCATGCGCTGGCGGATGGTGCGGCTCAGCTGCTTGCGGCTGTCAAAGAAGGCCAGGATGTCCTTGAAGCGGACGAAACCGCCCGGAGCAGTCGCCGGATTATAGATCAGAATCGAACCGATGTGCATTGGCGAGTTGCGCGTTTCCAGCGCAACGAAACTGGCATCCATCCCCTGGAGCTGGCGCATCCGGTCCTCCTGTACCCGGCAGGGTCTGATGCCTACCTGAGTACATCGCAGGCTAACAGAGCGCTGGGCGCGGTCAACCTGCCGCTTTCGTCAAGGCCTTCCCTGGCGGAACTGGACTACAGCGCCTCGCCTGCCGCGACGCCGCTGGCCCAGGCCCACTGGAAGTTGTAGCCACCGAGCCAGCCGGTCACATCGACCGCCTCGCCGATGGCATGGAGCCCCGGAACCCGTTTCGCCTCCATCGTGGTGGAGGAAAGTTCCGCAGTGGAAATGCCGCCCACGGTAACCTCGGCCTTAGCAAATCCTTCGCTGCCGTTGGGGTGGAAGGTCCACCGCGCCAGCCGCGCCTCAGCCGCTCGCAACGCCTTGTCCGGGGTGTTGCCGAGCTCGTTCGGCAGCGCCAGCCGCTCGGCCAGGATATCGGCCAGCCGCTGCGGCATGGCATCGCGCAGCAGCGAGCGGATCGTGGTGCGCGGGCTGGTCCGCTTGGTGTCGAGCAGCCAGTCCCTTGCCCGCCCGGGGAGGAAATCGATCGAGACCGGATCGCCCGGCTTCCAGTAGGAACTGACCTGCAGGATCGCCGGACCGCTCAGGCCGCGATGGGTGAACAGCGCCGCTTCGGCAAAGCGTGCCCCGCCCGCCTGAGCCTCGACCGGGGCGGCGACGCCGGAAATCTCGCGGAAAAGTACGTCCTCCCCGCCCAGCGTCAGCGGAACCAATGCCGGGCGCGGCGCGACCACTTTTAGCCCGAACTGGCGGGCAAGGTCATAGGCAAAGCCGGTCGCACCCATCTTCGGGATGGACGGGCCGCCGGTGGCGATTACCAGCGTCGGCGCGCGGAATATACCTGTACCTGTGATGACGGTGAATTGCCCATTGTGCGCGACCGAGCCGATTTCCTCGCCGCAGCGCACTGTCACTGGCCCCCTGGCGCACTCCTCCAACAGCATGGCGACGATCTGCTTGGCCGAGCCATCGCAGAACAGCTGGCCGAGTGTCTTTTCGTGCCAGGCAATGCCGTAGCTCTCCACCAGGTCGAGGAAGTCACGCGGGGTGTAGCGGGCCAGCGCGCTCTTGGGGAAATGGGGATTGGCGCTGAGATAGTTGGTCGGCCCCGCCCCGATGTTGGTGAAATTGCAGCGCCCGCCGCCGGAGATCAGAATCTTTTTCCCCGGTGCCTCGGCCTTCTCCAGCACCAGTACGCGCCGGCCCCGCTGCCCGGCCCGCGCGCCGCACATCAGGCCGGCCGCACCGGCCCCGAGGATGATGGCATCGAAATCGTGGGTCACCCCCGGCCCATTGCGGGTTTGCCAAGCGGGCGCAAGATTCCTATCTCGCTGAGCCATGGCCCGTACCCCCGCCGGAACCCCGCACGACCCCCGAGGCCCCAATCCCGGTAGCAAGGAGCGCTTCAACGAGGAGCGCGCCGCCTATACGGTCGCCAGCGCCCAGCCCGACCTGGAGGGCGGGATCAAGGCGATCCGCGAAACGGTGGCCACGCTCAAGCCGCAGCCGGGTGTCTACCGCATGGTCGATGCGCGCGGTGACGTGCTTTATGTCGGCAAGGCGCGCAGCCTGAAGGCGCGGGTGGCGAATTATACCCAGATCGCCAACCTCTCCAGCCGGCTCCTGCGCATGGTCAGCCAGACCCGCAACATGGACATTGTCGTCACCAACAGCGAAGCGGAGGCGCTGCTGCTGGAAGCGCAACTGATCAAGCGCTTCCGGCCGCCATTCAACGTGCTGCTGCGCGACGACAAGAGCTTCCCCTTCATCCTGCTGCGCGCCGACCATGTTTTCCCTCGCATCCAGAAACATCGCGGCGCGCGCAAGGCCAAGGGCAATTACTACGGCCCCTTCGCCAGCGCCGGATCGGTCAACACCACGATCAACGCGCTGCAGAAGCTGTTCCTGCTGCGCAGCTGCACTGACAGCTTCTTTAACAACCGCGACCGGCCCTGCCTGCTGTACCAGATCAAGCGCTGTTCGGCCCCCTGCGTCGGGCGGATCGACGAAGCCAGGTATGACGCACTGGTGCGGCAGGCGAAGGACTTCCTCGGTGGCAAGTCGTCTGCCGTGCAGCAGGACCTTGAGCGCCAGATGGCCAAGGCCGCTGAAGCGCTCGATTTCGAGTCGGCCGCTGTGCTGCGCGACCGACTGCGCGCGGCGACCTTTATCCAGGGATCGCAGGCAATCAACGCTGCCGGGGTAGGCGATGCCGATGTCTTTGCGCTTGCCAGCAAAGGCGGGCAAATCGCCGTGCAGGCATTCTTCGTTCGCGGCGGGCAGAACTGGGGCCACCGCGCCTTCTTCCCCGCCCACACGCAGGGTGTGGACGACGCCGAAGTGCTGGCCGATGTCCTGCTGCAGTTCTACGAGGAAGTGCCGCCGCCGCGCACGATCCTGGTCGACCGCGAGTTGCCCGAAACAGAACTGCTGGGTGAAGCGCTGGGCACGGCTGCCGGACACCGTGTGACCGTGTCGATCCCGCAGCGGGGTGACCGCAGGCGGCTGATGGAGCAGGCCAGCCGCAACGCGCTCGAAGCGCTGGAACGGCGCATGGCCGAAACCGGTTCAAGGACGAAAATCGTGCGCGAGCTGACCGAATTCCTCGAACTGCCCGACGTGCCGGACCGGATCGAGGTTTACGACAACAGCCATATCCAGGGCACCAAGGCGGTCGGCGCGATGGTCGTCGCGGGGCCAGAGGGGCTGCGCAAGGGCCAGTACCGCAAGTTCAATATCCGTAAGGCGCAGGGCAACGACGATTTCGCCATGATGCGCGAAGTCATGCAGCGGCGGTTCCGGGGCCTGGCAGAAAGTACAGACAGCAGCGAAGGGAAGCCTGCCACTCACGAAACGGTGTGGCCCGATCTTGTCCTGATCGACGGCGGCAAAGGGCACATGAGCGCAGTGCGCGACACGCTTGCCGAAATGGGGATCGAGGACATTCCCTTGATTGCCATCGCCAAGGGGCCGCACCATGGGCGCGATGGGCGCGAGGTGTTCCACTTTCCTGATGGGCGAGAGAAGACGTTGCCGGTCAATTCACCAGTGCTGTTCTACCTCCAGACCCTACGAGACGAGGTGCACCGCTTCGCCATCGGGGCGCACCGGGCCAAACGGAGCAAGGCGATCACCGCCAGCCCGCTGGATGAGATCCCCGGCATCGGCCCGGCCCGCAAGCGCGCACTGCTGCTGCACTTCGGCACCGCCAGCAAAGTCCGCGCCGCTTCGCTAGAAGACCTGCAACGCGCGCCCGGGGTCAGCGCGGGGGTGGCGCGGCAAGTCTACGATTTCTATCACGCGGGCAGCTGATCGGCTCAAGCCTCGGTGATGGCCCGCTCGATCTGGTCAATCGGTGCGCTGGTCAGCACTTTGCCCACTTCGCCACGCAGGCGCGCCTCCAGTTCCTTGTGGTAGTGGCGCCGCAATTCGCCCAGCGAGCGCTTGTCCGCGACCACAATTAGATCGTCAATCTGCTGCGTCAGCACGGCCTGATTGAGCCACTCGGCCGCAGCGGCCACGTGGGCCGCTTCGTCGAGATCATTGCCCGCCTCCGGGGTGGTAGTGATCGAGTGACGCAGCTTGCCCTGGCTCCGGTTGGTCGGGTGCAGATCGGGTTCGCCAAGTGTTTCCAGTGCCGGATTGTTCGCACTGCCGACGTTGCGGAACAGAACGAACCGAGCGCCGTCGATCACCGCAACATGAGTATTCGCAGGAATGATCATGCCAGCCTCTTACTTACGATGGCGGTCGGCCTTGCCGAATACCGTATCGAGCCGGTTGACCAACGTGCCCAGAGCAGCATTTACCGCGTCAAGCGGTTTGCCTGCCCGTTCTGCCACGACAATGGGCTCGCCGCCAGCCGGGCGCGCTTCCAACGTGGCTTCGATCCCGTCCGGACGATTATTGAGCCCGTCGAGGTCACGCACATGCACTTCGATAGTGGTAAGCCTGTCGCCGAAGCGCGCTTCCAGCCGCTCAGTCAGACGCTGTTCCACCGCCTGCGCCATGTCGGCACTGCCGCTGACAGTATTGTCGGAGTTGAACCGGATTTCCATGTCAGCGCACCTTCCGGCTGCGTTCCAGTACGGGGCGCTGCCCTTCGGCATCGAATGCGCCCGATACTGGTTCATCCTGATTCAGGTCAGCGATCGGTCCATCCCCCGGCGTATCTGACTGATGCTTGAGATAATCGCGCGATTTGTGCCCCGATCGCTTCAGAGCCATCGCCCGCTCGGCGATCTCCTTCTGTGTCTTGTCCACTGTTAGAGCTTCCTTTCCTTCGTTTTTCAGACAGATGAAACGAAAACGTACTATAGCAAACGAAGTTCCCGAAATCAGAACAACTTGCGCAGGTCAACACCGAGATAGCGCCCAACCGGGTCGACCAGGAACGGCTGGAAAGCCAGCGGGGTGTTCCCACTGCTGTCAGTTACCTTGCGCCGTCCGTCGAACACATTGTTGGCAATCAGCGAGACCGAGAACCCCTTGAAGAAGCCCTTTTCCGTCTTGGTGAGGCGGCCAATATCCGCGGACAGGCGCAAATCGAGCGTGGCCAGATCATCGAAGAACAGGTCGGTGCTGCCGGGCAGGCCAGTGCCGTCCACACGGGCCTTGCCGGTGTATCGGCCCGACGCGCGCAGGCCCCAGCCGTTTCGGGACACCCCGGCTTCCAGCCGCGAGGTATGCTTCGGGAACCCGTTCGATGACAGGCCTTCGCCCGCGAGCTGGTCGAGCACCGGCACCCCAGGAGCGATCAGCACGGTGTTGTTGAGTTCGATCGTGTGGGTCAGGGTGACGAAATAGCGGCCGAGGTTGTCTCCGCCCGGTCCGAAACCGCCCATGCCGCCCCGCCCGCCGCCGCCGCCGCCGCCGCGCGGAGGTCCGCCAGCTGCTGCCTGTCCTCCGCCTGCACCCATCGGCGGACCGTCGGCGCTGCAAAGCATGGTCCGGAATTGGCCCAGCCGGGCGCGATCAATGCTGCCGTCCTCGGCGCGGAACCGGTCAAGCATCCGCTTGGCCTGATCCGGCTCGAACCCCTCCGGAGCATCCGGCGGGGTCTCGCCCCGGTCGATCGCCGCTGCCAGCGAAACCATGAAGTCCTCCCCATCGGCCGCACAGAGCCGGTCGCGGAAGGCCATGAACCGTTGGCGCTGTTCAGGGCTGCCCTGGCCGCCGCCCATGCCCGGAGGCGGGCCGCCGGCGGCCATCGGCGGACCACCGGCAGCAGGTGGGGCGCCTGCACCGCGCGGAGCGGGCGTGCCAAAACTGCCGCGCTTGGTCAGGCCGAAGGCAATGCGTTCGGCCCGGGTTTCAGCAAAAGTCACCGGGCGCCGATCGATTGCCAGCAGGGTGCCGTCGGTCCCGCGCGTTACCCGCCCGGGGAACGCTGCCTCGATTGCCGGCGTTAGCAGCGGGAAACCGGAGGTGACGTTGCTGGACCGGTTACGGATATAGTCGACCCGTAACTGCGCCCCTTCGATAAACGGCAGCGGAACATTGGCGCTGAATTTCCAATCTTTCTGGGTTTCCGCCAGCAAGGCCGGATTGCCGCCGTTGGTAATAGTCGCCAGCACCGTCCGGCCCTGAACCAGGTCAAACACCGGCACATTGAAATCGGTAATGACCGGATTGCCCAGCTGGGTCAGACCCGGCGCAACTTCGCGCCAGGTATAGGTCGCCTGCAGGTCAACGCCTTCGATCGGGGACCAGTTCACCCCGCCGCTCCAGTCATAGAGCGTGCCGAAATCCGAAAGATGGTTGAACCCGGCCTGCCCGCTGAGCGAGACATCACCGATCGCGTCAAGGAAAGCTTCGCGGCGGCTGGTGATCGGAACCACCACGTTGATCCCGCCGGACAGGTCACCGCGGGTCAGGCGCGCCGCCGTGCCTGAACGGGTGTCGTCACTCTCGATCCGGGTCCAGTCATAACCCAGATCAAAGGTGGTCGACAGATCACCGGCCGGAAGGAACAGGGGCGATCCGCGCGCGGTCAGCAGGGTGCTGCCATCATAGATCTTGCTGTTGGCAATATCGAACCCGGCATCATCGGTGTTGAGGAACGGGGTGTCGATTGCCAGCCGTCCGGCGGCCGCTTCGGCAACCAGGCGGGCGGTATCGCCCCGCCGGTCGATCTCGGTCCGGGTCTTGCCGAGGCTCGCGTCAAACGTACCGGTCAACTGGAATTCGCCCAGCGGCCGGGTGTAGCTGCCCGCCGTGGCGAAGGTATCGGTCTGGCTACGCCGCTCCAGCGGATCGGCCCGGTTGAGGCTACGCAGAACGGATGCGCCGCTTGGATCAGTCAGGATAACAGTGTCCAGGCCCGACAGGCTGCGCGAGCGGTTGCGCTGATAATTGGCATTGAGGCTGACGCTGGAGCCGCTCTCGATGAAGCTCTTGGCCCAGTTGGCGGATGCCTGGATTTCCGCCGTGTCAGAGACCAGGCTGCGGAAATCGGCAGGGTCGGGGTCGCCTGGCAACAATGCCACTGGGCTGGCAGGCTGGATCACGCCGCGCTCGCCCTCGGTCAGCAGCGAGACATCGGCAAATTCGAGACTGAGATTGAGTCGGCCGCCATTGGCGATGCGGATCATGCTCAATTGCTGCTCTGTCCGCGAATAGCCGCCCCGGTCGGGCTGCTCGTACTCCAGTTCGACCTCTCGGCTGGAGAAGTTGTTCTTGAGCACAAAGTTCACCACGCGGCGATCAGGCGGAAAGCCGAACCGCTGGGCTACCTCTTCCGGAAAAACCTCGACCTTTGCGATCGCCTCTGGCGGATAGGACCGGAATTCGCGCGGGGAACCGATCCGGATACCGTTGACCAGGAAGATCGGCTGGCCGCCGCCACGGCCACGCGCCGAACCGGTCTGCGGCGCAAGCGCAGTCAGAAGGTCGGCAATCGAGGTTGCGCCAAGCGCCTGGATGTCTTCCGCATCGAGCGTATCGACCGGGGCGACATCGACGTTGAGCTGGCCGGCAATCCGGTCGGCCCGGACAACGATGGCGGTATCGTTGTCCTGTGCCGTCGCCGGGACAGCCATCACAAGGGCAAACAGGGGAAGTGACGCGAAGCGGGTCAAGGTAGGACCTTTCCAGGAAAGGGGGAGATGGGGAAACGCAGGCAGTCCGGATTGCAGGCACAATTCGCCTGTCGGGTATTTGTGCCCCAATAACGAGTATCGTTGTGTATCGAGCCGTCGCTTGTCGGGACGTGTCAGCCGTTCGCAGAAACGCAGACCCTTTCAGCCAGGACTTCCCTTTTCCCGTCCCCGCCGCTATGGGGCGCGACCGAACCGACAGCATCCAACAGAAAACGGAATTACATGGCCAAAGAAGAACTCCTCGAAATGCGCGGCAAGGTAGTGGAGTTGCTGCCCAACGCGATGTTCCGGGTGGAGCTCGAAAACGGTCACGAAGTTCTCGGCCACACAGCAGGCAAGATGCGCAAGAACCGCATCCGCGTTCTGGTGGGGGATGAGGTGCTGTGCGAACTGACGCCCTATGACCTGACCAAGGCGCGCATCACTTACCGCTTCATGCCCGGACGCGGCGGCCCCGGCCCGCAGTAACCCGGGGTGGGCAACCACAGCCTGATCCTTGCCTCTGCCAGCCCCCGCCGCCGCGAACTGCTGGCGCGGATCGGCGTGGTTCCCGACACTGTGGCCCCGGCCAACATCGACGAGACCCCCGGCGAGGCAGAGCTGCCGCGCGACTATGCCCGCCGCATGGCGCGCGAGAAGGCCCTGGCCGCTGCATCTGACGGTGCTCACGTGCTGGCCGGTGACACCGTGGTCGCAGTCGGCCGCCGCATCCTGCCCAAGGCGGAAGACGAAGTGACCGCCCGCCGCTGCCTCGAACTCATGTCGGGCCGCCGCCACCGGGTGCTGTCCGCGATTGCGCTGCGCAGCCCCTGCGGCACCTTGCGCGAGCGGCTGAGCGAGACGGTGGTGGTGTTCAAGCGTCTCTCGCCCGACGAAATCGCCGCCTATCTTGCCTCTGGCGAATGGCACGGCAAAGCGGGCGGCTACGCCATTCAGGGCAGCGCCGAAGGATTGATCCGGCGGATCGACGGCAGCCATTCGGGTGTGGTCGGCCTGCCGCTTTACGAAACCCGCAACCTGCTGCTGGCCGCAGGATTCAGCCTTGGCTGAGTGGCTGGTGGAGGACGGGATCGGCGAGCAGCGCGCAGTCCTACTCGACAAAGGCCAGATAGTTGCTGCACGCCTTCAATGGCCGGGCACCATTGCGGCGGGTGCGGTGGTCGAAGCAGTGGTTGTTGAACGCTATCCAGGCACGAACCACGCGCTGGTCCGCCTGCCCGATGGCACCGAGGCGCACGCCCGGCGCCTGCCCAAAGCCGATAGCGAAGGCTCCACAGTCACGGTCGTCGTCGAACGGGAAGCGATTGCAGAACGCGGGCGGCTCAAACGGGCCCAGGTAACCAGAACTGACAGCCCGGTGAACCCTTCCCCGACCCTTGCTGAAAGCCTTGCAGCAGAGGGTCATCCGGTCCGCGTGGTCCACCGCTTTCAAGCAGAAGCCGACTGGGAGGAACTGTTCGCCCAGGCGTGGAGCGGTGAAGTAACCTTCCTCGGCGGCACCCTGCTGTTCGCCGATACACCCGCGATGACGCTGGTCGATGTCGACGGCTATCCGGTCGAAGCGATTTCCATGAATGCTGTCCCCGCCCTCGCCGGGGCGCTACGCCGGTTCGATCTGGCAGGCAATATCGGCATCGACTTCCCGACCCTGACCGACAAGGGGGACCGGCGGGCAGTGGACCGCGCGCTGGAACAGGCGCTGACCGGCTGGCCGCATGAACGCACCGCAATGAACGGGTTCGGCTTTGTCCAGATCGTCGCCCGCCTGACGCGCGCGTCGATCCTGCGCCGGATCTCCCTCTCGCGGGTCGGCTCCGCAGCGCGGATCGCCTTGCGCCGGGCTGAGCGGGTCGAGGGACCCGGGGTGACCCTGCTGACCATCCACCCCGCGCTCAGGGCGAAGCTGCGGCCCGAATGGCTGGTCGAACTGGAACGGCGCACTGGCCGTCCGGTCCGGCTCAAGACCGATCCCGGGCTTGCACTGGAAGCGGCTTGTGCCCAGATCGTGCCGCATGAGCACTAACGCCCGCCCCTGCCCGATCTGCCGCAAGCCGCGAGTCGCCGAGCACACGCCGTTCTGCTCCAGCCGCTGCCGTGACCGTGACCTCGCACAGTGGTTTGGCGACGGCTATGCAGTGCCCGGCCGCCCTGCTCTACCGGAAGAAATCGCTGCCGAAGTGATCGCCCGAAACGACGACTGACGGCCCGTCAAACCCCCTTGCCAAAGCGGGCGCGCTTCGCCATAGGCGCGCTTCCAACCGCTCGCCGGCCTTCTTGGCCGCCCGCAGAGTGTATGCCTCGGTAGCTCAGTTGGTAGAGCACACGATTGAAAATCGTGGTGTCGGTGGTTCGAACCCGCCCCGAGGCACCATTCTTTTTTAATAGCTTATCCTCGCTTCGCTGCAGGCGCGCAGTCGCGCTTGCGGGCCCGTGCCGGGCCGGTTCCTGTTTGCCTATCCTCGCTTTGCTGCGGGTGCGTAGCCCGTTCGAGCCTGCGGCAATTGCCACATCGCCGCTTTGGCTGTATGAGCCGCAACGAGGCCCCGGCGTCGCGCTACGCGTGCCGGGGCGCCGCATTTTTCGCGCAAGGAAGCCCGCATGTCCCGTCGCCGCCAGATCTACGAAGGCAAGGCCAAGATCCTCTATGAAGGGCCGGAGCCGGGCACCCTGATCCAGTACTTCAAGGACGATGCGACCGCCTTCAACGCGGAAAAGCGCGGCACGATCAACGGCAAGGGCGTGATCAACAACCGCATCAGCGAATATGTCTTCACCCGGCTTGCCCATATCGGTATCCCGACCCACTTCATCCGCCGCCTCAACATGCGCGAGCAGCTGGTGCGTCAGGTCGAGATCATCCCGATCGAGGTGGTCGTGCGCAATATTGCAGCGGGCAGCATTTCCAAGCGCCTCGGCATTCCCGAAGGCGAGCCGCTGCCGCACACCCTGATCGAATACTACTACAAGGACGATGCACTCGGCGATCCGCTGATCGCAGAAGAACATATCGCCTGCTTCAACTGGGCCGGCCCGGAAGAAATGCAGGACATTGCCAGCATGGCGATCCGCATCAACGACTTCATGAGCGGGATGTTCGCCGCGATCGACATCCGCCTGGTTGACTTCAAGCTGGAGTTCGGTCGGATCTGGGATCAGGATAACTATCCCCGCGTCATCCTGGCCGATGAAATCAGCCCCGACGGCTGCCGCCTGTGGGACATGAATACCGGCGAGAAGCTCGACAAGGACCGCTTCCGCCGCGATCTGGGCGGCGAGGAAGAAGCCTACCAGGAAGTCGCCCGCCGCCTCGGCCTGCTCGGCACGGACGAGAACGGGCCTGGCGAAGTGTTCGATTTCAACGCCCACCGCGGCCGCTTACGGGCAAGCCCGAAGCTAAAGAAATAAGCGCTAGATGCAGTAGGTCAGCGCGAGGCCGCTTGGGGCGATCGTATAGGCGCATTCGGGTATGTGGTCGCCGTCAACCTGGACCGGGCTTACACAGCGGTCGAATTCGATCCGGCGGCAGGTCCGGATCTCCGCCAGGCCCAGTCGATCCACCGGCATATGCAGCATGGCCGCCCCGCTCAGGGCCAGCGCGCTACGGCGGGTGGAGCGGTTGACGGTCACCAGCTCGACCGAATCCGATGCCAGCGCTGCCCGCGCGCTCAACCGGAATGGCCCCCCGTAGAGCGCCCCGTGCGAGACAATCGCCGCTTCGGCTTCGCAGGCGAACGGCGTCCCGTCGGCAAGTTCACCGCGGATGGTCAAGGGATCGCGCGGCCAGCGGCGCAGCAGCCGCATCATCGCCACGACATAGGCATAGCGCCCAATCCGCCGCTTGAGTGGGCCAGAAACGCGGGCCACGGCATGGCTATCCGGCCCGATGCTGAGACAGGACACGATCGGCATTGCGCCCAGCCGGTACAGCGGGGAACGCATCCAGCTGTCCGGCCCCCGTTCCCACGCTGCCGCAAGCTGCGTTGCCAGCCGCACCGGATTGCGGTCATACCCGAGTTCCCGTGCGACGAGGTTGATCGTACCCGCCGGGGCAATCGCCAGCGGCACTGCGCCGGCCTGCTTGCCCAGTGCCTGGACCGTGTCACGCAAGGTCCCGTCCCCACCGTGGACGCAGACAAGGTCGGCATCGCTTGATAGCCGCGCCCCGTCCTGCCGGGTCGGGATGGGCCTTGCATCCATCCCCAACGCGCGGAATGCCTGCACCAGTCCGGCAAGGCGGCGTTCGCGGAAATTGCCCGCGGCGGGATTGTAGACCAGGTCCAGCTTCATCAGCCGCACAGGCTAGCCGCAAAATCCCTGATAAACCGCCAATAAGGCCGCGCAGTTCTTGCCCGGTTCAGCCTTGACCGCCATAGTCCCGCCCATGCTGAAACCGTTTTTCTTTGCCATCGCCGCATTGCTGCTGGCGACCACCCCGCTTGCCGCGCGCGAGGCCGCGCCCGACCAGGTGACCTGGGCGTTCGAGCAGAGCGACCTTGCAGCGGAAGAAGGCTGGATCTTCGGCACGCTCGACAACGGGATGCGCTACATCATCCGCCGCAACGACCGCCCCGAAGGTACAGCGCTGGTGCGGATGGAGGTGGAGGCCGGGCGTCTCGACGAACGCGAGGGTGAGCGCGGCCTCGCCCACTATGTCGAGCACATGGCCTTCAATGGCTCCACCAACGTGCCCGAAGGCGAGATGGTCAAACTGCTGGAGCGGCTCGGCCTTGCCTTCGGCGCTGACACCAATGCCGCAACCGCGTTCGACTATACGCAGTACCGGCTCGACCTGCCGCGCAACGATCCGGCGCTGCTCGATACCGCGCTGATGCTGATGCGCGAAACCGCCAGCGAACTGCTGTTCGAGGCCGAAGCGGTGGAGCGCGAGCGCGGCGTGTTGCTAGCCGAACGGCGCGACCGGACGACCTATTCCCTGCTGGCAACGGCTGACCAGATCGATTTCATGTTCCCCGGCTCGCGCTTTTCCAGCCGCTTCCCGATGGCCGACAGGGAGGATGTCGCCACCGCCGACGCGGCCACGCTGAAAAGCTTCTGGCAGCGCAACTACATCCCGGCCAAGACCACCCTGGTGGTGGTCGGCGATTTCGATCCGGCCGAGGTGGAGGCAAAGATCAGGGCCCGCTTTGCCGGCTGGCAGGCTGCCCCGGCCCATCCGCAACCTGATGCGGGTCCGTTCGATCCTGATTATCGTGGTGCGACCGACATCTATCTCGATCCCGCGCTTGACGAACAGGTGGTGCTGTTCCGCAACGGCCCGTGGCTGGACGAGCCAGATAGCCGCGCCAACCGCGAACGGGACCTGCTCCGCACCGTCGCCACCGGCATCGTCAACCGCCGCCTGCAGCGGCAGGCGCTGGGGGACAATCCGCCGTTCCGCAGCGCCGGGTTCGGCACCGGCAACGTGTTCGAAACCGCGCGCCAGACCTCGCTGACGGTCAACGCGATCGAGGCGCAATGGCAGCGCGGTATGGCGGCTGCCCTCGTTGAATATCGCCAAGCCTTGGCCTTTGGCTTTACTGAAGCCGAAGTAGCCGAGCAGCTTGCCCGCTTGCGCACGTCTTACGAGAACGCAGTCGCTGCCGCAGCGACGCGCAGCAATGCCGCCCATGCCGCGTCGGCCATTGCGCTGGCCCGCAACGCGCAGATTCCGGTCGCCCCGGCCGAGCAGCTGGCGCTGTTCGAAGCCGTGGCAGCCCGCGCCACCCCTGCACTGGTGCTGGAGGCGCTGACACAGCACGCCTTGCCGCTCGACGATGCCCTGATCCGTTTTCAGGGCCGGACCGCCCCGGCCGGAGGAAAGGCCGCCCTGCGCCAAGCGTTCGATGCCGCCATGGCGGCAGAAGTGCAGGCGGCGGCGGCCAGTGCGGCCAGCACATTCGCCTACACTGATTTTGGCTCCGCTGGCTCGGTCGTGTCCGATACGGTCGAACCCGTCCTCGGCATCCGCACCGTGCGCTTTGCCAACGGGGTCATGCTCAACCTCAAGCGAACCGAGTTGGAGCAGGACCGGGTGCGGGTCGCCCTCACGCTCGATGGCGGCAGCCTGCTCGACACCCGCGAGGCGCCGCTGGGAACGGCGCTGACCGCGTTGTTTGCCTCGGCTGGCCTGGGCAAACATTCGTTCGACGAATTGCAGACGGTGCTGGCGGGCCGCACGGTCGGGGCTGCGTTCACCAGCGATGCCGATGCTTTCCGGCTGGATGCCACCACCACTCCGCGCGATCTGGAGCTCCAGCTCCAGCTGATCGCGGCCTACATGACGGACCCGGGATACCGGAGCGAAGCCGTGACTCGTTACCGCAACGGGTTGGATGACTATTTCGCCCGGATCGAGGCCACGCCGCGCGGCGTGTTGTCGGTGCGCGAAGGGGAAATCCTGTCGGACAATGATCCGCGCTTCATGCTTCAGCCGCGCGAAGCCTATGCGGCGCTCGATTTCACCAGCCTGCAGTCAACCCTCGGCGAGCGGCTCGGCAGGGGTGCGGTCGAACTGGCGCTGGTCGGTGATATCGACGAGGCGGAAGCCATCGCACTGGTCGGGCGGACGCTGGGAGCCCTGCCCGCGCGCGAGGAGGCGTTCGGCAGCCATGCCGGCAACCGCGACCGGTCTTTCACGGCCGACCGGTCCCGCCGGGTGCTCAACCATACCGGCCCAGCCGATCAGGCACTGGTCCGGCTGGTCTGGCCGACCCGCGACGACAGCGATTCAGTGGCTGTCTCAACCCTCGCCCTGCTGCGCGCGGTGGTCGATCTTGAAGTTACGGAAAGCCTGCGCGAACGGCTGGGCAAGACTTATTCTCCCGGCGTTTCGAACCAGCAGAGCAACGTCTGGCCCGGTTACGGCACCTTCTCGGTTACGGCCACGGTCACGCCGGTGGAAGTGGAACCGACCATTGCCGCCGTACGCGAGACGCTTGCCGCACTGATCGCTGAACCGGTTGATGACGACACTTTTCAGCGGGCGCGGCAGCCGATTCTCGAACGACTTGACAACACGCTGAAAACCAACGCCGGATGGATGGCGATGGCCCGCCGGGCGCAGAGCCAGCCGGACGAGATCGCCCGCTTCATGGAGGCCAAGGGTCGGTATGAAGTGCTGACTCCGCAAGCCTTGCAAGCCACGGCGCGGCTCTATCTCGATCCGGCCCGGGCAGTGGAGATAGTCATCCTGCCGAAGGTAGCTAGCGCCCAATAAACACGAACGGGGCCCACAGCAGCGGCTGCTCCAAACCGTCCCCGGCTGGACCGTCAATCATGGCAAGCATCGCCTGGCGAAGTGCCTCTGCCGGGTCTTCTCCTTCGCCATAGCGCTGCATCGTGCCGATTGACAGCGCCGCAGCCGCATCGTCCCGCACGGCCCAGTGGCTGGCCAGCAGATTGCGCCCGCCCGCATGAAGGAACGCGCGGGCGAGCCCGGCAAGGCCGCTGGCGTCGACCCCGCTCCCGGCTGCGGTGTTGCAGGCGGACAGCAGGATCCATTCGCTGTCGAGCCGCAGGCGCATGATTTCGCCCGCGGTCAGCAGTCCGTCCTCATCCGCCGTCGGGGTGACCGCCAGAGCCGGTTCGTCAAGCCCCTCCAGTTCACCCGCCAGCAGTCCGTGGGTGGCAAAGGCGAGCACATCGGCGCGCGCCACCCGGTCCGAACGCAGGGCCGCCTTGGTGGCATCAAGGCCGGTCAGGATCAGCCGCTCCGGCGTGGCCAGGGCATCGCCGATCCGGGTCAGCTCCGGCCCGCTCATCGGCAGGGCAGGCAGGTCGCGCACCTGCCGGGCGAGATTGGCGGAACGGAACGCCTTCACTCCGGCGGGAACGACCGCGCCCAGCGAGGGGGCGCCGACCGCCACAAAACTCGCCAGCTGGCGCCGTTCCGCTGAACGCGGCTGTTCCAGCAGAGCCGCGACACTGGGCAAAGTCACCAGCGCATGGCGCCGCACCAGCCAGTCTGCCGAGCGCAGATCGGTCCCGGTGCCCTCACCGGCGAGAACCGCGAACGGCAGGGCCGACAGGGCTCCATTGGCAGCCACCAGCAAACGCGGCTTGTCCCGTGCCAACTGCCCCGCCGCGCCCCCGAACAGCAGGCCGTGAAGACGCTGCGCCAGAGCAAGGTCGAACCCGGCCCCGCCCAGGATGGCATCCGGAGTCAGGCCCCGGCGAAGCGCCTCGACCATGGCCGCGATCTCGCGCGAGCCGGTATCGAGCGCATCATGGGCGACGGCATCACGGGTCACCGCGAACACCGTGGTGCGGGCTTCGGCACTGGCGACCAGCAGCAGGACTTCGTTCGCACCGAGAGCCGCCTGCGCCTGAGCAATCGACAGGCGCCCGGCGGCCTCTCCGGCAAAGGCATCGGGCATGGCGGCCAGGACCGCCGAACTGGCGCGGTCAAGCCGCGCTTCGAGTTGCTCACGCGTCGCCTGCGCCGCCACCCGCTCCTCGGCTGGCGCCCCGCGCCCTGCCAGCCGCAGCTGACGGTCCAGCGCGGCCTGCAACTCGACGCTGGCATCCTGCCGTTCGCGCAGCAACCCGGCGAGCGCTGGATCAGCGACCTGCCCGCGCAAGGCGGCATCGCGGGCGGCCTGGCTTGCCGCTCCCTCAATCGCACCCTGGGCCAGCACGAACGCCAGTCCCGTGTCCCCGGCGGTGATTGCCGCATCAAGCGCCCAGCGATACCCGGCCCTGATTTCCCGGTCCCGGCCCGAACGCTGCAGGCCGGATGTCTGCAACTCGGCAAGGCGCCGGTCCAGCACCCCGGCTGCCGCCCGCGCCCGTTCCAGCGCCGGTCCAGTCTCACCACCGCGGGCTTCGAGCGCGGCCAGCCGGGCTTCGCCCACTGCCACCGCAATCGCCCCGGGCGGGAAAGTCTCCGCCCGCAGGCGCTGCGCCTCGGCCTGGCTGATGCGGGCGAGCGCCACGT
The DNA here is from genome assembly GCA_046294735.1 of Sphingomonadaceae bacterium. Classification (GTDB taxonomy): domain Bacteria; phylum Pseudomonadota; class Alphaproteobacteria; order Sphingomonadales; family Sphingomonadaceae; genus 34-65-8. The sequence goes on from JBKBKB010000002.1 coordinate 90,025, forward strand.
CGCCGGCCGACAGCGCCAGTTCGGCCAGCCGTTCCGCCCCGGCCAGCCGGTCGCGGTGGAACGGCGGCAGCTTGTCGGCCCGCAGCTGTGCCACGACGCCCAGTTCAGCCAGCCCTTCGGCGCGGGCTCCGCTCGCCACCAGTGCCCGGGCGTGAACCTCCCGCGCCAGCAGCGCTCGGTTCTCGCCTTCGCCCACGGCGGCGCGCAGCTTGTCGCTGGCGACCGACGCCAATGCGCGCGCTTCGTCCGCCTTGCCCTGACGCAGCAGAATATCGGCCAGGGTGGTCATGAAATGGATCGCGCCAGGTGCTTCGCCAAACCGGGCGACGGCAATATCGAGCGCCCTGCGGGAGGCGACCTCCGCTTCCTGCAACCGCCCCAGATCGGCCAGCGTCACGGCGATCAGGTTGAGATTGGCGGCGAGGAACGGGTGGTTTTCCGGCAACGCCTGCTCCAGCACCAGCTGGATTTCGCGCGCCTCGTCGATGGCTTCGTCCAGCCTGCCGGCGGCGGCCAGATAGACCCCCAGATTGGAGAAGAAATTGGCTGGCTCGGGCGGCATCGGATCAATCTTGCGCGCCGTGGCAATCGCCGTGCGGGAGAGCTCGATCGCGCGCTCGTAATTGCCGAATTCGAAGTTCGCATGGGCGTAGTTCGAGTAGGCAGTGGCGAGGCGGGTGTTGGGTTCTGCCGCATCGTTGACCAGCCGCCAGTCAAGGATCTTGCGGGCCGGCTCCAGCGCGTCGCCATGACGGCCGAGCGCCATACTGAACACAACCATACCATTGAGCAGGTCGATCCATTCGTTCTCCCAGTCCTTGCCCGCGCCTTCCAGCACTGCCGCTGCCCGGGTGGCTCGCTCCAGCGCGCCGCGCACGTCGCCCTGGTAGTAATCCGACACCACTTGTTCGGCCTCTATGTGGGCCAGTTCTGGCGACCCTTCGGGATAGAGTGTCCTGGCAAATTCGAGCACGCGCTGCCATTCGGTGCGATAGGCGGCCGGATCACTCGCTTCGTCGAGCGCATCAGCCGCCGTGCGCATGGCTAGCAGCTCGGCGTTCTGCTGCGCTTCGGGCGGCCAGGCCCGTGCGGGCGTGGCGGCCAGCACTGCTCCAAACAGGGCAAGGGCGGCAATCGGGCGGCGCGACATGGCAACTCCTGCAATTTCCGCAGCTATCGTGTCGCAAACCGCGGTGCCAGACAAGGCTTGCAGCAGGTCAGCCTGCTCATATCCCGCAACCGCCGGATTGCCTTGGGTAGCTGCGGCACCTAAGGGAACGCGAGCAGCAAGCCCGGAGTCCCCGCCATGAAAGTCCGCGTCCACGTCAACCTCAAGCCCGGGGTGCTCGACCCGCAGGGCCGCGCAGTCCACCACGCACTGGAAGGGCTTGGCTTTGACGGGGTGAAGGACGTCCGCGTCGGCCGCCTGATCGAACTCGACGTGGCCGATGGCACGAGCGATGCCGCGCTCGACGAAATGTGCCGCAAGCTGCTCGCCAACATGGTGATCGAGAATTACCGGATCGAAAAACCGGAGACCGTGTGATGTCGGGTTTCCGTGCGGCCGTCATTACCTTTCCCGGGTCGAACTGTGACCGCGACATGGCGGTGGCACTGGAGAAAGTATCTGGCGCGGCCCCCCTGCGGGTGTGGCATGGCGACGCCAACCTGCCCGAACGACTCGATTTCATCGCCCTGCCCGGCGGCTTTTCCTATGGTGACTATCTCCGTTCCGGCGCGATGGCAGCGAACAGCCCGATCATGCGGTCGGTGATCAATGCCGCGCTGCGCGGGGTGCCGGTGCTGGGGGTGTGCAACGGTTTCCAGGTGCTGACCGAGGCCGGGCTGCTGCCGGGGGCCCTCATGCGCAACGCTGGTCAGAACTTCATCTGCCGCACGGTGGCGCTGCGGGTCGAGAACAGCCAGAGCGTGTTCACGGCCGGTTATCAGGCGGGTGCAACCGTGCGCATTCCGGTGGCGCACCACGATGGCAATTTCTTTGCCGACACCGATACACTTGACCGGCTTGAAGGGGAGGGCAGGGTGGCATTCCGGTATCTGGAGCCGGTCAACGGCTCGCAGCGCGATATCGCCGGGATCCTGAACGACGCAGGCAACGTGCTGGGCATGATGCCCCATCCCGAACGTGCGATCGAGCAGGACCACGGCGGCAGCGACGGCAGGCCCCTGTTTGAAAGCGCGGTCCGGGCGCTTGCCGGAGCCGAGCTCTAGCCGACCAGCCGGTTGGCGCGGGCAAAGACGGCGCGGGCATCGGCTGCCGACATCGGACGGCCGAAGTAGTAGCCCTGGATCTTGTCGCAGCCCATCGCCCGGATCATCGCGGCCTGCTCTTCGGTCTCCACCCCTTCGGCGGTAGTGGTCAGCTCCAGGCTTTGCGCCATGGCGACCACGGCCCGGATGATCGCGAGGCTTTCCGGATCCTGCTCCGATGCGCCCTGCACGAAGCTGCGGTCGACCTTGATCGTGGTGAAGCGCAGTTTGCGTAAGTAGCCGAGCGAGGAATAGCCGGTCCCGAAATCGTCCAGCGCAATGCTGCATCCCAGCGCCATGCACTGCTCCAGCGCATTGCGGGCAACATCGGCATCGCGCAGGAAAATGCTCTCGGTGACTTCCAGCTCCAGCCGTGACGGCTCCAGCGCGGTCAGCGCCAGAGCGCGGACGACCATCTTGGGGAAATCAGGTTCGATCAGTTGTTCAGCCGAAACGTTGACATTGACCTTGACGTGGGCCGGCCAGTTGGCGGCCTCGCGGCAGGCCTGCTCCAGCACCCATTCGCCGATTGGGACGATCAGACGGGTATCTTCCGCCAGCGGGATGAACTTGGCCGGGCTGATGAAGCCATGCTCGGCGCTGTTCCACCGCACCAGTGCCTCGAAGCTGACGACCGTTTCATTGTTTGCATCGACGACCGGCTGGTAGTTGAGCAGCAATTCCTGCCGTTCCAGCGCGCGCCGCAACGCGAATTCGAGCTGGCGGCGTTCTTCAGCCGAAGCGTGCAGTGAAGGCTCATATTGGCAGTGGCTGCCGCCGCCTTCGTCCTTCGAGCGATACAGCGCCAGATCGGCGTTGCGCATCAGCTCTTCCACCGTCTTGCCATCACGCGGGGCCTGGGCCGAACCGACGCTGGCACCGACATAAAGCGTATGGTGATCGATCTCGTACGGCTGCGACAGCCGGTCGATCACCCGCCGGGCGATCTTGTCAACCAGACCCTGCTCCGAGGCATCGCGGATCACGATCGCGAATTCGTCGCCGCCCAGGCGGCCGATCAGAGCATTGTCCCCGGCCAAATCCTTGAGCCGGCGCGAGACTTGCGCGAGCAGTTGGTCACCCACCATGTGTCCGAGCGAATCGTTAATCGACTTGAACCGGTCGAGGTCGATCATCAGGAAGGCGCAGCGGGTACGCCACTGCTTGGCATACCGCATCGCCTCGCCCAGCGCTTCGTTCAGCATCAAGCGGTTGGGCAGGCCAGTCAGTGTGTCATAGCGGGCGAGGTAGGCAATCTTTTCGGACGATTCACGTTGTTCGGTCACATCCGAACCGACCCCGCGGAAACCGATGTGTGCACCCTGTTCGTCCAGCATCGGCGTGCCGGACAATTCCCACCAACGGTGTTCGCGGTTAATGGTGACCTTGACGATCAGGTTGGAGAAGCTTTCTCGCCGCTTGAGCCGCTCGGCCAGGTCATGCAGGCTCGGCGGAAACTGGCCGCTGTCCCACGCTTCCCCGGCAACCAGCTCCAGGAACGACTTGCCTTCGACATCATCCGGTGCCCGGCCCAGCGCGAAGGCAAACCGCGGCGAGGCCTTGCGGACGCGGCGGTTGGTATCGACCTGCCACAGCCAGTCGGCTTGGTTTTCCTCGAACTCGCGCAGCAGCAGCGACACGACTTCGCTTTTCTCGGCAATCGCCGCTTCGGACAGGCGCGCCTTGAGATAGGAGCGCGAGATTTCCACGCTGCCGATGCCGATCGCCGCAGCAATTGCCAGCGCAGCCACGGCCGCAAGGTATTCGCCAAGCCAGACCGCGCAGACCACCGCAACGGCGGCCTTGGTGGACGCGAAGACGATGGTCGCAGCAGGCGGTGCAGCGGCGACTAGCGTTAGCGAGGTGGCGGTGGCGGCGACGACCAGATAACTCAGCAGGAAGGCGCGCGGATCACCTGTCCAGCACGAAAGTGCAAGGGGCAGGCAGCAAACCAGCGCCACCGCGCCGGTCGCCAGCAGGTGGCCCGACATTTCCGGCGGTTGCATTGCCCGCCGGTCAGTGTCGGACAATTGCCGGTCAAGCCTCGCATTGTGGCCCAGCACCAGGGCAAGCAGCCCCAGCCATGCAGCCAGCAGCAGCGGCTCGCCCATCCGGGCATGGGCCAGCAGGAGCACGCTGGCCGCAACGGAGAAAATACCGGTCCGCCAGTGAAAATTGCGCCAGAGCTGGGGGTATTGATAGCCGCGCAGCTGCGCCCAGCCGTCTACGCCGCGATCACCGAAACCGATAACCGCCCGCGTCGCTAGACCGTCCGCCATTGCGGGAAGATGCCCCTGTCCGTCACTCACACCTTACGGATTAAGGGGGAAACCTTGCCAGCCGGTAAAGCATAGCCCGCGGAGTCAGGGGTAAGATCAACTATTCCACTGTCACACTTTTTGCCAGATTGCGGGGCTGATCAACATCGGTGCCCTTCACGCAGGCCACATGATAGGCGATCAGCTGGACCGGCACCGCATAGACGAGCGGAGCGATCAACGGGTGGACGCGCGGCATCTCGATCGTGGCGAGGCACCCTTCGCCCGCTTCGTCGAGGCCCGCCTTGTCCGAAACCAGCACGATCTTGCCCCCGCGTGCGCGCACTTCCTGCATGTTGGAGACTGTTTTCTCGAACAGCTGGCCCGATGGCGCGAGCACGATCACCGGCACGGCTTCGTCGATCAGCGCGATCGGCCCGTGCTTCATTTCGCCGCTGGCATAGCCTTCGGCATGGATATAGCTGATTTCCTTGAGTTTGAGCGCACCTTCGAGCGCGAGCGGATAATCCGGACCGCGCCCGAGATAGAGCACGTCCCGCGCCGGGGCAATCAGGTGTGCCATGGCGGCGATGTCATCATCGTGCCCCAGCGCGGCGTTGAGCGCAGCGGGCGCTTCGAGCAAGTGGCGAACCACTTCCTGTTCTTCCTCGCGGCTCATCCGGCCCTTCTTCACCGCCATGTGCGCTGCCAGCGCAGCCAGAACCGCCAGCTGGCAGGTGAAGGCCTTGGTCGAGGCGACGCCGATTTCAGGCCCTGCATGGGTCGGCAGCAGCAGGTCAGCTTCGCGCGCCATCGAACTGGTCGGCACGTTGACCACCACACCGATGATCTGCCCGTTTTCCTTACAATGCCGCAGCGCTGCCAGGGTATCGGCCGTCTCTCCGCTCTGCGAAATGAACAGCGCCAGACCGCCCGGCTCCAGGACTGGATCGCGATAGCGGAATTCAGACGCGACATCGATGTCGACCGGCACTCGTGCGAACTGTTCGAACCAATACTTGGCCACCATCCCGGCGTAGTACGAGGTGCCGCAAGCGACGATGGTGATCCGTTTTACTGCGGAAATGTCGAAATCGAGCTGCGGCAGGGCCACCGCGTTGTCGGCCCGGTGGATGTAAGACGCGAGCGTCTGCGCCACCACGGTCGGCTGCTCGAAAATCTCTTTCTGCATGAAGTGGCGGTAATTGCCCTTCTCCACCGCAGCGGCGGATGCACCTGAAATGGTGATGTCGCGGGAGACGGGATTGTTGTCCTTGTCGAAAATCTCTGCCCCTTCGCGGGTCACGATCACCCAGTCGCCTTCGTCGAGGTAGGTAATCCGCTGGGTCAGCGGTGCCAGCGCGAGCGCATCGGAGCCGAGATATGTCTCCCCCTCACCCCAGCCGACCACCAGCGGCGAACCGAGCCGGGCGCCGATCAGCATGTCGGGATGCTCGCGGAAGGCGATGGCCAGCGCAAAGGCACCGCGCAGGCGCGGCAGGACCGCCTTGACCGCATCCTGCGGGGTCGCCCCGCGCTCGATTTCGGCGGAAACGAGGTGCGCGACGACTTCGGTATCGGTCTCGCTTTCGAGTTTGCGACCCGCCCGTTCCAGTTCGTCGCGCAGGGGCTTGAAGTTTTCGATAATGCCGTTGTGAACCAGTGCCACTTCGCCCGTGGCATGCGGGTGGGCATTGGCAGCTGTGGGCGAGCCATGGGTCGCCCAGCGGGTATGGGCAATCCCGATCAGGCCGGGGGCAGGGTTGCGCTCCAGCTCGGCGACCAGATGCAGCAGCTTGCCGGGCGCGCGGCGGCGGATCAGTGCCCCGCCGTCGATGGTGCAGACGCCGGCGCTGTCATACCCGCGATATTCCATCCGCCGCAGGCCATCGACCAGTCGCTCTGCCACCGGCTCCTTGCCGACAATGCCAATAATTCCACACATGCACGCTTGCTTTCACTAGAGAGTATAGGGAACCCGAATCCCCGGCATCTCTGCCGGAAAATCCTTCGTATTTCGTGTAATCAGGATCGAACCGTTCACTTGAGCTGTCGCCAGGATATAGGCGTCCATCAGCTTCATCTTCGAACGATGCCGGATATCTGCCGCTGCGGTAGCAATGCGTGAATCAATCTCGACCACCTCAAATGGCGCAATCAGTTCGCGGATCGTGTCGCGCGTTTCCAGCGCTTCTCCCGCAATAATTTCGGTCCACACCACGCGGCTGACCCGGTGCCGGTTGTAACGTGACAGTTCGTTGACCGCTTGCGGACGACCATTGAGCCAGTCGATCAGAATGATGGTATCAAAGAACGGGTCTGACACGGCTTACAAGTCTTCATGAGATGTGCGATCTTCACGCATCGCGCGCTGATACGCGATCGGGTCGCCAATATCAGTGCGATCCTTCCAGTAGCCCGCACCACGCGCGATCCAGTCCTTGGTTCCCCTCGTCGGTGTTTGCGCCTTGAAAGTGGCAACCGCCTCGCGCAGCACCTGCGCGCGTGATTTGCCCTGCTCGGCGGCGAGCCGATCAAGCCATTCGATATCATCATCGGGCAAGTCTGCGAGGATACGTGTCATGATATACTGATATCATATCATGATATCATGTCAACGATCGCGCAAGCCGCTTTGAACGCTTCGGCCGCTGTACCACAGATAGAGCCCGGCGCAGATGATCACGGCTGCGCCAAGCAGCGTACCGATCCCCGGCCGGTCCCCGAACACCAGCCAGCCCGTTATGCTGGCGACCAGCAGCTGGACATAGGTCATTGGCGCGATTGTTGCCGCGCCCGCGCGGGTCGTGCCCAGATAGATCAGCCAATGCGCGGTGCTGGCCGACACGGCGACCAGAGCGCAGCGCGCGACCACGCTCCAGTCCGGCCAGCCAACCCGGAGCAGTTCCACGCCGCTCCCGTTGCCCAGAATGGCGGCCAGAATGAGCACGGGAGCTGCGGTAATCGCAACGAACACCTGCATTGACAGGGCGCTGCCCTGGCCCGCCGCGGCGCGGTTGGCGATCATCATCAGGCTGAAGAAGAACGCCGAGGCGAGCGGCAAGAGCCCGACCCAGCCAAGTTCCGCCACGTTGGGCTGGAGGATCAGCGACACCCCGCCAAAGGCCACCAGCGATGCGACCCACACTGGTGGCCGCACTTTCTCCCCCAGCAGCGGCCCGCTGAGCAAAGCGGTGAGCAAGGGTGAAAGGAAGGCGACGGCGGTGGCCTCGGCCAGGGGCATTACGAAGATGGCGCAGAAGAACAGCAGAGAGGCGATCGCAAGACACAGCCCGCGCGCGACCTGCAGCAACGGGTTGCGGGGGCGAAAGGCGGCGGCACCCTGGTTGAGAGCCAGCAAGGCTGACAGCCCGGCAGCTCCGAACGTGAATCGCAGCGCACCCACCGCCAGCGGTGACCATTCGCCCGCCATGGTCTTGATCACCGTATCCCCCAGCGACAGGACCGCAAACCCGCACAGCGCCATCAGCAATCCTGTGCGTTCGTGGGTCAAACCGATTTCCGATGAAAGTGGGGCAGCTTGCAGCCGCCTAGGCTAGCCCGGCCGCGATTGGCAACCGCTATCCACCTTAGGGCAGTGTTAACCATGTTCCCCTAGCGCTGGTGCCATGTCCGACCTCAGCCCGATCAGCCCGGAAACGCCCCGCCAGCCAGCCGCCCAGCCGTGGCGGCGGCTTGACCTGGCAGTCTGGTTCGTGGCGCTTGCAGCGGGTTTCCTCAACCTGCTCAATTATCATCTCTATCCGCTATTGCGGCCGGAAGTCGGTCTGGTATTGCTGGGGCTGGCGGCAGTGGCATGGCTGATGTCGGCCCTGCGCAAGGCCGCCGGACCGCGCCTTGGCTTCGCGCTGTCCGCCCTGTTCGTCGCCATCGTGATCGACCTGTCGACCTCGATTGACCTGCAGTGGTTCTATGCGCTGTGGGCAGGCCTCGCCCTGATTGCGTGGTTCGCCGAGACCGCTTTGCTCAAGCTGACGCTGGCCGCGTTCGGATCGGTGTTCCTGTTCCAGTTCGTTGCCCTGACCACCGGGATCGGCGCACCGCCGCGGCCCGCCAACTACGCCAAGTCGCTGCAAGACCCGACACGGCCAACAACGAACCGGCCCGCAATTGTCCATCTGGTGCTCGATTCCTACCTTGGTCTGGACAGTATGGCGCTGGGGCCGGAGCACTATCGCACCCTGAGGGCAGAGCAGGTCGCCTTCTTCACCGGGCGGGGCTTCCAGGTCTATCCTCGCGCCTACAGCCGCCATGTGAAGACAGTGAACTCGCTGCCGGAAATGCTGTCGTTCGGCGAACAGCCGCGCGCCACCAGTAACCGTAACCTGCAATATGCCATTGCCGAGGAACTTCCCTATTTCACCGAACTGGACGCACGCGGCTATCGCACCAGCGCGGTGCTGCCGACTTTCCTCGACCTGTGCGTCAACCAGCCGCTCACCCATTGCCGCAAGTTCGAACGCTCGGCGCTCACCTCGATGCTGGAAACGGACCTCTCTGCCGCAGACCGGGCGACCGTGATGGGTTTCACGCTGCTGCAACTGGCGGCCCTGCCCGGCCAGGCGGCCGAACAGCTGCAACTGCGCGCCAACCAGTGGTTCGGCACGGAAGGCCGGCGTCCCTATAACCGCACCAAACTGTTGCCGCTGGCGTCACTCGGCGAGCTTGACCGGTTTGCCGACGACCTCGCCACACTCAGGCCGGGCGAGGCCCGCTTCCTGCATGTGCTGCTGCCGCACGATCCCTATATCTTCGACGCCCGGTGTACTGTGCTGGCGGAAGCGGACTGGCTCGACGAGCATGGCCCCGGCACACCCGAAGCGCGCGAGCGGGCCTATGCCGACCAGGTCCGCTGCCTGCAAAGCCGCCTCGCCCGCCTGCTTGACCGCCTCGACCGCACCGCTGCCGGGCGCGAGGCCATCGTCATCGTCCACGGTGACCACGGTTCGCGCATTTCCCCGATTGCCCCGTTTCTCGGCGGACCAGAGCTGACCGAACGGGAAATGCTGATGTCGCATTCGACCCTGTTCGCGATCCGCGTGCCAGGTGAAGCGGGCGCACAAGTGCCCGGCACCTTTGCCCTGGACGAGCTGATGGCCGACTTCCGGGCCCGCGATTTCGCCGCGGCGCCCCGGCCGCAACCGACTGTTCCGCGGATCCTGATGATGGACCCGTACTGGGTGCCGACCGAATGGCGCAAGCTGCCCGATTTCGACTGATGGCTTAACCACTTGTTAGGCAAAGTGCTTCACATCCCGAAAGTGAATTCGATCACCATTGTGCGGGGGATTTCCAGATGCAGTCCAAGACACTGATTTCGCTGGCCGGCGGGCTGGCCATGCTGAGCGTTGCCACCCCGGCGCACGCCTATCTCGATCCCGCCACCGGCAGCATCATCCTGCAGGCGACAATCGGCGCGATTGCCAGTGCGACCCTGTTCTTCCGCACCTCGCTCTACAAGGTGAAGAACCTGTTCGCGCGCAGCGACAAGGCCGGGGCCGACCAGGAATGAGCGCTCTCGCCCGGATTGATCCGGGTTCCTTCCGGGACCCGGGCGGCCGCGTGTTCGTGGCCGACGAGCGCATCCTGCGCGCGATCATGCCCAGCGCTGCACCGGCATTCGAACTGGCCGAGGAAGCCGGTGTGCTGCGCCGCTTGTCGGACGCGGGCAAACTGGTGGACTATACCCGGATCGGGCATGACAGCCTGCCAGAGGTGGCCGCCGCACACGTGCTGGAGCATCCGCGCGTCCCGTTCATTTCCTATCCCTACGAATGGAGCTTTGCGCTGCACAAGGCGGCTGCACTGTTCCATCTCGACCTGCATCTCGACTTGCTGAAGTCCGGCTTCACGCTGTCCGATGCCACGGCCTACAATGTCCAGTTCGATGGCACCCGCCCGGTGTTCATCGACCACCTGTCAATCCGCCCTTACCAGGATGGCGAAATCTGGGACGGCCACCGCCAGTTCTGCATGCAGTTCCTCAACCCGCTGCTGATGTGGTCGGCGCTGGACGTGCAGCCGAACCACTGGTTCCGCGGTAATCTCGAAGGGATCGCGCCGGAGGACCTGGCCCGGCTGCTACCGCTGCACAAGAAACTTTCGTGGACCGTGATGACCCATGTCGTCGCCCAGGCAGCAATGCAGAACCGCTCGGTCCGGAAGGCGGAAGGGTCGGCAAAGTATCGCGAAACCCGCCTCCCCAAGCACGCCTTTGTCGGGATGCTGGACGGCCTGCGCCGCGCCATTGCCGGGCTGCGAATACCGTCCCACGCCACGGTCTGGGGCGATTATGCCGGTCGCAACAGCTACCAGAGTGACGACGCGCGGGCCAAGGCTGCGTTCGTCGGGGAGATGGCTCGGGCAGTGCAACCCGCACTGCTGTTCGACATCGGCTGCAACAGCGGTGACTATTCCAAGGCTGCGCTGGAAAACGGTGCCGCCCGCGTGGTCGGGTTCGATTTCGACCATGCCGCGCTGGAGGTGGCCTATGACCGCGCCCGCCAGGAAAACCTCGCGTTCCTGCCGCTGTGGCTTGATGCCGCCAACCCCAGCCCATCACAGGGGTGGGCCCAGGGCGAACGCAAGGGCTTCGGCGACCGGGCCAGCGCCGACGCACTCGTCGCCCTCGCCTTCATCCATCACATCGCGATCGGGCGCAACGTGCCGCTCGACATGGCAACCGATTGGCTGGTTTCGCTCGCACCGCAGGGGGTGATCGAGTTCCCGCACAAGTCGGACCCGATGGTGCAGACCCTGCTATCGCAGCGAGCGGACATCTTCCCGGACTATGGCAACGAGCAGTTTGCCGCCCTGCTCTTGCAGCGGGCGCGGATCGTGAAACAGGTCGACGTGCTGCCGACCAGGACGCTGTACTGGTACGAGCGGACATGAACCGGCTGGCACAGGCAAACCGGGCTTCGCAGGTGCGGCTAGCTGTGCCGAACAAGGGCAGGCTTAGGAAAAAAACAACCTTTCCTGCCTATTCACCAAGTGTTGGAAGGCTCCCTTGGCGGTTTGACGCCATCGGCAGCCGACAGAGTTTGATACGGGGGCGGGAATGAGCGCATTCGGACGCAGAAACGGACCGGGGGGAATGGCCCCGGGCGCGCGCCCGCAGTTTGGCGTGGCCCGCCCGATGAAGGGGGGCGAAGCCGCCTCGCGTCCCGCTGCCCCGCCACCAGGCGGAGAGCAGTTTCCGCCGCTGCCGGGCGAAAGCTCGGCGCCGCCGATGGACAGCGCGCAACCGAACAAAGCCGATGCGATGACCCGGCTGGCGGACCGCGCCAACGCGGTTCATACCCAGCAGGAAGTCGGCGGCTTCGAAGCCAGCGTCCACAAGATCAAGGAACAGGTGCTCCCGCGCCTGCTCGAACGGGTCGATCCGGAAGCAGCCGCGACGCTGTCGAAGGAAGAACTCTCCGAAGAGTTCCGCCCGATCATCATGGAAGTGCTGGCCGAGCTCAAGATCACCCTTAACCGGCGCGAACAGTTCGCGATGGAAAAGGTGCTGATCGACGAACTGCTCGGCTTCGGCCCGCTGGAGGAACTGCTCGGCGATCCGGACGTGTCCGATATCATGGTCAACGGCCCGGACCAGACCTACATCGAAAAGAAGGGCAAGCTGCAGATCGCCCCGATCAAGTTCCGCGACGAGCAGCACTTGTTCCAGATTGCCCAGCGGATCGTCAACCAGGTCGGCCGCCGGGTCGACCAGACCACGCCGCTGGCCGACGCCCGCCTCAAGGACGGCAGCCGCGTCAACGTGATCGTGCCGCCGCTGTCCCTGCGCGGCACCGCGATCTCAATTCGTAAATTCTCCGAGAAGCCGATCACCATCGACATGCTCAAGGACTTCGGTTCTATGAGCGAGAAGATGGCAACCTGCCTCAAGATCGCCGGCGCCTGCCGCATGAACGTGGTCATTTCCGGCGGTACCGGTTCGGGTAAGACAACCATGCTCAATGCCCTGTCGAAAATGATCGACCCGGGCGAACGTGTGCTGACGATCGAAGACGCAGCCGAACTTCGCCTGCAGCAGCCGCACTGGCTGCCGCTCGAAACTCGCCCGCCCAACCTTGAGGGTCAGGGCGCGATCACCATCGGCGACCTGGTGAAGAACGCCCTGCGTATGCGGCCTGACCGCATCATCCTGGGGGAAATTCGCGGCGCGGAGTGTTTCGACCTCCTCGCAGCCATGAACACCGGCCATGACGGTTCGATGTGTACGCTCCACGCCAACAGCCCTCGCGAATGTCTGGGCCGTATGGAAAACATGATCCTGATGGGGGACATCAAGATCCCCAAGGAAGCCATTTCGCGCCAGATCGCCGAATCTGTCGACCTGATCGTGCAGGTCAAGCGTCTCCGCGACGGTTCGCGCCGAACCACCGAGATCACTGAAGTGATCGGGATGGAAGGCGACGTTATCGTGACCCAGTCGCTGTTCAAGTTCGAGTATCTCGACGAGACCGAGGACGGCAAGATCATCGGCGAATTCCGCAGTTCCGGCCTGCGGCCCTACACGCTCGAAAAGGCACGCCAGTTTGGCTTCGACCAGGCCTATCTGGAGGCCTGCCTCTGAGCCACTATTCCGGCACGTAGGCGCTTTCTTGTGTGTAGGTCGGTTCCTCGACAGTGAAATAGCCCATCATCGCAACCGATGCGGCAACGGTTACCAATCCTAGCCCCAGACCGAGGTTGTTGAGCGCATTAACGCCGCCCTTGCGCGCGATCCATCCGCACACGGAGGCAATAACGCCAAGACCAGCCGCCGTCAGCAGAACCGCACCTGCAACGGAATAATTCCACATCGGTGTGAACAGCGAAACAAGCAGCAACGCGCCCGTAAGCCCGAGTAATGCCGCAATCGCAGACACAACCGTGTTGCTTTTTTTCATCACTAACCCCCCGTGCGATAACACAGGGAAAAGGCTATGCGTGTTTCAGGAAGGCGTCAATCAAGCGTGATCTCGGCTAGCCGCCCATGATCGAGGGCAAAGCCACAGCAATCAATCCGCCGCCGATCACCGCAAGGGTCAGGAACAGTCCGGTCCACGGCACCCAGCCTACCGCATCCAACCGGTCCCGGCGGTGACGGCGTTTCTCCGCCAGCAAAGTAATACCGGCCGCGATCCAGCATGCCAGACCGGCAGCGGCGAGCAGCTTGGCTTCACTGGCAAAGGCGAGAAACTGGTGCAGCATGGCGGGCCGGGCATATGGTGCGCGGCTTTGCCGGTGGCAAGCCAATCGCACTTGCGCTGGCGGCGACCACGATTATGCCGGGCTGGGTGAGCCCCGCCGAGCACTATCACAGGCCGATCCTGGCCCTGGTTATCCGACTGGGCGCGGCCTTCGTGCTCTCGGTCATGCTGGTGCTGGTCAAGCTGGCAAGCGAAAGCGGAATCCATCTGGCGGAAATCCTGTTCTGGCGGCAGATGCCGACTGTCCCGCTGATCGCCCTGTGGCTCGCCCTGTCGGGCGGCGTGGCGCGGCTGCGCACCGCCCGGATCGGTAAGCATGGTCTGCGCGCGCTCTACGGCCTGGTCGGCATGGCGCTCAACTTCGGAGCAGTCATCCTGTTGCCACTGCCCGAGGCCACCACGATCAACTTCACCACTGCGTTCTGGGCGGTGATCCTGTCTGCCCTGATCCTGCGCGAGCGCGTTGGCCCGTGGCGCTGGGCAGCGGTGGCGCTGGGTTTTGTTGGCGTAGTCATCATCACCCAGCCCGGTGACGGGCATATCCCCCTGCTCGGGGCGCTGGTGGGTCTGGGAGCCGCGTTCATGATCGCGCTGATCTCGATCCAGGTCCGCGATCTGGCCCGGACCGACGAGCCGCTGTCGATCGTGTTCTGGTTTTCCGCTTTCAGCATCCCCGTGCTGGGCCTGACAATGCCGTTCGTCGCGACCGGCCACAGCCATTATCAGTGGGGCCTGCTCGCAGGCCTCGCCGGGTTCGGTCTGCTCGGTCAATTGCTGTTAACGGCGGCGCTGCGATACGGAGCGGTCGCCAGCGTGATCGTGATGGACTACTCGGCGCTGATCTGGGCCACCCTGTTCGGGTGGGCTGTGTTCGATCTGCTGCCCCCGGCTACGACCTGGATCGGCGCGCCGCTGATCGTCGGTGCCGGCCTGATTATTGCCTGGCGTGAGCATACCCTGGGCAAGCCGCTGCAAGCGCGGACGGCGGCGGCGCAGGAACCTGGACCGTGAGAAACCGTTCTTCCGGCATATCGGCACAAGGAATGAGCATATGCCCCGCAAGATCGCCCTTACTCTCGGCCTCGCCGCCCTGTCCCTGACTGCGACGGCCTGCAACACCGTAAAGGGGCTGGGCCGCGACATTGAATCGATCGGCGAAGCCGGTGACCGGGTCATCAGTGGCCGGGTGGCAGCCGCCGATACACCAGCATAAGGTTGTTGGCGGGCATCGGGTAGCGGGCCGTCCGTGCAAGGCCACACCTTTCGGCCAGCGCGTCGACCGCGCTCATTTCCCTTAGCCCCCACTCCGGATTGCGCGCTTTCAAACTGGCATCAAACGCCTCGTTGGAAGGCGCGATTGGCAGGCCCTGTTCGCGGTAGGGCCCATAGAGCATGAGCCCGGCACCAGGTGCCAGCAGAGCCGCCGCCCCGGCGAACAGCCCCTCAGTCACGCGCCACGGGCTGATGTGGACCATGTTGATGCACAGCACCGCATCGGCCCGCTGCACTTGCCAGTGCGGCGCGCTCGCGTCGAGCATGACCGGCGGCAGAAGGTTGCGCCGGCCGGCCTCGGCCGACCACTCCGCAATTGACGCCAGCGCCTCTCTGTCCGGGTCGCTCGGCTGCCACTGGAGCTGCGGGAAGCGGCGGGCGAGGAACACGGCGTGTTCGCCAGTTCCGCTGGCGATCTCCAGCACCATGCCGCGCGTCGGCAATTCGCGCGCCAGTATCTCCGCAATCGGCTCGCTGTTGCGGGCGGTGGCCGGAGCGTGGCGTTTCAGGACCAGCGCCCCTGGGCCCGTGCGCGCCGTTCACGCACCATGAGCCAGATCAGCAGCCCGAGCGGCCCGGCCATGAAGGTGGCGAGCAGGATCGGTGCCTGGACCAGCCGGGAGAACCCCTTGGCATCGGCATCGCGCGCAATCCACAGCCCCACGAACAGGTCGAACGCGAGGTAGTGGGTCCAGCCAACGGTCACCCCGCCGTCCGATGCGAAAATCGCCCTGACCCCCTCGATGGTGGTGAAATCGGCCCCCGGTCCATCCGGACCAACCGGATCGACCAGCCCGGTCAGAATGCTCACCAGACCGGCGGCATAGATCAGGCACAGCAGGCCCACCCCGAGATAGAGCACCAGCGCCAGCAGCACCGGCTTGCGCGGTGCCAGGATCAGGATGCCCCACGCCACCAGGGCCAGCAGGTTCACCGCACTGAAAATCGCATTCCAGCTCATTGCTCGTTTTCTCCGGTCGGGCGGCGTCGCCACAAGGCGGCTAGCAGGCTGCCAATGACGACATGATAGATCGATGAGATCGCGCTGGGAACCGGGGCCAGCGCCGCCTGCATCGCTGCTGCGAATTGCGCCTGAAAGGCCGGCGCGGAGGCCAGGCTGGAGCCGAGCCCGCTGTTCTGCATCCCCACCTCGATCGACACAGTGCGCCGGTCCGCCACGCCCAGCCCAAGCAGGCGGGACAGCGCATACCCAGAGGCGAACCCGGTCAGATGGAGCAACAGGACCGCCAGCAGCAGCACCCCGGCATGCTCGACGATCAAATCCTTCGAACGGGCTATGATGGACGCCACGATCAGGATCACCGCCACGATCGAGACCAGCGGCGCAATCGGCACAACCTGCTGAACGAGGCGCGGAAACAGGCGGTTGAGCGCCACTCCTGCGACAACCGGCAATAGCACCACCATCACCATGTCGCGGAACAGGCTCCAGCGGTCGATCTCCACGAACACGCCTGCCAGCCACCCGGTCAGCAGCGGGGTGAGCGCGATCGCGACCAGGGTCGAGGCCATGGTCATGGTCACGCTGAGCGCAAGATTGGCGCGGGCAAGATAGGTGACCACATTGGACGCCGTGCCGCCCGGGCAGCACGCGACCAGGATCAGGCCCACGGCAAGCCCGACTGGCAAGGCAAACAGGTGGGCCAGCGCCCAGCCCGACAACGGCATGACCGTGAATTGCAGCACCACACCGGTGAGCACCAGCCGCGGCATGGTCAGCACCCGGCGGAAATCGGCCATGGTCAGGGTGAGCCCCATGCCGAGCATGATCACCCCCAGCAGCAGGGCGATGACCGACTGGCCAAGGGGGCGCACACTGCCGTCGCTGACCCACAGGAACAGCTCCGGCACGAACCACGCCAGCGCCGTGCCGAGCACCGTCCACAGCGCGAACAGGCTGGTCATCCGCTCGATCATCTGCCCCCGCCTTGTCCTGATGCTCAGCCGGACTGCGGGCGCGGCAGATCGCGCGCGGCGCGCCGGATCGCGTCGTTGTCATGCACGAACCGGCCCTGGGTGCTGCGCAGGGCGAGCGACAGGATGCCTTCCGCCACCACATGGGCCGGGATCGAACGGTACTGGCGAAATCTGCCGTGCAACAACAGGTCAGCCACCGGGCTGGCCATACTTGCCAGCCGCTCACGGACGCGCGGGTCGTTTTCCCGGGTGCCCTTCAGCAGTCCCGGGCGCAGCACATCGAGCCGCCGGAACCCGGCCTTAGCCAGATCGCGTTCAACCTCCCCCTTGACCCGGAGGTAGAAGTTCTTCGAGCCCGCCTCTGACCCGACCGAGCTAACCGCGATCATCCGCTCGACCCCATGCGCCCGGGCCGCGCGGGCGGTGCCGAGCACCAGTTGCTGGTCAACCGCGCGAAAGGCGGCCTCGTCCTTGCCGGCCTTTTTCCAGGTCGTGCCGAGCGCGCTGACCAGCACCTGCGGCCGGACCGCCTCGATCACTTCACCCCAGTGCGCCGGATCGGCCACGAACATCTCCATGGTCGCGCCTTGCGGCAAGGCCATTTCGCGCCGGGCAATCGCGGCCAGGCGGACATCCGCCCGGCCTACGCACAGCTCGATCAGCGAGCGTCCGACGAGGCCGGTCGCCCCGACCAGGGCGATCCGCAGGGGCTCAGACATTGCGCAGTCCCTCAGGTTCCTTGCCGTAGATCCGGGCATACTGGTCGATGGCATAGCGATCGGTCATCCCGGCGATGAAATCGGCGATATGGCGGGTGCGGTGAGGCTCCTCATCGGGCAGGTTTTCGCGCCAGTCGCGCGGCAGGGTGGCGGGTTCCTGTTCGTAGGCAGCATAGAGCCGAGCCACAACATCGCGCGCACGTTCGGCCGTGATCAGCTGCTCGGGATGGTAATAGAGCCGATCGTAGAGAAACCGCTTTAGCTGGCGCTCTTCCTGCGCCATGCCGCCCGAAAACATGGCAAGCGCGCGCCCGGCCCCGCGCACCTCTTCAATCGTAGTCAGGCGTGCGGTCGCTGCGCGGGTCTGATCGATCACGTCGTTGACCATCAGCCCGATCTGGCACCGGACCAGTTCGCGCAGGCGGCGATCAAGCGGTGCATCGGGAAACTGAGCCTCGACGCTGCGCCATTGGTCGGCCACGAAATCGAGCGTCAGCAGTTCGTCGAGCTGCAGGAATCCGGAGCGCAGGCCATCATCGATGTCGTGGTTGTCGTAGGCAATATCATCTGCCACCGCCGCCACCTGCGCTTCGAGCGAGGCATGGCTGGCAAGGTCGAGGGAGTAGGACGCATCGAGTTCGGCCAGCGCCCAGTTCGGCACTCTGACCGGGCCATTGTGCTTCGCCAGCCCCTCCAGCACCTCCCAGCTCAGGTTCAGCCCGTCGTGGTCGCAATAAGGGCTTTCCAGTCGCATCAGGGTGCGCAGGTTCTGGGCGTTGTGGTCGAACCCGCCGTGCCGCTCGGTTGCGTCGAACAGCGCCTTCTCACCGGCATGGCCGAACGGGGGATGGCCGATGTCGTGGGCCAGGCACAGCGCCTCGGTCAGGTCCTCGTCAAGCCCGAGCGCGCGGGCGATCACCCGCCCGATCTGCGCCACTTCCAGACTGTGGGTCAACCGGGTGCGGAAATGGTCGCCGTCGGGCGAAATGAACACCTGGGTCTTGCTCTTGAGGCGGCGGAATGCGATCGAATGGATGATCCGGTCCCGATCCCGCTGAAACTCGCTGCGCGGGCCGCGTGCGCCGCTGCGATCCGAGCCGAATTCGCGCCCGCGTGAACGGTCCGGGTCGGCGGCAAAAGCGGCGCGGATCGGCATCGACGGCCCCTCTCAGCCTTCGTTGCCGAGCAGCCAGTCAACCGCTTCCTCGCAGTGGATCTGGGTCGAATCGAAGATCGGCAGGACATTCGCGTCGACATCGACGATCATGTCGAGTTCGGTACAGGCGAGCACGATCGCCTGCGCCCCGTCCTGTTCCTTGCGGGTGATGATCGTTTTCAGCGTCCGCTCCGCATCGCGGGTGACCTTGCCCAGCATCAGCTCGTCATAGATGATCCGGTCAACCTGCTCGACGAACTCCCGGTCCGGCGGCATCAGATCGACCCCGTGGGCTACCAGATGGCGGCGGTAGAAGCTCTCCGTGGTGACATTGCGCGTACCCAGCAGGGCCGCTTGAATGGCGCCCTCACGCTGCATCCGGCGGCCAACCGCTTCGGCAATGTGGATGATCGGGATGTCGACTTGCGCCTGCACCCGGTCGAACACACGGTGCATCGAGTTTGCACAGATCAGCAGGACACCGGCCCCGGCCTGCTCCAGCCGCCGGGCGCTTTCGCCCAGCACTTCGGCTGCATGGCTCCAGTCGTTTTCCTCGCGCAGCCCATAGAGGCTGCGGAAATCGAGGCTCTCGATCAGCATCGGCGCACTGGCCATGGGCACGGTGCGGCGCTGCACCATGAGGTTGATCTTCTCGTAGTAGTTGCGGGTCGAAACCCAGCTCATGCCGCCGATCAGGCCGAGTTTGCGCAAGGCCATTGCCCCTTTGATGCGATGTGAGAGTGCCAACCGTTTAGGGCGCAAGGGTCCGCTGCGTCCAGTGGTGATCGGGCCGGAACCGGGCTTAATCGGATTTTGGCGGGGCAGCGTGCTCGGCAAGCCACGGCCGGAGAGCCCCAAGCGTGGCGGCAGGGGCCTCTTCCTGCGGCAGGTGGCCAACCCCAGGGTAAACCTTCAGCGTGCTCGCGGGCAGCGTCCGGGCAAGCCATCGCCCTGCCTCGACCGGGATCAGCCGGTCCTCCTCGCCCCACAGGATCAGCGTCGGCGCAGTGATCTGTTCGATCTCGCTTTCGGATAGCGGGTCGTATCCATAGCCGAACCGCTTCAGGGTTGCCCGCCGGTTGCCGGGGTAGCGCAGCAGTTCCCAATACCGGTCCACCACCTCATCAGTTACCACCGACTTGACCGAGACGCTCTGATCCAGGCTCTGCGCGATCAGGCTGCGCGGTGTGATCTGTTCGACCAGCAGGTTGATTCCCGGCGTCTGGGCAATCCTGAAGCCAATGTTGCCGCTGCCGCTGTCATCCCCATTGTTCGCCTCGCGCTGGAGCATCGGCCCGCCGCTGGCGTCGACCAGCACCAGCCCCGCGACCCGTTCCGGATGCGCAACCGCAAACGCCAGCGCGTGCTTGCCACCCATCGAATTGCCGCCGAGGATGAAGCGTTCGAGGCCGAGTTTGTCGGCGACTTCGAGAATGTCGGCGACATAGTTGTCGCGGCTGTAATCATGCCGGGGGTCTGGTCCGGTCAGGCCGTGGCCGACCTGATCGAAGCGGATCACGCGGTAATCGGCCTTGAGCGCCTGGGCCCAGGGCGCCCACGTGTGCAGGTCGGCGTTGGAGCCGTGGAGCAGAACAATCGCGGGCGCATCTTTCGGCCCCTCATCGCGCAGATGAACGGTCACGCCCTTGCCAATCGCCACGAATTGCGACGGCGCCCCGCCATACTTGGCGCGCATTTCGCCCGCGTCGGTATCCGGCGTGCGAAAGATCAGAAAGGCAATCACCAGCACCGCGATCAGCACGAGCAATCCGCGCAAAACCCATTTCATTTCAGTTCCATCTCCACAATCCATTGGCGCACCACCGCGATCCCGTCGCGGTCGCGGGTCGAAGTACCAATTTCGGGCATCACGACGCCCGGTTCCATGGTCTCCATCCGATAGACCAGGATCGAACGGTCAGGTTCGCCCGGCAGGATGTCAAACAGGTGCCCGCCCGCCCCGCGCCCTGCCGCGACCGGACGCTTCATCATGCCGAGCGCGCCCGGTTCATGCTGTTCCCAGCGCAGGTCTAGCCCCGAATTGGACGCGCCGCCGCCGGGCTGGTGGCAATGGGCGCAGTTCACATCGAGGTAGGCGCGGGCGAAGGGGGCAATATTGTCTGCGCTATTGCGCGTATTCCAGCGCGGCAGGGTATCAGCCCCGGCCGGAAAGGCGTCGAGATGTCCGGCCGCAGCCATCCCCTCCAGCCAGTCATGCGACAGGTTACGCGCCTTAGGGCCGAGCGGGATCACCACGCCATTCTTGCTGTGACAGTCCTTGCACTGGTTCTTGTTCGGGATGCGATAGCTGATCGGCTCGCCTGCGGGAGTGGTCAGGTCCACCCTGCCGCCCGCCAACGCAAGCACGGCATCGGTCTGATCGGCATTCCAGCGATAAGGCAAGGCCAGCCAGCCATCCGCCCTGTGGAGCAGCACCCGGGTTTCAATCAGGCGGCGATCTGCCCCCTTACCGAAAGCAAAGGTCTTGATGATGGCGCTGCCGACAGGGAATTGCAGCAGGCCCTCCCCGTCTGCGACAAGCTGCGCGCCAAGCGGCAGATAAATGAACCGCAGTTTGTCCGCCCCGTCGGACCACAGCGGCGTATTGAGGCTGTAGCTTTCGACCCGGTGGGCTGCCGTCTGGCCCCGCAAATCGGAAAAGAAGCCGTATTCGGACAGGGTGCGCGGCATCCCCGCCTGCACGGCCGCATCATTGACCGGCGCCGGGCTTCGCGCCGTCGCCATCGACGCCAGCAGCGCCGCCAGCGCCATAGCGAGAACGGCGCCCTGCCTCACTTGATCCGCGCTTCCAACTGCGCCGGAGCGCCGATCCCAGCCATGTCCCACGGCTGGCCGAAGGCAGGGACAGCAAGCGGCCCGGGCTGCGCCTCGCTCAGCGATTGCCCCTGCAGCGTGAGGTTGAGCGACCAACCCGGCGCGTTGCCCGCTGCCCGCAGCGCCGGCGTATCGACGTCCTGCTGCAACCCGTCCCACAGGATCGGCGGAAGCGTGCCCCCGAAAGCGGCCAGCAGCATCGCGCCGCCGGGCAGGTCGGGATCGGTCGCGCCCATGTCGGTGACGTTGTCGGCAATTACCACCTCGCGCGGGTACGGGTTGTAGCGCTCGTCCTCATACTTCTGGCTATAGGCAATCACCATGAACGGCGCGGTCGGGTTGTCCTGCACCACATTGCCTTCAATCCAGACGTTCTCGTTCGCCATCACCATGATGCCGGTGCCGCGCGGCACCCCGGCCACGATATTGCCCGGCGGCGCAAAATTGGGGGTATTGTTGCCGGCGACGAGGTTATTCGTGATCAGCACGTTGCCTCCGCCCATCACCGGCAGGTCTGGCAGGTCAAACACCAGGATCCCGCCGGTATTGCGGGTGACATAGTTCTGGGTCACCACGGCATCGCGGCTGTTCTCGATTTCGATCCCGGCGACATTGTCGGTGGCGACTGAATTGCGCACGGTAATCAGCCGCGACTGACCGACATAGATGCCCGCGTCCGACGCGCCCGAAACTTCCGAATGGCTCACCAGCACCCCGGTGCTTTCGACCGGATAGATGCCGTAAGCCCCGTTTTCCGCCTTCGGCCCCCCGGTCCAGGTCACGCGGATGCGGTGATAGACGATCATGTCCGCGCCCTTCGACTTGATTCCGTCGCCCTTGGGATTCTCCAGCGCGAAATCGCGCAGGGTGACATTGTTGGAAGTGACCAGCAGCCCCTCGCCGGAGCCTTGCTGATCGGTGAAATCGAGCACGGTCAGCTGCGGCCCGGCTCCGCGCACGGTGACCCCGTTAACCGCGAGGCTGAGCCCGTCGGTGAGCGCGAACCTGCCCGCGCCCAGCACGATCTCGTCGCCTGGCTCGGCCAGGATCAATGCTTCCTGCAGCCGCTCCTGCGCGCCCTCGCCCGGCTCGACCCTGTGCTCTGCTGCCGCCAGCGGAACGGCCAGCGCCGCCAGCGCGGCCGCACAGATCAGGTTAATCCTCGTCATGGCATTCCCTCCCTCTAGCCGCCATAGTGCGGCAAATCGGCGGCCCCGCCAAGAGGGCGCGCATCAGGACTCGGAGAACCCATGCGAAGATCACTTGCGGCTGCCACTGCCCTGGCCATGCTGTGCCTTGCCAGCCCAGCGGCCGCGCAGGCGAACCCAATCGAGGGCAACTGGAAGGCTGATGACGGCAAATCGGTGATCCAGTTCTACCCCTGCGGCGCGCAGATGTGCGGCCGAATCGCCCGGTTCCTGGTGCCGGAGCCCGCAGGCGGCGCGCGCGATGGCAAGAACCCCGACAAGGCCTTGCGGGACCGCAAGCTGCTGGGCCTCAGGATCTTCTGGAACCTTGCCCCGGCAGGCTCGCGATTCAAGGGCAAGGGCTACAGCCCCGAGGACGGGCGCAACTTCAACGCCGAGGTCTGGCGTGAGGGCAATGTGCTGAAGGTGAAAGGTTGCGTTATGGTGATCTGCCGCACGGCCAGCTTCACCAAAGCCTAACCCAGCCCCACCGCGCATAGCGCGGCGGAACTGCTCGTCACCGTCAGCACTTCGGCATCGCCGACCCGCTGCACCCGTTCGACATAGCCCTTGAGCGTGGTGGGGCGCACCGACTCGCCCTTGCGGGCTTTCAGGCCTTCGAGCTTGCGCAATTGGCTGATGGTCAGCCGATCAACCATGCGCTGCGCCATGCAGGTGGAATTGCGCTCGCTCAGCCCCGCTTCGAGGAGCGCGCTTTTCACGCGACTCTCGGCAATTGTCTCGACACAGCCGGTCAGGGCCAGCACCGCGCAGGCGACGGTCAGAAGCCGCATCAGTGCGACAGCGCCTTCACAATGTCCTCGACCATCTTTTTGGCATCAGCCAGCAGCATCACCGTCTGGTTCATGTAGAACACGTCATTGTCGACACCGGCATAGCCGACACCCCCCATGCTCCGCTTGATGAAGAACACTTGCTTGGCCTTGTCGACGTCGAACACCGGCATACCGTAGATCGGGCTGGTCTTGTCGGTTTTGGCGGCCGGGTTGACCACGTCGTTTGCACCGATGATGAAGGCAACATCGGCCTGGGCGAACTCGCTGTTGATATCTTCCAGTTCGAACACTTCGTCATAGGGCACGTTGGCTTCGGCCAGCAGCACGTTCATGTGCCCCGGCATCCGCCCGGCCACCGGATGGATGGCATATTTGACCTCGACCCCGCGTGCTTTCAGTTGGTCGGCCATCTCCCGCAGCGCGTGCTGCGCCTGGGCCACTGCCATGCCGTAACCGGGGATGACGATGACCTTTTCCGCCTGTTCCAGCATAAACGCGGCATCGTCGGCGCTGCCCTGCTTGTAGGGGCGCTGCTCGCGCGCTTCCCCGCCGCTGGCGCTGGCATCCGCGCCAAAGCCGCCAGCAATCACGCTGATGAAGCTGCGGTTCATCGCCCGGCACATGATGTAGCTGAGGATCGCGCCCGAACTGCCGACGAGTGCCCCGGTGATGATCATCGCGCTGTTGCCCAGTGTGAAGCCCATCGCCGCTGCTGCCCAGCCGGAATAGGAGTTCAACATCGAGACCACCACCGGCATGTCCGCCCCACCAATCGGGATGATCAGCAAGAAGCCGATGGCGAAGGCCAGCACCGTCACCGCGACGATCAGCGGCAGGGTCTCGGTCGGCGCCGCCATGGCGAACAGGCCGGTCAGCACGATGATCGCGACCAGCGTGCCGAGGTTGATCACGTGTCGCGCGGGCAACAGGATCGGCGATCCGCTCATCTTGCCCGACAGCTTCAGGAAGGCGATGACCGAGCCGGAGAAGGTTATCGCCCCGATGGCAATGCCCAGCCCCATCTCGATCTTGCTGACCGCGCCAATCCCGCCGTCCGGCGTCATGAGTCCGAACGCTTCCGGGTTGAGATAGGCAGCCCAGCCGACCAGCACGGCCGCGAGGCCGACGAGGCTGTGAAACGCCGCGACCAGTTCGGGCATCTGGGTCATGGCAATGCGGCGGGCAACGATCAGGCCGAATGCGCCGCCGACGAAGATCGCCAGCCCAATTTCGGCGATATTGGCAATGTCATGCGTAACCAGCGTGGTGACCATGGCAATCAGCATCCCGGCCATGCCCAAGCGGTTGCCGGTCCGGCTGGTCGAGGGGCTGGAAAGCCCGCGCAACGCGAGGATGAAGAACACGCCCGCGACGAGGTAGGCGAGCATGGCCCAGGCGGGCGTTCCGGCATCGCCGGTGGCGGCGAAAGCCGGGGTCGCAAAAAACAGACCCGTCACCCCTGCACAGGCTAGGGCTACGCCTTTCGATGTCTGGCCGAAGGAGAACATCACTTCTTCTCCTTCTTCTTGTACATCGCCAGCATCCGCTCGGTTACCGCGAAGCCACCGAAGATGTTGACGCTTGCCAGCACCACGCCAAGCAGCCCGAGCCACTTGGCTGCCTCGCTCCCCGCTTCCGCCGCCGCAATCAGCGCGCCGACGATAATGACGCTGGAGATCGCATTGGTCACCGCCATCAGCGGCGTGTGCAACGCCGGGGTGACTGACCAGACGACGTAATAGCCGACAAAGCACGCCAGCACGAAGATCGACAGAATAGCGATAAAATCCACTTAATCAGCCCCCTTGCAGCCCGGCCATATTCTTCATCTGCGCGAGTTGGTTGCGCACTACGCGTTCCATTTCGGTGATCCGCGCCTCGATACCGGGCTGATCGGGATGCGGGCAATCGATGTCGATCAGCGAAAAACGATGCTCCTGATCGCCGCGCACCACCATCAGATCAACCGCGTGGCGGGTGCCGCGCATCGCATCGTGATGATCGTTTGCCTCTTTCAGCAACAGGTCAAGCCGGGCCTGCAAAACGGGTTGACTGGTGATGGTGCAGACAGGAGCCAACACGTTCACCAAAATATTGGCGTGGGCGCGATAGGCCGCGCCCTCGATTGCCTCCGCCTCGCCATAGCCAATCGGTTCGCCATACTTGCCCTCTTCGGACTGGGCGGCAAAGCGCGCTGTCAGATCGCGCAGACGTTCCAGCGACTGGGCAAACAATTGCTCGCGCACTTCGACAGTGGCGGCGGCCAAACTTTCATCAACTTTGCCGCAGCGCACCCGCTGCAAGCTGCGGTCATAGGCAAGATCGGCCTCGGCAATGGCAAAATCCACTGCCAGTACGCTGCGCGTGATGCGCTGGCGATAGGTTTCCAACTGCGCGTCCAGCGCGGCCAGCCGGGCCAGCAATTCAGGCTGCTTCGTGACCGGACAGCTGTGTTTTGTATATACCAGCGTTTGCGTCACCGCAGAGCGATATTCGCCGCCCTCGATGGCATCCGAAATGGTGTAGCGCATGTGCTGATCGGCCTGCGGCTGCGGGCTGCAAGCAGCCAGCGGCGAACTGGCCATCGCCAGCGCGACAAGGCCGGTCAAGGCGCCAGAAAACAGCAGACGCAGCCCTGTCACCCCGGCAATCTTTCATGCACAACTGCCCCGCCCTGCGTCAGCCGCACCGCATCGCCAATTTCATCGTCGAGCACGGGCCGCCCCGTTTCCTTGTCCCAGAACGCGAAGAGAAAGTTGTAG
This sequence comes from Sphingomonadaceae bacterium, assembly GCA_046294735.1. Classification (GTDB taxonomy): domain Bacteria; phylum Pseudomonadota; class Alphaproteobacteria; order Sphingomonadales; family Sphingomonadaceae; genus 34-65-8. Next base: position 116,444 of record JBKBKB010000002.1, read on the forward strand.
AGGTTGCGCGCGAACAACGCCGAAGCATCTGCTGCCATGTGTGCGGGCGTGTTGGAATAGCCCATCAGCTTGACCCCGTGCCGTTCGACCACCTGGTCCGCCACCGAGCCTTCGACATTGCCGCCCTGCGCCACGGCAAGATCGAAAATCACGCTGCCCGGCTTCATCGACGCGATCTGTGCGTCGGTAATCAGGCGCGGGGCCGCGCGGCCCGGGATCAGGGCCGTGGTGATGACGATGTCCTGCTTGGCGATGTGCCCGGAAACCAGTTCAGCTTGCGCAGCCTGATATTCCGCGCTCATTTCGGTGGCATAGCCGCCCGCGCCTTCGCCTTCGATCCCGGCAACGTTCTCTACGAAGATCGGCTTGGCGCCGAGCGACTGGATCTGTTCTCGGGTTGCGCTGCGCACATCGGTGGCGGAAACCTGCGCGCCAAGGCGCCGCGCCGTGGCAATCGCCTGCAGCCCGGCCACGCCCACACCCATGATGAACACCCGGGCCGCCTGAACCGTGCCAGCCGCAGTCATCATCATCGGGAAGGCACGGCGGTATTCATCCGCCGCCGCGATGACCGCCTTGTATCCGGCGAGGTTGGACTGGCTGGACAGCACGTCCATGCTCTGCGCGCGGGTGATACGCGGCATGAACTCCATGGCCAGCGCTTCGAAGCCGGCCTTGGCATAGGCCTCCACCCGCTGCTTCTGCCCGAACGGATCGAAGGTCGCAGCCACCCATGCGCCCGATGCCGCTCCGGCCAGCAAAACCGGGTCTGGTGCCTGGACGCCGAGCACGATGTCCGCGCCTTTGACCGCTGCCGCAGCCGGGCCGACTTCCGCCCCCGCCTCGCGAAAGGCCTCGTCCGTGATCGAGGCACTGGCGCCTGCGCCTTCCTCCACCGCCACGGCCGCGCCCAGCGCAATGAACTTCTTCACCGTTTCCGGCGTGGCGGCAACGCGGGTCTCTCCGGACGCGCGTTCTTTCAGGATGGCGAGGCGCAAGCGGCGGCGCTCAGGTCGCGATGATCGTGACGACAATGGCGGTGATCGCCGCCACCAGCGGCACGGACCACTTCAGCAGGCCAATGAACCCTTCGTAGGTCTTTTCTGCTGCCTTGATGTCGTTGCCGGATGCCATGGAAATACCCTGTGTAATGGAAATGCTCCGTTAGGCTCTATCGCGGGGCCAGTCCGCCTTCAAGCCCATGGCGACTATCAACAGCCTTAAGCGGAACTTTACCCATCACGGTTACTGCATTTGCTCCGCTCCGGAAGAGCCAGAACGTGGCTAGGGAATCGATGGCAACCGACGAATCGCGCCTGCTGATGCTGATCGACGATGAACCGGCGCAGAGTCGGCTCATCACCGTTCTCGCCGCGCGGGAGGGTTGGCGCACGCTGGTGGTGAAGGATTCGGAAACCGCCATCGCTACGCTCGGCACCCGTCAGGGGATGCAGCTTTCGGCCATCATCCTCGACCAGTGGGTTCCGGGCGACGATGCCTGCGAACTGATCCGCGAACTCAAGCAGCGTCGCCCCGCCATGCCGATCCTGATGCTGACCACCAGCGCCAGTCCGCTGCTGGCCGTGGAGGCCATGCGCGCAGGGGCGACCGATTACCTCGTCAAGCCGGTCGCCCCTGACCGGCTGATGCAGGCGCTGCGCAGCGCGACCCGGTTGGAGGCTCCGCGCGACGAGCTCCAGCCTCTGACCGAGAAGTTTGACACCACGCCCGATTTCGATGCCATGGTCGGCAATGCTCCTGCATTCCGCACCGCGCTGGCCAAGGCGGCCAAGGCCGCCCGCGGGCACGGCCATGTCCTGATCCAGGGCGAAAACGGCACCGGCAAGGACATGCTGCTGCGCGCCATGCAGGCCGCCAGCCCGCGGGTCCGTGCGCCGGTGCGCTTCGTCAATGTGCGCGGTGTTCCCGCCAACTCGGTCGAATCGCTGCTGTTCGGGCACGAGCCGGGTGCATTTCCCGGCGCGTTCGACCGCCAGATCGGAGCGCTGCAGCATTGCGACGGCGGCACCCTGGTGCTCGACGAGGTCGACCGCTTGCCCGAAGCGGTGCAGGAGAAGCTGGCGGTCGCGCTGGAGACCGGCGTGGTCCGCCCGATCGGTGCGCATCACGGCTACAAAGTTGACGTCCGCGTTCTGAGTGCCACCAACCTCCCGCTCGGCGCGCTGGAAGATGCCGGCTTCTTCCATCCTCACCTCCTCGCCCAAGTGGCACCGACACGGATAGCACTGCCGCCCTTGCGCGAGCGAACCAGCGACATCCCTGCGCTCGCCCGACACTTCCTCGCCCGGATCGGCGAACAGCCGGGCCTGCGCGAGGTGACCATATCTGACAGCGCACTGGCCATGCTGGGCGCCTATTCCTGGCCCGGCAACGTGCGCCAGCTCCAGGCGGTGCTGTTCCGGGCGGCGGTGTTCTGCGAAGGCGAAGTGCTGACCTCCGACTGCTTCCCCCAGCTGGCCACGCTGGTCGGCGAGGACCACGAGAGCGCCAGTCCGATGCAGCAGGGTGTGGGCGTGATGCTCTATTCCGAAGACGGCAACCTGCGCCCGCTGGAAGAGATCGAGGCCGACGTGATCCGCCTCGCCATCGGGCACTACCGCGGCCGGATGACCGAAGTTGCCCGTCGCCTCGGGATCGGCCGCTCGACCCTCTACCGCAAGCTCGCCGATCTGGGGATCGACAACGTCGCCTGACGGCGTGCTTGATGGCGCGGGCCGCCCCGGCTAGGCGCGGCGCATGACCAATCCCCTCGACTTCTCCGGCCGCACCGCGCTTGTCACCGGCGCCGCATCCGGCCTTGGTGCGGCCTGCGCCCGCTGGCTTGACCGGCATGGCGCTGCGCACCTGGTGCTGGTCGACACCGACGCCGACGGCCTGGCCGCGCTTGACCTCGGATGCTCTGCCGACCGGGTCACCGGCAGCGTCGCCGACCCTGACCTGTGGGCCCGGCTTGAAGCCGGATGGGACCGGCTCAATCACGCCGTCGTCAACGCCGGCATTGGCGGCAGTGGCCAGATCGCGGACCTTACCCTGGACGAGTGGCGCCGGGTGATGAGCGTCAATTGTGACGGCGCCTTCCTCACCCTCGCTGCAGCCCTGCGCGCTATGCGCAAGACCGGCGGCGGCAGCGCGGTCGTTACCGCTTCAGTCACCGGGATCAAGCCCGTTCCCGGGATCGGCCCCTATGGCGTAGCCAAGGCGGGCGTCGCCCACATGGCCCGCATCGCTGCGGCGGAGAACGCGCAGCACGGCATCCGCGTCAACGCCATCGCCCCCGGCGGCATCGACACCGCCATCTGGGACAGCGGCGACCAGTTTCGCGAGGCTGTCGCCGCGCATGGCCGTGAGGCCACGCTCAAGGCCATGGCCGCCACCACCCCGCGCGGCCAGTTCGCCACCCCTGACGAGATCGCGGGCGAGATCGGCTTTCTCCTCAGCGACATGGCCGCCAACGTGACCGGCCATGTCTGGGTCAGCGATGGAGGCTACTCCTTCTAGACCGCCGGCAGCTCGCTGAAGTCGGTCAGCGCGGCATCGCGCAGGCCCCGCCACACGTTGCGCGCCTGGACTGTCTCGGCGACATCGTGGACCCGCAGCAGCTGCACGCCCGCCTCCATCCCCTTGAACGCCAGCGCCACGCTGCCGCCCAGCCGCTGGTGCGCAGGCGCCTCGTTGCTCAAGGCCCCGATCATCCTCTTGCGGCTCACCCCCAGCATCAGCGGCTGGCCCAGCGCATGGAACAGCGGCAGCGCGTTGAGCAGCGCGAGGTTGTCTGCCACGGTCTTGCCAAAGCCGATGCCGGGATCGAGCACGATGGCCTCGCGCGCGATTCCCGCCGCCAGCGCCGCATCGCGCCGCGCACGCAGCCAGTCGAACACGTCAAGCACCACGTTGGCATAACTGCCCTGGTAGGTCGGATTTTGGTGCAGGTCATCGCCTTCGCCGGGCGCGTGCATGAGGACCACCGGGCAACGGTGGCGGGCGACAAACTCCAGGCTGCGCGGGTCATGCCGCAGGGCCGAGACGTCATTGATCATCTGCGCGCCCGCGCCGAGCGCGGCCTCCATCACAGCCGGGCGGCGGGTATCGACGCTGATCGCGGCGCCCATGCTGGCGCAGTACTCAACCGCCGGGATCACCCGTTTGAGCTCGTCCCCTTCCCACACCGCCGGTGCGCCGGGGCGGGTGCTTTCCCCGCCGATGTCAACCAGCGCCGCGCCAGCCTCCAGCATGGCGGCGGCATGGGCGCGCCCAACCTCCGGATCTTCGAGGAACTGGCCGCCATCGCTGAAGCTGTCCGGCGTGACGTTGAGGATGCCGACCACCTGCGGCTGGTCGAGCCGCACCGTGCGTTCCCCCAGTTGCAGCGGCGCATGGACGCGCGCAAGGTTCGCCCACTGGTTCTGCCCATCGGCGATGACGCCCACTGGCAGGGCGGCCAGCACATCGGTGATGGTGTCCGCACCCGCCAGCCAGCGCTCGGTCACCTTGCCCCCTTCGCGCAGGATGACCGCGAAGCGGCTGGCATAGACGAGCCCGCCGGCGAGCTTGAGTGCGTTGCCATGCTCGCTGTGCGGCCCGGGCACCATGCCGATCGGGCGGATGTAAACGGCTTGGTTCATGGTGCTACCGGGCTCATGTTACAGGGTGACATGGACCGCTTGTTACACAGTCCTGATGCAAAAAACTCCGCCCGGTCCATGCCCCTTTGCGAAAGGCAGAGAAAGGGGCGAGGCGGGGTCATTCCACGGCTATGCCATAGGTCTGGGGCTGTAGGACAGGGGGGATTGGAATGCTGCACACCGCTCCCTGAATCCTCCGCGATCAGCAGATACCGCTGCCGGTCTGGGTGACATGAGCCAGCGAACCGTCTGCGCGCACGGTCGCAGTCCAGCGGCGCTTCATGTTGAACACCTGGGTGCCCGGTGCGATCAGGCCCGCTTCGGCTTCACAAATCGCCCGGCAGGGTCGGCTCGCTCAGCAGGCGGATCATCCGCGCCCAGCGTTCTGCCTGCCCCGGCCCGGTCCGCTCGACGCTGGCCTGGACCATGTCGCGGCCGAGACCATAGTTGATGATGTAGCTGCGATAAGTGTCGGTGAAGCGTAGCGACTGCGCTGCGCGTTCGGGCGAGAGGAGCTGGTACTGCTGGAGCAGCGCCTGCGCCTTTTCCGCATCGATTTCACCGGCGAGATATTGCGCCGATATGGTGTAGCGCGCCGGGCCGAGCGCGCGGGTGGCGGCGTTCAGTTTGCGGTATGTGGCAAGGTCCGCCCCCTCCAATCCGGCCAGCGGGGCCAGCACGCGGGTCTCGAACTCCAGTTGCTCATTTGCCGGAAAAGCCAGGTCGATGCCGTAGTTGGCCGAACCTTCAGCGATCAGAGATTGCGGCGAATAGAGCGGGTAAACCGCAAATTCGGCCCACCCCTTGCCGTTGACCAGATCGCGCTCCAGCAGGGCGTTGAACACGTGGTGGCCGGGATAGCCTTCATGGCAGCCGAGATCGACCGCGCGGTTCAGCCGGGTCGGCAGGTCGATATTGATCTCGATCCGCGAATGGTACTGGCCCTTGTAGTAGTTGTACCCGCTCCATGGCTTGTCGGTGACATAGCCCAGGTCGAAGCTTTCGCCTTCAGGCAGGGTCAGGTGCGCCAGGGTACGGCGCTTGCATTCGGCAATCGCGGCATCGAACACGGCGGGCAGACGCTCAGCCGGGATATCGAACTGGCGGTTGAACCTGTCCAGCCGTTGCCACAGCGGGCCTTCGCCGGGAACCAGCGCGTCGATTTCAGCCAGCACCGGGTCGAAGCTTGCAAGCGGCGGTGTTTCCGGCGTGACCCCGAACAGCCCCTGCGCTTCCTCCACGAACGAAAACTGTTCCCCGCGCATCATCCGGATGCGGGTGCGGGCGGCGGTCATCTGCGCGGCAAGAAAGCGCGCGCGGCGCTCGTCCATGCTGAGGCCTTCAACTCCGTCATCGGCAAACTGCTCCGCCCTGACCTTTAGCGCGATCGTGCGCGCCTCCAGCATTGGCAGGCTCTGGCCGGGTGCCTCTGCCCGCGCCTTGTCCTGCACTGCCGGATCGCCATAGTAGGCGTCGATGTAGCCCGGTTCGTTCTCGCCAATAGTCAGCTGAAGCAGCACGTAGTCGCGCGCAATCGCATCGAGGCTGTCTGTCTGGGCGGGAACGGTGGCACAAGCCGAAAGAGCAAAAACGCCAAGTGCTGTAATCACGCGCATCACAGAAGCCCCGCAATCTCAAGCGCTTCGTCCACCGCCTTCTTCGCCGCGTCGGAGCATTCTACCAGCGGCAGGCGCACCTGCGGGCGGATCCAGTCGTGCACCCGGCTGAGAGCGTATTTCACCGGCGCGGGGGAGGCATCGCTGAACATCGCATAGTGGAGCGGAAACAGCCGGTCATTCAGCTCGCGCGCCTTTTCCAGCTCGTTGGCGGCGATCGCGGCGTGGAATTCGGAGCACAGCTTCGGCGCGACGTTGGCAGTAACCGAGATGCAGCCCGAGCCGCCCGCGGCCGAGTGCGGCAGCCACAGCTCGTCATTGCCGGACAGCTGGCAGAAATGCTTGCCGATACCCATCCGGTGGTCAGCCACACGGGAGAGATCGCCGCTGGCGTCCTTGATAGCCACGATCCGGTCGGGATACTTGGTCACCAGTTCGACCACGGTCTCATCGAGCAGGTCGGTAACGGTGCGCCCGGGCACGTTGTAGAGCACGATCGGCAGATCGCTGTGCTCGGCCAGATAGCTGAAATGCGCGATCAGCCCGGCCTGGCTGGGGCGGTTGTAATAGGGCGCGACGCACAGCCCCGCCTTGGCCCCGGCCTTGCGGCTGAACTGCATGTGCAGCAGCGCGTTCATGGTGTCGTTGCTGCCGCACCCGGCGATCACTGGCACCCGGCCCGCCGCCTGTTCGATGCAGACCTCGATCACCCGGTGATGCTCGGCATTGGACAGGGTCGAAGCCTCGCCGGTGGTGCCGCACGGGACCAGCGCGCTCGATCCGTTATCAATCTGCCAGTCGACCAGCTTGCGGAACGCGGCCTCGTCAAACACTCCGTCGCGAAAAGGAGTCACCAGAGCAGGGATTGAACCGGAGAACATTTACACGCATCCTCAAACACCGCATGAACCCGGTCAGATCACCCCAACCGGCGCATCGCCATTCAGCGCCTGATAAGGAGCCGCCACCCACTATGTCCAGCATGGACCGCCTGCCTGCCTTTGCCCTCGCCTTGCTCGCCGCCCCGGCGATGACCGCATCCGCCCCGCTGCTGGCGCAGGATTCGGCCTCTTGGGACCGCGCACGGGCCGAGATGGTGGCTCGCGCACCGACCGGCATGGCCCAGGCGATTGCGCGGTGGGAACACCTGACCAAGTTCGACAATCTGGGGTTCGAATCCTACGCCGAGTTTGTCATGGCCTATCCCGGCTTTCCGCGCGAGGAGCTGCTGCGCCGACGGGCTGAACGCGCGCTGGCCGACGAACCGCTGCTGCCGGAACGGATCGTGGCCTTTTTCGACCAGTTTCCGCCGCTGACCAACCAGGGCCGGGCGCGTTATGCACTGGCGCTGTCGACCATCCAGCGACCCGAATCGTTCGACGTGGCACGCGAGGCGTGGCGCGGCGGGCCAATGAGCGGCCAGTCGGAGCTTTATATCGATGGCGTTTACGGCATCCGCTTCACCGGGCGGGATCACGCTGAACGGATGGACGCGCTGCTTTGGAACGATGCGCTGGAGGCGGCCGGCCGGCAGCTTCTGCGCCTGTCGGACGAACAGCAGCCGGTCTATCGCGCGCGCCTGCGGATCCTGACCGGCGGTCTGGAACAGGCAGGCGAGATGGGCGTGCCGGCCGAGGCAATGCGCGATGCCGGGTTCGTCTATGATCTGGCGCGCCATTACCGCAAGACCGGGCAGACCGGGCGCGCGGCCGATCTGCTCGCCAGCCGTCCGCAGCTTGACCGCCCGGCCCGCTATCCGGCCAGCTTCGTCAAGGAGATGCTGAACGTCGCCAAGGGTGCCAGCGCCAGCCAGGCAGCCCGGATTGCCGACCGCATCGACGACCTGTTCGAACCCGGCGCAGATGTTTCGCGCATGTCGTTTGCGCTGCGCGACGATTACACCACGCTGATGTGGCTCGGCGGCACCAAGGCGCTGTGGACCAATGGTGACGCCCGCGCCGCCGCGCCGTTGTTCTACCGCTACGGGGCGGCGGCGCAGACTCCGCAGACCCGCTCCAAGGGATTCTACTGGGCCGGCCGCGCCGCCGAACAGGCCGGAGACCGGGCGGCGGCAGAGAATTACTATGGCATGGCCGGGCAATATCCCGACCGGTTCTATGGCCAATTGGCCCTCGGCAAGCTCGGCCGCACCCCGGTGATCCCACCGGCCGACGAAACAATCCGTCCCAGCGCTGCGCAAGTCGCCGCCTTCCGTGCCGCCCCGCTGACCCGCGCGGTGGAGGAGCTGGCCCGCGGGGCGCCGTGGCGCACCGGCATCCAGTTCTACCGCGAGATCGCCCAGCAGGCGACCACGCCCGAAGAGCACGCCATGGTGGCCGATTTCGCGCGCCAGATCGGGCGGCGAGACCTCGCCGTGAACCTGGCTGACGCGGCCGGGGCAGATGGGCACAACCAGTTCATCGCCCAGGGCTATCCCACCATCCGCACCCCGCCCGGGGGCGACTGGACCATGATCCACGCGATCAGCCGACAGGAAAGCCAGTTCGCCCAGAACGCGATCAGCCACGCCGGCGCGCGCGGGCTGATGCAGCTGATGCCGGGCACCGCACGCGAGGAAGCGGGCAAGGCGGGGATCCAGTATTTGGAAGCCTCGCTCATCAACGATGCTGACTACAACGTGCAGCTCGGCAGCAACCACATCCAGCGTCTGCTGGCGCGCTACAACGGCAGCTATCCGCTTGCCATCGCCGCCTACAATGCCGGGCCGGGCCGGGTGAACCAGTGGCTGCGCGCCAACGGCGACCCGCGCACCGGCTCGATCGACTGGGTGACCTGGATTGAACGCATCGGCATCACCGAAACCCGCACCTATGTCCACCGGGTGATCGAAAACGCGGTGGTCTACGAACAGCTGAACCCGGACCAGGCACCTTACGGCAAACCCCGCACCGCCGCCGACTTCCTGCGCTAGGCGGGGTTGCACGCACCATCATGAGCGCTGGGACCAATCCGATCACGCCGGCCGGCTACGCCGCCATGCGCGCCCGTTATGACCTGCTGCTGGGCCAGGAGCGGCCGAAAATTGTCGAGATCGTCAGCTGGGCGGCGGGCAACGGCGATCGCAGCGAAAACGGCGACTATCTCTATGGCCGCAAGCGGATGCGGGAAATCGACCGCGAGCTGGCGCATCTGCTGAAGCGGATGAAGGCGGCCCGGGTGGTCGATCCCGCCACCCAGCCGGATCAGGCGCGGGTATGGTTCGGCGCCACCGTGACCATTGCCGACGAGGACGACAGCGAGAAATCCCTCACCATCGTGGGCGATGACGAACAGGATGCCAGCGCTGGCCGGATCGGTTGGTCCAGCCCGGTGGCCCGCGCCCTGCGCGGTGCGGCGGTCGGCGATGTCCGCACCGTCCGCCTGCCGGTGGGCAGCAAGGACTGGGAAGTGGTGGCGATCGTTTATGGTTAGAGCGACGGTGGCTATGGCGGCAATCGCCTTGCTTGCCGCTCCGCTAGCTGCGCGCGACAGCCTGGGCGTGTTTTCGACCTGGGGTGCGTTCCGCGATCCGCAGGTGCCGCGCTGCTATGCCATTGCCCAGGCCGCGCCCAGCACCATGCAGCGCGATTATCAGCCCTATGCCAGCGTCGGCACCTGGCCCCGGCGCAATATCCGCGGCCAGGTCCATTTCCGCCTGTCGCGCAAGATCGCCGCCGAACCGCGCATCCAACTGGTCATCAGCGGCAAGCGTTTCGCCATGACCGGCGGCGGCGGCGATGCCTGGGCGCCCAACCGGGCGACTGACGCCGCGATCGTGGCAGCCATGCGCTCGGCAGGGTCGATGGCGATCAGCGCGACCGACAGCCGGGGCCGGCGTTTTTCCAACAGTTACGATCTGGCCGGAGCGGCGACGGCGCTTGATGCAGCGACGATGGGCTGCGCCCGGCTGCGCTAGGCAAAGCGCGCACGCTGCCCTATAGGCGCGGACCTCATGGCCGACACCGCTCTCATGCCGATCCCCGGACAGGTGGATCCCGTTCCCGTCACGCGTGACATCACACCGCGCGCCGATGGCCGAATTGACCTGATCGGCCTGCCGAAAGATCGCATCCGCGACCTGTTCTTCGACGCCGGGCTAGATGCCAGGCAGGCAAGGCTGCGCGCCAAGCAGGTGTTCCACTGGCTCTACCATCGCGGCGTGACGGAATTCGAGGCGATGACCGACATTGCCAAGACCATGCGCCCGTGGTTGGCGGAGCGGTTCGTGATCGGGCGTCCGGACGTGGTCGAGGCGCAGCATTCGGTCGACGGCACCCGCAAGTGGCTGCTGCGCACTGCCGATGGCCACGATTTCGAGATGGTGTTCATCCCCGATGCCGACCGGGGCACGCTGTGCGTGTCCAGCCAGGTCGGCTGCACGCTCAACTGCACCTTCTGCCACACCGGCACGATGAAGCTGGTTCGCAACCTGACCCCGGGCGAAATCGTCGGCCAGGTCATGCTGGCGCGCGATGCGCTGGGCGAATGGCCCAAGGGCAGCATGGCCAGCGAAGTCGAGGACGAAGACGACGAGGCGGGCCACTACACCGCCGATGGCCGCCTGCTGACCAATATCGTGATGATGGGCATGGGCGAACCGCTGTACAATTTCGACAATGTCCGTGACGCGCTGAAACTGGTGATGGACGGTGACGGGCTGGCCCTGTCGAAGCGGCGCATCACCCTTTCGACCAGCGGCGTGGTGCCGATGATGGAACGCTGTGGCGAGGAGATCGGGGTCAATCTCGCGGTCTCGCTCCACGCAGTGACCAAGGAAATCCGCGACGAGATCGTGCCGCTCAACCGCAAGTACGGGATCGAGGAACTGCTGTCGGCCTGTGCCGCCTACCCCGGTGCCAGCAATGCGCGGCGGATCACCTTTGAGTATGTCATGCTCAAGGACAAGAACGACAGCGACGAGCATGCGCGCGAACTGGTCCGCCTGATCCGGCACTACAACCTGCCGGCCAAGGTCAACCTGATCCCGTTCAACCCCTGGCCCGGTGCCGCCTACGAATGCTCGACGCCCGAACGGGTCCGGCGTTTTTCCGAGATCGTGTTTGAAGGCGGGATCAGTGCCCCTGTCCGCACCCCGCGCGGGCGCGACATCGATGCCGCCTGCGGCCAGCTCAAAACCTCTGCCGAGAAAAAGAGCCGGGCCGAGCGAGATCGCGAGGCAGAGCAGACCGTAGCCAGATGAGCCCGCGCGTAGAAGCGATCTGCATCGGCCAGCCCCGCCCCTATCGCGGTGAGGAACAGAGCGCCTTCGCCAAGCAGCCGGTCGATGGTCCGGTTATTATCGGTGCGGACGGTATCGAAGGCGATACCCAGGCCGACCGGGTGCATCACGGCGGACCACATATGGCGGTTCATCTCTACCCGCTTGCCCACCATGCGTTCTGGCAGGCCGATCTGGGCGGTCACGGTCTGCTGGCCGAACCGGGCGCATTCGGCACCAACCTCTCCGTTGATGCGATAACCGAAACCGACGTGTTGCTGGGCGACCGGTTCCGCCTGGGCATGGCTCTGCTGGAGGTAAGCCAGCCGCGCCTGCCATGCTGGAAGATCGAGCATCGCTTCGGGTGCAAGGGCATGGTCGCGAAAATCATCAGGACCGCACGCTGCGGGTGGTATTTCCGGATCATCGAACCCGGCGCAGCGCAGGCTGGTGACACTCTTGATCGGCTCGAATCCGGGCGCACCCCATGGACCATGGCCGAGGTCTTTTCCGAGATCGCAAACCCCAAGGCATCCACCACCGCTGCCCGCCTCGAGGCGATGGCGGCGTGCGAAATCCTCTCGCCCAGCTGGCGCGAAGGTGCCCGCCAGAAAGCCGCCGCGCTCTAGCAATCCGTCCCGCCCAGGACACATCTGGTCCCGCCCAGCCGTCGGCGAGCTACCCGTTCATCCGGCGTTGTGGACCCTTGGCACAACTCTTTCGTTAAGCCCGCAATACCTGTTGAGGAGACTTGCGATGAAGAAGGTAGCAATCGCCATTGCTGCGGCAGCCCTGGCCGTCCCTACTGCTCCGGCCCTGGCCGATCCGCCGCCTTGGGCACCGGCCCACGGCAAGCGCGCGAAGGACCGGGCCTACGATGCACGCGGCCACTATGTCGAACCGCGCCGAATCACCCGCAATTCCCACGTCTGGCGGGGCAATGACGGCCGCTATTACTGCCGCCGCGACAACGGCACCACCGGCTTGGTGATCGGCGCGGGCGTGGGTGCCTTGGCCGGTCACGAACTGGCCGGACGCGGCGACAGGACCCTGGGCGCAGTGCTCGGCGGGGTCGTCGGCGGCCTGCTTGGGCGCGAGATCGACCGCGGCAGCCTGCGCTGCCGCTAGAGCCGCGCGCGCCTGCCCTAACAATTGCATGACGGCGGCGGCGCGGGCTTTCCAACGCCGCCGGGTTATGCTCCAAGGCGGGAATGCCTCGGCCCTCTGTCCTCATCACCGGCGCCGCGCGACGCCTTGGCGCAACCGTGGCCCGGGCGTTCGGCGAATCCGGCTGGCACGTGGTGCTGCATTACGGCAATTCCGCCCGCGAGGCCGAGGCGCTGGCCGCCAGCCTGCCGAGCGCCGAGGCAATCCACTGCGACCTGGCCGACAGCCTCGCCTCCTCGCAGATGGTCGAGCGGCTGGCGCTAAGGCTCAATGACTGGCGGGTGCTGGTCAACTGCGCGGCGATTTTCCGACCTGACGATGTCACCGCACTCGATTCGACCACCTATGACCGGTCGATGGCGATCAACGCGAAAACCCCGGTGCGCATGGCGCAGACCTTCCTGCGACTGGCCCGATCAAAGCAGGGGCGCACGGTAATCCAGTTCACTGACCAGAAGCTGGAAAACACCAATCCCGATTTCTTCAGCTACACGTTGAGCAAGCATGCCGTGGCCGGGGCCCTGCCGATGCTGGCGATGGGTGCGGCCTGGCCGGAAGACCGGATCTATGGCCTTGCCCCCGGCGCGATCCTGGCCAGCCATGACCAGACCGAGGAAGAAACCGAAGTCTCTCACCGGCTCAACCTGCTGCAGCGCAAGACCGGCGCGGACGAGATCGCCGATGCCTGCCTGTTCCTGGCGCAAGGCCACCTGGCCAGCGGCGAAACCCTGTTCATCGACAGCGGCCAGCACCTGCTGCGCCAGCCGCGTGACGTGATCTATCTCGCCCGCGAGCTGATGGAATGAAGCGCCACCCGCTTTCGACGCGGGTGTGGCACTGGGTCAACCTGCCCTGCCTGGTCGTGCTGTTCATGAGCGGGCTGACCATCTCTAACGCGCACAGGTATCTCTATTGGGGTGACTGGGGCTTTGCGCCGGAGCAGGCCTGGCTGGCGGTGCCGCGCTTTCCCGGCTGGATGACGATCCCTTCGACCTACAATCTGGCCGAGGCGCGGGACTGGCACATCCTGATGGCCTGGCCGTTCGCGGTCGGCCTGCTGTTCGTCTGGCTCGCCATGCTCGGCAACCGGCACTTCTGGCAGCGTCTGCGCACCCGACGCGCAGAGTGGTCCCCGGCGGCGGTCTGGCACGAGATCAAAGCGCATATGCGGCTCGATTTCGACCATCCCGGCGGTGGCTACAACTTCCTCCAGCGGCTGGCCTATGGGTTGGTGCTGGGGGTGATGCTGCCGATGATGGTGTTCACCGGAATGGCGATAAGTCCGGGGATCGAACCGGCCATGCCGTGGCTGGTCGATGCACTGGGCGGGCGGCAGAGCGCGCGCAGCCTGCACTTCCTGTTCGCCTGGGCACTGATCGCGTTCCTTGTCGTTCACGTAGTCCTCGTCCTGCTCAACCGGCCGCTGGCCCTGCTGCGTGACATGTTAACGGGGGGCAGCAGCCGGTGAAACGCCGCAATGTCCTCACCGGCCTTGGCGCCCTGTTCGCGGGCGGATGCGCAAAAGTGGCTGACACCGGTTCGGCGCAGTCGCTGTTCGATCTGGCACAAGGCTGGCACCGCAAGGCGCACCGCCTGCTGGCCAATCGCGAGGCGCTGGCCCCGGAATACCCGCGCGCGGCGATCTCGCCATACTTTCGCGGCAATGGCTCGGTGACGGTCGACAGCGCGTTCTACCGCGCACAGCTCGCCAGCGGTTTTGCCGACTGGCGGCTGGAAGTGCGCGGGCTGGTCGATACCCCGCTCAGCCTATCGCTGGGCGAACTGCGCGCCCTGCCCCAGCGCACCCAGATCACCCGGCACGATTGCGTGGAAGGCTGGAGCGCGATCGGCGAATGGACCGGGCCGCAGCTTTCCACCCTGCTCGAGATGGCCGGGGTGCGCGAGGGCGCGCAGTTCATCGTGTTCCGCTGCGCCGACCGGCTGGCGAACCGCGACTATTACGAGAGCATCGACCTGATCGACGCCTGGCATCCGCAGACGATCGTCGCGCACCTTCTCAACGGCGAGCCGCTACCGGAAAAGAACGGCGCGCCCTTGCGGATGCGGATCGAGCGCCAGCTCGGCTACAAGCACGCCAAGTATGTCACCGCGATCGAAGCGGTTGCCACCCTTGACGGCCTTGGCGAAGGCCAGGGCGGCTACTGGGAGGACCGGTCCGGCTACCAATGGTATGCGGGTATTTAGAGCGAGAGCCTGACCTTGCGCGGGCTGAAGCCGGTGCCCATCCAGCGCACATCTCGCCCCTTCAATGCATTCGGAAGGCGTTTCAATCGACCGCAATGCCCAGCTTGCGGGCTTCGGTCATCCGCACCTGATTGGCACGCGCGGTGCGGCTCGCATCGTGCTCACCGGACCTGCGCATATTGATGAACAGGCTGCGGGCAGCCGCGCAGCGCGCCGCGCCATCTCCGCCTTTTTCCGCATCGATCAGCGATCCGGCGGCAATCACGAAGGCGGTAAAATCATCGCGTTGCTGATCGCCCTGATCTGCAGCAGCGCGGTCCTCGATCGCCCAGCCTTGTTCTTCCGACACTTTGCCGGAGGCCTGAATCTTCCACTTGAGCCAGGTGGCCAGCCGGGTCTGGTAATCGGCTTGCGCTGACAGATCGGGCGGGTGTCCGATGCGTTCCGTAACGACATCGGCAGACCTGCCCGGTTCGCTCAGCCCGGCGAAACCGGCAATCAGCCCGGGATCCTCGCAATCGAACCGGGCAAGCCAGGCATCGGCCTCCTGCTCCCACTCGGCTGGGGGCGGCAGAGGGCGCGGCGAGCCTTCCGCCAACCGCCCTTCCGCTTCGGCTTCAGACAGGTCCATCAGAGCCGCATCGCCGCACGTCAGTTCGAAATTGCCGGAATTGGACAGCACGACCGCAAACTCGCGCGATCCATCACCGGTTGGATAAGTCTTGCGGTATTCAGCGGTGGGAAACAGCCCGACCGCGTCATCGGCATGAGTCAGGGTCCAGCCTTCCTGCTCCAGTGCTTCGGAAACGCCGCCAAGCCAGGGAAAGCCCTCCATCCCTTCGAACCCGGATCCAAGCCAGGTGATCGATGCCATTCGCTGCGACCAGGCGGTGTAGTTCACCAGTGCCTCCGCCAGCGGAGCGGGTGCATGCGTCTTCAGCGCGCTCACCGCCGCATGATCCACGACCGACCGGACCGTGCCAAGACTTGGCTTGCTGATGCCAAGGCCGGGGCAAAGCAGTTCGACCTGTTCCGCATCAGGGATGAAAAGGCCCTGCGCCGCGGCCGGTGTCGCCATAGAAAGGGTGAGCGCCAGCCCCGCCAGCGCTGGCGCACTAGCGAAAATTGTCCGCATAGGCCTGTAGTTTCAGCGTTTTCGGCGGCGTTGCATGGACGCGGGCAGCAATCCCGTAACGCGCGGCATAGGCTTTCGCCTGATCCTTGCTCGGGAAGGTGAGCACGACCTGCGCCTGCGTATCCCCGCTGCCGGTCCAGCCCATCAGGGGGTCAGGGCGGCGCGCTTCCGACTGCTCGAATTCCAGCACCCATTCATCGGTGCGCGCCTTGCCGGACTGCATGGCGTTTTTCGGACGTTGATAGATTCTGGCTGCCATAGTGCTCGCCCTCTAGTTTACCCCTCGCTCCTTGAAAAGGCGTTCTTGGTTTTCAGGCTGGGCTTTTCCGCCCATGGTTCATCCGGCCAGCGGTGCTTGGGATAGCGGCCTTTCATGTCCTTCTTCACCTCGGCCCACGATCCGCGCCAGAAACCCGGCAGGTCGCGGGTCGACTGGATCGGGCGCCCGGCCGGGCTGGTCAGCTTGAGCAGCAGCGGCGTGTCCCCGACCATCGGGTGGGCCTCCAGCCCGAACAGCGCCTGCACCCGCACCTCCACGCTGGGGGCATCGTCCCCGGCATAATCGATCGCATGGTGCGTGCCCGCAGGCGAGGCAAATTCACGCGGGGCGAGCCGGTCGAGCCGCTGGCGTGCATCCCAGTCGAGCAAAGCCAGCAGGGCCTCGTTCAGCTTGCCTTTCGGGATGGACAGGTCGCGGCGACCATCCAGCAACGGGCGCAGCCACTGGTTGGCGCTATCGCGCAAGGCAGCTTCGTTCCACGCGGCGATCCCGGCGTAGCGCCCGCGATTGACCAGACCAATCGGCAGAATGCCCGGCAGGTTATCCAGCGCCTTGTCCACAAGCATGTCCACTACCGCCGCCGGGTCCGGCGAAGGATCAGGGCCGGTTGCCAGCGTGATCGCACCAAGCCGCCGCTCCAGCCGCGCCTCGACCCGTTCTCCGGTCCAACGCAGCACACTGCGACGCTCGATGCGATCCGCCAGCCAGAGCTCGACCTCGGATTCCTCCAGAGCCAGCGCTGCGGTAATCCGCGCGCCCTTGGCCTGCCCCTGGGCATCACCGATCACCAGCCACTCGGCGCGCGCCAGCGGGCTTGCGGGATCGAGCACGAACCCCCGCCCTCCCGCTGAAAGCCAGTGCTCGCCCGAAGGATCGCGGCGGCGCGCGACATTGTCCGGATAGCCTGCCGCGAGAAGGACGGCGGGGGGCGGCTCCTGCCTCGCCCGCGCTGCCTTGCCTGCCAGTTCAGCCCACCGTGCGGCGAGCTTGCGGCTGGCCTCTGCGCGGGGGGATCGGTCGGTATCCCAGCGCTGGAGGCGCGCGGCGAGATCCTCGCCCCGCCCGCCCAGGCCGCGTTCCTGCAACAGCAGAGCGAGCCTGGCCGCCGTGCGCCCTGCGCCATGCTCCGCCCCGTAAAGCACCATCGCCGCCTGCGCTGGGCCGAGCGGCATGGCGGCGAGCGATTTCCCGCGCGGTGTGATCCGCCCCGCCTCGTCCAGCGCGCCGAGCGCTTCCAGCCGCGCCCGCGCCGCCGCGACCGAGGCCGCAGGCGGCGGGTCGATCCACGGCAGGCTGGCCGGATCGGCCGTGCCCCACCGCGCCAGCGCCAGCACCAGCGGGGCAAGGTCGGCGGTCTCGATCTCCGGCGGTGCGAACGGCGGCCTGCCCGCGTGCCCTGCCTCCTCCCACAGGCGGTAAGCCACCCCCGGCCCCTGCCGCGCTGCCCGGCCTGCCCGCTGCGCGGCCGAGGCCTGGCTGGCACGGCGGGTAACAAGATGGGTGGTGCCGGCGGCCTTGTCGAATTCGGCGTGGCGGGCAAGGCCGCTGTCGATGACGATATCGACGCCGTCGAGTGTCAGCGACGTCTCGGCAATCGCGGTTGCGAGCACAATCCGCCGCCGCCCTTGCGGGTCGCGCCGGATCGCCGCGCGCTGCGCCGCCGGTTCGCACTGACCGTGAAGCGGCAGGATCGGCACCTCGGGCAAACGCTCCGCCAGCCGTTCAAGGGTCCGCTCGATTTCGCCTACGCCGGGAAGAAAGGCGAGAATGTCGCCGGTCCGCTCACGCCAGGCGGTCAGCACGGCTGCGGTCATCGCATCTTCCGGGCGTTTGTCAGAGAACGAGCCGAGCCATCGGATTTCAAGCGGGAACGCCTTGCCTTCGCTTTCGATCACCGGTGCATTTTCGCCCAGCAAGCGGGCGAACCGCGCGCCGTCTAGCGTGGCCGACATGACGCAGACCCGCAGATCCTCGCGCAGAACGCTGCGACTTTCCAGCGCCAGCGCGAGGCCCAGGTCGCTGTCGAGATGCCGCTCGTGCGCTTCGTCGAACAGCACGGCAGACACGCCCGCCAGCTCCGGGTCAGCGACGATCCGGTTGACGAAGATCGCCTCGGTCATCACCAGCACCCGCGTCCTGCCCGAGGTCCTGCTGTCGAGCCGGGTTAAATAACCGACTGTTTCACCAGCCTTTTCGTCCAGCATCTCGGCCATACGCTCCGCCGCGGCACGCGCCGCGACCCGCCGCGGACTCAGCAGGATGACCTCGCCGGTGCACCATGGTTCATTCAGCAATGCGGGCGCAACCGCGGTGGTCTTACCCGCCCCCGGCGGCGCAATCAGGACCGCCGCCCCTGCCCCGCGAAGAGCCTGAGCAAGGTCCGCCATCACCGCGCATATTGGCAGTTCGGGATCGATCAATCTTCTTCCCATCCGAACACGTCCTCAACCCCCACGCCAAAGCGCCGGGCGATCCGGAACGCGGTTTCAAGGCTGGGCGAATAGCGGCCCTGCTCGATTGCGATAATCGTCTGGCGGGTCACGCCGACCGCCTCACCCAGCGCCGACTGGCTCAACTGGTCGTTCGCTTCTCTCAATGCGCGTACCCGGTTTGAAATGGGCGGTCGTTTAGCCACGTTAAAAGGCCCGACGAAACAGGAAAATCTGTGCGCAGTATTCTGCGATCTGGCTGAGAATGAGGCAGGTCAGAACAATGTGGAAAAGGCGGGCCCCATCGGCCGCAAACATGAATTGGCCAAGCCCAACAAGCGATCCAATTACGAGCACATAAGACGAAAAATGCGCCGCCTTGTCGATCGCGATCCGTTCGCGCTCATCCGCCGGACTGGATGCCTCTTTCGGGGAGAGAAGCGCTAGCCCCACCTGAGCGACTACTGACAAAACGACCGTGAAGAACACAAAGGGTATCGCGGCTGCGGCAGGAGGGACGCCATCAAACGCAACCAATTTGACATAGAACGCGCCGACCACAAGCAGCACAGCGGCCATGGCCCAAGCCGATTTTTCTCTGAACGACATCGTGAAATCCCTGTCCTGTGTAAAAAATCTTTTACACAGGTAGACTCGGGCGATCGTCATGTCAAAGATTTTTTACATCGGCGGCTAATACCCCCGCGCGACCGCGAACTGGGCGGCTTCAGCCATCGCGGCGCGGGCCTTGCTGTCGGGGAAGATCGAGATCGCATCGACTGCCCGCTGTGCGAAGTGACGGGCGCGTTCGCGGGTGGCCTCGACCGCGTCGTACTTGCCGATCAGGCGGATGGCCTCGGCAAGATCGGCATCGCCAGCACGGTGGCCGGCGATCGCGAGCTGCCAGAACTTGCGCTCTTCTTCGGTCCCACGGGCATAGGCAAGGATCACCGGGAGGGTCATCTTGCCCTCGCGAAAATCGTCACCCTGGTCCTTGCCCATTTCGGCGGCATCGGAATCGTAATCGATCGCATCGTCGACCAGCTGGAACGCCACACCCAAGTTGCGGCCATAGGCTTCAAGCGCCTGCTCCTGCTGCTCGTCGCATTCCGCCACCACGGCCGCGATCCGGCTGGCAGCGGCGAACAGCGCCGCGGTCTTGGCACCGATGATCGACAGGTAGCGTTCCTCGCTGGTGCCGATCTGGCGCTGGGCGGTGAGCTGTGACACCTCCCCTTCGGCGATGATCGCGCTGGCACCAGACAGGATCTTGAGCACTTTCAGGCTGCCGTCCTCGGTCATCAGCTCGAACGCACGGCTGAACAGGAAATCCCCCACCAGCACGGTCGCCGGATTGCCGAAGATGATGTTGGCCGCCGCCTTGCCCCGGCGCAGTTCGCTCCCGTCGACCACATCGTCATGCAGCAAGGTGGCAGTGTGGATGAATTCGACCGCGGCGGCGAGCTTGTGGTGCCGCGTGCCCTGGTAGCCGACCAGTTCCGCCCCGGCGAGCGTGAGCATCGGCCGCAAGCGCTTGCCCCCACCTGAGATCAGGTGGCCTGCCAGTGCGGGGATGAGCGGTATCTCGCTTTGCATCCGGTCAAGGATCACCGCATTGACCGAGTTCATGCCCTGCGCGGTCAGCGCCAGCATCGGGTCGAGCGAAGGCCGTTTTCGCGGCAGGGGGACGATATCTGCGGTCATGCCCTGCGCCATGCGGCTGCGGCGCGGGCTTGGCAAGAGTTGAGAACACTTGGAAACCCGGCCGCCGCCGTGATAGGCAGCCGAGCGATGACCGACACAGCACCTGATCCCCAGCTCGCGGCTTTCCGTCGCAGCATCGACAATATCGACGCCGCGATTGTCCACATGCTGGCCGAGCGGTTCCGCATCACCCAGGCCGTCGGTGCCTACAAGGCGGCCAATGCCCTGCCTCCATCCGATCCCGGGCGCGAGCAGGCCCAGATCGAGCGGCTCCGCAATCTTGCGGAGGAATCAGACCTCGATCCCGAATTTGGCGAGAAGTTCATTCGCTTCGTAATCGATGAAGTGATCCGCCACCACGAGAAGGCGCGCGGCGGCTAGCGGCAAATCCGTACAGCTCCGTTTACCGCTCTTTCACGGTTTCCGCGCTATTAACCATGACATGGCAAGCGCACCGCACCTCCCCGTCACCCATGCACCGGACCTGTCCGGTGTCCTTGGCCGCCGCCGTTCGGAGCGGCTGACGGTGTGCCTGCCGGGCAAGCTCGTCTTGCTCGACGGGGAATTCGATTGCGCGCTGGAAGACGTGTCGCAATCTGGTGCGCGGATCATCACCGATGCGCCGCTCGCCACTAGCCGGAGGGGGATCCTATCCTGCTCGCCGCTCGAAGCCGTCTTCGCGGTGGTCTGGACCCGCGGGCAATATGCCGGACTGGAGTTCGAGGAAGAGGAATCGCTCGGCACGATCCGCCTGCTGCGCTGGCACAACGACCGCGACCGGCAGCGGCACGACGCCACCTTGCGCGCACTGATCCAGAAATGGGGTTCGGGCGGCTGGTAACGCCCCGCCTCAGGCTGCCCGCGGCAGGCTGAGCCGGACCAGCAGCCCGCCCAGGTCCTCGCTTTCACCCAGCGATACGCCACCGCCATAGATTTCCGCCACATCGCGCACAATCGCCAGGCCAAGCCCGGTGCCTGGTTTGCCGGTATCAAGCCGTGCGCCTCGATCGAAAATGCGCGGCCATTCCGCCGCCGGAATGCCAATCCCGTCATCCTCGACCCAGATCACGCATTGTTCTGCTTCACGCTCGGCATCAACGGTCACGAACACGCTGCCGCCGCCGTATTTGGCCGCGTTCTCGATCAGGTTGCCGAGGATCTCGTCCAAATCCTGCCGCTCGATCGCCACCTTTGCCTCGCGATTGCCGTCGATATCGAACCGGACCTCGGGATAGAGCCGTTCGACCGCGCGGCGCACCCCTTCAGCGCTTTCGCACACCGGGGTGCTGGCAAGGCCGACCGCGCGCCGCCCCACCGCCCGCGCCCGCGCCAGATGATGCTCGACATGACGCTGCATGGTCCGCGCTTCGCGGATCACGGTTTCCGCCAGATCCGGCGCATGGGCCGTCGCTGCATTGGTCACGACTGTCAGCGGGGTCTTGAGCGCGTGGGCCAGATTGCCGGCATGAGTGCGAGCTTCCTCCGCCTGCTGTTCGCTGTGGGCCAGCAGCATGTTCAGTTCCTGCACCAGCGGCTGCACTTCCAGCGGCAAGGGGTCAGTGACCCGGTTGGTGCCGGTGGTGCGGATACGCTGGATTGCCGCGCGCACCCGGCGCAGCGGGCGAAGCCCATACCAGCTTTGCAGCGCCGCCATCAGGAACAGCCCCAGCCCCAGGACCGCAAAACTCCATAGCAGGATACTGCGGATCTGCGCCTGCTGTGCCAGCCGCTCGCCAGTGGCTGAGGCCACCGCAAAGGTCCAGCGGGTTTCGCTGTCGGGCAGGATCACGGTCCGCTCGACAATCCGCAGCGGCTCGCTAGGAAACTGGTCGCTGTCGTAGAAATGGGGATCGTTGTCGACATGGTCACCCTGAACATTCAGCGTCCGGTCCCACAAACTGCGCGAAGGCCACGGATCGTGCCCAGCCCCGTCGATTTGCCAATAGAGCCCGCTGTTAGGCTCCATGAAACGCTGGTCACCCAAAGCGCGGTAGAACAGCACCTCGCCGTCCTGCCCGATCTCGGCCGAGGCAATCATCGCGGTCAGCATATATTCGAGCTGGTCGTCGAAATTGCGCTGGACGAGGTTGCTGAGCGTGCGGTCGAGGGCAAACCCGCCTGCCAGCAGCAGGACCAGGATCCACCCGGCCGCAATCACCATCATCCGGCGGGACAGGCTGCCGGTATGCGGCGCCCCCGCCGGTGGCGGGATGCTGGGTGCCCCTGCGGATGTCTCGGCCGGGGCGCTCACACCGTCCTCAGCCGCGGGAGCCTTCGGCCGGATCGTCGAGGCTATAGCCCAGGCCGCGGATGGTGGTGATGACATCGGCCCCCAGCTTCTTGCGGATCCGGGTGACGAACACCTCGATCGTGTTAGAATCGCGATCGAAGTCCTGATCGTAGATATGCTCAATCAGCTCGGTCCGGCTCACGACCTTGCCCTTATGGTGCATAAGGTAGCTGAGCAGCTTGTATTCCTGCGCGGTCAGCTTGACCGGCTCGCCCCCCAGCGTGACCCGGCCAGAGCGGGTATCGAGCCGCACCTCGCCTGCGGTCAGTTCGGCCGAGGTATTGCCCGACGCACGGCGGATCAGGGCGCGCAGGCGTGCAATGAGCTCCTCCGTCCGGAACGGCTTGGCCAGGTAATCATCGGCCCCGGCGTCAAGCCCGGCGACCTTGTCCGACCACGAATCGCGTGCGGTCAGTACCAGCACGGGGAACTTTCGGCCTTCCTTGCGCCACATGCCCAGCACGGTCAGCCCGTCGATCTCCGGCAGGCCGAGGTCGAGGATCACGGCATCGTATTCCTCAGTCGAGCCCATAAAGTGCCCGTCCTCGCCATCGACCGACAGGTCGACCGCATAACCAGTCTGTTCCAGGGTGGACTTCAGTTGCTTGCCGAGTGTCGGTTCATCCTCGACGATCAGGATACGCATTGGTGCTGGCTCCCCTGTGGGCCTGAATTGGGCGTCTTAAGTGGTCGCTTGTTGGTTGGCCGTCAACACAGTGACCGCCGCTGCCCACTTATTGCGTCCGCCGCAGCACCCGCCCGGTGCGCGCATCGACATCGACGAACAGCACCCGGCCATCGCGAATGAACTTGAGGCGATAGGCCATGGCTGTCGCATCGTAAGCAAAGCCAAGGTATTCAGCCCCGCGCATGGTCGGCAGGATGCGCGCCTCGATCTCGCGCGAACGCAGGATATTGCCTGCCTGCATTTCCTTGCGCGCCTCGCCCTGATCAGAACGCGACTGCGCGGCAGCAGGCAGAGGGGCCAGCAAGGCACCGGCCAGACAGGATAGGAGAAGCGTGCGGATCATGCGTTCCTGCCTAGGCGCGGGGGATTGAACAAGTTCTGAATGCTGTGGCTATGATCTGTTCAGCAGATTTGCCCGCAAACTTAACGAGTCATTTCGTACGTGACCGAGACCGTCACCGAAGTGCCCACCAGCCCCGGTTCGACCGGAGTGGCCGCCATTGCAGCCTCTGCCGCTATCCCGCGCATCATCGGCATGGGCGGGCCGGCGTGCATGGCTTCGCTGATCTTGAGCACCCTGACCCCGGTGTAGCCGTTCCAGCCGGCATATTCGCGGGCCATTCGCTCCGCTTTCTGGACCGCCGCTTTGCGCGCCTGCGCCTGGGCATCGGTATCGTCCGCGATCGAGAAAGACGGGCCGCTGAGGTCCGTAGCACCGGCAGCAACCAGCGCATCGAGCACCTTGCCGGTATCATCAACCTTGCGCAGCGTCACGCTGACACGGTTCGATGCCTGGTAGCCGCGGAACACTGACCGCTGACCGTTGTAATCATACACCGCATTTAGACCAATCCCGGTGGTCTGGACATCGTCAGCCGCAATCCCGAGCGACCGGATACGGGCGACGACGCGGGCCATTTGCTCGGCATTGAGGCGCATAGCCTCGACCGCGCTCGGCGCATCGGTGGTCACGCCTGCGCCAACTTCGGCAAGGTCAGGGCGGCCCTTGACGGTCTCGGTCACGCTCAACTCGACAATTGGTCCCTGCGCGGCCACGGTAACGTCGGCGGCATTGGCAGGGACAGCAGCCGCAGCCATGGCCATAAGGGGCAATCCGATCCTGTGCATGTTTTGGTCTCCTCTTTTTGGGCGCCTTTGCCTATTCGGCCTTGCCCGGCGCTGAACAGTCGGCTGCACGGGCCAGCGCCTGCAAGATCGCCAGTGCCTCATCGGCCCGGGCGGCGGGCACGAACAGGTGGTCATGATGAAGCGCGGCGACCACGTTGCACGCAATCTGCGCGTCGGTGAGTGCGGTGGCCACAGCCGCTGTCAGGCCAACTCCTTCCAGGTCCGAATGGACGGTGAGCGTAATCCGCGCAAACGCCGGTTCCCCCTCGGCAAGGGCTGCCGGAACAATCGCGCTTACCCCTTCGCGTTCGCGAAAGGTGCCGAGCGCTGCGCCAAGCCATTCCGATGCGCGATCCGGTGTTACCTGCACGAACGCCCAGCGATGCGGGTCCAGTTCAGGCGCCATTCCCCCGATCATGGCCTGCGTTGAGCGTACCGGCTGGCTCACAGGATATACTTGCTAAGGTCGCTGTTGCCGGCCAGATCGGCCAGCCGTTCGCGGACATAGGCTGCGTCGATCGTCACGGTCTCGCCGCCGTGATCTTCCGCCTCGAAGCTGATCTCTTCGAGCAACCGCTCCATCACCGTCTGCAACCGCCGCGCACCGATGTTCTCGACACTTTCGTTGACCTGCGCCGCGATGCGCGCAACTTCGGCGATGCCGTCAGGCATGATGTCGAGCGTGACCCCCTCGGTTCCCAGCAGCGCGCGGTACTGTTCGACCAGGTTGGCGCGGGTTTCGCCGAGAATACGGACGAAATCCTCCTCGGTCAGGGCGCGCAGTTCGACCCGGATCGGCAGGCGGCCCTGCAGTTCGGGCAGCATGTCCGACGGCTTGGCAAGATGGAACGCACCGCTGGCGATGAACAGCACGTGGTCGGTCTTCATCGGGCCGTATTTGGTGGCGACTGTGGTGCCTTCGATCAGCGGCAGCAGGTCGCGCTGCACCCCTTCGCGAGAGACAGATCCGCCGCGCACATCGCTGACCGCGATCTTGTCGATCTCGTCGAGGAACACGATCCCGTTGGTCTCGGCGTTCTGCAGCGCGACCCGGGCGACATCATCCTGGTCGAGGCGCTTTTCCGCTTCTTCGTCAACCAGCTTGTCCCACGCATCGGGCACCTTGAGCTTGCGGCGCTTGAGGTTCTGGCGGCCCATCGCCTTGCCCAGCATATCGCTCAGGTTGATCATGCTAGCGCCCCCCGGCATTCCGGGCACTTCGAACGGCATTTGCGGCACGTCCTCGACGTCGATTTCGACCTCGACATCGTTCATCGCATTTTCGACAATCCGCTGACGGAACGCCTCGCGGGTCGCCTCGCTGGCGTTTTCACCAACCAGCGCGCGCAGCAACCGGTCCATCGCAGCCTTGCTTGCCGCTTCGCGCACCGCCTCCCGGCGGCGGTCCTTCTCCAGCCGGATCGCTTCCTCCACCAGGTCGCGGGCGATCTGCTCGACATCGCGCCCGACATAACCGACCTCGGTGAACTTGGTCGCCTCGACCTTGATGAACGGGGCTTCGGCCAGTTTGGCCAGGCGGCGGCTGATTTCGGTCTTCCCGCAGCCGGTCGGGCCGATCATCAGGATGTTCTTGGGTGTGACCTCGTCGCGCAGTTCGGGGCCGAGTTGCTGACGCCGCCAGCGATTGCGCAGCGCGACGGCGACCGCCCGTTTGGCGTCGCGCTGGCCGATGATGTGCTCGTCGAGAGCGGCCACGATGGCCTTGGGAGTGAGGGCTTGTGTCATGATGTTCCGATCGCTCAGACGGTTTCGAGCGTGACGTTGTCGTTGGTGAAGACGCAGATTTCGGCGGCGACGTGCATGGCCTTGCGGGCAATCACTTCGGCATCGTCCTCGTACAGGGTCAGCGCGCGGGCAGCGGCCAGGGCATAGTTGCCGCCACTGCCGATCGCGGTGATCCCGCCCTCCGGCTCCAGCACGTCACCATTGCCGGTCAGCACCAGCAGCACGTCCTTGTCGGCGACGATCATCAATGCTTCGAGATTGCGCAGGTACTTGTCGGTCCGCCAGTCCTTGGCCAGTTCCACCGCCGCGCGCATCAGCTGGCCGGAATACTGTTCCAGCTTCTTTTCCAGCCGCTCGAACAGGGTGAAGGCATCGGCCGTGGCCCCCGCGAAACCGGCCACCACGCTGCCATCTTTACCGATTCGGCGCACCTTGCGCGCGTTCGGTTTCATCACGGTGTTGCCCATCGAGACCTGGCCATCGCCTGCGATCACGGTCTTGCCGTGCTTCTTCACGCCGACGATGGTGGTGCCGTGCCAGGGGACGAGGCCGTGGGCCGAGGAATGTTCGCTCATATACCCGGATATGGGGCTTGCCGCGAACCGGTCAAGCAAATGAGGCCAGCCCGAAGATCAGCC
This sequence comes from Sphingomonadaceae bacterium, assembly GCA_046294735.1. Classification (GTDB taxonomy): domain Bacteria; phylum Pseudomonadota; class Alphaproteobacteria; order Sphingomonadales; family Sphingomonadaceae; genus 34-65-8. The sequence continues at coordinate 143,331 of JBKBKB010000002.1, forward strand.
GCCGGGGCCGCCCGCACCCGGGGCGCCGACCTGACCGATATTGCCGAACAGGTCTTCAAAGAAGCTGCGCTCGCGGCCCAGGGTTGGGGTCGTACTGCCATCCGGGCTGATGAAGGCGACCTTGTCCATGCCAGTGTTTTCGGCAGCGATGACATTGCCCGCCGCATCGAACCGCACCGCCAGGACCGAATGGTTGCGGATCTGCGGCCGCCCGAACGGGGCGCGCCCGGTCACGCTGGACACGTAATACCAGGTCTGGTCGCCGAACTGGCTGGTGAAGCTGGGGCGGCCGAGCGTGGCGATGACGGACTGGCGATTGTCGATCCCGGGCTGGATGCTGCCGACCAGCGCCGCGTCCTGAATATAGCCGCGGTTTTCGCGGATAGCGGTGCATCCGCCCAGGCCCAGAGCGGTGGCCAGAATTACAGTGGCACCCAATGCCTTGCCTGCTCGCATCGATTATCTTCCCTTGGTTGCCGACGCCACCTTGCCGCAGCGTTCGGCCATTATCTGCGCCCTGCGCTTTAGGGCGGCGCAGCGCAACTGGCAACGGTCCTGCCATCGCATTGCACGACGAGATTGACCGGTCCCAAAATGCCGGTTCGAAAATGATTGCCCGGGCTTGAATTGCCGATGAACGCTGCGTTCCCTACATTACCCGGCATGAAAATGCTCAAAGCCCTGTTCCGCCGCGAACCCGACCCGGCCGAAGCCCTGCGCCCGCTGTGGCACCGGGTGGTGGCCCTGTCGCGCGATCCCGCCTGGTATGCCGACTGCCATGTGCCCGACACGGTCCAGGGCCGGTTCGACATGATCACGCTGGTGCTCGCCATGGTCCTGCTGCGGATGGAGCAGGAAGATGCCTTGCGGCCCGGCAGCACCTGGCTGACCGAGCTGTTCGTGGCCGACATGGACGGCCAGCTGCGCGAAACCGGGATGGGCGACCCCACCCTTGGCAAGGAAATGGGCAAGCTGGTATCCGTGCTCGGTGGGCGGCTCGGTGCGCTGCGCGAAGCAGGTGGCGACGTCGCCCGGATGACCGTGGTGATTGACCGGAATGCGTCAATTCCTGGTGGCAGCCTTCCCGTGGCAACCCGGCTCGCTGCATTTGCCAGGAAGCTGGCCGCCGCCGAAGCGGAGGCTATCCAGCGCGGAGACATCACCCTGTGACGGCGGGAATGACGGCAGGAGAGTTGACCCGCATGGTCAAACGCAAGCCGCTGCCAGCGGGGGCGATGGACATCGTCGCCTCGGAAGCCGAGCGCCTTGCCCTTGCCCGCCGGTTCGCGATCAGCGCCGTCAAGCGGCTGGAGGCTAAGGTCCAGTTGTCCGACGCCGGGGATGCAGTTGCGGCGGAAGGCACCCTCGAGGCCGACCTGGTTCAGCCCTGCGCCATTTCCGGTGAGGATTTCGCCCACACCGTGTGCGAGCCGCTCTCCTTCCGCTTCGTCCCCACGCATGACCTGCCCGACCAGGCCGACATCGAGATCGAGCTGGCCGGCGATGAACTCGACGACATCGAATACGACGGCGACATGTTCGACCTGGGCGAAGCCATTGCCCAGACCCTTGCGCTGGCAATCGACCCTTACGCTGAAGGCCCCGGCGCCGACGCAGCGCGTGAAGCCGCCGGGATTGTCACCGACGACACTGTGCGCGGCCCGCTGGCCGATGCACTCGCAGCGCTGAAGAAGGGCTGATCAGAACGGGATATCGTCGTCGAGATCGTCGTAGTTGGAGCCACCGCCGCCCGAAGGTGCGCCGCCGCCCTGGTTCCAGCCGCCGCCCTGGCCCCCACCCGAACTGCCGCCCGATGCGCCGCCGTAACCGCCGCTGCGTTGGCCGCCACCGCCGCCGCCCGATGCGCCGCCCTGGGCGCCGTCAAGCATGGTCATGACCGCATTGGGCCCGCGCAGCACCACTTCGGTCGAGTAGCGGTCATTGCCCTGCTGGTCCTGCCACTTGCGGGTCTGGAGCTGGCCTTCGAGGTAGACTTTGCTGCCCTTGCGCAGGAACCGCTCGGCCACACCTGCCAGACCTTCGTTGAAGATCGCCACAGTGTGCCATTCGGTGCGTTCCTGCCGCTCGCCGCTGTTCTTGTCCTTCCAGGTTTCGCTGGTGGCGATGCGCAGGTTGCACACTTTGCCGCCGTTCTGGAAGGTGCGGACTTCGGGATCGGCCCCGAGATTGCCGATCAGCATGACTTTGTTGAGTGAGCCGGCCACGATTGCGCCCCTTTCGCTATAGCCTGAGCGCCGTTGCGCTCCAGTAAGTGATTCCCGCGAAGATATAGGCCAGCGCAAACAGGTAAGCCACCATCACCCCGGGCCATTTCCACCCGTTTGTTTCGCGCCGGGCCACCGCGATGGTGGAGATGCACTGCGGCGCGAATACGAACCAGGCAAGGAAGGCGAGCGCGGTCGGCAAACTCCAGCGCTTTGCAATCTCCGCGCCCAAAGCCGCGCTGGCGGCCTCCTCATCCACCGCATCGACCGCATAAGTGGTGGCCAGGCTGGATACGGCCACCTCCCGCGCGGCCATCGCCGGAACCAGCGCCAGCGTCATTTCGCGATTGAAGCCAATTGGCTCAAATGCCGGGTGCATCGCGGTTGCGATCCGGCCAGCAAATGAGACATCGAGCTGGCTTTCGCCCTCCCCTGCCCGCGGAAAAGTGAGCAGCAGCCACAGCGCAATGGTGACGACGAAGATGATCGTGCCCGCGCGGCGCAGGAACACCCAGGCGCGCTGCCACAGGCCGATTGCCAGGTCCTTCAGCAGCGGCAGCTGGTAGCGCGGCAATTCCATGATGAAGCCGCTGGCCGCGCCTTTCGTGACCGAGCGCCGTAGCACCAGCGCCGCTGCCATCGCGCCGACAATTCCGGCAAGGTAAAGCACGAACAGGACCAGGCCCTGAAGGCCCACACCTGGCCCCACGCTGGTGGCAGGGATCACCGCCCCGATGATCACCGCATAGACCGGCAGACGGGCCGAACAGGTCATCAGCGGCGCGATCAGGATCGTGGTCAGCCGGTCTTTCGGGTCGGCAATGCTGCGGGTCGCCATGATGCCGGGAATGGCGCAGGCGAAGCTCGACAGCAGCGGGATGAAGCTGCGGCCCGACAGGCCGACACCTGCCATCATCCGGTCCATCAGGAACGCGGCGCGGGCCATGTAGCCGGTCGCCTCCATCAACAGGATGAAGGCAAACAGGATCACGATCTGCGGCAGGAACACCACCACCGAGCCGACCCCGGCGATGACACCCTCGGTCAGGAAATCGCGCCAGATGCCCGGTGCCAGCGCGCCCTTGATCCCGTCGGAGGCGAACGAAGCGAGCGCCTCCAACCCGTCGGCGAATGGTGTCGCCCAGGCGAACACCGCCTGGAACATGATGAACAGCAGAGCGAACAGGATCACCGGCCCCAGCCACGGGTGCAGCAAGACCCGGTCCAGTCCGGCATGGGCCAGATGGCGCCCCGGGCGGGAGAGGATCGCGGCCCGGGCGATGTTCTTCGCGGCCAGCCGGCGTTCCGGCAGGGTCAGGTGCGGCCTCGGCTCGCGTTCGGCGCTTCCGGCAAAGGCGACCGCAGCGGCCAGTTCCGCCAGCCCCTTGCGCCGCACGGCCACCGTGGGGACCACCGGCACACCGAGGGCCGAAGAGAGGGCCGCCGGATCGAGCACCAGCCCGTCACGCTCGGCCAGGTCCATCATGTTGAGCGCCACCACCACCGGCCGGCCCAGGGCGATCACTTCCTGTGCGAACACCAGATGATGTTCGAGATTGGCCGCATCCAGCACCACCACCAGCACATCAGGCTGTGGTTCGCCGGGAAACTCACCATAGACCACCTGGCGGGTCACTTCTTCATCCGGGCTGGTGGGATCGAACGAATAACATCCCGGCAGGTCGATCAGGGCCATCGCCCCGCCATCGGGCAGCAGCATCCGGCCCGCCTTGCGCTCCACCGTTACGCCGGGATAGTTCGCGATCTTCTGCCGCGCCCCGGTCAGGGCATTGAACAGCGCGCTCTTGCCCGCATTGGGGTTGCCGATGAGGGCGGCGATGCGCTGCCGGGTCACAGCGCTTTCACCTGCATTGCGGCGGCATGGACCCGGCGCAGGGCGATGGTCATGCTGCCCACCCGCACGGCGAGCGGATCGCGCCCGGCGAACACGCCGCGATGGGCGACTTCGACCTCTGCACCCAGATCAAGCCCGAGCGCGCGCAGGCGCTTGCCCTCATCTTCGGCGAGCACGGCCCAGTCGATAGCGGTAATCCGGGCGGGAACCCCGCGCGCAAGTGCATCGAGCGTCATGCAACTGCCGCTATGGCGGAACCGGCCGGGTTGCAAATCGCTTTATCGCGCGGGATAACGCAACCGACCCAGAAAACGGGTCACGCTGAATGTCTCCCGATCAGGGTTCAGCCACTTGGCCTTGACCTGCTCGAACTTCATCACTCCGTCGATCCGGCGATCGAGGAATGCGCGCGTCTCGGCCTTGCCTTCGCTTTCATCGCTGACGAACACCGTCAGAGTGGCGGCATAGATCGAGGCGAGGATGGTCCGCTTGGTGTAGTGGTTGTAATCCGTCGCCGTATCACCGGCCAGGCGCCACATCCGGTCAGCACTGCCCCAGCCCAGCTTGAGCGCGCGCGCGGCATTCTGCGGCATGGCCATGATCGCCAGAGCGCGGCGCAGGGCTTCCTCGCTGCCGGTCATCGCGTCGAGCCGGAACTGGACCAGCGCCCGGATCCGTTCGCGGATCTTCATCGCGGCAATCCGTTCCGGCGGAAAAGCTTGCGCCATCGCCGCATCGATCGCGGCGATCCAGGCCGCGATCATGTCGATCGCCCCGTCAGGATAGGCGAGCGCGGCGACATCGGGATTGACGCCGAGAGTCTCGGCCGCACTGGTGATGGCCTGCGAACTCCATCCGTCGAAAACGGCAGCTTCGGCCAGAGCCGGGGCCAAGGCGATGCGAAGCTCGTCCAGCGTCATGTCGGCGTAATCGGCGGCCATCAGAACGACGGCCCATAGGTCTGGCCAACGCCCTTGTTCTTGCGCTCTTCGTCGGAACGGGTGAACTCGGCCATGATCTGGCTGTTGCCCTGCATAAGCGTGGCATAGTCACGCGCCGATCGGCCGGAATTGTCGTTCCGGTCCGGATTGGCCCCTTTTTCCAGCAGCAGGCGGATCATCGCCGGATCGCGGCGGTGGACTGCGGAAATCAGCGGGGTTTCACCGGCGACATTGGTCACATCGATCCGGGCGCCGGTCTCAAGCAGCGCCGTAGCCCCTTCAACAAAGCCAAGATTGACCGCCAACATAAGCGGGGTTGTGCCGGATTTGTCGGCTACGTTGGGGTTAGCACCCCTGGCGGTCAGGAACCGGATCCACACCGCGTCGCGCCGCTCGGTCACGATGTGCAGCGCCGTCTGCCCCGACGTAATGTCGCGTGTGTTGACGATCGTGCTGCCCGGTTCATTGAGGGCATTGGTCACAGCGTCACCGTCCCGTTCGCGGACCGATTTCAGAAACGAAAAACCGTCAGAAAAAAACTGCGCCGAAACAGGGGCCGACAGCGCCAGCGCCGCCAACATTCCCAATACAGCCGTCTTGCGAACCAGCGCGCGCGCCATCGCTTCAATCCTTCCTGCCATCGTGCCCCGGCGAGAGCGAGACTCGCCTCTTGCGAATATGGCGTTAGCAGAGCATGAACCGCCGCGCTATGTCCACGACCTTGCGGGCCCTTGCCCTTTCTTTAGCCCTTGTCGCCACAGCCTGCTCGCAGGGGCCAGCGCAACCGCCGCTCGACCAGGCGCCGCTGGCCGGTGCCGCCATCGGGGGCGATTTCACCCTGACCGGGGAAAACGGCCAGCCGGTCAGCTGGGACGATTTCGCCGGCAAGTGGCGGGTGGTCTATTTCGGCTTTGCCTATTGTCCCGACATCTGCCCGACTGACCTGCAACGCACCAGCCAGGGTCTGGCGCTCTTTGCCAAGGGCAACGCCGGGCTTGCGGCAAACATCCAGCCGATCTTCATAACCATCGACCCTGAACGCGACACGCCGGAAGTGGTGGCCGAATTCACCGATGCCTTCTCGAAAGACCTGATCGGGCTGACCGGCACCCCCGGTCAGATTGCCGCCACGGCCAAGGCATTCGGCGTCTTTTATGCCAAGGGCGAAGTCAATGAACAGGGGGCCTACATGATGGATCACTCCAATGTGACCTATCTGTTTGATCCGGACGGCAACCCGGTGTCGATGCTGCCGACCGATCAGGGCGCCGAAGCGGTGGCGGCGGAACTGGCCAAGTGGGTGCGGTGAGGGACCGGTGAGGGAGCGCTTCTGGGAACTTGCGCTCGACCAGCTCGACCGGTCCGAGTGGGAAGCCCTTTGCGACGGATGCGGCCAGTGCTGCACCCACAAGCTGGAAGACGAAGACACCGGCGCAATCGCGCACACCAATGTCGCCTGCAAGCTGCTCGACACCGGCAACGCACGCTGCCGCGACTACCGCAACCGCAAGGCGTTCGTGCCCGATTGCCTGCGGCTGACCGCGAAGCTGGTGCGCGAAGTGGCCTGGCTGCCGAAAACCTGCGCCTATCGCCTGCGCGCGCGCGGGGAGGCCCTGCCCGAATGGCACTATCTGATCAGCGGGGACCGGGAAGCCGTGATCCGGGCGGGTGTTTCAGTGGTCGATCGGGTGGTCAGCGAGGTCGACGCCGGGCCGCTGGAGCATCACATCATCGAATGGGATTATCCGGAATGACGGGCGGGCAAGCGTGATCGACTGGCTGCGACGCGCCTCGCTGGGCCCGATGGCGCAGCCGGTGGTCGTGCTGGCGGGCAGGACGGTGCCGGTGTCCATCCGGCGCCACCCGCGCGCCCGACAGATGACGCTGCGGCTGGCGGCCGATGGCAGCGCGGTCAAGGTGACGATCCCGGTCTGGTGCGGCAGCGAGCAGGCGCTCTCCTTCGCCGACGGGCGGCGCGACTGGCTGGAGCGCCAACTGGCCCGGTGCACCACCCCAGCCCCTTTTGCCCCAGGCACCACCATCCGCTTCACCGGCCAGCCGCTGACCGTCGAATGGGCGGCGACCCATCGGCGGCACCCTGAGCGCCACGGCGCAGTGCTGCGCTGCGGCGGGCCGGAGAGCCATCTGCAGGCACGGGTTCAGCGCTGGCTCGAACAGCAGGCCCTTGGCCTGATGCAGCACGATCTGGCCCACTATTGCGGCCGCGCCGGACTGCCGGTGCCCGAACTGCGCCTGGCCCGGGCGCAGCGGCGGTGGGGCAGTTGCTCGGCCAGGGGCACGGTTCGGATCAACTGGCGGCTGGTGCAAGCCCCAGACTTCGTGCGCCGCTCGGTCGTGGCGCATGAAGTGGCCCACCTCGTCCATTTCGACCACAGCCCGCATTTTCACCGCCTGCTGGCAGACCTGTTCGGCCCGCGGCTGGGAGAAGCCGACCTCTGGCTCAAGCGCGAAGGGCGCTCGCTCTACGCCCAGTTCGGGTAACGACCTATTAACTCTGTTGCGCGACAATCGGGCAATGATTGCGCGCCTCGTCATCCTTGTCGTGATTGCCGCCGTGCTGGCGGTGGCCCCGGCCCATGCCCAACGTGGCAATGGCAATGGCAATGGGAACGGGAACGGGAACGGGGGCGGCCAGCCACCGGCCTGCACCAACGGCAATGGCAATGCCGCCGCCAACAACCCCAATTGCCTCGACATCGCTCTGACCATCGAGAGCGATCTCGACTTCGGGCGGCTGGTGCTGCTGGGCGGGGGAATCGGCCAGGTCTGGCTCGACCTGGCTACCGGCCAGCGGTTCATCACCGGCAGCCTCGATGCAGCTGGCGGCATGCCGGTGACCGGGCGGGCCGTGGTAACCGGCGCTCCGCTGCGCACGATCCGGGTGGAAATGCCAGACACGATCACCATGGCCGATCCGGCAGGCGGGCAGGCAGAGCTGCGTGATTTCCGCACAAGCCTGCCGATTGCCCCAGTGCTCGACGCCACCGGGCAGTTGCAGTTCACCTTTTCCGGCACCCTGCAAACCGGCACCGGCATCGCCCTGGGCGGCCGCCTGCGGGGCCGCGTGCCGATCACAGTCAGCTACGACTGAACTGCACGGCCGGGTCTGGCGCTTGGCCGACGCACGCCCTACAATAGCGTCATGTCCTATTTCAGCAGACTCAACCCGGCAGGCGGAATTGCCGATTTCTGGGCGGAGTTCCGCCGCCCCAATCCCTATCGCTGGCCGATCCTGCTGGTCTCGTTCCTGATCACCGGCAGCATCTTCTCGCTGATCATCTGGGACGAATACCGGATGCCGCCCGAACGGCCCAAGGTGACCTATATTTCCACCTTCGCCGAAGGCCGCACCGACGCGGAAATCCTCGCCACCAACGAGGCCAACCAGCGGGTGCAGGATGAACTCCGCGCCGAAGAGGAAGCGCGGGCCGAACGTCGGCGTGACATCTACCGCTCGCTCGGCCGCGCAACTGGCATCGATGTCGAGGCAATCGACGAACGGGTTGCCCGCGAACGTGCTGCCGAACAAGCCGCGCGGGAAGCGGAACGCCTCAAGCTGCTGGGCGAGACGGTTGTCAACAGCGGCGAGTGACACGCGCTGGCTGGCCGCTGCCGCGCGCCTGGCGCTGCGTGGCCGCCCGCAGAGCCGCCCCAACCCGGCCGTCGGCGCACTGATCGTGCGCGAAGGCCGGGTGGTCGGGCGCGGGTGGACCCAGGCGGGCGGCCGCCCCCATGCAGAGGCCATGGCGCTGGAGCAAGCTGGCGGCCTGGCCCGCAACGCCACCGTCTATGTCACGCTCGAGCCGTGCGCCCATGACAGCGCCCGAGGCCCGGCCTGTGCTGAACTCCTCGCCGCTGCTCGGCCCGCGCGGGTCGTAATCGGCGTCGGCGACCCCGATCCGCGGACCGCAGGAGCAGGCCTTGCCCGCCTGCGCGACGCCGGGGTCGCCGCCGAAGTGATCGATTGCCCTGCCTCGCGCGGCAGCCTCGCCGGATACCTTATCCAGCGGTGTTCAGGCCGCCCGCACGTCACCCTCAAGCTGGCGCTCTCGCTCGATGGCGGGATCGCGACGGCACAGGGTGAAAGCCGCTGGATCACTGGCGACGCGGCGCGCGCCCATGTCCATTCCCGCCGCGCCCTGGCGGATGTGATCGTGGTTGGCGGCGCGACCTGGCGGGCCGACCAGCCCCGCCTTGACGTGCGCCTGCCCGGCCTCGAAGCGCACCGCCCGGAGCGAATGGTGCTGACCCGCGGCCCGGTCAAGGGTGCAGCCATGCTCGCGTCACCGCAGGCCATCCACGGCCTTGCCGGGGTGCAGCATCTCTACCTCGAAGGCGGCGGCGGCGCGGCAGCGGCATTCCTGATGCACGACCTGGTTGACCGGCTGGAACTCTACCGCGCCCCGATCCTGCTCGGCGGGGCGCGGACCGGTCTTGCAGACATTGGTCTGGGTTCACTGGCACAGGCACACGGGCGCTGGCGACTGGCCGAACGGCGGCAGCTTGGCAGCGATTGCTTCGAAGCCTATGAGCGCACCCGCACAGGGAGCTGACAGACATGTTTACCGGGATCATCACCGCCATCGGCACGGTCACCGAAGTCGCCCGCAGCGGCGACCTGCGAGTAACCATTGCCTGTCCCTATGACCCGGCCACCATCGCCATCGGCGCCTCGATTGCCTGTTCCGGCGTGTGCCTGACCGTGGTCGAGCGCGGTGGTGCGGCGGGGGATGCATGGTTCGTGGTCGATGTTTCGGGCGAGACAGTGGCCTGCACCATCCCCGGCATGTGGCAGGAAGGGCGGCGGCTCAATCTCGAAACCGCCCTGAAGCTGGGCGACGAACTGGGCGGGCATATCGTCACCGGCCATGTCGACACGGTGGGCGAGGTCATGCTGGCGCGGGAGGAAGGCGGCTCGATCCGCCTCGCCATCCGCGCCCGCGCCGAGTTTGCTCCGTTCATCGCCGCCAAGGGCTCGATCACGGTCGACGGCGTCTCCCTCACCGTCAACGACGTGCGCGACCGGCCTGACGGTTCGTGCGACTTCGCGCTCAACATCATACCCCATACCGGCGAGGTGACCACGCTCGGCACTCTGGCCGAAGGCGACAAGGTCAACCTCGAGATCGACGTGCTGGCGCGCTATCTCAAGCGGATGCAGGATCTGCGGGGATGATTGCGGCTGGGGCGACAGACCCAGCGTGGCGGCCAAGCAGGCTTTAGGACCAGCCGCTGACCGGTCAGGACCGGTTGGCGATCAAGCGCCACCATCGCTCAGCCGGTAACCGCCGCAAGGGCAGCAATGAACCGGTCGATATTGCCCGAATGGAGCCCGGCCACGTTGATCCGGCCCGATCCGGCCATGTAGATCGCATGCTCGCTCCGCAGGCGCTCGACCTGCTCCTTGCTGACCGGCAGCATGGCGAACAGTCCGTTCTGGTGGCCGAGCGGTGTCAGGTCGACTGACCCGGCGGTGCCAGCCGCCGCCAGTGTGGCGCGGACCTGGCGCATCCGGGCGCGCATGGTGTCCAATTCTGCCTCCCATGCGCGGGTCAGATCGGCATCCTCCAGCAGCAGGCGCACTGCCGCGCCGCCGTGATCGGGCGGCATCGACCAGGCCGCGCGGGCCAGGGCATTGAGGTTCGACAGCACCGGCGGCAGGGCGGCCTCCTCGCGCATCATCACGTAGAGCGCGCCAACCCGGTCGCGGTAATAGCCGAAGTTCTTGTCGCAGCTGTAGGCGACCAGGGCTTCAGGCACCGCACTCAGCACCCGGCGCGTGCCATAGGCGTCTGCCTCCATCCCCTGGCCAAGCCCCTGGTAGGCGACATCGATGATCGGGAAGACCGGGCTGGACGCCAGCGCCTCGGCAATCGCGTTCCACTGGGCCGGGGTGTAGTCGATCCCGGTCGGGTTGTGGCAGCAACCGTGCAGCAGCACCGCATCGCCCGCCTGCCCGGCGCGGATCACCGCAAGCAGGGCATCGAGGTTCGCCGTCCCGTCAGGCAGGGCATGGTCGAACGGCACGAGATCGAGCGCGATGTCGGCCAGGATCTGGGCGTGGTTGGGCCAGCTTGGGGTGCCCATGTGGACGCGGGTGACGCCGGCTTTCTGCGCCACCGCCACCGCCAGCCGCACTGCGCCGGTGCCGCCGGGGGTCTGCATCCCGGCGATCCGCCCGCCCATCGTGGCGTCAGCGCCGAACACATAGGGCATCAGCGCGTGGACGAAACCGAGATCGCCCTCCGGCCCGAGATAGGACTTGCTCTCCTGCACTTCCAGCAGCTTGCGCTCCGCCCCCTTGACCGCAGCGAACACCGGGGTCGCCCCGTCATCGGTACGGTAAACCCCGACGCCGAGGTCAATCTTGCCGGCGCGGCTGTCCGCTGCGTAGAGCTTGATCAGCGCGAGCAGCGCGTCGGGAGCCTGTGGGGCGAGGTTATCGAGCATGGCGCGCCCCTAGACCCGCGCGGCAAGGCCTCGCAACCGGAAATGCCCTTTGGGTGCGCCAAATGTAGCTACACCGTTCGTTCTGGCGCGCAGACCCCCCAACATGCGCTGCGACCTCAGAAGGGCAGCCAGCGCTGCTTCTTGCTGAACCTCATGTATCCCGCATTGAGGCCGAGCCGCAGCCCTGCGCCCATGCGGATCGGGATCAGCACCACATCGTCCTTGCGCAGGTAACTGGCAGTCAGCCCGCCGATGACATAGGCCTGCCCCTCGCCAGCGGGGAACCGTGAGTAGAGGTCCTCGCTGTCATAAAGGTTGTAGACCAGCACGAAGGTGTTGGCCGCGTTGGCTCCGAAATCAAACCCGATCGACGGGCCGGTCCAGTAAACCCGGCGCTCCCCTTCCACCTTGTGGTGCAGCGTGCCCGATCCATAGCGCAGCCCGACCGCGAACGCCCCGCCCGCCTCGCGCCCGACAATGTAGCCATTGGGCTGACCCTGGTCCTTGAGCAGGTTCTGGATCATCTTGGCAATGCCTTCCGCGCCCTTGCCGAACACGCCCTCGGCCGCGCCGATCAGGTCATCCTCGCCATAAGTGGAAGAACTGGCCTGGGCCACCGCCATCCGGTCAGGGCTGCCGGCGGGGTCGGTCCACTCGGGCGCCATGGTGGCATCTCTGCCTGCCACCCCAACCGGAGCCGTTTCAGAGAACGTGACATCGCCCTGCTCGGCATAGACTGGCTGATCACCGGGTTGTTCGGCCAGGTCGCCGTCGATTGCGAAGGCATTGGGGTCCATCGTCTCGATCGACTGGGCGGCCAGAGGCGCGGCGCTCAACGCGGCGGCCCCGGCCAGTGCGGCGAGGATGCGGCGGAATGTCGTGGCGATGCTCATGGTCCCTCCGGTTACGAAAGCGGCGTAACTGTACATGACGCAACAGAATCCTTCACGGCTTAAGCAGCAATGAACCGGCGACGAAGCGAATCGAAAACGGGCCGAGTCGAGCCCCTGCGCAGCCCGCCGTGGCCAATCCCGGGCGATCCCAACGCGACGAGAGACCCCCTTGCCCAGCGGCAACCCCATGGCTATAGCGCGCCCCTCGCAGCCGCAAAGCGTGCCTGCGGAGACGTGGGTGAGTGGCTGAAACCAGTTCCCTGCTAAGGAACCGTACTCTATCCGGGTACCGAGGGTTCGAATCCCTCCGTCTCCGCCACCTCCCGACTTTTCACGAACCACAACGGACCGTGTGCCCCGTCAGCACCTACCCCCACGAGAACTGGCCAAAGATGCGCAATTAGCGTAGGCACTAAGAATTCCTGTTGGGGCCGGTATGATCTGGCCTGACAGAACTTATCGGCTGACTCAGGAATAGAACATGCAAGCCGAATCCGTTCGTCAGTATTTCGAAAAGAGGTATCCGGCTCGGAAACCCACGAAGGCAACAATGTTCCGTCGCGGAGAGAGCGAACTTGGATTGGTCCTCTCCGGAGCAATCGAACGCGCATCACCAGAGAGTGTCCTGGACCTAGGATGCGGAGACGGTTTTCTTTTGGCAAGCACGATCGTTGAGCGGCTTCAGTTGCTGGTGCTCGTCGACTGTGCGGAGCGGCCCCTAAGATCGGCTCAAGAAGCGCTTGCGAGCAAAGCGGATGTCGTTGAACTGCGCCTCGAGGACATCGCCGACTTTCAGGACCCCCGCCGTTTTGATCTGACGCTGGCTTTGGGGATCTTTGACTATGTGTCCGATTGGCCAGAGGTGGCCCGTCGATTTTGCGAAAACTCCAGAGGGACAGTGCTTTTCACTGTTCCCCGACGTGACCGCCTCTGGCCGATAGTGCGACGAGTGTGGCTCAGCCGGTTCGGCGTGAGGATTTTCCCGTCGAGCTTGTCCAGATTGCGATCGGAGCTTGCCGGCTTGCCGGGCAAAGTGGAAATACGCGGTGGAAGCGTCAACTGGTTCTGCCTGTACACTGCGGCGGAGATATCGCGTTCATGAGTGCTGGCAAATTCACCGTTGATGTCGAGGATTGGTTTCATTGCCTCTATCCTCAGCCACGGCAGTGGGAAGGGCTGCCCAGGAGGTGCCATGTTGGAGTGGATCGACTCCTACGCCTTCTCGACAACGCACAGGTCAAGGCGACGTTTTTTGTTCTGGGAGACGTCGCTCTGCATCAACCCGACGTTGTGCGGCGGATTGCTGCGGCTGGGCACGAGGTCGGCAGCCACAGCATGAACCATCAATTCGTGACTACAATGACGCCGGAGGCTTTTGAAGCCGATTTGCGGCGTTCAATCGAACTGATCAGTGACATTACGGGATCTCCGGTCCGAGCATATCGTGCACCGTACTTCTCGATCAACGACCACGTTGGCTGGGCATTCGATATCCTCTCAGCGAATGGGATCACGCAAGATTCCAGCGTGTTTCCCGGTCATGCGCCTCGATACGGCAACCCGACCGCGCGAAAGGACCCGCATGAAATTCGGCCCGGCATGATGGAGTGGCCCATCAGCGTGGGCACGATCGGGAATACGAGCTTTCCCATCGTGGGCGGAGCGTACTTTCGCATCCTCCCATTCTGGTTGACCAGGTGGTTGCTTGAACGCCACAGGTTGGAGGGCTTGCCGCACAATTTCTATGTCCATCCTTGGGAGCTGGATCATGAGCAGCCAAGGGTGAGAGACATACCAGGTTCGTTACGATTGCGGCACTACTACGCGTTGTCAAAGACCGAAGATAAGCTGAAGAGGCTTTTGGAATTGTTCCAATTCTGATCAACGCAGGTCATTTTGCGGCGCTCTTCGAATTTCGCCTGTGCTGGTTGTAATCGGTCGTGTCACTTTTGAGAAAAGCAGAGCGCTCGATCAGAGCCGAACGGTAAGGCTGGTGCAAGTCAGCCGATTTTGCACTGAACGTCATCCAGAGCGCGAACAGCGCGAAGCTTGCGATACCCAGCCCAGCTGCAGTCACCCTACGTCCGCCCGGCGGAACAAGGTCGCAGGCCCGGGTTAGGATGAGGATCTGTGCGGGAACGGTGTAATAAAGCAGCCGGTCACCAAAGGCCGAGAAAGCGTACGCCGCCAGAATGGAAAACAGCGCGATCGGGACGGTCGCAAGCAATAGCCTTCGCTCGGTTTCGCATGTCCACAATCTTTGTCTGGCCAGGAAGATACAAAAGACAGCCAACGTGATGGAAGCTCGTACGACCGCTCCGTGCGCGTGGTTATGGTGCAGCACTTCCCAACGGATGATGGGTATTGCCATGACACCAGCAACGAGGGCGAAGAAGAGGCCCAGACCAAGAGCCAATACCCAGCCTGGCCTTAGGTAGCCACCTGCAAGAAACGCAATGTAGATGGGGATGAAGATGATGGCGCTGCGGTGGAACGAGATAGCGATCAGCAAGAGCATGAAAGGAAGTATCGTTCTGGCCTGAAGCATCAGCGCCATCGCCATCATCGCAAATCCGAGCGCGATGCCTTGGCGCAGGAAGCCCATGCCCATGAATATCACGATGGGTTGAATGGCGAGTACGAGAGCAAGCCATGGCTTGGCGCTTTGTTTTGAGAACATCAAAAGCCCAACCATCACAACTGCTGCCCCGGTCGCGATCACTACAATCAATCCAAGGCCGAGCGACTGCACGCCGCGCATGAGCAGGACGAAACCCGGCTCGACAGACCGCATTGCGTCATAGAGGCTCAGGGTCTCCTGCTGATTGAATTTACGCAGGTACAAGGGCCAATCAAATGCTCCCAACGCAAAGCCGGTCGCGAGCCACAAGATCAGCCCAGCCGCAATCCAGACCCCCTGCTTCTGAATTGGCGAGTCCAATCGTCCGGCGAGCGTTCCGAATATCGGAGGGACGACGTAGAGCGCATAGTACACAAACATCGTCGTAGAGCTCTCCACACCCTTCAACGAGCGCCTCGTTGATTCCTGCTAACTTGCCTGCGCAAGCGATACCAGTCAAAGACAGCGGCTTGCTACTCATGATGCTTGCTTGACTGAATGGCAACGTGAGGTCCGCCAGTTGCCTCGGCATGGGGCTTGGCTGTGCCTGATAGGGCGTTGACATGTGCGGTCCGCCTTCAAACGGCGGAGGTTGCAATAGACCCTACTTGCCGCTTAACCCCAACAGAAACTGAAGTTGGCACCGCCATTTTGCACTGCGTGATTTGCTGAATGCTCGGACGAAGGACATGTCCAGTGATGATGAAAATGCCTCGTTCCAATATAAGCTACCGGCCGGACATCGATGGGCTTAGAGCCTGGGCGGTTATTCTCGTCGTCTTGTACCATGCCGGATGGGCCGCGGTGCCTGGCGGATTCATGGGGGTCGACGTTTTCTTTGTCATTTCGGGCTACCTGATCACAAAAATCATAGCAGCTGAAACGGCGCAGAACCGATTTTCAATTTGGCGCTTCTATGAACGCCGCATCCGTCGAATTATTCCAGCGCTTGCGGTCATGGTGCTAGCGGTGATGGCTGCAAGCGCTATCTGGGTTTTGCCTGTAAGCTTGGAGCGGTTCTCGAAGTCAGCCGTTGCCGCGATGCTGTTTTACGCGAACATCCATTTTTGGGGCGCGTCGTTCAATTATTTCATGCCTGCATCGGGCACCAATCCTTTGCTGCACACTTGGTCGCTTGCAGTTGAGGAGCAGTTCTACCTCGTATACCCACTCCTCTTTGTTATTGCCCCCTGGTTAGGCCGCCGGGGTTTGTTGATCGTGTTAGCCCTATGTGGTTTGGCCAGCTTTGCGCTGATGCTTGTTGGCTATACGATTGCACCGACGGCCACCTTTTTTCTACCGGCGAGCCGGGCGTGGGAATTTCTGATCGGTGCAGTGCTGGCCCTTCGGATAGTCCCCCGGCTTTCGCACCGTGGGTTATCGAGTGCTGCAACCCTGTCGGGATTGATCATGATCCTCGTTAGCGCACTGACGTTCAATGGCTCGATGGCCTTTCCTGGCTGGATTACACTATTACCCGTGCTTGGCGCGGCGCTGGTAATTCACTGTGCCGACGGAGCGGGGGCTGCAGCGCGGGTACCGTTCGAGTTTGCGCCACTTCGGCAGATCGGGTTGATTTCCTATTCGCTCTACCTCTGGCACTGGCCGATCCTCGTACTGTATGAATACCATATATTGAGTCGACCGCTCACCACTGCCGAGACAGTGGCCTGCGTTGCGCTATCCTTCGTCGCCGCAGTTCTATCCTACCATCTCGTCGAGCAGCCATTTCGGCGAACCGCCTGGCTCCAGCGTACCAAAGTACTGATGTCAGCAATCGCACCGTTGGTGGCGGCCGTTCTCATCTTTGCGGCCGTCTCGTTGAACACCCGGGGCCTCCCTTCGCGCTATCCTGATTTCGACCGAACCGCATTGAGGAAGCAACTCGCTTATGAAGCTGACCAAAGCCGGACTTTGGGCGAGGAATGCTTCGTGCGCGCGATCTCGGAAAAATTCGTCAAGGGCTGTTATCTTGGCGCTCGCGGCAAGTTTAATACTCTGATTTGGGGAGACTCCTTTGCCCTGCATTACCTGACGGCATTGGCAGAGCGCGGATCGGATCAAGATGATCGCGGCTTGGTAAGCTTGGCCTCCACGGGCTGCCCGCCGATTATCGGGTATGATGCGCCAGGTCAGGCGGCTTGCAAGGACATCAACGACCGCGCCATTGTGTTGATTGACGCCATGGACGTCGACACGGTTATCCTTTCGGCCAACTGGTTCAGCTATGAACTGGTCGGCCGCGTAAGCAAGGCGGATATCGCCGATACCGTTGCTCGGCTGCAAGCACTCGATGTTAAGGTAGTCTTAGTGGGACAGGGGCCGGTATTCAGCTTTCGGACGCCTACAGAGGCACTTTTTGCAACGAAAGTCAGTGGACACCTTGGAGAAAAAGTTGGCTTCGTTGCCAATCGCGTACCAGCGGATTTTAACATCACGCTGGAAAGAGCGGTAGGGGCAGACGCCTTCTTCGACCCTTCAAGTCTCTTTTGCCGTGGGAGGGCCTGCGCCTTCCATAATGGTAAGGCATTCCTCTTTCGCGACTCTGGCCATGTGACTCTAGAAGGCGCGAGGATTGTGGCTGGGCCACTGCTTGAGTCAACCCAACGGATAAAAAACGTTGCGCGTGATCGGATATTGGACGGGCCAATTGGTTCTGGGATTAGTTCGCCATGATCTCGCGCTGCATCTTGCACTGCGGTCATATATCGAGCAATTGGAATGTCTTAGTGCTGGATTTGTGCCTTCGCGGTTGGCTGAGTTTCGGAAGGCTCCAAAAAGGCGTAGGTGTTTACGCAATCAAGCTGTGGAAGCCTGATGCAAACGGCAATGAGGTGATCAATCGTGGATGATAGCGCACCAGCTTCGGTTCTGGTGACGGGGGGATGCGGATTTCTCGGGAGCGTCTTGGTCAGTCGGCTTGTAAAAAAGCATCACAATGTCACCGTCCTCGATGACCTCTCTGCGGGCGACGCTCGAAATGTCCCAAGTGATGTGAAGCTGCTAGTCGGCTGCGCCACCGATCGTGCCGCTATGCGCGAGGCCGTGGCGGGTGCAGATATCATTTTTCATTTAGCTTCGGTGGTTGGGCAACTCAGAGTCCATCAAGACCCTGCGTGGGCGATCCACGTGAGCGAGGCTTCTACCGAAATCATTCTGGAAGAAGCTCCCGGAGTGCCCCTCATACTCTTCTCGTCTTCGGCGGTATATGGTTTGGAAACATCCGGTTTATGTTCAGAATCTTTAGATATCTCACAGGATACGGCCGTTGCTTATGATGGTCAGATGCCGGGTTATGCGGCGGGGAAATGGCGCGCGGAGAGAATAGCGCAGCACGCGCAGCGATCTCCGGTCCTGACTTTACGTCCGTTCAATGCGATTGGGCCGGGCCAGCTTGGGTCTTACGGTATGGTCTTGCCTCGGTTTATCGACTGGGTGAGAAAAGGCGAGCCACTGCGGATTTATGGTGATGGTCTGCAGGCGCGGTGCTTCAGTGCTTCGTGGGTCATGATCGACTCCATTTTGAAACTTGTAGATAGCTGGCTTGCAGGAGAGACTGAGCACTCAGTCTTCAATGTTGGCTCGAATGTGGAAACCACGATCCTTGAACTCGCCGAAGCCGTAGAGCGAATTTGTGGGGGTGTTACGTCACGCCAGTTCGTGCCTTTCGATGATGTTTATCCCGGTAAACTGGATGTGTTGCGCCGCGTGCCATGCACAAAGCGTCTCGAGGAGGCGGTCGGCAGGATCGACTGGCCTTCAGTTGATGAGATTGTATTGCAGATCATCGGAGGCCGTTACTCCCACGGTAACAGACTTTCGGCGGTATCCGGGAACCGGCTCCCTGCATGAGTCAAGACACCGCTTCTGCCATCGCGCTGGGGGGCGGACTGGCTGGTCTGACGTTTGCTGCTGCGTATCCCGGGTCTTGCCCCGTCCTTGAGCGGGAATCTGTGCCTGGAGGGCTGGTGCGCAGCCAAAGCATCGATGTTCAGGGCTTCGGCCGATTCTGGTTCGATCATGTGCTGCACCTGCTGTATTTCGGAGACCCGGCGGTCGAGCAGTTCGCAAGTCAGGTGCTGGGCCCAGATATGAAGCCGTGCCCGCCCGTGGCATGGGTTCAAACGCCAACAGCCACCTGCCGTTATCCGTTGCAACTGAACCTGTCTCCTTTCCCTCCTCAGACAATTGCAAAGTGCATCGCGGATCTGGCGAAGGCGCAACATGGCCCCCCGCCTATAAGCGCTCCCAACTTGCACGAAGCTCTGCTGCGCACTTTTGGCGTCGGGCTTTGCGACTTGTTTCTCCACCCATACAATCGAAAAGTCTGGGGCAGGCCGCTGGAGACGCTGGCGCCGAAGATTGGATGGACTACTACACGCCCTGATCTCGAGAGCGTTGTTCAGGGTGCTCTTAGTGTAAGTTCTAACCTCCCATACAACCACAACGGTTGGTACCCTCGGCCGCCTGCCAGTGCCGATTTGAGGGGCATGGGGGTCTTGTCGGCAAGCATTGCCTCTCGCGTCCCGGAGTTAATGCTGGAGCATCGCGTGGTCGCGGTGGACTTGGAGACAAAGGCAGTAGGAGTAGAGACGCCAGACGGCTTCAAGACCATCGTCTATGAAAATTTGGTCTCGACGATCCCCTTGCCTGCATTGGCAAGGGCCACCTCCGATTTACCTGCTCATCTGGTACGAGCCACTAAGGAGCTCAAGCACAACAGGGTGTGGAGCGTGGGGATCTGTATATCCGGTTCGCGGCCAGATCAGGGTCTATGGCGGTATTATTCTGATGAATCCATTTGCTTCACCCGACTCGTTTTCATGCACGAATTTGACGACCTCTCGGCGCCCCCTGGCTGCTGGGGGCTTTTGGCTGAAGTGACCCAACCCGCCGAGGAACCGCTTCCCGACATCAATGTGTTAATCCGTCGTGTCCTGGCGGATGCGAAACGATCTGGGGGAATTGGTGCGAACTGTGAGGTTGTCGGGGTTCAGGCTTGGTCGTGTGACCCGGCCTACGTTGTTGATACACCCGCGACAGAGCAAACAGTGACTGAGCTCACGCGCTTCTTCAACGTTCATGGCGTGCACTTGCTGGGACGATATGGTCGATGGGATTATCTGTCAATGGCACAAGTGATGGGTGAAGCGCTCGCGCTGGCCACTGCGCTCGATCCGGCACGACCGGCCAAGGGCGCAAGATAATCGCTGTAGCGACGACGACTAATGGTATCGCAGCCATCACGGCGATAGGCGCGAAGCCGGTGAATTGATCAGATCAGGTTTATGGCCGCCCAGGATGACGCAAATGCGGCAGATCCGGCCATTGCTGCGACGGCGGGGCGCCCAATGCCTCGCCTCTGTAGCTGGAGCGGGATGTGATCTGGGCTTCCTAGTAGCAGACTTTTCCCGGCGCGGAACCGTACCAGACAGACAAAAACGAGCTCAATCACCGGAAGAATTGCCAAAACCAGAACAATAATGGCCAGCTTGGCGGTTCCGCCATCGGAACGTTCGAAGAGCATTGCGGCCATAGCCAATATCAAGAAACCGACAAAGTGACTGCCTGCATCGCCAAGGTAGATCTTCGCTGGAGCCCAGTTCAGCAGCAGAAAGCCGATGGCAGCCCCAGACGCGGCTGCCGCAATAGGCATGTCGCCGAGCAACGCCACGCCAGCCGCGACACCGAGCAGTATCGCGCCCACAACGCCGTCACTGACATCAAGGAAGTTCGTGCCATTGATTACCGCCAAGCCCAGTACAAACAGCAGGAGCAGATGCCACGGATCAAGGGCGACTGGGCTGATCGCTAAGGCCGTTCCCAGTGCGAGAACCTGCAGTAGTAATTTTGGAACGGGATTGAATGGCCGGGCATCGTCAATGAGGCCCAGAAGCAAAAGCGGGGCACCTGCAATTACCCAAAGGAAATCGGCGTGAAGGGAGCCCGGGTCCTTTAGAAGCAAGGATATTGCCATAGCCAGGAAGATCGTTGCACCTCCGCCGTAGGGCACTGGAGCCACATGGGTGCGGATTATCGGGTTGGGATTGTTCACAAACCCGAACTTTGGCGCGACAATGACGCATGCAAAGGTCAATAAGAACCCGAACACAAGTGCTCCAAGGAATGTGTGGATTATCATCCCCTGCTTCCCTGGATTGGGTGGCGCACGGAAACATAGAGGCTAGCCGTACGCATGAGCGAAGCAGGCAAGAGAGTTCTCCACATCATCACGAACCTTGACCTGGCCGGAGCACAGAAGAGCGTCACGTCCATCTGTTGTGAACTTCAAAAGCGCGGCTGGGACATTCATCTCGCCTTCTCATCCCGCGCCGGGCACCTTGGCCCGGTAGGACAGGAACCCGAATTTCTAACCCGATTGCAAGCCTCAGGGGTGAGGGCCCACGACATACACGCGATGGTGCACAGTCCAAGCCCCCTCAGGGATATGTGGGCTGCGTGGAAGCTTTTCTCGCTCATCCGCCAGGTAAAGCCCGCCTTAGTGCACACACATACAGCCAAGGCCGGTATTCTCGGTCGGCTGGCAGCCTGGGCAGCGGGAGTACCGATGGTGCATTCCGCTCGCGGTTGGTCGTTTAACTCATCCCAGTCGACAATCGTCCGGCGCCTCTACATCATGCTAGAGAGGATCGCCGCGCGGCACACCAAACTTCTGCTAGCGGTCGGAACCGGTACACGAGATGAGGGTCTGGAGCACCGCATCGGGAAAGCGGCACAATATCGGGTTGTGAGGTCTGGCTTCGAGCGGCCGCGTACCGATGAGGAACCCGAGCCAGTTCTCCCGTCCATACCAGACGGTGCTCCGATAGTCGCAGCGATAATGGAGCTCAGAGATCACAAGGGTCCGACTGATTTCTTGGCGATCGCAGACTTTGTCACCAGTGCACATCGCAGTGCGCATTTCATACTCGTTGGCAAAGGTCCGCTTGAGCCTGTCCTGCGCGCTGAGGCGGCAGAGCGGTGCCTCGAGCAGCGATTTCATTTTCTCGGACACAGACAGGATATCCCGGCACTGCTGAGGAGGATTAGCGTACAGGTCCTGCCCTCTCGCTACGAGGGGTTGCCTCGGGTGGTGGTGGAATCGATGGCTGCAGGCATTCCAAACGTCGCAAGCAGTCTCCCAGGTACGCGAGAGCTTATCTCGGATGGGGTGGATGGATTCTTAGTTGAACCAGGCGATGTCAATGGCTTTGCTAAGCGTGTGGGTCAGATCCTGTCAGATCAGAATCTGCAATCGGTGTTGGGCAGCGCCGCGCAACAAAAGATTGGAGAGGAATTCTGGATGGATAATGTTGTGACCCATCACGAGGAAATCTACCTGTCCCTCATAGGCTGAAGGTGCCTTGGCGGATTTCGGCACAAGATGAGATTTTCGCTGTCGAGTCCACGGGTTTTGTCGGAGCATATGAATCGCCATATTTGTGACCTAGCGAGAGTAGGGCTTGAATAGCCTGAGTAGCCCCTAGTTTTCTAGACGCCTTCCGCTTTCAAAATCTGCTGCCGTTCGAACTCTACGGGCGACAGCATTCCATTCCTGACCTGCTTGCGCACCGGGTTGTAGAACATCTCGACGTAATCGAACACGTCCTGTCGGGCTTCTTCGCGGGTTTTGTATGTTCGACGCCGTATGCGCTCGCGCTTGAGCGACGAGAAGAAGCTCTCGGCAACAGCGTTGTCATGGCAATTGCCGCGTCGGCTCATCGAGTGCTCAAGATTGTGAGCGCGGCACGGGCGGTGTCGCCGGCTAGGCGGCGCTTGCCGGCTTCCATGAACTCCTTGGACCAGGTGTAATACAGGCTCTGGGCGATGCCTTCCTTGCGGCACAGCTCGGCGATGCTGTCCTCGCCGCGCAGGCCGTCCAGCACGATGCGGATCTTGTCTTCGGCAGAGAAATGGCGCCGGGTTGCTCGGCGAATGTCCTTCACCACCCGCTCAGCTGGGGCCTTCTTGGGAGAAGATTTTTTCAAGGAGGGTTGGGTCTTCATCTTCGTTCCTTCGTCACTACGACGAAGCCCCAACCCTCCTTAAATCACAACCTCAAATCTGTGCCAATGGTGCTGACGGGGGACAATATTGGCATTATTATGGCGATAATAAGGCGACAACATGGCGAGTGGAGATAGGGTATGATGAATTTCAGTGCAAAACGGGGTCTCATCGGGGTAGCTTCGATCGTCTTTCTGGCAGCCTGCAGCGAAGCACCCGACAGCACCGGTTCAATGGTGGGTAAAGCCGAAGGAGTAGCTCAATCCGCCAACGAGGCAGCTGCGAGTTCCGATTCCACATTGCCCGAACCCGGGACGATTGCCGTCGGAATACCCAGGCTTGCCTACATCTATGACTTCACATACCGGCTCGCCGATAAGGAAATCGGACCACTCCAGCGCCGCCATGCCGACTTGTGCGAGCGGCAAGGTCCGGCCAGTTGCCGCATTCTGGGCATGTCCAAGTCAGGCAATGATGGCGAGGCGGTGACCGGACAGTTGCAGATGGCAGTTGCGACCAAGCATGCCCGCGCGTTCGGTGCCCTGCTCGAAGACGTCGCCGAGGAAGCGGGGGCGCAGCAACTTTCCGCCGAGATTGCCAGCGAGGAACTGTCAAAGCAGATCGTTGACACCGAGGCGCACCTTGCCGCGCGCACCGAGCTGCGCGACCGGCTGATGGAAGTGCTCCGCACCCGCACTGGCAAGGTCAGCGAACTGGTCGAGGCCGAACGCAGCGTGGCGCAGGTCAACGAGGAAATCGACCAGGCACGCAGCTGGCTGCGCGAGATGCGGGGCCGGGTCGCCTACAGCACTGTTACCGTCCATTACCAACGCGCGACCCCGGTCAGTGAGGACTTCCTTTCGCCGATCCAGGGCGCGATTGGCTCGCTCAGCTCTGTCGCCGGGTTTGTGATCGCCGCACTGCTCCTTCTCGGCGCAGCAGCACTACCGGTGGTGGCGCTGGTGTTGGGCGGCCGGACGATAAGCCGGCGCTTAGGACGAACAGTCGCAGAAGCCTAAAACCTGCTCATGTCGTTGCTTTCGGGCGGAATACGCACGGCGAGGCCGTCCAGCCCATCCTCCAGCACAATCTGGCAGGAGAGGCGGCTGGTCCGGGCCACACCGACCGCGAGGTCGAGCATGTCCTCTTCCTCCTCGCTCGCAGGCGGCAGGCGGTCGAACCATTCGGGATCGACGATCACGTGGCAGGTGGAGCAGGCCATCTGCCCTTCGCAGGTGCCCTCCAGCGGCATCCCGGCAGCTTGGGCGACCTCCAGCAGGGGGTCACCCGCCGCGCCCTCGGCTTCGACCGTATCGCCCTTGGCAGTGGTGAACACGATCCGCACGCTCATACTCCCTGTTCGCGCACCGCGGCGTTGATCTGCGCGGCAGCCTGTTCGATCTGCTCCATGGTGGTATAGCGCCCGAAGCCCAGTCTGATCGAGCTTTTTGCCTGCCGGTCTGTCAACCCGATGGCCCGCAGGACATGGCTGGGGCGCCCGGACCCGCTGGCACAGGCACTGCCGGCGCTGAACATCACCCCGCGGCAATCCGACATCAGCCGGGCGACGTCCAGCCCGTCCTTGCGGATATTGAGATTGCCGCGCCAGCGGTGCTCAGCGCTGCCGTTGAGGGTCCAGCCCGCAAACAGTTCGCGAGCGCGGGCCCACAGCGCTTCGACATGGGCGATGTCCTCCGCCCTACGCTCCACCGCCAGCGCCGCCGCCGCGCCGAACCCGGCGCACAAAGCGGGTGATAATGTGCCCGAACGCAGACCCTGTTCCTGCCCGCCGCCGTGCGTCACCGGCGCAAGCTCGATCCCGTCGCGCACCCACAAGGCACCGATCCCCTTGGGGCCGTGGAGCTTGTGCGCGCTGACTGCGATCAGGTCTGCCCCATAAGGCGGGGGAAGCTTGCCGGCACCCTGCACCGCATCGCACAGCAGCAGCACGCCATGCGCACGGGTGCGTGCGGCAATCGCGGCAACCGGCTGGACTGTGCCGATTTCATTGTTGACCTGCATCACCGCCACCAGCGATGCGTGCATCGGAATCGGCACATCGGGTGCAACCAGCCCATCTGGCCCCACCGGAAGATCCATATCCTCGCCATACCAGCGCGCAGTGTCGCGCACAGCGGCGTGTTCGATCGTGGTGCAGACGGCCGGGCCATAGGGGCCGCCCTTGATCGCAAGGTTGATCGCCTCGGTCGCCCCGCTGGTGAAGATAACGGTGCCGCCCGGCGGGAACAGGCCTGCGACCTGCGCGCGCGCCACCTCGACCGCCGCTGCTGCCATCCGCCCGATCCGGTGGGGCGAGTGCGGATTGCCGAAGCTGTCGCTTTCCGGGCCGCCAAGCCAGTGCACCATCGCCTCGCGCGCTTCGGGCGCGAGTGGAGTGGTGGCCTGGTAGTCGAGGTAGATCATGCCAATCTGCCCCATGCATCCACAAACTGCTCCAGCTCCTGTGGAATGGTGTTCCACCCCAAGCTCACCCGGATTGTTCGCGCTGCGACATCGTCGGGCACGCCAAAGGCATCAAGTACCCGGCTTTTCTTGAGCGTGCCGGACGAACACGCGCTGCCCGCCGATACGGCAAAGCCCATGGCATCGAGCCGGATGAGCAGCGCCTGCGCGCTCATCGAAGGATGCGCCAAGGCGAAAATGTAATCCGCCTGATTGCCGAACGTCAGCAGAGATCCGGCAAGCCGCGCGGCAAACCCGGCGCGTTGCTCGGCAGTAGTTGCCCACGGCCCTGCCTCAAGCGCAGCCGCCATAGCCAGCGCGGCAGGCATGTTCTCCGTTCCTTGCCGGTAGCCGCGCTCGTGCCCGCCCGTCGGCTCCAGCAAGGCATAATCGCGCACCAGCAGGGCACCGATCCCGATCGGTCCGCCAAACTTGTGGGCCGAGATGACCAGCATGTCGGCCTCGGGCAGCGCCAGCTTCCCGGCCGATTGCGCGCAGTCGGATAGCACCAGCGCGCCCGTTTCGCGCGCGGTCGCGGCCAGATCGCTGACCGGGTTGATTACCCCTGTTTCGGAGTTGACGTGCTGGACCGCGAGAACCGTGTCCACGCTGAGTTGCACATCGTCTGCGAACACCACCGCATCGGGCGCAGCCCTGAGCACCGCGTCGTGCTCCACCGCGCTGACGATTCGGCGCTGCACCTTCGCGCGGTTGAGCGCAATCCACAGCGCCTCGCTCGCGCCACTGGTGAAGATCACCTCGCCCTCCCAGCCGAGCGCCCGCATGATCCGCTCGCGGGCATCCTCCAGCGCGGCCTTGGCCCGGCGACCTTCGGCATGGGGGCTGCTGGGATTGGCCCAGATGCGGAATCCTTCCTCCATCGCCGCCTTCGCTTCGGGGCGCAGCGGGCTGGTGGCAGCGTGGTCGAGATAGATGCGGTCGGGGATGGCGGGCACCGGGTCAGGATGATTGCGATTTTGCGAACGGGCACTATATAGCGCCGACTTCCGGCGCGTCACCCGCGTCGTTCCAGCGCTGACAGGTAACCCGCCCATGCCCTCCGTGATCTTTCCCGGCCCCGAAGGCCGCCTCGAAGGCCGATTCAACCCGCCAAGCCGCCCCCGTGCGCCGGTGGCCATGATCCTGCACCCGCATCCCCAAGGTGGCGGCACCATGAATGAGCGGATCACGCAACGGCTTTACAAGACGTTTTCCGACCGGGGTTTTGCCACCCTGCGGTTCAATTTCCGCGGTGTCGGGCGCAGCCAGGGCAGCTTCGACAACGGCGTGGGTGAACTGAGCGACGCCGCCAGCGCGCTGGACTGGGTCCAGTCGGTCCATCCCGAGGCGCAGACCACCTGGGTCGCGGGCGTCAGCTTCGGGGCGCTGATCGGGATGCAATTGCTGATGCGCCGCCCGGAAATCCGCGGCTTTATCTCTGTTGCCGCACCGGCCAATATGTACGACTTCAGCTTTCTCGCCCCTTGCCCCGCCAGTGGGATATTCATTCAGGGGGCGGCGGATACCGTTGTGCAGCCTGGCGCAGTGCAGAAGTTGGTCGACAAGCTGCGCACGCAGAAGCACATCACCATCCATCACGAGGAAATCCCCCGCGCCAACCACTTCTTCGAGAATGAACTTGAGGAATTGATGGGCTCGGTGGACAATTACCTCAACTTTCGGCTCGACCCGTCCTGCCCGATCAAGTGA
Source organism: Sphingomonadaceae bacterium (assembly GCA_046294735.1). Classification (GTDB taxonomy): domain Bacteria; phylum Pseudomonadota; class Alphaproteobacteria; order Sphingomonadales; family Sphingomonadaceae; genus 34-65-8. Next base: position 170,516 of record JBKBKB010000002.1, read on the forward strand.
TGTGAGTTTGCCCGCCTCGGGCTTCTGATTCCTCCGCCTAGTCGCTTCCAGCCTGCCTGCGCGGGCCAGACCTGCGCGTGAGTAGCAAAACGCCACGCGATAGCTCTTGCTGATGGTATGTAATGACATATCACTTCATCGGGGCGTTGAAGGAGAGGAGAAGCATGGCCTATACTGACAACAAGAGACCCGCAGACCGCGCCGCGTCGGTCGCCGGGGTCATCGCAATCCACGCAGCGCTCGGATATGCACTGGTCATCGGGTTGCAGTTCACGGGGGTGATCCCCACACCGGAACCGCAGTTCGAAGGCACCACTGTGGTCGATCCGATCCCGCTCCCGCCGCCGCCCGGGCCCAATCCCGATCAGAACACACCGGTCGACAGCAAGGTCTACACCCCTGAAACAGTGTTGACGATCAACACGAACGACACTCAAATCGACGCCACCACCGTGCTGCCCCCGCCGGGCGACATCGTGGTCAAACCCATTGCCGGGCCGATCATCATCCCCTCACCCGGCCCGGCGATCACCCCGGTGGAGGAGGCGATTGCGGTCAAGGCGCGCAACAATCCGGGCGGGTGGATTACCGAGGCCGACTACAAGTCGAGCTGGATCAACCGCGGCTATGCCGGCACCGCCGGGTTCAGGCTTGCCATCGGGGCCAGCGGTCGGGTGGAAGGGTGCCAGATCACCCGCTCGACCGGCCATGCCGTGCTCGACGAGGCAACCTGTGCGCTCGTGACCAAGCGCACCCGGTTCGATCCGGCGCGCAACGGCGCGGGAGACAAAGTGCCGGGCAATTATGCCAGCTCGGTGCTGTGGCAGATCCCCGACTAATCCGGGATCTGGTTGATCGGGGCGGTGCCATCGGGTTGCGGCACCGTCCAGATGGCCACGTTGACCAGCGCGATCACCGCCAGGATCGCCATCAGCACCGCCTGCTGCCGCGCGCCGCCCTTGCGCCATAGCCACACCGCTCCGGCCAGAAGGGCGAAGGCGGCGAGGACGAGGATTGAAAGCACGATTTCCATGGCTGCGGGCTAGCCTGAAAGCATAGCCGAAGGGAAGCCTTGTGCTGCATTGGCCCGGGGTTTGACAGCAGGCGGGATGCGCTTCAGACATCGCGCATGACCGTAATCAGCCACTCCACCTTCACTCGCCGCCAGACGCTCGCCGCGCTTGGTGCCACCACTGCTCTAACCCTGTCGGGGTGCAAGACCTACGCCGCCGCATCGGCTGCGAGCGACCCCGACGCCTGGCTCGAACAAGTCGGTTACAACCTGCTCCAGCATGAGCCGGAACGGGCCACCGGCCTTGGCGTCGATGTCGGGCAACATGCCGGGCTGCGCGCCAAGCTGGAGGACCAAAGCGCCGCCGGGCAGCAGGCCTATGCCGATACGCTGCGGCGCGACCTTGCCACGACCCGCGCCTTCCCGCGCGACGGCATGACCGCCGACCAGCTGACCAGCTTCGAAGTGGTCGAGAGCGCCTACGAAGTCGCGCTTGACGGTTTCGCCCTGCCCTACGGCGATGTCGCGGTCGGCAGCTGGCGCAACGCGCCCTATGTCGTGATCCAGAACGTCGGCAGCTACCTCGACTATCCGCGCTTCCTCGAATCGAGTCAGCCGCTGGCGGACGGGGCTGACGCCGAGGCATGGCTGGAGCGGATTCGCACCATCCCGCAGGCGCTGGAAGGCGAGCGGGAGCGGATGCAGGCGACCCGCGCGCTGGGCGTAGTGCCGCCCGACTTCCTGCTCGACCGAGCGATCAAGCAGATGGAAACGACGCTGGCCGCGGCCGGAAAGGGTGAACTCTATGCCGCACCCTATCGCGCCGCACTGGCCAAGGCGGGCCAGCCGGAACGCATGGCCGATCTGGCGCAGATGTACGAAACCGCCACGATCGCGGTCACGCTCGAACGACAGCTTGAAGAACTAAAGGCCCAGCGCACGGTCGCGACTGGCAATCCGGGCATGCGCGAACGCCGGCACGGCGAAGAATGGTACGCCTGGGCCCTGCGCGCCAGCACCACCACGCGCCTGTCCGCCGCCGATGTCCACCGCCAGGGGCTGGACGAACTTAAATCGCTTCAGGGCCAGATGGACCCGATCCTGCGCCGGATCGGCTACACCAGCGGCACCGTGGGCGAGCGGATGCAGGCGCTGGGGCAGGACCCACGCTACAAGTTTGCCGAGGGCGACCCGGGCCGGGCCGAAATCATGGCCTTCATCAACGATCGGATTGACTGGGTGCGCGGCCAGATGCCGCGGGCCTTCAACACCCTGGTCGATCCGAAGCTCGAAGTGCGCCGTCTGCCACTGGCCGAGGAACCGGGCGCCCCGGGCGCCTATGGCGGGGCGGGCAGCAAGGACGGGACGATCCCGGGCCGGATGTGGATCAACCTGCACACCACCGAACTGCACCGAAAATATGATCTGGCTGACCTGACCTTCCACGAAACCATCCCCGGCCATGTGTGGGAGGGGGAATATTCCAATCGCCTGCCGCTGATCCGCTCGATCCTGGCCTTCAACGCCTTCAGCGAAGGCTGGGCGCTCTACGCCCAAACGCTGGCGGATGAACTGGGTGCCTATGAGGGCAGCGAGGTCGGGCGGCTCGGTTACCTGCAGAGCCTCGCCTTCCGCGCCTGCCGCATGGTGGTCGATACGGGCCTGCACGCCAAGGGCTGGAGCCGCCAGCGTGCCGTCAACTTCTTTGTCGAGGAAAATGGCAACAAGCCGGAGGAAGTGGCGAGCGAGGTAGACCGCTATTGCAGCTGGCCCGCCCAAGCGACCGGCTACAAGCTGGGCCACAGCGAAATACTGCGCCTGCGCGAACAGGCGCGGTCATCCCTTGGCCCCGCCTACGATTTCAAGGCGTTCAATGACGCCGTCATTCTGGGCGGCAATGCGCCGATGACTGTGCTGGCGAAGAACGTCGAACGCTATATTGCGGGCGCGCGCGGCTGATCAGCGGCGCAGCATTCCGCCAACGATGGAGCCGAGAATGCCGCCCAGTGCACCGCCTGCCGGGGCTGCCTGCGGGGCTGGCGCTGCCGCCTTTCCACCGCCCTGTTTTGCCAGATAGCCGACCACGGCCATCGCCAGCAGCGGCAGCATCTTGCGCAGCAGACCACTGTCGATCCCGCTGGCATCGGCCGCGACATCGGCCACCCCGCGGCTGACATCCTTGGTGCCGAAAATCTGGCCCAGGATATCGTTGCCTTGCTGAACCGGGGCTGCCTGCTGGCCCAGGACCAGATCGAGCAGGCCGCCTGCCCCGGCACCGCCCCCAAGCCCGCCAAGGATCGCACCCAGCCCGCCAAGCCCAGGATCGGCCGCACGGCTGCCGCCGGCACCCACTGTATCGCGACCCATCCCGGCAACGATCGCGGGCAGCAGCACCGACGCCCCGGTACGGGCCATCTGCGGATCAATGCCGAGCTCTTTCGCGATCGAGTCGATAGCCCCGGTCTGGGCGAGGATCTGGTTCAAGTTCATGGTGGCAACCCCTTGTCGTTTCGAGCGTTTAATGGTCATGGCGCGGCGTTCTGTCATTCGCATGACATTCCTGCCATGCTATTGCCAAGCCGCGACTCGTCGCGACACCCTCCCTATCACAGGGTTGCAGCAAGAGGAGGAATACATGGGAATTTTTTCGACCATTAAAGACAAGATCTTCGGCAAGAAGGAAGATCCGAAACCGGCCGCACCGGCACCGGCCGCAGCCCCCGCTGCGCCGGCCGCACCAGTCGCGCCCGCAGCCATTTCCGAGGTCGACGTTGTCGCCCAGCTTGCCGCCATGCCAGGTGCGGACAAGCTGAATTGGAAGACTTCGATTGTTGACCTGTTCAAGCTTCTCGGGATCGATTCCAGCTACGCCAACCGCAAGGAACTGGCGCAGGAACTGGGCCGCACCGACTATGAAGGCAGCGCGGAAGACAACATCTGGCTGCACAAGGCAACCATGCGCGAACTGGCCAAGAATGGCGGCAAGATTCCGGCCGACATGCTGGACTGACACCAAGGCCAGGCTTCAAATGCAACGGGGCGGCAGACGATAGTCAGCCGCCCCGTTTTTGCGAACGATTGCCCGCCCGCGCTTACTTCTTGCCGAACAGGCCCTTGGCCATGCCCATCACGTCGTTGAGCGGATTGCCGTCTCCGTCGCGATCAAGCATTCCAAAAATGCCGGCGGCCTGCGGGTTATCCTTCAGCAACGAGCTGAAATGGGTCAGCGAACCTTCACCGCCGATCTGCTCAACGATCTTGCTCAGGATGCCGGTGTCGAGACCGGTCTTGGCCGCAGCCAGTTCAACCGTATCGCCCTGCATCTGGTGCGACTGGCCCAGCGCGGCAATCGCTTTTTCGGCCATGGCCGGATCGATCCCGACCTTGTGTGCGAGATTGCGGACATCATCGGGTGACCCGCTGATGTTTTTCAGGATCGAATCGAACAGGCTCATGGTAGCGACCTCCATTGGGGAAACAGAGCGCGTAGATTAGCGCGCCCGATCATTCCCACCAATAGGGTTGGCGCGTGGTTGTGCCAGTTTCGACCTCGTTCAGCGTTTTCGCGTCGTACAGCCGCCCACCAAGCATTACCCGCTCGATCCGGTCACTGTTGGCAATATCGGCGGAAGGATCGGCCGAGAGGACCACCATATCGGCCAGCTTGCCCGGTTCGATACTGCCCACGTCACGGTCCATGCCAAGCGAGCGGGCGGATTCGATCGTGCCTGCACGCAGCGCTTCGACCGGGGTCATGCCGCCGCGCACGAAGCTCCACAGCTCCCAGTGCGCCGCGATCCCGGCCTGCTGACCGTGCGCCCCGATTGCGACCTTGACCCCGCGCTGGGCCAGCTTCCGCGCCTCGCGCGCGGCGTTGTCGTCAACGAAGGCCCAGTCGGGCGCCTTGGTCCGGCGTCCCGTATCCGCCAGCAACTGGCGCGGCGGAGTGTGGACCAGCAGGGGGTGGTTGAAAACGTCCTGCGCCTGACGCCAATAGGGATCTCCGGCAAGCCCCCCGTACGTGACAACCAGCGTCGGGGTGTAATTGGTCTTGGACTGGCCGAAGAACTGGAGCACGTCCTCATACATCACGTCGACGGGAATGTTATGCTCGATGGTCGAGTTGCCGTCGGCAATCAGGTTGATGTCCATCCCGAACAACGAACCGCCTTCGGCGACCACCAGCATGTTCTCTGCCCGAGCAGCCGCCACCACTTGCTGGCGCTGCTCGCGCCGGGGCTGGTTGTAGTTCTTGACCGAGATACCGCCCTGCGCCTTGATCCGGCGCACGTGCGCCAGCGCATCCTCGTAACTGTCGATCCGGGCATAGACCCCGGGCGACTTGGCCCCGTAAATGATCTCCCCCGTCGAGAAGATTCGCGGGGCGAGCAGAGTTCCGGCCCGCTGGCGCTCGGAGGCAGCGAAGATTGCGCTGGCCTGCGAGGACGGATCGTGGATTGTCGTCACCCCCATCGCCAGGTTCTGCATCGCTGACCAGTTCTGCTGCGGCACCAAATCGCCCACCCCTTGCGGCCCATGGGCGTGCGCATCGACCAGACCAGGCATGATCGTCTTGCCACTCATGTCGATGACCTTGGCGTCGGCTGGAACCGCCGTGCTCGCAGCCGGCCCGACCGCCACGATCCGGTCACCGGCAATCACGACCACGCCATTGTCGATAGGACCTGCACCGCCGCCTGCCATGGTCAGCACCCGCGCGCCGGTAAGCGCCACGGTTCCACCCGGCTTGGCGGCGCGCTGGGTTACCGCGAGCGAGACACCCGTTTCAGGCGGCGTGAACTTGCTCTTGTCGTCCTCGGCCTTGGGTGCAGCACGGAACATCTGGCTGACCGATGCGGTGCGCAGCTCCGGCCCGATCGACCAGTGCAATGTGCGCCCCCCATCGGCCCAGCCGATATAGTCCGCCCCGCCCTTGCTGGCGCGGACCACCGGCATCGCGCTGGCAGTCTCATCCACCGCCACCGCCTGCCCACCTGGCAGCAGCGGCATGGCGAACACTTCATAGTTCTGGCGGAAGGCAATATGCCGCCCGTCAGGCGCAACGCGGAAATCGTTGGCCAGCTCCCCCTCGGCATGGACCCGGCGCGCCTCGCCATTCATGTCGCTGGATAGCAGCTGCAACTTGCCGCCCGAGCGGCCCAGCATGAACAGTCGGTCGTTCTCGGCGGCGAACTGCGGATCGGAATTGCCGCGGGAAACCAGCTTCGGCGCGCCACTGCTGACCGAGACGAGATAGACGCCCGTATTCTCGGACTGCCCGGGCGAGGTGAGATAGCCGCCGGAACGCTTTTCATAGGCCAAGCTCCGCCCGTCAGGCGAGAACTGCGGCACCGCATAGTGGCCCGGCTGCGGCGTCACGACGCGGGGATTGCGCCCCTGCCCATCCGCAACCACGATCTGGCCGAGGCCGACATCGGTCCAGCGGACCCATGCCAGGCTGCGCCCATCGCGCGACCAGGCCGGCCAAAGCTCCAACGCATCGCGTTCAGCGGTCAGGCGGCGCGGTGTCCCGCCGGCGGTATCCTTGACCCACAGCTTGCCCAGCGTTTCGAACACTACCCGCCTGCCATCAGGCGAAACGGTGGCGAACTTGGGCACCTTGGTTTCGATCACATCAGGCGCAACCGCGATGACCGGGTGCGGCCCGTCGATTACCCCGCGGGTGTCGTCGATCCGGAACGGGATCACCGCTGCGCCGCTGCCATCCGCGTTTACCCGGCGCAGCTTACCCCCGGCCCAGAACACGATCGTCCGGCTGTCCGGCGTCCAGTCCATGTTGGGATAGACCCCGGTCACGGCCCAGGTTTCCTGCAGGTCGAGGTCGAGCGCGCCGTAGATCATCCGCTCTGCCCCGCTGACCAGATCCTTGACCCAAAGCTGCGACTGGTCCTTGTCTCGCCGCACGAAGCTGAGCAGTTTGCCGTCGGGCGAGGGATTGGGCCGCACCGCACCGCCGTAGCCGGAGACGGCGGTGGTCACCTCGCCGGTTTTCAGATCATAGCGTTCGATTACGAACAGGCGCCCCTGCTGGCTGTCCTGCGCATATTCGAAGATTGGGCCGGAGCTGGCATTGCGGGTGTAATAAACCGCGCTGCCATCGGGCGCAAAAATGGGCTCGCCCAGTTCCTTCTGCAAGGTCTCGCTAGCCCGCTTGACCAGTTGCACGCCTGCCCCGCCGGAGACGTGGTAGAGCCAGACTTCGCCGGTCCCGAGCGAGCGCTGGGTGGTAAAGTGCTTCTTGGCTGCCAGCGTTTGGCCGTCTGGGTTCCAGGTCGGCTGATTGATCAGGCGGAAGCTTTCCTTGGTCACCTGGCGTTTGTCGCTGCCGTCGGCGTTCATTACCCAGATGTTGTCACCCCCGCCGCGGTCGGAAGTGAAGGCGATGCGGAGACCATCGGGTGAGAAGCGCGGGTGGACTTCCCACGCCAGCCCTTCTGCGACGCGGGTAGGTGTACCCCCGCCAATCGGCATCGTGTAGATGTCTCCCAGCAAGCTGAAGGCCAACTTGCTGCCATCGGGAGAGAGGTCGACATCCATCCAGGTGCCTTCGTCGGTGCGGATCGGCACCTGACGTACCACGCCGTCGCCTGGAGCCGAGACGTCCCACTTGGTATCGGCCTCCTTTGCCGGAGCGGCGGGGATCGCTGCGACCGAGGCCGCTTCTCCAGATCCCTCCGCCGGCTGTGCGACCGGATCCGGGGCAGATGCCTTGACTTCCTTTTCCTCGACAGGGTTGGGTGATGGCGGCGCATCCTGCGCCAGCGCGGCCGTCGCAGCAATCAGGACGGCAAGGACGGATGCGACCGAGGCGGCGCTACGGATCATGGAAGTCTCCCCTTCGTTATGCAGCGGGTTCTAGGCGGCGCCGGTTGCGCCGTCCAATACGCTGGTCAATATTCTGGCCCCCGCGCTCAAGAAAAAGGCCCCGCCCGGTCTTGTGCCGGGTGGGGCCTCTCCTCTCCAACTCGTGGCTGGCGCCAGTGACTGCGGGGTCAGGCGGGGTCAGGCAGCCTGGGGCGCGGCCTGACGCACACCTTCGTCGACGTGGCTTTCGAACTGGGTGAAGTTGTCAATGAACAGCTGCACCAGCTTCCGGGCAGTCCGGTCATATTCATCCTTGTCCGCCCAGGTGGCGCGCGGGTCAAGCAGGGTCTGGTCGATCCCGGCCTCGGCCAGCGCGGGCACGTGGACCGGGACTTCGAAACCGAAGTTCGGGTCCTTGCGGAATTCGACATCGTCGATCTTGCCGTCAAGCACGGCGTTGAGCAGGCCGCGGGTGGCCTTGATCGGCATCCGCTGCCCCACGCCATACTTGCCGCCGGTCCAGCCGGTGTTGAACAGCCAGCACTGCACATCGCCCCTGGCGATGCGTTCCTTGAGCAGGTTGCCGTAGACGCTCGGATGGCGGGGCATGAACGCTGCACCAAAGCAGGTGCTGAAGGTCGCTTCCGGCTCGGTCACCCCGATTTCGGTGCCGGCCACCTTGGCGGTGTAGCCCGACAGGAAGTAATACATCGCCTGATCGGGGGTGAGCCGCGCGATCGGAGGCAGCACGCCGAATGCGTCGGCGGTCAGCATGATCACGTTCGACGGCGCCGGGCCGAGATTCTTTTCCGAAGAATTGGGAATATACTCGATCGGATAGGCACCGCGGGTGTTCTCGGTCTTGCTGCCGTCGGTGAAGTCGAGTTCGCGCGTGGCCGGGTCGATCGTCACGTTTTCCAGGATCGTGCCGAACATCCGGGTGGTGGCGTAGATCTCCGGCTCACCCTCAGCCGAAAGATTGATCATCTTGGCGTAGCAACCGCCTTCGAAGTTGAACACGGCCTGGTCCGACCAGCCATGCTCGTCGTCACCGATCAGCGTGCGGCTGGCATCGGCAGAAAGCGTGGTCTTGCCGGTGCCGGAGAGGCCGAAGAAGATCGCACTCTTGCCGTCCGCGCCGATGTTGGCCGAACAATGCATCGGCATGACGCCCTGCGCCGGGAGCAGGTAGTTGAGCAGGCCGAACACGCCCTTCTTCATTTCGCCCGAATATTCGGTGTTGCCGATCAGGATCAGCTTGTCGGTGAAGTTGACCGCAATCACTGTGTCACTGCGGCAGCCGTGCCGTTCAGGATCGGCCTTGAAGCTGGGCAGGTTGATGATGGTGTATTCGGGGGTGAAGCCCGCCAGTTCTTCGGCGGTAGGGCGCACCAGCAGGGTGCGGATGAACAGGTTGTGCCACGCCTTCTGAGTGATCACGCGCACGTTGACACGGTATTCCGGCTGGCTGCCGCCGAACAGATCGGCCACGTACAGTTCGTCCTGCCCCTTCACCGCTTCCAGAAAATCGGCTTTGAGAGCATTCCAGTGTTCCTGCCCCATCGGCTGATTGATCGGACCCCAGTTGATGGTTTCCTCGGTGGTCGCGTCGCGGACGATATACTTGTCCTTCACGCTGCGGCCCGTGAACTTGCCGGTATCGACCAGAAGGGCGCCGTGCTTGGTCAGTTGCCCTTCGCTCTTCTTCAGCGCGTGCTCGACCAGCTCAGCGGTCTCAAGATTGGGGTGGATAACGGCCTGGGTGGCGATACCCTGGGCTTCGAGCGTAGTGGACAGCGGGGTGCTCATGTCGTCTCCTGACAGCGCAGGCTCTGGCCAGTCACTGGCGACATGACCGACTCGCCTGCATACGAATGCACGGGGTTTCACCGGCGCCCTTAATCCCCTCCCCTTGCCGCGTCAAACCATGCTGAGCAGCATGATGGAACCGGCGAGGTTTAATGGCGCGATACGTTGCCCGCGCACGGCGAAAGGATTAGTCAGTGGTCATGGCAGACAGCGAACCAAGGCAATTCCGCAAGCGCGAACCCGTGATCGCGTTGGTCGATGATGATCGCAACATCCTCACCACCGTATCGATCGCCTTGCAGGCTGAGGGTTTTACCACCCGCATCTATACCGATGGGGAATCTGCGCTGAAGGCCCTGCTCGACAATCCGCCGGACCTGGGCGTGTTCGACATCAAGATGCCGCGCATGGACGGAATGGAGCTGCTGCGGCAATTGCGCCGCCAGTCGGACCTTCCGGTCATTTTCCTCACCAGCAAGGATGACGAGCAGGACGAGGAAGCCGGACTGGAGCAAGGCGCAGACGATTACATTGCCAAGCCGTTCAGCCTGCGGCTGTTGCTGGCCCGCATCCGCGCTATCCTGCGTCGCAGTGGACCGGATGATGAACCGGGGGACGAACCGGGAGAACCGGGCAACGAACCAGGGCCGGTGCTGGAAAAGGGCCGTCTGCTGATGGACCCGGCCCGCCACCTGGTGACCTGGGACGGCAAGCCAGTGGCACTGACAGTCACCGAGTTCCTGCTGCTGGAAGCATTGGCCACCCGGCCCGGCGTGATCAAGAGCCGCAACCAGTTGATGGACGCAGCCTATCCCGACGACGTGTTTGTCGACGATCGCACGGTTGACAGCCATATCAAGCGGATGCGCCGCAAGTTCCGCAGCGTCGACCCGCAATTCAGCGCGATCGATACGCTATACGGCGCCGGGTACAGTTTTAACGATGCCTGACACCGGCCCGCTGCGCGGCAACTTCGATCAGCAATTGCGGCGTTTGCGCTGGTCCAGCCGCCTGTCGATCACGCCGCGCATTCTGGCGGTCAATATCCTGCCATTGGCCCTGCTTGGCGGCGGGGTGTTCTACCTTGATGGTTATCGCAAGCAGTTGCTCGCCGAACGCTACAAGATGGCGCGGATCGAAGTGCAGATCACTGCTGAGGCCCTGGCCGGGGCGAGCCGTCAGCGGCAAGAAGCGCTGATGGTCCAGATCGGCAAGGAACAGCGGATGCGGCTGCGCATGTTCGATGCCGAAGGGCGGCTCTGGGCCGACAGCTTTGTGCTGGCCGAACCAGCCTTCACCTTCGACGATCCGAGCGACGACCCGCTTTCGCAGGACTTGTCGCGGATGCTCGACCGGGTGTTCGACCGGATTGTCGGCGCGCCATCCATTCCCGATTATATCGAGCCGGAAGTGGCCAATGCCGATGCCTGGCCGGAACTGAAGCGCGCGCGCGAAGCCGGATTGTCGCAAATCCAGTTGCGCGACGCGCCCGATGGCTCACCTGTGATCAATGCCGCCGCACCGGTCGGGCTGAACGGGGCAACCCTGCTCACCACCCGCAACGCGCTCGACATTACGCTGGCCGTGCGACAGGCGCGAACCACTTTGGTGATCGCGGTGTTGATGGCTCTGGTCGGTTCGATCCTGCTGTCACTCTACATGGCGCGCACGATTGTCCAGCCGCTGCGGACTCTGGCGAGCGCTGCCATCCGCGTGCGCCAAGGGCGGGAGCGCGGAGTCGAAGTTCCCCGCCTGCCAGAGCGCCGCGATGAAATCGGCGTGCTGGCCCGCGCTGTGTCAGACATGACAAACACGCTGCGCCAGCGGATCGACGCGGTCGATCATTTCGCGGCCGATGTCGCGCACGAGATCAAGAACCCGCTCGCGTCCTTGCGCAGTGCGCTCGAATCCTTGCCCAAGGTGAGCGATCCCGATCTGCGTGCTCAGTTAGCCGCTATCGCGGCGCATGACGTTCGCCGGATCGACCGGCTGGTGAGCGAGATTTCCGAAGCGAGCCGGATCGATGCCGAGCTGTCGCGCGCGACGTTCGAGCCAATCGATCTGGCTGAACTGGTCCGTGCCATCGTCGGTGCGCGGGAGAACCGGGCCGAGAACGACGGGAGAACCATCGTGCTCGATCTTCCCCGCACAGGCGCACCCGTTTCCGGCGTGCCACTCCGGCTCGAACGGGTGGTGGAAAACCTGCTCGACAACGCGGTGTCGTTTTCACCGCCCGACGGCACCATCTCGGTGTCGGTTCAGCGCCGAGGCGACTGGGTGGAACTGAGTGTCTGCGATCAAGGTCCCGGGATTCCCGAGGAGGCACGAGAGAAGGTGTTCCGCCGGTTCCATTCCGAACGACCCGATGCAGAAGATTTCGGCAACCACTCAGGCCTCGGGCTGGCCATTGCCCGCACCATTGCCGAAGCGCACGACGGCTCGCTGGTGGCGCAAGGCCGTGAAGATGAACAATCCGGTGCGTGTCTGCTGCTGACCCTGCCCCAGCGCACCACTGACCGGGCATGACCGCCCCGGTGCTGCGCCAGGCAACCTGCGTGGCCGTCAGCGGCCGTGCCCTTATGATCGAAGGGCCTCCTGGCAGTGGCAAGACCACGCTTGCGCTCAAGCTGATTGACCGCGGTGCTATTCTGATAGGGGATGACGGGGTGGCCCTGATCGTCGATGGCGGGCGGGTGCTTGCGTCCCCCCCTGGCGCGATCCAAGGCCTGATCGAGGTTCGCAACGTCGGCCTGATGTCCATGCCGTCCACCACCGCACCGCTAGCGCTGGCGCTACGCCTGGCGCGCGATGCGCCGCGCTTCGTCGAAAATGCCCAACAGGCAATGGTGCTGGGCTTACCCGTTCCGCGCCTGTGGTTCGATCCCACAATTCCTGCTGCCGCCATACGCGCCGAACTCGCTCTGGAACGGTACGGCCTCAGATAGCGCCTTTCCAAGGCAATAGAACCCGCGCAGAACCATGGCCCCATGCCCAGCGATTCGCATCTACCGACCAAGCGCCAGCACATTTTGCTTGTCACCGGCTTGTCGGGTGCCGGCAAGACCACGGCCCTGCGCGTGCTGGAAGACCTGGGCTGGGAAGCGATCGACAATTTCCCCATTCGCCTGCTTGTGCGGCTGATCGGACCGCCATGGCAGGATGTCCAGCGCCCGCCGCTGGCGATCGGGTTCGACTGCCGCACACGCGGGTTCGACCCGGCCGATGTCATCGAACGGGTCAAGGGGCTGACTCAGCGCGAAGACCTGGTCGTCACTACCCTGTTCCTCGACTGCAACAGCGCGGAACTGGAACGGCGCTACAACGAAACACGGCGGCGGCATCCGATGGCTTCGGAACGCCCGGTCCGAACCGGGATCAAGGCCGAACGTGAACTGCTCGAACCGCTGCGCCGATGGGCCGATGCGGTGCTCGACACATCGGCATTTACCAGCAATGACCTGCAACAGGCAGTGCGCGCCCAGTTTGCCCACACCGCGCCGCAGGACATGGCCGTGATTGTCTCTAGCTTCGGATTCGCGCGCGGCACCCCCCCGCTGGCGGACCTGGTGTTCGATATGCGTTTTCTTGATAACCCGCACTGGGTCACGGAACTGCGGGAACAGACCGGGCTTGATGCGGCTGTGGCCGAACACATCCGGCGCGATCCGGCCTTCGATACCGTTTTCGGACAGATCAGGATATTGCTAGCCACCCTGCTGCCCCGCTACCGCGCACAGGGGAAAGCCTATGTGAACATCGCATTCGGCTGCACCGGCGGGCGGCACCGCTCGGTCTTCACGGCGGAACGGATGGCTCAGGCCTTGCGCGAAGATGGATTTTCGCCCACCGTGCTGCATCGCAATCTGGGGTCGCGTGCTGCCGACGAGATCGAAGGTCCGCGAGGCTGATCGAATGACAGGCAGGACGTTTTGCCCCGCAGGAGAGAATCGGGATACCGAAACACCCATGATCGGACTCATTCTGGTGACTCACGGCCGCCTGGCCGAAGAATTCGTTCACGCGATGGAACACGTGGTCGGCCGCCAGGAGGCGATCGCTACTGTGTGCATCGGACCTGATGACGACGCCGAGAAGCGCCGGGCAGAGATCGCGGGGGCTATTCGCAAGGTCGACAGCGGCAAGGGCGTAGTCATTCTTACTGACCTGTTCGGGGGCACCCCGTCCAACCTCGCCATCTCGCTGCTCGATTCGGGACGGGTCGAAGTGATCGCGGGGGTCAACCTGCCGATGCTCATCCGCCTCGCAGGGGTGCGGAAGGATCAAGACGTGGTGGCCGCCGTGGCCGCAGCACGCGAAGCCGGGCAAAGCTACATCACCGTCGCATCCGAACTGCTCGGCCAGCGCGCCAAGGCTTCTTAGGACCAGACGTGGCGGAACATCGGCGGGCACTGACCATCGTCAACAGCCGGGGCCTGCACGCACGCGCCAGCGCTAAATTCGTCAATGCTGCCAGTCAGTTACCTGACGGGGTCTGCGTCACAGTCAGCAAGGGCGCGAACAGTGCCGCAGGCGGTTCGATCCTTGGCCTGATGATGCTGGGCGCGGCCCGCGGCGATACGATCGAGCTGGTCGTGACCGGCGATGCCGACGGCACGGTGATCGAGCAGTTGAGCGCGCTGGTGGCCGACGGCTTCGGCGAAGAATAGGCAGCCCCGGCCCATGTCCGATCCTGGCCGGAGGCTGATTACCGGCTTCTCCAATCCGACCGTCAAGGTGCTCCGGGCCCTGCGCGAGAAGAAGCACCGCAAGGCAGCGGGCAAGTTTCTTGCCGAAGGTTTGCGGTTGCTGACCGATGCGCTGGAATGCGGGCACGTTCCGCAAGTGCTGGTCCTCGCCACCGGACGCGATCCCCACCCCCTGATTGACCGGTTGGAACAAGCCGTGTTTGCTGGCGGCGGCGAAGTGATCGAAACCAGCGCGGACATCCTCGGCAAGATCACCGGCAAGGACAACCCGCAGGCGGTGGCGGGTGTCTATGATCAATTCGACACCTCGCTTGCCGCGCTCGACCGCGCTGCCGCTCCAATCTGGCTGGTAGCACAGGCGCTGCGCGATCCGGGCAATCTAGGCACCATGCTGCGGACCGGAGACGCAGTCGGCGCTGGCGGGCTGATCCTGATCGACGACTGCGCCGATCCCTTCAGTGTCGAGGCGGTGCGGGCGAGCATGGGCGCGGTGTTTACCCAGCAAATCGCTCAGGCGCGGTGGGAGGAGTTCCTGCCCTGGCTCCGCCAGGGAGAGGGCCAGCTGGTTGCCGCGTCCTTGCGCGATGCCGTGCCCTATCGCGGCGCGCCTTATGTTGCGCCGTGCTTCATCCTGGTCGGCAACGAATCGCGCGGACTGCCCGAAGCGTACGAAGCCGCCTGCGACCTGCGGGTGACCATGCCGATGCGCGGCCGGGCCGACAGCCTCAACGCGGCGGTGGCCGGTGCGGTGCTGGCCTACGAGGTGCTGGATTCGTTCAAGGACTGAGGCGCGTTCATTGCGCGATCAGGCGGGTGCGCCTAGCCTTGCGCCATGATCCGACTCGCTATCCTTCCCGCCCTGCCCCTGCTGGCCGCCTGCGCCATGATGGGCAATGCCGAAACACCGCAACTGGCCGGAACCGAGTGGCGCTTCGTTGCCATCGACGGGCAAGCCCCAGTATCCGACCGCGCGCGCATGGGCTTCACCGCCAAGCAGATCAGTGCCACCGCAGGCTGCAACGGCATTGGCGGCACATGGAAGCTGGAAGGCGAACGGCTGGTCGGCGGCCCCTATGCCTCGACCATGATGTTCTGCGACGGGCTGATGGAGCAGGAACGCGCGATCGGTGACTTGCTGGCGGAACAGCCGATGGTGTCCATCACGAGTAACCGGCTGACGCTGACCTCAGCCAGCCACAAGGCCGAACTGGTCCGGGCTGACTGACGGCCGGGTGCTGCGGGTTCAGTCGCGCGGCCGCGGTACTGCCGCGCCGTCCTCAGCCTCGGAAACATCCGCTGCACCATAGCGCGGTGCGCCTTCGATCAGCGGCACGTCCTCGATCTCGCGCTTGCCGATCTCGATGCCTTTTTCGGCCAGGCGGCGGCCGGACGTGAGCACGTTACGCTCGAACGATCCGACAAACTTGTTGTAGTTGTTGACCGCGCTTTCCAGCCCGCCACCGACACGTTTCAGGTGCTCGGCCGCGACGGCCAGCCGGTCATAGAGTTCCGCCCCGGCCTTGCCGATCTCGATCGCCTCGCGGGCAATGGTGTCCTGCCGCCACACCTGGGCCACAGTACGGGCAATCGCCACCAGATTGGTCGGCGTGGCCAGCAGCACTTTGTTGCGAAAGGCGAAGTCCCACAGCTCCGGGTCGGCTTCCAGTGCAGCGGCGACAAAATGCTCACCCGGCACGAACATCACGACATAGTCCGGCGCTTCTTGGAACTGGCTCTGGTAGCCCTTGGCACCCAGCGTCTGGACATGGCCCTTCATCGCTTTGGCATGGACCTCCAGCAAGCGCTTGCGCTCGCCCTCGTCATCCGCCTCGAACGCGGCCTGGTAAGCGTTAAGCGAAACCTTGGCGTCGATCACCAGCATCTTCTGCCCCGGCACCCGCACAATCGCATCGGGGCGCAGCCGCCCTTCGTTGGTATCGAGCGAGTGTTCGAGGATGAAATCGGTGTGTTCGGACAGGCCGCACTGTTCCAGCACGTTCTGCAAGGCCCGCTCGCCCCAGCGCCCGCGCGCCTTGGGCGCATTGGTAAGCGAGTTGCCGAGCCGCTGTGCCTCGCGCCGGATCTGTTCCTGACCGGCGCGCATCTGCTCGATAACGCCGGCCAGCTGGCCGAAGGCATCAACCCGCTTTTCCTCCAGCGACCGGACCTGTTCCTCGTAGCTCTTGAGCCGCTCTCCCACCGGGGCGAGCAAGGCCTTGAGCTTTTCCTCGCTGGCCTTTTCCGAATGGCCGAGCCGCTCCTCGGCGCGCTTGAGGAACTCTTCCTGCGCTTTCGCCAGCACCTCCCCGCCCGTTGCGCGGAACTGCATCAGCAGTTCCTCCCGCGCCTGCCGCATGGCATCGATCTGCTTGTCGAAGTTTTCCGCGTTGGCCCGCAACGTGGCCACTTCGATCCGCGCATCGCCCAGTTCCGCCACCGCTTGGTTGAAGCGTGTCTCACCGGCAGCCGCCTCGCTCTCAGCATCGGCCAGCCGTTCACGCAAATCCTCGACCGGTCGCGAACCGGCAAACCAGCCGCCCAGCGCGCCCAATACGAGGCCACCGAACAGCGCGAGAAGGATGAAAAACATTGGGTCCATTGCCCCGCCTTAAGCGGAACGGACGGGGAACGCCAGCCCCTTGCAATGCGTTTCCCCAATCGTTCGCACTCGGTCCGCGCAGCGAACCGCAACGCTGACCAGCCGCCCGCAGCGACGCGGCCTTCAGGCCGCATGAGCGAGGAAATCGCACGCCGGAGGGCGTGCGTAACAATTCAGGCCGCGCGCAGCTTCTGCAGCTTTTTCAGCGCCATCTGCCGCTTCAGGCGGCTCAGGTGGTCGATGAACAGGATCCCTTCGAGGTGGTCCATCTCGTGCTGGATGCAGGTCGCCATCAGGCCCTCCATCCGCTCTTCGTGGTGGTTCCCGTCGAGATCCTGATAGCGCACGGTGCAGGTCGCCGGGCGATCTACATCGGCGTAGATTTCCGGCACCGACAGGCAGCCTTCCTGGTATGTCGCAAGGTCTTCCGCCGGATCGACGATCACCGGATTGACGAAGACCCGCGGTTCCTTTTTCGTCGGCTGGTGATGATGATGGTGGCCGTCATGGTTGCACGGCTCCGGCTCCGCATCCGGGTCTTCCGGCTGCAGATCGATCACCAGCAGCCGCTTGGGAACGCCGACCTGGATCGCGGCAAGGCCAATACCGGGTGCATCGTACATCGTTTCGAACATATCCTCGACAAGGGCGCGCAGTTCGTGATCGAACTCGGTGACTGGTTCGGACACGATCTTTAGCCGGGGATCCGGCACTTCGAGAATCTCAAGGATAGCCATGGCGGCCACATAGTGCGGGTCTGGCGCGGCTTCAACTGCCCGCGTCGATCAAACCGGCCGGCGCGCCCGCAGCGCCTGGGCCAGCGTGCCCTCGTCGAGGTAATCCAGCTCGCCGCCCACTGGCAGGCCGTGGGCGAGCTGCGTCACCCGCACCGGAAATGCCTCCAACCGTTCGGCCAGGTAATGGGCGGTGGTCTGCCCTTCCAGCGTAGCGTTCATCGCCAGCACCACCTCGTCGACCCCGCCTGCCTCCAGCCGCACCAGCAGGCCGGTGATGTTGAGGTCTTCGGGGCGGACGCCCTCCAGCGCTGAAAGCCGCCCGCCAAGCACGTGGTAGCGTCCGGTGAACAGCCGCGCCCGGTCCAGCGCCCACAGGTCCGAGACTTCCTCCACCACGCACAGGCTGCGCGGATCGCGGCGCGGGTCAGCGCAGATGCCGCAGGGGCTATGGGTATCAACATTGCCGCACTGCGGGCACTCGGAAAGTTTCTCGCGCACCCCGGCCAGCGCCTCGACCAGCTCGGGCAGCGCCCGTTCGCGGTGCTTGACCAGCCACAGCACCGCCCGCCGCGCACTGCGCGGGCCGAGGCCGGGAAGCCGCGCCAGTGCAGAAGCCAGCCGCTCGATCTCTTGCGATGCCATGCGGTGGCAGATAGGGGCAGCGACTACCGAACGAAAGGCTGCCGCGCCCCTTATGCGTATCATTTTCATGGGAACGCCGGACTTCGCAGTGCCGACGCTGCGGGCACTGCACAAAGCAGCGCACGAACTGGTGGCAGTCTACAGCCAGCCGCCGGCACCTGCCGGGCGCGGCAAGAAGCTGCAGCCCTCGCCGGTGCACCGGGCGGCAGAGGTACTGGGCATCCCGGTGCTCACGCCGAAATCGCTGCGCAAGCCGGAACCGCAGGCCGAGTTCGTCGCGCTTGGTGCCGACGTGGCGGTGGTCGCCGCCTATGGCCTGATCCTGCCACAGGCGGTGCTCGATGCGCCCCGGCATGGCTGCCTCAACGTCCACGCCTCGCTCCTGCCGCGCTGGCGCGGGGCGGCCCCGATCCACCGCGCGGTGATGGCCGGGGACGAGGAGACCGGCGTCACCATCATGCAGATGGAGGCTGGGCTCGACACCGGGCCGATGCTGGCGAAAGCAACAACACCGATCGACAGCAAGACAACCGGCGAACTGACTGCCGAACTGGCCGAGCTGGGGGCGAACCTGATGGTCGAAGTGCTGGCCGGGCTCGATCAGCTGGCACCGCAGGTCCAGCCGGAAGAGGGCGTCACCTATGCTGCCAAGATCGACAAGGCCGAGGCGCGGATCGACTGGTCGCGGCCTGCTGCCGATGTGGTCCGGCACATCCACGGCCTCAGCCCGTTCCCTGGTGCCTGGTGCGAGATCGCGGGCGAGCGAGTGAAGCTGCTTAAGGCCGAAGTGGCTCACGGGAACGACAAGCCCGGCACAGTGCTTGACAGCAAGCTGACCGTCGCCTGCGGCACCGGAGCGATCCGGCCGCTCAGGCTGCAGCGGGCGGGCAAACCGGCGATGGGCGTGGAGGAAGTCCTGCGCGGCTATCCCGTTGCACCGGGAACCATGCTGGTTTGACCCGCTTCGCGCTCACCCTCGAGTTCGACGGCACACCGTTCATGGGCCTCCAGCGCCAGGCCCACGGGCCGAGCGTGCAGCAGGTGGTCGAGCGGGCAGTCCATGCGGTGACGGGAGAGGCCGCCACGCTCCATTCCGCCGGGCGCACCGACGCCGGGGTCCACGCCCTCGCCATGGTTTCGCATGTCGAGATCGCCAAGCCGATCGGGCCATTTCGGCTGATGGAAGCGCTCAACCATCACCTTCGTCCCGATCCGGTCGCGGTGCTCGCCTGCGAGGTGAAACCGGATGATTGGCACGCGCGCTTTTCCTGCACCGGCCGTGCCTACGAATACCGCATTGCCAACCGCCGTGCGCCGTTGACGCTGGAGGCGAACCGCGCATGGCAAGTCCAGCAGCCGCTTGACGCCGCCGCGATGCACCGCGCGGCACAGGTGCTGGTCGGACAGCATGATTTTACCACATTCCGCTCTGTCCACTGCCAGGCACAAAGCCCGATAAAGACGCTCGACCGGCTCAATGTGTCGCGGGAAGGCGATCACGTGATCGTGCGCACCGCGGCCCGCAGTTTCCTGCACCATCAGGTCCGCTCTATGGTCGGCTGCCTTGCTCTGGTCGGCACGGGCCGCTGGCGCGAAGAACAGGTGGGCGAGGCCCTCGCCGCGCGCGACCGACAGGCGCTGGGTCTCAACGCGCCGCCCCACGGGTTGTACTTCGTCGAGGCGGCCTATCCCGGCGAATCTGACGCAACGTCACCCTAGCCAACCCGTCCTTGCGGGCGTAGCGGTGCGGCAACCAGTCAACGGAGATCACCATGGCAGACACCGGCAAGCAGCTTTTCACCACCCTCGATGCGAACGGCACCCTGACCGTCGAAGTCGGCGAAGCGCCAGTCCCCAACCCCGGCCCGAGCCAGGTGCTGGTGAAGATGGAAGCCGCGCCGATCAACCCGAGCGACCTTGCTCTGCTGTTCTCCGCCGCCGACCTCGAGAACGCCCAATACTTGCCGGGCAAGATCGTGGCGCAGATGCCCGAACCGTTCCTTTCCGGGCAGAAGGGCCGCCACGGCCAACGCCTGCCGGTGGGCAACGAGGGCGCGGGCACAGTGATAGCAGCGGGCGATTCGGACATGGCAAAGGCGCTGGTCGGCCAGCGGGTCGCCTGCGTGCCGGGCAATGCCTTCGGCCAGTACTGCGTGGCCGAAGCGATGATGTGCCTGCCGATCGGCGACCTCTCCAGTGCCGAAGGGGCGAGCGCGTTCGTCAACCCAATGACGGCGCTCGGCTTCGTCGAGACCGCGAAGATGGAAGGGCATGAGGCGATCATTCACTTGGCTGCCGCGTCGAATCTGGGCCAGATGCTCAATCGCATCTGCCTTGAAGACGGCATGAAACTGGTCAACATCGTGCGCAAGCCGGAACAGGTTGAGCTGCTGAAAGCCCAGGGCGCCGAACACGTGGTCAATTCATCCGACCCGGATTTCATGAAGCAGCTGCGCAGCGCAGTCGACGCGACCGGGGCTTTCCTGGGCTTCGACCCGATCGGCGGCGGCACCAACACCGACGCCTGCCTTAAGGCAATGGAGCAGGTCGCCGCCAGCCGGATGAGCGAGTACAGCCGCTACGGTTCCAACCAGGACAAGAAAATGTACATGTACGGTCGGCTTGATCTGGGGCCGACCATCCTGACCCCCAGCTACGGCTTGCAATGGACCGTATCGGGCTGGCTCTTGACCCCGTTTCTGCAGAAGGCGGGAATGGAGACCGTGGTGCGCATGCGGAGCCGTGTCCAGGCAGGCCTGACCACCACCTTCGCCAGCCATTACAAGGCGCATGTGACGCTGGAACAGATGCTGGAGAAGGACGCCGCGCTCGATTACCGCGCCATGCGGACGGGTGAAAAGTACCTCGTCACCCCCTGGGGTTAAGGCCTAACGCCGATCAAACGCAGCCTGCATCGCGGCGGGGTCCGCCACCCCGCCTGCGATCAGCAGTTGCAGCAGGATGCGGGCTTTCTGCGGGTTGAAGCTGCGCGCCGCGACAAACCCCCGCGCATCGTCATCAACCTCGACATTGCGGTCGACATATCCCTCATCGACCCGGCTCGCGCGGACCACTGGCACGCCTTCGCGCACGGCGTTCTCAAGCGCATCGAGTACCGGCCCGCAGGCATTGCCCTGACCGAGGCCGGCCAGCACCAGCCCTTTGGCGCCCGTCTCCAGCGCGCTGGTCACCGGCAGGGCGTCCATGTCGGCATGGGCATAGAGGATTTCCACCCGCGGGAGAGCTGCGGGCCAGGCAAATCGCGCCGGTTCGCCCACTTTCGCCGCCGGCGCGAACCAGTCCAGCGAAGCCGGGCTGACCAGCGCCAGCGGCCCGCGCGGAAAACCCTTGAAGGCGTCGATGTTGCTGGTTGCGGCCTTGCGCACGTCACTGGCAGCGTAAACCGCATCGCCCATCACCACCAACACGCCGCGGCCTTGAGCCTGCGCGTCGCCAGCCACACGAACCGCATTGGCGAAGTTGCGCATTCCGTCGCTACCGACCGCGTCGGCCGGGCGCATCGCGCCGACCAGCACCACCGGTTTGCCCGCTGGCAGGGTTAGATCGAGTAGCCACGCGGTTTCCTCGGCAGTGTCAGTGCCGTGGGTCACGATGACACCGTCGACCGCGTGATCGGCAAAGGCGCCCGCGATGGCACGGTGCAGCATCTGCCATTCGCGCCAGCCGATGTCTTGCGAGCCGACCGCAGCAATTTCCTCGCCCGACAGCTCCGCCACCAACCCCAGTTCGCGCGCGGCGGCGACCATCTCGGCAATCCCGATCTGGCCTGCGCGATAGCCGCGCGACAGCGCCGAGCCCGCGCTCCCGGCAATCGTGCCGCCAGTGGCAAGGATGGTGATGCGCGGGGTGCTCATGCGCGCCGCCCTAGCCTTGGGATGCCGCAATCGGCAATTGATTATCAATCCCCAGCCGCTATGTGCACCCGCAGAAGGGCGGTTAGCTCAGTTGGTAGAGCATCTCGTTTACACCGAGAGGGTCAGCGGTTCGAGCCCGTTACCGCCCACCAGTTTCGACTGCGGGAATTGATCCGGGGGATCTATTCCGGTCGAAACTCCCAAGCGCAAGTGCGGGAGGGGGCCACACTGCAAATCAAACACTCCATCGCGATCGTCGGCTGCGGCCCCGCCGGGCTGGCGGCGGCACTGTTGCTGCACCGCGACGGGCACCGGGTGACCCTTTACGAACGGTTCGACCGGCCTCGTCCGCTCGGTTCCGGGCTGATGCTCCAACCGACCGGAATGGCGGTGCTCGCCCGGCTAGGGCTGGCGGAACAGGTCGCATCGCACGGTGCTCGAATCGATGCGCTGCTCGGGCTGGAAGAACATGGCCGCACCGCGCTCGACGCGCCATATGCCAAGCTCGGCATATCCGGCGTGTTCGGGATAGGCATCCACCGCGCCAGCCTGTTCCAGGTGCTATATGATGCAGCCGCAGTGGCTGGTATCCCGGTTGAAACCGCGCGCGAGGTGACTTCGAGCGAAGTCGCCAGCGCGAAACGCCACCTCGTATTCGCCGATGGGTCCCGTTCGCCGGGGCACGATCTGGTGATCGATGCCAGCGGTTGGGCCACCAGGCTCGAAGAAGGCCGGATCGAACCGGGCGCATCGCATGGGCTGCTGCCGTTCGGTGCGCTATGGGCAAGCCTGCCAGTGACCAGTGCCGACCCGGTTGCGTGGAACCTGCTCGAACAGCGATACCGCCGCGCCTCGCATATGGTTGGGGTGCTGCCGATCGGATCGCGCGGCGCCAGCAAGCCTCACGAAGTCGCTTTCTTCTGGTCATTGCGGGGTCAGGACCTGGCCCGCTGGCAGGACACGCCGCTTGAACAGTGGAAGGAAGATGTGCGGGCGCTGTGGCCGCAGATGGACTTCCTGCTCGATCGGATTTCGGCTCATGACCAGCTGACTTATGCCCGCTACGCCCACCGCACCGCGCGCCGACCGGGGGGAGACCGGCTGATCCGGATCGGCGATGCGTGGCATTCGGCCAGTCCGCAACTGGGCCAGGGCGCGAACATGGCGCTGCTCGACGCCTGGGGGGTGGCCAAGGCACTGCGCGAAGCGGCCACGGTCAATGAGGCCACCAGCCTCACCCGCCGCTGGCGCGGGGATCATGTGCTGCTGTACCAGGCGGCGACTGCCGCGTTCACCCCGATGTTCCAGTCTGACAATCCCGTGTGGCCGTGGCTGCGCGACCGGATGATGGCACCGCTATCCCGGTTCGGGCCGGTCGCCAAAGTGCAGGCCAACCTGATGAGCGGGCTGTTCGGTTGGCCACTGCCAGTGCTGGGGCTGCAACTGCCGGACTATTCTGCGCTCGCTTCGGCGATCGCCTCACGCGCGGCAGCGCTCGACCAGTCGTATTCGCCGACCACGCGCCAGACCTCCAGCCCGCTCGCGTCGTAAAGGATCGTCGTTGGCAGGACGTCGCTTTCGACCCTGAAGCCAAGCTCGCTGTTCGGATCGAGCCACGGTTCAAGACGAACGAAGCTGCCAGTGGCAAAGAACGGCACCACCTTGTCTGCCCCGGCCAGATCCTGACTGACGGTGACCACCCGCAGCGTGCCGTCCATTTCTTGCGCCAGTTCGTCCAGCATCGGCATTTCCACCACGCACGGCGCGCACCAGGTCGCCCACAGGTTGAGCAGCACCGGCTGGCCCTGTAGCGCGGCCAGATTGAGCTCGCGCCCCTGCGGATCGCGCACCGCAACGGCGGGCATCAGCGCCCCTGCACTGGCCCGGTCGATCTGGCCGGGCAAGAAGGTCTTGCCCCCCGCCAACGCGGGCTCACCTTGCGCACTGTCCGCCGCTTGCCTATCGCACCCGCCACAGGCCAGCGTCAGGGCAAGGATGAGCGTGAGCGACCAGCGGGACATTAATAGAGGCTCCAACAGGATGTGGGGCGGCAGGTTCGCCGAGGGCCCTAGCGCGATCATGCGCGAAATCAACGCCTCGATCCCGTTCGACAAGGCACTGTGGCGGCAGGACATCGCCGGATCGAAAGCGCATGTTGCGATGCTGGCCGCGCAGGGGATCGTCAGCATCGACGATGCCGACATCATCATCGACGGACTCGACCGGATCGCCGCTGAATATGAACGCGACGGGGTGCCGGAGGACTGGAGCCTCGAAGACATCCACATGACGGTCGAAAGCCGCCTCGCCGAACTGGTCGGCGCGGCGGCGGGGCGGCTCCACACCGCGCGCAGCCGCAACGATCAGGTGGCAACCGATTTCCGCCTGTGGGTGCGCGACGCGATCGATCAGGCCGATGCCGGGCTGGCAGAACTCCAGCAGGCGCTGGTCACCCGTGCGGGCGAACATGCCGATAGCGTGATGCCCGGTTTTACGCATTTGCAGACCGCCCAGCCGGTTACGCTCGGCCACCATCTCATGGCCTATTACGAGATGGTGCGGCGGGACCGCAGCCGCCTGGCCGATGCGCGGATACGGATGAACGAATGCCCGCTCGGCAGCGCCGCGCTGGCCGGAACCGGTTTTCCGATCGACCGCAAGGCAACCGCCGCCGCGCTCGGGTTCGACCGGCCGACCGCCAACAGCCTCGATGCAGTCAGCGACCGCGATTTCGCGCTCGATTACCTGATGGCAGCGGCGCAGTGTTCGCTCCACCTCAGCCGCCTGGCCGAGGAAATGATCCTGTGGGCGAGCCAACCGTTCGGTTTCATCCGCCTGCCCGACGCCCTCAGCACCGGCAGCAGCATCATGCCGCAGAAGAAAAACCCCGATGCAGCTGAACTGGTGCGGGGACATTCCGGGCGGATCGTCGGCTGCCTGACCGCGCTGATGGTGACGATGAAGGGCCTGCCGCTGGCCTATTCCAAGGACATGCAGGACGACAAGCCGCCGGTGTTCGAGGCGGCCAGCCTGTTGGCCCTGTCGATTGCCGCGATGACCGGGATGGTCGCTGACAGCACCTTCAATACCGAACGGATGCGGCAGGCGGCCGAGCTGGGCTATGCCACCGCAACCGACCTCGCCGACTGGCTGGTGCGGCAGGCGGACATACCCTTTCGCGAAGCGCACCATATTACCGGCGCGGCGGTCAAGCTGGCGGAAAGCCGGGGTCTCGCCCTGGATGCCCTGTCGCTGGCGGATTTGCAGGGTATCGACGCGCGGATCGACGCTCGTGTTTTTGCCGCGCTGTCGGTCGATGCCTCGGTCGCTTCACGGACATCCTATGGCGGGACCGCACCGGAGCGAGTAGAGGACCAGGTCGCTGCTGCCCGCATTGCACTGGGAATGGAGACATGATGCGTATCGCGCTCGCCTTAACCGCTGCCCTGGCCCTGATTGGTTGCGGCCAGCGCGCCGAACTCAAACCGCTGGCGGGTGAGACCTTGCCGCCCGCGCCGCTTGGTGCGGCAGCGCCAAAGACGTCCGCGGAGCTGCTCACTCCACCGACTCAGGCCGCGCCCGAACGCAGCGTCGAACTGCGCCGCCGCTCAGAAGAGCGCGAAGACGATCCCTTCGACCTCCCGCCCGAGTAAGACCATGGACCATTTCAGCCTGATTGATGGCGTGCTGCACGCTGAGGGCGTGCCGCTGCCCCGGATCGCGGCAGAGGTCGGCACGCCGGTCTACGTCTATTCGCGCGCCACGCTGGAACGGCACGCACAGGTCTTTCGAGAGGCGCTGGCCCCCGTGGGCGGGCCGTTGATCGCCTTTGCAGTCAAGTCCAACCCCAACCTCGCCGTGCTCAGAGTGCTGCAACGACAGGGCTTCGGCGCCGACGTTGTCTCCGGGGGCGAACTGATGCGGGCGCTTGCGGCAGGGATGGCACCCGAAAAGATCGTCTTTTCCGGGGTTGGCAAGACCGATGCCGAGCTGGCGCTGGGTCTCGACCAGGCCATCGGTCAGTTCAACATCGAATCGCGCGAAGAAGGGCGGGAACTGGCGGCACTTGCTGCCGCGCGGGGCCAACGCGCCCCGGCCTGCCTGCGGGTCAATCCCGATGTCGACGCCAAGACCCATGCCAAGATTTCCACCGGCAAGGCAGAGAACAAGTTCGGCGTGCCGATGATGCGTGCACGGGAGACCTTTGCCGAACTGGCCGCCCTGCCCGGACTGGACCTGCGCGGCGTGGCCATCCACATCGGCAGCCAGCTGGCCGACCTCGAACCACTTGAAACCGCTTTCGCCAAGGTTGGTACCTTGGTGGCGGACCTGCGCGCGGCCGGGCACACGATCACCCATGTCGACCTTGGCGGCGGGCTTGGCGTCCCCTATCGCCGAGGCGAAGTGCTGCCCTCCCCCGCCGAATACGGCGCGATGGTCGCCCGCGCGATCAAGGGGTGGGACGTGCGGCTGACCTTCGAGCCGGGCCGGGTGATCGCGGGCAACGCCGGGGTGCTGCTGACCCGGGTTATCCGGGTCAAGCGCGGCGGCAACGGACCGCCGTTCGTGATCGTCGATGCGGCGATGAACGACCTTGCCCGCCCCGCACTCTACGGCGCATGGCACGACTTCGAGGCAGTGATGCCGCGAGGGGAGCGGATGACGGCCAACATTGTCGGCCCGATCTGCGAAACCGGCGATACCTTTGCCACCGACCGCGATTGCGATGCGCTGGTCTCCGGCGATCTGGCGGTGTTCCGCACCGCCGGGGCTTACGGCGCAACCATGGCCAGCTCCTACAATTCGCGCGGGTTCGTGCCCGAGGTGCTGGTGGATGGCGACAGGTATGCCGTGGTTGCCGACCGGCTCGACGCCGCCGCGATCATGGACGCGGAGCGGGTGCCGGAATGGCTTGCCTGAAATGAGCGGAATTGGCAGCCTGCCGCTGTTCCACCGGGTGCGGGGCACCCACGTGGTGGTGGCCGGCGAAGGCCAGATGGGCGATGCCAAACGGCGCCTGGTTGAGCGAGCGGGCGGCATTCCATGCAGCGAAGCCGAGGCGCATCTGGCGCGGCTGGCGTTCGTGGCTCTGGACAATGACCGGGAAGCCGAAGCAGTGGCAGTGCGGCTCAAACGGCGCGGCCTGCTGGTCAATGTGGCCGACCAGCCGGACCTGTGCGATTTCACCCTGCCGAGCATTCTCGACCGGGAACCGGTGCTGGTCGCGGTATCGACTTCGGGTGCAAGCGCGGGGCTGGCCAAGCAGCTGCGCCTGCGGCTGGAGCGGCTGCTGCCGCAATCACTCGGTTCGCTGGCACAGGCCCTGTCGGACGCGCGCGGGGCCATGCGGGCCAGCTGGCCAGACGGGACGGAGCGCCGCCGCGCGCTCGATTCAGCCTTGCAGGAAGGCGCGGTGCTCGATCCGTTTGATCCCGGTTCGCCCGGCCGGATCGGCCAATGGCTGTCAAACCGGCCCGCCGCGTCCGAACCAGCCCGGTATGTGTTCACGCTCGCCAGCAACGATCCGGAAGACCTGACCCTGCGTCAAGCGCAGTTGCTGGGCGAAGCGGATACGATCCTGCATGACCAAGCGGTCAGCCCCGCGATCCTCGCCCGGGCGAGGGCCGATGCGGCGCGCTATCCGCTGCCGTTCGCGGGCACGGCGGAAGGGCTGGTAGTCGAGCTGCGCCTTGCTTCACCGGATCAGGCTCAGATCAGCGCGGCTGCATCCTTGCCCAGCTCGGCAAAGTAACGCGCCATCGCCTCGGCGGCCTTGTCGGACAGCGCGATAAAGGCCCGGCGGCGGTCGATTTCATCCTGCTGGCGCTCGAACAGACCGGCGTCGACCATCTGTGCAATCCAGCGCAGCGCCGTGGTCGGCGGCACCCCGCTGGCAATGCACAGCGAGGTGACCGAGACCCGGGTCCGCTCGACCCGGGCGACGGTGAGGTCGAGCAACATATCCCAGGCCGGATCGGCGAACAGTTCGGCATCGAAGAACCGGGCCCGCAACTGCCGCTGCTGGATGATCCGGCGCACCAGCCGCGCATCGGGCAAGGGCGGCTTGGGCCGCTTGAGCAGCGCCCGCTCGGCCGACGGATCGCCTGTTAAGCCCTGCCGCGGGGATTCGAACCGGAACGCCCCGCCATCCGCGCCCAACCCCTGCTCACCCAGCCGCTCCAGCCGCTGGGCAATCTCGGCTACCTGCTCGGTCAGGCGTAGCAGGGAAAGGCGATCTTCCTCCGACAAGTCGCGCAAGCGCGCTTGGGGCTTACGCGCCATTACTCGCCCCAGCGCAATGATCCGTTCGCTGCGGACCGGATCGACCAGAATGTGAGGACGCGACTGGTCAAGGCAGGCGAACACGCCGTCCAGCGCAGCGGCAGAGGTGGCCACGACCAGTTCCGCCCGCGCCCGGGCCACCCGCAAATCGAGCCGGGCCAGCGCGGCCAGCGAGGCCGCATCGTCGCGCGGGCAATCGACCAGCACCACGTCGCCCAGAACCATGATCCCGTCGGCCTGATCGGACAGCCGCCCGAACTGCCTGATCGCAATTCCAGCCAGGTCCACATCCTCGCACCAATGCGAACGGACATGATCATCGTCAACCAAGATTGTAGCGGAAACCGGGTATCCTGCATGATCACCAGCCGGGGCATAAGCGAAATCGGCGCGTGCCACAATTGCGGCTCCTGCGTATTGACGTGAACATGAATAGAACAAAAAGGGGTCAGGTCAAGAATTTCTGCCCTTCACCTGTGCAAGCAACCGGCCTCAGACACTGATTTGAAGCAATCGGGTTTGATTTCATGTTCTTGCGATGCGTCCGGCGCGGAACTGCGCGGTCTGATCATGGACGGTTCCCGCCTCAGGTGAGGTCCTGAACCAGCGCAAGCACTGTCAGGCGACTTGCGCGAAGTTTCCGATCTGGCCGGCAGAAAGCAAGCGGTGAACCTCGGCGACCGTGAGAGGCTTGCTGAACAGAAAGCCCTGAATGTTCCCGCATCCTTCACGCCTCAGGACTTCGAGCTGATCCAATTCTTCCACCCCTTCGGCCAGGGTCTCCATACCGAGAGCATCGGCCAGAGTCGTGATCGCTCTGATCACTGCGTGCGCGTTTGAGCCTTTGCAAAGGTCCTGAACGAAACTGCGATCAATCTTCACCTTGTCGAAGGGGAAGGAACGCAGATAACTGAGTGACGAAAATCCGGTTCCGAAATCATCTAGCGCAATCCGCACACCAAGCGCACGCAAATCATGCAATGCAGCCAACGTTTTTTCGACATTGGCAATGAAAATGCTCTCGGTAATTTCGAGCTCTAGCCGTTCAGGCGCAAGGCCGCTGGTGAGCAGGGCCTGCATGATGCACTTCGACAGTCCTGGAGCAGAGAACTGCCTGGGAGATACATTGACGGCCACGCTCATGTTGTCAGGCCAAGCAGCCGCTTGTCGGCATGCTTCCCGGATTACCCATTCCCCGATGGGAAGGATTAGGCCGGTTTCCTCTGCAAGCGGAATAAATTCCGCCGGGCTGATCATCCCCCGAGTAGGATGAGGCCAGCGGATCAATGATTCGAACCCCTTGAAGCGATCTTCCGCAAAATTGTAGAGCGGTTGAAAGTAGAGTTCAAAACCGCCGTCGCGCAAGGCTGTACGAAGGTCCAGCTCCATCTGCCTGCGTAGACGTGCTTCCTCGTCCATACCTGGTTCAAAGAAGTGGTAGGTGGACTTGCCATCCTTCTTCGCACGATAGAGCGCCAGGTCGGCGTGCTTCATCAGTGCAATACCGTCATTCCCGTCGTTCGGGCCTATTGCGACGCCAAGACTGGCAGCGGACGACGCCTGCTGACCGTCGATCATGATAGTGCGCTGGAAGCAGGCGTGGACTTTCTCGGCGAGCGCGGCGAGCCCTTGCGAAGCCTCTACCTCTTCGATCAGGATCGCGAATTCATCGCCGCCCAGTCTGGCTACAACTGCATTGGGCAGTTGCTCGCGCAGGTGCCGCGCGACCTGGCGCAGCAAAGCATCTCCTGCGGGATGACCTAACGTATCGTTGACAATCTTGAAATCGTCCAGGTCGGCATAAATCACCATCAGCTGACGCGCGCCCCGCAGGCGGGAGACGGCCTGGTCCAGCTGCTCTACAAACAGCTTGCGGTTGGGGAGCCCGGTAAGGCCATCATGAAGCCCGACATGGATGATCCTGCGCTCGCGCTCTTCGATCGCCCCAACCATCTGGTTGAAACTTTCAGCGAGGCGCCCGATCTCATCATCGGTCTCGGCCTTGAGTTCGACATCGCGGCCCTCACCGATCAAGCGGGCCGCTTCGTCCAACCGGCCAAGCGGGGCCGAAATGGTCCTTGCAACATGCCAGCTCAGTGCAACAACCAGCGCAATTGCGCCGAGTGCCAGAACTATCAGGAGCCAGCGGAGAGACTGGTACTGCACCATCGATCTGGTGAGAGAGTGATGCAGGACAAGCCGTGGCTCCAGCCCCTGCTCAAGTGCGGCTATCTGTGACAGGTGGTAAAGTCGGTGCTCCCCCTCATGGCGAGAGACCACTTCGCCTTCCTTCACCTGCTTCATCCACGGCTCGATGGTAGCGGACGTTTCCACCCTTGCCTCGAGCTCGACGGCAGCCAGTTGCGTGAGGCGGTCCATCTCCCGTGCATCCAGCCGCTGTGCCAGCACCAGCCAGCCGATCAAGTCAGGTGTTTCGATTGGCGATGCTGCCGCCAAAGCCAACTGATCCCCGAGGCGGATCATCCCCTTCTGCTGACCCGCATCGAGGGGGCCCCATAGAGACCTAGGTGCGGATACCGCGGCATTCCCGTTCCCGATCAGGTTGCCGTCCATCCCTATCACGAAGGCAGCAGTAACGCGCGACCGGTCCCTGAGGCTCTCCAGCGAACTTTCGATTGTTTCCGCGTCGCTGGTCGCAACTGCTTCGCGGAAACCGAAGTCGCGCGATAGAACATCCGCCGCGCCTCGTAACTGCCGCGCTCTGAGGTCAATCAATTCGTCAAACACGCGGGCGTTGGCTGCCAGATCCCGCGAGGCACTTTTTTCGGCAAACCGGGTGAGCCCCCCTCCGGCAATCAGCAGGATCGCGGTCAGGACGATCGCAAAGAGTCCAGCATAAAGAACCGCGATCCGGGTTCGGAGCGATCCGAACCTGAAAAGGTCAGAGCTGACCAAACCCTTGGTCACCGGAGTTTAACCGCAACTTTGCGGGCCTGATTGCCGGATCCAATCTGAAAAGCCTGCTTCAGTTCGTTGCTGGGTGATCGCAGGCGGGGGTGCCATACCGTCAGTTCCGCTGCGCCCACCGGGACAGCCTTCAGCTCTGCATAGCCGTTCTGATCAGTCTTGGCGGCAAAGGGCGTGTCCGTTACCCGGATATAGCCGCGCATGTTGTCATGGATATTGCACCCAAGCGAAACCGACCCCGGAACATTGAAGGTATGGGAACGGGTCTGATCTCTACCATACAGGTCGATCTTGAATCTTGCCGCTGGCGAAAAGCTGTAAATCGAATGCCTGACCCGGTCGAGGTTGGGGAATGCAACGGTCGAGCCCTTTGCCACCACAATCGTGCCCGGCGTGAACTCGAGGTCCTTCTGGGCCATTGCAGCACGGACCGAAGGGCTAAGAGATGCGGCTGTGCCCGCAGCCCGCACTTCGACCACTGCATCGCGGATCGGAATGCCGCGTTCGTCGACGACCTGCACCCGCAGCGAAGAGCTCACTTGCGCATGGGCATAGCTGGCCAAGCCAGCGAAAAAGAGAACTACTCCCAGAGCGATGCGCTTGTTCATGCCAGCTCGATTAGCGAGAAGTACGTTAAGATTTGCTCATTCGACGATTAACCCGCTTTTTACCAACGCTGCGGCATATTCCCGAAATGCAAAAAGCCGTTTGCCGAAGCATTGCAGTGGTTCTGCTTTTCAGCGCGTGCCCGGTCACTGCCGAAGAGCTCTCCTGGTTCAAGGACGACAAACTGGTCCTGACTAACGGTGCCACAACAATCGAAGGCACGAGCGGCGGCGGCCTTGCAACTTGGGCGACGATTGCAGGACGAACGACCGATGCAGGCATCGGCATATCAGCGCATGTCACCGGAATCGAGCTGGCAGATTATCGCTGGCAGAGCCATGGTGTTGCCATCGGCATCGCCAACCGGATCGAGCTGTCTTACGCTCGGCAAAATCTCGATACGCGCCAGGTTGGCACGGCGCTTGGGCTCGGCCGCCGTTATACCCTCAACCAGGACGTGTTCGGCGCCAAGCTGCGGCTGACCGGGGATCTGATCTATGGCAATCCGTCGATGCCGCAAATTGCGATCGGTATCCAGCACAAGCGCAATCTCGATGGGCCAGTGGCGCAGGCAGTGGGTGCTGCAAGCAATGCAGGCACTGACGTGATCGTCAGCGCGACCAAGCTGATTCTGTCACGCAGCCTCCTTGTAAACGCAACAGTCCGGCTGACTGAGGGCAATGAGGGCGGCCTACTCGGCTTCGGCAACGCGGCCGGCAAAGGCCATTCGGTGCAGTTTGAAGGTTCGCTGGGGTACCAGCTTTCCCGGCGCGCGCTGGTCGGCGCGGAGCTTAGAACCAAGCCGGATAACTTGAACCTGGGCGAAAGCGATTGGGTGGACCTTTTTGCCGCCTATGCAGTGACCGACAATGTTACCTTGACCGCAGCCTATACCGACCTCGGAACTATCGCCACCTTCGACAAGCAGCGCGGTGCCCTTCTCTCGGCCCAGCTGGCATTCTAGGAAGCCACGACCATGCTTTTGCCTATAATCGCGTTGCTGGGCGGTCAACCGATCACTGACGCGGAAATCGACTGGGAAAAGGAATTCGGCGTCGAACAAAGAGTTCCCGACCCGGCGACAGGGGAACTGCCGGTCGATCCCTATGTCATGTCAAACAGCAACGCCGGGTCATCAGCCTTTACGGGTGACCGTCTGGCATTGGCGTTCAATGGCCAGGACGGAATTCGTCGCATCGTTAACCGGACAGTGGACCTGAGTGTAACCGATCCGCGGATTGCCGACATATTTGCGGCGCACGACATGGTTCGGTTGCGCCGGACCCTTTTTGAGCAGTTCTGCTTCATCCTCAACGCGGGCTGCAACTATTCCGGACGGGACATGAAAGCGGCACATAGCGGCATGGGGCTGCGCAAGGCGGACATGAATGCCCTGGTCGAGAACCTGCAGTTGGCGATGAAGGAAGAGGGCGTGCCATTTGGTTTGCAGAACCGCCTCCTCTCCAAACTCGCCCCGATGTCCCGAGAAATAGTGGAACGCTGATTGCCGTTGACGTGACCCCCTGATTTCCATCGAAGAATGATTAGAGTCCGGCCCTGGGAGAAGGACGGACGATGAAGCGATCACGATTTACAGAAGAGCAGATTATCGGGGTGCTGCGACCAGCGTAGCTAGGCATTCCTCAAACACCTCGCGCTGCTTTTTGACCGGAAATGCCCGTATGGCTTCATCGCGATCAAACCAGCGTGCTTCCGCAATCTCCTCGGCCTGCAAGGCAATCGGGACATCTCTCGGGAGGCGCACCACGAACATCGCAGCCTCCTGGCCGTCATGATCGAGAGAACGCTTTGCCTTGTGCTCAGCGCTGTAGATGAACCGGTTGCCGACAGGCAGCTTCTCTAGCTCTTCTTCCAGCGACACACCTAGTTCCTCGGCGATTTCGCGGCGCATCGCTTGGTGTGGTGTCTCGCCAGACTCAACGCCTCCGCCAGCAAGCGTCCATTTTCCATCCTCATACCCGTGCGGGCGAACAAGCAGGAATTGGCCTTTGTCGTTCATCACGACGGCGCGAACTTTATGGCGGAGCTTCAGGCCGCCCTCATGTAGAAATGCTACCATGAGCACATGGCTATCGAATTGAGGTTAAGTCTTCGTCACTGGCAAGGATGAAGGGTTTGCTCGTGCCAAGGCAGGCCCGCACTTGCGGGATGATAATTATTGCACTAACAGGCCGCTCATCCGCTGGACTCGGTAGGGCCGAGTGGCTCGGCCCGGCGCCTATCCCCGGGATAATCTTTTAGCCCCACAGCCTAAATCGTGATGCGCACCAACCCACGGGTTTCTGCGGGACACGCGGCTGCGTCGCATCGGTTTGAAAAACAAGGTCACACATGCCCAATCTAGAAACCATCAAACGAGAATGGTTGTCCAACCCGCGTGGCGACATCCTTGCCGGAATCGTCGTGGCACTCGCGCTCATTCCCGAAGCCATCGGCTTCTCGATCATCGCCGGCGTCGATCCCCGCGTCGGCCTTTATGCCTCCTTTTCCATCGCGGTGATCATCTCGCTTGTTGGTGGACGTCAGGGCATGATCTCTGCGGCTACGGCTGCGATCGCCGTTCTAGTGCTGCCTCTAATCCGCGATCACGGCGTCGATTACCTCTTTGCCGCGACGATCCTGATGGGCGTGATCCAGCTGATTGCCGGGTTCCTGCGGCTTAACGTGCTGATGCAATATGTATCGCGCTCGGTCATCACCGGGTTCGTCAATGCGCTCGCGATCCTGATCTTCATGGCCCAGCTGCCAGAACTGATCGGTGTGCCAATGCTGACCTATGCACTTGTCGCTGGCGGGCTGGCGATCATCTACCTGTTCCCTTACCTGACCAAGGCCGTCCCTTCGCCGCTGGTGGCGATTGTCGTTATCACCGCGCTGGTCTTCTACACGGGCTTCGATGTCCGCACGGTCGGCGACATGGGCGAACTGCCGTCGTCATTGCCCGCCTGGCTGATCCCCAACGTGCCCTTCACGCTGGAAACACTGGAGATCATTCTGCCGTACTCGTTGACGATGGCTGCAGTCGGTCTGCTCGAATCCATGATGACCGCGCAGATCGTCGATGATCTCACCGATACTCCGTCCGACAAGCAGCGCGAGATGAAGGGACAGGGCATCGCCAATTTCTTCACCGGTTTCCTGGGCGGCATGGGCGGCTGTGCGATGATCGGCCAGTCGGTGATCAATGTGAAGTCCGGCGGGGAAACGCGGCTGTCGACCATGACGTCCGGCGTGGTGCTGCTGTTCCTGATCGTGGTGCTCGGCTCGCTGGTGGCGATCATCCCCATGGCCGCACTGGTGGCGGTGATGATCATGGTGTCAATCGGCACCTTCTCATGGCGCTCGATCCGAGACATGCGCCATCACCCCTGGCAGTCCTCCGTGGTCATGGTGGTGACCGTGGTGATCGTGGTGTGGACACATGATCTGGCGCAGGGCGTGCTGGCGGGCGTGGTCCTGTCGGGGCTGTTCTTCGCCAGCAAGGTCAAGCGCATCTTCACCGTGGATTCCGAGCTTTCGGCCGACGGCCTGACCCGCCGCTACACGGTGTCCGGGCAGGTATTCTTCGCCTCGTCGGAGAGCTTTGTCGAAGCCTTCGATTTCAAGGAAGTGCTGGACCGGGTCGTGATCGACGTGTCACAAGCCCATTTCTGGGATATTTCCGCAGTCGGCACGCTCGACAAGGCGATACTCAAGTTCCGCCGCGAGGGTACTGAAGTAGAAGTGATCGGACTCAATGAAGCGAGTGCTTCGATGGTCAATCGCTATGCTGTCCACGACAAGCCGGGCGCAGAAGCGCAACTCGGCGCACACTGAGAGGATCATGACTATGGAACACGTCCTCGCTTGTATTGACGCATCGAGCTACGCCGACAGCGTCTGCGATCTCGCCGCTTGGGCGTCGAAGCGCCTTGCCATGCCGGTTGAACTCTTGCACGTCATCCAGCGCAGCGATGCGGTTACCGCGCGTGGCGATCTATCGGGTGCTATTGGCCTCGGCGTAAAAACCAGCCTCATGGAGGAACTGGTCGCGATAGAGGCAGCAGATGCCAAACAGAAGGTGGAACGCGGACGGATACTTCTCGCTGCAGGCGAGAAGCGCTTGCGGGCAAGCGGTGCTTTCGACGTGCGCACGCTCCACCGTCACGGCGGCATTGTCGAGACCATCCTCGAACGCGAAGAAGGCGCCCGCGTGGTCGTGATCGGCAAACGCGGTGCCAGCCATGAATTTGCTACGGGCCACATCGGGTCGAAGCTCGAACGTGTCGTGCGCGCCAGCACCAAGCCGGTGCTGGTGGCATCACGCGAATATGTTGAGCCGCGCAGCATTGTGTTCGCCTATGATGCCAGCCCAGCTGCCGAGCGTGCGCTGGGCCGACTGGTCGAATCGACGCTGTTTACTGGTCTGCCGATCAACATCGTCATGGCCGACACCGACAACGAGGCGCATCGCCGCGCACTTGACAGTGCCGCAACGCGCCTTGGTGCGGAGCGAAAGGTTACACCCACCCTCGAACGCGGCAAGCCCGAAGCGGTCATCGCCAAGATCGTCGAGCAGACGCCCGGAGCCATGCTCGTAATGGGGGCTTATGGCCATTCGCCGATCCGTACCCTGATTGTCGGCAGCACCACGACCACGATGATCCGCACCGTCCATGTGCCGGTGCTGCTCGTGCGGTAGGATGGCGCTCGACCTCGCCAGCTTTCGCGACAAGCTCCTCGCCCGGCGCGACGAGCTGTTGGCGGAGGACCGCATGTCCGAGACTGACCGGGCGCCTGTAGCGCTCGATCAGGACAGCGTCGGCAGGCTTTCGCGGATCGATGCGATGCAGGTTCAGGCCATGGCTATAGCCCAGGCGCGGCGGCGCCAAGCCGAGAGAGGGGCAATCGATGCTGCCTTGCGCCGGATCGATGAGGGCGAGTTCGGTTACTGCCTGAAATGCGGCGCAGATATTGCTCCCGCTCGCATCGAGCACAATCCGTCAGTCACCACCTGCATTGACTGCGCGAAAGAAGGTTGATCCGTTTTCATGCCCACAGGAACGGTCAAATACGTCGGCCCGGGGGGTAGTTGGGGTTTCATCGCACGTGACGACAAGCAGCCCAAGGTCTTCCTGTATATCTCCGAGGTGCAGAAGGCTGGCGTGGACGAAATCGAGAAAGGCCAGCGCTGGATGTTCGATATGAAGGAGGGCCGTGATAGCCGCTTGGCCGCAACCGACCTCGAATTCCTTGGATATGCCCGGTAGTCTGCCGGTTCACAGCGCAACCAGCACACGCGCCCGAACGCCCACCGCGAGTTCTCTGATTACAAAGCCAGCCGCGATTGAGGCCAAAAGGTATGATCGTTGTTCTTCTCAAGAAGTCCCGGAAATCCAATATTTAAGGTAGCCGAACCTTTTCCGACGAAGTTCGGGTGAAAAGAGACGAGGGACAGTCAGAGACCGATTTTGGCCGCCCGGGCAGTCTCCGAGGTTCGGTAGCGGTCGGCAAAACCGCGCGGAAGCTGGGGATTTTCTGGCCCCGTGAGGCCCATCTTATTGATTCACCTTGAGATTTTAGCGGAGGGAAAGGACCCTGCCGCTAACTCTCTGGTGGTATGCCCAGTTATTTGTCAGGTGTCGTGCGAAAACCTTGGTGATCCCGCGTCTACGCATTTCTTCGCCGCTTATGCGGCGCTCTGCGGCGCCAACATCCCCTCTCGCTCATCTGCGAGAATACCCTGTTTGCATTGAGCCTTTTATCGGTGATCTTGAGTATGAAACGACAGCAATTGGAACAGCATCAGGTCTGGATCTACCTCGCCGCAATCCTTGCGGGGCTTGCGCTTGGCAGCACAGCGCCGAGCCTGTCGGATCCCTTCGAAGCCGTGCTTTGGCCCGTACTCGGGCTGCTGCTTTACACCACCTTCACGCAAGTGCCGCTGACGCACCTGCCTGAAGCTTTCCGCGACCGCCGCTTCATGAGTGCCGTCCTCATCGGGAATTTCATCCTGATCCCGCTGGCGGTGTGGGGCCTGCTGGTATTTCTCCCTGCCGACCCGGCCATCCGGCTCGGGGTGCTGCTTGTGCTGCTGGTCCCCTGCACGGATTGGTACATCACCTTCACACATCTCGCCGGTGGCGACACCCGCCGAGCGATCGCGGCAACGCCAGTCAACCTTCTGGCACAGCTGTGCCTACTGCCAGTCTATCTCTGGTTTTTCATGGGCAACGCCTTCCTCGAACTGCTGGCAGCCGATCGTATCGCGCTCGTTTTCGCCTCGCTCATCGTTCTGCCCCTGCTGGCTGCATGGGTGACCGAGCGTTGGGCCGAACGACACCCTCACGGGCAGACGCTCGTGGGGAGAATCGGCTGGTTCCCCGTGCCGCTGCTTGCCATTGTGGTCTTCCTGATCTCGGCCTCGCAGGTGCAGGCGGTGTTCGGTGCTCTTCCGGTGCTCGGCCAGGTAACCGGGGCGTTCCTGGCCTTTCTGGTGGTCGCAGCACTGATCGGCCTGTTTTTGGCGAGGATGTTTAGCCTGCCAGCTGCGTCCGGCAGCGCGCTCATCTTCAGTCTCGGCACCCGCAATTCGTTCGTCGTGCTGCCGCTGGCGCTGGCGCTCGCGCCGCAATGGCAGACGGCGACGGTCGTGATCGTGTTCCAGTCGCTCGTCGAGCTGTTCGGGATGGTTGCCTACCTCTGGCTCGTACCGCGGTTCCTCTCACCAGGACCTTCCGAGGCATCGCGATGATCGAGCCGCTGCTCTGGCTGCCGCTGCTGGCCGTGGCGCTTGTCGCCGGAACGATTGGCGGCGTCGTCGGGTTCGGCAGCGCCGTCATCCTCCTGCCGATCTGCGCCTACGTCTTCGGAGCGGCCCAGGCCGTGGCGATCCTGACAGTCGCCGCCCTGATCGGGAACCTGTCCCGCGCTGCGTTTTCGTGGCGCGAGACCGACTGGGCTGCGGTGCGCATGTATGTGCTGGGGGCGGCGCCGTTCGCGGCGATCGGCGCATTCATTTTCGTCGAGCTGGACGCGGCGCTCATCCATCGGCTGCTCGGCGCGTTCATCCTGCTCATGATCCCCGCGCGGCGCTGGGCCGCACGCCATGACATGACCATCCAGCGATGGCACCTGTTGCCGCTCGGCGCGGTCATGGGGCTGCTGTCGGGTGTGGTGGGAACGGTTGGGCCGATCAACGCACCATTCTTCCTGGCCTACGGGCTGGTGAAGGGCGCCTATCTGGCGACAGAAGCGCTCGGCGCCGCTGCCGTCCACCTCACCAAGTCCGCCGTCTATGGCCGGCTTGCGGCGCTCGATCTCGAAACGCTTGCTTATGGCCTCGTGATCGGGCTCGCCCTCATCGCAGGTTCGTGGGCAGGAAAGCGGATCGTCATGCGCCTCGATACGCCTGCCTTCATCCGTACGGTCGAGGTCCTGCTGGGCGCCTCAGGAATCCTGATGGTGATGGGAGTCTGAGGGTTTCCAATCTTGCCCGCGTCATAGCCGCAAGGCCCGCCGCTCTCGGTGGTTTTGACGCTTTGGCTGTCGATCACCCCGGCGCTGGGAGAGGCTTCGCGACCGATGGCCTCACGACCGATCAGCAGCAGGGCGTGATTAAGCGAGAGCCACAGACCATTGTCACGCCACAGGTAGAACCAGCGCCGCACCGTCGAGACGGGAGGAAAGCAGGGCGGCAACATCCGCCATGGCAGCACGCCGCGCAGCAAATACAGGATCGCCTCGATGATCTGCCGCATCGGCCATTTGCGTGGCCGGCCAACGTGCGAAGGTGGCGGAAAGAAAGGCTCCAGCACGGCCCATTCCGCATCGGTCAAATTGCTTGGCAAAGTCAGTTCCGCACGGGCATACTGCGCCCGGGTGGTGTCGGTCCACATCGTTGAACTCCGGAAGTTTGTTGCAAAACCCCCTGAATCAGCGACATGGGCTGGCGTCAAGCTAACCCGCTGACACCACTCAACTTAATTCCGGTTCAGGCTCTTAAGGGCACGGGCCTCGCGGCGCAGATCCTGCACTTCGCCGGTGGTCGCGGCACGGGCGGTGTCGCCGGCTAGGCGGCGCTTGCCGGCTTCCATGAACTCCTTGGACCAGGTGTAATACAGGCTCTGGGCGATGCCTTCCTTGCGGCACAGCTCTGCAATGCTGTCCTCGCCGCGCAGGCCGTCCAGCACGATGCGGATCTTGTCTTCGGCAGAGAAATGGCGTCGGGTTGCTCGGCGAATGTCCTTCACCACCCGCTCAGTTGGGGCCTTCTTGGGAGAAGATTTTTTCAAGGAGGGTTGGGTCTTCATCTTCGTTCCTTCGTCACTACGACGAATCCCCAACCCTCCTTAAATCACAACCTCAAATCTGTGCCAATGGTGCTGACAGAACAGCAGGTCTTCGACGTTCCGCAGGCTCAGCGGGAAGCGGACGTACATCATAACGACCAGCCGGATCACCTCAGGCGAGGAATTGAAATAGCGAAACGGGCTGGCTGGTTTCCTGGGTCTGGGCATGCCCTGCCCATAGCTGATCACGACTCTTCCACTAGATGGTGCGTTTGCTCTGACAGAGCCCCCGGTCGATCATTAGCAGACACCAAGACATATCAGTTGGCGTCGAGCACCGCAAATGCCGCCCAAGCCTTGGGGTGCGCGAACGACTGACCGTCTTGATCCTGATCAACATTGGCCGCCAGCGCTACCATTGATTGGCGCACCGCCTCCGCTGAGTTAAGCCCCTGCTGAGCGGAAAGCGCGATTGCCTTGCCAGTCAACAGCGGTGCTGCGCTGTCGTAAACATAGAAATGAGTAACAAGCAGTGCCTGAGCTCCGGCAAAGAAGAACGCGCGGGCAAGGCCTGACAGGCTTTCGGCATCTGGCTTGCCACTGGCGGCGGTATTGCAGGCCGAAAGGATGACAAAACGCGCTGAGAGGGATAGCTGCGCCGCTTCACTGGCAGTTAGAAGCCCATCATTGTCAGACGTGAACGGCGCATCAGGCGTAGATAGCAATGGCGGAGTTAGCGCCAACGCGGGTTCGACTGCGCTGAGCGAAAGCTCGCCGGCCAGTAAACCATGAGTGGCGAGTGCGATCACATCAGTTTGAAGCAGCGCCCCCGCCGCGTTGCGACGACGAATTTCGGCCTCGCTGGCATCCAGCTGGAGGACGATGGCATCGTCACCCGCGTGCAGCTGCGCGGCAAGCGCGCGTATTTCGGTTGCCGTGCCGGTCAAACGCTTCAAGCCGTTGACCGCCTCAATATCGGTCAGCCCGCCACGCACATAGCTGTTGGCGCCGCGCAGCGTCACGCCCGCGCCGCGCACTCCGATCGAACGACGCGCGCCTCGCTCCTCTGTCGTCGCGGCTAAGGTATCCAACGGCAGGTCTGCAACGCCCTTGAAGGCTGGGTCGCCCAGCCCAAAAAAGGGAAGCCGGGCACTGATGGCCGGCGCGCGCGTCTGACGCCGCTGGATGCCGATGGCCGACACTGATGGCGTCACCGCCAGCGCCTTTTGCAACCCTAGCCATGCCGTGCGGCGCAGCATCGCAGGGTCGATGTCGCCATCGGCCCCGCCCGGCGGTGTTTCGGTTACCAGCGCGGCAAAAGGCAGGCTGGCAAACACGCCCTGCGGCGCCAGCGTCCATTGCGCCTTGTCCGCCAGAAGCGCGGCAATCTGCGGTGCGCCGAAAAGCGCCTCATACAGAGCGAAGGATTCGGCGCGGCTGAACACCGTTTCGGGAGGGTCAAAATCGTCTGCGATCGTCCCTCCGCTGGCGTCCAGCGTGCTATGGAAACGGCCAATCGCCTTGGTGAGTGCGCTGCGTGTCAGCGGCAGATCGGCCCAGGCGACACCTTCGCGGGTGACCACCATCACCGATCCGATCTGGTCCTCGACCTCAAGTCCGGCATGGCCGGGGGAGAGGACAATCAGCGCTTCATCATTACGCAGCAGTCCGTCTTCGCCCTGGAGCTCGGACAGGGCAAGCGGTTGCGAATTGATCAGATCGAAAAAGCTGGGGAACCGTGCGGCCAAATTGGCTTTGGCCTTGCGTAGCGTTTCGGTTGCCGTTTCCCGCTCGGCGCTGGCAGCGCGCCGTGCGGCATCGCCGCGCGGCCCGGAGGCAGCGGCTTCACTGATCCGCGTATCGATCTCGGTAAGGCGCGCCTGCGCGGCGCGCCAAATAGCGACGGCATCGCTCGCCCCTACGCTGGCCGCTACCTGGCTTGCTGCGCTGCGCGCCAAGGCTAAACCCGCCGCAGAGGTCTCGGCCCTCTGCAGAGCAGAAAATGCCGCAGCGAGGGTGGACGGCGCATCGCGCGCATCACCGCGCGCTAATATATGTACCAAAAGGGCGGCCGCATC
The DNA here is from genome assembly GCA_046294735.1 of Sphingomonadaceae bacterium. Taxonomy (GTDB): domain Bacteria; phylum Pseudomonadota; class Alphaproteobacteria; order Sphingomonadales; family Sphingomonadaceae; genus 34-65-8. Next base: position 212,906 of record JBKBKB010000002.1, read on the forward strand.
GGCTTCGTCCCGCGCCAACGCCAGTCGCACGGTGTCGCTGGCTGAGGCATCGGTCCGCTCCCGCAACGCCACCCGAGCCTGCAATACCGCCTCGGCCACCTCGCGCGCCTGATCCAGCCGGTTGCTGGACAACAGATGGCGGGCATAGCTTATTGCACGATCGGCAAATTGGCTGCTCTCACGGCCGAACACATTGGCAAGAAGATCTACCGTTTCGGCAAAAATGGCATCCGCCTCGGACATCCGGCCTTGTTCAGCAAGATTGCGAGCGAGCGAAGCCCTGAGTGCCAGGCGAATCTCGCCATAAGGCCCGACGAACAGATCCTTTTCGGCCTCATCAAGCATGGCCTCGATGATCGGCATTGCCTCCGCTGCCTTGTCTTGAGCTTCAAGCACGATCACCAGCCAGCTGAGTGTTTCGCGGTTGCGGTCGAGCGCCACCGCGCTGCGCACCAGCGCTTCCGCCTCGACAACGCAATTTTGCGCCAACAGCACACTGGCGCGAGAAATTTGGAAGCCCGCCAGCGCTTGCGGATCGGCCGCACCCGGCTTGCCAAAACGATCAAGCGCCTCCTGACTCAAACGATCGGCCTCGGAATTCTTGCCTTGGCGCACCAACACGCGAAGCAAGTTATCCAGCGCCGACCGAACCGAGCGGGCATCCGGGGCGTCATAGTCGGAAGCGACCGCCAGATAGCGGCGGAACAGCGCCTCGGCCTCATCCACGCGGCCTTGCGCGAGCATGACGCTGGCTAACCCGTCAATGGTCATTTCAGAATAGCCGGTGTCAATGCCGAACCGTTCTTCAGACAAAGCAAACGACCTGCGGAACAATCGTTCAGCCTCTGCCAGAAATCCCAGCTCGAATTGGCTGGCGCCAAGCGCGTTCAAGACGTCGACAAGTTCGGCGGGGTCACGACCTGAGGATTTCTCGTGGATGTCCAACGCCAACTGGCGCATCGCCAACCGGTCCTGCGCGACAAAGGCTCGCAAGGGCGATGCCGCGGTGTTCAGCAGCCATTTGACCGCCTCGCTTCCCAAGATTCTGTCACCATCAGCCTCGGCTGCAATCAGCGGCCTAGCCTCGGCCAGCATGCCGCGCCGCACCAGATTGCCGATCAGCGCCTCTGCTGCCGCCTCGCTTTCAAACCGGTCGGTGCGGTCGCGCTGCTTCCAACCGATCTCAAGCCATGTCGCCGCCTCGTCGGGATGGTTCCGGCGAGTCAGCGTTTCGCCATGGTGGCGCGCCAACACGGCAAAGTCCGCGCTGCCTGCGGCCTTTCGGTCGCGATACAGGTCAACCGCGAAACGACCCGCCGCCTCAGCCTCCGTCAGCCGTCCTGCCTGATTAAGCGAATAGATTTTGCCTGCGAAATTGATTGCTGGCTCAGCGGCAAATTCGGCATTGCGCGCATTGATCAGCGCACCGAAAAGCTGGCGGGCCTCGTCGAATGCGCCCTGCTCAAAGGCGAGCATCGCGATCCGGCTGATGGCAATGCCACTGATATCCAGCCACTCGGCGCTTCGAGCGTCACCTTCGTCTATCGCCAGGCTGGTGCGTAGCCCCAGTTCGGCGCGCGCAAGGTCGCGGGCATCCCAAGCGCGGTCGACATCATCTGACAGCGCCTTAATCAGATCAATCTGACGCTCACGCAATTCGGGGATCGCAATGTCGCCGGGCCAAGCCTGCAGATAGCGTCGCGCCACCTGCCCGAAAAGGTCTGCCGCCGCGTTCGCATCACCTGCCAGTGATAATGTGACAGCGTTCAGGAAAAGCGCATCGGCGCGCGCCTTTTCATCGTCGGGCACCATCGCTGGCGTGACGCCCTTCAGCAACGCAGCGTAATTGATCTGCGGCCGTTGTGCGAGTACATCGTCAAGCAGACCGGCGAATTGCCACGCGCCGCCGCTGTCATCGCCCGGCTTGACGCCCCATAAGGCCATGCCAGCGCGCGCGAATCTTTCGGCAATGTCCAGCCTGTCGGGCGATTTCAGGTCAGGAATTGCCATTGCCATGGCGGATGCCAAATTGCGACGAGGGCCATGATTTGGACTGGCACTGATCAACTCAGCAAAATCGATTAGTGTTTCATAGCTTTGAATGGTCACCAGAAAACCAGCATAAGCTGCCAGCATCGCGCCCTTGTCATCGTCGAATGCCTGTTGGCTGTCGTCCGCCGCGCCTGCCCGCTCCGCATTATCTTCAACAATATAGACAGCAATCTTGAGGCGATGGATAACATCCAATTGGATTGGGCTCAGGCTGTCCGGCTTCTGAAGAAATCCATACAGATGACCGCCAATCTTGTTCTGGCCGATAGTTGTCGTGGGGATGCCATTGAGGGCATCCCATGCTTCGGAATAAATCTTCGCGGCGGCCAGCATGTCGGCAACGCCTGCTGCCTGATCGTTGGCGACCAATCGCATGACTGCTGACCGAAACAAGCCGTCAGCCTGGAGGCGCTGGTCTTCGGTCATCCGGTCGACACTGGGCGGGGCCAACATATCAGGCACTTCAGCATAGGCGCGGCGGTTGTCGAGCCAGCGCAAGGCATCATCGTAAATGTCTCGTCTTTTGGCGTATTTTCTTTCGCTTATGGAGACGGCCGCGAGCCCCATCCGGGCATAGGCCTCGATTGCATCAAGATCGTCCTCGCGGTTGATCCGATCCATATCGTTGCCCAGCGATGTAAACAAGCTGGACCCGACATCGTCGTCGGGCGCATTGAGCATCGCGCGGATCACATCCAGCGCCGCGTCGTAACGCCGGCTGGCAACCAGAGCCTTGATCAATGGATAGACATAATAGATGTCTCTGCCTTCCAACGCTTTGGGGGAGTTATAAAAGGTATCTCCGAAACGCAGCGCGATTGCGAGCTGATAACCGAGCACGGCACCCGCATGATCGCCTGATGCGCTGGCGTCTTCAGCAGCCGTTATCGCCTGCCCCTGCGCGTCATAATAGCCGCGCGGTTCGGGAAAAGATGCCCCGGGCTGCGACAGCGAGAACAGGGTGCGAGCAACCTCAATCATTTGTTCGCTGGTGTCGGCGTTTGGCCCGGCAACATAACGGGCCAGCGCCTCGTTGAAACGCGCCTCGACAGGGGTAAGGTTCACCGCCTGTGCCGGTCGATCCGGTTGCGCGTTCGCCGGCGACGCAAGCGACAGGTACGAAAGGCAGATCAACGCTGATACACATGCCCAAGAGGGCCGCCCAAAAGTCACTCCCGCCATGGCAAGAGCCTACATCAACCGGCTTTACCGAGTCAAAGCGGCCTGCCGTCACCCCCCTCATTTTGCTCTACGAGCGATTAGGATTTGTCCTGAAGAAACGACAAACAGCGGAATTAATCATTCTGCGACTGGGTCGCTAGCCGAATGCCCACTTCATGAGATGACCTAGAAGGGTGCTGTCAGTCTAATAGCAACTCGTCTCCGATTGGCGGAGTCGCCCCTTACCCGCTGACAGTTCAGGCCATGAGGTTCTGCCACTCAGCCAAGGCGGCTGAGCGGGCAGTCTTGTAGGTCTGGCGGTCGGTGAGGTGACGGTCGAGGTTGAAGTGGTTGTGGACGTTGGCGTGGACTGAGGCGAACTTCTGAAGTGATTTCATCTGTCTGAACCGGAGCATCGCTCGTTCTCTCCTTCGGACCGGAAGGTGGCTGTTCTCGACCCGGTTGTTCGCCCAGCGTCCGACCTCCTGCTTGTCCGTATTACCGAGGGTGGTCATTGCCGCCTTGTAAGAGCGCAGCCCGTCGGTGGTGATCGTCTCAGGAGAACCGTGCCGTTTCAGTGCCTTCTTCATGAACGCAAGAGCTGCGTGCTTGTCGCGGGTCTTAGTGACGTAGCTTTCCAGCACTTCGCCCTCTTGGTCGACCGCGCGCCAGAGGTAATGCATCTCGCCGTTGATCTTCACGTAGACCTCGTCGAGGTGCCACTTCCGCTGCCGGAAGCCCTTCATGCGGTTCACCCGCTGGCGCCTGAGATCGGCCGCGAACAGCGGCCCGAACTTGTTCCACCAGTGCCGCACGGTCTCGTGGCATATGTCGATCCCGCGCTCGGCCAGCAGGTCCTCGACATTCCGCAGGCTTAGCGGGAAGCGGACATACATCATCACGACCAGCCGGATGATCTCCGGCGAGGAGTTGAAATAGCGGAACGGGCTAACGGGCTTCTTGGGTCTGGGCATCACACCGCCCTGCCCTCAATCCGTTACCAGCTGGTGCATTTGCTCTGACAAAGCCCGGCTGGGAAATGGCTGGAGAATGGACGCCAGATGCCCGCTCATGTCGGATTGCTGGCCGCAAACCCACGGTATTGCGGCCCTATTTCGGGCCTGAGAAAAAGAGAGAATTGTAGGGAATATAGGTGGCGGAGAGGGTGGGATTCGAACCCACGGTACGGTTGCCCGTACACCGCATTTCGAGTGCGGCGCATTCGACCACTCTGCCACCTCTCCGCAAAGCCTACCTGGGCGCGGTCGGCGCCCGGTCGAAAGAGCGCGGCGGTTAGCGAACGGCAGGCGGATTGCCAAGCCCCAATCGCCATCCGGGCACCCGGGCATCAACAGGCTAGCCATGCGCGCGCTTGTTTCGCAGGTGCACAAGGCTATATTCCCCCCATGGATCGCACCCAGTTCTATTCCGCCCAGGCTGGCCGCACGATCGACGTGCCGCGTCACGCCCACGCCCGGTTCAGCATCGGCGATGTCGTGCGCCACCGTGTGTTCGATTTTCGCGGCGTGGTGTTCGATATCGATCCGGTGTTCGCCAACAGCGAGGAATGGTTCCAGTCGATCCCGGAGGAAATCCGGCCCAAGCGCGAACAACCGTTTTACCATTTGCTGGCAGAGAACGATGAATCGTCTTATGTCGCCTATGTCAGCCAGCAGAACTTGCTGGCCGATGCAATCGGCGGTCCGGTCGACCATCCGCAGATCCCGGAAATGTTCGACCGGTTCGAGAACGGCCGTTACCGGATGCGCCGGGCCTTGACCCACTGACCCTGGCGGATGACGATCCCGGGGCAACCAGACAGTTACGAAAGCCTGCTGCGGCAGGAGCTCCTGCCCGGCGAACGCCTGCTGTGGCACGCCCGCGCGGTGGCGCGGATCAAGCGCGGCACTGTGCCGGTGTTCCTGTTCGCGATCCCGTGGACGGCGTTCTCGCTGTTCTGGATCGGAATGTCGTTTGTGATGATCAGTTCCAGCGCGGAAGATCCGTGGCTGATGTGGGTCTTTCCCCTGTTCGGTCTGCCGTTTCTGGGAATCGGGCTGTTCATGCTGTCCCGCCCGTTTCTGTCGGTGATCGCTGCCCGCAAGACCTGTTACGGGATTACCGACCAGCGGGTGATCCAGCTCTTTTCCGGCAAGGGCATCCTGAGCGAATCGGTGCCGGTGGACCGGATCGGCACCATCACGCGGCATGAACGGAGCGACGGCAGTGGCTCGCTCCAGCTGAAGATCGAAGATCCGGCGTCGGTCCCCGCCCGAAACCGCGTAGCCGGGTTCGATCTGGGTGAAGTGCCCGACATTCGCCGGGCCGAACAGGTCCTGCGCCAGGCGATGGAGCGGGTCGGCAAGGCGAGCTAGCGCGGCAGCTTGCGGTCGATCGCCACCGCCAGCAATCCCGCCAATACGAAGGCGGCGGCGATAGCCGCCATATTGCCCAGCGCGGTAGCCCACCCCAGCGCCTCGGCATCCATGAAGGGATAAGGGTAACGCAGCGGGGTGTCAGGTGCTTCGCCCGCCGCACGCAGCAGGACATAGCCCGAATAGGCCAGCGGATAGAGCGCCCACAGCAGTGGCGCACTCCAGCGCAGGCGGCGATGCGGGGCAAAGACCAGCCACCACAGCGGCACCGCCAGCGGCACCCAGAAATGGTGCATATCGTCCCCCAGCGCCGACCACAGGTTCGGCTGAGGCATCGGAGACAGGACGAAGTTGTAGACCAGCCCGACCAGCGCGATGGCGAGCATCACGCCGCCTTGCACCAGCGGCAGCACTGCATGGCGCCCTCGCCAGGCCAGTTGGACGAACACCGCCGCGACGATCAGGTTCGTCAGGATGGTGAAGAACCGCAGCAGGCCCCACACCGCCTCGCCCAGCCCTTCACCGCGGCCCAGCGCGTTGAAGATCGGCGGCAGCATGGCTGCCAGTGCGGCAAAGGCGATCAGTCCGGCGGACAGGCGCGCAAGCCGCGCACCAAGGCCATTGGTTCCGGTCACGCTCAGCTCTTCAGCTTCCAGCCGGACCGGAGCACGCGGTACGTCACCACTGCCAGCACCACATTGAACAGCCCGATCCCGATCGCCCCGCTCAGCACCGCCATATCGGTATTGCCGATATCGCTCTGGCCGAGGAAGCCGTAGCGGAAGCCAGAAATGATATAGAAGAACGGGTTCGCCCGGCTGATCGCCTGAAACAGCGGCGAAAGATTGTCGATCACGTAGAAGGTGCCCGAAAGCAGGCTGAGCGGCGCGACCACGAAGTTGGTGATTGCCGCATTGTGATCGAACTTTTCTGCCCAAACCGAAGTCAGCAGGCCAATCAGGGCCAGCATCACTGATCCCATCAACCCGAACCATACCACCGCCCAGACGTGCGCCATGGCTAGCGACACGCCCGGCCACAACAGCATCGCCGCCGCAACCGTCAGCCCGACGAAAATCGCGCGGGTAACGGCCGCAGCGACAATTCCGGCCATCAGTTCGCCTTCCGACAAGGGCGGCATCAGCAGGTCGATAATCGTACCCTGGATCTTGCCGGCCAGCAGCGAGAAGCTGGAATTGGCAAAGGCATTCTGCATCATACCCATCACAATCAGGCCGGGCGCAACGAAGGTGGCGAACGGAACGCCGAGCACTTCGCGCCCCTCGCGTCCAAGCGCGACGGTGAAAATCACCAGAAACAGCAGGGTCGTGACAGCCGGAGCCCAGATCGTCTGTGTCTGGACCTTGAGAAACCGGCGCACCTCCTTCATATAGAGGCTCCACAACCCGATGCGGTTGAGCCCGTGGAACACAGGCTTGCCAGGAGGTGGGAACCGGACCCCGGCCCCGGTTGACGTCTGCGCCCGGGACACGCCCGTATTTTCCGGAGTGTGTGCTTGATCGGCCATGGCCCTGCGCCTAGGCCCAAGCCATGCTGCTGGCAAGCGGGGGCCTTGTGGCCGCCAAGAGAACGGAAACTGGATTGCGATGAGCTGGACCGACGAACGGATCGCGACGCTGAAGAAGATGTGGGAAGGCGGCTCCACTGCCAGCCAGATCGCTGATGAATTGGGCGGGGTCAGCCGCAATGCGGTGATCGGCAAGGCGCACCGCCTGGGCCTGAAGGCGCGGCCATCGCCGGTGAAGCCGAACGAGAAGAAGGACAGCCCCGCCGCCCCTCAGGCCGAGAAGCCTGCGGCCAAGCCGGCCGCGCGCAAGCCGGTGGCGGCGGCCCGTCCGGCTGCACCGCCGCCACCGCAACCACCGGCGAGGGAGGAGGAACGCGAACCGGCTCCCGAGCGCCCAGTTGCAGCAGCTGCTGCGGTCCCGTCTCAGCCACTGCCCAATCCTTCGTCGGATATACCGCGGATCGTCTCGGTCGGCCCCGGCGGCTTCCTGCGTCAGGGGCCGGGCGAGCAGCAGGCCCCAATCCCGCCAGCCCCGCCGCGCCGCCTGGTGCCGGCTAAGCCGAGCCCGGAGATCGCCGACAAGACCAGTCTGCTGGACCTCAGCGACAAGGTCTGCCGCTGGCCGATGGGCCATCCGGGCGAACCCGATTTCCACTTCTGCGGGGAAGCCGTGAACCCGGGCTTCCCCTATTGCGTCGAGCACTGCGGCCGGGCCTATCAGGCGCAGCTGCCCCGCGGCGTCCGCCGCCCTCCGCCGCCCCTGCCGTTTGGCGGGCCGCGCGTCCGCTAGGCGATCACATTACCGAGGCCCGGCCGTCGCAAGATCGCCGGGCCTTTGCATTTTCCAGGGAAGGGAATAACTCATGCCGCTATCGCTCCACGCCGCCTATGTCCCCGGTGCCCTCCAGATGCTGGGTACAGCCAACCACCTGCTCGACAAGGCCGAACAGTGGTGTGCGCAGACAGGGTGCAGCGAAGCCGAACTGATCGCGGCGCGCATTCACGACGATATGCTGCCCTTCACCTATCAGGTGAAGTGCGTGGCCGAGCATACGCAGGGCTCGATCGAAGGCGTGCGCCAGGGCGTCTATTCGCCCGACCTCAACCCGCCGCCCGCCACCTTCGCGGCGCTGCGCGACAAGCTGGGCGGCGCTGCGGCGGCAATGGAGGCCCTTACCGAGGAGGAGATGGAGGGCTTCATGGGCCAGCCGATGCGCTTCGAGTTCAAGGGCAGCGCGATGGACTTTGCAGCAGAGGATTTCCTGCTCAGCTTCAGCCAGCCAAACTTCTATTTCCACTGCGCCACCGCCTACGACATCCTGCGGATGAAAGGCGTGCCGGTAGGCAAGCGCGATTTCATGGGCCGGGTGCGGGTAAAGGTCGGCTAGACCCGCTTCGCAAACCAGATCGTGTGGCGCGGCCCCTTATTGTTAGGCCGTGCGCGAACTTCCCGCACCATCACATCGAACCCGGCCTGCTTCAGCCGCATGGTGAACTTGTGATCAGGCGCGGCTGACCAAACAGCCAGGATCCCGCCCGGCATCAGCGCCTCGCGTGCCTTGGCAAGCCCGGTCCGGGTATAGAGCCGGTCATTGGCATCGCGCACGATCCCGTCAGGGCCGTTGTCGACATCGAGCAGGATAGCGTGATACTTGCCGGTCGTGCCGTCGTTGGCGTCGTCGATCAGCGCCGCGACATCGCACAGCACGATCGAGCCGCGCGGGTCATCGAGGGTCGCGCCGGTCAGGCCTGCCAGCGGCCCCTGCGCCCATTCGAGGATCTCAGGCACGATCTCCGCCACCACCACCCGGCCATCGGCGCCGACCCGCTCCAGCGCGGCGCGGTAGGTGAAGCCCATGCCGTATCCGCCGATCAGCACGCGCGGGGCGGGCACCTCAAGCTCGGCCAGGGTCAGCACGGCGAGCTGTTCCTCGGAATACTGCATCCGGGTGCCCATCAGCTCGTCGCGGCCAAGCATGATGATGAAATCGCGGCCGTGGCTGACCAGGGTCAGCGTTCCGCCACCGGGTATGTCAGCCGTGGCAAGTGTTTCGCGGGGGAGCATGGCTGTTCCTTGAAACGAAAAGGGCCGCCCTGTCGAGCGGCCCTTTCCCTTGCGGTGGAAGAAGGATCAATCCTTCAGGAAGTCAGGCAGCGAACCTTCGTCGCCACCGCCGCCTTCACGGCGGGGGCCGCGATCACGGCCACCACGGTCTCCTCCACGGCCACCACGGTCGTTGCGGGGGCCACGGCGATCGCCGCGATCAGGCCGGTCACCGCGCGGTTCGCGCGGCGGACGAGTGTCTTCCAGCTCTGCACCGGTTTCCTGGTCAACCACCCGCATCGACAGGCGGACCTTGCCGCGCTGGTCGATCTCGAGCACCTTGACCTTAACTTCCATGCCTTCGGAAACGACGTCACCCGGCTTTTCGACCCGCTCGTTCTTCATTTCGCTGACGTGGACGAGACCGTCCTTGCCGCCCATGAAGTTTACGAACGCCCCGAAATCGACGATGTTGACGACCTTGCCGTCATAGATCTTGCCGATTTCCGGTTCCTCGACGATGCCGAGGATCCACTTCTTCGCGGCTTCGATCTGGCTGGTGTCGCTCGACGAGATCTTGATCAGTCCTTCGTCGTCGATATCGACCTTGGCACCGGTTTCAGCAACGATCTCGCGGATCACCTTGCCGCCCGTGCCGATCACGTCGCGGATCTTCGACTTGTCGATCTGCAGCGATTCGATGCGCGGGGCATGGGCCGACAGCTCGGTGCGGGCAGACCCCAGCGCCCTGGCCATTTCGCCCAGAATGTGCGCACGGCCACTCTTTGCCTGCTCCAGCGCCTTAGTCATGATTTCCTGCGTGATGCCGGCCACCTTGATGTCCATCTGGAGCGAGGTGATCCCCACTTCCGTACCGGCCACCTTGAAGTCCATGTCACCCAGGTGATCCTCGTCACCGAGAATGTCGCTGAGCACGGTGAACTCGTCGCCTTCCAGGATCAGGCCCATCGCGATACCCGAAACCGGGCGCGTGATCGGAACGCCTGCGTCCATCATGCTGAGGCAGCCACCGCACACCGTCGCCATCGAAGACGAACCGTTGCTCTCGGTAATGTCGCTGAGCACGCGGATGGTGTAGGGGAAGTCTTCCTTGGAAGGCAGCACACCGCGCAGTGCCCGCCAGGCGAGCTTGCCGTGGCCAACATCGCGCCGACTCGGCATACCGAAGCGGCCCACTTCCCCGACCGAGTAGGGCGGGAAGTTGTAGTGCAGCATGAAGTGCTGGTAGGTCAGGCCTTCCAGCCCATCGATCATCTGTTCGGCGTCGCGCGTGCCCAGGGTGGTGGTGCAGATGGCCTGCGTTTCACCGCGGGTGAACAGCGACGAACCGTGAGTCCGCGGCAGCAGGCCGACCATCGCCTCGATCGGACGGACCTGGTCAACCTTGCGGCCATCGATCCGCTGGCCATCTTTCAGGATGGCACCGCGCACGATTTCGGCTTCCAGCTTCTTGAACACCTTGCCGGCAGCCATCTGGGTCTGCCCATCGGCGTCAGCAAAGGCCTCCTTGCCCTTGGCACGGGCGGCGTTGAGCGCGTCCGAACGGGCCGACTTGTCGGTCAGCTTGTAGGCAGCGGCGATGTCGCCGCCGACCACGGCCTTGAGCTGTTCCTTGATCGCCGAGTTGTCGGTCACCGCGATTTCCCACGGTTCCTTGGCAGCTTGTTCGGCCAGCTCGATAATCGCACCGATCACCTTGCGGCATTCAGCGTGAGCAAACATCACCGCGCCGAGCATGACCTCTTCCGACAGTTCCTTGGCTTCGGATTCGACCATCATCACGGCGGAATCGGTTGCCGCGACCACGAGGTCGAGCAAGCCATCGGCAGCCACGTCCTGCTTTGGGTTGAGGGTGTATTCGCCATCTTCGTAGCCGACCCGGCAGGCGCCGATCGGGCCCATGAAAGGCACGCCCGAGATGGTCAGCGCAGCTGAGGCCGCGATCATCGCAAGGATGTCAGGCTCGCATTCGCCATCAAACGACAGGACCTGGCAAATCACGTTGATTTCGTTGTAGAAACCTTCGGGGAATAGCGGCCGCAGCGGGCGGTCGGTCAGACGCGAAATCAGCGTTTCCTTTTCGGTCGCGCCGCGTTCACGCTTGAAGAAGCCGCCCGGGATGCGCCCGGCGGCAGAGAACTTTTCCTGGTAGTGTACGGTGAGCGGGAAGAAATCCTGCCCTTCCTTGACGCTCTTGGCAGCGGTCACGGCGCACAGCACCACGGTGTCGCCATAGGTCGCCAGAACAGCGCCATCGGCCTGACGGGCAATGCGCCCGGTTTCGAGGGTGAGGGTTTTCCCGCCCCACTCCATCGATACGGTTTTCGTGTCGAACATCATGTTTCCTTCTGAACCCGTGCGCCATATTGCGTCACGGGGCCTGCATGTGCCGGGCAATCCGTCCCGGTCCGGTGCGGAGCTGTTCTTAGCCCCTGGGGCCGCCAGCCGAATGCCGACAGGCCCCGAATGCAAGAAAGGCGGCCCTCGAGCCGCCTTCCTGCAAAACTCTTATTTGCGAAGCCCCAGCTTCTGGATCAGGGCGTTGTACCGCTCCACATCCTTCTTTTTCAGGTATGCCAGCAGGCTGCGGCGCTTGTTGACCATCATCAGCAGGCCGCGGCGCGAGTGGTTGTCCTTGTGGTGGAGCTTGAAATGCTCGGTCAGGTTGCGGATGCGTTCGGTCAGGATGGCGACCTGAACTTCCGGCGAACCCGTATCACCGGTGGCCTGGGCGTTGCCCTCGATGATTTCCTTCTTCTTTTCGGCGGTTACCGACATTGTGTTTACTCCGCGACATCGGGAAGGTTGAAACCCCGGACAACCGTGGCTGTCCCGCCTTCGCATTCCATCAACGCCACCGGCACATCGTGCAGCGTGGCAAGGTGGAGCCCGTCGGCATGGGGCAATCCGGAAAGGACCCGGCCCTGGCGGACCGCCTGCGCGCTTTCCGGGTCGAGGTGCAGGGCCGGGATGTCGTCCAGCCCCGCCTCCAGCGGCAGGAGGAGGTCTTCAAGGTTCGCGCGTCTAGCGACTTCCTCCAGCTTGTCCAGCGAAATCGCCCGTTTCTCCGTGAACGGACCGGCCTTGGTACGGCGCAAATAGGCGACATGGCCGACGGTTCCCAGGGCGCGGGCAATGTCGCGCGCAAGGCTGCGGATATAGGTGCCCTTGGAGACGTGGGCAGAGAGGGTGATAGCTTGTACCGCCCCCTGATCCGTTCGGGCCGAACCTGTCGAAGCCCCGTCCTTCGCTTCAGGTGTCGCTCCCAAAGAAAAGTGCGGCCCTTCGACAGGCACAGGGTGAACGGAGGTTGAAAGGCGATAAACCTCCACACCCCGCGTTTTCATCTCCACTTTCTGTCCTGCCCGCGCCAGATCGTACGCACGCTGACCGTCGATCAGGATCGCGGAAAAGGCTGGCGGGACCTGCTCGATCGACCCGGTGAAGCGCGGCAACACCGCTTCGATTTCGGCCATGGTTGGGCGATTGTCCGACCGCACGACAACCTCGCCCTCAGTATCGAGCGTATCGGTCTGCTCGCCAAACCGGATCGTGAACTGATAGATCTTGTCGCTCTCCAGCATCCGCCCGGCGAGCTTGGTCGCTTCACCCAGCGCAATCGGCAGCACGCCTTCCGCCAACGGATCGAGCGTGCCGCCGTGCCCCACCTTGGTCTTGGCGTAGCCACCCTGCCGCAGCACGCGCTTGACCGCGCTGACCGCCTGGGTGCTGCCCAGCCCGCGCGGCTTGTCGAGGATCAGCCAGCCGTGAGGCGCAGACTTCCTGTCGCTCATCCAGCAAGCGCCGCACTGAAATGCTTGCGGCACAACGCGACATAGCGGTCGTTGCCGCCGATTTCCGTCTGTGCGCCCTGGCTCACCGCGCGGCCCTGTTCATCGACCCGCAGGTTCATCGTCGCCTTGCGCCCGCAGTGACAGACTGCCTTCAGTTCGACCAGCGAGTCCGCGATGCCCAGCAGCGCTGCCGAGCCTTCGAACAACTCGCCCTTAAAGTCAGTCCGCAGGCCATAGCACAGCACCGGGATGCCGGCCTGGTCCGCCAGCGCTGCGCATTGCCAAACCTGCGCCTTGGTAAGGAACTGTGCCTCGTCAATCAGGACACAGGCGATCGGCGTCTCGGCATGGTCTTCCACGACCCGCGCGGCAATGTCCGTTTCCGCCTCGTAGCGGTGGGCATCGCTGGCGAGGCCAATCCGGCTGCTGATCGCGCCGAAGCCGGGACGGTTGTCGAGCGCGGCGGTCCACAGCGATACCCGCATGTCGCGCTCGCCATAGTTGAATGCCGCCTGCAGCAGGGTGGAGCTCTTCCCTGCGTTCATGCTGGCATAATAGAAATAGAGCTTGGCCATTCCTTCTGCGCTAGCCGCTCCCACGCCCCCTTGCCAGAGCCCGGAACATTTTCCCCGGCCGGAAACGGTTAAGCAGGGCGACAGGCTCGAATGGCAATGCTAACTCTTCGCAACAAGACACCGGACGGGGAGCAACAATGGTGGCAGACGCAGCAACGGCCAAGGCGCAGACCGGCATTCTCGGATGGATCGAGCGGACCGGCAACAAGCTGCCCGATCCGGTTTTCCTGTTCTTCTACCTGATCGCTGTCCTGGTCATTATCTCGATCGTCGCGTCAATCGCAGGGTGGTCCGCCATCCACCCGACCGAAGTCGATCCGGACACCGGCGCTGCCAAGGTGATCGCGGCCACCAGCCTGCTGAGTGCCGAAAACATCCAGCGGCTGTGGGTCGAAATGCCCAAGACTTTCACCCATTTCCACCCGCTCGGTTACGTGCTCGTGGTCATGATGGGTGCGGGCGTGGCCGAACGGGCCGGCCTGTTTGGCACCGCCATGCGCGCAGGCGTACGCGATGCGCCCAAAGCGTTGCTGACGCCGATCGTCGTGGCTGTGGGGATGTTGGGCAACCTGGCAGCGGACGCGGCCTATGTTGTCCTCATCCCCCTTGCCGGGATCATCTTCCATGCTGCCGGACGCCATCCGATTGCAGGCATCGCAGCAGCCTTCGCCGGGGTTTCGGGCGGGTTTTCCGCCAACCTCCTGCCCGGCCAGCTCGATGCCCTGCTGTTCGGCATTACCGAAGCTTCGGTGGAAACGGTGTTTGGTGATTTTACCGCCAACATCGCGGGCAACTGGTACTTTATCTCCGCCATGTTCGTGATCTTCCTGCCGGTTGTCTGGTATGTGACCGACAAGATCATCGAACCGCGTCTGGGCGCGTGGAACCCGGCGCTGGCCGGCAGGCCGGCCGATGACGAACCGGCTGACCGTCCGCTCACCGATGGCGAGCGCAAGGGCTTGCGCCGCGCCGGCCTGGCCGTACTGGCGGTGGTCGCACTGTGGCTGGGCTTCACTTTCGGCCCCGGCACCCCGCTGATCGACGAGTCAGCAACGCCCGAAGCGCAGCTGACCCCGTTCTATCAGAGCCTTGTGGGCGGGTTCTTCGTCCTCTTCCTGCTGGCTGGCTGGGCCTATGGCAAGGCAGCCGGTACGATTGGCGATCACCGCGATCTGGTGAAGATGATGGCGGGCGCAATGGAGGATCTGGCCTATTACCTGGTGCTTGCCTTTGCCGCTGCGCATTTCGTGGCCATGTTCGCCTGGTCCAACCTTGGCCTGATCATGGCTGTGGAGGGGGCCGCCGGGCTCAGGGCCTCGGGCCTTCCCGCCTGGGCGCTGCTGGCCGGGATCATTGTGCTGACCGGGCTGCTCAACCTGTTCGTCGGCTCGGCCAGTGCCAAGTGGGCGCTGCTGGCGCCGGTCATGGTGCCGATGCTGATGCTGCTGGGGATAACGCCGGAAATGTCGACCGCCGCCTACCGCGTGGGCGACAGCGCGACCAACATCATCACCCCGCTGATGGTCTATTTCCCGCTGATTCTGATCTTCTGCCAGCGCTGGCAGAAAGATTTCGGTCTTGGCAGCCTGGCTGCAACCATGCTGCCCTACTCGATTGGCCTGATGCTGGCGGGGCTGGCCATGACGATCGGTTGGGTCGCGCTAGACCTGCCGCTGGGGCCTGGGGCCAGCGTGTTCATGGACGTTCCGGCGACCAGCACTGCAGCACCGGCACAGTAACGCGCTTTGCCGGGAACTAGTGCACACGCTCGGGCGTAGAGGCAGGGTGATGCCTGCCCGCGCCCGACTGTTCCTGCTTGCCCCCATGCTGGCCGCATCGCTGGTGCTGGCAGGCAATGCGCCTGCGAGCCGGTCTTACCTGGTCGACAGCGCAGCCAGCAATGTCTCCGCCAAGGTCCCGTTCTTCGGGCTGGGCAGCAAGACCGCCGGGTTCCCGCAGATGTCCGGCATGGTGCGGCTGAGCCCGCAGCGGCCGGACCAGATTGATCTTGATGTCACGCTTGATGCCCGCGCCCTGACCGCCCCGGACCCAGTCACACTGGCGCGGCTGCGGGGCGACAAGTTCTTCTGGGTCGACCGGCACCCGACCGTGCGTTTCGTCGGTGATCGTATGGCGCTCACGTCTGATCGCAAGGGCACGATCACGGGTGCATTGACCGCCCGCGGCGTGACCCGGCCGGTGACACTGGCGGTGACCTTCGACAAGCCACCACACGCCACGGCCCCGGGGGAAGCCATGACCATCACCGGCACGACCACAATCGACCGGCGCAAGTTCGGGATGACGGCTTATTCCTTGGTGGTCGGCCGGAATGTGACCATCACGCTCAAGGCACGGATCGTGCCGGACTAGTTTTCCGGTTCGTCCCCCAGGTCGCGTGCAACCTTGGGGTCATTGAGCAGGCGCTCGATCCGCTCCGCCTCATCGAAGCTCTCGTCAGGTTTGAACTGCAGCTTGGGCGCGAACTTCAGGCCCAGTCGCTTGGCGACCTCGCGCTGGAGGAAAGCGGTGTTCTGGCGCAGCGAGTTGACCACGGCCTGCTCATCTGCACCGAGCAGCGGCTTGACGTAGGCAACCGCATTCCTGAGGTCCGGCGTCATCCGCACTTCGGTCACCGCAATGCTTGTGGCGCTGACGATCTCGTCATGCACTTCCTGCCGCGCGAGCAGTTCGCTGAGAATATGCCGGACCCGCTCCGCGACCTTGAGGACGCGAACCGATTGCTGTTCCGGGGTGGCGGTCTGGCGGGCCATTATCGGCGCAGATCCGAGGTCGCTGGTTGCGGCTTGGGGGTCGGGATCGCGGTGCTGGTCGAGCGGGCCAGCACGGTGCCGTCCTCTGCCAGCAGTTCGCCTTCAAGAAACACCACCCGCCGTCCGGCCCGGACCACCCGGCCCTTGCCGATGATGGTTGCGCCGGTGGGGATCAGCTGCAGCAGCGTCATGTTGATGTCGAGGTTGAGCGGGGCCTGCTCGCCGCCGGTCATCGCGACATAGGCATAGCCCATCACGTCATCGAGATAGCCCGCCACCAGGCCGCCCTGCACGCCGCCGCGCCAGGTTGTCATCTCGCGCCTGACCTCGAACCGCATGGTGGCGGTGCGGGTGTCCTCGTCGTATTCGAACCCACTGCCGCACAGCAGCGCCGAGTGGGGCGACTGCTCGATGCTGCCGTCTGCAAAGTCCCCACTCACAGCGTCCGCTCACGCTCCTCGACCTCGAACACTTCGAGATTGTCGCCCGCCTTGATGTCGTTGGTATCACTCAGCACGACCCCGCATTCGAGACCCGCGCGGACCTCGTCGACATCGTCCTTGAACCGGCGCAGCGACTGGATGGTGGTCGCTGAGACGATGACATCCTGCCGCGTGAGACGGGCGTACAAGCCCTTGCGGATGACGCCTTCCAGCACCAGCAGCCCTGCCGCCTTGTCCTTCTTGCCCGCCGGGAACACCTGCTTCACCTCGGCCCGGCCGACCACGTGTTCGATCCGCTCCGGCCCGAGTTCGCCCGCCATCTCCTTGGCGATTTCCTCGGTCAGGTGGTAGATGACGTCGTAATACATCATCCGAACGTTGTCGCGCTTCACCAGGTCCCGCGCCTTGGGATTTGGGCGCACGTTGAAGCCCAGGATCGGCGCGTTCGATGCCGCCGCCAGGGTCACGTCGCTTTCGGTGATCGCACCCACGCCTGCATGCAGCACGCGGACCTTGATCAGGTCGTTCGACAGGTTGTGCAGCGCATGGACAATCGCTTCCACCGAACCTTGGACATCGCCCTTCACCAGCACCGGGAATTCGACCACGTCGCTCTTCAGGTTGGTGAACATGGTATCGAAGTTGGTCGGTGCCAACGCGGTGCGCTTCTCGGTTGCCTTGGCCTGACGGAACGAAGCGACTTCACGCGCGCGCTGCTCGTTCTCGACCACCGTCAGCACGTCGCCCGCGCTGGGCACGCCGCCCAGGCCAAGCACTTCGACTGGCATCGACGGCCCGGCTTCCTTGATCTGCTTGCCCTGGTCATCGACCAGTGCGCGCACGCGCCCGCTTTCTGTCCCGACGACGAAGGTGTCGCCGCGCTTGAGCGTGCCGCGGGTGATCAGGACAGTCGCCACCGGGCCACGGCCCTTGTCGAGCTGCGCCTCGATCACGGTCGCTTCCGCATCGCGGTCCGGCCGCGCCTTGAGTTCCATCAGCTCTGCCTGAAGCGCGATCTTCTCCAGCAAATCGTCGAGGCCCTTGCCGGTTTTGGCAGAAATCTCGACATCCTGCACGTCGCCGCTCATCGCTTCGACCATGACGTTGTGTTCCAGCAGGCGCTCGCGGATCTTCTGTGGGTTGGCTTCGGGCTTGTCGCACTTGTTGATCGCCACGATCATCGGGACGCCGGCCGCCTTGGTGTGGTTGATGGCCTCGATCGTCTGCGGCATGATTCCGTCATCCGCCGCCACCACCAGTACCACGATATCGGTCACATTGGCGCCGCGCATCCGCATCTGGCTGAAAGCGGCGTGGCCCGGGGTATCGAGGAACGTGATCACATCGCCGCCCTTGGTCTTTACCTGATAGCTGCCAATGTGCTGGGTAATGCCGCCGGCTTCGCCCTTGACCACGTTGGTGCCGCGCAGGGCATCGAGCAGGCTGGTCTTGCCGTGGTCGACGTGTCCCATGATGGTGACCACCGGCGGCCGCGGACGCAGGGTTTCTTCCGGATCGGTGTCAACCGCGGTGTCGATATCAACATCGCTTTCCGACACGCGGGTGATGTTGTGGCCGAATTCCTCGACCAGCAGTTCGGCCGTGTCCTGGTCGATCGTCTGGTTGACGGTGACCATCATGCCCATGTTGAACAGCGCCTTGACCAGGTCGGCACCCTTTTCTGCCATCCGGTTGGCCAGTTCCTGGACCGTGATCGCTTCCGGCACCACCACGTCGCGAACCTGCTTCTCGCGCGGGGCGGACGAACCGCCGCCGTGCATCCGCCGTTCCTTCTCGCGCGCCCGCTTGAGCTTGGCGAGCGACATGGCCCGGCGTCCTTCGTCCTCATTGAGGGCGCGGGTAACGGTCAGCTTGCGGCGCTTGTCGGCATCGTTGCCGCCGCGCTCAGGACGCTTCTCGTCCTTCTTCTTCTTGACGTCTTTCTCGACCTTTTCCGGCTTCTTCGGCTCGGGGCGGGCTACCGGGGTGAAGCGGCGCGGGGCAGGTGCCGACGCATCGCCTTCAGCGGGCGCCGCCTGCTCGGCCGGATCGGCCGGATCGACCGGCTGGACAGCGTCAACAGTGTCCGCTGCGGGCGCCTCGGCTGCCGGTTTGGCTGCCTCGGCATCGGCTTTGCGGTTCTCTTCGGCCCGGCGGCGCTCGTCTTCGGCGGCGCGGCGGGCTTCCTCTTCCTCGCGCTTGCGCGCTTCCTCGGCCTGACGCAGGCGGTCTTCCTCGGCTTCCCGCTGGAGCCGGGCAACCCGCTCTTGCGGAGTCTCGCCCGGAGGGGCTTTGCGTACCGGCGGCGGGGGGGGAGCAGCAACCGGCGGCGGCGGCGGCGGGGCGGCGACTTCGACCGGCGGCACAGCTTCGCCAGCACCCGGCTTGCCCAGGATCTTGCGACGCTTGACCTCGACCACGACCTTGTTGGTCCGACCATGGCTGAAGGTCTGCTTGACCTCACCCGGCTGGCTGCCCTTGAGGGTCAGCGGTTTGCGGGGGCGCGGGGTGTCACTATCGCTCATAAAACTCGTCAATCCTTCAAAATCATGTCGTTTGCCGACGGCTCACACCGTTCGGCATCAATCCGCGCTTGACCAGGTCCGCCGGAATCGGTCGCAGGCTGTTCACCCAGGAAGTGCAGCAGGCGCCCAAGCACCTGGTTGATCCGTTCCGCCGCCCGGTCGTCGGCCAGCGCGAGGTGGACGACATTCTCGCGGCCCAATGCCACAGACAGAGCCGCCCGGTCCAGAGGTAAGGTCACGCCCTGCTGCCCGGACCCTTCGGCATCGCGCCCGACGCGCCAGGCCTGGTCGAGCTTGCGGCTGCCGTCCGCGCCGGCATCGCTGGCGTGGAGCAGCAGGCTGATTGCCCCACCACGCGCGTGCTCGGCAATCCGTTCGGAACCCAGCACAACGTGCCCGGCCCGCATCTCCAGCCCCAGCCGGTCAAGCAGGGCGCGGGTCAGCGCGGCCTCGATCCGGTGCGGCAGGTCGTCCGGCACGGTCAGCGGCGTTCCTTTGAACGCCCGCGCCAGTGCGCCTTTCAGCTTGCCTTTCGCCATCGCCGCTTCGAGTTCGGCGCGGCTGACGCCCAGCCATGCCCCCCGCCCCGGCGCACGCGCGAGCGGATCGGGCAGGACCAGACACGCCCCGCCTTCGCTGGCAGGCGAGATCGCCAACCGCAGCAAGGCATCGCGGGCGCCGTGCGCCCCGGTCAGGACGCACTTGCGCTCCGGATCGGCCGGGGTCGATCCGCGCTTGCCGGGCTGCACAGGCCCGTCAGGGTTGTCGGAACCTAGCGGTTCATTGTGAGGAATCCGCATCGGCGGCCTCCTCGGTTGCAGCCGCAGCTTCCGGCGCAGGTTCATCGTCGAACCAATGCGCGCGGGCGGCCATGATGATCTCGTTGCCCTGCTCTTCGTTCAGCCCATATTCGCCCAGCACGCCGCCCTTGTCCTGCTCGCGTGCAGCCGGGCGCCGCATGGGCGGGCCATCGGCAGCGGCAGCGCGGCGGCGCGGCGCGGTGTCGCGCTTCTTGGCAATCAGTTCATCAGTGGCGAGATCGGCCAGGTCGTCAAGCGTCTTGATCCCTGCCTTGCCAAGCGTGACCAGCATCGCTTCAGTCAGGTGCGGAAGCTCGGCCAGATCATCTTCCACGCCGAGCGCGCGGCGTTCTTCGCGGGCAGCCGATTCATGGCGCTCGAGCGCTTCGAGGGCACGGCTCTGCAATTCCTCGGCCAGTTCCTCATCGAAGCCTTCGATCGCGGCCAGTTCTTCCAGCTCGATGTAGGCGACTTCATTGAGCTCGGCGAAGCCTTCGGCAACCAGCAGTTGGCTGAGCGTTTCGTCGACGTCGAGCTCTTCCTCGAACATCTTGGAGCGTTCGGCGAACTCCTTCTGCCGCTTCTCGCTCGCCTCTTCTTCGGTCATGATGTCGATCTGGTGGCCGGTAAGCTGGCTGGCGAGGCGCACGTTCTGGCCGCGGCGGCCGATCGCCAGGCTGAGCTGATCGTCCGGCACCACCACCTCAATCCGGCCCTCGTCCTCGTCGAGCACGACGCGCGCGACAGTGGCAGGCTGAAGCGCGTTGACCACGAAAGTCGCGGTGTCTTCCGACCAGGGGATGATATCGATCTTCTCGCCCTGCAGTTCCTGCACAACTGCCTGAACGCGGCTGCCCTTCATGCCGACGCAAGCGCCGACCGGGTCGATGCTGGAATCGCGGCTGATCACGCCGATCTTGGCGCGGCTGCCCGGATCACGCGCGGCGGCCTTGATCTCGATAATGCCGTCATAGATTTCCGGCACTTCCTGCGCGAACAGCTTCTTCATGAATTCAGGGTGCGCGCGGCTGAGAAAGATCTGCGGGCCGCGGTTGTTGCGTTCCACCTTGGTGATCAGCGCGCGCACGCGTTCGCCGGTGCGAGCAGCTTCGCGCGGGATCTGCTGGTCGCGGCGGATCACGCCTTCGGCACGGCCCAGATTAACGATCACGTGGCCGAATTCGACCGACTTGATCACGCCGGTGATGACTTCGCCCTGGCGATCCTTGAACTCTTCATACTGGCGCTCGCGCTCGGCATCGCGGACCTTCTGGAAGATCACCTGCTTGGCGCTCTGCGCGTCTATTCGGCCGAGGTCGACCGGGGGCAGCGGGTCGACGATATAGTCGCCCAGCTGGGCACCGGCCTGCAACTTCTGCGCCTGCTCGACCGAGACCTGCTTGAAGTAGTCCTCGACGTCCTCGACCACTTCAACCACGCGCCACAGGCTGAGGTCGCCGGTCATCGGGTCGAGCTTGGCGCGGATGTCGTTCTCGGCACCATAGCGTGACCGGGCCGCTTTCTGGATCGCTTCTTCCATCGCCTCGATGACGATCGCCTTGTCGATCATCTTTTCCGAAGCAACCGCGTTCGCAATCGCAAGCAGCTCGGCCTTGTTGGCGGAAATTGCACTGGCCATCAGTCGTCAGCCTTCTCTTCGTCGTCGGTTTCTACAATATCCTCGACCCCGGTGGTGTCGATGGGTCTGGTCGCGGCAATCAGCGCGTCGGTGAGGACCAGCTGGGCCGAATGAATCTGGGCCAGCGGCACAGTGACTGCGCCGGCCTTGCGGTCGGTAATGGTCACGCTGTCGCCCTCAATGCCCTCGAGAGTGCCGCGCAGGCTTCGCTGGCCGCCCCAGTCCTTGTCCATCGCGATCTTGGTCTCGTGGCCGGACCACCGGGCGAAATCCTTGGCCCGGGTCAGCGGGCGGTCGATCCCGGGGCTCGACACCTCAAGGTGGTACGCGCCTTCGATCAGCACTTCGCCTGCCTCTTCGCGCGCATCGATCAGATCGGATATGCGGCGGCTCAATGCGGCGCACTGGTCAATCACCAGCTGCCCGGTGGCCGGGTCTTCCGCCATGACCTGCAGCGCCATCCCGCCGTCACCGGCTTCGGAGGGCATCACCTTGACGCGCACCAGCTCGAACCCGAGCGCATCCGCTTCGGGTTCGATCAGTTCGGCAAGGCGTGCGATATCGGCCACTTACGTCTTTCCACTCAAGCGACAGTGCAACAATGGCGGGTGGTGCCGGCCCCGTTTGGCGCCAGCCCCTCTTTGCCATCGAGAATGTCGGGATGGGCGGCAGATAGGCGCGTGCCCCTGCGGATGCAAGCGCAATCTGGCCTCGGTTAAATGCGTGTCAGGCCGCGCGACAGGCGAGTTCGGCTGCGGCCTCCATCTGGTCCAGCATGCCCGCGTCAGGCTCGTCCGTTCCGCTATCCACGGCGCGGTCCCACGCAGACCGGAACTGGCGCTGCGCTGCATCGCATCGTAAATCGCGCTGAGCTGCGAGCTGTTCGGTCATGCCCGAGGCATCCATGGCCGCCTCAGCAACGGTATCGGCATTGTGTTCAATCCAGTAGCCGCCAGCGAACAGCAGTACGGCGCATACCACGCAGGCGTTTACGCGACGTTATCCAGCTACTCGCTCAGCCCGTGTTTCTTGATGCAATGCCTGAGCTGGTCGTAACTAAGGCCGAGTGCCCTGGCAGTCTGGCGCTGGTTCCAGCGATGCCTGCCGAGCGCGTGTTCGAGGATGGCGCGCTCATGCGCATCGACCGCGGCGCGCAGATCATCCACCGAGTCCAGCTCGGTTGGTGCAGCCGCTGGAGTGAATGCGGCGGGCGTGGCGACGTCGCCACCGGCTTCGTGCGGGCGCGCTCTCGAAGGCAGCGGTTTCCACGGGGAATCGAATGGGTCGAACTGGACGTGCCCGATCGGCTCGCTCCAATCATCCCACCGGTAGACCGCACGCTCGACCACGTTGCGAAGTTCGCGCACATTGCCGGGCCAGACATAGTCATCGAGCTGGCGCGCCACATGCGGGGCAAATCCGGGCCAGCCTTCCCAGCCCAGCTCCGCCGCCATCCGCCTGCCGAAATGGTCGGCCAGGACCGCGACATCGCCGTCGCGCACCCGCAGCGGCGGCAGGGTGATGACCTCGAAACACAGCCGGTCAAGCAGGTCGGCGCGAAACTCGCCACGTTCAGCCTTGGCCGGCAGATCCTCGTTGGTGGCCGCGACGATGCGAACGTCAACCCGCACTGCGCGGTTCGATCCGATCCGCGTCACCTCACCATATTCGACCGCGCGCAGCAGCCGCTCCTGCGCCGCCATGCTGAGCGTGCCCAGTTCGTCGAGAAACAGGGTACCCTTGTCGGCTTCCTCGAACCGCCCAGCGCGGGTTCTGGTAGCACCGGTGAAAGCGCCTGCCTCGTGCCCGAACAGTTCGGCTTCGATCAGCGTTTCCGGCAGCGCGGCGCAATTCATGGTGACCAGGGGTTCGCCCCAGCGGGAGGAGAGGCGATGCAGGCGTTCAGCGATCAGTTCCTTGCCCGTTCCACGCTCGCCGATCACCAGCACCGGGCGGCGCATCGGCGCGGCGCGGCTGGCCCGCTCCACCGCGTCGAGGAAGGCTCCGGACTGTCCGATGAAATGTTGCGCACGCTCCACCCCCGAGATGTAGGAAATTTTCCTGATTGTTGGCAATACCCGCCGGTATGTTGTTCGTCGAATAGTGCGCGAATGGCGGAATCTCGCGGTTTTCCCGGTTTGGCACGTGGTTTGCTGTCAGGTGAACATACGACTGAACAACGCCAACAGCCGCACCGATCAGGAAGGAATGACAATGTACGACAGCCGCTTTTTCCAGTCCAAGCTGGGGCAGGCCGCGATCGCCAGCGTGGCCGCGATGGCCATGTTTGTCGCCCTGAGCACCCAGATGCAGGTCAGCCCTGCCCTGGCCGCGACGATCCCGTGCGAATCGGTCGAACTGGCATGACCCGCCCGGTCAATCATGACCCCCTAGGGCCGGAGCGCAGCCTCCCCCAGTCCCCTGGCCAGTCCCCTGGCCAGACCCCCGCTGACGCTCCGGCCCGCCCTGTCCGGGCATCGCGGCTCGACGACGAGGTGGAACGCCTGCGCCGCAGCCCGACCCCGACGCAGAACGCCAGCACCCGCCAGCAATTTTCTGACTTTTCGTTCAACGGAGTACCCTTGATGGGCATTTTCAGCCGCACCCGTGACATCATCGCCGCCAACTTCACCGACATGCTCGACAAGGCCGATGACCCGGCCAAGATGATCCGGATGATCATCCTCGAGATGGAGGAAACGCTGGTGGAGGTGCGCGCCAGTGCCGCCCGGACGATTGCCGACCAGAAGGAAATGCACCGCCACACGGTCAAGCTCGACCGGCTTCAGGCAGACTGGGCAGAAAAGGCCCAGCTGGCGCTGTCAAAGGACCGCGAGGATCTGGCCCGTGCTGCCCTGATAGAAAAGAAGAAGGCGGTAGATATGGCCGACCAGCTTAAGGCCGAAATCGCCGTGCTCGACGATGCGTTGCGCGCCTACGAACAGGACATCGCCAAGCTGCAGAACCGCCTGCGCGAAGCCCGCAGCCGCCAGACGGCCATCGCCGCCCGGCTGGAAAGCGCCGAAAACCGCGTCAAGCTGCGCAGCCTGATGACCAACGAACGGGTCGACGAGGCACTGACCCGGTTCGACCAGCTCGAACGGCGGGTCGATTATGCCGAAGGCCGTGCGGAGGCGCTCAGCATCGCCGACGGCACCGGCAAGCCGAGCCTCGCCGAGGAAATCGCCGCGCTCGAAAGTGCTGACAAGATCGATGACGAACTGGAAGCCATGAAGCGCGCGCTGGGCCTCAGCGACGACGCCAAGAAGGGGGAATAAGCCATGGAAGAGGTCATGCTCGCCCTGGTGATCTGTGTCGGCCTGCCCTGGGTCGTCCTACACTACATCACCAAGTGGAAGACCGCCGCCACCATCACCACCGACGACGAGGTGCTACTGGATGAGCTCTATAACCTGGCAAAGCGCCTCGACGAGCGGATGGACACGGTCGAGCGGCTAGTCGCCGCCGACAACGCCGACTTCCGCCCGGCGCGGATCGTACACGACCAGGAAACCGACAACCAGCAGCTGCGCGAACTCGACCGCCTGCTCGCCGAAGCCAAGGGAGGCAAGAAATGACCAGCCCGCGCACCACGCTGTACAAGGACTGCTTCAATCGCAAGATCATGGGCGTCTGTGCCGGGATCGCCGACTACACCGGGGTCAACGCCCTATGGGTGCGGCTCGGCGCGTTGACGCTCCTGCTTATGAGCGGCGGCGGGATCATCCCGTTCTACATTGTTGCCGGCCTGCTGCTGAACAAGAAGCCGCCGCATCTCTATGTCGACCGCGAGGAACAGCAGTACTGGCAGGGCGTGCGCCAGAGCCCGAAGCGGACCGCGCGCGAAATCCGCAGCCGGATGCGCGATATCGACCGCCGCCTGGCCGACGTTGAAACCTACTACGTCAGCAGCAACCCGCGCCTGAATGCCGAGATCGAGCGGCTGCGCTGACCTACAATTTGAATAGGGGAATTACCAATGGAAGGCATAATGGCCCTGATGATCCCGATCATCGCGCTATCAATCCCGATCGTGGCAATCTGGACCAAGCACCAGCAGAAGATCGCGGAAATGCGGATCAGCAAGACCGCCGAACATACCGCTGAAAAAGCCGCCCAGTACGCCAGCAAGATGCAGGCGCTGGAAGACCGGGTGCGGGTGCTTGAACGCATCGTGACCGATGGCGGCTACGATGTCGCCACCCAGATCGAGGCCCTGCGCGATACCCGCCGGGTTGATGAAGCTGGTGCTGGTGTGCCGCTCGGCCTGCAAAGCAAGGAGCGCGTGTAATGGAATTCGTCGACTTTCTGCCCTATCTCGGCTGGATCATCGGAGGGGCCTTCGTGCTTGGAGCCGGCGGCATTCTCGCCTCGGTCCATACCACCCGGATGAAGATCAAGAACGGCTATCCGCTGGAAGGGATGTGGGGCCAGTCCCTGAAACCCGGCATGACCAGCGAAGCCCAGCAGCGCGTGACCCTGCTTACTCAGGAAAACGCCCAGCTTCGGGCTGAACTCGGCAGCCTGAAAGACCGGCTCGCCAATGTCGAGCGGATCGTCACCGATGGCGGGTTCCACCTTACCCACGAGATCGAGAAGCTACGCGGGGAAGGGAAAGTGCAATGAGCTTCTGGACCGCCGCCGTCATCATCGTGGCCATCTGGGCATTCGTGGAGTTGCGAAAAGCCAAGCTCGGCATCGTCAAAGACGAGCATGGCAACGAAACGATTGCCGTGACCGACGACAGCGACATGCGACGCGAGCTCACTGATCTGCGCGAACGGATAAAGGTGCTGGAACAGATCACGGTTGAGGGCCGGGAAGCCCGGGCCATCGCCGAGGAAATCGAGCAGCTCCGCGACCGCTGAGGCGCCAGAGCTTGAACAGGAAGGGAGCAGGGCACATGAGCGAACCGGTCATTTTCGCCGCCACTTCGCTGCTGGGGATCACCATCGTCGTCATTGCCATGCTTCAGAGCTGGCAGGGCTGGCTGCGCCTGAAGGAACGTGAACTGGAACGGGCGATGCCACCCCAGCGCGAGCTGGAACAAGGCTCGGTCGTCGGCGCGACCAGGATCGAGCTGGCTGATCTCAAGGAGCGGATCCGCAAGCTGGAGGCAATCGCCAGCGGAGTCGACCTGTGAGCAGTGCGACAGACACCGCCACCCAGGCCGGAATCGGCCTCGGCAGCGCGATTGCGGTGGCGATCAGCTGGGGGCTGCACCAGTCGATCATCTGGGCGATCATCCATGGCTTCTTCGGCTGGCTTTACGTGATCTATTATGCCCTGACCCGGCCGGGCGGACTTGCGGGCTGACGATTGCCCCTTTCACCGCGCGCATGGCATCCCTACCTGCGCAGCCATGCGCGCCCTTGATGACATCCTTGAAGAATACGAGTTCCTGGACGGTGACGAACGCTATCGCCTGCTGATCGAGCTGGGCCGCGAGCTGGAGCCAATGCCCGATGCGCTCAAGACCGATGCCACACTGGTGCGTGGCTGTTCGGCCAGCGTCTGGGTCTATCCCACCGGCGAGGCGGGGCAGCTCCACTTCCTGGCGGACAGCAATGCCGCGATCACCAAGGGGATCGTCGCGCTGGTCATAGCTGCGGTTCAGGACCGCCCCGCTATCGACGTCGCCGCTATGGATGTAACCGCCGCCCTTGCCCCGTTCGACCTCAGGAACCAGCTCTCCTCCAACCGGACGCAAGGCGTGCCCAACATGATCGCCCTGGTGCGCGAACACGCGGCCCGCATCGCGGCCGGTTGAGGTGCGGCTCCTCTACACCGCCGGGGGGTTCACCGCGCTCGGGCTGGCAGCCGTCGGGGCAGTCCTGCCAATCATGCCGACCGTGCCGTTCCTGCTGGTGGCGGTGTTCTGCTTCGCCCGCAGCAACCCGGCGTGGGAGCAGAAGATCCTCGACCACCCGCACTGGGGGCCGCAGGTGCGTGACTGGCGCGAACGACGCGCCATCAACCGCCCGGCCAAGGTGATGGCAATAGGCGCGATGAGCGCTGGGGTTGTATTCACCTGGTTTACCCTGGGCCATCCGTGGGTGTGGATTTCGGTGACGATCCTGGTGCTGTGCGGCGGCTGGATCGCGACGCGCAACGAGTAGTCAGTCGACAGCCGCCTCGCGCACCACGGCCACACCGGCCTCGCGCTGGGCCTTTAATTCCTGCTTCAGCCGGGCCGGATCTCGCGCGAACAGAAAGCCGAAGCTGACCCCGCCTTCCTTACCGATGGTGGCATGGTGCAGCTTATGCGCCTGGACCAACCGCTTGGCATAGCCGCGCTTGGGCACCCAGCGGAAATAGCGCTGGTGGACCAGGCCATCATGGACCAGCGTGTAGATGATCCCGTAGAACAGGATGCCCAGGCCAACCCATGTGCCCGGCAACCACGCGCTCTCGCCCATCACCAGCGGGCTGCCCATGGCGAACATCGAAATGCTCATCACCGCGCCGACCACGCCGTAGAGGTCGTTCTTTTCCAGCCGGTTGTCGTGCGGTTCGTGATGGTCCCGGTGCCAGCCCCAGCCCCAGCCGTGCATGATATACTTGTGGCTGCTCCACGCGACCATCTCCATCGCCAGCACGGTGGCGACAACAATCAGCGCGGGGATCAACCAGTCAGGCATGGGACGCTCCATAACCATATCAGGATCAGGAATCATCAACTTCTGTGCGCTACGTTCTCTTTGAGTAAGTGCACGGGGCTTCAATGTACCATCTGTTTGTCAACGAGCCGATCACAGCCACCTTTTTAGTCTTCTTTGCGATCATGGCAGGTGTCATGCTGGAGAGAGGGCGAGTGTGGCTGGTGCGACGCGAGTTTCGCAATCGCAAGCCATGGCGGAGCAAGGGCCGGACAGGTGGCACCCCAGGGGGTCGCCCGGACCTGACCTTGATAGATGGGCGAGACACGAGCCCCGAGGATATGGCAGTTCAACAGCTGAAAGACGTGATGGGCGCACGCTTCACACGGCGTGCGCTGCTTAACCACAAGGAAATGCGGGTTTTTACCGCGATCGAGCGGCTCTTGTCCGACGCAAATGCCGGGTGGCGACTGATGGCTCAGGTTAGCCTGGGCGAGATCCTGTGGTCGCGCGACCGGGCGGCTTTTCTAGCGGTCAACTCAAAGCGGGTTGATTTGCTGCTGGTGGATGCTGACGGTACGCCGCTTCATGCCATCGAATACCAAGGTGAAGGCCATTACCGTGGCACGGCTGCCGCGCGAGACGCGGTGAAGAAGGAAGCCCTGCGTCGCGCGGGTATTGGCTATATCGAAGTGGTCGCCGGCGATCGCCCCCAGGACTTGCGCCTGGTTATCAGCCGCCTGATCGAACAGCATCAGGCTGCCTGTTATTCTGCGGGCGGCGGAAAAAAGAACGCGCGCAAGTGATCCCCGATCCGGGCTGGGCGCAAGGTTTCCGCGTCGATGCAGCACCAGGCGCTGCGGACCTCGGCCAGCACTTCCTCACCCCGATGGATCACGGTGTGGTAAAAGGCCCGCGCGCCCTGGAACTGCTCCAGCACGGTGCGGGCAATTACCGCATCGTCGAGAAAGGCCGGCTTGCGATAAGTGATCTCGTGCTTGAGCGCGACCCAGGCCTTGCTTGCAACGTCCTCGGCCGGGGCAATGCCGCGCCAGTGCGCCAGCACGGCGTCCTGCACCCAGCCCAGGTACCGGGCATTGTTGACGTGCCCCATGAAGTCGATGTCTTCGGGGAGGACCTTAATCGGGAATGTGAAGGGAACTGCAGGGGTGTTTGTTGACATACGTGTCAGTTAGCAGACCATGATTGCATTATCATTGTAATTCGCGCTGGCAGCGGCAATTTTTTCGCCGGGGCGATGTGGCAGTTAAATCGGGTGATCGCGCGGGCCGTCCCGGCCTGCACCGCTAGGGCCCGGCCTTGCGCGCGGCCAAGTTTTCCCATCTTGCCCGGCAGGGGCGGCAGGCCTAGCGCATCGGCATGGCCAGCCGCCCCCGCACCCTGTACGAGAAAATCTGGGACGCCCATGTGGTGGAAACCCGCGACGATGGCACCAGCCTGGTCTATATCGACCGCCACCTGGTGCACGAGGTAACTAGCCCGCAGGCGTTCGAAGCGCTGCGGCTGACCGGGCGCACCGTGCGGCGCCCTGACCTCACCCTCGCCGTGCCCGATCACAACCTGCCGACCACCGCCCGGCGCGATGCGGCAGGCCAGCGCATCCCGATCGCTGACCCGCAGAGCGCGGCCCAGCTCGCCGCGCTCGAAGCCAACGCGCCCGCCTTCGGCATCCGCTATATCGGCGATGCCGATGCCGAGCAGGGCATCGTCCACGTGGTCGGCCCGGAACAGGGCTTTTCGCTCCCGGGTACCACCATTGTCTGCGGCGACAGCCATACCGCCAGTCACGGCGGCCTTGGTGCGCTCGCCTTCGGGATCGGCACCAGCGAGGTCGAGCACGTGCTCGCCACCCAAACGCTGCTGCTGACCCGCTCGAAATCGATGGAAGTGCGGGTTGAGGGCGAACTCGGCCCCGGCGTTACGCCGAAAGACCTGATCCTCCACGTGATCGGCGTAATCGGCGCGGCTGGCGGCACCGGCCACGTGATCGAATATCGCGGCCGCGTGTTCGAGACGATGAGCGTCGAGGGCCGCCTGACCGTGTGCAACATGAGCATCGAGGCAGGTGCCCGCGCCGGCCTGGTCGCCCCCGACGATGTGACCTTCGCCTACCTGAAGGGCCGTCCGTTCGCGCCCAAGGGGGCTGAGTGGGAAGCCGCCGTCGAGTGGTGGCGCAGCCTCGCCACAGACGACGGCGCCGAGTTCGACAGCAGCGTGGTGATCGATGCGGCCACGATTGCCCCCAGCGTGACCTGGGGCACCAGCCCGGAAGACGTGCTGCCGATTACCGGCGTGGTCCCCGCGCCGGAATCCTTTGCCGACCCGTCCAAGCAGGAAGCCGCCCGCAAGAGCCTTGCCTACATGGGCCTCGAACCCGGCACGCGGCTGAGCGACATCGCGATCGAGAACGTCTTCATCGGCAGTTGCACCAACAGCCGGATCGAGGACCTGCGCGCTGCCGCCGCTGTGCTGCGCGGGCGGACCAAGGCGCCGGGCGTGCGCTGGGCTATCGTTGTGCCCGGTTCGGGGCTGGTCAAGCGCCAGGCCGAAGACGAGGGGCTGGACCAGGTGTTCTCCGCCGCCGGGTTCGAATGGCGCGAGCCCGGCTGCTCGGCGTGCCTCGGCATGAACCCGGACAAGGTGCCGCCGGGCGAACGCTGCGCCTCGACCAGCAACCGCAACTTCGTCGGCCGCCAGGGGCCCGGCGCACGGACCCATCTGGTCAGCCCCGCGATGGCCGCTGCCGCAGCGGTTACCGGTCGCCTCACCGACGTGCGCGAACTGGTTGACGGGGACGCCTGAACCACCCTCTTGCCACGGCAGGCGACAGACACCATGAGTAGGTCATGACCAAGAAAATCACCGGAAAGGCCGCACTCGGCGCGGCTGCCGTCGGCTCTGCCGCCATCGCTGCCGCGCTCCTCTACGCCTCGCGCCGCAAGGACAAGAAGAATACTCCGACAAAGCCCGGCCCGATCCCCTCGGGCGAGCCGCCGGAGACGGATTAATGAAGGCACTGACCCGCGTCGAAGGGCGCGCAATCCCCTTCGGCGCGAAGAACGTTGATACCGACGTGATCATTCCCGCCGAATGGCTCAAGACGATCACCCGTGAAGGGCTGGGGCGCGGGGCGTTCCAGACCGTGCGCGCGCAGCCGGGCAATGTGTTCGATGATCCTGAATATGCCGGCGCACCGATCCTGATCGCAGGCGACAATTTCGGCTGCGGATCGAGCCGCGAACATGCGGCATGGGCGTTGCTCGACCTCGGGATAACCGCTGTGATCGCGCCCAGCTTTTCCGACATCTTTTCCGGCAATGCGTTCAAGAACGGCATCCTGACCGTGGTGCTGCCGCAGGACCAGGTTGACCGGCTGCTGGAGGTTGCGCGCGAACAACCGATCCATATCGATCTGGAAAGCCAGACCGTCACCACCCCGTTCCAGGATCGCTTCACCTTCGACATCGACCCGTTCCGCAAGGAATGCCTGCTCGGCGGGCTGGACGAAGTCGGCCTGACTATGGCCCGGGGCGACGCCATTACCCGCCATGAACAGAGCCGGGCGCGCCATATGCCCTGGCTTAACACTGTTACGGAGCACGCTGCATGAAAGCCCTGCGCACCCACGCCACCGGTGGCCCGGAAACCCTGGTTCTCGACGAGATCGACACGCCCGAACCCGGCCCCGGCCAGGTGCTGGTGGCGGTCAAGGCCTGTGCAATCAACTATCCCGACACGCTGATGATCCGCGACCTCTACCAGTTCAAGCCGGAACGCCCCTATGCCCCCGGCGGCGAGATCGCCGGCGTGATCGAGGCGCTGGGCGAAGGCGTGCAGGGCTATCAGATCGGTGACCGGGTACTGGCCGGGATCGGCAACGGCGGTCTGGCCGAAAAGGTCTGCGTGCCAGCCAATCGCATGTTCGCCATCCCCGAAGGCGTGCCGTTCGAAAAGGCCGCCAGCCTGCTGATGACCTATGGCACCACCATCCACGGGCTGAAGGATCGCGGCCACATCAAGCCGGGTGACACAGTGTTGGTGCTGGGCGCGGCGGGCGGCGTAGGCTTGTCGGCAGTGGAATTGGCCAAGGCCTTCGGCGCTCGCGTGATCGCTGCCGTCTCCAGCCCGGAAAAAGGCGAAGTCGCGCGCAAGGCCGGTGCAGATGAAGTGGTGGTCTATCCGCGCGAGGCGATGGACCGTGACCAGTCGAAGGCGCTCGCGGGTGCCTTCAAGGCTGCCTGCGGCCCCGAAGGTGCCAACATTGTCTATGATATTGTCGGCGGGCAGTATTCCGAACCGGCCCTGCGGGCGATTGCCTGGGAAGGCCGCTTCCTGGTGGTCGGTTTCCCGGCCGGGATCGCCAAGATGCCATTGAACCTGACCCTGCTGAAAAGCTGCGACATCGCCGGGGTGTTCTGGGGGGCCTTCACCATGCGCGAACCGGCCAAGTTTCACGCCCAGGTGCAGGAGCTGTTTGACCTGATGAAGGCGGGGAAGATCGACCCGCTGGTGTCCGAATCCTTCCCGCTGGCACGCGGAGGCGAAGCTATCGCAAGGCTGGAAAACCGCCAGGCCGTGGGCAAGATCGTGGTCACGATGGAATAGGTTGCGGCGGGCCGAGCGGCGGCTTATCTGCACCGCAAGGCGTTCACATTGCCAGCAAAGGGAACCGCATGACCGATTTCAAAGACCGCGAACGGGCCGAGGAAGCCAAGTTCGCCCTCGATGCCGACACTGCCTTCCGCGTGGCTGCGCGGCGTAACCGCCTGCTAGGCGAATGGGCTGCTGGCGAAATGAAGCTGACAGCGGAGGAAACCGATTCCTACCGCAAGGCAGTGGTTCAGGCCGATTTCGAGGAAGCCGGCGACGAGGACGTGATCCGCAAGCTTCTGGGCGACCTGACTGCTGCTGGATGCAATGTCAGCGAAGCCGACATCCGCGCCAAGCTGGAGGAGAAAGCGATCGAGGCCCGCCGTCAGTTGATGGGCGAAAGCTGAGCAGCCAGCCATGCCGATGAGCGCGACCGAAATCGAAACTGCCATTGTCGCAGCCCTGCCCGGTGCCGAAGTCACCATGACCGACCTTGCCGGGGACAACGATCACTGGGCAGCGCAGGTTGTGGCCCCGCAATTTGTCGGCAAGAGCCGGGTGCAGCAGCACAAGATGGTCTATGACGCGCTTGGCGGCAGGATGGGCGGCGTGCTGCATGCCTTGCAACTGACCACCGCCGCACCCACTTCCTGATGCAACATTCATCCTGAGCGGGAGCCAGTCCATGTCCGACGCCAACGCGCGCATTTCATCCATCGTCAATGGCAGCGATGTCGTGCTGTTCATGAAGGGAACGCCGCTGTTCCCGCAGTGTGGTTTCTCCAGCAAGGCCGTGGCGATCCTCGACCACTGCGGCGTCGCCTACGAAAGCGTCGACGTGCTGCAGGACATGGAAATCCGCCAGGGCATCAAGGCCTATTCTGACTGGCCGACGATCCCGCAGCTCTACGTTAAGGGCGAGTTCCTCGGCGGCAGCGACATCATGATGGAAATGTACGAAGCCGGCGAACTGCAGCAGCTGATGCTGGAAAAGGAAGTCGCCCGCGCCTGATGGCGGGCAAAACTTTCGCCTGACAGACAAGAAAAAGGCCCGCTGCCAGATCGGCTGCGAGCCTTTTCCTTTTCGGGGAGCGGCACCGGGGACCAGGGTGGTGCGGGTGCTCCTTAAACGAAGACCATCAGAGACGAACCAATCTTTGCACACTTCGTGCCAGTCCTGCCCATAACCGGTTTTGTGCGGGTCACGATGGTTAACCGCCCGGCATGGCGACACACAACTGTAAGAGAATTCGACGGGTAGCGCATTATTGCCGCTTGATGCCCGCGCAGGGCCTCGCCACAGTCAGCAGATGAGCACCGCTTCCCAGTCAGTCCAGCCGGACGGCATTCCCGCCGCCACCGTCGTCGTCTTTCGCCATGGCCCGGCGGGTGGACCGCCCGAAATCCTGATGCTGGTGCGGTCGCGCAGCATGACTTTTGCCGGCGGGGCGGCCGTGTTTCCCGGTGGCCGGGTTGACGATGCCGACCGGGACCTTGCGCGCACGCTGGGGGTCGAGGACGAGGACGAAGCCGCCCACCGCATCGCCGCCGTGCGCGAAACGCTGGAGGAAAGCGGGCTCGCCATCGGCATGGTGGGTGAGATTGACGCCGCCCGCGCCGCCCACGCCCGCGCCCTGCTGCTGGAGCATGGCGAACTGGCGCCGGTGCTGGCGGCAATGGAGTGGACACTCGACCTCGACGCCCTGCTGCCGTTCGCCCGCTGGCATCCGATCAACGAGCGCATTCCGCGCGTGTTCGACACCCGGTTCTACCTTGCCGACCTCGGCACCGGTGCCGTCGACGTGACGGTCGACGAGACCGAGAACACCCGCCTTTTCTGGGTCACGGCGGAGCAGGCGCTCGCGCGCGCCGACGCCGGGGAACTGACGGTGATATTCCCCACCCGCCGCAACCTCGAACGGCTCGCCCGTTTCCCCGATTTCGCCAGCGCGGCACAGGAATGCGCCGACATCCCGGTACGCAAGATCGTGCCGTTCTTCGAGCACCGCGACGGCACACCGTGGATCTGCATACCCGACGGCTGCGGCTATCCGGTTACCGGCGAACCGATCGAAAGCGCACAGCGGGCCTAGAACCACGCCAGTGTGAAGTGCACTCGGACCCGCAGGGTGGTCCGCAAGGCCGACCGGGAGCGCGGATTTCACAAGCCTGCAGGGTCTTGCGAATACAAGAGATGGCGCGCCCGGCAGGACTGTCCTCGTCGCTGCGCTCCTCGTTCATCTCCGCGCCTACGGCGCTCCGATTCCGAACTTTGTTCGAGCCCTACCGTCGACGCCAGCCTTCAGGCACCCCAAGGGGATGCCTGAAGGCTGGCGCGCCCGGCAGGACTCGAACCTGCTACCTCAAGATTAGAAGTCTCGCGCTCTATCCAGATGAGCTACGGGCGCGCGCCGGGCCCGCATTAGCGCGCTTTTCGCGGCCGTCAAAACGCGATAGGCACGCCGCCCATGAACCAGACCCCGATCCGCGTCGAAACCGGCGCCGGTGCCCCGCGCACGTTCCGCCATTTCGACCTGGTGATGGCGGCCTTCGTTGCCATCCTGCTGCTGTCCAACGTGATCGGCGCGGCCAAGCTGGCCGCCATGCCGGTGCCGTTCTGGCCGGAGGGCTGGTGGCCTGCGCCCGATGGCCTGTTCATATTCGGCGCAGGCATCCTGTTCTTTCCGGTCAGCTACGTGATCGGCGACATCCTGACCGAGGTCTACGGCTACGAACGGGCCCGTCGCTGCATCTGGACCGGCTTTGCCGCGCTGGTATTCATGGCCTTCATGAGTTGGGCCGTAGTTGCCATGCCCCCGGCCGCGAGCTGGACCGGACAAGCCGCCTACGAAAGCGTGTTCGGGCAGGTCCCCCGCATCGTGCTTGCCTCGATCCTGGCATTCTGGGCAGGCGAATTCGTCAACGCTTTCGTGCTCGCGCGGATGAAGGTGTGGACGCAAGGCAAGGCGCTGTGGAGCCGGACGATCGGCTCGACTTTTGTCGGGCAGGCGGTGGACAGCGCGATTTTCTATCCGATCGCCTTCCTCGGCGTGTGGGAAACCCGTGACGTGATCATCGTGATGGTCACCAACTGGGTGCTCAAGGTGTTGTGGGAAGCGGTGCTGACGCCCGTCACATATGTAGTGGTGGGGCGTCTCAAACGGTCAGAGGGCATCGATCTTTACGACACCAAGACCGATTTCTCGCCCTTCGCCCGCAGCGACAAGGCTTGAACACCGGAAACAAGAAGGGCCGGGATTTCTCCCGGCCCTTCCCTCCCCCAACTGACCTCGTGGGTCAGAACTTGGCACCCACCGCGAGGCCGTAACGCCGCGGATCGAGGGTGAAGATGTTGGTGAACAGGCCCGACGAGGCATCGGTTACGTAAAGGCCGGTGGTCGAGTTGCTGTCGAAGATGTTCTGCACGAACCCGCGCACGAACCACTTGTTGTCCGGCCCGTTGAGCTGGATCTGCGCGTTCGCCTGCACGAACGGTTCGATCCGGTTGACGTTGCCATTGAACACGTTGCCGAACTGCTCGCCGGTGAAGGCAAGATCGAATCGCGGCACCAGGTTCCAGCCGCTGTCGAACCTGTAAGTGTACTGGACACCGACCGAAGCCTTCATTTCCGGCGCCTGGGGCAGGCGGTTACCCTTCAGGTTGACCTCCACGCCGGGGCTCAGAACCTGGATGCCGGCCGGCGCATTGGCCTGCAGCGCGGCGCAGATGCCGAAGGCACCGAGCGAGGCAATGCCGCTGTCGCTCGGGAACGCGGTTGCCCCCTGCAGGCCGAGCGTGCTGTTGACCGCACCGACGAACCCTGCCGCCACACCCGGAGCCGGGCCGACCACGGCACAGTTCGCACCGTTGGTGATATCCTTGATGATCACTGCGTTCGGATTGCCACCGCCCGGATCACGCGAGTTGCTGAAGAACTGGTCCCCCGCCACCTGCGCTTTGAGGTAACTGAAGTTCATGTTGATCAGCCAGTTGTCGTCCGGACGGATGATCCCTTCCAGCTCGACCCCCCAGATATTGGCATCGATCGTATCGTTGACCGCCGTGCGGGCGATGATGCGGCTGAGCTGCAGGTCCTTGTACTTGTAGTAGAACGCCGTCGCATTCAGCTGCAGCGCGCCGTTGGCAAAGGTGTTCTTGCTGCCGATCTCGAAAGCGTCGATCTGCTCGGGCCCGAAGCTGTCGGGCACGGCGAAGATCGGTTGCAGTGGCGGGTTGATCCCGCCCGACTTGTAGCCGCGCGAGTACGAGACATAGAGCAGGTTGTCCGGGGTGATCTCGTAATCGAGCACCGCGCGCCCCGTGATCTCGTTGAACCCTACCGAACGGCGCTGGACAATCTGGTTGCCCGGCGTGCCCGGATCGGCGTCAAACGAGCCGACGAACGGTGAATCGAACGGATCGCCATCGTTGCTGTAGGGGTTGAGGAAGCTGGCCAGCGTCGACCGCGCGGTGATCGACTTCTTGTCGTTGTTGTAACGCAGGCCGCCGGTGAACTTCAGCCGGTCGCTGATGTCGAAATAGACTTCACCGAAGATGCCATAGCTCTTGAGGCGGAAGTTCTGGGTGTTGTTGCGGAAGAACGATGTCGCCAGATAGGCCGGCGGCAGGTTGTTGTTCGGATTGGCATCGACCGTGGTGCCGAAGGTGGTGAACGAGCCGAGCAGACCGGTGATGTAGTCAATCGCGAAAGCATTCACGAAGTAGCTGTTCTCCAGCACCTTCGAGTTGGCATAGATCCCGCCGATCAGGAAGTTGAACGGTCCGTCAAAGTCCGACGAGATGATTGCTTCGGCCGACCAGCTCTCGTTTTCCTGGTTGGACCGGTCATAGGTCAGCGGCACGTTGGAGCAATTGGAGAACCCTTCGAACGAACCGCGTCCGTCAAGCCGGGTATCCGAGGTGCAGAGGGGGCCATTGGGCCCGCTCGGCATGATCGCCTGGGCAATCGGGGCGAAGTAGGCGCTCGACCCCGGAACGAACGCCGGGAACGGTGCCGGCAGGCCTGTTGGCACGCCGTTGGCAGCGAAGAACGCCAGCTGATTGAGCGCCGGCGCCATCCGGGTCCGGTCGAGCACGCCCAGGTTGTAATCCTGCCGCGAGTCGACACTGGTTTCCTGGTAGACGCCGGTCAGCGATACGTTGATCGCCCCGAAGCTCTGCTCCAGGCTGGCCTGGAGAATCATTTCGTCGGCGAAATATTCCGGCGTAAAGGCGGTGCGGACAGTGCGGACATCGTCCGGTTCGTCAAACCCGGTGTAGCCATCGGGGCCGTACAGGCTGTTCAGGCCGAACCCGGGCGGCAGGCCATTGATACGCAGGAACTCTTCTGAACCCAGCGTACCGGTGAACGTCGAATTGGTATTGGTCTTGTCGAAATCGCGCCGGCTGTTGAGACAGCCGAGCACCCCGGTCGGGTCGCGCTGACATTGTTGCTTCTGAATCCGCAGGCGGCTGTCGTTTTCGCGGAAGTAGTAACCCATCAGATCGATGGTTGTGTTCTCTGTCGGTTCGAACCGGATCGAGCCGCGAATCGCATACATGTCGCGGTCATCAATGCGGCTGCCATCGAACAGGTTCTTGGTGTAGCCATCACGGTTGAGATAGAAACCGGCCACCCGCACACCCAGCATGTCGCCGATCGGCAGGTTGATCATGCCCTTGGCGCGGATGCTCTCGAAGTTGCCATATTCGAATTCTGCCGCCGCGGCGAAACCGGAAAGGTCCGGCTTGGCACTGACGACGTTGACCACGCCAGAGGTGGCATTGCGGCCAAACAGGGTACCCTGCGGGCCACGCAGCACCTCGATCCGTTCGAGATCAAAGTATTCGGTTTCGAACAGGCGGGTGCCGAAAAGCGGCGATCCGTTGAGGTGTATCGCGGTGGCGCTGTCGCAGCTCACACCGACGCAGAGGTCACCGATCCCGCGGATGGTAAAACTGGACGACGTGAAGTTGCTCTTGGTGAAGGAGACGTTGGGCAGGGTCAGCTGAAGGTCGCTGGCATTCTCGATCTGCTGCGCTTCCAGCGCTTCGGCCGAGAAAGCGCTGACCGCAATCGGCACTTCCTGAAGGCTTTGCGCCTGCCGCTGGGCCGTAACCACGATCTCCGGCGCGGCACGGGTGGTGCCCTGGGAATCATCCTGTGCATAAGCGGGGAATGCAAGCGTAGTGGCGGCAACGCCGACCATCAGGGTAGCTTTGACCCTCATCCGTCCTCTCCTCATTGGCACCGTCTTCAAGCGGCTGCTCTGGAGAGGAAGCTAATGCAGAATCGGACTGCTTGGCAATAGGGTTACGTTAAACAGGCCTGTCGCGTTTCGAACATTTCGCAAACGATGCGGCAAGTCCTGGAATTGCCCAATTCCCCTACGTCAGAATGGGCGAAAAATGGGGCCAAAGCAGGGGATGCGAGGGTACGTGCTTCCCCCCTGTGTTTTACCTGTGACGTTTTTGCACCGTAAGTTTTGCCCCGCGCCGGTTGGTTCAATCAGCCTGACCCGCCGGATTGCCGACCAACCGCAGCTCCGATTTTAGGCCCATCCGTCCGGCCAGCAAGGCAAAGTCCTTCTCGTTTGGCGGGCCGAACAGGCTGCCCCGGGCCTGCTCGATCTGAAGCACCAGAGTAGTGCCTTCCACCGTCAGCCGGGTGGCCTGGAGCGAAGCCCGCGAGCGACCACCAAGGCGGCGGCACAAGCGGATCGCCAGGCCCCAGCAAATCGCCGCTTCCAGCCGCTCCTTGCGTGCCAATGAAGCAATCTGCACCGGCAACGCGCACTGGTTGCCATTGGCAGCAATCGTCGCAGCCATGAGTGCGCGTTCTTCTCCCGTCACGCCGATCCAGCGCTTCTGCATTGCCCAGTCGATCCCGAGCCCGATCCGCAGGTTGGGTTCGACCTGCATTGAGGCGAGGGCGAGACTGGTGGCCGCGAGGCGCACCCGCTCCGATCCCGGCCAGCCCGGCGGCATGGCATCGACCGTCCATCCTGCCACCCGGGTGGCCAGAGTGGGCGGGCAGCCGCGCATATTCGCGAACACCGATATACCGGCCAACAGCGGATCCTGCGCCTGTTGTTCATAAGGCAATCGGTCAAACAGCAGCCCTTCGCGCAGGCCCCAGGATGAAAACGCCACCTGTTCAGGCTTCAACCGGTCAAGCAGTGCCTCCAGCAGCGGGCCGGTCAGCGGCAAGCTGTCCGCGCGGCTCGAAGACAGGCGCGGGTTGCGACGCAGCGCCTCAGGGCTCATCGCAGCCACCTTGCGGGCGAGACGGCGGGCATCCTTGCGCGCCAGTTCCAGCCCGTGCGGATCGGTCAGCACGCTGCGCCGCTGGAACAGCGCCTGCACGGCCAGCGCACGCCAACTGCCGCCGACCAGATAGAGCGGTCCGGGCAAGGCCTCGTTCCAGCCGGCATCACGGATCACCTTGGCCAGCCGCCGGACCGTCTCGTCAAAAGTACCTTCCGCATAGGCGGGCAACCGAAGCGAACCAAGCGGAAGGCTGACTCCGCGCGCGACCTCGCCGTCGCCAATGCGGACCAGTTCCAGGCTGCCGCCGCCCAGATCAGCCACCGCGCCGATCGCGCCGGAGAACGCGCCCATAACACCGCGGGCGGACAGGCGCGCCTCCTCTTCACCCGACAAGACGCGCGGGGAGAGCCCGATTGCCCGGACCTGGTCGAGGAATGCCTCCCCGTCCACCGCATCGCGCACGGCGGCAGTGGCCACGGTGTCGACGTCGGCAATACCCAGGTCGGCCAGGATCTGCGCCCACCGCATCAGCCCGCGCATCGCCAGCGCAACCGACTGCGGGGCCAGCTTGCCCTTCTTCATCCCGGCCCCGAGCCGCGCCATGACCTTCTCGTTGAACAGGGTGTCGGGCGCACGCAGCGATCCGCCATAGAGCACCATGCGGACTGAGTTCGAACCGATGTCAATGATCGCCCGCTGCGGCCGATTACCGGAAAAGGCACCGTCCCGGTCGACCTTGCGTGTGCCCAGCCCGGTCATGTCGCTCCTCTCTTCAGCGCAAGTTTCGGCACACCGGCTGCCTCGGCCGCCCCGCCCCGCCCCGAGAGCGAGGGATTGGTCATGAAATAACGGTGCAAGTTGAACGGATGCTCGCCCGGCTCCATCCGCCGGTAGATGCCATCGGCATGGCACAGCCAGCTCTGTTCGGTATCGAGCAGGTTGGCAACCATGACTTGTTGCAGGATCTGGTCATGCACGGTGCGGTTGGTGACCGGCAACATAACCTCGACCCGCCGATCGAGGTTGCGGCCCATTCCGTCAGCAGAAGAGATGAATACCTTGGCTCGCTGCGACGGCAGGCGATAGCCCCCGGCAAAGACCCAGATCCGGCTGTGCTCCAGAAACCGCCCGATGATCGACTTGACCCGGATATTCTCCGACAGGCCCGCGATCCCGGGCCGCAGCGAGCAGATCCCGCGCACCACGAGCTGGATGTCGACCCCGGCCTCGCTGGCGACGTAGAGCCGGTCGATCAGACCCTCGTCGGTCAGCGAATTGAGCTTGGCCCAGATCGCCGCCGGCTTGCCCAGCCGGGCATGGGCGATCTCCGCGTCGATAAGTTCATAAAGCTTTTCGCGCAGTGCGAGAGGCGCGATCACCAGGCGCTCGGTCTTGTGCGGCTCGATGTAGCCGGTGACGAAATTAAACAGCCTCGCCGCATCGCGCCCGAACGCCGGATCAGCGGTGAAGAAGCTGAGGTCAGTGTAGATGCGGGCGTTGATGGGATGGTAGTTGCCAGTGCCGAAGTGGCAGTAGGTCCGCAGGCTGCCTTCTTCGCGCCGCACCACCAGACTGACCTTGGCGTGCGTTTTCCAGTCCACGAAACCGTAGATTACCTGGACCCCGGCCCGTTCCAGCTGGCTGGCCC
Organism: Sphingomonadaceae bacterium; assembly: GCA_046294735.1. GTDB lineage: Bacteria > Pseudomonadota > Alphaproteobacteria > Sphingomonadales > Sphingomonadaceae > 34-65-8. The sequence continues at coordinate 254,765 of JBKBKB010000002.1, forward strand.
ACATCAGGTTCTGTTCCTCGTCGAACCGGGCCTTGATCTCGACCACCGCCGTAACTGACTTGCCCGCTTCAGCCGCCGCGATCAGAGCCGCGATCACCGGTGATTGGTTGCCGGCCCGGTAAAGCGTCTGCTTGATGGCCACGACGTCCGGATCGGCCGCCGCCTGGCGCAGGAAATCGACCACCACCTCGAAGCTTTCGTAAGGGTGGTGAATAACGATGTCTTTGGCGCGGATGGCGGAAAAGCAGTCACCGTCATGCTCCATGATCCGCTCGGGATAGCGCGGTGCATAGGGGGGGAACTTTAGGTCTGGGCGGTCTTCCTCGGCCACGGCAGCCAGTCCCTCGATGCCGACCAGCCATTCGCTTTCGACCACCAGAGCATCGCGCAGGCCGAGCTGTTCGCGCAGCAGCTGGGCATCTTGCGGGTCACTGGCGTCCTCGAGTTCGAGCTGAATCACCTGGCCCCGGCGCCGACGCTGGATCGCGCTGCGGAAAGTGCGGACCAGATCCTCCGCTTCTTCCTCTATTTCGATATCGCTGTCCCGGATCACCCGGAACACGCAGTCACCGACAATCGCAAAGCCGGGGAACAGGTGGTCGGCAAAGCGCCGCACCAGGCTTTCCAGGCTGATGTAGATCGCCCCTTCCTCTGCTTTGGCGCCAACCTTGTCATCCGGCACACGGACGAAGCGCGGCAGGGCAGGCGGCAGCAGCACCATCGCCTCCATCGCCTCATCGTCGGACTCGCGCTTGAGGGTGAACAGAACGCCAAGCCCGCCGTTGGCCACGAACGGGAACGGATGGGCCGGATCAATCGCCTGAGGGGTAAGGACAGGGGCAACTTCGTCGACGAAATGGCTCCGCAACCACTCGTAAGCCGGTTGGCCCAGCCGTTCCTCATCCGCCACGTGGATGCCCTGTTCACCCAGCCGGGTGCGCAGTTCCGACCATACCCGGCGCTGGTCGCGGTGCAGCGCCATCACCCGCTCGCGGATCGCCGCAAGCTGTTGCGACGGGGTCTGGCCGTCAATCGAGGTGGAGCGGATCTTGCGTTGCATCTGCCCGACCAGACCGGCCACGCGGATCATCATGAATTCATCGAGGTTGCTGCCGGAGATCGACAGGAACCGCAGCCGTTCGAGCAGCGGATAGGTTTCGTTCGAGGCTTCGGCCAAGACCCGTTCGTTGAAGGCCAGCCAACTCAGCTCGCGGTTAACGTAGCGCACGCCGACATCGGCAGGCTGCGCTGCACTGCTGGCTGGCTCTCCACCGATGTCAGGCTGAATTGGCATGGACCTCGTCGGCTCCGGCTCTGGCCGGTTGGCAGAATGAAATGCGGGGACAGGCTTGGAAGGCTCCATCGCACCTGTAAATCACGGGAACGTCGTTGACACAATTCTGTCAGGCCCAGCTGAAGCCCTCAGGCGATATTTTCCAGCAGCGCACCGCTTTCGGAAATCTGGGTGATCGTGCGCTTGCCCTGTGCATCGCGGCCCAGTTGCACCACCACGTCAATCACCGAGGCGGCATAGGCGATGGTGTCGGCGCGGGTCAGGCCGATGCCGGTCTGCATCACCATCAGCGCCAGTTGCTCCAGCGCACCACGGAGGGAGTTGGCGTGGATTGTCGAGAAACTGCCCGGATGGCCAGTATTGATCGCACGCAGGAAGCTTACGCTTTCCGCGCCGCGCAGCTCGCCCAGTACGATCCGGTCCGGCCGCAGACGCAATGCGGCCTGGAGCAGTTCGTTGGCGGTCACCTTGGCCTCGCCCAGCTCGCCCTTGACTGCGACCAGCCCGACCCCGTTTTCGCCCGGCAAGCGCAGTTCGGGCGTGTCTTCGACCAGTACCACGCGCTCCTCGCGCGGGATTTCACCCAGCATGGCGTTGAGGAAGGTCGTCTTGCCGGTGCTGGTCCCGCCCGAGATCAGAATGGTGCGCCGCTGGTGGATGGCCGCGCGCAGGTAGGCAATCGGCTCGGCCTGCGGATCAGGCATTGCCCCTCGGGTTATCGGAGCGAGCGGGCCTGCATCATAGGCATCAAGCGGCAGGTCGAGCCGCCGGTGGCGCCGGATCGCCATGACCCAGTGCTTCCGCGCGGCCGGAGGCCCGCAGAACTGCACGCGGGCGCCGTCAGGCAATGTCGCACCCAGCAGCGGGTGCTCGCGATTGATGCCCTGATGGCTGACGCGGGCGACCTGTTCGGCCAGCCGCTGCACCAGTCGGTCGTCAATCTCCGGCGTGTCGATCCGCTTCATGCCCGGATCGCTCGCATCCTCAATCCACACCTCGCCCGGCCGGTTGACCATGATCTCGGTCACCGTGTCCCGGTCCAGCCAGCGGCGGAACGGGGCAAGATAGGCGTCGAGATAGACGCTGCGCTCGCCGTCGGTCATGGCGCTGCCGCCCGGAAGGGGATGGATGTCGGCACTCATGGCATCAGCGGACGGCCGGAACCTGCGAGAAATCGAGATCGCGCGCGGTGAATACGCGGATCGGTTCGCCCTGACGCACGCGAATGGTCGGGCCGATCTGGCTGTCCTGCTGCGCCGCCACCGACGCTGCCGACTGCCCGGCCCCGCCCAGCACCACCGAAGTACCGCCGCTGGCAATGGTCGACAGGCCGCCCACCACCGACAGCAGCATGGCCGAGCCGAATCGGCGGAAGAAGTGGTTGTTGACGTCGCCCGCCAGCCCCGTCGTGCCGTCGAAACCGACCGCCGGTGACGCCAGGTTGACCGAGGCACCATCGGGCCGGATTAGCCGGGTCCAGATCACATAGGCGCGCTTCTGCCCGCCCTGCACACCTGACTGGTATTGCCCGATCAACCGGCTGGAGCGCGGCACGAGCACGCTCTTGCCGTCAAAGCTGCGCACGTCCTGGCTCACCACTGCGCGGACATAGCCCGGGACATCGGTGCTGATCGCGGTTTCCAGAATCGCCGGGATCAGCGTTCCCTGAGTGACCGTGGTGGTGGGATCGACCATCGGCCGTGCGGTGGCGGTCCCGCCGCCAACCCCGCCAATCCGGCTGGCGAAATCGCCTGCCCCGCCGCCGACACTTTGCGGCGCAGCTTCAGCCGTACCGGGCACCGGCACCGGGCCATAGAGACCGCCGGGAGATGCCATGCTGCTTGCATCGAACACCACGGTCGGGCTGGCATAGGGGTTGCCCGCCACGCCAACCATGGCACCGGGGTCAGCCGCCAGCACAGGCGCGGGTGCCGGATCGGCCTGCGGCATAACCCCTGCCTGCGCCCCGTCGGGTGTGGGGGTAATCGCTTCGGCCGGGACGGGCGGCGGCACTTCGGAACCTTGCGCGGCCTGCTGCCCGCCCACCCCCTCGGGCGGATCGAGCCGCGCGGAGTTCATGCTCCACAAGACCACCGCCCCAATCAGACCGACCGCCGCTACCCCGGCTGCCAGGCCAAGGCCGTCGGACATGCCCTTGCGCTGAGTAACCGCAGGAAAGGCGTTGCGGCTGGCAAGGTCAATGACCTCGGCTTCCTCAACATCGCGCGGGTCGACATCGTTGGCGACCCCGGGGCCGCTCTTCCCACTCGGCAGACGCATGGCTAGGCGCATGGCTTATCCTTCCCCTGGCATGAATTGGAAAGCCGCCTGTTCGCTGGCGGCGCGCGGCGTGGCCGGACGGACTGGCCCGGTATTGGTCAAGGTGGCAACATTCTTGCCCGAACGCAGCACGATTTCGCGCGGCACCCCGTCAACCACGATCACATCGCCGCGCACAGTGAAGTTGACCGGCCCTTCGGTGCCCTCGAAATCCTTGACCAGGATCGCGGGGATCGGCTGCCCGGATCGCCAGGCTAGAAACGTCGCCATGCCATCGTCATAGGTGCGCTCCGGAACCAGCGCCCGGTCGCCCTTGACTGCCCAGGCAAAGTTGAGCTCCGCAGGATCGACCACCGCATAGGGATCGGTTGCCGCCGCCATTTCGGTCGGGTCAGCCACCGCGACTGGTGCGGCCAACTGGACTTCGGGTTCCTTCGGTTCATCGGGATAGGTGAACCGGAGCACATAGAGCGGCCGGGCGCGCGGGTTGGCGACGAGATCGAACAGATAAGTGCGCTTGTTGGTCACCACCGTCATATTGGTCGAAGCGGTCGGTTCAAGCGGCTTGACGAACAGCAGGTTGGCGCGCTTGTTGGGCGTGACCTGCCACGACGCAGAATCGCCGATCGCCACGTTCTCGATCGACTCGTCCTCGCCGAACTGGATTGTCGCCTGGACCTTGGTCTTGCCTTCGATCCGGACCACGGCCGCCGGATCATACTTGCGCTCTACCAGCCGGGCATCGGCCATGGCCGGGGCCGCGACAGACAGCAGCAGGAGCGCGGTTACACCGGCGCGGATCATGATAACTTCTCCTTGGGGCGCCCGGAACCAGTCGGCGCAGGGGCGCGGAAGCGGGTGCCGATACCGCGGGTGCGCGACAGGGCTCCGGCAGACAGCGGTTCGCCGGTGGGGCCGGCAAGCGGAACGATCCGGGTCTCGCGCGCGCCGGCTCCGGCCGCCCCCGGTCCGGCATCGTTCGCGGGCGCGGCCACAGGCATGGCCGACACGTCGATCCGGCGGTTCTGGGCGACGGACGGCGCGCCTTGCGCCTGCCCCCCATCCACCTGGACCTGAGGCATCACTGCCTGCGGCACAACCGGCAGCGGCAGCGGCAGCGGCTCGTCCCGCGCAGCCTTGTCGCGGACCAGCCCGAATACGGTCCACCCGGCCACCATCGCCCCGGCCACCTTGATCACCATGACCATGAGCGCACAGTGAACCGCCCCGATCAGGAAGAACGCCATCGCGGCCTGGGCATTGATCTGCCCCGGCGCGGAGCTGAGCGAGCCGAGCACCGGCACGGCAATTTCCAGCATCACGCTGCCGCCGATCACGGCAAAGATCGGGGTCAGCGCCAGCATCACCACGCCCTTGAGCCAGCCGGTGAACAGGCCGCGGGTGCCGTCAAACAGCGCCATGACCACGAACACGGGACCCAGCGCCACCAGCACCGCCAGCGCAATCCGCGCGGTCACCAGCACACCAACGGTGCCGAGCAGGAGCAACATCGCACCAAGCCACATTATGCCAGCAGGCGAGAACGCAGACACATCGCCCTCTTGCCCCTGGCTGGCCTGCTGGATGGCGGCAAACACCACGTCGAGCTTGTCGGCAAACACCCGGGTGGCGGAGCCCTCGGCGCCGGTCGCCATGGTCGCCAGCCAGTCCGGCCCGCCGATCGCCAGGTTCCAGACCACGCTCTGGTAGGCCAGCCAGCTGGTCGCGAAGGTCAGCACCAGCCCCAGGGTAATCATCCGCGGGATCAGCGCCCGCACGCCCAGGTTGGAGCGCCCGAGCAGCAGACTGATGGCGAAAAACGCCACGTAGAGCGTCAGCAGGATCGTCAGCACCGGCACCAGCGAGCCGCCGGGAGCGAACAGCCGCCCGAACGTCTCGGTCGTGACATTGTTTGCGATGCAGTCAACTGCCCGCAGGCTGGCAGCGACGCCCGCCCCCACGCCCTCGACGGCGGCCTCGCAGTTCACACTCATTCGGCGGCCTGCCGGAACGGCACGGGATCGGCGGCCAGCGGCGGAAGGTCGTCCTCGGCCTTGCCACCCGGCCAGACATGGCCAGTGAGCGGCGCGAACCAGTCAGCCGGATCGTCACCCAGCGCCTCGCGCAGCAGGTCGAGCCGGCGGACCGAGCTTTCCCGTCCGGACAGTATCGTCAGCACCTCGGGCGCACCAGACAGGTCGAGCCGCACGACTACGCTTGCATCGGGCTGGCGGATCAGGAAGCATCGGCTGTGTGCTGGCAGGCTGCGGATCAGCGCCAGTTCGTGGGACGTGAGGCCGAACCCGTCGCAGTAATCTTCGCTCCGCGCGCGGCTGTTGGGCATGAACACCATGGTCGCGGTCTGCTCGACCAGCGCGGTGGCGATCCGGCTGTCGAGCGCGTCGCGCGCGCTCTGGGTGGCGAATCCGACCAATGCGTTGCGCTTGCGCAGGGTCTTGAGCCAGTCACGGATGCGCGCGGCGAAGACGGCGTCGTCGAGCGCCTTCCAGCCCTCGTCGATCAGGATCATGGTCGGCTGCCCGTCCAGCCGCTCGTCGATACGGTGAAACAGGTACATCATAGTCGGGGTGCGCAGCTTGGGGTTTTCCAGCAGCGCGGTCATGTCGAACCCAAGAACCCGGGCCGACAGGTCCAGCTTGTCCTCGGCATTGTCGAACAGCCAGCCATGCTCGCCTTCTCCGATCCAGGCGCTCAGCCGATCGGCCAGATCGCCCGGTTGCGGACGGCGGGCGCCAGCCAGCAGTTCGCGGAAATGGCGCAGGCGGCGCAGCGAGGGATCGTTGCCGTAAGCGGCATCGACCGCCTGGGCGACAATCGCATCCTCCTCCGGCCCCTCCGCCTTGAGCAGCACGCCGAGCCAGTCGCGCAGGAAAGCGCGGTTCGCTGGGTTGTCTGGCAGCGCCATCGGGTTGAACCCGGTCGGCACGCCGGGGCTGATCCGGTCATAGCGCCCGCCAATGCCGCGCACGAACAGCTCCGCCCCGCGGTCCTTGTCGAACAGGATCGTGCGCGGGCGGAACTTCTGTGCCTGCGCGGCGAGGAAGTTCATCACCACCGTCTTGCCCGAACCCGATGGCCCAATGACCGAGAAGTTACCCAGATCTCCGTGATGGAAGTTGAAGAAGAACGGGGTGCTGCTGGTGGTCTGGAGCAGCGTCACCGCCTCGCCCCAGTGGTTGCCCGATGCCTGCCCCAGCGCCATCCCGTGCAGGGACCCGAAACTGGCCATATTGGCCGAGGAGATCATCGAGCGGCGCACAATGTAACCCTCGTTCCCCGGGAACTGGGCCCAGAACCCCGGTTCGAGGTTGGTGTCCTCGCGCACCGCAATCGCCCCAGTATCGGCAAGCGCCGCAGCGCAGGACGCGGTCGCTTCGTCGAGCCGCCCCAGATGGCTCTCGCGCACCAGCACGGTCAGATGGTGATCGCCGAACCCGACCGCGCCATTGCCCAGCGCATCGCGCGCGGCGAGCATGTCGGCCCGCTCCGCCTGCGCCTCTTCATCTGCCGAGCGCAACCGGCGCAGCGCCAGATCCATCCGTTCGCGGGCGGTGGTGCGCTCGTTCGGGGCATAGCTTTCGCTGACGACCATCTCGTAAGGCAGGCGCAGCAGGGGGTCGATCAGGCCGGGCGAGGTCGAATCGGGGTATTCCTTTAGACTTATCAAAGCGGCGAAATCAGGCGTACCGGAACCGCGCAGCTCCATTGCGTCGAGCCCGAAGCTGGCCCGGCGGTAAGGCAGCATCTGGCCGATATCGGCATCGTCTGACGGACGCCGCACAGGGCGCATCTCGCCATTATAGAGTGCGCTGAGCAGCTCCAGCAGTTCGTTGTTCACATGCCCCTGCGGCCCGGTGTAATCACCCAGCAGCGCCGCGCCATAGGGCTGAAGCGCGGCGATCAGGCCGGTCGCAGCAGCCTTGAGGGTGCGCAGGTCGCGCGGATCGGCTTCGATCCCTTCCTCACCTTTCCGCCTGAACCACTTGGCGGCCTTTTCGGCCAGGCCTGCTTTGCCCCGCGCGGGGCGGCGGATCAGAGTGACGAACTGGTCGTTGACGAACAGCGACCCCCCGGCGAGCCGTTCCTTCCAGCGCCCATCGATATGGCGGCTGAGCGGTTCGGGAAACTCGGCGTCGAGTTCGACTTCGACACGGCGACGAATGACGTGATGATAAAGAACGAACCGCGCATCGAGGGTCGAACGCAGCACCACTTCGCGGGTGGCGGCATGGGCGTTCAGGGCATCGCTGTCTTCGGTCTCGAACAGCAGGCCGGGCACCTGCAGCGAGACCATCAGCGACCCGTCGCGCAGCAGCATGGTGTGCTCGTCGATCAGCCGGGCATAGGGCAGGCGGTCGCCCGCGCGGGCTTCCCTCGCGCTCCAGGCAGCGGCACCGATCCATTTCGTCATGGTTTCAGGCCTCCGTTACGCGGCATAGCTGTTGCAGCCCCAGCGCTTGTAGTTGGGTATGCGTGGGCACTTGCTCACCTTGGTGATCCACAGGTCGAACACGCGCGGTTCGCGCAGGCAGGCGAGGTAGCCGATGGCGTGCATGACTAACGCGGCCAGGATCGCCAGCCAACTGCCGGTGATCAGGAACACCTCGGTCGTCACCGCCAGGTTGATGATGAAGTAGTTGTAGGTCACGCCCATGAACATCTGCGGGCGGGTCAGCGCGCGATGGACCGGGTGGCGGACCAGAGGGGCGACGGAAGCGCTCATCTCAGCCGCCTGCGACGCCCTGGATGCCGGCCACTATCGAGGCTGCCCCGAACAGGATGAAGATGCCGATGATCACGGTCGCGCCGAAGCGCCAGTTCATCCGGCCGGTCAGCATCCCGAACCCGACGGCCGCCACCGCCATCACCGCCACGGCAGTGGCAACGTTGCCCAGCAGCGTGCCCTGCAGCCACCCGAGCGCGGCAACGATCGGCCCGGACCCCTGCGGATCGGCCTGAGCCAGCGCGGCGGTGGGCGACAGCAGGGCAAAAAAGGCAGCAAGACGGGCAATCACATGCATAAGTATCGCAATTCCTTATCGGGAATGGGAAGCAAGGCGGCCAAGGATGGCCGTGACATAGAGCTGGGTCTCCCGGATGCGCGGGATGCCGCCGGCCCGCTCGACCCGGCCGGGTCCGGCGTTGTAAGCGGCCAGCGCACGCTCCAGATCGCCGTCGAACCGATCCAACTGTTCGCGCAGGTAGCGCGCCCCGCCTTCGAGGTTGGCAAAGGGATCGTCAGGATTGACGCCAAGGTATCGCGCCGTGCCCGGCATCAGCTGGGCCAGCCCGCGCGCACCAGCATGGCTGACCGCGTTTTCGCGCCAGCGGCTTTCCTGCCACACCAGCGCTTCGATCAGGGCCGGGCTGAGGTCGAACCGGGCAGCGAGTTCATGGACCTTGGCGCTGTAGCGGGCCGGAACCGCTGCCGCATGGCGGGCCGGATCGGCCATCGCCTGGTCCGGTATGGAAAAGTCGGATGTGAACTCAATACCGGCCTCACCGGGCAGGGTCGCCAGTGCGGCAGGCATAACGACCGGGCCGCCGGCAATCCACTGCGCCCCGTCGGCCCCGATTTCCAGAACATCGGCGCACGCAGGCGCAGTGGCGAGCACGAGGCTCCCGACCGTCACCAACGCAATCCGAGCAACCAGAATCATCGAACCCTCCATCAGGCCCCCTTGCGCATCCTACATGACAAGCCGGTGACAGCAAACCGCAGACTTGGTCGGATTGATTACGGCCAGACATATTTAAGGCCCGCTTTCCGGCATGGAAAGCGGGCCTAGCACCTGTTCAGCAAAGGGAAATCAGCGGGCGGCGAAGGCCGGAGGAGCCGAAAACGCGCCCTGGTCGAGCATGGCCAGGGCGGTCCGTGCCAGGTCGCGCGAATCGACCCACTGCCCGCTGGCGGTTTCCAGCCGCACGCTGTCGCGTGCCCGCACAGCCGCCCGGAACATCGCCCGCGCTTCCCGCTGGCGGCCTTCCCGGGCATGGGCAATGCCGAGATTTATCAAACGCGCCGGATCATCTGTTTCGAGCGCGGGATTGTTTTCGATCCGCTCGATCGCAGCTTGGTTCCGTCCCGCAACCAGCTCGGCATAGGCCACATCCGGCACTGCGGCAGGCGCCTGCGCCAGCACCAGGGCGGCGAAAATCGAAAGGGCCATAACATTCTCTCCCATTGTGCGTCGCGCTGATCCGCGATGATGGGAAGAATGCATCCACGCAAACCAAAACTGCAATAAAAATGTCATACTGTCATATTTTTGCAATTTTATAGATCGTGCCGGGTTTGTTTTCAGCCACTTGGCTGGTGACAGTGGGTGTAACATTTCTCGTCGCTATAGTCATGATTGTCATGTTTCAGACTTTTTTAAGTCACTGCATTTGATTGCCTTTCCTGCAAAGAAACTGTCACGCGGCTCCCCTAGCTGCCGTCTCGCGACCTCGGTTGCATTGCCAGCCGATTCTCGGCCTCAAGAGGGGACTGCAAGCTCGTGAAAAACCTTAGCCGTACCATCGTTCTCGGCTGTGGCCTGGTGATTCTCACCGGCTGCGGCGCTGACGAAATCGTTTCGCCGGGCACCGGCGGCAACATCACCATCAACAACCCGGCGGCCCCCCCGCCCCCGCCGCCGCCGCCGCCGGCAAGTGTGGTTACGCCGGCCGGTGCCTGCCCGACGATCACCGATCCGCAAGGGCTGACCGATCGCGGCACCATTTCCGGCCCGACCGGCACCTACCGCGTGTGTGAAATGCCGGCCCGCTTCAACGTATCGACCACCCTGCCTTATATCCCCGGCCTGCTTTATTTCATGAATGGCCGGGTTGACGTGGGCACGGACGGTGGCCCCACGCCGGACGCATCGGATGGCGCGACTGACACCAACGTGGTCCTGACGATCGAGCCGGGCGTGATCGCTTACGCCCGGGGTGCGTCGTTCCTGATGGTCAACCGCGGCAACCGGATCAACGCTGTCGGCACTCCGGCCCGTCCGATCATCTTCACCAGCCAGGACAACGTGGCCGGGTTCAACGGCGAAAATTCGTCCGGTCAGTGGGGCGGCGTGGTTCTGGCCGGCCGTGCACCAACAACCGATTGCCGTGCACCTGGTGCAACGCCGGGTTCGATCCAGTGCGAACGCCAGGTCGAAGGTGCGGCTCAGCCGGCGCTGTTCGGGGGTGCCACCAACAACGACAATTCCGGCGTGATGCGGTATGTTCAGATCCGCTATTCGGGGTTCGTGCTTTCGGGTGACAGCGAACTCCAGTCGCTGACCACCGGCGGCACCGGCACCGGCACCCAGTTCAGCCATATCATGAGCTACAACAGCTCGGATGACGGGGTTGAGTTCTTCGGCGGGTTCGTCAACATGAAGAACCTGATCGTGGTCGGTTCGGAAGACGACTCGCTTGACGTCGACACCGGGGTAAAGGCCAACCTGCAGTATGTCATCGTGGCCCAGCGCGCTGCGGCTGCCGACGGCCTGATCGAAGGCGATTCGACCAACGCCCTGATCGACAATACCCCGCGCACCGATCTGCAGCTGAGCAACGCGACGATGATCCAGCGCCGCAACAACGACCACGCGGTCCGCCTGCGCGGTGGGATGGATGCCTCGATCGTCAACACGATAATCGTGGATGCATCGGAAGCTGGCACCCCGTGCCTGCGGATCGACGATGCCCAGACCATCCGCGCGGCCACGCCCGGGCTGGATGAAAAGGGCCCGCCGGTATTCCGCTCGACCGTGATGACCTGCCGCACGCCGTTCCGTGCCGGTGGTGGTGGGGTTACGCTGGAGAACACCCAGTCGATCTTCAATGCTGGGACCAACAACAATGCCAACTTCACCTCGACCCTGACGATGACCTTTGTCAACGGGGCCAACGAAGCGGCGGTTCCGGTGTTCAACCCGACGGCACTGTCGAGCTTCTTCGACGCGGTCACCTACATCGGCGCCGTCCGCGACGCCAATGACCGCTGGTATGAAGGCTGGACCTGCAACTCGGCAGCACTGAACCTGGGCACCAATACCGGCGCCTGCACCTCGCTGCCGGTCTATAGCTGATCGGCCAATGATCGAAGGGAGGCGCCTCGCACACCAGCGGGTGCCTCCCTTTTCGTTTGCGGGCCGGTTCCGGCCTCACCTGAATACCGTCCGATTTTGAGAAGGGGCTTGCGAGATGTCCAATGGCAGCATCATGAGTGGCAGTCGGCTGGCGGGGTTGCTGCTGCTGTCCACCGCGCTCACCTATCCCGGCGCCGCATGGGCGCAGAGTGCCGATCCGGCGCGCAACGCCGCCACTGAAGAGGTGCCCGAGGATGAGTTCGACAATCCCGACATCTCCGTCCCCGGCGGGGCAATCGTGGTCACTGGACGGCGCAATCAGGACATTACGCGCAGCGCATCCCAGGTCGTCTCGGTCCTGTCAGCTGAAGCCATTGCCCGCACCGGCGAAGGCGACATTGCCGGTGCGCTGGGCCGCGTCACGGGCCTGTCGGTCCAGGGCAACGGGTTCGTTTACGTCCGCGGCCTGGGTGACCGCTATTCGCTCGCGTTGCTCAACGGCCTGCCGCTGCCCTCGCCCGAACCGCTCAGCCGCGTGGTCCCGCTCGACCTGTTCCCGACCGACATCATCGCTTCCAGCCTGGTGCAGAAGACCTACTCAGCCAACTATCCGGCGGAATTTGGCGGCGGGGTGATCAACCTGACCACCGTGGCGATCCCTCGCGAGAGCTTCCTGAAGCTCAGCGCCGGGATCAGCGGCGACAATTTCACCACCTTTTCTAACGGTCTCGCCTATTACGGATCGGACTGGGACTGGTTCGGCTTCGATGACGGCACCCGCAAAGCCCCCCCTGCGCTGCAGGCATTCTTCGACAGCGGCCAGCGGATGAGCGATGGGGAAGTCAACCAGCAGGAAATCCTCAAGCAGCTCGGCAACCCCAACCTGATCGTGCTGCAGAAAAACAACAGTATCCCAGCCAACTGGTCGGGCGGATTAACCGCGGGAACCAGCTTCGATTTCGGCGACGACGGCCGGTTCGGGGTGATCGCCACCGCTTCGCTCAGCAACAAGTGGCGCAGCCGCGACATCATCAACCAGTCGGCCATCAACGGGGACCTGGACCTTGACGGCGATTACCGCGATTTCGTGACCGACAACCGCATCCTGCTGAACGGCCTGCTCGGTTTCGGGCTGGAATTTGGCCCGCACAAGCTGCGCTGGACCAACCTCTACATCCGCGACAGCCTCAAGCGAGCGGCGCTGTCGATCGGCGAGGACCTGCAGGACGATGACAGCGTCCAGGAACAGACCACCGCCTGGTACGAACGGCAACTGATCAACACCCAGGCAGTCGGCGAGTTCAAGTTCGGCGATTTCAGCGTCGACTTGCGGGCAGGCTATGCCCAGACCCGCCGCGAGGCACCTTACGAGTACACCTTTACCTACGAACGGCGCAACACGCCTGACGATCTGGGCCAGCGGTTCCTCAACCTGCTCGACCGCCAGACGGGCGGAGCTTCGGTCGCTTTTTCGAACCTGAAGGAAGATCTCTATTACGGCGGAATCGATCTCAGCTATCCGGTCACCGACTGGCTGCGACTGACGGCCGGTTATTCTTACACCGACACCAGCCGCTATTCGGAACGGCGCGAGTTCCTGATCAACGCCAGTTCCGATTTTGACCGGGCAGTCGGCCTGCTTCGGCCCGACCTGCTGCTGGGCGATGCGGTGATTGAGTTCTACAAGATCGGCCTGATCGAAAGCACGCAGTCGGACCCGGCCTTCGCCGCCGGACTCGAAATCCACGCAGCATACGCGCAGGGGCGGATTGAGCCACTGCGCGGCGTGAACATCGATGTGGGCTTGCGGTATGAAGACGCAGTCCAGCAAGTCGACCCGGTGGAAGTTTTTGCCGTGCCGACCAACTCCGGCACCAGCACTTTGATTGCCAACGATTACTGGCTGCCGGCAGCAACCCTGACCTGGGAGATTTCCAACCAGTTCCAGTTCCGCCTCAATGCCTCGAAAACAATCGCCCGTCCGCAGTTCCGCGAACTGATCTTCCAGACCTACTTCGATCCCGAAACCAACCGCCAGTTCAACGGCAACCCGCGCTTGCGGGACAGCCGCCTGACCAACGCCGAGGCGCGGCTGGAATACTATTTCGGGCGCGGCAACAGGATGTCGGTGGCGGGCTTCTGGAAAGACATCAAGAACCCGATCGAGGTCTTCTCCAGCTTCTCCGACAACGATCAGGTGAGCGGCTTCGTCAACGCGCCGAGCGCCAAGCTGTGGGGGGGCGAGTTCGAATCCCAGGTCACCTACCCCACGGTCGACTGGGGCGGGTGGTTCGAAAACAAGCAAATCGTCGCCATCGCGAACTACACCTACACCCAGTCAGAAATCAAAGTCGGCCCGAACGACATCGCCAGCGTGTTTCCGTTCGCTGACCAGCCGGCCAGCAACTTCCTGCGCAACGGGGTGCCGCTGACCGGGCAGTCGGACCATCTGGTCAACCTGCAACTGGGGCTCGAGAACCAGGACAAGCTGCAGCAGTTCACCTTGCTGATGTCCTACGCCAGCCAGCGAGTGACCAGTCGCGGCACCGGCTTCCTGCCCGATATCGTGGAGGATCCGGGGCTGAAGGTCGACTTCGTTTACCGCCAGGGCCTGGACCTGTTTGGCCGGCCGTTCGAGATCAAGGCCGAAGCCCGCAACATTTTCGGCCGGGATAACTTCGAGTTCCAGTCCAACGGCACCAACCGGATCGAGATCAACACCTACCGGGTTGGCCAAAGCTTCTCGTTCTCGATCTCGACCGAGTTCTGACATCGCTGTCGGGGGCGCACCTGCAGCGCACCCACTCCACCCTACTGGGCCGTCCTTCGGGACGGCCCTTTTTTTCGTGGCGGTGGAGAGGGTGAAAGTGCCGTTCAGTCGAGGTCGAACACGTAACCGAGCGAGCGCACGGTGCGCAGCGGATTGCCGGCTCCGGCCTGCTTCAGCGCGCGGCGCAGGCGGCCGATCCACACATCGACCGTGCGTTCGTCGATGGCCGGTTCCTGCTTGCCCAGACCGGTTATGAGTTGTGCGCGCGACAGCACCTGATTGGGGTTTTCGGCAAAGAAGCGCAGCAGCCGAAACTCGTTCGGGCGCAGGATAACCGGCGTTCCGGCCCAGCGCGCCTGGAGCGCAGCCATGTCGATGACCAGGGCACCGCGCTCGAACCGCTGGGTGGTGTGGCGCGGCTGCGGATCGCCCTGCAGAGCCAGCACCCGGTCCAGCACCCGGGTGCGGTCGAGCGGGCCGACCATGTAATCGTCGGCCCCGGCCTTCAGCGCCCGGCGCCGGTCATCGGCATCGTCCGTTTCCAGCACCATGGTCAGATGGGCTTCGGCGGTCTGGGGATCAGCCCGGAGGCGGCGGCACAGTTCCAGCCCGGCAAGATCATCCATCACCCAGTCGACGAACACCCAGACCGGGCCGTCGAGCAAGGGCCGCGGCGCGTCGGCGCGCAGCCGGGCAAAGGCAATCCTTCGCCCGTCGTGGACGAAGTCCTCGAGCGTGTCGCCAAGGTCATTGGTCAGGAAGACATAGATCACGGTCACAAGCGGCACATTCCCCGTTCGGTGCCGGATTGCCGCGCCAATGTGACGCGCTAGTGACAACTGTTGCAGCAGGGTCTGCGGCAAGCCAGTGGCAAGACTTGACGTTGCGTAATCAGGTACTTGCCAATTCATGACGTCAGGCCTATCCTACTGTGATGAAACAAGAACTGGAGCGGTATCCAGTCACGGGGCGATTCCTGATGGGGCGAACCCGCTATGTGCTGGACGAGAGCGGCAAACAGGCGCTCGAATCCGCCATGGCGAATGTGGCCGAATATCCCGCAGGAACACTGCTGGCCGCACGGGGGGAAATCGTGCTGCGCTCGGCCATCATGGTCGAAGGGTTTGCCCTGCGGGTAGGCGGGGACGCCCACCAACGCTGCATCCTGGGCATTTGCCTGCCCGGTGATTTCATCGATCTTCATGCGTTCGGCTATGGCCCGCTTGACCATGACGTGATTGCCCTCGGCGCTGTCCGGGTCGGCCAGGTCGATCATGACAGGCTGCTCGATCATGTGCTCGACAAGCCCCAGTTGATGCGGGCGTTCTGGTCGGCCACGCTGATTGACGGGGCCATCCAGCGCCAGTGGACGCTCAAGGTCTGCCAGTTCAAGGCACCCCGCCGCCTTGCGCATCTGATGTGCGAGTTGTGGCACCGGATGGACATGGTGGTACTGGCCGCGCCGACCGGTTTCCATATTCCGCTGACCCAGGCCGATCTGGCCGGGATGTGCGGAATGACCGCAATCCACCTCAACCGCGCGCTGGGCGAACTGCGACGGCTGGCACTGGCAGATTTCCGGCGCGGGGTATTCGAAGCACCGGATCGGTTGCGGCTGGAGGGCTATGCCCAATTCCGCCCCGACTACCTGACCCGGACCTTGCCCGACACCCCGATCCCGAGCCTGCGATACCTGCCCGAAAACACCATAATGTGATGCGGGATTGCCAAATCACATTGTGACGCATATTGGCACGGGATGAGCACACTCAGCCCCCAGTCCGCCCGCGATCGCATCGAACAACTGATCCAGACCGGTGTCACCTCCCGCGCCGGAATTGCCCGTGCCGCCGGTCTCCACGCCAATTCCCTGCGCGATTGCCTGGAGCCCGAGTGGAACCCAACCGCCGATACCCTGGGCAAGCTGGAAGCCTTCTTCCTCGCCCATGACGACCGGCCAGTACTGGCGACGATCGAGGAAATCATCGACGAGGCCCGCAACGGGCGGATGTTCGTGCTGGTGGACGATGAGGACCGCGAGAACGAGGGCGACCTGGTAATCCCGGCCCAGATGGCGACCCCGCAGGCGGTCAACTTCATGGCCACCCATGGGCGTGGGCTGATTTGCCTGTCGATGACCCGCGCCCGGTGTGACGCCCTCGGGCTGGAGCCGATGAGCCGCAACAACCGCACCCGCCACGCCACCGCCTTCACCACCAGCATCGAGGCGCGCGAGGGCGTGACCACCGGCATTTCCGCCGCCGACCGGGCACGCACCATCAGCGTGGCGATCGATTCCTCCAAGGGAGCCGACGATATCGTCACCCCCGGCCACGTATTCCCGCTGGTGGCGCGCGATGGCGGAGTGCTGGTCCGCGCCGGGCACACCGAGGCGGCCGTCGACATCTCCCGCCTCGCCGGGCTCAACCCATCGGGCGTGATCTGCGAGATTATGAACGATGACGGCACTATGGCGCGGATGGACGACCTGATCGCCTTTGCCCGCAAGCACGAACTCAAGATCGGCACCATCCGCGATCTGATCGCCTACCGCCTGCGGCATGACCACATGGCCGAAATCCGCGCCGAGGCTCGCTTCACCAGCCGCCACGGCGGCGACTGGACCGCGATCGCTTTCTACAACACCGCCACCCGCAGCGAGCAGATCGTGCTCAAAAAGGGCCATGTCGATCCGGCCCGCCCCACGCTGGTGCGGATGCACGCGCTCGACATCTTTGACGACATCTTCGGCGTGGCACGCGGCGAAGACCAGATCCTGGCCAAGTCGATGGAAATCATCGCCCGCGAAGGGGCCGGGCTGATCGTGATGATCCCGCGCGCCAGCAGCGATTTCTTCTCGGACCAGGTCAAGCGCCTGAAGGGCGAGCCGACCGAGCCGATGGACCAGCTGCGCGACTATGGCGTCGGCGCGCAGATCCTCAACATGCTCGGCGTGCACGAGATGGAGCTGCTGACCAACTCGGACCGTTCGCTGGTCGCGCTCGACGGATATGGCGTGTCGATCATCGGCAAGCGCCCGATCGACCTCGACTGACGGTTACTCGGCCGACGAAAACAGCCGGAAGCCGTTCGGTGCCAGGGTCACGCTGTCCCCCGCCGCCCAGCTTACCGGGCCGCCGCGAAATTCACGGTAGCTGCCAGCGGGCAGGCCGTCGGCAAACGTCACCGTCACTTCGCTGGCGGAGAAGTTGAACAGGCTCAGCACCTTGTTGCCCGGCTGTTGCCGGACCCAGGCGAACACCTGTTCCGGCCGGTCGGTTTCGACCTTGACCATGCGCGCGCCCCACTTGCCGTTGGCCAGCGCCGGATTGGCCTTGCGGAACGCAATCAGGTCTTTCAGCAGGGTGCCATAGGTGCAGCCGCTGGCCTGGCTCCAGTCGATCGCGTCCTTCTCGAAGAACTCCAGCCGCTTGCCATTGCAGGCTTCCATGCCGTTGTGGACCAGCGGCAAGCCTTCGCCGGTGAAGGCAAGCGCAGTGGCCGCTTCCAGCCCGGAACCATAGTTTTCGCGCAGTGTCCCTTCCCAGGCATTGCTGTCATGGTTCTCGATGTAGGTCAGCCGCATCGCCTCGCGCGGCCATAAGCTCTCGTTCTCGGCATAGTAGCCATAGAAGGCGCTGGCCCCGGCTTCGCCCTTGGCGACCCGCTTCGAGGTATGGTGCCAGTCCCAGGCATAGGTCGCGTCGAACGCGGCGCGGTGATAGCTCGACTGCTGCACCTCGCCGAGCATGAACACCGGGCGGATCGCCGTCAGGCGGGCGCGCATGGTCTCCCAGAAATCGACCGGCACATAACCCGCCACGTCAGCTCGGAACCCGTCCACGCCGTAGTCACGCACCCACATTTCCATCGCCTCGCCGATATGCTGGCGCACCCCCGGCTGGGACCAGTCGAGATCGATGATGTCGGACCAGTCCCACCACGGGGTCGGGCGGAACTGGCCGTCCCAGGTCTTTTCGTACCAGTCGGGATGCTCGCTCGCCAGCGGATGGTCCCAGGCGGTGTGGTTGGCGACCAGATCCAGGATCACCTTGAACCCCTGCGCGTGCGCGGCATCGACGAAGGCGCGGAAATCCTCCCTGGTCCCGAACTCAGGATTGACGTCGTAATAGTCGCGCACCGAATAGGGGCTGCCGAGCGTGCCCTTGCGGTTTTTCTCGCCGATCGGGTGGATCGGCATTAGCCACAGCACGTCGACGCCCAGTTCCTTCAGCCGCGGGAGTTCCGCTTGCGCCGCGGCAAAGGTGCCTTCCGGGGTGAACTGGCGGGTGTTGATCTGGTACAGCACGGCATCGCGCGACCATTCGGGATTTTCGATCTCGACATAGCTCTTGGGCGTCCATGCCACGTCGGCCAGCGTGACTGCGGGCCGGTCGGTCATGGCAAAGGCCGCGCCGGTCGCCACCACTGTGGCGAGCGCGAGGCCGAGGACAAAACGTTTCATCGTGCGTTTCCTTCATCAGGCACCCGGACCCGCAGCATGGCCAGCGCGGCGACCACCAGCGTGGCGGCGGCAAAGGCCATGGTCCAGATTGGCTCGCCCGGGAAAAATGCCTTCATGATCGAACCCATCACGGTCGCCACCAGCAGCTGCGGCACCACGATGAAGACGTTGAACAGCCCCATGTAGATGCCCAGCTTGGCGTGCGGCAGGCTGCTGGCGAGGATCGCGTAGGGCATGGCCAGGATGCTGGCCCAGGCAATGCCAATGCCCACTTCGGCCAGCAGCAAGGTTTGCGGATCGCGGATCACGAAGAAGCTGGCAAAGCCTGCCGCCCCGCACAGCAGACCGACCATGTGCGTCTTCGCCTTGCCGATCCGCCGCGCGAGCAGGGGCAGCACGGACAGCGCCGCCACCGCCGCGACCGCATTGTAGGTGGCGAACAGCCAGCCAACCCAGTTCGCGCCCTCATTATAGGCGGCGCTGGCGGTATCGGTGCTGCCGAACACATATTGCGTCACCACCGGGGTGGTGTTGATCCACATGATGAACAGCGCCGACCAACTGAAGAACTGGACCAGCGCCAGGCGTTTCATGATCTCCGGCATTCCGGAAAAGTCACCGACGATGCTAGTCAGCATTCCGGTCATGTTGCCCTGGCGCGCCATCGAAATCGCCGCTGCGCTGAGCAGTCCGTAAGCCGCCAACAGCGCGCCAAGCAGGTAAACTTCCTTCTCCAGGCCAAATCCCGCCACTGCCGCGATCACCGCCGCCCCGGCTGCGATCCACAACCCGGCATTGAGATAGCTCTTGGAAGCCAGCGCCCGGACCGGCTGGGTCAGGTCTTCCCCTTCGCCGGCAGCGCCGAAGGCGCGCATTTCGTCCGGCGAATACTCCTGCGTGGTCAGCACGGTCCACAGCACGGCCAGAAACAGCGCTGCCCCGCCGATCCAGAAACTGTAGCGGACCGTGTCGGGAATGCCCCCATCGGGCGCGACATTGGCCACGCCCCACTGGGTCATCACCCACGGCACGATCGAGCCGACAACTGCACCCGCCCCGATGAAAGCGGTCTGCACGGCATAGCCCGCAGTATGCTGGTCCTTGCGCAGCATGTCGCCGACAAAGGCGCGGAACGGCTCCATCGAGACATTGAGGCTGGCGTCGAGCACCCACAGCAGCACCGCCGCCATGATCAGCACTTCACTGAGCGGCATGAGGAACAGGCTGAGCGCGGCGAACACCGCGCCGATCAGGAAATAGGGCCGCCGCCGCCCCAGTCGCCCAAGCCAGGTCCGATCAGACAAATGGCCGATGATCGGCTGGACCAGCAGCCCGGTCAGCGGTGCTGCCACCCACAGCGCGGGCAGATCGTCGATCGCGCTGCCGAGCGACTGGAACACCCGGCTCATGTTCGCATTCTGCAGCGCGAACCCGATCTGGATGCCGAAGAATCCGAAGCTGATGTTGAACAGCCCCGCCCAGCCCTGGCGCGGCTTGTCGCGTCCCGTCATGTCACTCTCCCGGTGCGCGCGAATGCCTTTGCCTCGTGCTGCACAGGCCCCATCGCTGGCAGCAATCGGCCAGCGCGACAATACGCATACGAATGTGTCGGTGCTGTCTGCCCCGCCCGGCGGCGGTCAGGGGAATGGGCGCGGCGTCGCGGTCTCGCTCCACCCCAGGGTGCTTTCGCGGGTGACCAGGCGGGCCGGCAACTGTCGCTGTTCGCATTCGCCATGCTCGATCGCGCCGAGCAGAACTTCGAGCAGCGCCGCGCCCGCGCCGCGCAGGTCCTGCATCAGCGTGGTCAGCGGCGGATTGGTGTGGCTGGCGGCCGGAATATCGTCGAACCCGACCAGCGCGATCTGGTCTGGCACGGCGATCCGCGCTTCGGCCAGCGCGCGCAGGGCACCGATCGCAATCAGGTCGCTGGCGGCAAAGACCGCATCGAATCCGCGCCCGCTGGCCAGCAGGCGCTGGGTCGCGGCATGGCCATCGGCCTCGCTGGTCAGCGCATCCTGCCTGAGATCCGGGTCGGCATCATGGCCCGCCTCCGCCAGGGCAGCGCAGAGCCCGCGATACCGGTCGGCAAATTCGGGATAGCCTTCGTCTGCTTCACCAAGGAATGCGATCCGCCGCCGCCCGAGCGACAGCAGGTGCTCACCCGCCAGCTTGCCGGCCCCGAAATTGTCCGACCCGACGGTCGGCCCGATATTGCCCTGCCCGACCGATCCCCAGCGCACGAAATGGGTGCCCTGGCGCTCCAGCTGAGCGAGCTTCTGGGCATAGGCGGTGTAGTCGCCATAGCCGAGCAGGATCAGCCCGTCGGCGCGGTGGCTGTCCTGGTAGCGGACGTGCCAGTCATCCTCCATCCGCTGGAACGAGATCAGCAGGTCCAGCCCGCGATTGGCACATTCGCGAGTGATCGAGCCAAGCATGGACAGGAAGAACGGATTGATGTTCGAGGTGTCGACCGACGGGTCCTCGAAAAACAGCAGGGCGATGGTGTTGGCCCGCTGCGAACGGAGCGAGGAGGCGTTCTTGTCGACCATGTAATTGAGGTCGCGCGCGATCGCCTCGATCCGCTCGCGGGTGGCCAGACTGACCGATCGGTCACCGCGCAGGGCGCGGCTGACGGTCGGCTGGGAAACCCCCGCCAGATAGGCGATATCGAAGCTTGTCGGCCTGCCGGTTGGCTTGCGACCCATTGTCTCTCCCTGAAGCGGCAAGTCTACGCCGCAGCACCCGGCTTGGCAATTGCATCCGGCGCAACAGGGGCTTGGCCGCAGTGGTGCCAATCCGCCACACCGGAACCGGCCACCCGAATGCTGCACTGCACAAGTATACGTATACGGCCTTTCGCCCACCCGTGCCCTGCCCGTAACGGTACGGGAGACCTTCCATCGGGCCCGGGCCCTTCGGAGTCGCGCAACTGAATTCAAGCCGCCGGGAAGCGGCAGGACTGGGAGAAAACATCGTGGCAAAACGCACTATCCGCACTGTCGGGCTGAAGATGGGCAGCCTCAGCGCCGGCTCCAGCGCCGTGGCTCTGGCCCTTGCCCTCACGCCGCAGGCGGCTTTGGCGCAAGACGCCTCCAACGCCGAGACGGATGGCGACGGCGTCATCATCGTCACTGGCTTTCGTGCCTCGCTGGAAAGCGCAGTCGGCGAGAAGAAGGCGGCTGACCAGATCCTGGAGTCGGTTTCGGCCGAAGACATCGGCAAGCTGCCTGACGCCTCGATCGGGGAATCGATCGCCCGCCTGCCCGGCCTCACCTCGCAGCGCCTCAATGGCCGCGCCAACGTGATCGCCATCCGCGGCTTCGGCCCCGACTTCTCGCAGACCCTGCTAAACGGACGCGAGCAGACCACGACCAGCGACAACCGCTCGGTCGAGCTGGACCAGTACCCGTCCGAAGTGGTCAGCCAGGTGGTGGTCTACAAATCGCCGACCGCCTCGCTGGTCGGTCAGGGGCTGGTCGGCACGGTCGACATCCGCACCATCCGCCCGCTCGAGAAGAACGAGCGCATCCTCGCCATCGGCGCGCGCGGCTCCTATGCCGACCTCGGCAAGCTCAACGCCGGTTCGCGTGACATGGGTTATCGTCTCAACGCCGCCTTCGTTGACCAGTTCGCCGACGATACAGTCGGCCTGTCGGTGGCTGCGTCCTATGTCGACGAGCCTTACCAGCTGCAGGAATTCAACGCCTGGGGTTATGCCGGTGCAGGCACGGCGGCTTCGCCCAGCGTGATCGGCGGATCGAAAAGCTTCGTTACCTCGACCCGGCTCAAGCGGTTCGGCATCAACGGCACACTGCAGGTCAAGCCGACCGACACCGTGACCCTGACCGCCGACGGGTTCTATTCCAACTTCAACGATGACCAGTCCAAGCGCGGGATCGAACTGCCGCTCGGCTTCGGCGCGTTCGGCACCAACACCAGCGTGACCACGGTGGAAGACGGCTTCGCCACCGCAGGCACCTTCACCAATGTCCGCGGTGTGGTCCGCAACGACATCTTCCAGCGCAAGGCCGATCTCTATTCGTTCGGGTTCAACGCCGACTACCAGGGCGATGACGGGTGGAGCGCGATGTTTGACTTCGGCTATTCGCGCACCGACCGCAACGAGCTGAGCCTGGAAAGCTACGCCGGGACCGGTTTCAACGGTGCCAACACCGGCAACGGGGCGGCCGCGACCATCGGCTTCCAGTCGGGTCCGACCGGCACCGTGTTCAGCCCGTCGCTCGACTACAGCAATCCGGCCCAGATCTTCCTCACCGACCCGCTCGGCTGGGGTGGCGGCACAGTGCCGCAGGCCGGTTACTTCAACAACCGCATCATCGACGACGAGCTGAAGCAGTTCCGGGTCGAGGTGGCGCGCGAATTCGAGGACAGCTTCATCCGCAAGGTGCAGTTCGGCATGAACTACACCACCCGGGAAAAGACCCTGACGCCGGACGAAGCCTTCGTTCGCCTGCCCGGCGCGGCGCTGACCGCGGCGATCCCGGCGGAGTTCCTGCTGCGCTCGACCAGCCTCGACTATCTCGGCCTCGGCCCGATCGTCAGCTATGACGCGCGCGACCTGATTGCCAACGGCACCCTGGTGCTGGAACCGCGCGTCACCACCGGCCCAGGTGCCGCCAACGATGTGCTGGGCAAGGGCTACACGGTCAATGAAGACCTGATGACCATGTACCTTCAGGCCAACATCGAGCAGGGCATGGGCAGTTCGACCCTGACCGGCAATTTTGGGGTGCAGGCGGTCCAGACCGAGCAGAAGTCGACCGGCTTCATCTTCCCGGCCACCGGGCCGGAGCAGCGCACCATCGGCGATACCTACTGGGACGTGCTGCCCAGCCTCAACCTGTCGCTGCGGATGCCGAGCGACACCGTGGTCCGGTTCGCCGCTTCGCGCCAGATCATGCGCCCGCGGCTTGACGACATGCGCCTCTCGATCGGCTACGGCATCGACAGTTCGGTGCCCGGCGGCCTGATCCGCGGTGGCGGCGGTAACCCGTTCCTGCGTCCGTTCCGGGCCAATGCGGTCGATTTCAACGTCGAACAGTATTTCGGCCAGGGCGGCGTGGTTGCGCTGCAGCTGTTCTACAAGGACATCACCAGCTACATCTTCAACGGCCGGATTCCGTTCGACTATTCAGCCTTCCCGACCCCGACCGGGGCCGCCGCATTCCCTGCCCTCCCGTCGGTCGGCACGCTCGATGCGCCGGTCAACACCGGCGGCGGCGACCTCTACGGTGCGGAACTGGCAGTCACCATGCCGTTCAGCGTGTTCTCCTCCGCGCTTGACGGCTTTGGCGTCACTGGCGGGGCGAGCTACACCAAGACCAAGATCGAGGACGCCAACGGCAACGAGACCCAGATCCCCGGCTATTCCAAGTGGGTGATCAACGGCACCGCCTATTACGAGAAGGCCGGCTTCAACACCCGCGCCAGCGTGCGGCATCGCTCGACCTTCCTCGGCGATTTCACCGGCTTCGGCGGTTCGCCGACCCGGCGCACCGCCCTCGGCGAAACGATCATTGACGCGCAGATCGGCTATGACTTCCAGCCGGGCAGCGCGCTCGAAGGCCTGTCGCTCTACATTCAGGGCCAGAACCTGACCGACGAGCGCTTCGCTTCGATCGGCGGCGATCCGCGCCAGGTGATCGACTACCAGATCTATGGGCGGCGGTTCCTCGCGGGCTTCACCTACAAGTTCTGAGGCCGCGGCCACTGACGGGATGAGGGCGGGCAGATGCGGATCGTACACACGGTTCGCATCTGCTTGGAAATACCCTAGCCTCAACACGCAAGGCAGACCGGCGCCTTGTTCACGGGAGAGGTGCGCATTGTGACTGGGCCTGGGCAGGACCACATCGTCATTGTCGGCGGGGGAACCGCCGGATGGATGGCCGCCGCCGCGCTGGCCCGGTTCGCGCCGCAGCGCGTGACCCTGGTCGAGTCCGACGCCATCGGCACGGTCGGGGTGGGCGAGGCGACAATCCCGCAGATCCGCCTGTTCAATGCCGCGCTGGGGCTTAACGAGGCAGAGTTCCTGCGCGAGACGCGGGGCAGCTTCAAACTGGCGATCGAATTTGCCGGCTGGGCAGGTGAGGGGACCAGCTATCTCCATGCCTTCGGCCATGTCGGGCAGGGGGCCGGGCTGCTGCCGTTCCAGCACCACTGGGCCCGCGCCCGGGCACTGGGGCTGGCGGAGGACCTGTCCGCCTATGCTCTGAACGACGTGGCGGCGCGGGCCAACCGGATGCAGATCTGGCCGGGCGATGCCGGCCCTGGCGCACCGGACCTGCCGCGCGCCTACCATTTCGACGCCGGGCTCTATGCCGCCTGCCTGCGCCGCCATGCCGAGCGCCACGGCGCGGTGCGGATCGAAGGCACCGTGGCGCAGGTCATCCGGAACGGCGAAACCGGCGACATCGCGGAAGTGGTGCTCGATGGCGAGCGGCGCGTGAGCGGCGATTTCTTCATCGACTGTACCGGGTTTCGTGCCCTGCTGATCGAACAGACCCTGGCCGCCGGGTTCGAGGACTGGAGCCACTGGCTGCCGTGCGACCGGGCGGTGGCGATCCCGTGCGAAACGCGCGGCGAGTTTACCCCCTATACCCGGTCCATCGCCCGCACGGCCGGATGGCAATGGCGCATCCCGCTGCAACACCGGATCGGCAATGGCCATGTCTATTGCAGCGATTACCTGTCGGACGACGAGGCGGCTGCCACCCTGCTCGCCAACCTCGACGGGACGCCGCTGGCCGAGCCCAATTTTCTGCGCTTCACCACCGGGATGCGGCAGCAGCAATGGGTCGGCAACTGCCTGGCGCTGGGCCTTGCGGCCGGGTTCATGGAGCCGCTCGAATCGACTTCGATCCATCTGGTCCAGTCCGCCATCGGCCGTTTCCTGCAGATGGTGCCCTCCGGACGGACGGACCCCGCCATGGCGGCTGAATTCAATCGCCAGGCGGCATTCGAATGGAGCCGGATCCGCGACTTCCTGATCCTGCACTACCATGCCAACGGGCGCCATGGTGTGCCGTTCTGGGACCGGTGCCGCGCCATGGCCGTGCCAGAAACGCTGGCGGCGAAGCTCGCCGCATTCCGCGCCACTGCCTATATCCACCGCGAGCATGAGGAACTGTTCACCGAGCCGGGCTGGCTGCAGGTGATGATCGGCCAGGGGGTGCTGCCGCACGGGTGGAACCCGCTCGCCGACACCATGCCAGAGGCGGACCTCGCCGCGATGATGGACAGCCTTGCCCGGCGCAACCGCGACCTGGCCGCGCAGATGCCCGGCCATGTCGAATTCCTGCGGGCGTTCTGCCTGCCCCCCTCCCCAGACCGGAAGACTGCCTGATGTCCCGACTTGCTGCCTGGCTGGCCTCGACCCTGTTCGCCGCCACCGCCACCATCGCAGCTGCGCCTGCTGCCGCCGATGACCACGCCGCAGCGAACTTCCGCGACCGGCTGCCGGAGGACGAGATCGTCTATTTCGTCCTGCCTGACCGGTTCGCCAATGGCGATCCCGCCAATGACCGGGGCGGCCTGTCAGGCGGCCCGCTGGTCACAGGGTTCGACCCGACCCACAAGGGCTTCTTCCACGGCGGTGACCTGGCCGGGCTGACCGCACGGCTCGATTATCTCGAAGGCCTCGGGATAACCGCGATCTGGTTCGCGCCGATTTTCCAGAACAAGCCGGTCCAGGGGCCAAAGGGCGACGAGAGCGCGGGCTATCACGGATACTGGGTGACCGATTTCACCCGGCCCGACAGCCATTTCGGCACCATGGAGGAATTCACCGCCTTTGTTGCCGCCGCCCACGCACGCGGGATGAAGGTCTATATGGACATCATCACCAACCATACCGCCGACGTGATCAAGTATGCCGAAGGCGAGGCGACCGGCTATACCTACCGCTCGCGCGCGGACTTCCCTTATTCGCGCCGGGGCGGGCCGGATGGTGCGCCGATCAATCCCGGCTTCATGGGCGACGAAGTCCAGACGGTGGAGAACTTCGCCCGCCTGACCGACCCGACCTATGCCTATACCCCGGTCATCCCGGAGGCGGAGCGGGACGTAAAGGTTCCGGCCTGGCTCAACGATCCGATCTATTACCACAACCGCGGCGACACCACCTTCAGCGGCGAGAGCAGCCGCCAGGGCGATTTCGTCGGGCTGGACGACCTGTTCACCGAGAACCCGCGCGTGCTGGGCGGCATGATCGAAATCTACGGGGACTGGATCCGGCAGACCGGGATCGACGGCTTCCGGATCGACACCGCCCGCCACGTCAACCCGGAGTTCTGGCAGGTGTTCGTGCCGGAAATGCGCCGCATCGCGGCTGAGCGCGGCATTCCCAATTTCCACATCTTCGGCGAAGTCTACCGCGACGTGCCGGACAGCGGCTATATCGCCCAGTACACCCGCCGCGACGGCTTCCCGGCCGTGCTCGATTTCGCCTTCCAGACCGCCGTCATGCTGGCGGTGAGCGGGCAGAAATCGCCCGAAGTCATGGTCGAGATGTTCGACGGCGACGTGCTCTATGAAGGCGGCGAGGATGCCGCCCGCACCATGCCGACTTTCCTTGGCAACCACGACATGGGTCGCTTCTCCACCTTGATCCGCGACCGGGTGCCCGGGATCGGACAGGACGAACTGCTCGCCCGGGTCAAGCTCGGCCATGCGATGATGATGACCCTGCGCGGTAGCCCGGTGATCTATTACGGCGACGAACAGGGCTTCGTCGGCGACGGCAACGACCAGGCCGCGCGCGAGAACATGTTCGCTAGCCAGGTCGCCAGCTACAACGACAACCTGCTGATCGGCACCAGCGCCACCACCGCCGACGAGAATTTCGACCGCACTCATCGGCTCTACCGGCTGATCGCGGAGCTGGCAGCGGTGCGCAAGGCCCACCCCGCGCTGGCGCGCGGGCGGCAGATTACCCGCAGCTACGACCTGAAACCGGGTCTCTATTCGGTCTCACGGTTCGATCCGGCCACCGGCACCGAATACCTGCTCGCGTTCAACACCTCGGGCGAACCGATCGTGCGCCGCAGCACGATCAGCTATGACGCGCGAATGCTGGACACGCTGCATGGGACCTGTCCGGCCACGGTCAGCGCACCGGGCAGCGTCGAATTGTCCTTGCCCGCGTTCGGCTGGGCCCTATGCCGCGTGGCAGTAACCGCCCGATGAACCGCATGACTCGCCTCCAGAGCACAGTCCAGGCCGCGGCCGACACCGGCCCGTGGTGGAAGGGCGCGACCATCTACCAGATCTATCCCCGCAGCTTCATGGATTCCAACGGCGACGGGATCGGCGACCTGCCGGGCATTGCCGCCCGGCTCGACCATGTCGCCGCGCTAGGCGTCGATGCGATCTGGGTCAGCCCGTTCTTCACCAGCCCGATGCGCGATTTCGGCTATGACGTGGCCGATTACTGCGATGTCGATCCGATCTTCGGCACCTTGGCCGATTTCGACGCGCTGGTCGCCCGCGCCCATGAACTGGGCCTGAGGGTGCTGATCGACCAGGTCTATTCCCACACTTCGGACGAACATCCGTGGTTTGCCGAAAGCCGCGCCAGCCGCACGGGGCCGCGGGCCGATTGGTATGTCTGGGCCGACCCCCGGCCTGACGGCAGCCCGCCGAGCAACTGGCAATCGGTGTTTGGCGGCCCGGCCTGGACGTGGGACGCGCGGCGCGGGCAATATTACCTGCACAATTTCCTCGCCAGCCAGCCGCAGCTCAACGTTCACAACCCGGCGGTGCAGGATGCCCTGCTGGGCGTAGCCAGGTTCTGGCTCGACCGAGGGGTGGACGGATTCCGCATCGACGCACTCAACTTCGCGATGCACGATCCGCAATTGCGCGACAATCCGCCCGCGCCCGACACCGGCAAGCCGCGCACCCGCCCGTTCGACTTCCAACTGCGCGTGCACAACCAGTCGCACCCCGACATCCCGCGCTTCATCGCCCGCATCCGCGCCCTGACCGACCAGTACGAGGCGATCTTTACCGTCGCTGAAGTGGGCGGCGATGACGCAATTGGCGAAATGCACGCCTTCACCGCCGATGACCGGCACCTGAGCTCCGCCTACGGCTTCAACTTCCTCTACGCCGACCGGCTGACCCCCGACCTGGTGTGCCGGGCGCTGGCCGAATGGCCCGAACGGCCCGGCACCGGCTGGCCAAGCTGGGCGTTCGAGAACCATGACGCGCCGCGCGCGGTGTCGCGTTGGTGCGCGCCCGAGCATATCGCCGCCTTCGCCCGGATGAAGATCGCGCTCCTGGTGGCGCTGCGCGGCAACGTGATCCTGTTCCAGGGCGAGGAACTGGGGCTGGAACAGGATGCGATCCCGTTCGAGCTGCTGCAGGATCCCGAAGCGATTGCCAACTGGCCGCTGACCCTCTCGCGCGACGGGGTGCGGACTCCTCTGCCGTGGTCCGCACAGGACGAATACGGCGGCTTCTCGCGCGCCAGGCCGTGGTTGCCGCTGAGCGAGGCCAACATGGCCAAGGCGATCGACCGGCAGGCGCAGGACCCGGATTCGCAGCTGGCCCTGACACGTGACTTGATTGCCCTGCGAAAGGCCCATCCGGCACTGCGGCGCGGCAGCGTCACCTGCCAGTGCGATGGCGACCTGCTTGAGCTGGTCCGCGAGGCAGGCGGCCAGCGGATTCGCTGTCACTTCAACCTCGGCACCGGAACCATCACAGAGCCTGCGCTGGCCGGCACCGTGCTGGCGGCGCTCAACGACGCGAGCGCTGCCTGCCTGCCGCCTTATGCCGCCCTGATCGTGGAGGAATGACGATGCGCCTGCGAACCCCACTAGCAACCCGGTTTGCCGCGCTGGTCGCCGCTTTTGTCTCCGGCTTGCTGGCCGCCCCGGCGATCGCCGCGACAGTCGCCTCGCCCGACGGGCGGATCGTGGTCGAGCTCGATGCCGACGGCGAAGGGGTGCCGTTCTACCGCGTGACTCGCGATGGCCAGCCGCTGATCGCCAAGTCGAACCTCGGCTTCAACTTCATCGATGCCGACCCGATGCGGCGCAATTTCGCGGTGGTGGCTCAGCAGCGCTCCAGTGCCGACCAGACCTGGGAACAGC
Organism: Sphingomonadaceae bacterium; assembly: GCA_046294735.1. Taxonomy (GTDB): domain Bacteria; phylum Pseudomonadota; class Alphaproteobacteria; order Sphingomonadales; family Sphingomonadaceae; genus 34-65-8. The sequence continues at coordinate 284,790 of JBKBKB010000002.1, forward strand.
CGTGGGGCGAAAGCCGCCTGGTGCGTGACCGGCACAACGAGCTGGTGCTGACCTTTGCCGAACGCGATGACACCCCGCGCCGCCTGACCGTCCGCCTGCGGGTGTTCGATGACGGGATCGGTTTTCGCTACGAATTCCCGCAGCAGGACCATTTCACCACCGCCCGGATCGCCGACGAGCTGACCGAGTTCAACCTCGCCCGCGATGCCACCGCATGGTGGATCCAGGCGGGGGACTGGAACCGTTACGAATACCTTTACAGCCGCACCCAAGCGAGCGCCGTGTCGGTCGCGCATACGCCGATCACGATGAGGTTCGAAGACGGGGTCCACCTGTCGTTTCACGAAGCGGCCCTGGTCGACTATGCCGGGATGTGGCTGCGGCGGATGGACGGAACCCGCTTCCGCGCCCAGCTGGCCCCCAGCCCGCGCGGACCCAAGGTGGTGCGGCAGGCACCGTTCCACACCCCGTGGCGCACGATCCGGATTTCAAGCGATGCGGCGGGGCTCTACCAAAGCAACCTGGAGCTCAATCTCAACGAGCCCAATGCCCTGGGCGATGTCAGCTGGGTGGTGCCGCACAAGTACATCGGCATCTGGTGGGAAATGCATCTCGACCAGTCGAGCTGGGCCAGCGGGCCGAAGCACGGCGCGACCACTGCCAATGCCATCCGCCACATCGATTTCGCTGCCCGGCACGGCTTTCGCGGGGTGCTGATCGAAGGCTGGAACCTGGGATGGGACGGCAACTGGTTCGGCAACGGGCGCGAGTTCGACTTTACCACCGCCTATCCCGATTTCGATATCGAGGCGGTCGCCCGCCATGCCCGCAGGAAAGGCGTGCGGATCGTCGGCCATCACGAAACTGGCGGCAATATCCAGGTCTACGAACGCCAGCTGGCCGATGCCATGGCGCTCTATGCCCGGCTCGGGATCGACGCGGTCAAGACCGGCTATGTCGCCGATGCCGGCGGGATCATCGCCGATGACGGACAAGGCGGCGAAGTGTTCGTGTGGCATGACGGGCAGGAACAGGTGAACCACCACCTGAAAGTGGTGCAGGAAGCCGCCCGCCACCGGATCGCGGTCAATCCGCACGAACCGGTCAAGGATACCGGCCTGCGCCGGACCTATCCCAACTGGGTCGCCCGCGAAGGTGCACGCGGGGCGGAATACGATGCCTGGGGCAGCCCCAAGAATACCCCGGAGCACGTCCCCACCCTGGTGTGGACCCGGATGCTGTCTGGTCCGTTCGACTATACCCCGGGGGTGTTCAGCCTGAAGGGCCGCGATGCGAGCGCGCCCGACATCCCCTCCACCCTAGCACGGCAGCTGGCATTCTATGTGGTGATCTATTCGCCGATCCAGATGGCGGCCGACCTGCCGGAAAACCTGGCCGCCTGGCCGCAGGCGCTCGATTTCGTCAAGCGGGTGCCGGTTGATTGGAGCGAGAGCCGTGTGCTTGACGGCGCGGTTGGCGAATATGCGGTGCTGGCGCGCAAGGACCGGGCGAGCGACAACTGGTATCTGGGCGGCGTGACAGATTCGACCGCGCGCCAGATAACACTCGACCTCGCCTTCCTCGATCCGGGCCGCCGCTACACCGCCACCATCTGGCGTGACGGGCCGGGGGCAGACGGACTGGGGGAAGATCGCCATGCCATGTCGGTCGAAACCCGCACCGTGACCGCCGCCGACCGGCTTACCGTGCCGATGGCCCGCGCGGGTGGTTTCGCAGTCGAGCTCAGGTCCCGATGAGCCGACCCGGCATTGCTTCTGCCAGGCCATGAGCGCCAACGCCCCTCCCCGTGTGATCGTGCTGGGCGGCGGCAGCGCGGGCTGGATCACTGCCTGCCTGCTGCACCATGCCCTTGCGCCGCGCGGCGGCAGCGTGACCGTGGTCGAAAGCCCGGACATCGGGATCATCGGTGTCGGCGAAGGATCGACCCCGCAGCTCAAGGCATTCTTCGACCTGCTCGGCATTGCCGAGGACGAATGGATGGCCCGCTGCGACGCCACCTACAAGTTGGGCATCCGGTTTTCCGGGTGGAGCGAACGGCCCGGCTTCGCCAGTTATTTCCACCCTTTCCCCGGCCCGGTCGACCTGCACAGCGAACCGGCCTTCGTGCACAACTGCGCGCTGGCGCGGCGGGGCCTTGCGGTGCCCGCCCATCCCGACCAGTGGTTCCTCGCCACCCGGCTGGCACAGCTGGGCAAGGCCCCGCACCCGGCCCCCGCCTTCCCCTTTGCGCCCAGCTACGGCTATCACTTCGATGCCTTCAAGCTGGGCGCGTTCCTGCGCGAATGGGCGGCCGCGCGCGGGATCATCCACCGCCCGCTGACGGTGGCCGGGGTTGAGCACAGCGCGAACGGCGACCTGGCCGCGCTGCTGTGCGAAGACGGCGAGCGGATTGTAGGCGACCTGTTCGTCGATTGCTCCGGCTTCCGCAGCGTACTGGCGCAGGAAGCGCTGGGGGCCGAGTTCCTGCCCTTTGCCGAGAACCTGTTCAACGACCGGGCAGTGGTGCTTCCGACTGCGCACACCGGGCCGGCCCTTCCGCAGACGGACGCGGTGGCGATGAAGGCGGGCTGGCGCTGGTCGATCCCGCTCACCAGCCGGGTCGGCAACGGCTATGTCTATTCCTCGCGCTATTTGCCTGACGACGCGGCCGAGGCGGAACTGCGCGCGGCGCTGGGGCAGGAGCAGACCGGCCAGCCGGCCCGGTTCCTGCAAATGAAGGTTGGGCGGGTACGCGACAGCTGGCACCGCAACTGCCTCGCCACCGGGCTGGCCCAGGGTTTCATCGAGCCGCTGGAGGCGACCGCGCTCCATATCGTGATCGTCACCGCGCTGGAATTCGTCCAGGCCTATGAAGCGGGCGGGTACACCGCGCAGCACCGCGAGGCCTTCAACCGCTCGATTGCCGCGCGCTATGAAGGGATCCGCGACTATATCGTGGCCCATTACCGGCTGAACCAGCGCAGCGACACTGCCTACTGGCGCGACAACGCCGCCAACGACCGGCTGTCTGATCCGCTCAAGGCGATGATCACCGCCTGGTTCCGCCACGAGGACATGGAGCAGGCGCTGGCACAGAGCTATGACCGGGCATATTATCCGGGCCTGAGCTGGCACTGCCTGTTCGCCGGATATGGCACTTTCCCCGCGCCGGACCGGATGCAGCCGCTCCCTGCCGGGACGAGAGCGGCTGACCACGCAGCAGTAGCCGCCATGCTCGATGCCTGCGCGCTCAATTTCGGCGATTACCGGCCCGTCTGAGTTGCCGCATTCAACGGTGGGTCAGTCGGGCCGGCATCGCTGGCTGTGCCTTACATTCCGCGCGCGATCACCATCTTCATCACTTCGTTGGAACCGCCGAAGATGCGGGTGATGCGGCTGTCGCGGTACATCCGGGCGATCGGGTAATCGTTGATGAACCCGGCCCCGCCGTGGAACTGGAGGCACTTGTCGACCACTTCGCCCTGCAGCTCGGTGACCCAGTACTTGGCCATGCAGGCGGTCGCCACATCAAGTTTGCCTTCAAGGTGCTTGGCGATGCAGTCGTTGACGAACACCCGCGCCGCCGTGCTGCGCGCCTTGAGATCGGCCATAACGAACTGGGTGTTCTGAAAATCCCAGATCGTCTGCCCAAAGGCCTTGCGGTTCTTGACAAAATCCATCGTGGTTTCGAGCGCCTTCTCGATCCCGTTGATCGCGCCGACCGCGATGATCAAGCGTTCCTGCGGCAGTTCGCCCATCAGCTGGTAGAAGCCCTTGCCCTCAACCCCGCCGAGCACGTTCTCGGCCGGAACGAACACGTCGTCGAAGAACAGCTCGCTGGTGTCGGCCGCGTCGAGCCCAATCTTGTCGAGCTTTTTCCCGCGCTTGAACCCTTCCGCGCCTTCGGTTTCCAGCAGCATCAGCGAGATGCCCTTGGCCCGCTCGCTCGGATCGGTCTTGGCAACGATCACGATGAAATCCGCCGTCTGCCCGTTGGAGATATAGGTCTTGGCCCCATTGATGCGGTAGCCGTTGCCGTCTTTCAGCGCGGTGGTGGTGATGGACTGCAAGTCGGAGCCGACACCCGGCTCGGTCATCGCGATCGCGCTGACCAGCTCGCCGGTGACCAGCTTGGGCAGGTACTTCTTCTTCTGCTCCTCCGTCCCGTGGCGCACCAGGTAGGGCAGGATCACCGTGTTGTGGAGCGAGGCGGCAAAGCCTTCCACGTTGTGCTTGGCCTGCTGGTCGATCACCACCAGGTCATGCCGGAAATCGCCGCCGTGGCCGCCGTATTCGGTTGGCACCGAAACGCCGAGCAGGCCCGCCTCGCCCGCCTCGCGCCAGAAATCGCGCTCCACCTGGCCATCTTCGCGCCACTTGAGCACACGCTTTTCCGGGGCGTGCTGCTGGTAGAACTTTCCGACTGCATCCGCGAAGATGGCAATCTCCTCCTCTTCCATGAAGGCGGGTTGGGCGATGTTCAGCACCGACATGAATACATTTCCTCTCTCGTTTTCGGTTGCGTCCTACCGTATCGCATCGGTAGCGATCCGCAACGCAAATTTCCGCTTACGTCAAGGGAACCCGCCTGATGGAATTGATCGGCCCGACCTCGCAGAGCTTCATCAGCCAGCGCACCCGGTTGCACTATGCCGACTGGGGCAACGAAGGCGCGCCGCCGCTGATTCTCCAGCACGGCGGGCGCGACCATTGCCGCAGCTGGGACTGGGTGGCCGAAGAACTGCGGCATGACTGGCACGTGATCTGCCCCGATCTGCGCGGCCACGGTGATAGCGAATGGACCAACACCGGCTATTACCCGATGACCGGCTATGTCTATGACCTCGCCCAGCTGATCCACCAACTCGAACTGGCCCCGGTCACCATCGTCGCCCATTCATTGGGCGGGAACATTTCGCTGCGATATGCCGGGCTCTATCCGGAAAATGTGCGCAAGCTGGTGGCGATCGAAGGGCTCGGGCCCAGCCCCAAAGTGCAGGCGGAAATGGCCAAGACCCCGTGGTACGAGCACCGTCGGCAGTGGATCGACCGGAAACGCGAAGCCTCTGGCCGCCTGCCCAAACGCTATGCCACCTTCACCGACGCGGTTGACCGGATGCACGAGGCCAACAGCTACCTGAGCCGTGCCCAAGCCGAGCACCTGAGCCGCCACGGCGCAATCCGCAACGAGGACGGCACCTGGAGCTGGAAGTTCGACCCGCACCTCCACGCCTGGCCAAGCGACGACCTGTCGCTGGAGCAGGTCGCGGAACTCTGGGCCCGCGTCACTTGCCCCACCCTGATGATTTACGGCAATGACAGCTGGGCGAGCAATCCCGAGAAAGACGGGCGGATCGCTCACTTCGGCGACAACGTGACAGTCAGCGCATACGACCGCGCCGGCCACTGGGTCCACCACGACCGGTTCGAGGATTTCGTGAGCGAGGTGCGCGGCTTTATCGGGTGAAGCGCACAGCCGGCCACTCGGTCAGCCGATATCAGCTACAACCGAACCTGCGCCTGAAGCCCATCGCGCGCAGATGCGGCAGCACTGGCGCCCTTGGCGCGGCATTCATGTCCGCGCGCGTGGTGGCCGTGATCGGAAGCGCGTCTTGCAGCAGCCCGGCCTGCCGCGACTGGTCAGCGTCCCTGCTTCTCCTTATGCGCGGCAATCGCCTCGTCCAGCACGGCGATGCGCTGGCGTTCGGGGGTATTGCGGGCGAGCCCCTTTAGCCGGCAGGTCGCCCACAACGCCTTGCGTTCGGATTCGAGGTTCTTGAGGTAGAGGTCGGCCATCAGTCGTGCTCCCTTCCCCCAGCCCCCATATACAGCTCGCGCCCCTTCTCCTCATACAGCTTGCTCATCTCAGCCATCCCTTTCAGTGCTGCCTCCTTGCTCGCGGCGGCGGCTTCGGCGGCGCTTTGCATGCTGGCGATGAAACCGTCCGCGCTCTGGTTCTGCTTGGAGGCGAAATCGCGCACGTCTTGGCTGATCTTCATGCTGCAGAACTTGGGACCGCACATCGAACAGAAGTGGGCCGACTTCGCCCCTTCGGCTGGCAGGGTCTGGTCGTGGTATTGCTCGGCAGTTTCGGGGTCCAGGCTGAGGTTGAACTGGTCGCGCCAGCGGAATTCGAACCGCGCCTTGGACAGCGCATCGTCGCGCACCTGTGCTGCCGGATGGCCCTTGGCAAGGTCCGCCGCATGGGCGGCGAGCTTGTAGGTGACCACACCCACCTTCACGTCGTCCCGGTCAGGCAAGCCGAGGTGTTCCTTGGGCGTGACGTAGCAGAGCATCGCGGTGCCATACCAGCCGATCTGCGCTGCGCCGATGCCGCTGGTGATGTGGTCGTAACCCGGGGCGATATCGGTGACCAGCGGCCCGAGCGTGTAGAACGGCGCCTCACCGCACACCTGCAGCTGCTTGTCCATGTTCTCCTTGATCTTGTGCATAGGCACGTGGCCCGGCCCTTCGATCATCACCTGCACGTCCTGCGCCCAGGCGCGGTGGGTCAGTTCGCCCAGGGTGTAGAGCTCGGCGAACTGGGCTTCATCGTTGGCATCGGCGATCGAGCCGGGGCGCAAGCCATCGCCGAGCGAATAGGCGACGTCGTAGGCCTTCATGATCTCGGTAATCTCGTCGAAGCGCTCGTAGAGGAAGCTCTCCTTGTGGTGGGCGAGGCACCATTTGGCCATGATCGAGCCGCCTCTGGAGACAATCCCGGTGACGCGCTTGGCCGCGAGCGGCACGTAGGGCAGCCGCACCCCAGCGTGGATAGTGAAGTAGTCCACGCCCTGCTCGGCCTGTTCGATCAGGGTGTCGCGGAAGATTTCCCAGGTGAGTTCTTCCGCAATGCCGCCGACCTTCTCGAGTGCCTGGTAGATCGGCACCGTGCCGATCGGGACGGGGCTGTTGCGCAGGATCCATTCGCGCGTGTCGTGGATGTTGCGCCCGGTGGAAAGGTCCATCACCGTGTCAGCGCCCCAGCGGGTCGCCCACACCATCTTGTCGACTTCCGATGCGACATCGCTGGCCACCGCCGAGTTGCCGATATTGGCGTTGATCTTGACCAGGAAGTTACGCCCGATCGCCATCGGTTCGCTTTCCGGGTGGTTGATGTTGCTGGGGATGATCGCGCGGCCGCGCGCGACCTCGTCGCGGACGAATTCGGGGGTGACGTAGTCGGGGATCGCCGCGCCGAAGCCCTCCCCGCTGCGGGCGTATTCACGCAGCCGCTCACGCCCCAGATTCTCGCGGGTGGCGACGTATTCCATCTCCGGCGTGATGATGCCTTTGCGGGCATAGTGCATCTGGCTGACGTTCATCCCTAGCTTGGCGCGCAGCACTTTCTGCCGCACGCGCGGGAACGGGGGGACGCCGCCGCTGCGGTCTGGCCCGAGCTGGCCGTTGTCTTCCGGGCGGACCTCGCGCTGGGTCACCTCCTCCACATCGCCGCGCCCGCGAATCCAGTCTGCCCTAAGTTCGGGCAGGCCGGCCGCAATGTCGATCACCGCATCGGGGTCGGTATAGGGGCCGGAGGTGTCATAGACCCGCACCGGCGGCTCGCCGCTGGAGGGTTCCAGATCGATCTCACGCATGGCGACATTGAGCGGCCCGACGTGGACCTTGCGGCTGCCCCGGATCGGGCCAGTGGTGACGCCAATTTCGAGCTTGCTGTTGATGTCGGCCATGCGTCTATCTCCTTGCGAAGCGGGAGAGCAGGCGTCTGGCGGCAACCAGTCCACTCCCTCCGCCCGTGCTAACGGGTTCAGGTTCAGCGGGTCGCAGGACGTGACACCTGCCTCTCAGCTCGCACGAGCTCCCCGGGGATGGCGCGAAGCTTAGCCGCTTCACTTCGGCCGGTCCATCCTTTCCGGCGCGTGGAGCGAAGCAGGGTTCCGCGCAAAAAAGAACCGGTCCGGCAAAAAAACTGGCCGGTTCTTGCGCCGCTTTCCGTTTGCCTTGGTGAAGCCACGGAGCCCTGCCATGAACCGATTTATCCAGCCTGCTGCCATCGTCGCCTGCATAGCCGGTGCCAACGTCAGTATTCCCGCTTACGCCCAGCAATGGCAGGGTGCCTGGACCACGACATTCGGCGAAGTGCGCCTGGTGGAAGACGGGGACCATGTTTACGGCGACTTTCGCGGCGGCACCATCGAAGGCATTCTGGACCGGACAACCGGTCGCTTGCGCGCCATCTTTCGCAATCCCGACGGGACCAGCGGCTATGCCGAATTGCTGATGTTACCTGGCAACCGGGGCTTTGCCGGATCATGGGATTGGGAAAACCAGACCCTGCCGCGCCATGACGCGGGCGCGGCTGACCGCAAATGGAGCGGCACCCGGACCGCGGCAACCATGCCGCCGATCATCAGCTTCAAGCTGCCCGCCAGCCGCAGCCGGTTCATCAGCACGGCACCAGCGAAGTACCGCGGATGGATCACCGGATTCAGCGGATCGGCCACCGCTTCGACCACCACCGCCTCCAGCGGCACTCCACCGCCACCGCCACCGCCACCGGCCCCAGCGCCAACCCAGCCTGCTGCAGCACCAGTCGCGCATGGGCTTGAACACCGGCGTGACCTGACCCCGGCCAAGATCGCGACCGCGTTCGAGATGCAGCGCCATGTTCGCGCAGTGTCCCAACAGGGCGACCGCCAGCAGAGCGGTGAACAGGCGGGGGCGGCGTATTATCGCACGATGGGCTGGCAACTGCTGGGCCAGGGCATCATCACCGATGGCGGCCTGCGGGATTCGCTGCTGCGGGCGGGGATCGCAAAGAAGGGCAATGCCGTGGTCGTCGCCTTTCGCGGGACCAAGGGCGATGCTGTCAACGATACGATAACGTCCGCAGTCATGCTGGACGGGAATATCCGCCAGGTGCAGCCATCTTTCATCCCCGCCAGCCAGCGCGGCAACGTGCTGGTCCATGCCGGTTTCCTCAACAGTTACCTCACCCTGCGCAGCAAGGTGCTGGATGCGCTGGAGGGCCAGCAGGGCGTGCACCTGTTTATCACCGGCCACAGTCTTGGCGGTGCGATCGCCAGCCTGATGGCCTATGACATGGGGGTGAACCGGCCCGGCACCTTTGCCAGCATCACGCTGATCACCTCAGGCGCGCCGCGGGTCGGCAACCCGGCATTTGTGGCCGACATGAACCGGTTTGTGCCGGACAATCTGCGGATCGTGGTCAACCATGATCCGGTCCCTGCGGTGCCCTATCTCGGCGGCAAGTACCAGCACGCCGGCCGCCTGCTGGTCATCGGCCGCGACGATGGCGTTCTGGTGCAGCATGACGACATCGACGTTCACGCCAATGCGGTCCAGTTCCGGTTCCACAAGAACGAGGACTACTACGATGCGGTCCGGATGGTGCGTGACCGGGCACCCCGGACCAATGCCCTGAACCCCAATGGCAATGCCTGGGCCACCGCCGCCGCAGCGCGCGAAGTCGTCCTGGCATCGCAGCCCCGGCCGGGCGGATTGCGGGACAGGCTGACGCGCTAGCTAGCTTCCTTCTACGACGGAGAAAAATCACATGATCAGAAAGCTGCTGACCACGGTCATTGCCCTGCCCCTGCTTGCCGGGTGCGGGGATGGCGGGGCCGAGACGACGCTGGAAGACGGCACCAGCATCCGCGCTGATGCCAGCGGCGCGGGTCTGGCCGCCCCGGCCAATCTGCCCGATTTCGCCCCGCTTTATCCCGGGGCCAGGGTCGACAATGTGGTGCTCGACCCCCGCTCTCCGGGCAAGGGTATGGTGGCCTATACCGTCGAGGCAAAAGTTGATGATGTGTTTACCTTCTATAAGGACAAAGGCATCGGCGCTGGCCTGAAATCGGTCCAGGAAACCAGCCAGAGCGGGTCGCGGATGCTGGCGATGACGGCCGCCGACGGCAATGCGGCCGACACCGGCATGCAGGTCAATGTGATGCCGAGTTTCGAAGGCAACGGGCAAGTCACCGTCAGTCTGGTCTATTCCGGCAAGGCAGGCAGCTAGCCCCACACCGCTGCCCGCCGCGCCCGCCGCCTTGCCTCATGCGACCCGGGGCAAGGCGGCGGTGCGAAATCCGGACAGGAAAATCCCGCCCCGCGAAAAAATCTGGCCGGTTTTCCGGCCCCAGTCCGTTTGACCATCGAAAGCAGGGCAGAACCCGGATCGCACCACGCAAAACAGCGCCTTGCACCAATGGCCAAGAGGAGAACCCAGATGACCGCTTCCAACCGTGCAACGCGCCTTGCCGCCCTGTCCGCCACCAGTGCGCTGACGCTGGCACTGATCGTGCTGCAACCGCAACAGGCGCAGGCAGACGACTGCCTGCTCGACCGCGACAATGACGGCAATGTCGATCTGGGACCAACAGACAATGATGGCGGAGCGGATTCGGGCGGTTTCGACACCCGATTGGCTTGCGGTGTCGGCGCGCAGGCCACTGGCGGTTTTAGCACCGCGATCGGTGCCAATGCCAGGGCCACACAGAACAGCGCTGTCGCGCTCGGCAATGCGGCCAACGCAACAGGCGTGAATTCCACCGCGATCGGGACCGATTCGGTCGCCAGTGGTTCAAGTTCAACAGCGCTGGGGACCGAAGCGGTTGCCAGCGGCGCGCAATCAACTGCGATTGGCGAGTTGGCGATCGCAAACTTCAACGATGCAACCGCCATTGGCCAAGGTGCCAAGGGCGGCAGCACGGGGGCAACGGCAGTCGGGGCCGATGCCATTGCCAGTGGAGCAAACGCGGTCGCATTCGGACGCGATGCCAACGCCACGCAGACCGGCAGTGTCGCAATCGGCGGTGACAGCACCGATACCGGCAGTCTCGGCGCGCAGGCGCTGGCGCAGGATGCCACCGCTATCGGTTCTGACACCCTCGCCAATCAGACCTGGGCGACTGCGCTGGGCACCCGGTCGCAGGCGACCGCCCAGAGCGCCACGGCCGTGGGCGGGTTTTCCGTGGCTTCAGGCACCCGCGCCTTCGCCGCTGGCTGGAGCGCAGACGCCACGGCGACAGACAGCGTGGCAATCGGCAACAATACGCAAGCGGCAAGTACGAATGCGATCGGGATAGGTTCCGGCGCAAACAGTGCGGGGGCCAATGCCATTGCGCTGGGTGCCGCCAGTTCCGCCACCGGCTTCGCGTCGGTTGCCATCGGTGGGAACGGCACGGACATTAACACACTGGGGGCGAGCGCGCTCGGAAACGAAGCGGTTGCCATCGGGGCCGATGCGGGTGCCGATGGGGTGTTGTCAACCGCGATCGGTGCCCGGTCGCTAGCGACAGGAGGGCCCAGAACCACCGCCATCGGCGCGCTTGCCCAAGCGTTGGCCAGCGAGGCATTTGCGGGCGGCTTTCTTGCCGAAGCGTCCGGTTCTGCCGCCGTTGCCCTGGGCAGTCGGGCCCTAGCGTCCGGCTCGGAGTCGCTTGCTGTCGGCTTCAGAGCAACGGCGAACCAAACCCGCAGTGTCGCCTTGGGCTGGGCCGCCTCCGGCACCGGGGAAGGATCGACTGCTATCGGTGCCTTGGCAACTGCGGCCGGGACCAAGTCGTTCGCGGGCGGCGCGGATGCGGTGGCCTCAGGTTCACGCTCCATTGCCATTGGCACTGACGCGGGGGACAGCGGTACTGACGGCGCACAAGCGCTCGCCCCCGATGCCGTTGCAATCGGAACCGATGCCCTTGCTTCCGGCACAAGTGCCGTGGCTCTGGGCGTGGATGGGCAAGCCACAGGGGTAAGCTCAACAGCATTGGGTGCCGGTTCCCGCGCCACCGATTTTGCTGCCACCGCGGTGGGCGTTGGCGCAAGGGCGGAAGGATTGGAGGCACTTGCGTTGGGCGTGACATCCGCCGCTACCGGCAACGGTGCTACGGCCATCGGGAACAGCGCCCTGGCGAGTGGGGTTCGTGCCATGGCCCTCGGCTCCGGCAGCGTGGCGAGCGGAGAAAATGCCATGGCCCTAGGCAGAATCAGCCTTGCGAGTGGAGTTCGTGCCGTGGCCATCGGCACCAATAGCCAGGCAGCAGGTGCCAGTGCCGTCGCCATAGGCGATTTGGCAAGGGCGCAGAATACCAACACTCTTGCCCTGGGCGCCTTTGCGCTCGCTTCAGGCATCAACTCGACCAGCGTAGGTGTGGGATCGGAGGCGACGCAGGAGTTTGCCAGTGCCTTTGGCGTTGCCGCGCTCGCCACGGGCTTCGCCGCAACAAGTCTTGGCCCCGGGGCCAACGCGCTGGGTTCTTCCGCGATCGCAGCAGGGTTCAATACGGTTGCCTCAGCCGCCGGAGCCATCGCCATTGGCGGCGATGGCGGCGATGCGAATAGTACTGGCGCACAGGCGCTGGCAGCCGATGCGGTCGCGCTTGGCAGTGATGCCTTTGCCAGCCAGGCAGACGCAATGGCGCTCGGTTCGCGCAGCCGCGCCAATGGCCTCAACGCTACCGCGATCGGTACCGAAGCGCTGGCTGCGGGCGACAATTCCTTTGCCGGGGGCAGACTTGCGATTGCGAGCGGCCTGAACGGCGTTGCCATCGGCAACTTCAGTGCCGCCAGTGCCGAATCTTCTGTCGGCATCGGCGATGAAGCCAATGCCAACGGTGAAGGCGCTGTGGCCGTGGGCGGGTTTGCTATGGCATTGGACAACAATGCCATAGCCATCGGGTTCAACGCCGAAGCCGCTGCGGAAGGTTCGACCAGCATCGGTTCAGGTTCTCTGGCCAACCACACCAACAGCGTCGCGCTTGGTGCGGGCTCAGTCACCTCTGCGGCGAACACGGTTTCGGTGGGGGCGGCAGGTTCGGAGCGGCGGATCACCAACGTGGCCGCCGGGGTCAACGCGACTGACGCGGTGAACAAGGCGCAGCTTGATGCATTGGCTGCGAGCGGGGGGAGCCCGTTCCTGGCGGTCAACTCGTCCGGTACCGGTGCGACCGCCACAGGCGTCAACGCGCTGGCACTGGGCACCAATGCGCTGGCCTCGGGTCAGGGCGGACTTGCCGCGGGTGCTGGCAGCCGTGCTACGGGACAGAACTCGACCGCGTTCGGCAACGCCGCGAAAGCGCTGGCGCAGAACGCCAACGCGCTCGGCACCTCGACCACGGCTGAAGGCGAAGGCTCGACCGCATTCGGGTTCGGTGCCAGCACTTCGGTCGCCGGTTCACGCGCCACAGCCGTCGGTGCGCAATCGACTGCCAACGGGCTACGCTCGACCGCGATCGGCTTCAACTCACTGACCTCGGGCAACAATGCGATCGCCATCGGCAGCTTCGCCACCTCGGCCTTCAACAACAGTCTCGCCTTCGGGCTGTCGGCGGCCACCACCCGGGTCAACCAGTTCATGTTCGGCACGGTCAACTACAGCTACACCATGCCCGGCCTGCCGACCGCAGCCAGCAACAACCTGCAATCGGGCCAGCTCTATTACGTCACGGTCGATGCCGCCGGGAACCTGGGCTTCTCGTCCTCGCCCCTGCCGCAGTCGGGCGGCGGGGCAGTGCTGGTCGGCCAGAGCGCGCCGCAGGTCGCCAGCGCACCGGCTGCTGCCCCCGTTGCTGCCCCGGCTGCTGCTCCTGCCGCTGCCATGGCGCCCGCAGCACCGGTGATGATCGCGGCCACCAGCAGCGATGCAGTTGCGCTCGCCCCTGCGGGGGAACGCAGCATGGTCGCGCCGGGCGGCGCCGGTTCATCCGGTTCCCTCGCCACCCGCCAGCCCGTGCCGGTGGCGGTGCTGGGCGAGGACCAGGCGATTGCCGAACCGCCCGCCGAGCGCGCGTTCGATGCTGGCACCCGCACCGCCGCCACCTCTGCCTCATCCGATAGTCTGGCCACGATGGCCGGAACAATCGCTGCGCCCCCGCTGGCGGCGGTCAGCGACACCCAGTTCAATGCCCTGACTGGGCGGGTGGCGACGCTGGAGAACCGGGTCGATGCGCTGAGCTTCCAGCTTGCTGAGCTCGACCAGAGCACCCGCGGCGGGATCGCGGCGGCAATGGCCTTCGGCGGGACCATGGTGGTGCCCGACAGCACCTTTTCGATCAGCCTCAACGCCTCCACCTACCAGGGTGAGCAGGGCTTCTCCGGCGCCATCACCGCCCGGGTTGGCGAAAAGGTCTACATCTCCGGCGGCGTCGCAGGCTCCACCGCACGCAACACCACCGGCGGCCGCGTAGGCGTCGCGTTCGGGTTCTGAACGACCAGCTTTCCCCCCGGGCATCCAACCGCTCGGGGGGAAAGTGCAAAGCCCTCTGGCAAATCCGCAAAGGCGCGGTTAGCGTGCGCGCTTTATCCGTCCGGCCCCGGTTTGCACGGGCCGCGCAAGGGGGAACAACGCCACATGGCTGCCAGCACCGCCGGATCGCCCGGCCTCGTCGACCACGTTGTCAATGTGTCGGACTTCATCTGGGGGGGCAGCTGGAACGGCGAGACCGTGATCCCCTTCCCGCCGATGGTGATCGTGTTGCTGGGCATAGGCCTGTGGATGATGTTCGGGCTGCGGTTCTATCCGATCCGCAACCTGTTCAGCGCCTTTGCCGGGCTGTTCAAGGGCCGCAAGAGCGCCGGCGCAGGTGAGATCAGCCCGTTTGCCGCGCTGTCCACCGCACTGTCGGGGCAGGTCGGCACCGGCAACCTCGCCGGGGTCGCAACTGCGATCGCACTGGGCGGACCCGGCGCGATTTTCTGGATGTGGGTCACGGCGCTGATCGGCATGGCGCTGGCCTTCGCCGAAGGTGCGCTCGCCATCCGCTATCGTGAGCGGACCAGCGAGGGCACCTACCGCGGCGGGCCGATGACCTACATCATGATGGGCCTCGGCCCCAAGTACACCTGGCTGGCGGTGCTGTTCTGCCTCGGTACGCTGTTCTCCGCGCTGGTCACCGGCAACTCGATCCAGGCCAATGCCGTTGCCGATAGCTTCGGCGAACTGTTCGGGATGGAGGAATGGCTCGCCGGTCTGATTGTGGCAGTGGCGGTGTTCGTGGTCATTATTGGCGGAATCAAGTCGATCGGCAGCGTGGCGGAAAAAGTCGTGCCCTTCATGGCAGCAGCCTATCTGGTGATGGCGATCATCGCGATCATGCTCGACTATCAGGACATTCCCGAAACCTTCGGGCGCATCTTCCACGGCGCGTTCAACCCGCAGGCAGCCAGCGGCGGGTTCGTTGGCGCAGCGATCATCATTGCCATCCGCGCCGGTGTGGCCCGCGGGCTGTTCTCGAACGAGGCCGGGCAAGGCTCGACCCCGATTGCCCATGCCGTGGCACAGACCGACGATCCGGAACAGCAGGGCCGCATGGCCATGCTCGGCACCTTCATCGACACAGTGGTGATCTGCACCATCACCGCGCTGGTGATACTGACGGTGGAAGGCAACTTCACCCACGCTGGGCAGGCGGTCGAGCACGCCTGGCAATCAGACCTGCAGGGCTTCGCCATGACCTCCGGTGCTTTTGCCGCGGCTTTCCCCATCATGCTGGCGGGCATCCCGATCGGCACCCTGATCGCCAGCGTCGCACTGATCCTGTTCGTGTTCACCACCCTGCTGACGTGGAGCTATTACGGCGAGCGGGCGATAACCTTTATTTATGACCGCATTCCCGGTTCGACCCTGCGTGGCGAAAAGATGCTGCACATGGGTTGGCGGGTGCTGTGGTGCGTGGTGATCTTTATCGGCAGCTTCCAGGATCTGACCCTGATTTGGCGCCTGGGCGACATTTCCAACGCCGCGATGGCGCTGCCCAACCTGATCGCACTGCTCCTGCTTTCGGGCGTGGTCTTCGCGCTGGCGCGGGGGGACCGCACCGCCGGCCCGACGCACACGGCCAAGACTCCGGAAGAGCCTAACGAGTACTGATGGGAACGGACCGCCTGCAGAGCGCCACAAGGAAATGGCAGGGGTGACAGGATTCGAACCCGTGGCCCTCGGTTTTGGAGACCGATGCTCTACCAGCTGAGCTACACCCCTGCAGGCGGATGCGGCCCTTAAGCCAAAGGGTGGCGGGGGCGCAAGGTCAAATGCTGCCTCGCGCGGGGATTGGCGCTGACCCGGCGGCACCGGGGTGTTAGAGATCGGCGCAATGGACCAGTTTCCCGCTCCGCCGATCCCGGTCGAAATGCTGCTGCTGGCCTATCGCAGCGGCATCTTCCCCATGGCTGATGCGCGCGACGATCCGGAGGTGTTCTGGGTCGAACCGCGCGAACGGGCGATCCTGCCGCTCAGCGGGTTCCGTTGCTCGGCGTCGCTACGCAAGGTGATCCGGCAGGACCGGTTCCGGGTCACGGTCGATGCCGCGTTCGGCCAGGTGATCGCCGCCTGCGCCGAGCCGCGCGACGAGGACGGCGGGAGCTGGATCAGTCACCGGATCGAGGCCAGCTACCTCGCCCTGCATAAGGCAGGACAGGCCCATTCAGTCGAATGCTGGCACGGCGGCGAACTGGTGGGCGGGCTCTATGGCGTGGCGTTCGACCGGGTGTTCTGCGGCGAAAGTATGTTCAGCCGGGCTGACAATGCCTCCAAGGTGGCGCTCGCCTGGCTGGTCGCACTGATGCGCCGGGCCGGATACCGGCTGCTCGACTGCCAGTTCATGACCGGGCACCTTGCCTCGCTCGGCGCAGTGGAAATCCCGCAGGCACGCTACATGGCACTGGTTGCCGAGGCTGCGGGCGATCCGCTTATGCGCCTGCCCGGAGCCTATGCCTCGGTATTGTCGGCAGCCGCGGCAGCAGCAGGTGCCGGAGCTGGGGAAGGGGCCGGGGCCGGGGCAGATGCCGCCCCGGTCGCGCGCGGCGAAGGCGAGGCTGCGGGGGCCTCTTCCCCCGGGAAGCTCATCGCGCAGTCCTTCACCCAGACATCATAGATCGGGTGCTCGACCACGTTGAGCGAAGGCGAACGCTTGAACAGCCAGCCAGAAAAGACCCGGTCCCATTTGTCCTCAGCCCGGCTGTCCCGCACCAGCACCTGGACGAAAGCGCCGGTTTCGCTGGGCATTTCCCACGGCGCGGTCCGCTCGCAGGCTGACAGGCGCACGATCACGTCGCCAATCCGGCGCGTCTCACCCGGCTTGAGGGTAATGTCCTGCGACAGGTTGTTGCGCTTGTTGAGCAGGCCCAAAGTGGCGACCCGGTCTGCCATCGGCGTGCCCAGCCCGGCCTCACCGGCCGCCCCGGCCGGCGGGGGGGATGCCTGCGCCAGTTCTGCCGGAACGTCGGTTTCGACCGGCTTCGGCGCCGGAGGCTTGTCACCGCATCCGGCGAGCAACGCCAACACGGCCGCAGGGGCAAGTGCGCGCACGATCAGGCGTCCGGCGACCACGCTTCGTAATCCCCGGTCGCGGCAGCACGCTTGCCGCCGCGCTCCAGTGCCCCGGCGGGGCGATAGGCATTGACCGTGCCGGTCGCATTGGGGGTATAGTCGGCTTCCCAGATGTGCGGCGGCGGCAGATTGCTTTCCGGCACGTCGTCAAACGATCCGTGCAACCAGCCGTGCCATTCCGCCGGGACGCGGCTCGCATCGTTGGGCCCGTTGTAGATCACCCAGCGCCGTTCCCGCCCCTGGGCGTCCGGCTTGCGGGTGCGGAAATAGCGGTTGCCCTGCACATCGGTGCCGACCTCGACACCCTTGCGCCAGCTCCACAGGTGGGTTCCGATGGTGGCGCCGTCCCACCAGGTGAAGATCTTGCCGAGGATAGACATGGCGCGCGCCTAGCCGATTGCGGCCCCGTGGCCAAGCGGGAAACCGGCCTGGCGCAGGGCTACCATTCAACCTTGTCCCCAGGGCGGATGCCCAGTTCCTCCGCCCGCCCGCCGATCAGCTCAAGCACGGCGATGGCGGGCCGTTCGGAATAGACCGAATCGAGCGAATAGGGGGTGGTGCGCGCGGCGATGTTGATGATCCGGCGGTCCTCGTCGATGAAGATGATGTCGAGCGGGAGCGGCGTGTTCTTCATCCAGAAGCCGAGGATCTGGGGGTAACGGTAGGGAAAGATCATCCCTTCGTCCGGACCCAGCTCGGTGCGGAACATCAGCCCGCGCTGCTGCTGCGGCAGGGTTTCAGCCAGTTCCACGGTGAAGGCGTGGCGCTTGCTGCCGCTGGCAACCGCAAGCGGAATGACCTTGAGCCCGGAGACCGGATGAACCGCCGTGGCCGAAGACACAGCCGCAGTCGTTTCCGCCTGTCCCTGCGGCGAGCAGGCCAGGCACAGGGCAGCCAGCAGCAGTCCCGATGCGCGCATCAATGCCGTTCCTCCTCTTCCGCGTCCTGCACCCATTGCTCGATGGCCGCGACGCTGGCCGCGTCAAGCACCATGCGCGCCACATCGAAGCCATGACCTGCCCGGACCATCGCGGCAAGCTGCTTTTGATGGCGCGCCGGATCGGCGCCCTGACGGTCAAAAGGTCCAAACCGCTTGCGCCGGGCAAGGTCCATCGCCGCCCGCCGCTGCGCCGCAAGACCGGGGGCAAGGTCCCGGCGGACCTCCTCCGCCACGCCGGCTTCGCCCAGGGTCTGCCCGATTCGCCGGGCACCATAGCCACGCCGCAGCAGATCGTTGCTTCGCGCCGCCGCCCAGGCGGCATCGTCGATATAGCCCAGCTCGCACATCCGGCTGACCAGCCCTCGCACGTCCGGCTCGCGCTCGCCAGCCCAGCCGCGCTCCCGCAACTTGCGGACCAGATAGCGTTCCAGCCGCGTGCCGGTAGTGGCGAATCGGGCGACATAGGCCAGGGCGAGGTCCCGCAGGCGCACCTCGTCCAGCGGCGTTCTGGCCTTCTGTTGGCGGCGTTCGGCTTGCTCCTTGCCCGTCATCGTCATAATGGTGCCACAGTCTTTGCGAATTGGGCAACGCTTACGCGTGACGCAGCCGGTTTGGCCGCGTCAGGAGGGGACTTAACAAGAGCGCGGGGAGAATGCCCATGCCTGTGCGCACCAACAACGGGTATCGCCTTCACTCATGACCAACACCATGCTGGTTCCGACTCCGAACGACTGCGCGCTGCCGCGCATCCGGGCGGAATTCGCCACCTTCAACGACGCGGTCGACTACGCTGCGCTTAGCGAGAAGGGGCTAAACTTTCATGACATGCGTGGCGAGCTGGAGCGGGTCTATCCGTTCCGCGAACTGCGCGAGGATGCGCTGGCGATGGCGCGGCGGCTGATCGCGGCCGGCATTGGCAAGGGTGACCGGGTGGCGCTGATCGCCGAAACCGGCCCTGACTTTGCAGCGTTGTTCTGCGCCTGCACCTATGTTGGCGCGTGGCCAGTACCCCTGCCCCTGCCAACCAGCTTTGGCGGCAAAGAGAGTTATATCGACCAGCTTTCGGTGCAGCTCGACAGCAGCGATCCAGCGATCCTGATCTATCCCCCCGAAATCGCGGACATGGCCAAGGCCGCAGCCGACCGGCAGGGATGTGACGGGATCGACTGGGCGAGTTTCGGCGCCCGCGAGGCGCCTGACTGCGCACTGCCCGAGGCCAGCCCTGACGACATCTGCTACCTGCAGTATTCGTCCGGCTCGACCCGTTTCCCTACCGGCGTTGCCGTGACCCACCGTGCGCTGCTGCACAACCTCTATGGCCATGCCGCCTCGATGAACCTCGGCACCAATGACCGGGTAGTCAGCTGGCTGCCGTGGTATCACGACATGGGGCTGGTCGGGTGCCTGCTTTCACCTATCGCCAACCAGGCCAGCTGCGACTATCTCAGGACCGAGCATTTCGCCCGCCGCCCGCTGGCTTGGCTGGACCTGATCAGCCGCAACCAGGGCAACACGCTGAGCTATTCGCCCACTTTCGGGTATGACATCTGCGCCCGCCGTATCTCCAGCCAGAGCAGCGTGACCGAGCGGTTCGACCTGTCGCGCTGGCGCACCGCCGGGAACGGGGCGGACATGATTCGGCCCGACGTGATGCAGAGCTTCGTCAACGCCTTTGCCCCGGCCGGGTTCAAGGCAAGCGCCTTCACCCCCAGCTATGGCCTGGCCGAAGCGACCCTGGCGGTCACAGTCATGCCGCCGGGTGAAGGCATCCGGGTGGAACTGGTCGAAGAGGAAAGCCTGTCCGGCACCCCGCGCGACCTCAGCCGTCCGGCCCGTTACCGGGCGATCGTCAACTGCGGCAAACCCCTGCCCAACATGGAGGTGGAGATCCGCGACGGAACCGATGCGGTGCGCGGCCAGCGGCAGATCGGCAAGGTCTGGTGCCGCGGCCCCAGCGTGATGCATTCCTATTTCCGCAATGAGGAAGCGACCAGCGATTGCCTGGTCCCAAGCAGCGACGGCAAGGGCGCATGGCTCGACACCGGTGACATGGGATATATGGCCAATGGCTATCTGTTCATCGTCGGCCGGGCGAAGGACATGATTATCATCAACGGCAAGAACCACTGGCCGCAGGATATCGAGTGGGCGGTGGAGCAACTGCCGGGCTTCAACCACGGTGATGTGGCCGCGTTCTCGTTCGAGATGGACAATGGCGAGGAAGCGCCCGCCGTGCTGGTCCATTGCCGGGTGTCCGACCCGGAGGAGCGGATCAAGCTGCACGAGCAGATCCGCGACAAGGTCCGCGCGGTCACCGGCATGAACTGCGTGGTGGAACTGGTCCCCCCACGCACCCTGCCGCGCACCTCTTCTGGCAAGCTCAGCCGGGCCAAGGCCAAGCGGCTTTATCTGGCGGGCGAGATCGAGCCGATCAGGTTGCCCGAAGTCGCCTGAAAGCTTTTATTCAGCCACGCTGCCCCAAGTAATCCGCACGGGCGCGGGGCCGGCTTCTGCCCGTGCAACGCGCGCTCCACCTTCGCGCAGCCGTTCGCTCACCAGTGCGGTCTGGTCAGCCGGGCCGGTCAGCACCAGCGGCGCGCCCACCCGTTTGGCCGCCCATGCCGCCAGGGCAATGGCATCCTCTGCCTCTTGCCCCAAACCTCCGGCTTCAACCGCCACAGAAGGCAGAGCGCGGGCTGGAGGGACCAGTTCAATCGACCAGTCCGCTACTTGCCCCGCTGCGCGCTGTTCCAGCGTGCGATAAGCGCTCAAGGTGGCCCCTTCCAGCGGGCGGGCACGAACCAGCGCCCGGCGCCTCTGCCGGTCGACGATGACCTCGCTCTCTTCGACGCCGGCCACCAAAGCCAGCGCAGAGGCCACCTTGCGGGCCTGCTCGGCGGCCTGGTCCTGCTCGCGCGCCGCGATCAGTTGGGCCTGCTCGGCAGCGCTTTGTGCTGTTCCGACCTGGTACTGGGTGAGGATAAGATCAAATTCGCGATTGAAACGGCTGGAGAGGCGCCGCTCGATATCGGCTTCGGCATCCGGCTTCAGCCTTGGGGTCAGCACCGTCGCCGTCACCCGGATCGGCTGAGCGTCATAGGCAATGTCGATCTGCGAAAGGCGGGACTTGCTGTCGAATTCCTCGATTACCGTGCTGTTGATCAGGCGCGATGCATTGGTTTCCCAGGCGATCGTGCGCAGGGCCATGCCCAGCGGAATAGCCAGCGCGAGCAATGTGCCGACAATCAGGAGATTCTGCCACCGCGTATGCTCTGCCGACAGTTCGGTCGTGAACCCGTACAACCGCGCCATCACCGCCGCCGTCAGCGATATCGCCACCAGGTTGGTGACGAACAACATCAGCGCACCGGAAAAAACGGTCCAGTTCAAGGTCGCCAACCCGAACCCCACCGTGGCCAGCGGCGGCATCAGGGCCGTGGCAATGGCCACCCCAACCACTGCCCCTTCCCTGCCCCGGATCAGGGCATAGGCACCCGCCAGCCCGGAAAAGACCGCCACCAGCAGATCGAACAGGTTGGGCCGGGTGCGCGCAGCCAATTCCGCCGTTACCGTTTTGAGCGGCGACATGAACACGATCAAGGCGCAGAAAATCACTGCCAGCGTCGCTCCGATCGCCACCGACTTGGCGCACTTGCGCAGCCAGACATAATCACCCGACGAAAGGGCAAATCCCAGCCCGATGATCGGCCCCATCAGCGGGGCGATCAACATCGCCCCGATCACCACCGCCGGGGAGGACAGGATCAGACCAAGAATGGCGATCCCCGCAGACATCAGCGTCATGAACAGGAACCGGGCTGAAACATCCGCTTCCTCACGCCGCAGCTCAACGATGCCTTCCTGGTTGACCGTCGCGACCACATCGTCGCGCCACCATTTACGCAGGCTCAGGATAACCCGGGCAAAATCAAGTTCGTTTGAAGTGCGCTTAGTTTCGGCCATGAACTAACGGTCCCGGACTGTTGCCATTTTCCGCCTCCTAACCGCTTGTCCGGCTGAACGAAAGGATGGACGCACAGGGGCGCTTGCGGCACACCTTGCGCGATTGCTTGAAATCTGTGTCTTACACCCCTAATACAGCAAGCAAAGGAGCAGCAGGGCAGCCATGGCCACCAACGAAACGAAAACCGCCACCGACGTCGCATTCGACCTGACCCCGCCCGATCCGGTGCCGGTGGTCAGCGCGGAAAAGGCCGCGGGGCTGGTTCCCGTCGCCCCCGAAGTTAAATCGAAGCTCGACGAGAAGGTCGACGGCTTTGTGGCCGACCTGGTGGCGCAGGACGCAAACTCGCCCGAATTCGGCAAGAAGGTCGACCAGCTGACCAACATGGGCCGCAAGGAAATCATGGCAGCGGCCGGCATGTCCAACCGCTTCCTCGACCGGCCGGTCCGGGCGATGGACAAGGACGAGGGCGTCGGCGCCAACCTGGCCGAACTGCGCCGGGTGGTGGAGGAGCTCGACCCGGGCAAGCGCGGGGCGCTGTCGGGACCGCGCAAGATCCTTGGCATCATTCCCTTTGGCAACAAGATCAACAACTACTTCCGTAGCTACCAGAGCGCGCAGACCCACATCCAGTCCGTGCTCGGCAGCCTTGCCAGCGGCAAGGACGAGCTGCTGATGGACAACGCCGCGATCGATGTCGAACGGCAAAAGCTGTGGGAAGCGATGGGTAATCTGGAACAGATGATCCACATTTCCCAGAAGCTCGACGAGAAGCTGGAAGAAAAGGCCTTCGAACTCGACGCGACCGATCCGGCCAAGGCCAAGGCGATCCGTGAAACCGCCCTGTTCTATGTCCGCCAGCGCACCCAGGATCTGCTGACCCAGATGGCGGTCAGCGTGCAGGGATACCTCGCGCTCGACCTGGTGAAAAAGAACAACGTCGAACTGGTCAAGGGCGTGGACCGCGCCAGCACCACCACCGTCGGCGCGCTGCGCACGGCAGTGACCGTGGCCGAGGCGATGACCAACCAGCGGCTGGTGCTCAACCAGATCACCGCACTCAACACCACCACCGCGAACATCATTGACAGCACCAGCACCATGCTGCGCGAACAGACCGGCAAGATCCACGAGCAGGCCGCCAGCAGCACGATCCCGCTGGAGACGCTGCAGCGCGCTTTCCAGAACATCTACGACACGATGGACGAGGTCGACAGCTTCAAGCTGCGCGCGCTCGACAGCATGAAGCAGACAGTGGTCACGCTGACCGCCGAAGTCGAGAAGTCGAAGGGCTATATCGCCCGTGCCGAAGGGCAGGCCCAGGCGCAGAAGCAGGTCAGCGAATCCAGCCTGCTGACGGTGGAGGGCTGAGGTGAACGACCTCACCCGCCAAAGTGGCCGGATACTGGAAGATGCCCGCCGCCTGCGCGACGACAACCGCGCAGGCGGGCGGCATCGCCGCTCGATCGGCAAGCACTCGGCCGATCTGAAGGCCAAGCAGCTGGTCGCCCGGCTCGTGCGGATCGTCGTCGCGGTGTTCGGCGTGCTGGTCGCGGCCAGCCTGGCCGGCGTGATCCTCAACGGCATCGGCTTCGTCGGGGTGATGCTCACCGTCCTGGCGATGATCGTGGCGGTCGGCGTGTTCGCCACTTTTCCGAAAGTGAAGGTTCCCAAACGGGCTGACCTGACCAAGGGCGATGTTCGCACCATGGTCGGCAAGACCGAGATGTGGCTGGAAAACCAGCGCCCCGCCCTGCCCGCACCCGCCGTGCGGGTGGTAGAGGACATGGGAGTGCAGCTCGATGCGCTCGGCCTCCAGCTTGAAGCGATCGACCAGCAGCATCCGGCCGCACAGGAAGTCCGCAAGCTGGTCGGCGATGTCCTGCCGGAAACGATCGACGCCTATCGCCGTATCCCGCAAAACCTGCGGACGGAGAAACGCGCTGGCACCTCTCCCGACGAGCAACTTACCGAAAGCCTGACCCGGATCAGCCGCGAGATCGACCATGTCACCCGGCAACTGGCCGAAGGCTCGCTCGACGATCTGGCGATCAGGACCCGTTACCTCGAATATCGCTACGGCGAAAACGAACAGACCTCCAAGGAATCCTAGATCATGCGCGTTGCGATCCCCCATGACCTCGACCGCGCCGTGGTGCGCGAACGGCTGAAGAGCCGCAGCCACGAGATTGTCGACCATGTGCCCGGCGGAATGGCCGAGGTCGAGACCAGCTGGCCGAGCGAGGATCACATGGCGATGACGATCAAGGCCATGGGTCAGGAACTGACCGGCGGCATCGCCATCGGTGACACCGAACTGGTGATCGAGCTGGCTCTGCCGGGCATGGTATCGTTCATGGAGCCGATGATCGCAGGTGCCATCCGCACGCAGGGCGAAAAACTCATCGCCAAGGGCTAGATCGGAGCGGCCACCAGCGCTTCACCATCGGGGTCAAATCCGACCTGCCACAGGGATGAAACCTGCGCGCATTGCCCTGCCGCAACCGTCAGCCCGCCAGCCGTGACGCTGCCCCGGACCGGCACCACCAGTGCCGCTGCGGAAAAGCGCGCGGCGAGCCCCGCATCCGGCAGGCCGCAGACCCGCTCCAGCCGGAAATGGGGGCCGTCGACCAGCACTCCGCTGTCACCTTCGCGGAGCCTGCGACGCATAGCCGGTGGATATGGCTCCCCGCTCGCCACAGCGACCGCCTTGTCAAGATGGAGCTCGCGCGGGCGGCCATAGTCGAACAGGCGGTAGGTGATATCGCTGTTCTGCTGGATTTCGATCAGGGCCAGGCCGGGGCCGATTGCGTGGACGGTGCCAGCCGGCAGGTAGAAGAAATCCCCCGGCTCCACGGCATGCCATTCCAGCAACTGCTCGATCGACCCGTCCAGCGCGGCCACCCGCATGGCCTGTGCGCTGACCGGCTCGCGAAAGCCGATCGCAAGGCACGCATCCGGCTCGGCAGACAGCACCAGCCAGCATTCTTCCTTGCCGCGCGACCCGGCTGGCGCCTGAGCATCTGAGGGATGGACCTGGACCGACAGCTTCTCGCTGGTGAACAGGTATTTGACCAGCAGATCGGGCAATGCCGCGTCGGGCTCGAACCAGATTTCGCCGATCCGCTCACCCGCAGGGGCGACGAACGGTTCAGGTAATTTGTCGCAACCCCACGGCTTGGCGACGGTGCGGGTCGGCAGCAGCTTGGCACCCGTCATTGGTCGCGCGCGCCCGCCAGATGGCCGACCTGCTGCGCCCCTTCGGCACTCGTCACTAGCACCTCGCCACCATCAACAACCACTATAACGCCCTCCAGCCCCACCACCGAGACGCGGGGGCCATCGGTTTCGACCATCACGCTGCGGCAATCAACCAGTTCGGCCTGCCCGGTCACATGATTGCCCAGCTCATTCCCACCGCGGGCAGCGTGGAGTGCCTGCCAATTGCCAATGTCGGACCAGCCGAGGCTGGCCGGGACCATGGCCGCGCGGGCGGTGTTCTCCATCACGGCATAGTCGACCGATTCGGCGCTTATGGCCTGCCACGGTGCAGCGGCAGGATCGAACCGGGCGCCCACCCACGTGCCCTGCGCCGCAGCCTCGCGGACCTGCCGGGTCATGTCCGGGCGGTGGGCCGCCAGCTCAGCCAGAAAGGCGCCTGCGCGGAATGCAAATATCCCGCCGTTCCAGCTATAGCCGCCATGGGCCAGGAAGCCCTCGGCTGTCGCCCGGTCAGGCTTCTCAACAAACCGCTCCACCCGGAATCCGCCCGCCAGCGGTGCACCGCGCAGGATATAGCCATAGCCGGTCTCGGGCCGGTCGGGCGCAATGCCGAAGGCAACCATGCGATCCTGCTGGGCGAGCGCGGCGGCGGCCCGTGCGGCTTCGCGGAAGGCCGCGATATCGGCGATATGGTGATCGCTCGGGCAGACCAGCATCACGGCGTCGGATTCGAGCAAGGCAGCGGCAAGGGCGATGGCTGGCGCGGTGTTACGCGGCGACGGCTCGACCGCAATCCTGATCTGCGCCCCGCCCTGCTCGCAGATCAGCGGCACATGCGCTTCCCCTGCTACCACCAGCGGAGCAGCGAACTGTGCCGGATCGTCGCACCGGTCAAGCGCCTGCTGGAACAGCGTGCGTTCGCCCACCAGGGGCAGAAATGGCTTGGGCCGCGCCTTGCGACTGCGCGGCCACAGGCGGGTGCCGCTGCCGCCGCACAGGATCACCGGAACGATTGCGCTCATTCCTGCACCGCTAGCACATGCGGGTTACCGCTTCATAACGGTTTGAAATCGACCCGGTAGCCATAGCGCGCCTCGACCGGTGTGCCGTCGGCGCGCGTTGCGGGGTTGAAGCGGATTTTCTCCGTCACCAACGGGCACACCCGCGCCGTGGTTTCCGCATCGACCTGGGAATTGGCGACCACGCAATCGCGCGCACGGCCATCAGTGGTAACGGTAAACAGCACAGTTACCGACTTGCCGAACCGGGTTTGCCGCCCGCCTTCCGGAACCGGGAAATCACGCGCCTGATTGAGCTCGCCCGAGCGGACCGAAGGTTTGTCCGCGATCCCGCCACCCTGCCCGCCGCCGCCTGCGCCGCTGCCAGTGCCCAGGCCATCGCCCCCTGCCCCGGTCCCCTCGCCGCTGTCACGCGCGCCTGACGTATTGGCCGACCCGGTCGACGAGGCCCGCGGCACCGGGGTGGTCCTGGGCACCGGCAGCCGGCTGGGCGGCGCGGTGACCGGCTGGGGCACCGCTTCACGGCCCTGCTCTCCGGACGCGCCCGCGTCGGGCTCCGGCTCGGGATCAGGCGGTGTGGTGATGGTCACGGTGAAGGTCGAAAGGACCGTTTCCTCGATCGAGGCGACAAAGGTCGGCGCAAAGGCGCGGGTCAGCCCGTACAGCGCAAGCAGATGCCCCAGCACGATCAGGACAATCAGCCACGGCCGCGGGCGGCGGCGGATGCTGGCGTAGTTCTCGGTTCCGGGCATGGCGCGACCTTTGCCGTTGGCTGTTCCCTGCCTTCTAGCGCGTTGGCGCGATCGCGCACAAGCAAACGGCGGAACCCCATCGGGGCCCCGCCGCTGCTGTCTCTTGTCAGGCGGTGCGTGACTTAGAAGTCGTAGCTGACGCCAACCTTGATCCGCCAGGCCGATGAGCTGACGTTTACAAAGTTGTCGTTTTCGAATGACGAACGGCCGTCCGCATCCGGACGCAGCGCCGCCGCACTGGTGAAGATGTAGCGGCCCTGGGCATCCACGCCCGAAACCGTGGCGACATCCTGCAAGCCGGCGAAGTTGCGGCGGGTCTGCACGTTCCAGCTCGAGTCGAGCATATTCAGGAAGTTGTCGACCGTGGCATAGAGCTTCAGCTTGTCGTTGCGCCCGAACAGACGGCCTGGACCGGGGATATCCTGCGAAATCGACAGGTCCATGTCAAAGTACCAATCGTTTTCGCAATGGTTGCGGGTCACCGTGCGGCCGATGAACTTGCGTGCACAGCCAAGTCCATTGGCGAAGTTGACCAGCAAATCCATGTCCGCTGCGCTGATGGTTGATGAAGGCGAAACGTTCGGGTCATTGAGGCCAGTCGGCAGGTAGACCAGTGCGTTGTCGTTGCCCGACACACTGTCGTTGAACACCCCGCCGCCGGTGAAGGTCAGGCTGTAGGGGCGGCCCGAACGGGCCACGAACGACATCGAGAAGCGGCTGGCGAGATCATCGAAGAACTCTTCCTTGAACGACAGGCGTGAGGTGATGTTGTGGCGTGAACCGAAGAAACCGCGCGAGGCTGCGGGGTTCTGCCGGTCGAACGCTGCCGTCTGGTCATAGTTCGACCCGGCGGTCGAGCTCAACATGTTCCGGCGATCCTGCGAGTCGGTATAGGCATAGCCAATGTTGAAATCGACCGAACCGCCGTCGGTGAATACGCCGCCATTGAACCGCTTGGACAGGATGGCCGAGGCGATGTGGCTGCGATAGCTGCCGGCATTGGCAAGTTGCAGTTCATCATCACGGGCGGTGTTGAAGCAAACCGCATTCACATTCTCAAACACGGGTGCCGGATTCAGGCCCGTAAGTCGCGCCGTGCAGCCCGCCACTGTTGGGTCAATGGCCTGAAAGATCGGGCGCCCGTCAATGGTGAAACCATTGAGACCTTTGCGAAAGTCGGGGATCTGCGACAAGTCGACCACGGTGAAGGGGTTGCGCGTCTTGCTGTAGATGTAATCCAGTGCCAGATTCCAGCCACTGAAAAATCCGCTGTTGCTGAAGTTCAGTTCTGATGCGAAGCCAAAGTTGGCGCGCAACACGCTGGGCATCTTGATGTCGGGACTGATCGATTGGGTATCGCCCAGCCCGCGTGCGGCAATATTAGCGCCGTTGGTGATCACACATTGCGGCACCCCGGTGAACTGACCGTTGGTCAGAACCGAAATCGGGCCAGCCGGACAAGGCGCACCGTTGATCTGACCCGTCGCCGATGCACGGCCATCGTTGGAGAACGCGTTGCTGAACCATACCAGCGGATCGCCGCCCGAGAAGATGCCAACGCCGCCGCGCACCTGCGCGCGGGAGAACACGGCAAAATCATCCATATCGTAGGTCAGCGCGAAGCGCGGCATCACGATCGGGTCCAGCGCACTGAAGCCGACATTGTTGCCGAAGCCGTAGCGAGCCACGAAGTTCGGGTTGATCTCCGGAGCACCGCCATCGTACCAATCGACCCGGACGCCAATGACAGCGTCAAGGCGGTCGTTGATCTCCCACTCATCCTGCGCGAACGCCGAATATGCCACGCGATTGAACCGGGCGGCGGCGTCTTTGACATCGCCAGTTGCGGAGAAGTTGCCGAATGCGCCAAGCGTGCGCCCGCCGATTACGTTTGCCGGCAGGGTCGAGGTGGTGCCGGTGGTGCCCGGCGAAAGCAGGCCTGCACGAAGATCGTTGATGTTGCGGAATACAAGGGTGCCAGTGGCATTCTGAACGAACAGGTTGAACAGCGAGACCTTGTTGATTTCCATACCGATCTTGATGCGGTGGGCACCGGCATCGATAACCCCGGCAGCGCGGAATTGATCAACCTTGGTCTTCAGGTCGTTGCCCGAACGCGAGTTGCCGGGGCCGGCCAGGATTGTGCCATCGATCCCGGTGGGGTTGTCGATACCAACGATGATCCGCGGGATCGGGTTGGCCGACTGCGCTTCGCCGCCACCGATCGGATCCTGCAAATCCTGGATATCGGCACGCGAATAACGCAGCTCAGTGCTGAACTTGTCGCTCCACTGCGAGAACAGGCGGGCCGAGTAGTAGTTCGATTCGGTGCCGCTGATGCGGAAGGTGTTCCGGCCGACTGCCTGCGGGTTGTTGCCCGAAAACAGGTCATCAGGCAGTGTGGTCGCTTCTTCCAGCCGCTGATAGGTGGCTTCAAGGCGGTGGTCGTCGTTGATCTGCAAATCGCCGCGGACGAAGTAGCGATCGTTCTTGAACGGACGACTGGTTACGATGTCGCCAGTGTCGATGCCATAGACATCGTTCAGCACCTTGCGCACTTCGTTGAACTGATCGACCGAGATGCCGATCTGCGGGTTGGGGAAACCAGCGCCGTCAGGGCCGAAATCCTGTGACTGGCCGGCTTCCTGATGCTCATAGGCACCGAACAGGAACAACCGGTCCTTGATCACCGGGCCGCCGAGGTAGACACCCCAGCGCTTTTCCGGCTCAATCGGAGCAACCTGGCTGCTGCGTCCCTTGGACACGACGTTGTTGGCACGCAGGCCATTGTCCGAATATTCGAAGAACCCGCCGAACTTGTAATCGTTGCTGCCCGACTTGGTGACGACGTTGATCGCGCAGCCGGTGAACTGGCCATAGTCGACATCGAACGGGGCAAACTGGACCTGCGTTTCACGCACGGCATCATACGGGATCGGGGTCGAGCTGCGGGCGCTGAAACCGGTATCGTTAAGGCCGAAGATGTCGCCCTGGCTGATCCCGTCAACGGTGAAGGCGTTGCCGCGGTCGTTGCCGCCGAGGCAGCTGATGCGGTCAGCACCGGAGCCGCCGGTGGCGGCGTCTTCACGGTCGAGACTGACGCGCGGATCGAGCCGGATAATGTCGCGGATGTCGCGGTTGAAGCTCGGCGCGCTTTCCAGCACTTCAATTCCGAAGCTGGTGCCCGGGCCAACGGCCAGCTGCGTGACCTGGACGCGGCTACCGGTGACCACGATCTCGCCCGCGCCCGAAGACAGCGCAAAGGTCAGCGCGGTCGCGCCCTGGAGCGAGGTGAACAGGTCACTGACCGTTTGCCCTTCAAAACCGGGGGCATTGACCGCGACTGTGTAAGGGCCGCCAACAACCAGGTTCTGGGCGGAGAACCGGCCGTCAGCGCTGGTCACTGTGGTACGCGAAGCGCCGGTGCGGGTGTCGGTAACGACCACCGTGGCGCCGGACAGTGCGTTGCCGCTGTCATCCTGAACAGTGCCCTGAATGGACGACGTGATCTGCTGCGCGGCGGCCGGGGCGGGCAGCGCAACAGCAGCCGAAAGGCTGACGACGCTGGCGGCAAGGAGATACTTGAGCTTCATGGTAAGGCTATCCCTTGGTGATCAAAACATGGGGGTACGTAAACTGGATGCTGGCCCGATAAGGGCGGCGCGCTACGCACAGAAGTATCTTTTGTTACCGCCACATGACAAACTGCCGCCAGAACCAGGCGCCTGCGCGGATCAAATCAATTATCTATGAAAATCATATGGATAATCACTGTTGCTGCATTGCAACAGAGGATAAGATTCTGCGACGAGGCACATTTTCCGACAGCCAGATGCCCGTTCAGGCGAGATTTATCTCACGCAGGCGCTGCAGCAGGAACTCATGGCTCGAAATTGGCGCCGGATGGGCTTCAGGCGATTCGCGGTCGATGCACGATTCCAGCGTCTCGATAACGAAATCGGGGCGGAAATGCAGGAAGAACGGCATCGAATAGCGGGCGCGCCGGGCCGCCTCTCCACTTGGGTTGACCACCCGGTGCGTGGTCGAACGCAGGCGCGAATTGGTCAGCCGGTCGAGCATGTCGCCGATGTTGACTGCCAGCGCACCTTCAGGCGGCTGGACCGGCAACCATTCGCCCTGCCGGGTCAGCAGTTCCAGCCCCGCCTCCTCGGCCCCGAGCAGCAGGGTTATGGTGTTGATATCGCCATGCGCGGCAGCCCGCACCGCGCCGGCTGGCGCGCTTTCCGGCAGGGGCGGATAGTGCAGCAGGCGCATGACCGAATTTCCCTGGTCAACGGTCGGCACGAACCAGTCTTCGGCCAGGCCGAGGTGGAGCGCAATCGCACGCAGCACCCGGTCACCCGCCAGCTCGAATTCGCGGTAGAGCGCCTCGAACGTCTCGCGGAAGCCTTCGATCTCGGTCGGCCAGATATTGGGCGGCATGAACTCTTCGAGCGGGTCGCCCGGCGGCAGGGTGCGGCCGACGTGCCAGAATTCCTTGAGATCGAACACCTCGGCGTCCTTGGCCTTTTCAGTCCCGAACGGGGTATAACCGCGCGCGCCGCCGCCGCCCGGCTTGTGGTAGGCGCGCTTGGTATCTTCCGGCAGGTCGAAGAATGCCCTGGCCATGGCCTGGGCCCGGTCAATCAGCGGCTGCGGGATGCCGTGGTCGCGAATCACGGCAAAGCCGTATTCGGCAAAACTGTGGCCCAGTTCATCAGCGATCTGCGGCAATGGGCGGGCGATGGAAACGGATGCGACTGTCATGCCGCGCCCTCTACAACCGTCACAGCGGCAGGAACAGCCCCGCCAGCGCCGCGCTCATCAGGTTGGCAAGGCTCCCGGCGGCGAGCGCCCGCAGGCCGAGCCGCGCGATCACCGGGCGCTGGTTGGGGGCAAGGCCACCCGTCACCGCCATCTGGATCGCAATCGAGCTGAAGTTGGCAAAGCCGCACAGCGCGAAGGTGACGATCGCCCGGCTGCGCTCGGTCAGCCCTTCCAGCTGGCCCAGTTCGATGAAAGCGACGAATTCGTTAAGCACGATCTTGGTCCCGAACAGCCCGCCGGCGATCTGGGCCTGCTGCCAGTCCGGAATCCCGATCAGGTACATAACCGGGGCGAACACCCAGCCGAGGACCTGCTGGAAGGTCAGCTCAGGATAGCCGACCCAGCCGCCCAATCCGCCGAGAATACCATTGGCGAGTGCCACCAGCGCCACGAACACCATCACCATCGCGCCCACAGCGACCGCCAGCTTGACCCCTGTCTGGGTGCCCTGGGCCGCCGCTTCGATCAGGTTGGCCGGGCGGTGCCCTTCCTCGAATGTCTCGGCGATTTCAACTTCGCGCGGCTTGTCGCCTTCGGTGATCGCGGCCGGGCCTTCTGCGCTGATCCGGGCCTCTGGCAGCTTGACCGGCCCTTCGGGAGCGGGCTCGTCCTCGTCATCGGGCATGATGATCTTGGCCATCAGGATTCCGCCCGGCGCAGACATGAATGCGGCGGCAAGCAGGAACGGCACCGCATCTTCTCCAATGAAGCTCGCGTAGGCAGCCAGAATCGTGCCCGCGACGCCGGCCATGCCGACCGACATAAGGGTAAACAGACGGCTGGGTGACAGCGCGGCGAGATAGGGCCGCACCACCAGCGGGCTTTCCGACTGACCGACGAAGATATTGGCGGCGGCGCCCAGCGCCTCAACCTTGCTGATTCCGGTGATCCAGCCGATCGCCCCGCCGACCCACCGCACCAGCCGCTGCATGATACCCCAGTGGTAGAGGATCGAGACAATCGCAGCGAAGAACACGATCACCGGCAGCGCCGCAATCACGAATGTGTTGACGAATGGGTTGGCGTCCATTGGCCCGAAGACAGCGGAAATGCCGACCTTGGAATAGTCCAGCAGCGCGATTACCCCGTTGGAAAGCCACTGGATTGCAATGACGCCCCACGGAGTACGAAGCACCAGCAGCGCCATCAGTGCCTGCAGCGCAAAGGCCGCGCCGACCACCCGCAGGCTGATCCGGCGCTTGCCGGTCGAGAGCAGGAAAGCGATGCCGAGAATGGCGACAATGCCGATGAGACTGGTGAGGATCGGGTGCATGGAGCCCCTTCATGCAAGGCGGGTGGTGACGTCGGCACGTTTCATGCCCCTTTGCGCGCGGCTTCGTCAAACGGGGGAACACGAAAAACGGTGGCTTTTCTTTTCGCAGCCGCCGCCATAGGCACCCGGGATGGACCTGACCAAAGCGCGCCCCACCCACCCCGCCGCCGCCGCAACCCCGCGCGGATTGCTTGTCTATTTGATGATTTACGGCGGGATGACCGTGCTGGCAGGGGTGCTGGCCTTCAAGCAAGTGCAACTCCCGCCGACTGATCTGGCGGTCGAGGCGGGCATCTTTGCCTTCCTGCTGCTGGTCGTGATCTCCAGCACCGTCGCACAGCTTTACGGGCAGGCGATTGCCACCCGGATTGTGTGGTGGGGGTTTGTCCCGCTTGGCCTGTCGGCGGTGCTGATGCAGCTGGTGCTGGCTCTTCCCCCTTCGACCGAGATGATCGAGTTCCGCCCCGATGATCTGGCCGCGTTCGAACAGGTCCACCGCGCCACCTGGCGGGTCTGGCTGGCCGGACCGGCTGCCTACCTCGTGTCTCTGTTGCTCAACGTCTGGATCTTCTCGCGTCTGGCCGGCACAGGGGAACCAACCACACTAAGCCTGATGGTGCGCGGAGCGATTGCCTCGGCGCTCAGCCAGGCGCTCGATTCGGTGATCTTCGTGACGCTGGCTTTCTACGGTGAATTCGACATCACCAACTTGCTGATCGGGCAGGTCATCGCCAAGGTCGTGCTGAGCATCGTTTTGGTTCCTTTCCTCATCACGCTTGGCGTGCGCGGGGCGCGATGGCTGGACCGGTCAGCAGAGCGCTGAGGCGGCCCTAACCGCACTTGTCACGTCCCTGACAGGATTGGTGGGTGGGCGGCAGCGCCCCGCACCGGCACACCGGCAGCCGTCCCGAACAGGAGGTTGTCATGAACAAGTCCGTTTCCGCGATTGCCGCTGCCGCGCTGCTGATGGGCGCTTCCAGCCCTGCCATAGCCCAGAAGAACAGCAAGCAGCAGATCCAGCTCACCACTTGCAGCCAGACGCATGGCACCATTGCCGTGGTCGACGGCGATACCCAGGGCTGGACCAAGTATGGTCTGTCGAGCCCGCGCGAACTTATCAATGCCCTGGCCATGGAGTCGGGCTGCTTCACCCCGCACAACCCGGCCAGCGGCAAGCCAGCCGATTTCCTGCTCAACGTGATTGCCGGCGATGCCGAGGAGGTCGACAGGTCGATCGACCTCGCCAAGTCGGCCGCGACCGAGGGGCTGATCCGCTCCGGCGCTGCCGGCACTGTATTGACCCGCGTTCCCATGGGCGGTGCACTGCTGGGCGCGTTCGGCGGGCTGGGCGGCAAAAAGAAAGTCGTGGCGGCCGGCATCAAGGTGCTCAGCCCCGCCACCGGCCAGACCATCGCCACTGGCTCCGGCGAAGTGCGGAAAAGCTCACTCACCTTCGGCGGTGCCGGTGGGTGGGCCCAGGGCGTCCAGAATGCCGGTTACGGTACCAGCAATGATGGCAAGATGCTGGCCGAAGCTTTCATCATTGCGTTCAACGCGGTGGCGGCGCAAGGCCCGGCACTGGCGCAAGCTCCAAAGGCTGCCGCACCCGCTGCCGCGATGGCCAATGTCGTATCCGACACCGCGATGCGGGCCATGCCTGCAGTCGAAGCCGCGGAAGTGCGCAAGCTGCGGGCGGGCACGACCCTGACCCCTACCGGCAAGCGCGACGGCCTGTTTGTCGAGGTCGAGGACAGCTTCGGCACGAAGGGCTGGGTCTCGGTAGAAGACCTGGGATGAGTGGGCAGGCATTCCCCGGCGCGGCGGTTCATACCGCAGCGCCGGGCGCTTGCGGGCAGAGCGCCGCCGTGCAACCATTGCCCCGGACAGAAACCATGGCGGCGCTGACAATCCTTTATGTTGAAGACGACGCCCGGGTGGCAGGCGAAGTGATTGAGCTCGCCCACCGCCAGGGTGACCGAATCACCTGGGAAAACAGCGGCAGCGCCGGGCTGCTGCGGGCCGGGATGGACAAGTTCGATGTCATCATCCTCGATCGGATGCTGCCGGATATCGACGGGCTGACCATCCTCCAGCGGTTGCGCGAAAGCGGGGTCGGAACGCCGGTGCTGATGCTCTCGGCGCTAGGGCGCACCTCGGACCGCGCGGAAGGGCTGGACGCGGGGGCAGACGATTACCTTGCCAAGCCGTTCGAGGCGGAAGAGTTGCTCGCCCGCCTGCGGGCACTGCATCGCCGCTCGTCCGGGCGCGAGCACAGCGCGGTCATCATCTATGGTGCGTTCGAGTGCCACGTGAAGGCGCGCACCGCCTTCCGCGCCAACCGCCACCTGGCACTGAGCCCACGCGAGTTCGAGCTGTTCCGCTATTTCATCCAAAACGCAGGCGACGTGATCACCCGCGAGATGCTGCTGCGCGACGTGTGGCACATGAACTTCGACCCGCAGACCAATGTGGTCGACGTCAGTATCGGTCGCCTGCGGCGCAAGCTGGAAGAAGGGTTTGCTACCCCCGCGCTGGAAACCATCTGGGGCACCGGCTACCGCCTGCTTGACGGACGCTGATGCAGAAACGCACCCATTCCATCTTCGGGCGGATCACGCTGGGTGCGACGCTGGTATCAGTGCTGCTTGTCGCGATGCTATGGGCGCTGGCGCATTGGACCATCAGCGCCAGCGGCGAGGCCGCGCTGGAGCGGGCGGTTGATGTCGACCTGGCCGGTCTGGCCGATATCTACGCCAGCGGCGGGCAGACGGAACTGATCGCCCGGATCGGCGACCGGCTGGAACTGGTGCCGAGCGGAGAAAACCGGCCGCACTACCTCCTCCTCGGGCCCGGCGGAGAGCGGCTGGCGGGTAATCTTGACCAGTGGCCCGGGCTCGATGCGCGCATTTCGGAAGCACGCCGCATTGCCCTGCCCGGCGGAGGCGAGGCACAGGCACGGGCGACCCAGCTCGGACCTGATCTGCGTCTGCTGGCGGCGCGCGAGGACCGTGCGACGGCGCCTTTGCTGCGGCAGCTGGCGTTTGGTTTCATGTTCTCCGGGCTCGCTGCAGTTGCCAGCGTCGCCTTGCTTGGCTGGCTCACCGCGCGCGGCCTCAACCGGCGGATCGAGCGCCTCAACCATGCCTTTCGCCTTCGCGAGCCGCAAGCGATCGCGGCACTGGCCGTCGACGAAGGCAGGCGCGACGAGATTGGCGAGTTGGCTCGCCACAGCGCCGATGCCCTGGCCCAGACAGCGCGCATCGCGCAGGCCCACCGCGACACCGCCGACCAGGTCGCGCACGAGATCCGCACGCCGTTGATGCACCTCGACACCCGGTTGGTGAAGCTGGCGCGCAGCAGCACCGATCCGGCCGTGGCCGAGGCGCTCGGCGGCGCACGGGGCGATATCCGCGCGCTCGTCGCCCTGCTCGAATCGCTGCTCGACATTGCCTCGAGCGAAGCCAAGATCGGTGACCGTAGCGGCCTCAAGCCGGTCGATTTCAGCGCCATGGTCCGCCGGATCGGCGATCTCTATGCCGACAGTGCGGAAGAATCGGGTCACCGGTTCGAATGCACGATCACCCCCGGTATTACCCTGCCGGGCGAGGAAATGCAGCTGGCCCGGCTGGTTACCAACCTGCTCGACAACGCCTTCAAATACGTGCCTGAAGGGGGCGCGATCCGGCTGACGCTGGAGCCCGGGCCGCGCCTGTCGGTAGAGGACAACGGGCCCGGCATTCCGCCCGCCGAAGCCGAAGTGGTGTTTGCCCGGTTCGGCCGGGCCCACGGCGATACCAAGGGCGGGGCCGGTCTCGGCCTTGCACTCGCGCGGGCCATCGCCCAGCGCCACGGTTTGTCACTCACGCTTGTCCCCAGCCCGCAAGGCGCGCATTTCCTGCTCCAGCCAGAGGATCGCCCATGACCCGCGTGATTGTCAGCCTGCTCGCCCTGTTCTCGGTTGCTTGCGTGGCCACTGAATCACCCCGCACTGCGGCAGCAGAGGAACCCGCCAGCGCGGCCGAAACCGTCGCCGCTCTGCTGGCCGGGGCCGATGCCGATGCCGAGACCGGCAAGACCAGCTCGCTGGCCCGCCGCCTTGCCCGGCTGGAGGCGCTTGGCGCGCGTCCGGCGCAAGACGCCGGTGAAGACCCGGTGGCGGCATGGCGGGCGCGCACCGGCAGTGCGGCCGTGCCCTTCCGCGGGCGTGCCCTTGGCCCGGCCTATCGGCGCGGCACCTTGGCAGCCGAAGGCGAACTGGAGCTGACCCAGACGTTCCTGTCCGGCAAGAAGGCGGTGATCGCGGTCTCCTCACCCGCTGGCACGGCACCGGCGCTTCGGGTGGTTTCGGCTTCTGGAACGATCGTATGCGAAAGCGCCGCGCGGTGCCGCTGGACCCCGGTCTTTACCGAGCGCTACGCCATCACCCTGCGCAATACGTCACGCCAGGCGCGCGCTTATTACCTGGTGGTCGACTAAAGCGCCTCAGGGCTTCCGGCTGACTTCGAACAGGGCATATTCCGCCCGCCAGTTCGCCCCAGTCGGCGAAACCTCGCGTTCGCGGGTAAAGAACCAGCGGTTCTCGATAGCAATGCCGAGATGATCAGCCAATTCCTCGAAATCCTTGACCGTGACGTGGTGGATGTTGGCGGTTGCGTACCAGCTGACCGGCAAGTGCCGGGTCACCGGCATCCGCCCGCGGCTGAGCAGCGACCAGCGCATCCGCCAGTAGGCGAAGTTGGGGAAGCTGACGAAGGCCCGGCGGCCGACCCGCAGCAGTTCGGCCAGCATGTGATCGGGCCGCGCGGCGGTCTGCAACGTCTGGCTGAGGATCGCGATGTCGAAGGCGCCGTCGGGATAGAACGTCAGGTCGCGGTCAGCATCGCCCTGGACCACGCTGAGCCCGCGCGCCACGCATCGTTCCACCAGCGCGCCGTCAATCTCGATGCCGCGCGCGTCAACCCCGCGCTGAGCGCGCAGGCTGGCCAGCAGCGCCCCGTCGCCGCAGCCGACATCGAGCACCCGCGCACCTTGCGGCACCCGCGCGGCGATCACCGCCAGATCGGGACGCAGCGCCTCAGCCATCGAGGAAACCTGCGATAACCCGGTCGAGCGCGGGCACATCGAGCAGGAAGCTGTCATGCCCGAAGGGGGCTGACAGTTCAACAAAACTGACCGGCGCCCCGGCCGCGTTGAGCGCGTGAACCACGTGGCGGCTCTCAGCGGTCGGGTAGAGCCAGTCCGAATCGAAACTGACCACGCAGAACCGCGCACGGGTGCCGGTGAATGCCGTCGCCAGCAGGCCGCCGTGCTCTTCCGCAATGTCGAAATAGTCCATCGCCCGGGTGATGTAGAGATAGGAGTTGGCGTCGAACCGCTGGACGAAGCCGCTTCCTTGATACCGCAGATAGCTTTCGACCTGGAAATCGGCATCGAAGCCGAACGACTTGGCACCCTTGGTTCCATCTGGCCGGTCCTGCAGCCGGCGGCCGAACTTCTCGGTCAGCCCCTCTTCGGAAAGATAGGTGATGTGCGCCGCCATCCGCGCCACTGAAAGCCCGGCGTCGGGCGAGGCGCCTTTGCCGTAATAGTTCCCGCCGTGCCACGCCGGATCGGCCATGATCGCCTGCCGCCCAACTTCATGAAAGGCGATGTTCTGGGCCGAATGGCGGGCAGTGGTGGCAATGGCGAGCACCCGCTCGGCCCGGTCCGGCCAGTTGGCCGCGAGACTGAGCGCCTGCATCCCGCCCATTGAGCCGCCCACCACTGTGTGCAGCCGCGCAATGCCGAGTTCGTCGAGCAAGCCGAGCAACCCCCGCACCATGTCGCGAATGGTGATGACGGGAAAGCGCATCGCGTAAGGCGCGCCATCGGGGGCGAGGCTGGCCGGACCGGTCGAGCCAAGGCAGCTGCCGATCACATTGGCGCAGATCACGTGGAAGCGGTTGGTGTCGATCGGCTTGCCGGGGCCGACCATCCGTTCCCACCAGCCCGGCTTGCCAGTGATCGGATGCCGGCTGGCCAGGTACTGATCGCCGGTCAGGGCATGGCAAACCAGGATCGCGTTGCCCTTGTCCGCCGCCAGATCGCCATAGGATTCGTAGGCGATCTCTACCCCTTCGAGCACCTGCCCGCTGTCGAGCGGCAGGGGCGCAGGCAGGCAGCAGGTCCGGTGCGGCGGGGCGGCATTCATGGCGGCGGCGGACTTGGGCGCAGCACCGGGCGCTGTCAACTCCGGCAAAGGGTGCGGCAAAACAGGAATTGCTTCGATTTGGCGCGGCGAGCGGCTATGCGCGCGCTCGTCATGGCCCAAGCACCCCAAATCAAACCCTGGATCGCCGCAATCCATGCCTATGTTCCGGGCAAGGCAACCGGTGCGGATGGCTTGCCGCTGGTCAAGCTGTCGGCCAACGAAAACCCGCTCGGCACCAGTCCGGCAGCGCTCGCGGCGCTGGCGCAAGCTGGCACGCCTGCGATGTATCCCGATCCCGACTCGCGCGCGCTTCGCAATGCGATCGGGGCGGTGCACGGGGTCGATCCGGCCCGGATCGTCTGCGGAACGGGATCGGACGAACTGCTCAATCTGGCCGCGCAGGCCTTCGCCGGGCCACACGACGAGGTGCTGTTCAGCCGGTTCAGCTTCTCGGTCTATGATATCGCCGCACGGCGCTGCGGCGCGACCCCGGTCGAAGCGCCAGACCGGGATTTCGCCACCGACGTCGACGCGCTGCTCGGCGCGGTCACCGGCAGTACGCGGGTGGTGTTCGTCGCCAATCCCAACAACCCGACCGGCACCTTCCTGCCGCGCAGCGAGATCGCCCGCCTGCATGCCGGCCTTCCTGCCGATGTCCTGCTGGTAGTCGACCAGGCCTATGCCGAGTATCTCGCGCCGGACGAAGACGATGGCGGGCTGGAACTGGCCGCCGCGCATGACAACGTGCTCGTCACCCGCACCTTTTCCAAGATCTACGGGCTTGCCGGGGTCCGGGTCGGCTGGGCGACCGGTGCACCTGCTCTGGTCGATGCGCTCAACCGCATTCGCGGGCCGTTCAACCTGACCGAAGGCGGCCAGGCAGCCGCGCTGGCGGCATTGGGCGACCAAGACTTCGTCACTGCCAGCCGCGCCCACAATGCCGCTGAACTGGCCCGCTTCACCGATGCCATGGCTGCGCTCGGCAACCACGGCATCCGGCCGGTACCGGGCAAGGGCAACTTCCTGCTGGTGCTGTTCGAAGGCGCGCTCAGCGCGGCGGAGGCGCTGACTGCGCTGGCCGATGGCGGCTACGCAGTGCGCCACCTGCCCGGCCAGGGCCTGCCTCAGGCCTTGCGGATCACCATCGGCACTCAGGCCCAGATGGCCGACATCGCCCGGATCATCCGCGCATCGGCGGAGCAAGCGGGATGACCATCGGGCGCGTCGCGATCATTGGTCTCGGCCTGCTGGGCGGCTCGCTGGGCCTTGCTCTGCGCGACTATCTGCCAGAGGTGGCCACCACCGGGTACGACTCCGATCCCGTGACCCGCGCGAGAGCGCGCGAGCGCGGGCTGGTCGGCACGGTGCATGACACAGTGGAAGCGGCGGTGGCCGAGGCCGATCTGGTGGTTCTGTGCGTGCCCGTGGGCGCAATGGCGGCGGCGGCGCGGGCCATAGCCCCGGCCCTGCCCGCCCATGCGATTGTCAGCGATGTTGGGTCGTCCAAACTGTCGGTCGCCCGCGCTCTTGCAGACGCGCTGCCGGGCCACATCGTCATCCCCGCGCACCCGGTTGCAGGCACCGAACAGAGCGGCCCCGAGGCCGGCTTTGCCACCCTGTTCCGCCACCGCTGGTGCATCCTCACCCCCGCCCCGGATGCACCCGAAGCGGCCGTAGCTGCGCTGACCAACCTGTGGGAAGCGCTCGGCGCAAGGGTCGAATTGATGGACCCCGCCCACCACGATGTGGTGCTGGCGGTGACCAGCCATATCCCGCACCTGATCGCCTACACCATCGTCGGCACCGCCAGTGACCTTGAGGACGTGACCCAGAGCGAGGTGATCAAGTATTCCGCCGGGGGCTTCCGCGATTTCACCCGCATCGCTGCGTCCGACCCGACCATGTGGCGCGACGTGTTCCTGAGCAACCGCGAGGCAGTGCTGGAGGTTCTGGGCCGCTTCAGTGAAGACCTGACCGCGCTCCAGCGCGCGATCCGCAACGGCGACGGGGACACCCTGTTCGACCTGTTCAGCCGGACACGGGACATCCGCCGCTCGATCATCGAGCAGGGCCAGGACGATGCCCGGCCTGACTTCGGCCGGGGAAGCGGGAAGGACTAACCCGCCTCAGCCGTTCAGCGCGTTGATCGCCTCGGTCACCCGCGCCTCGACTTCCTCACGCGGCAGGCCCGGTGGGATCGGTTCGCCAAAGCGGTAGGTGATCGTACCCGGCTGCTTCCACCGCCGGTGATAGAGTGGTCCGCTGTTCACCGCGACCGGCACCACTGGCAGACCGAGCATCTTGTAGAGGCCC
The DNA here is from genome assembly GCA_046294735.1 of Sphingomonadaceae bacterium. Lineage (GTDB taxonomy): Bacteria > Pseudomonadota > Alphaproteobacteria > Sphingomonadales > Sphingomonadaceae > 34-65-8. Next base: position 326,595 of record JBKBKB010000002.1, read on the forward strand.
GCAAAACCGGCCTGCAACGCCCGCTGTTCTCCGTGCGGCACCCGGGTCCCTTCAGGGAAGATGACCAGCGGCCGGCCATCGGCAGAGCGGGACTTCGCCTCCCGGATCATGGTTCTTAGCGCGCTTGCACCCTGATCGCGCGCGACCCAGATCATGCCAAAGCGAGAAGCCGCCAGGCCCCAGCCCGGAATCCACGACAGTTCCTGTTTGGCGAACGGCGCCGGATCCTGAAACAGGTAAGGCGCATCGATGGCTTCGAAGAAGCTTTCGTGCCTGACCGCATAGAGCACCGGGCCAGCAGCCTGTGCGCCCTCCTCGACCACGCGGATGCCTGCCAGGCGCAGGCAGTTCCGATGGAACTGCGCCCAGCGCGCGACTACGGCCCGCAACCCCGCCGCCCCGTGCAGCCCCGCGAGCAGGGCAGCGACAACGTAGAACGGGCTACCGAAATAGAATGCCAGATAAAAACCGAGGTTGCGCAGCACGATCATGGGCTAGTCCCACACCTGCCGCGCCAGGGTGCTTGCCATCAGCTTGTGGTATTCGACGAACAGGATCCGCAGCGATGGCTCGGATGCCACGGCATCTTCGACCACAGCGACATCGGTCGGCAGGGTTCGCGACAACTCCCCCGCGGCGCGGCGCATATGCCAGTCTGTGGTGACGAGACGCAGCGACCCGACCTTGTTCTGCCGCACCCACTGGCCGGTCTCTGCCGCATTGCTGCGGGTATCGACGGCAGCAAAACCCAACGTGACGCAGCACGCCATCATTTCGTCCGACACCTGGAATTTCGCGGCAAATTCAACAGGTCTGACCCCCCGGTCGACCCCCGTTACCAGCATCCGCTCTGCGGCCCCGCTACCCAGCAGGTCAAGCCCGCGCTCGATCCGCCCGGCCGCCCCAGTGGGCACGATGATCGCGTCGGTCCGCGCCATACCGGCCGGGCGCGGCAATGTGGTCGCAAACAGCAGGAAGCCGAACGCCCACAGCATCAGCAGGCCGGCCAGGGTGCGGCCGATCACAGCATCCTCCTGAGCGCAGACAGGACCGTGAACCGCGCGGTCAGCATGGCAATCGCCACCGCCGCCACGGGTATCAGTGCAAGCAGCACCCAGTCTATTTGCCCCAGCCCTGCACCGGTCATCAGCCCTGCACCGAGCGCAGCGAATTGCTGCCCCAGCACCAGCACACCGACCAGGCCGAGCGTCAGCCCGACCGCCCCTCCGAGGGTGGCATCAAAACCGACCGAGCGCTGGAAAATCCCGGCAATCTGGCTGTCGGTGCCGCCCAGCAGGTGAACGATCTCGATCGTGTTGCGATTGGCGCCCAGGGCACTGCGGGCCGCCAGCCAGACGGCGGCCGCACTGGTGGCCCCCAGCAGCACCACCAGCACCAGCGCCAGCCACTGCAGTGCGGCAATCGCAGAGAAGACCGGCGCCAGCCAGCCGGATTGGGCATCGACCCGTGCCGCCGGGGCCTGGCCCAGCAACATCTGCTGCAATTCGGTCAGGGTTGCCCGGTCTGCCTCACCCAGCAGACGCACATCGATCAGCGCCGGAACCGGCACGGTTTCCAGTGTATCGCCCACCCCCAGCCATGGCTCAAGCAGGCGGTCGAGCTCGGCATCGGGCACCCGGCGCAGCCCGCCCACTGCGGGATGTTCCGCCAGCAGGCGCTCGGCCAGCCGGGCCTGCCGCTCGCGTTCCTGCGGCACAGCTTCGACGATCTGCACCGTGACCCCGCCCGAAAGTTCCGCCCGCGCCTCGCGCGCGAGGTTGCTGAGCGCCAGGCCTGCCGCCGCCGCGATCACCGTCAGCGCAACCATGATCGCAATGACCCACGGCATCGGCCCTCCCAGACGCGAATGGGGCACCAGTTGCGCCGCGCGCTCGCCGCCGAACCGGGCAAATTCGCGCGCAACGCTGCGCCCCAGTGCAGGTGGCCGCTTTTCGCTCATATTGCCCCCCCGTCCCGCCGGGCCGGCCGCGGCGGGTACCGCAGCGCTCCGGTCGGGTCGGAAAGCTGGCCCTTGTCGAGCCGCATGATCAGCGAATCGGGCACTTTGCGCAGCAGGTGGACATCGTGAGTCGCCACCACCACTGTGGTCCCCAGCCGGTTGAGCGCCTCGAACAGGCGCAGCAGCTTGAGCGCCATTTCCGGATCGACGTTGCCGGTCGGCTCGTCCGCCACCAGCATGTCGGGCCGTCCGATCACCGCGCGGGCAATCGCCACCCGCTGCTGCTCTCCGCCTGACAGGGTGGCGGGCCGGGCATCCTTGCGCTGCGCCAACCCGACCCAGTCCAGCATATCATTGACCGGCTTGGCCAGGTCCGCTTCACGCACCCCCGAAACCCGCAGCGGCAGGGCGACGTTGTCGAACGCAGACAGGTGCGGCACCAGCCGGAAATCCTGGAACACCACCCCCAGCCGCCGCCGGAACGACGGCAGGCGCTTACGCGGCAAGGTGATGACATCGGTTCCGAACATCCGGATCGCCCCGCGCGACGGGCGCTGGTCAAGGTAAAGCAGCTTGAGCAGCGAGGTCTTGCCCGCCCCGCTCGCCCCGGTCAGGAAATAGAAACTGCCCGGATAAAGCGTGAACGAGATATTGCTCAGCACTTCGCGGTCCGCGCCATAGCGGAGCCCGACATTGTCGAACTTCACGACTTCGTCTTCGGTGCTGCTCATCGGCGCATGGCTGCCCGAAGCGCGGCCTGACATGAGGGATGGCGGGTTTTTGTCATCGAGCGGGCGCTATAGCGGGGCTTCGATGTGGAAAAAAGCCACAGTCCGCCGTGCTCCCCGCTTGTGAAGCCTTGTTGCTTTCCGGTCGCAGGCATAAGGCCGGTGTTGAACATGATTATCGCCTGCCCAGCCTGCTCCACACGCTATGTCGTGCCCGACAGCGCCGTTGGCGTGGACGGGCGCACTGTGCGCTGTGCCAAATGCCGCCATAGCTGGTTCCAGCACGGGGCGACCATTGCTGTTCCGCCGGAACACTCCAGCGAACCCGCGCCAGCGGCCGCTGCCCCTGTAGCGCCTGCCCCCGCGCCGCCGCCTGCGGAACCGGACCCAGACATTGTCCAGTCTGACGAGCTAGTCGAGGATGAGGCGGTGCCTGTTCCCGACCCGCCGATGGCCGCCTATTCCGAGCCCGCGCCCAGCGTGGTCGAGGCAGAGACCGGCGCTGTGCGTTCCTTCCGCGACACTGATGACGATGACGACAGTCACAGCCCGTTTGATGCCGAGCCGCCGTTCCGTCCCCGCCGCAACCCGCTCAAGCTGTGGACCGCAGCCGGGGTAGCCTTTGCCTTGCTCGCGACCGGCACGGTCGTGGCCGCAAGTTATTGGGGCCTGCCCGACTGGGTGCCGGTCAGCCGCCCGACGTTCGCGGCCGGCAACCGTGACCTGGTGCTCGATTTCCCAGCTGAACAGCAGGACCGCCGCACTCTGCCCAATCAGACCGAGTTCTTCGGTGCCAGCGGCACGGTGACCAACACCGGACGCGAAACCTTGGCGGTTCCACCGATCCTGATCGTCATGCGCGATGCCCGCGAACGGATCGTCTACTCATGGGAAGTTGCCCCGCCCCAGTCGACTCTGGCGCCAGGCGAGGTGATGCGGATCGACGAAGCGGTAACCGATGTGCCCAAGTCAGCGAAATATGCCGAGTTCGGTTGGAAGCCGGTCAGGTAAACTCAACCAGCACTTCGCCATCGCGCGTCTGGGTAATTTGAACCGAAGGTCTTTCCGGCAAAGCAGGAGGCACGCCCTGTCTGATCACCGCACCCTGCATGACTGTGGCCGAAGCGCGCGCGGTTGCCGCAGCTCTGGCTGGCGGCTGGTCCGCAGCGGCGGCAGATGTTGCAACCAGTGCGGGACCAAGGGCAAGGGCGGCAAGACAAACCACGCATCATGGTTGATATCGGCCTAACATGGAGCGCAAGGCGCACGCGGGGTCTGTGCCAGCGTGACACGGATCACTACGTCGCGGTTTCCGGCAGTGGGGCCCGGGGAAGTTCCGGGGCAATGCAGCGGGCGGTTCAGGCGAACAAGTCGCTTGCGGGGCCATGGCCGCTTTGCTAGGGGCCCGCTCCTACCCCGCAGGGCGGCTTTCCGCTCTGACTAGAGTGCGGTCGTGGCGGAACTGGTAGACGCGCAACGTTGAGGTCGTTGTGGGCGAAAGCCCGTGGAAGTTCGAGTCTTCTCGACCGCACCAAACAGTCCTTCGTGGAACCAAGTTTGCCTTTTGTGTTGGATTCTCCGCGACGGGCGGAGCGTGTTCTGGGCGCAAGGAGGCAGCCCCCCACCGCCGCCTGCGTTAGCGACTGTACCGGGCCAGAGCCGCGTCGATCGGGTCGGCAGGCATAGGGCGGCTGGTGGGGCGGGTTTGCGGGGCCGGGCCGCGCACCTGGGGGATTGGTTTCGCCTGGGCCGACGCATGGCGCTGCAGCGCGGGCGGGCTCTGCCTCGCACCGCTCTGCACCGCTGGGGCGCTGTCAAAACCGGCAAAGGCGCTGGCGAAGGCGCGGGAAGGCTCGGCCCGCACCGGAGCGCTCGGCGGAGCCGACTGGACCAGGGCATTATGAATCGGGGCCGAGCGGGGGGCCGGAGCAGTGCGCGCCGCAGGGGCGGCGGCGATCCGGGTGCGGTCGAGCCGGTCCTGCTTGCCGTAGATGAACCCGTGGACCGGCCATTCGGTGGTACCGAGCCCACCTTGCGGGGCATACCACACCCGCACCCGGCTCCAGTCGTTCGCCGTCGAGACATCGACCGCCATCACGTCGCGCTCGATCTGCCCGCGGCGCCCGTCGATCGGCGACCAGTTGGCGTGGTCGAGCAGCACGGTGCGCTTGTCGATTACCTTGCTCACCGCTGAGACATGGCCCAGTTGCATGTTGCGGTGGGGCTGGAAAGCCAGCACCGCGCCGACTTTCGGGGTCCGTCCGCGCTCGTACCGGCCGGCCGCCTGCTGCCACCAGGTATGGGCATCGCCATAGATCTGGATCCCCGTCAGCTGGCGGGCATAGGGCACGCACTGCAGATAGGGCGGCAGCTCGCGCCCGGCCGGGGCCACGCGCTCGCGCTCGAACCCGACGCTGGCGCTGGCCAGGGCGTTGTTGACAGGGGCGATCAGGGTCGCTGCTACAAGGAGGACGGCAATCCGCTTCATGGGCGGCAGTTATTTGCCGGTTTACCTTATGATGCCCCTCTCAGGCATGGTTAAGGCGAATTCACCATGACTGCTTGCCAAACCGGCCGCCAGCCGCCACCTGCACCTGCGATCACACCATGAAACCAACCGTCATCATCATCGGACGCCCCAATGTGGGCAAGTCTACCCTATTCAACCGGCTGGTGGGCAAAAAGCTGGCGCTGGTTGACGACCAGCCCGGCGTCACGCGCGATCGGCGGCTGGGGGATGCGCAGATTGCGGGGCTGGCGTTCACCGTGGTCGACACCGCTGGGTGGGAAGACGACGATCCGGACACCCTGCCGGGCCGGATGCGCGCCCAGACCGAGGTCAGCCTGGAAGGGGCGGACGCGGCGATGTTTGTTGTCGATGCCCGCGCCGGGCTTACCCCGCTGGACGAGGAGATCGGCCGCTGGCTGCGAGAGCAGAAAGTCCCGGTGGTGCTGGTCGCCAACAAGGCCGAGGGGCGCCAGGGTGAAGCGGGGGTTCTGGAAGCCTATGCCCTGGGCCTGGGCGATCCGATCGCGCTTTCGGCCGAACATGGCGAGGGCATCGCGGACCTGTTCGGCGGATTGTGGCCGATCATCGGCGAAAAGGCCGAGGCCGCCGAATCGGTCGATGATGAAATCGACGATGATGAAGAAAGCCCGCGCGGGCCGCTCAAGCTGGCCATCGTTGGGCGGCCCAATGCCGGAAAGTCCACCCTGATCAACCGTTTGCTGGGTGAAAACCGCCTGCTGACCGGGCCAGAAGCGGGGATTACCCGCGATTCGATCGCGGTCGACTGGGCCTGGACCGAACCGAAGACCGGCGAGCCCCGCCCGGTCCGGCTGATCGACACCGCCGGGATGCGCAAGCGCGCCAAGGTGCAGGAAAAGCTGGAGAAATTGTCCGTTGCCGACGCCCGCCGCGCGGTCGATTTCGCTGAGGTCGTGGTGCTGCTGCTCGACGCGACGAAGGGGCTGGAACATCAGGACCTCAAGATCGCCGACATGGTGTTGCAGGAAGGCCGCGCCCTGATGATCGCGATCAACAAGTGGGACGTAGCCGAGGATGCCAGCGGCCTGTTCAACGGCATTCGCACCGCGCTCGACGAAGGGCTGGCACAAGTCCGCGGGCTGCCGCTGATCGCGGTCAGCGCGATGACCGGCAAGGGGCTCGACCAGTTGCTCGGGGCCGCGTTCGATCTGCGCGAGGCGTGGAGCAGGCGGGTACCGACCGCCGCGCTCAACCGCTGGTTCGACGAGGCGCTGGAAGCCAACCCGCCGCCAGCCCCCGGTGGCAAGCGGATCAAGCTGCGCTACATTACCCAGGCCGGCACCCGCCCGCCCCGGTTCGTGATCTTCGGCACCCGGCTCGACATGCTGCCGACCAGCTACGAGCGCTATCTGGTCAACGGCATCCGCGCCAAGCTCGGGTTCGATGCGGTGCCAGTGCGGGTGGTGCTCAAATCGTCGAAGAACCCCTACGCGAAGGATTGACCATGCTCGATCTGCTGGCCGAAAGCGGCGGTCTTGCAAGCGACCTGGTGGCCCGCACCTCCAGCACGCTGGTGGTCCAGGAAATCGTCCGTCTGAGCCTGGCCCCGGCGTTCCTGTTGGCCGCTATCGGCGCGGTCATGAACGTGATGATGAGCCGCCTGATCTGGGTCGCCGACCGGATCGAGCGGCTTGAAGCGAGGCTGGATGCGGGGGAGGCAGCAGCGCGGCAGGGCGAGCTGCAGGTCCTGTGGAAACGGCGGCGGCTGGTCCAGCGGGCGGTCATGCTGTCGACTGCGGCAGCCCTGACGATTTGCGTGGTCATCGCGCTGCTGTTCGTCAGCGCGTTCATCACCCCGCAGATCGGCACGTTGACGGCGCTCGCCTGGATTGCAACCATGCTGCTGCTGATCGCGGCGCTGGTGCTGTTCGTGGCAGAAACCCTGGTGGCAGCGCGCGGACACCGGGTGCAGGAGGCGGCCGAAGCGCCCTTGCCCGATCCCGATAATGCCTAGCGCCCGGCCCTACTCCCCAGCAGGCTTGCTCTGCAGCTGGACGTAGTTTTCCAGGCCCATCCGTTCAATCATGTCGAATTGGGTTTCAAGGAAATCAACGTGCTCCTCCTCGCTGGCGAGGATGGCGGCGAACAGGTCGCGGGTCACGAAGTCCCGCACGCTTTCGCAATGGGCAATCGCATCGCGCAGCAGCGGGATCGCTTCATGCTCGACAGCCAGATCGGCGCGAAGGATTTCTTCGACTGTCTCCCCGACCTTGAGCTTGTGGATCGCCTGGAAGTTGGGCAGCCCGCCAAGGAACAGCACCCGCTCGGCCAGCTGGTCGGCGTGCTTCATCTCGTCGATCGATTCGTGCCGCTCATATTCGGCCAGCCGGTCAACGCCCCAGTCCTTGAGCACGCGGTAGTGCAGCCAGTACTGGTTGATGGCGGTGAGTTCGTTGGTCATCGCCTTGTTGAGATAATCGATTACGGTTGCATCGCCCTTCACGGCCGGTCTCCAGTTGCCCTCACGCAGTTTCAAATATGGGCGTGAGAGCAGTCTCTAGCAAGGTGACGCGCCAAAAAAATGAAGAAATTCCGTTAGTTGCGAGCGATTTGCACTAGCGCATGGTTAAGCAGCAACGGCCGGACACATGGCCTTGCCACGCTCCTGCGCCAGCACTTCTTCCGCTTCGCACAAGCAGTTACCGCAGTTCGGACGCTTGCCCAAGGCAGCATAAGCGGTCTCCGCACAGCCCCCGGTGGTGTGGGCCACGGCCCGCAAATCCCTTTCCCGGATCGCGTTGCAAATGCAGATATACATTGCGCCGAACTCCTGCGATTGATTCGCAGGAGCAAACTTATGCGAACCAATCGCAATAGCAAGCAAAAAAGTGCCGAACGGCGGATCAGCGCCGCAACGGGAACATCCGGCCATAGGTCAGGCACCGCCACAGCCATTCCAGCGGACCATAACGGAACCGGTCCAGCCACGGCTTGGACCACAGCAGCATCAGTCCGCAGGTCAGGGCCACAACCGCGTACAGCCCCAGCCGGTCGAGCTTGCCGAACAGACCCAGCGCCCAGCCGTGGAAGACGAGCATCATTACGATTGAGGTGCCAAGGTAGTTGGTGAACGCGGCCCGCCCGGCCGCTGACACACGCTGACCCAACCAGCCAGTGGCAGCTGGCGCCCAGACCACCAGCAAGGCGGCCAGGCCGAGCACCATGATCAGACGCGGTAGCGGACTGAAGCCGATGAACGCAGCCAGGGTGCCGTAGTAGGAAAAGCCCGTTGCCTGCACCCACAGGCCAATGAGCAGATGCAGCAGCCCGCCAACCAACACCCCGGCCCAGCCCCACACCACCATTCGCTGACGGGGCAAGTCCCCGCTGAAAAAACCATAGCGGTACAGGGCCACGCCCAGCAGCATCAACGGCAGGGTTTCAAAACCGAACAGCAGCAAGTTGTTCAGTTGTTCCGTGCCATGCTCCCGGAACCGGTGCACGGTAAGGCCGACATAGTCCCCAGCGATGGTCAGTTCGCTGTCGTTCGCATCCTCGGTCAGAATCTTGTCCTGCTCGTCCAGCAGGCTTTGCCGCATTTCGCTGAACGCGGCCTGCTTGCCGAGATCGGTTTCGGCGACAAACGGCAGCGGCCCCAGCATCGCGGCGTAGAGCAACGCCCCGATGCCGTAGCCGAGCAGGCCGACCACAAGTTGGGTCTTCGCCGCCCACCGCAGGCACAGCAGCGCCACAAAACCGAGCAACGCATAATAGGTCAGGATATCGCCGCGCCAGATGAAGAAGAAATGGAACAGGCCGAACAGGAGCAACCACACGAGCCTGCGCGCCTGGAGCCAGCGGGTGCTGCCCCTGGCCCAGGCACTTTCCATGAAGAGGTACATCCCGGCCCCGAACAGCAGGGTGAACAGCCCTCGCATCTTGCCGTCGATCAGCACGAACTGGGTGATCCACAGCCACCCTGCATCGTCTCCGGGATCGGTCAGGAACGCCGCCGGATACATATAGGCGGAAAAGGGCTGGCCAAAGGCGATGATATTGGCCGCCAGGATCCCCATCACCGCTATGCCGCGGGTGAAATCGAGCGCGCCGATCCGGCTCTCCCCTGTCACTGGCGCAGCGGCCACGGCAGCTCTCGGTTCACTGTGTTCCATGACCCACTCCCCCGGCCCCTGTTCCAGGGAGGTGCTTTAGCACAACAATACGGTTGTGAAAGGCCGTTTAGCGGGTGACCAGACAGTCGTGCCCGGACCGCTTCAGGCTGTTGCAGGCGGACTGCGCGGCATCGCGGCTGGCGAAGCCGCCGGCCATCAGCTTGGTCACGCTGCCAGCCGGGACCAGCACTTTCTCGCGGCCCGCTATCGCGGCGTTGCTGGCCAGCCGGGTCCACAGCCGGTCGGCGTTGGCCTTCACGCCGAACGCACCGAGCTGGACCTTCCACGCCCCGTTCGCGCCGGTTGGCGCCGGCACCGCCACCGGTGACACCTGGGCCGGGGCGACTGCCGATGCGACTGCCGGAGCCGGTGCGGGTGCTGCGGATGGCCGAGCTGCGGCAGGCGCAGTTGCTGCACTGGCGCTCGCGCTCGCAGCGCCGGCAACCCGGGGCTGGGTGGCGGGTTGGGCAAAGTCGGCCCCGGCTGAAGCCGGGCTTTCGGTTCCGGTAACGCGCTCGGCCTCGGCAATGGCGGCCTGGGCGGCCGCGATCGACGGGGCCACCGGCACACTCGGGATCGGCTGGGGAATGCGGGCAGCCTCGCGCGCGGGCAAGGCCGGTCGGGATGCGGCAACCACAGCGGTCCGGGGTGCAACCGGCGCGGCGTCTCCCGCCTCGCGGCCCACTGCCAGATCGACCGCAGCGAGCTGGCTCATGCGGCGGGTGTCGCTGTCCTGCTTGAGCTGCCGAGCAAGAACCTGCGCCTGTTCGCGCTGGCCCAGCGGAATGTAGCTATCCATCTGCTGCAATGCCGGGGCCGCCTGCGGCAACTGCGCGCCATTCGCCAGGGTCAGCAGAGCATAGGCCCGGACCCAGTCCTTCTCCACCAGATCGCCATTGAAGTGGGCGATGCCGAGCAGATACTGCGCGCGCGGATCGCCCCGCTGCGCGGCAGCGGTGACATAGGGCATGGCTTCTTCGCGTCGGCCATCCTGGAACAACAGCAAGCCGTAATTGTCGGCGGCCTTGATATGACCCTGGGCGGCTGCCTTGGCATAGAGCACTTCGGCCTGATTCTGGTTGGCTTCGACCCCGCGCCCCAGACGATAGGCCTGGGCCATGTTGAACTGAGCGTCCGGATCGCCCCTGGCGGCCGGATCGCGCCATTCCCGCACGGCGGTGGCATAATCGCCCTCGGCCCAGGCATCTACCCCCCGCTTGACGTCGGCCAGCGCGGGGGCGGCCATAGCCAGAAGGATGCACCCGGCGGCCATGGTCAGAGTGTGTCTGATGGTCATTCCGCTCGCTTTCCGCACCGTTAAACCTCGTTCAAGAAAACCTGACATAGTGAATAGCCCGTTAGCAAAGGGTTTCTTGATGAACCCTGCCCCGTACCGGCACGGATCAGGTGCGATTTCCTGTGCCGGGGTGCGTTTGCGGTGCATGATCTTAACCCAAAATTAGGGGTATCCTGCGATCCCACCCCCAGTCCCGCACCAGCGCGGGCAGAGCACGGCAGCTTTTAACGGGGGACCAGCCTTGCGGGTACTGGCATTGGCATCGCAGAAGGGCGGCTCAGGAAAGACCACTCTTTCCGGGCATCTCGCAGTTCAGGCGCAGCGCGCCGGAGCGGGACCGGTAGTCCTGATCGACATCGATCCGCAAGGATCGCTGGCCGACTGGTGGAACGAGCGCGAAGCGGAATATCCCGCATTCGCCCAGACCACGGTCGCCCGGCTCGCCAGTGATCTTCAGGTCCTGCGCCAGCAGGGCTTCAAGCTGGCAGTCATCGACACGCCGCCAGCCATTACCATGGCAATCCAGTCTGTCATCGGCGTGGCGGAGCTGATTGTCGTCCCGACCCGCCCCAGCCCGCACGATCTGCGTGCAGTCGGCGCTACGGTTGACCTGTGCGAGCGGGCCGGGAAGCCGCTGGTGTTCGTCGTCAACGCCGCCACCCCCAAGGCCAAGATTACCTCGGAAGCCGCTGTGGCATTGAGCCAGCACGGCACGGTTGCACCGATCACGCTCCACCACCGGACCGATTTCGCCGCCTCGATGATTGACGGACGCACCGTGATGGAAGTCGATCCCGAAGGCCGCAGCGCCGCCGAAGTCGCCGCCCTGTGGAAATACATCAACGACCGGCTGGAGAAGAACTTCCGCCGTACCGTGTTCGCGGCACCCAACACGGTCTCGCAGATCCCCGGCGCCCAGCGTCCGGTCGGCGGCTTCGGCCGCCGGGTGGCCCAGTAAGGGGCCGGACCAATGGCCGAGCCGACCTTTGCCTCGCTCAATCCCTCGCTGCTGGCCCGCAAGGGCGGCGCCAAGCCGGCCATGCGCCCGCAGCACGGGCTGGTGAACAATCCCGCACCGGCACCCGATCACCTCGAAGATCTCGGCTGGAACGACATGGGTCACGCCGAGCAAGCCGGCGACAATGTCGTCAGCCTCACCTCTCAGGACAATGAGGTTCACCGCCAGCAGTCGGAAATCGCCGAGCGCGTGACCCGCCCTGCCCGCCCACGCAAGCCCGCGCTGGAGCGGGGCAAGCGGGCTGCCTTCACCCTTCGCCTTGATGCGGAACGCCATCTCAAGCTGCGGCTTGCCTGCACCGTGCGCGGTCGCAGCGCGCAGCAGATCGTGACCGAAGCGCTCGATCGACTGCTGGGCGATATGCCCGACGTGGCCACACTGGCCGCCCACGTGAACAAGAAATGACCGGTTCGAACAAGGGGGACCATGACATGACCCGCACTGCCTCAAGCGCCCGGATGATCGCCCTCGTGGCATCGACCGCCCTCGCCTCGCTGGCCCTTGGCGGCTGCGCCACCAGTGCTGCCCCGAGGGCCGACCTGTCGGCGAGTAAGGCCCAGCAGGCTTTGCAGAAAGGCCGCGGTGATCAGGCGGTCAGCCATGCGGAAGCAGCTGTTCTGGCCGAACCGCGCAACCCCGGTTACCGCGCCATGCTCGGCGCAGCCTACATGGAAGCAGGCCGTTTCCAGTCGGCCGCGACCAGTTTCCAGGATGCCCTGACGCTGGGCGATACCGCACCCAAGACCGCGCTCAGTCTGGCGCTGGCCCAGATCGCCGGCGGCGACAACCGGTCTGCGCGCAGCACGCTGGAGCAGTGGCAGGATTCACTCGATGCCGCCGATCTCGGCCTCGCATTCGCCCTGGCCGGCGATGCCCGGCGCGGGGTGGATGTGCTCGGCTCGCAGCTGCGCAGCGGTAACAACTCCGCCAAAGTGCGCCAGAACCTGGCCTATTCCTACGCCCTGATGGGCGACTGGCGCGCCGCCCGGTTAATGGCTGCGGAAGACGTTCCGGCCAACCTGCTCGACGCGCGCCTGAGCGAATGGGCCGCCGTGTCGGCCCCGGAAGACCACCACAAGCGCGTGGCCGCGCTGCTGTCGGTCCCGCTTGTCGGTGACAGCGGGCAGCCCGCTGCGCTTGCGCTGGGCAACAATCCGGGCACCACCGGCCTCGCGATGGAAGCGGCCCGTTCGGCTGCCCCGACCGAGGAACTGCCTCCGGTCATGGCCCAGGCCGCGCCTGCACCGGGCTACGCCCTGCCGATAGTCCAAGCGCCGGCGCGCGTTACCCCGGCTGCACCGGCCGATTTCAGCACTGCCTTTGTCGATCCGGCTCCGGCTACCGCAGCGGCCAGTTACACCACCAGCCCGGTGGTACAGGCGGCCGCGCCGACCACCACCGGAACGCCCCGCCGCAATGGCCGTTCGGTCGCTGCGGCGCAAACTGCCGATCCAGCTCCGGTTCCGGCTCCCACCGCCGCCGGCAAGAGCGCCGCAACGGGCGGAACCCACCTGATCCAGCTTGGTTCGTTCTCCAGCGAAGCCAGCGCCAAGCGAGCTTGGGGTATCTATGCCAAGCGCTACCCGCAGCTGTCGGCGCATGACATGGTCATCACTCAGGCCGTGGTGCGCGGCAAGACCTACTGGCGGGTGTCCGCCGCCGGGTTCGAGCGCGCCAGCGCCAGCGCCATGTGCGGCACCGTCAAGCGCAGCGGAGAAAGCTGTATCGCCTGGGCGGAAGGCCGGCCACTGCCTGGCGCTGTTGACAGCGGCGTGCGCATGGCGGCCCGCTGAGTTCAAGCCCAACACAATTCCAGCGAGTGGAATACCCCTATCCCCTCCCGGCAACGGGAGGGGGTTTTCTTATCCGGCAGCCTGGCCGCCCTTGTAGAGTGCCAGCACCCGCCCCTGAGTAGGCTGACCGTCGAACGGGGTGTTGCCGGCGCTGGCTGCCATGCGCGCGCTGTTGACAATCCATGGTTTATCGGGATCGACCAGGGCCAGATCCGCTTCCAGCCCCGGCTTGAGCATCCCGGCTTCCACGCCCAGAAGGCGGGCCGGCGTCGCCGCCAGCAGGTCGAACGCGCGGGGCAGGTCGATCACGCCGTCGCGCACCAGCGTCAGCGTCATGGCAAGCAGGGTCTCTGCACCGGCCATGCCGGCTTCCGCATCGGCAAACGGCAAGCGCTTGTCTTCCGGGCCGCGCGGATCGTGGCCCGATGCGATCAGGTCGATGGTGCCATCGCCGATCGCATCGACCACTGCCAACCGGTCGGCATCGAGGCGCAGCGGCGGCGACAGGCGGGCAAAAGTGCGGAAACCGACCGTCGCCAGGTCCGACAGCATGAAATGCGCCGGGCTTACGCCGCAGGTTACCGCCACTCCGCGCCGCTTGGCCGCGCGGATCAGATCGAGCGCCGCCCGCGTGGTCACCTGCCGCACATGGAGCCGCGCACCGCTCATCTCGGCCAGCGCCAGATCGCGTGCCACTGCCATGGCCTCTGCTTCGGCCGGGGCGCTGGGCAAGCCGAGCCGGGTGGCCATTTCCCCTGCGGTCGCCACCGCCGAACCGGCCAGCCCGCCATCCTCGGCATGGGAGACGACCACCAGATCGAGCATCACGGCATATTGCATCAGCCGCAGCATGACGCCTGAATCGGCGATCCAGCCCCGCCCGGTGGCGACCCCGCGTGCGCCGGCTTCCTTCATCAGCGCAAGCTCGGACAGTTCGCTGCCGGCCAGGCCACGCGTCGCGGCCGCCAGCGGATGGACCCACAGGTCCGGCTTGCCGCTCTTGGCGATATAGGACACCCGGCTCGGCAGATCGAGCATGGGTGACTGGTCCGGCATCAGCGCGGCGCGCGTGATGCCGCCGAAATGGAACGCAGGCTTGTCGACCGCGAAGACGCCGAAATCAACCAGCCCCGGTGCGGCCAGCGCACCCTTCGCATCAACCACGCTGTCACCGGGCTGCGCGCTGCATTCGCCCAGTGCATCGATCCGCCCGTCAGCCAGCCGGATAGCGCCTGGCTTCACCCCCTCGGGCGTAACCAGTCTGGCGTTCACAACGGTCATCGGTCCGGGCGCGCTCATCGCCATTGTCCTGCACCGTCCGGCACGCTCCAGCCCACCACGCCGCGCCCGGCACGGGTCAGGACATCGAGGCAGGCCATCCGGATCGCCACGCCCATTTCGACCTGGCGGGTGATGATCGACCGGTCGAGCAGATCGGCCACGTCGCTGTCGATCTCCACCCCCCGGTTCATCGGGCCGGGATGCATCACCAGGGCATCGGGCGCGTGGCGTTCGAGCCGGCGGCGGGTGAGCCCGTAAAGATGATGGTATTCGCGCGGGCTGGGAATAAACTGGCCATTCATCCGTTCGGTCTGGAGCCGCAGCATCATGGCCACGTCAGTGCCGTGCAGCGCCGCATCGAAATCGTGGAACACTTGCGCCCCCATGGCCGCGATTCCGGCCGGCATCAAAGCAGGCGGCGCGCAGACCCGGACCGAGGCACCCAGCGCGGTCAGGCACAGAATGTTGGAACGTGCCACCCGGCTGTGCAGGATGTCCCCGCAGATAGTCACCACCAGACCGGTGAAATCCTCCGACCCCTCGCCCCGCTCTTCCAGCGCCTGCCGCAGCGCCAGGGCATCGAGCAGGGCCTGGGTGGGATGTTCGTGCTGTCCATCCCCGGCATTCAGCACCGGGCAATCCACCTTGCTGGCGATCAGCGCGACCGCTCCACTTGATCCATGGCGGATCACGATCGCATCGGCACGCATGGCGTTGAGCGTGATCGCGGTGTCGATCAGTGTCTCGCCCTTTTTCACGCTGGACTGGGCCGCGTGCATGTTGACCACATCCGCCCCCAACCGTTTGCCAGCAATCTCGAAGCTCAGCAGGGTGCGGGTGGAATTTTCGAAGAAGGCGTTGATCACCGTCAGCCCGGCCAGGGCATCGCAATGCTTGTGGGGCTGGCGGTTAAGTTCGACCCATTGTTCCGCCTCCGCCAGCAGGAACAGGATCTCGTGCCGCTCCAGGTGCGATATGCCAAGCAGGTCGCGGTGCGGGAAAGCGAGGCGCCCGGCCGGAAAGCGGCCTGCGGTGTGCGATGATCCCGTCGAAGTCATTAAAGCAAAGCCCCTAGTCGAGCGGCGTGGCACGCTCAAGCGGTTTCCGGTGGCGGATCGGGCCGCGCGTCCCTACTTGTGACCCATTATTAGGCGCTGGAGCACAGGCACATGGGGTTCGTCGGAAAAGTTTGGCGGTTGCTGGTCGGGATCAAGGATGGTCTCAGCCTGCTCTTCCTGCTGCTGTTCTTCATGCTGCTTTATTCGATCATGACCGCGCGGCCCAGCCCGGCGCAAGTGCGCGAAGGTGCGCTTTTGCTGCAGCTCGACGGGGTGATCGTGGAGGAGTCGACTCCGGTCGATCCGATCGCCGCCCTGCTCAGCGGGACAACCCCGGTCAGCGAATACCCGGTCCGTGATCTGGTGCGCGCGATCGATGCTGCGGCAGCCGACGACCGGGTCAAGGCAATCGTGCTCGACCTGACCAACTTCCTCGGCGGTGGGCAGGTTCACCTGCAAGAAGTCGGTGAAGCCCTGGAAAAGGCGCGCCAGGCAAAGAAGCCGGTGCTGACCTATGCCGTCGGCTACAGTGACGACGGGATGATGCTGGCCGCCCATGCCAGTGAGGTATGGCTCGATCCGCTGGGCGGGGCGATCATCACCGGCCCGGGCGGGTCGCGCCTCTATTACGCCAAACTGCTCGACAAGCTGAAGATCAACGCGCGGGTCTACAAGGTCGGAACCTACAAGAGCGCGGTCGAACCCTTTTCGCGCGGTGATATGTCGCCGGAAGCGCGGGAGAATTACGAATCGCTCTACGGCGCGCTGTGGAGCGAATGGCAGGCCCGGGTAAAGAAGGCCCGCCCCAAGCTGCAGCTCGACACAGTGACCAAGACATCGGTCGAATGGGTGCAGGAAAATAGCGGCGACCTGGGTTCCGCCGCACTGAAGGCCGGGCTGGTCGACAAGCTTGGCAGCCGGGTCGACTTCGGCGAGCGGGTCAAGGAACTGGCGGGAGAGGACAGCTGGGACAAGAGCCCCGGTGCCTATGCCTACAGCGAACTGGGTGCCTGGTTGGCGGCGCATAAGCCGGAAACCAAAGGCAAGGCCATCGGTGTGGTCACCATCGCTGGCGAGATCGTCGACGGCGAGGCCGGGCCGGGCACGGCTGGCGGCGACCGGATCGCCGCTTTGCTGGACGACGCGCTGGAAGATGACCTGGCGGGCCTGGTGGTGCGGGTCGATTCGCCCGGCGGTTCGGTGCTGGCTTCAGAAGAAATCCGCCGCGCAATCCTGCGCCACAAGGCCAGGGACATTCCGATTGCAGTGTCCATGGCCAATGTCGCGGCCAGCGGCGGATACTGGGTAGCAACGCCTGCTGACCGGATCTTTGCCGAACCGGAAACGGTCACCGGCTCGATCGGCATCTTCGCGGTCATTCCGACTTTCGAGAACGCCGCGCGCGACATCGGCGTCAATGCCGACGGGGTGCGAACCACACCGCTGTCCGGCCAGCCTGATCTCATCGGCGGGTTTTCGCCGGAAGTGGATGCAATCCTGCAGGCCGCGATCGAAGACGGGTACAACGATTTCCTCACCCGCGTCGCTCAGGCCCGCAAGATGACCATCGAACAGGTCGACGCGATTGGGCAGGGCCGCGTGTGGGACGGTGGAACGGCGCGGCAGCTTGGCCTGGTCGACCAGTATGGTGGGATGGACGAAGCCCTCGCCTGGGTGGCCAAACAGGCCAAGCTGGAAGATGGGAAATGGCATGCCCAGTGGCTTGGCAGCGATGCACGACCGTTTGAGACGCTGATCCAGCAGCTGGTGATGGGACGGGCTGCAACCGCCCCGCGCGGGGGCGACCTGTTCACCATGGTAGCGCAGCGGGAGGAAGCCCTGGTCAATCTGGCGATGCGCGATGCGAAGCGCCTGCTCGGCACCCGCGGGATGCAGGTCTATTGCCTCGAATGCCCGAGCGGTGCCACGTCGCAAGCGCTGGCGCGGGCAGAGACCGCCGGTGGAGCAGGTTGGCTGTCACGGCTCGCCGGGTTCCTCGCCGATTAGCCCCATCCCCCTTGCCAACCGGCACGACGCGTGGCAATGGCCCGCCCCTGCCGGGATGGCACGCAGGTATGCGGCACGGCGGGCGCGTAGCTCAGCGGTAGAGCACACCCTTCACACGGGTGGGGTCACAGGTTCAATCCCTGTCGCGCCCACCATCTTTTCATAGAGTTAGGAAAGATGGCGCCCGCTGACCAGCCGACTTAACTCCGGGCGGCGGGGTCTTCTTCCCGGGTGGCGCGCTTGTCGAGGTGGCGCTTGAGCAGGTAGCCTCCAGCAGTCACCGCAACGAGGGTCGGCAGGCTGGCGCGTTTGGCGAAAGCGACCGCCCCTGCGCCGAGCACTGCACCACTGGTGCCGCCCAGTGCGGCAGTCGACTTGGCAAGATGCGATCCTGCAATTGCTCCGATAACTCGTCCGATCATGGCAAACTCCTTGTTTCGCCATCACAACGGGCTGCGGCGTTCAAAGTTCCCCTGCGGGCGGACCGACGCGCCCCAGGCCGCGCGCGACGAGGTCGTTGGCAACACTTGCCACTTCGTCGGCGTCCCAGTCGCCCCTGCCCCAGATCGCATAGCGCAAGCCAAGGAACACGTTCATACCCATCAGCGCCCAGGCATGGGCTTCGTGGATGTCAGGACGCAGTTCACCACTCGCCGCGCCGTCTGTCAGACGCTGATGGATGCGCGCGGCAATCGTTTCGTAATGGGTGCGGTAGCTGGCCGGATCTACAAACTCTGCCTCGTCGATGATGCGATAGATTTCCTTGTGCTCGGCCGCAAAGCGCAGGAAGGCAGCCAGCGCGGCTCGCTCTATTTCAAGCGCCCTCATTGGCCCGGAAATCGCTTCGCGGGCGGCGAGTTTGACCGATTCGCTCATGTCGCTGACCAAGGCACGGAAAATAGCGTCCTTGGAATCGAAGTATGTGTAGAAACTGCCGAGCGCCACCCCGGCCCGGCGGGTGATCCCGCTGATCGAGGCATCGTGAAAGCCGCGTTCGCCAAACTCGATCGCTGCCGCATCCAGCAATTTGCGCAAGGTGCGCCGCCCGCGCTCGGTGCGCGGAACCTTGGATTGCTCGTCCCGAGCCGCAGGACCTCCCCATGCCATATGCCCGGCCTACGACCTTGGTCGCCCATGCACAAGACAGAACTTGAAAACTGGTTCAACTTTCAATATTGGGGTCAGAACAAGGTTTCATGGGAGAACACTGATGGCTTACCACCACACCCGCTTCGCTACGCTTCTGTTGGCCGGTTCGGCCGCGATTGCTCTTGCCCCCGTCTCGGTTGCCGCGCAGGAAGCGGGCGCGAGCCAAGCCGATGACAGCGTGATCATCGTCAGCGCCCGCCGCCGCGATGAGCGCATCACCGACGTGCCGGTGGCTGTTACCGCCATTTCCGGTGCAGCGCTGGAAGCGGTCGGGGCGATCGACATCACCGACATTCAGGCCCAGGCGCCCAACGTGACGCTGGAAAACTCGCGCGGGACCAATTCCACCCTGACCGCGTTCATCCGCGGCGTTGGTCAACAGGATCCCGTATCCGGCTTCGAATCCGGCGTCGGGATCTATCTCGATGATGTCTACCTCAACCGCCCGCAAGCCGCCGTGCTCGACATCTACGAGGTCGAGCGGGTCGAAGTCCTGCGCGGGCCGCAGGGTACGCTCTATGGCCGCAACACGATTGGCGGCGCGGTCAAATACGTCACCAAGCAGCTGCCGCAGGAATTCGCGCTGAAGGCTCGCGCCAGCTATGGCACCTATGACCAGGCCGACCTGGTGGTTACCGCGAGCGCACCGCTTGGCGAGATCGTCCGCTTCGGCGTTTCCGGTGCCCGCTTGTCGCGCGGCGGGTTCGGCGAAAACCTGACCCTGCCGGGAGTTGAAAACTATAACAAGGACGTCTGGGCCGGCCGCGCCAGCCTGGAAATCGGCGGCTATGACCAGCCGGTGTTCATCCGCATTTCAGGCGATTACACCCGCGACAAGTCCGACCCGCGCAATGGCCACCGCCTGATCCCCGGGCTGCTGTCAGGCGCGCCGGTGCTGGACGATGTCTATGACACCCGCGCCGGCCTCGCCAATCCGGAACAGGACGTGGAGGCTTATGGCCTTGCCATGAACGTCACGGTCGAGCTGTCCGATGCGATCACGCTGCGTTCAATCAGTGCCTGGCGCGAGGACACCAGCCTGACCCCGATCGACTTCGACAGCTTGCCCGCGGTCGATGTCGATGTGCCGGCGGTCTACAAGAACGAACAGGTGAGCCAGGAACTGCAGTTGCTTTACAGCAGCGGCCGCCTCAACGGCCTGGTCGGGTTCTATTACCTGACCGCGAACTCCACCACCGACTTCGACGTGATCCTCGGCACCACCGGCCCGCTGCTTGGCCTCCCCGGGCTCAACGCGTTTACATCGGGCGACGTCGATACCGAAACCTGGTCAGTGTTCGGCGACTTCACCTTCGACCTGACCGATCAGCTGAGCCTGTCAGCTGGCGGACGCTACACCAGCGACCGGCGGACCTCGCGCATCCTGCGCCAGACGAAGATCGGCGGCGCATCCCCCCTGTTTGGCGGCACTGCCATTGCTATTGCCACGGCTACCGACTTCACCGGCACCGCGAAGTTCACCGATTTCAACCCGCGCGTCTCGCTCAGCTACAAGCCGAGTGCAGACCACATGGTCTATGCTTCCTATGCGCAAGGTTTCAAGGGCGGCAGCTTCGATCCGCGCGGCGATGCCCGGATCGCCCCAGATACGAACCGCGATGGTGTGCGCAGCTACGACGAAATCTACGACTTCTTCCTGTTCGAACCGGAAACGGTCGATACCTACGAAGTCGGCTACAAGGCGTCACTGATGGGCGGCGACATGCGCCTGGCGCTGACCGGGTTCTACAGCGAATACAAGGACGTACAGATTCCTGGATCGGTCGGAGTTGATGCCGACAATGACGGCGTGTTCGAAAGCTTCGCCGGGGTTACCACCAATGCGGCCAAGGCGCGGTTCAAGGGGATCGAACTGGAAACCTATGCCCGGTTCGCACGCGGTTTTGCCGGGGATGGTTCCTCGCTGAGCTTTACCGGTATGCTCGGCTACATTGACGGCGAGTTCCGCGAATACATCGTCAACGGCGTGGACCTGTCCAATGTCCGCAAGATCCAGAACACCCCGAAGTGGACCACTGCCGGCACGCTCGGTGCCCAAGTGCCGGTTGGCGCAGGCGATCTCGCCCTGTCGACTACGCTGAGCTACCGCAGCAAGACCAACCAGTTCGAGACGCCGAGCCCGTTCCTCGACCAGAAGGGCTACGCCCTGCTCGACGCCTCGATCGTGTGGACCGCGCCGAATGACCGGTTCAGCCTGGGCGTGCACGGCCGCAACCTGACCGACAAGCAATACATCACCTCAGGCTACCAGTTCGTGGCAGTGGGCGCAGACGGCACGCCGGTGCTGAACGCGGCCGGTAACCCCACCCCGACGCTTGGCCGCGAAGGCATTGTTACCGCTTTCTACGGCAACCCGCGCCAGGTATACGCAACTGCAAGCGTCAAGTTCTGACGCGTCGACGCCATTGATGACGGGGCCGGAAGCCATGCGCTTGCGGCCCCGTTGTTTTGCGCCCGTTGTTTTGGTGGGGCGACTGGGGCATAGGCGGCGGCCATGCACGACATCCGCCTGATCCGCAGCGATCCCGCCGCTTTCGACGCCGCCCTCGCCCGCCGGGGCGCAGAGCCCGTGGCCGAGCGCCTGATCACGCTCGACGAGCAGCGCCGCGCCGTCAGTACGGCCGCGCAGGAGCAGCAGGCCCGCCGCAACGACGCGTCCAAGGCCATCGGCGCGGCCATGGCCAGGGGTGACAAGGACACCGCCGAAGCGCTCAAGGCGGAAGTGGCCGGGATCAAGCAATCGCTCCCCGCGCTGGAGGACCAGGAGCGTGCGCTTGGCGCGCAGCTTGACGCCATGCTGGCCGCGATCCCCAACCTGCCGACCGACGATGTACCGGAAGGAGAAGACGAGAACGGCAATGTCGAGGTGAGCCGCTGGGGCTCACCGCGCAGTTTCGACTTTCCAGCCGCCGAGCACGCCGACCTCGGCCCGCCGCTGGGCATGGACTTTGAAACCGGCGCGGCGATGAGTGGGGCGCGGTTTACCTTCCTCAAGGGCGGCATGGCCCGCCTGCACCGCGCACTGGCGCAGTTCATGCTCGATTGCCAGACCGAGCAGAACGGCTACACCGAATGCGCGCCGCCCCTGCTCGTGCGAGACGATGCGGTGTTCGGTACAGGGCAATTGCCCAAGTTTGCCGAAGATCTGTTCCAAACCGCAGATGGCCACTGGCTCATCCCCACTGCCGAGGTCTCGCTCACCAATGCCGTGCGCGAACGGATCCTCGACGATCTTACCACCCCCCTCCGCATGACTGCACTGACCCCGTGCTTCCGCTCCGAAGCCGGGGCGGCGGGCAAGGACACGCGCGGGTTCATCCGCCAGCACCAGTTCGAGAAAGTCGAGTTGGTTAGCATTTGCCGACCGGAGGATGCCGCAGCCGAACACGCGCATATGGTCAAGTCGGCGCAGGGCATTCTCGAAGCGCTCGGTTTACCCTATCGCACCATGCTGCTGTGCGCGGGCGACATGGGCTTCGGCGCGCGGCGGACTTACGACCTGGAAGTATGGCTGCCTGGCCAGCAGGCATACCGCGAGATCAGCTCGATCAGCTGGTGCGGCGATTTCCAGGGCCGCCGGATGGATGCGCGGTATCGGCCTGAAAACGAAAAGAAACCGGTCTTCGTCCATACCCTTAATGGCTCAGGCCTTGCGGTGGGACGGACCTTGGTGGCCGTGCTGGAGAACTTCCAGCAGGCCGACGGGACTGTCATCATCCCGGAAGCGCTGCATGGTTATACCGGCGGCATCACCAAGCTGGAGCCTGCCACCTGATGCGCATTCTTGTTACCAACGACGATGGCATAAACGCCCCCGGCATCGCCCTGCTGGAGGAGATCGCCCGCCACTTCAGCGATGATGTCTGGGTGGTCGCCCCGGCTGACAACCAGACCGGCGCGGGCCACTCGCTCACGCTGTCCACCCCGGTGCGGCTGCGCAAGCACAGCGAGCGGCGCTGGTCGGTCACCGGGACGCCGACCGATGCGGTGACCATGGGCCTGAAGGTGGTGCTGGATTCCCCGCCTGACCTGATCCTGTCCGGCATCAATGCCGGGGCCAACCTGGGCGACGACATTACTTATTCC
Organism: Sphingomonadaceae bacterium; assembly: GCA_046294735.1. Taxonomy (GTDB): domain Bacteria; phylum Pseudomonadota; class Alphaproteobacteria; order Sphingomonadales; family Sphingomonadaceae; genus 34-65-8. The sequence goes on from JBKBKB010000002.1 coordinate 349,653, forward strand.
GGCACCGTCAGCGCGGCAATGGAGGGGGCGCTGGCAGGCATTCGCTCGATCGCGCTGAGCCAGGTGATGACCCCCGAAGCCCCTCCATCCGGCGACCGGTTCGAGGCGGCACGGGCGTGGGCCAGCAAAGCAATCGCACCGCTGCTGGCATCCCCGTTCGCTCAGCGTACTCTGGTGAGCATCAACTTTCCTGCACTGGCGCCCGATGCAATCAAGGGCATCCGGGTTGCGCGGCAAGGTTTCCACGATTACTCAAGGGGTTCAGTGGTGGAGAAGCGCGATCCACGCGGCTTTCGCTACTACTGGTTCGGGCTCGACGCGGTCGAGCATACACGCGGCCATGACAGCGATCTGGAAGCAATCGAGGACGGTTTCGTGTCGGTGACGCCCCTGCAACTGGAACTGACCCATCACGCTTCGCTCGCCGCGCTGCGGGAAAGGTATCGCGGATGAAACGGCTCGCTCTCGCCCTCATCGCGCCGCTGCTGGTGGCCAGCGCCAATCCGGCAACGGTGACGGAATACGAAGTGGGCGAAGGCGAAACGCTGGGCGGGATTGCCAACCGCACCGGCGTGCCAGCCGCGGTGATTGCGGCGACCAACGGGCTGGCCGAACCCTACGAGGTGCAGAAGGGCCAGAAGCTGGTTATTCCGCGCCAGCGCAACCATACCGTTCGGGCGGGGGAAACTGGCGTGTCGATCGCGCGGCGCTATGGCGTGCCGTTCGACCAGCTGGCGATCACCAATGGGCTGGAGCCGCCCTATACCGTGCGGGTCGGCCAGCGGCTGATCATCCCAGCGGTGCTCACCTCCCCTCCGCCGCCGGTGAAACAGCGTGCGGAGCCCTATTTCCGCTGGCCCCATGATGGCCAGGTGCTGGCCCGGTTTACCGGGCTGAATGACCGCGGCGGGCATGACGGGATCGATATTGCCGCCAAGCCGGGGGACATGATCCGGGCCGCCGCCAGCGGCACGGTGGTCCGGGTGGCGCAAGACCACAAGCGGTTCGGGCGGATGGTGGTGATCGACCACGGCGGCGGGTGGCTGACCGCCTATGGTCCGCTGACCCGGATCACGGTCAGCCGCGGCGATTTCGTCAAGGCAGGCGAGCGGATCGGGATTGCCGGCGCGGCCGGACCGTTGAAAAAGCCCGACCTGCATTTCCGCATCCTGAAGGATGATCGCGAAGTCGATCCGCTGGCCCGCCTGCCGGAGCGCTAGGTTCCATGAGACGTCTGACCGGAAACCTGCCCATTCCGCGCCGGAGGTGGCGCCTGAACGCCGCCGAGCGCAAGCCGCTGCGCCGGGCGGTCCACGTGCCGGTGTGGGGCGATGTCGGCATCCGGATGGGTCTGGCATTGTTCCTGATCGCCATGGTGGTGATGATCCACTGGTGGGATCGGTCAGGCCTGATCGATCACCACGACGGCCATGTCAGCTTTCTCGACGTGGTCTATTTCACCATGATATCTGTCACTACGACCGGCTTTGGCGACATTACCCCGATCAGCGACCGTTCGCGCCTGATCGAAGCGGTCATCGTTACCCCGGTGCGGATTGCGGTGCTGTTCATATTCCTGGGCACGGCCTACACTTTCGTTATCAAGCGCAGCTGGGAGAAATGGCGCATGGCTCGCATCCAGAAGCAGCTTTCTGACCATATCGTCGTGCTGGGCTTTGGCATCTCCGGGTCGGAAGCAGTAGGTGAACTGATCGAACGCGGGGTCGACCCGCGCCAGATCGTGGTGGTCGATCCAGGCGAGGATCGGATCGCCCGGGCCGAAAGGCTTGGCTGCAACGTTATGGTGGCGGACGCTACCCGCGATGATACCCTTGAAGCAGTGCGGATCCGCGAGGCGCAGACGGTGCTGGTTTCCGCCGGGCGGGACGATACCTCAATCCTGATCGTGCTGACCGTGCGCCATCTCGCCCCGGATGTGCCGATCAGCATGGTGGTGCGGGCAGCCGACAACGAAATTCTGGCCCGGCAGGCGGGCGCCACCAATGTGATCAACCCGGTCCGCTTTACCGGCCTGCTGCTGGCAGGCAGCGCCAAGGGCGCGCACATCTCCGATTACCTTGCCGACCTCGCTTCGGTCAGCGGGCGCGTGCAGCTGGTCGAGCGGGTGATCACGGCTGAGGAGGCAGGCTGTTCAATTTCTGCCCTGCGATCTGGCGGGCGCGGCCTCAGGATCTATCGCGATGGCAAGGCACTCGGCTTCTGGGAAGATCAATGCCAGACTTTGAAGGTCGGAGACGTGCTGGTCGAGATCGTGCCTACGGTCGATGGGACGGCCAAAGGTGACGGTTCGGAGTTCAGCTAACACCGGGCTACTGGCGCAGCGGCCTGCACCCGTGTAAGGGCGCACCCCATCATGACCGCACCAACCACTCTCCCCGACCAGAAGAAGGTCGGCATGGTTTCCCTCGGCTGCCCCAAGGCTCTGGTCGATTCCGAGCGCATCCTCACCCGTCTGCGGGCCGATGGCTATGCCATGAGCCCCGATTATGCCGGGGCGGACGTGGTGCTGGTCAACACCTGCGGCTTTCTGGATTCCGCCAAGGAAGAAAGCCTTGCCGCGATCGGCGAAGCAATCGCCGAAAATGGCCGGGTGATCGTGACCGGTTGCATGGGTGAAGAGGCGGACGCGATCCGCGCGAAGTATCCGCAAGTGCTCGCGGTGACTGGTGCGCACCAGTACGAACAGGTGGTCGAGGCCGTCCACGAGGCTGCGCCGCCAAGCCAGGGGCCGTTCCTCGACCTCATTCCCCAACCGGACATCAAGCTGACCCCGCGGCACTACAGCTACCTGAAGATTTCCGAAGGCTGCAACCATTCCTGCGCCTTCTGCATCATCCCGCAGCTGCGCGGGAAGCTCGCCAGCCGCCGGGTCGATGCAGTTCTGCGCGAAGCGGAAAAGCTGGTTGCAGCCGGGACAAAGGAACTGCTGGTCATCAGCCAGGACACCTCGGCCTACGGGGTCGATATCCGGCACGAGGAACGGATGTGGAAAGACCACCCGGTCCGTGCGCACATGACTGACCTCGCCCGCGAACTTGGCCAGTTGCGCACCCCGCAGGGCGAGACACCGTGGGTGCGGCTGCACTATGTCTATCCCTACCCCCATGTCGACGCGGTGATCCCGCTGATGGCTGAGGGGCTGCTGACCCCCTATCTCGACATCCCTTTCCAGCACGCCAGCCCTTCGGTCCTGCGCGCGATGAAGCGCCCGGCAAACGAGGCCAGAGTGCTCGAACGGCTGAAGTCATGGCGCAAAATCTGCCCGGACATCGCGGTCCGCAGCAGCTTCGTGGTCGGCTTCCCCGGAGAGACAGAGGAAGATTTCCAGTACCTGCTGCGCTGGCTGGAGGAGGCCCAGCTCGACCGGGTTGGTGCGTTCCGGTTCGAGCCGGTCGAAGGAGCAGCGGCCAACCTGCTGCCCGACCCCGTGCCCGAGGAAGTGAAGGAAGAACGCTACGCCCGGATCATGGAAGTGACCGAAGCGATCAGCGCCGCCAAGCTGGCAGGCAAGGTCGGTTCGACTGTCGATATCATCATCGACGAAGTTGGCGAACCAGACGAGGATGGTGATATTGGCGCCACCGGCCGCAGCCAGGCAGACGCGCCCGAAATCGATGGGGCGGTCTATCTGCGCAATGTGCCGGCCACACTGGCCCCCGGCGATTTCGTGACCGCGAGAATCGAGGATGCCGACGCGCACGACCTGTTCGGCGTCATCAGCAGCGCCCGGTGAGGGAAGCCGGAGCGACGGAAACCGGAACGCCCACCCGCCGTTCCCCCACCATGCCCGTCACCGTCACCATCACCGCCCGCTTTGCCTTTACCACCACTGCGCCGACCGATGTGCTGCTGCAGTTCGAGGCCGCTGCCATTCCCGAACAGCGCATCATTTCGTCCGACTGCCGGATGAGCGAGGCGCGGCATCTGGCACGGGTGACAGCAGAAGACGATATCGGCGAACGCATCTGGCTGGACGTCGAGGGCCGGTTCGAGGTTGAATACTGCGCCAAGGTCGAAGTCCGTCGCCTGGTCGCCGATATCGCTGCCCTGCCCGGCCTTGCCCCGCACGACCTGCCGGGCGAAGCGGTGCGCTACCTGCTCGATTCGCGCTATTGCCCGGCCGACAGTTTCCAGTCCTTTGTCGCCGCCGAATTCGGCGAGAGCAGAGGGGGCGCGCGGATCGAATCCATCCGCGCATGGATCGCCGGGCACCTGACCTATTCCCCCGGAGCGAGCGACGCGGCCACTGATGCGCGCGACACGTTCATCGAACGGCGCGGTGTATGCCGGGATTATGCTCATCTTCTCGTCACCCTGGCGCGGGCCTCGGCCATTCCGGCGCGCTATGTCGCCTGCTATGCGCCGGGGGTTGATCCGCCCGATTTCCACGCCGTGGCAGAAGTATTCCTGGCCGATCCCGCCATTCCGGGCGGGGGGGCGTGGTACCTGGTCGACGCGACCGGCATGGCCGATCCGGCGCAGACCGTGAAGATCGGTGTGGGTCGTGACGCCGCTGACGTCAGTTTCCTGACCAGCTTCGGCGACAGCGAGTTTCATGGCTCCGAGGTTTCCGCCCGACCTGCCTGAATATGTATGCGGCGCGTGGGCATCGGGCCTGCGTGGTGCTAGTCTCCCGCCGGCATGGACGCAGCGAGGGGAGTGGCGCAATGGACCTGGTGACAGTGGATATTGGCGGGACCCATGCCCGCTTTGCACTCGCCAGCGTGGACAGCGGCGGTGCCATTACGCTGGCCGAGCCGGAAACTCTCCACACTGTCGATCATGCCAGCTTCCAGACCGCGTGGGAGGATTTCCGCGCGCGCATGGGCGGCACCCTGCCGCGCGCGGTGAGCATGGCCATAGCCGGGCCGGTCGGCGGTGAGGTGATCCGCTTTACCAACAACCCGTGGATCATCCGCCCCGCGCTGGTGAACGAGAAACTGGGGGTCGACCGGTTCACCCTGGTCAACGATTTTGCCGCTGTGGCCCATGCGGTCGCGCGGGCGGATGATGGCCAGTTCCTCCACCTCGCCGGACCGGAAGCCTCGCTGGGGACGGAGGGGACGATCAGCGTGATCGGACCGGGCACCGGCCTTGGCGTGGCGCACCTGTGGCGGTCAGGCGGGCAATACCGGGTCCAGGCCACCGAAGGGGGCCATATCGACTTTGCCCCGCTCGACAGCATCGAGGATGCGATCCTGGCCCGCCTGCGCAAGCGGCACAACCGGGTCTCGGTCGAGCGGGTGGTGGCCGGCCCGGGAATTGTCGACATCTATCTGGCGCTGGCGGCAATGGAGGGCCGTGCAGTATCAGAGCCCGATGCGATCGACATCTGGACCCGCGGGACCAACGGCGAGGACAGCCTCGCTGCCGCCGCAGTGGACCGATTCTGTCTCTCGCTCGGTTCAGTCGCAGGCGATCTTGCTCTGGCGCAGGGCGGGTTTGCCGGTGTCGTGATCGCGGGCGGGCTTGGCTACCGCATCCGCGACACGCTGCTGGCATCGGGCTTTGCCCAGCGGTTCCGCGCCAAGGGCCGGTTCGAGAGCCTGATGGCCAATATCCCGGTCAAGCTGATCGTACACCCGCAACCCGGCCTGTTTGGTGCCGCTGCGGCCTTCGCTGCGGAGCATGGAGAGCAACCGTGAAGACCGTCGCCGACCTGACCGAGCGGCTGGGCGAGTTGCACTTGCGCACGCGCGAAACGCCGCTGTTCAACCCGGTTTTCCAGCTCTCGCTCGACCTGTCGCGGGCGCTGGAAAGCGGCGAGACCGATCTGGCGACCCTCGCCGGCATGGTGGCAGAGCTGGAGTGCGACGGGCTCAAGAGCCGCGCGGCGCGGCTGCGGGCACTGGTTAGCCCGATCGGCCCGATCGAAAAGGCCACCCTGCCCGTACCCGATCCCGATTTCGAGACGTTCTGCGCCCACTGGCAGCATCCGCAAATCCATGCCGTGTTCACCGCGCACCCGACCTTCCTGCTTACGCCGGGACAGGGCGATGCGGTGGCGCAGGCGGCTTGCGCCACCGATGCCATCGATGATTCCGTCTGCGCGGTTCCCGGTGAACGCACGGCCATTACGCTGGAGCACGAACACCGCGCCGCTCTTGCCGCCATGGCCCGTGCGCAGGACGCGCGCGACGTGCTGGTCGGCCAGTTGCTGGAGCAAGCCCGCACCCGCTGGCCGGACCAGTGGCTTGCCTGTGCGCCGCTGCCGTTCCGTTTTGCCACCTGGGTTGGCTACGACATGGACGGGCGCACCGATATTGGCTGGCACACCTCGATCGCCTTCCGGCTGCAGGAAAAGGCCGCGCGGTTGGTGCGCTACACCGCCCAGCTGGACAGGATCGACCCGGCCCACCCGCTGCTCCATACGCTCCGCCTGGCCGCTGCATTTGCACAAGCAAGCGCTGGCGATTTTGCAGCCGACCTGACCAGCGGGGAATCCTTCGCCGCTGCCGCCAACCGGCTGACGGCAGGGGACCCGGACAACCTGCTCAGCCTTGCGCCGCTGATCGCTGCGCTGGAGAGTGAAGCCGGATCAGCCGAGCCTGCCCGGGCCGTGGCGCTGCGCACGCTCGCCGCAGCGATGCGCGCCGACGGCTTGGGGATGGGCTGGATTCATTTCCGGGTGAACGCCAAGCAACTCCACAACGCGATCCGCCGCCGGCTGCCTGAAGGCGAGGCGATCGACCTCGCCAGCAAGAGCGCGCTCGCCACCCTGCGGCGAATGGTCGATGAAGCACGACCCCTGCGGACCAACTTCGCGGCGCTGGCCACGGAAAGCTCGACTGCGATCCGCCAGTTCATCGCCATGGCGCAGATCCTGCGCCATATCGACGCCGACGCGCCGATCCGGATGCTGGTGGCCGAATGCGAGCAGCCGGCCACCATGCTCGCCGCGCTCTATTTCGCCCGGCTGTTCGGGGTCGAAGGCAAGGTCGATGTCTCACCCCTGTTCGAAACCGAAACCGCACTGGAGCATGGCGGGCGGTTCCTGGACGCACTGCTGGCCGAACCAGCCTATCGCCACTACGCGCGCGGCCGCGGGCGGGTGTCGATCCAGACCGGATTTTCCGATGCCGGGCGGTTTGTCGGCCAGGTTCCTGCCAGCCTCGCGATCGAGCGGCTGCAGGGCCGCCTCGCCGAAGCCATGGCGGCGAATGGCCTGACGGACGTTGCCGCGCTGATCTTCAACACCCATGGCGAAAGCATGGGGCGCGGGGCGCACCCGGTGTGCTTTAAGGACCGGCTCGAATGGCCCCTCTCCCCCTGGACGCGCCGCCGTTTTGCCCGCGCCGGGATCCGGATCGAGCCAGAAGCAAGTTTCCAGGGTGGGGACGGCTACCTGTTCTTTGCCACCCCCGAACTGGCGCTGGCGACGCTGACCCGGATTGCCGAACTGCGCCCGGCCGAGACCGACCCTGCCGGTACCGCCGATCCGTTCTACCGCCGCACTGACCTCAGCCTCGACTTCTACCGAGGGGTCAAGGACCACCAGCGCGATCATCTGGAGAGCCGCACCTATTCCCGCGCGATTACGGCGTTCGGGCTGGGCCTGCTCAACCAGACCGGCAGCCGGGTGTCGCGCCGCCAGAGCGACATCAGCGCCGACCGCGAGATGAGCCTGCGCCAGATCCGCGCCATTCCGCACAACGCGATCCTGCAGCAGCTCGGTTATCCAGTGAACGTGATCGCCGGGGTCGGCAGCGCGGCAGAAGGCAACCGCGAGGAGCTGGCCGCGCTGCTCGTCGAAAGCCCGCGCGGGCAGCAGATCGTGCGGCTGGTCCGGGCCGCCAACGCCCTTGCCAGCATCAAGACGGTCGCTGCGTTCGGTGAACTGTTCAACTCCGCCTACTGGGCCAGCCGCACCTATCGCGGGATGGAGGAAAACATTGCCGGTGCCTGCGCCGCACTGGCCGAATACCTGGTAGGGGATGACCGGACCGGGGTGTTCCGCCGCCTCGCCAGCCGCCTGCGGATCGACGCACTTAAGCTCCACCGTCTGCTCGAACTGGTGCCCGACGAAACGCCGATGCTGGAGCGCGAGGCGGTGCGCCGCCGGATCGGGGTGCTCCAGGCACTGCGGCTGGCGCTGCTCCAGCACATGTTCCTGCGTGTCGTATCGGTCCCGTCGTTCAGCCGCGCCAACGATATCAGTCGCCGGGACGTGATTGAAATGGTGCTGACGCTGCGGGTGGACGATGCCCTGGCGCAGCTGCGCCGGGCTTTCCCGGTGCGGGTGCCTGGTCCCGGTGATTTCACGCTCGACGAACCCTCCGACTATCCTGACGGCGGGGAGGAAGGCTACGCCGCGATCGAGCGAGACTACATCGCCCCGATCGCGCAGGCACACGCCCTCTCCCTGCGGATTTCAACCGCCATTGCGAACGAATTCGGCGCGCACGGGTAATGCCCGGCTGGGCGGCAGAGCGTGGCAAATCAGGCGCGCGCCGTGCTGGTCCGTGCAATCAGGGACACGGGCACACGGCGGCGGCCCTCGCCGTCGTCACTGCCCAGCACTGCGGCCACCAGCGCCGCTCCCGCTGCGGCCGGGTCCGGCCCAATGGTGGTCAGCGGGGGGCGGCTGAACCGCGCGGCCAGAAGATCGTCGAAGCCCATCACGCCGATCTCCTGCGGCACGGCCATGTCGGCAGCGGCAAAAGCCTCCAGCGCCCCGAGCGCCATGGCGTCGCAGGCCGCAAACACCGCATCGATCCCGTCGCTGCGCTCGACCAGCCGTTGCGCGGCGCGGCGCCCTTCTTCCTCACGGGTGGCGGCATTGACAGTGGCGACCAGGCGCGGCTCCAGCCCCGCATCGCACATCGCGGCGGCATAGCCTTCGTACCGCTCGGTGAACTGCACCTGCGGCGTGTCGAGCGCGCCGAGGAAGCACGGCTGCCGGTAGCCCGCTGCAAGCAGGTGCTCGACCGCCAGCCGCCCCGCTGCGTGGTTGTCGGATCGGACCCATTCCAGCTCGTCGAACGGCGAACCCCAGTACACCACGCGCCGTCCGTCAGCCTCGATCCGCCGGAAATATTCCCACGCGGCCGCATTGGTGGTGGTGCCGATGACCACCAGCCCGTCGGCCCAGCCGCGTTCCTGATAATGGCCGAACAGGCGATCCTCGCTGGCCTGGAACGAGACCAGGGTTTCGAACCCGCGTTCGGATGCAGCAAGGCAAACGCTGCCGAGCAGGGAATAGGCGAACGGGTTGATCGAGGCTGCGCTTTCGCCGGGGCGGCAGATCACCACCACCGCCAGCGTGCCGGTTGATCCGCGCCGCAACCGGGCCGCGCGCTCATCGACGAAATAGCCCAGGTCCTCGGCTGCTTTCAGCACTCTGGCCCGGGTCGGCTCGGCAATCACCGGCGATCCGGCCAAAGCACGGCTGACGGTCGACTGGCTCACCCCTGCCAGCTCCGCGACATCGAATGATGTCGGCCGCCTGTTCCCTCCCCCGCTCATGGCCCGATGCTCTACGACCGGTCAGGGGCAAGTGGCAAGCGCGCGGGCCAATCGCAGGCCCTTCAGGCAGCAGCCGGGCAATAGCGGGCGAGATAGTCCGAGTGGCTCGGCATATGGTCGACCAGATAGCGGATCGATCGCTCCATCTCGTCCAGTTCCTTTTTCAGCCGCGCATCGGCGATCGAATCCGCCACCGCATTGTGCCCGCCCATATGGATGCGCTGGCCCATCATCACTGCGGCCCAACTGGTTTCGGTGAACAGTTCGTCCTCCTCGCGGAAGATCTGGCCATTGGCGCGGAACAACTCGACTTTCTCGGTCAGGGTTTCCGGCACGTCCATTGTGCGGACGTGGTTCCAGAAGGGTGAATCGGTCCGCTCGGTAGCGTTGTAGTGAAGGATCAGGAAATCGCGGATGCGCAGGTATTCCTTGGTCGTCAGCCGGTTGAAGGCATCGACCTGCGCTGGGGCAATCCCCTCGAGCGAAAGCAGCGCGATCAATTTGTTGATGCCGGTGTTGACCAGGTGGATCGAGGTCGACTCGAGTGGTTCCATGAATCCGGCAGCAAGGCCCAGGGCAACCACGTTGCGGTTCCAGAACTTCTTGCGCCGCCCGGTCACGAAGCGCAGGAAATTCGGGTCCGCCGCCGGCTTTCCGGCCAGGTTGCGGACCAGGATGTCATGCGCTTCCTCATCGGACATGAACTCGCTGCAATAGACATGGCCGTTGCCGTTGCGGCGCTGCAGCGGCACGCACCATTGCCATCCGGCGGAATGGGCGGTGGCGCGGGTGAACGGGGCCGGACCGCTGCCATCCTCGCGCTCGCACGGCAGGGCCACTGCGCGGTTGCACGGCAAGTAATGGCTCCAGTCCTCGTAGCCGGTCTCCAGCGCCTGCTCGATCAGCAATCCGCGGAAGCCGGAGCAATCGACGAACAGGTGGCCCGGTATGACAGCACCATCCGCCATAGTGACCGAGGCGACATGGCCGCTCTCGCCATCGAGCGTGACATCGGTCACCCGCCCTTCGCGGCGAACCACGCCGCGCTTTTCGGCGTAACCGCGCAGATAACGGGCATAGGCAGTGGCATCAATGTGATAGGCATAGTTGATCGGGGGCAGGTCTTCCCGGGCATAGTCCTCGGTGCGGGAAAACTTGCCGAAATAGGCCGCCATGGTTTCCAGGTTGAAGGCCTGGATCGGGCGCCTGTCGCCCAGTTCGCGGATGCGGTGCCAGATCTGGTGGAACGAGATCCCGCCCATGTGATAGCCGTAGGCGCCGAACGGGTGGATATAACTGTCCCCCACCTCACCCCAGTTGACGAATTGGATGCCGAGCTTGAAGCTGGCCTGGCAGGCCGCCATCATCTCCCGCTCGTCAACGCCGAGCAGGTTGTTAAATTCAACAAACGGAGGAATGGTCGCCTCGCCGACCCCGACCGTGCCGATTTCCTCGGACTCGATCAGGGTGATCGAGACCCCGCGCACCCCGGCAATGCGCGACAGCGCCGCCGCCGCCATCCAACCGGCGGTCCCGCCGCCCACGATCACGATCTTCTCAATAGCCATAAGGCACCTTCAACCATGCTCTCCGGCGTTTGTCACTAGCACGGCTCCGACCTTGATGTGAACGTTCATTTTGTACTTGTGAACGCTAACAATCTGAGTTAGTCCATAATCGAAGGGGTCCGGACTCGTCCGGGTACCCGGGATATGGGAGGATACCTTGGCACTCACGCACACTTCCGCGCGCGCTTTTTCATGGCGCTCGACCGCCCTCGGCACGGCGTCCGCGCTGGCGCTGGCAACCGTTGCCCAGCCGGCGTTTGCGCAGGATGCCGGCAGCGAAGAGGCGGCTGAGGAGCCTGCGGCCGAAGGGGCCGAGATCATCGTTTCCGGCTTCCGTGCTGCGCTACAATCGGCGCAGAACGTCAAGCGCAACGCCGACACCCTGGTCGATGTGATCACCGCCGAGGATATCGGTGCCCTGCCCGACCGTTCGGTGGCTGAAGCGCTCCAGCGTGTCCCGGGTGTCAACATCGGCCGGTTCGAAAAGACCTCTGACCCTGACCGTTTCTCGGTCGAAGGCACGGGCGTGATCGTGCGCGGTCTCCCGTTCGTGCGGACCGAGTTGAACGGCCGCGACATCTTTTCCGCCACAGGTGGCCGCGAGCTGAGCTTCGAGGACGTTTCGCCCGAGCTGTTTGGCCGGGTCGAGGTGTTCAAGAATGTGACCGCCGACATGATCGATGGCGGGATTGCGGGCACCGTCAACCTCGTAACCCGTAAGCCGCTTGACCGCCGCGGGACCCATATCGCTGGCACGATCGAGGCCAATGTCGGTGATCTGGCAAAGGAATGGTCGCCCGGCTTCTCGGTGCTCGGCTCGACCACATTCGAGAACAATGCCGGGGCCATCGGCCTTCAGTTCGGCTACAGCCGGTCCAAGCTCAACAGCCGCACTGATGCCACCCAGCTGACCGACCCGTGCTATCGTGCGAATACCCTCGATGGCGGCTGTATCCGCGTTCGCGGCGTCAGTTCGGCCGGGTTTGGGGGCGATCCGGCCTTTAATGAGGCCAACTTCCCACCGGCCGGGACTGTGGTTGCACCAAAGGGCGCAGGCGTGCGTACGACCAATCTGGAGCGCGACCGCGAAGCCTGGTCGGCCACTCTCCAGTATGAAGATCCGACCGGCGATTTCGTTGCAACGTTCGAATGGCTGCGCTCCGAAACCCAGTTCTTCACGGACGAATTCGCCATCCTGGCGCTGGTCAACGACGATGCGCTGTTCCCCGTCCCGCGGGCAGGCAGCACCTGGCAGTTCGACCAGAACGGCGTGTTTCAGAGCGGGATCCTGACCCAGCGGCCGGGCGATGCCTATGCCACCCCGTTTGGCTGGGGCGGTGTGCCGATGGAATCGCTGCGGTTCCAGCGCGCGACCGATGCCAACACCGCCGACTTCTCGCTCGATCTCAAGTGGAATGCAACCGACCGCATGCGCTTCAGCTTCGAGGCGCAGCACATCAAGTCCGATCTCAGCCGCAATTCGGTGATCGGCGCGATGAACACCTGGGCTGACGTGTCGATCGACGCCACAGGCAAGACGCCGAAGATCGAGTTCCTCGCCCCGCAAGGCTCGCCTGCGGACTATTTCTCCAGCGGTTTCTACACCTATTACTGGTTCCTGCTCGACAGCGTGGAACGCAACGACGCCAAGATGGACACGCTGCGGTTTGACGCCGAGTATGACATCAGCGACGACGGGTTCTTCAAGAGCGCCCGCTTCGGTGCCCGCTGGTCGGACCGCGACCGGACGACCCGGGACACCAATTTCAGCACCTGGGGCAACCTGTCCGCTCCGTGGGCGGGCCGCGCCGGTTGTGCCCCGTGGGGTGCCGGGCCGGGCTGCTTCCAGGGGCCGGGGCCGTTCGTTCCGGATTGGTCAGGCTTTACACCGGGCCGTCTCTTCACCGGTCTGCCCGGTCAAGAGTTCGCCATTGCCGGAGGTGCCTTTACCGACGAATTCCCAAACTATTCGCAGGTCCGCAGTCCGTTCGGCGACAATTTCCAGCGCGGCAAGGCCCCGACCCCGCTCCCGGGCGGTGCTGCCTGGTTCTTCGGCGGCGACGATTTCCTCGGCGAATACCTGTCGGGCGAATCCAAGCGCCAGGCCCAGGAAATCAACGTTTTCTCGCAAACCCCGAACCCGTTCTTCGGCGTGATCGGGCGGACCTTCGACGGCGGCACCACGACCGTGCAGAATCCGTTTGTTCCAGCCGAGATCAACAACGTCGCTGAGATCACCAAGGCTGCCTATGGCCGGGTCGACTTCGGCACCACGTTCGGCAGCGGCATCACGCTGGAAGGCAACTTCGGTCTGCGCTACGTCGAAACCACGGTGAAGACTGCCGGGCTGTTCGGTTTCCCCAGCCCGCAGTTCTTCGACACAGTCCCGGGCGTCGGCAACAACGACGGTGTGGTCCAGGTCGCTGAACTCAACCGCGCGTGCGAACTGGTTCCGGGCGGCCAGACACTGCCCGGCTATTGTAGTCTTTCGCCCGCCCGCAAGGCCGAATTCGCGTCCAAGTTTACCGGCGAGGTGGTGATTGCTGACCAGGACATCCGATTTGACAACTGGCTGCCCAGTTTCAATGCCAAGCTCGATTTCGGCAACGGGGTTCTGGTCCGCGGGGCCGTATCGAAGGGCATTTCGCGGCCAGACCTTCAGTTGTTCCGCACCGGCGGTGTGCTGGGTGACAACACCAATGTGCTGCGCCAGAACGGCACTCTGGAAACCGGCCCACTGTTTGCCCTCAACACCGGCAATCGTGGCCTGGTGCCAACGCAATCGTGGAACTACGATCTTTCGGTGGAATGGTACTTCGACGATGTTGGTTCACTGACCCTTGCCGGGTTCGTGAAGGATATCAGCGGGATCGTGAACACCGGGACCCCGATCGTAACCTTCACCAGCCCCACCGGGGTGAGCACCGAGGCCGAAGTCCGCCGCCCCGAAAACAATTCCGGCGGAACGTTGAAGGGCTTTGAGCTGGCCTATCAGCAGTCTTACGATTTCCTGCCGGGCCTGCTCAGCGGGCTGGGTTCGCAGCTGACCTACACTTACGTCGATGGCGGTGATTTCGCCAACTCTGACCTGACGCAGAACCGCAGCCTGTTTGCCGCGCAGCAACCGCTGGCCGGTATTTCCAAGCACACCATCAATGCGGTGCTGTTCTACGAAAAGGGCCCGCTGGCTGCCCGTGCCGCCTACAACTGGCGATCGGACTTCCTGATAACGCCGCGTGACGACATCTTCCCGTTCTCGCCGATCTGGCAGGAATCAAGCGGACAACTGGATGCGTCGATCTTCTATGCGCTGACCGACCAGATCAAGCTCGGCGTGCAGGGGGTCAACCTGCTCGATACGGTCACCCGCACCAGCCAGGTGATCGACTTCGATGGAAACCGGGTGACGCGCTCGGCCTTCCGCAACGATCGCCGGTTCACCTTCATGGCGCGGTTCGACTTCTAGGGCGGGCCAGCCAGTCCAAGACCACCCTTTGCGGGCCCTTGCATCCAGCAGGGGCCCGCTTTTTTTTGGCTTTCAGGGGCCGCGAAAGCTGTTTCTGCCGCACGATACCGACCAAGGAGCCTGCATGATGGCATCTGCCCGTACCCTTACCCTGCTTGCCAGTGCCGCGCTCGCCAGCGCCTGCCAGTCTGCGCCCGAACGGCCAAAGAAGGTCATCACCACGGTCGATCGGCCCGCGTCCGGCACGGCCCGGATGCCTGGCCAGGAAAGCGGCTGGGAACTGGTCTGGGCCGACGAATTCGACGGTGATGAAATCGACATCGGCAAGTGGCAGTTCGATGTCGACTGCTGGGGCGGCGGCAACAACGAGCGGCAGTGCTATACCGACAGCCCGCGCAATGCCGCCGTGGCCGATGGCGTACTGCGCATCGTCGCGCGCAAGGAAAGCCATACCGGCCCCGCCTACCCGCCACACGTCAAGGCCAGTCAATCCGATCCGGATGCACTGGCGACCAAGCCGTTCACCTCAGCCCGCCTTGTCACCCGGGGCAAGGCGGCCTGGCAATATGGCCGGATCGAGGTCCGCGCCCGGCTGCCGCAGGGCCAGGGCACCTGGCCGGCCATCTGGATGCTGCCGGAAGACAACGCCTATGGCACCTGGGCCGCCTCGGGCGAGATAGATATTCTGGAAGCGGTCAATCTGGGCGTGCCTTGCGCCAAGTGCCCGGGCGGGGTCGAGGACACCATCCTCGGCACGCTCCACTTCGGGGGGCTGTGGCCGGACAATGCGCTGAACAGCAGCGAAATGCATGCGCCCGAGGTGCTGGAGGGTTTCCACACTTATGGGATCGTGTGGGCCCCGGGGGTGATCGAATGGACCCATAACGGCCAGGTCTTCGCCCGCAAGGAAGCGGGCAGCTGGTGGAGCGTCAACTCCGCCGACCCGCTGGCCCCGTTCGACAAGCCGTTCCACCTGATCCTCAATCTCGCGATCGGCGGCGGCCTGGCGGAAGAACGTGGCCTTGGCGGGGTTGACGAAACCGGGTTTCCCAAGTCACTGGACGTCGATTGGGTCCGGGTCTGGCAATGCCGCCCCGACCCAGCCAACGGTGCGGGTTGCACAGGGGACCGTTAAGTCATGGCGAGACGCCGCCAGGCCGTCACGATCAAGCACGTTGCTGCCGATGCAGGCGTATCCCTGCAGACGGTGAGCCGCGTCATCAACAATGAACCCAATGTCCGCCCGGAAATGCAGGCGCGGGTCAAGGCCTCGATCGACAAGCTGGGCTACACTCCCTCCATCGCGGCACAGCGGATGAGCGGTTCGCGCTCTTACCTGATCCTTGCGCTCAATGACCGTGAACGGACCATTGCCGACTGGCAGGCCCGCCAGGGCTCCGACTGGGTTGACCAGATGCTGCTCGGCGGGATGCTGCAATGCGCCGAGTACGGCTATCGCATGATCATTGAACTGGTCGACACACACAACGACCACGTCGCCCGCGAACTGAACGCCGCGCTGGTGGCGCTCCAGCCCGATGGCGTGATCCTGACCCCACCGCATTCCGACAACCCGCTAATCACCGGCCTGCTGGAGGAACGCCGCATCCCGTTCGCGCGGATCGGCTCGCTCGGCAACGGCGGCGGCATTCCGCTGGTGATGGGCGACGAACAAGCGGCGCAGGCTGCCACCCGCCACCTCGCGGCGCTTGGGCATACCCGGATCGGGTTCATCAAGGGGTCGGAGGAATATGCCCTGAGCGGCTGGCGCGAACAGGGCTGGCGCTCGGTCATGGACGAGACCGGCCTGGCGACTGATGGCCTGTGCGCGCCGGGCGACTTCGGCTATGCCTCGGGCAAGGCGGCGGCGGAACAGCTCCTGTCGCTCGGCCAGCCCGCCACCGCGATCATCGCCAGCAGCGACCAGATGGCAATTGCTGCGATGGATGTTGCGCGGGCGCGCGGACTCTCAGTGCCCGGAGATCTGTCGCTGGTCAGCTTCGACAACACCCCGATGACCATTTTCAGCCAGCCACCGCTGACCGCGATCGACCAGCCGATTGCGCGGACGGTGGCCCGTGCGGTGGAACTGCTGATCGCGGCCAAGAAGGGCGAGAAGCTGCCCGCCGGTCCGACCGTGATCGAGGCAGACCTGATCGAGCGCGGTTCGACCGCCCCGCCGCCGACCGCATGAACCCGGCCGGCCTGGCTGATCCACCCCTGCTGCGGCAGAACAGCCGGTTCCTGCTGCTTTACGCCCTTGCTCTCGCTGGCGGCGCGATCGCCTATGTCCCGTTCCTGACCATCCTGTTGCCGATGCAACTGGCGGAGATGACTGGAGCCGCCAAGGTCGAGTGGCTCGCCTATGCCACCTTCGCCGGGGCCGTCACTGCCAGCCTCGCCAACATCGCTTTCGGCTGGCTGAGTGACCGAACCCGCAGCCGGGTGCCGTGGATCGTGGCGGGTATGGTTTCCTCCAGCCTGGTGCTGGCCGGTTTCGCCAAGGTGCAGGATCCGGTCGCCCTGATCGCGCTGCTGGTGCTGTGGCAGTGCACGCTCAACATGATGCTCGCCCCGCTGATGGCCTGGGCGGGTGACTGCGTGCCGGACCACCAGAAAGGGCTGCTGGGCGGGCTGATGGCGATCTCGCCTGCTGCCGGAGCGCTGGCGACGACGCTGATCACCCTGCCCGGTCTGGCGCAGCCGCAGGAACGGTTGTGGCTGGTGGCTGGCATGGTCATGGTCTGCGTCGTGCCCGCATTGCTATTCGGAGCCCCGCGCCAGTTCCCAGAACTCACCGCCCGCCGGGCGGGCGCCAGCGATCCTGCCTTCGGGATCATTGCCCCCGCCAGCCCGCCGCCAACCCCGGCCGTGATCCGGATGTGGCTGGCCCGGCTGCTGATCCAGATATCGGAAGCGGCGCTGTTCGCGTTCCTCTATTTCTGGTTCCGCTCGGTCGATAACGGGATGGACGATGCCCGGATCGCTCAGGTTTTCGGGGCAGTGCTGGTGTGCTCGATCCCGGTCTCGATCCTGGCCGGGCGCTGGTCGGACCGGATGGGGCGCCCGTTCCTGCCCCTGCCGGTGGCCGCAGCCATCGCCGCGCTGGGCCTGTTGCTGATGGCCTGGTCATCGACCCTGCAGGGCGCCATCACCGGCTATGCCGTCTTTGGCCTTGCCGCGACCGTGTTCCTGTCGCTCCACTCCGCGCAAACGCTGCGGGTGCTGCCCCGTCCGGAACAAAGGGGGTTTCATCTGGGCCTGTTCAACCTGACCAATACCACACCGTCACTGGTCATGCCGTGGATGGTGGTGGTAATTGAGCCGTTGTTCGGCTTTTCAGGTCTGTTCGTGGCACTGGCGCTGTGCGCGCTGGCCGCTGCCGCCTTGCTGGGGACCCTTACTGGCCGGACATAGGCCGCGGCCATAGAGGCTTGCAATCGCTTCAAACCCGTGCGAGGACTATCCTTGGGAACGTTCACACAAGAGGGTGTCAAACGCGTCATGCGGTTCTGGATGGTATCACTGGCAAGCCTTGCGCTGGCCACGGGTTGCAGTTCGTATGGGCAGGGCGTGGCCTCGACCGGTGCCACGGCAACGGCCAGCCAGCCCGCACAGGATATCGACGCCATCGTCGCGCGGATGAGCCTGGAGCGTAAGGTCGCGCAGCTGATTCAGCCGCAGATCAATTCCTTCACCGCCGCCGACATGGAACGCTACCGTTTCGGCAGCTATCTCAACGGCGGCAACGGCGGCCCCTATGGCGATGAATTTGCCCCTCCCGCCGAATGGCTGCGCCTGGCCGACGAGATGTTTCTCGCCTCGGTCAAGCCGCTGCCGAATGGCGAGCCGGTGATCCCGACCATGTGGGGTACTGACGCCGTCCACGGCCACACCAACGTGATTGGGGCAACGATCTTTCCGCACAATATCGGCCTTGGCGCAGCCCGCGATGCCGACCTCGTTCGCCGCATTGGCGCGGCGACTGCGGTCGAAATCGAGGCCACGGGCATTGACTGGAACTTCTCCCCCACAGTGGCGGTGGCGCGCGATGACCGCTGGGGCCGAACCTACGAAAGCTATTCCGAAGATCCCGATTTGGTTGCAAAACTGGGCGCGGCGCTGGTCGAAGGTCTCCAGGGCGGCAAGGGCGATGCCGACCATCTCGGCAAGGGGAGGGTAATCGCCACCGCTAAGCACTTCTTCGGGGACGGCGGCACCGCGCAAGGGATCGACACCGGCGATGTCAACGGCGACATCGAGGAACTGAAGCGAATCCATGCTGTCCCCTACCCCGCTGCCATTGCGGCCGGGGCGCAGGTGATCATGGCCAGCTTCAATTCGATCAACGGCGAGAAGATGCACGGCAACGAAGCCTTGCTGAGCGGCTACCTGCGCGGCGACCTCGGTTTTGACGGGGTGGTGGTAGGTGACTGGAACGGCCACGGCCAGGTTCGCGGCTGCACCGTGAGCGACTGCCCGCAATCGCTGAAAGCCGGGCTCGACATCTACATGGTGCCCGATGACTGGAAGGCGCTGATCGACAATATCGTCGCACAGGTCCGGAATGGCACCATCCCGATGGCCACGCTCGACCAGGCGGTCGCCCGCGTGCTGCGGCTGAAGCAGCGCGCCGGACTGCTCGACCCCGCCGTCCGCAAGCCGTCCGAACGGGGTGTGGGCGGCAAGCTCGAACTGATCGGTTCGCCCAACCACCGCGCCCTGGCGCGCGAGGCGGTGGCGAAATCGCAGGTGATCCTCAAGAACAGCGGCGTCCTGCCGCTCAAGCCCGGCGCGAAACTGCTGGTCGCAGGCACTGGTGCCGACGCGATCTGGCAGGCGGCGGGCGGCTGGACCCTGACCTGGCAGGGCGGGCGCGATCTGACCAACGACTATTTCCCCGGCGCAACCTCGATCTGGGCCGGGATCCGCGATGCGGCGCAGGCCAGCGGCGGTGAAGCCGTGCTGGCACCCGATGGCAGCTTTGCCGAGAAGCCCGATGCCGCCATCGTGGTGTTCGGGGAGGATGCCTACGCCGAATTTTATGGCGACCGGAAAAACGCCGTGTTCAGCGATACCGAAGGGCTGGAGCTGCTGCGCAAGCTGAAGGCGAAAGGCGTGCCAACGGTTGCGGTGTTCCTGTCTGGCCGCCCGATGTGGATTAACCGCGAGCTCAACGCGGCCGACGCCTTCGTCGCCAGCTGGCTGCCCGGCGGCGAAGGCGCGGGCGTGGCGGACGTGCTGTTCGGCCAGAGCGAGGCGAGCGGGCGGTTGTCGTTCAGCTGGCCCGCTGCGTGCAACGGCCATCCGGTCAACGGACCGCAGGGGGCGCTGTTCACACTTGGCCATGGCCTTGCCACCGGGCAGGTTGGCGGCACCGACAAGCTCGATGAAAGCTGCGACCTGCTCAACGAGGCTCCCGCCAATGACTGGTTCGCCAGCGGCCGCCTTTCGACCGGGATCACCGCTACCGCCGGCGGGACTGCCCTGCCCGGCCTGCGCGGCGAAGCGAACGGGATCATTGCCAGGGGGCTTGACCGCACCCGGCAAGAGGATGCCCGCGCGATCACCTTTGCCCCGGGTTCCTCGCTCACGCTGACGGGGGACGGCAAGGCCAGGGGCGCGTTCGTGGTGCAGTACAACCTCGCGGCCAGCCCGAGTGCACCGGTGACCGTGAAGGTGGGCGAGACAGTGCTCGACGTGACATCGAACTTTGCCGTCAGCGGGGGCAAGGGCTGGCGCGAAATGGTGCTGACCGCGAGCTGCATTTCCGAAGACGCCAACAGCCTGACCCTGACATCCGAGGGACCGATCGTGCTGAGCGTGTCGCAGATTGCCCGCACCCAATTGCCCGCCGGGACGGACTGTTCGTTCTGACATGCTGCATTCGAATACACGTGGACGACGCGCAAGGGTGCGCTAGTCCGATAGCCCCGCCGGAAGAGCGGAAACTGGGAGGTTGAAGGACTATGGCACTGGCACCCGAACTTGCGACCAGTACGAACCCGAACGCTTTGGAGAGCGACGCGCCGCAGGTTGACGCCCCCGGCCTGAACTACTTCGTGTTTGCGCTGTTCTTCATCTTCGGCGGGATCACCAGCCTTAATGACGTGATCATCCCCAAGCTGAAAGAGTTGTTCACGCTCAGCTATTTCGAGGCGAGCCTGGTCCAGTTCTGGTTCTTCATCGCCTATGCCTTGGTTGGCATCCCCGGCGCACGGCTGGTCAAGAAGCTCGGCTACATGCGCGGTGCGGTGGCCGGGCTGTTGACCATGCTGGTCGGCTGTCTTTTGTTCATTCCAGCCAGCCAGACGGCCGTGTTCGGCATGTTCCTGTTCGCTTATTTCATCCTCGCCACCGGCGTGGTGCTGGTGCAGATCGTCGCCAATCCGCTGATCAGCCTGCTCGGCCCGGCACGAACGACCCACAGCCGGCTGACCTTTGCGCAAGGGTTCAACTCGCTGGGAACCACGATCTTCCCGTTCTTCGGTTCGATCCTGATCCTGGGAAGTCTCGCCACGGTCACAGCGGCGGAGCTGTCCGGCGCAGAGCTGGCTGCATACCGCACGGCAGAGAGCCAGGCGATCGTCAACGGCTACCTTGGCCTGGCCGCGGCGCTGGCAGTTGTTGCCGCAGTAGTCTGGATGTTCCGCAACCGGCTGAAGGGCGAAAAGCACGAACACACCAGCCTCGCTGAAGGCCTCGCACTGCTCAAGCGTCCGCGTTTCGGCTATGGCGCAGCCTGCATCTTCCTCTACGTCGGCGCCGAAGTTGCCATCGGCAGTTTTATCGTCAACTACCTGATGCAGGCTGATGTCCTGAACCTCCCCGAACAATCGGCGGGCAAGCTCATCTCGCTCTACTGGGGAGGCGCACTGATAGGGCGGTTTATCGGTTCCGGCCTGCTCCGCATGGTCAGCCCTGGCCTGCTGCTGGCGGCCGTAGCGGCTGGCGCGATCACCCTGATCGCAATATCAGCCAATTCGACCGGCGTTGTGGCAGGTTATTCGCTGCTGGCCGTCGGCTTGATGAACGCGATCATGTTCCCGACCATCTTCAGTCTTGCCTGCGAGAAGCTGGGGCCGCGCGCAGCCGACGGATCGGGTATCATCAACGTCGCGATCGCGGGCGGTGCGGTGGTGCCGGTGCTTTACGGCGCGCTGGCCGACCAGACCAGCCTTGCCTTCGCCCTGGTGCTGCCGGCCCTGTGCTACGCGGTTATCGCCGGGTTCGGCATTTTCGCCCGGCGCCCGGCCTGAAGCGGCCTCGCCCCAACCTGAATATGTATGCGCCCCACTGGCGCAGCGGAGCGGGCCTCTCTAGGTAGGATGCACTCTTGGAGAGGCCCGTGTCATGAGCTTTACCGCTGACCGCCTGTTGCTGTTCGGTGCCACCGGCGATCTGGCCCAGCGCATGCTGTTGCCCAGCCTGTGCGCGCTGCATGCGGACAAGTTGCTGGCGCCCGAACTGAAGATCATCGGCACCGCCCGGACCGAGATGAACGATGGCGAGTTCCGTCAGTTCGCCCGCACCGCACTGGAGAAGTTCCTGCCCGCCGACCGGCGCGGCGGGATGGCCGACTTTCTCAACCGGCTGAGCTACCAGGCGCTCGATGCCACCCGGCTAGATGGTTATGCCGACCTTGCTGCCAAGGTCGGCGAGCCGAAGCAGGGCCTCGCTATTTTCCTGTCGACCGCACCGAGCCTGTTCGAGCCGACCATCAAGGGCCTGAGGAGCGCAGGGCTGACTGGCGAATTCGTTCGCATGTGCCTCGAAAAACCGCTCGGCACCGACCTTGCGTCCAGCTGCGAGATCAACGATGCGGTCGCCGGAGCCTTCCCCGAACACCGCATTTTCCGCATCGATCACTATCTCGGCAAGGAAACCGTCCAGAACCTGCTGGCGCTGCGCTTTGCCAACCTGATGTTCGAACCGCTGTGGAATGCGGCCCATATCGACCATGTCCAGATCACCGTCGCGGAAACGGTCGGACTGGAGGGCCGGGTGGCGTTCTACGACGATGCCGGGGCGCTGCGCGACATGGTGCAGAATCACATGCTCCAGTTGCTGGCCCTGGTGGCGATGGAACCTCCGGGCCATTTTGACGCCACCGCGGTTCGCGATGAGAAGGTCAAGGTGCTGCGATCCTTGCGCAAGGTTGGCGCTGCCCAGACCGTCACCGGCCAGTATCGCGCCGGGGCGATCAGCGGGCAGGCCGTGCCTGGCTACGACGAAGAACTGGGCAAGGATTCGGACACCGAAACTTTTGTCGCGATCAAGGCCCATGTCGACAACTGGCGCTGGAAGGGCGTGCCGTTCTATCTGCGGACCGGCAAGCGCCTGCCCAGGCGGGTGACGGAAATCGTCATCCAGTTCCGCTGCGTGCCGCATTCGATCTTTGCCGGTAAAGGCGCGACGATGCAGCCCAACCGGCTGGTGATCGGGATCCAGCCAGAAGAAAACATCACCCTGTCGCTGATGGCCAAGGTGCCGGGGCTGGACCGCGAAGGAATCCGCCTGCGGCAGGTGCCGCTCAATATCGCGATGGCCGATGCCTTCAGCGGGGCAGTGCGGCGGATTGCCTACGAACGGCTGCTGCTCGATCTGGTCGAGGGCGACCAGACCCTGTTCGTCCGCCGCGACGAGGTCGAGGCGCAGTGGGAGTGGATCGACGCGATCCGCGCCCAGTGGGAAAGTGAGGGGCAGGAACCCAAAACCTATACCGCTGGCAGCTGGGGCCCGAGCGCCGCGATTGCACTGGCAGAGCGCGATGGGGTGACATGGCATGAGTAAGCCGCTCAACGACACCCTCCACCGGGTAACGCAGCGGGTAATCGCCAACTCGCGCGCCAGCCGCAGCGCCTATCTCGATCTGATCGCTCGTGAGGCGGACAGTCAGGGGGACCGCAACGCGGTGTCCTGCTCCAACCTCGCCCATGCCTATGCCGGGGCGCTGGACGATCAGGCCGCGCTGGTCGCGGCCAAAGGCCCGAACATCGGCATCGTCACCAGTTACAACGATATGCTGAGCGCGCATCAACCTTACGGCCGGTACCCGGAGCGGTTGAAG
This sequence comes from Sphingomonadaceae bacterium, assembly GCA_046294735.1. GTDB lineage: Bacteria > Pseudomonadota > Alphaproteobacteria > Sphingomonadales > Sphingomonadaceae > 34-65-8. The sequence goes on from JBKBKB010000002.1 coordinate 373,243, forward strand.
ATCTATGCCCGCGAAGTTGGCGCCACCGCGCAGGTCGCGGGCGGCACACCGGCAATGTGCGACGGGGTGACGCAGGGCGAGACCGGCATGGAACTGTCGCTGTTCAGCCGCGACGTGATCGCTCTCTCGGCCGCCGTGGCGCTGAGCCATGCCATGTATGACGGCGCGCTGATGCTGGGCATCTGCGACAAGATCGTGCCCGGCCTGCTGATCGGCGCGCTGCGCTTTGGCCACCTGCCGGTGATCTTCGTCCCCAGCGGGCCGATGCCGACGGGTGTGGCAAACAAGGAAAAGCAACGCATCCGCCAGCTTTACGCCGAAGGCAAGGTCGGCCGTGCGGAACTGCTGGCGAGTGAGATGGGCAGTTACCATTCCCCCGGCACCTGCACGTTCTACGGCACTGCCAATTCCAACCAGATGATGATGGAGATGATGGGGCTGCACATTCCCGGCAGCGCCTTCGTGCAGCCGGGCACAAAGCTGCGCCAGGCGCTTGACCGTGCGGCGGTGCACCGGGTGGCCGAGATCGGGCGCAAGGGTAATGACTGGCGTCCGCTTGGCCACTGTGTTGACGAGAAGGCGATCATCAACGCCGCCGCAGGCCTGCTCGCCACCGGGGGATCGACCAACCACGCGATCCACATTCCCGCGATGGCGCGCGCCGCCGGGGTCATCTTCGACTGGAACGACCTGTCCGAACTGTCCTCTGCCGTGCCACTGATCGCGCGGGTCTATCCCAACGGCGCAGGCGACGTGAACCATTTCCATGACGCGGGCGGGATGGGCTTTGTCATCGGCGAACTGCTTGATGCAGGCCTTGCCCACCGCGACGTGCTGACTGTCGGCACCGGCGATCTATCGGACTACGCGCGCGAGCCAGGGCTTGATGGCGATGCGCTGGCATGGCGCGATGTTGGCGCCAGCGGCGATTCAGACATGCTGCGCCCGGTGTCTGACCCGTTCAATCATGATGGCGGGATGCGGCTGGTCACTGGCAACCTGGGCCGCGCCTGCTTCAAATCGTCCGCCGTGGACGAAAGCCGCTGGACGATCGAGGCACCTTGCCGCGTGTTCGAGGACCAGGCGAGCGTGGTCGAAGCTTTCAAGAAGGGCGAACTGGACCGCGACGTGATCGTGGTCGTGCGCTTCCAGGGACCGCGCGCGAACGGGATGCCCGAACTGCACAAGCTGACCCCGCCGCTCGGCGTGCTTCAGGATCGCGGTTACCGTGTCGCGCTGGTCACCGACGGGCGGATGTCAGGTGCCAGCGGCAAGGTCCCCGCCGCGATCCACTGCACCCCCGAGGCACTCGGTGGCGGTCCTCTCGCCCATCTGCGTGATGGCGACTTGATCCGCCTGTGCGCGGCAACCGGCGCGCTTTCCACGACCGCCAACCTTGCGGCGCGCGAACCGGCGCCCGATCCGTCCGAATCGAGCGGCACGGGACGCGAAATCTTCGGCATGTTCCGCCGGTTTGCGGACGGGGCGGAACAGGGCGGCAGCGCAATGCTCGCCACAGCAGGATTGTAGAACGATGAACGCAATCGACACCCTGATGCGCATTGCGCCGGTGATCCCGGTGATCGTGATCGACGAGGTTGAACACGCCGTGCCCTTGGCCGCGGCGCTGGTTGCAGGCGGGCTGCGGGTGCTCGAGGTGACGCTGCGCACCGAAGCCGCGCTGCCCGCCATCACGGCGATGAAGCAGGTTCCGGGCGCCATCGTTGGCGCGGGCACCGTCACCAACCCGCGCGAGCTTGACGCCGCGCTGGCAGCGGGGAGCGAATTCATCGTCTCTCCCGGCCTCACCGAACCGCTGGGCAAGGCGGCGATTGCCAGCGGTGTGCCGTTCCTGCCCGGGATCGCCAATGCGGGCGACATCATGCGCGGGCTCGATCTGGGGCTGAACCGGTTCAAGTTCTTCCCGGCAATGGCAGCGGGTGGCCTGCCCGCGCTGAAAGCCCTGGCTGCTCCGTTCGGGCAATGCCGGTTCTGCCCGACCGGCGGAATCGGGCCGGACAACGCGGCGGAATGGCTGGCGTTCGATTCGGTCCTGTGCGTCGGCGGAAGCTGGGTCTCTCCCAAGGGCACGCCCGACAAGCCTGCGATCGAACAGCTTGCCCGCGATGCCATGGCGCTGGGCGCGCGTTAACGGTTCCCCCAGCATCGTGCCGCTATGGGATGCAACGGAGGCTGTGCTGGCGCAAAGGGCGCAATTCCAGCATGATGGCGTTTATGGACCCGATGCTCAAATGGATTGGCGGCGCGACCGCTGCAATCGTGCTGGCGCTGGGCACCGCTACGGTGGCCGGCAGCGCCTTCAGCGCAACCGAACCGGCCGAACAAGCCTCGCTGGCTGAGGCGATCCCGGTTGATGCCCAGCAGGTAGCTGCGGCCGCGCCCGGTCAGGTAGACGCCACCAGCGCCCCGCAGCCCACTGCCGTCCAGGAAGTGGCCAAACCGGCTGACGAACGGTTCGTGATCAAGCGGGTGCTGCCGATCAAGGGCCCGATCAAGTACGGCGAGTGGCACTGGGACGAGGAAGGTGTGCCGGATGGCCCGCTGGTCATGACGGTCGATCTCGAAGCACGGGTCATCTCCGTGTTCCGCGGCGGATACGAAATCGGCGCAGCGGCGGTGCTTCTCGGCACGCAGGATCACCCCACTCCCCTTGGCACTTTCCCGATCCTGCAGAAAAAGCGCCACAATATTTCGTCGATCTACAATGTTCCCATGCCCTACACCATGCGGCTGACCTGGGATGGCATCGCGATCCATGCCTCCGAGGTCGAGAACGGCTATGCCAGCCACGGCTGCATCGGCACACCCGAAGGCTTTGCCGCCAAGCTGTTCGCCATTGTCCAGAAGGGCGACAAGGTGATCATCACCCGCGGCAAGCAGATCGGCGTGGGCGACCCGATCATATCCTGAGCTAACCGGTCTTCCGGGGGTTTTCAGAGGTAAACACCCACATCTGTTCGCCCGCAAGATCGCGCGGGTGGCCGGCAATGCCGCCGATGTTGCAGCGCTGCCTGCGCAGCAGGGAGCACGCCATCTGCGCCGCCTCGCCCGCATCGAGCGACCCGCCCAGCGCCCGTGCCACGGACTGGATCACCCCGATGCGGAGTAGATTCGGACCCGGCAACTCCGTTCGAAAAGCGGCGTAGGAAAAGCCATTGCCTTCGGGCATCACACATTCCGTCCATTCCCGCTCCACCGCAAACGCCAGCACGCCTTCCGCATCCGCGAGCAGGGCGGCGCTCCGCGCGAACCCTGAAGTCTCGATCCAGTCGGCATCAGCCAGAGCCTGGCGTACCCGAACCCGGTCGAACTGCGGATCGGCGTTGGAGGGGTCTTCCACAAACGGCACCGCGCAAGCACGGGCCAGTGCCCCCAGCTCCGCCCGGCGCCAGCCGAGCAAGGGGCGCAGCAAGGGACGGTCACCGCCGGGAACACGGGTTCTGGCCCGGATGCCGGCCAGCCCCATCAGACCGCTTCCCCGGTTGAGCCGCATAACCAGCGTTTCGGCCTGGTCATCCATCTGGTGTGCGGTGAGCAGCGCTTCGAGCCCGCGCTTCTCCAGCCAGCCCTCCAGCGCCGAATAGCGGGCGGCGCGGGCGCGGTGCTGGAGGTTCCCCGCCTCAACTTCTACTCTAAGCGTCCGGTGCGGGACTGCCAAACCGGCACAGACCCGCCCGACCAGTGCCGCTTCGGCCCCGCTTTCAAGCCGCAGTCCATGGTCAACCGTGGCCGCTTCGATCTGGCCCGGAAGCGCCGCATGAGCCAGCAGCAGCATTGCCATGCTGTCCGGCCCGCCCGACACAGCCAGCCCCAGCCGACCACTTCCCGACCAGAGCCGGCCGAGATCGGTCCGGAACCGGCTGGCTAATGCGGGATCGACGTCGCTATCAATTGCACTTCACCTTCTTCCGGTTGGCCTCGTACTGGCTGGCCAGCCGCCCGGTCGCGAGCGCGGGATAGTTCTCGGCAAATTCTGCCAGAGCAATACAGGCCCGGTTCGTATCATTGAGTGCAATCATGGCGTCCGCCAGCAGCAGCAGACTGTCCCCCGCCCGGGCACCGTTCTTGTCCGCCTGATAGTTGCGCAGGAACCAGGTCGCCGCATCGCGCGGCTTGCCATCGTCGAGGAACGCCCGGCCCAAAAGATTGCGGCCGAACGAAATGCGCGCGTGGCGGGGATATTTCTCCACGAACAACGCGAGCTGCTGCTGCGCTTCAGGGTAGAACTTGGCATCCCACAACCGGAAGCCGTAAGTGTATTCATCGTCGCCGGCGTCGGCGGTCTGCGGCTTGGCGATCGCCTGCACCGCTGCCAGGCGCTGCGCCGAGGGACCGGTCGCGGCGGGCGGGGTCGCCGGGCGGGTGGCCGGTGTTGCGTTGGCGGGGTTGGTTGCAGCAGGCAATGTGGCTGCGGGAGTGGCAGGTGCCGGAAGCGCCGCAGTGGGGGTGGCCGGTGCCGCTACGCCTTCCAGTGCCGCCAGTCGCCCCTGGATCTGGGCCAGCGAGTTGGTGTTCTGCTCGGTTTGCGCGGTCAGGGCCTGCATCTGTGCTTCAAGCCCGTCGAGCCGGATCAGGATGTCGGTGACTGCGGTGGTGCTTGGCGTGGACGGACCAGGGGCGGCTGCGGAGCCGGTAGCAATTTCGGGCTCGAAGAACCGGCCCCCGCCCCCGGGAAAGACCTGCCGCTGCAGCGCACGCACTTCTGCTTCGAGCTTGCGAATGCGCGCTTCGGCGGATTCCTGCGCTACTGCGGGCACTGTACCCAGGCCGGTGGCCAGCACCGCCAGGGCACCGATCATGGCACCGATCATGGCACGGCTGCTGCGGGTAATCCTGCCGGGGGTGTACATGTCGTGTCTCGCTCCTCAACCACTGTCGTCCGCGGGTATGCGGCGGCGGTGCCAACGCAAGCTGAACGACCTCGTTTTCTGTGCCGAAACGGGGCAGTCCTGTCGAGCCGCAAACCGGCCAAATCGGGGGAAAGTGCGATAGTAAGCCGCGATCAGGTGGCCAGATCAGCTGGAGGGGCCAGATCAGCTGGAGGGGGGCGTGCGCGCCAACAAGGCCTCGGCCGATACCGGCACATCCTTCACCACCCGTTCCGTCTCCGATAGCTTGGGCACCGGTTTGCCGCCCACAGTAATCCGAAGCGCATTGGGCCGCCCGGTCCAGACCTGCGGGCCTTCGGCATCAACCGGCACGACGTAGCGTTCGTTAAGCGCCATCTGCTTCTGCATCAGCTGCGCCCCGCTGGCATCGTAGAACTTGACCCAGACTTCGTCCTCCAGCGCTGTGAACACCACCTGGCCTGCTGCCATTGCCCCGGGGGTCGCTCGCGCTTCGCCCCCTTCGGACCCCTCGGGCACCTCTGGAGCCTCGGGCGCGGGAGCCTCCAGCGGAGCTGGGCCGGTGCCGGGCGCCCAGAAAGTGCGGAAAAAAGCGAACCCACCCGCCAGCAGAACCACTGCCGCCAGTGCACTGAGCCAGGCCAGGGTGCGCGACGGCACACGCGCCGGATCACCCGGCTCATAGCGCGGGGTGACCGTGCGTTCAGGGCCGGACTGCCCCAGTTCGGCGCGCAGCTGGGCCGCGATGCCCTTCTCGTCCAGACCCAGCGCCTTGGCATAAGTGCGGGAGAAACCGAGCGCATAGGTGCGTGATGGCAGGCTGGCGAAATCACCCCGCTCGATGGTTTCGATATGGCGCTGGGGAATGCGGGTTTCAGCCGCGATCTGCTCCACCGTAATCCCGGCCGCCTCACGCGCGCGGCGCAGGCGCTGGCCAGTGTTGTCCAGCGGCAGCTGGTCTGTCGGCAGTTCCGAATCCTCGATCATTGCGACCCTATCGCGAAGGTTTTTTTATCTGTCGTGACAAGACGGTCTCGCACCGGCCGTGTCAAGCACATGCCGACAGTTGGAGCCCCGTTTCGGCCAAGGCGGTGGAACCCCTGACCCGGTTCAGTCATGGTCGATCCCGCGCTCGCTCGCCCAGTGCGACAGTGCGGCCCGCAGGTCCGGCGGCGGCGCGGCCAGCCAACCGTTCATGGCTTGTGTGATTTCAGCCAGATCAACCTTGCGGACAAGTTCCTTGATCGGGCCGACCGCGGCCGGCGTGATCGACAGCCGCCGGTAGCCGATCCCCATCAGCGCCAGCGCTTCCAGGCGCCGCCCGCCCATCTCTCCGCACACCGCCAGATCGACCCCTTGCCCGAGCACGGTCTGGCTGATCCGCCGCAGGAACCGCAGGATCGCGGGGCTGAGCCAGTCATACCGTTCGGCCAGCTGGGGGTTGGCCCGGTCGGCCGCGAACAGGAACTGGGTGAGATCATTGGTCCCGACCGAAAGAAACGACAGCTTCGGCATCAGCAGATCGAGCACTTCAGCCAGTGCTGGCACTTCCAGCATCGCCCCGAACCGGATCGCTTCCGGCAGCACCTTGCGGTGCTGGCGCTGGAACCGCAACTGTTCGTCAAACACCGCCTTGGCCGCGTCGAATTCCCACGGTTCGGATACCATCGGGAACATCACGTGCAGGGTGCGGCCCGCCGCCGCTTCCAGCAACGCGCGCGCCTGCGCCTTGAGCAAGCCCTCCCGCTCCAGCGCCAGCCGCAGCGCGCGCCAGCCCATCGCCGGGTTCTCGTCGCTGGCTGCCGATTCCTGCCGCAGATAAGGCACCGCCTTGTCACCGCCGATGTCGACCGTGCGGAAGATCACCGGCTTGTCGCCCGCTGCCTCCAGCACGTCGCGGTAGAGCCGGGTCTGACGGTCGCGCTGCGGCAGGGTTGCCGAAACGAGGAACTGGAACTCGGTCCGGAACAGGCCAACCCCGTCCGCGCCGGTCAGTTGCAGCGCGCTCATGTCGTCACGCAGCCCGGCGTTCATCATCACCTGGATCCGGGTGCCGCAGCGGGTGAACGGCTCGACATCGCGCATCGCGGCATAGAGCGCCTGGCGTTCGCGTGACCTGGCGAACCTTCCGCCGAACGCCTCCACCATCGGCGCGGACGGACGGATGGTGGCGGTGCCCTTGTCAGCATCAAGCAATACGGCATCGCCTTCGCGCACCGTCCCGCGCAGGCCGCGGATCCGGCCCAGCACCGGAACTCCCATCGCTCGGGCCACGATCACGACATGGGCAGTGAGCGATCCTTCCTCCAGGATCACCCCTTTCAGCCGCCGCCGATCATATTCGAGCAGCTCGGCCGGGCCCAGGTTCTTCGCAACAAGAATGGTGTCCTTACGCAATCCCTGGCTGGCCGCCGTGGCCATCTGGCCGCTGACAATGCGGAGCAGCCGGTTCGACAAATCCTCCAGATCGTGCATTCGGTCTGCCAGCAAGGGATCGTCGATTTCCCGCATCCGCATTCGGGTGCGCTGCTGGACCCGCTCGATCGCGGCTTCCGCCGTCAGGCCGGAATCGATCGCCTCGTTGATCCGCCGCGCCCAGCCTTCGTCGTAGGCGAACATCTTGTAGGTCTCGAGCACTTCCTCATGCTCCCCCCCGCCGCCGAACTCGGCCTGGCTGGCCATGGCCTCGATCTGTACGCGCATGCGGTCGAAGGCGCGGAACACCCGCTGGCGCTCGGCCTCGGTGTCCTCTGCCATGACCTGTTCGATCATGACCCGCGGCTGGTGGTAGACCGCCACCCCGGTGGCAAGTCCCTTGACCAGCGGCAGGCCGGTCACGGTCTGCGGCTCGGTGCTGAGCTGAGAGGCGCCGAACGCGTCTTCGCCGTCGATCAGTTCGGCATTGGCGATCATCTCGGAGAGCACCATCGCGGTGGTCTGCAGCGCCTCGATCTCAACATCCTCGTAGCGGCGCGGCTCGACATGCTGGACGCACAGCGTGCCGACCGCGCGTTCGCGATAGACGATCGGCACCCCGGCAAAGGAATGGAACTTGTCTTCGCCAGTTTCCGGGCGGTACTGGAAATCTGGATGCGCCTTGGCTTCGGCCAGGTTGAGCGTTTCGATATTGGCGGCAATCGTGCCGGTCAGGCCTTCGCCGATCGCCATCCGAGTGACATGGACCGCGCTCTGGTTCAGCCCACGCGTGGCGAACAGTTCCAGCATGCCTTCGCGCAGGAGGTAGATCGAGCAGACCTCGCTGTCGAAACTCTCACCGATGATTTCCACCACCCGATCGAGCTTGGACTGCGCCGACAGGCGCGAGGCCATGACCTCGTGCATCCTTGTCAGGATGGTGCGTGCGGCTGTAGCGGCTCCCATGAAGACCGCTATAGCACAGGCAGGGTCATGCGAAACTGTTCTGTCGGGAATGGCTCAGATCGTGGAAAGCTCTTCCTTGATACGGAGCTTCTGCTTCTTGATCGCCTGAATCGTCGCCGCATCCGGGGCCGGCCGGTTCAGCTCTTCACGCAAGCGCGCTTCGAGGCCAGCATGCTTGCTGTGCAAGGCTTTGGTGTGTCCGGGTTCTTGGGTCGATTCCATCAGGCTCTCCTTCCATGGGTTGATCCCTGGAGCGACTCGCCCGGGCGGACGAGCCGCTGTCAGTATCAAACCATACCAATTGCCGCTTGCGAACCCCTAAAGGGTGCCTAAACGGCAGAAGCACGCCTGGGTGCGATGGATAGGGGCAAGCGGTGACCGAAGAGGAATTGCGCAAACGGCTGGCCATGCTGCGGATCGAACACCGCGATCTGGATGCCGCCATCAACGCGCTGACTGCTGCCGGATCGACCGACCAGCTCCAGATCGCCCGGTTGAAGAAGCGCAAGCTGATGCTGCGTGACCAGATCGCCCTGATCGAAGACCAACTGATCCCTGACATTATTGCTTGAGACCGCCCCTGGTGTCCCACTGCGGGACGGGCGATAACTTGCTCCTTAACGCAGTCACGGCGGTCTGGCCAAAGCCAGCATCGGGCCGTAGCGCAGGCGATGGAATGGGGAAGCCAAGCTACATCAGCGAGCCGATCATCGAATCGCTCTACAGCGAAGCGCTGGTGCTGGCCGACGAGGTCCGCACGGTATTCGACCTGCGCCCGGTGTCTGGACCCGATTACGATGGTGACCGGCTGCGTCTGGCGATGTCGATCGAAGGACTGCGGACCACCACCCGGATCATGCACGTACTGGCCTGGCTGCTCAACCAGCGCGCCTACCTAAGCGGCGACATGACCGATTTCCAGCTGCGCCGCCACGGCGTGCTGCCCGCCGACCGCGCGTCCGATCCGGACAACCTGGCGGTGCTGGAATCCGCGACCTGCGAACTGATCGCGGCGACCGAAGCGCTGCACCGGCGCGTGTCGCGGCTCGATGCCGCCTGGCGCGAAGGCTTTTCCGCCCAGCCTTCGGCCGTGCTGCAACTGCGCGAGCGGCTGGGCCGCGAACTGCAGGTGGTCAGCCGCTAGAGCGCCGGTCAGACTGCCGCCAGCGCCTTGCGCCAGCCGGACAAGCGGTGGGCGCGCACATCCGCCGCCATCGCCGGCACAAACCGCCTGACCGCCCCGCGCATCGCGTCCGCAGCAGCGCCGAGCGAGGGGTGCAGCCCTGCACCGACAGCGGCCAGCATGGCTGCGCCCAGTGCAGTGGTCTCGACATAATCAGGCCGTTCGACGTCGAGGTCGAGCATGTCGGCCAGGTCCTGCGCCATCCAGTCGTTGGCACTCATTCCGCCATCGATCTTGAGCGATTGCCACGGCGCGCCGTCGGCGGCAAAGGCGGTGGCCAGATCGACCGCCTGGTGCGCCATTGCCTCCAGCGCGGCCCGTGCAATCTCCGCCCGGCCAGTGGAGAAACTGAGGCCGGCAATCACTCCGCGTGCGCTGGCGTTCCAGTGCGGCGCGCCAAGCCCCGAAAGGGCAGGCACTATCGTTACCCCGCCGCTGTGCGGGATCGAGCGGGCCAGCGCCTCGGTTTCCGGGGCGCTGCCGATGATGCCCAGTGCATCGCGCAGCCATTTGACCAGGCTGCCCGCCACGAACACCGAGCCTTCGATGGCGTAGGTCCGCCGGCCTTCGTGCTGCATCAGCACTGTGCCGAGCAGGCGGTTGTCCGAGCGTGGCAGTTCGTCACCCATGTTGGTCAACACGAACGCGCCGGTGCCGAAAGTCGCCTTGGTCTCTCCCGGGGCGAGGCAACCCTGGCCGATGGTCGCCGCCTGCTGGTCCCCCGCCATGCCGCAGATCGGGATCGCCCGGCCGAACAGCGCGCGGTCGGTTTCCGCCAGCATCCCGTGGGTATCGACGACTTGCGGCAGCGCTGCCATCGGCACCCCCATCAGCGCACACAGGTCCACATCGAACTGTGCCCCGTCCAGCGCCAGCAGCAGCGTGCGGCTGGCGTTGCTGGCATCGGTAATGTGCGCCGCGCCATGGCTCAGTTTCCACACCAGCCAGCTTTCCACTGTCCCCAGCGCCAGGCACCCGGCCCGCTGCGCCTGCGCCACGGCATCATCATGGTCGAGCAGCCAGCGCATCTTGGTGCCGGAGAAATAGGGATCGAGCAGCAACCCGGTACGCGCGGTGAGGTCCGGTTCATGCCCGGCTGCCTTCAGGCCGTCGCAGAACCCGGCCGTGCGCCGGTCCTGCCAGACGATCGCGCGGGTCAGCGGCTCGCCGGTGCTGGTATCCCATGCGACCACCGTTTCACGCTGGTTGGTGATGCCGATGGCGGCAATGGTGCCCACGCCGCCCGCCTGCTCGATCGCGCGGCGCGCGCAGGCCAGCGACTTGGCCCAGATCTCCCCCGCATCATGCTCAACCCAGCCTGGCTGCGGATAGTATTGGGTCAGCTCTTCCTGGCACACCGCCAGTTCGCGCCCGTCCGGCGCAAACACGATAGCCCGGGTCGAGGTCGTCCCTTCGTCGAACACCAGAATGTTGTCGGCCAAGCCTGTCCTCCCGATTTGTCAGGCGTGACATGCCGCAAGCCTGCCCCCATATGCAAGTAATGGCAGGAGCTCCCCCGAAACCATGGCCGACCGGCCTGTCCGAACAGTGCGAGCCGCTGGTGCGGCGGGTGCTGGCGCCCAATCCCTCGCCCTATACCTATACCGGTACGCAGACCTATCTGGTCGGTGCGGCTGCGGATGTGGCGGTGATTGATCCCGGCCCGGCGGACCCGGCGCATATTGACGCGATCATGGCAGCTGTGGATGATGCGCGCATTACCGCGATCATGTGCACCCACACGCACCGCGACCACTCCCCCGCTGCCCGCCCGCTGGCGGAGCGGACCGGCGCGCCGATTGTCGGCTGCGCGCCCCTCGCTATCGACAGCGACCTGCCCCGATCCGACGAGAGCTTCGACCACGCCTACGCGCCCGACCGGGTGATGGAAGATGGCGAGGCGATGACCGGAACGGGCTGGACCCTGCGCGCCATTGCCACGCCCGGCCATGTCTCGAACCACCTGTGCTTTGCACTGGAGGAAAGCGGCGCGCTGTTCACCGGCGATCATGTGATGGCCTGGTCAACCAGCGTGGTCGTGCCGCCCGACGGCGACATGGGCGATTACATGAAGAGCCTCGACCGGCTCTACGCGCGAGAGGACCGGGTTTACTATCCGGCGCACGGCCCGGCGGTGGACAAGCCGCGCCAGCTGGTGCGCGGCATGATCGGCCACCGCCGCCAGCGCGAGGCGCAGATCCTGCGCCTGCTGGGAGAGGCGCCGCGCACGGCGGGCGAATTCGTGCCCGCGATGTACAAGGGCCTCGACCCGCGCCTGACCGGCGCTGCCGAGATGAGCGTCACCGCCCACCTGATCGATTTGGAACGGCGCGGGCTGGTCGCGCGTTTGGAGGGGATATGGCAGACGATCTGACAACCGCCGACCGGGCATCCGGTCCTTCGCTCGCCCGCATCCAGGCGGTTCCGTGGATGATCGTGATCGGCCTGATTGCGCTCAGCGCATGGCTTGGCTGGAAGGCATATTTCGAGCGTTCCGGTGAAGATCCGGTCGCTTCGGCCATGTTCGCCTTCCAGGAACAGAACAGCCTGACCGTTTTCAGTTCACGCTTTGAAGTGGTTGCCGAAAGCGTTGACAATCGCGGCGTGCTGGGTGTGAACGTTCTGCGATCGCAGCAGACGGCAATCATCCCTGCAACGGTGGAATACCGGGTGGAGCTTTCGCGGATCGGGCGTGATCGGATCGTCTGGGATGAACGCAGCCAGACCATGCAGATCACCGTTCCCCCGCTCACGATTTCGCGCCCAAATCTGGATGAATCGCGATCGCGGATGTTTACCGATGGTGTTTTCGTCACGCGCGAGGCCGCGCAGGACCTGTCACAAAACAATTCCCGCATTGCAGAGCAGCGAACGATGGAGCTGGCCCAGTCTCCCGCGGTGATGGCCATGGCGCGGACCGCAGGCCGCGAGGCGATTGCACAGAACATTGCCATGGCACTGCACGCGGCCGGATACACCAGGGCGCAGGTGAAAGTGCGCTACGATGGCGAACCAGCGCCTCCCACAAAACCGTAAGCCCCCTTGTTTCAGCCACGCGGCTGAGCCATTGGGACGCCGCGCCCACAGGAGCACGCCATGAGCATCGTCACCCGCCCGCCGACCGGAACCGACCTGCTGGCCGAGATCAACCGGCTGCGCAAAGAGCGCAACGCGGTGATTCTGGCGCATTACTACCAGAAGCCGGAGATCCAGGATCTGGCCGATTTCGTCGGCGATTCGCTCCAGCTGAGCCAGATGGCAGCCGAAACCAGCGCCGACGTGATCTGCTTTTCCGGCGTCAAGTTCATGGCGGAAACCGCCAAGATCCTCAGCCCCGACAAGATCGTTGTCCTGCCCGATATGGATGCCGGGTGCAGTTTGGAAGATTCCTGCCCGCCGGAAAAGTTCAAGGCTTTCCGCGAAGCGCATCCCGATCACATCGCGCTGACCTACATCAACTGCTCGACCGAGGTGAAGGCGCTTTCCGACATCATCGTGACCAGTTCCAGCGCCGAGACGATCCTGGCGCAGATCCCGCCGGAGCAGAAGATCATCTTCGGGCCGGATCGGCATCTGGGCGGCTACCTCAGCCGCAAGTTCAACCGCGAAATGCTCCTGTGGCCGGGCGTGTGCATCGTGCACGAGGCCTTCAGCGAGACCGAGCTGCTGAAGCTCAAGGCCCGGCACCCTGAGGCGCCGATTGCCGCGCACCCGGAATGCCCGCCTTCGATCGTCGACCACGCCGACTATGTCGGCTCGACCAGTGGCATCCTGCAATTCGCCAAGACCTTCCCCGGCCAGACCCTGATCGTGGCGACCGAGCCGCACATCATCCACCAGATGGAAAAGGCGCTGCCGGAAAAAACCTTCATCGGCGCGCCGGGGGCAGACGGGAACTGCAGCTGCAACATCTGCCCCTACATGGCGCTTAACACGCTGGAGAAGATCTACACCTGCCTGCGCGATCTCGAACCCCGGATCGAAATCGAGGAAGGCCTGCGCATCCGGGCGAAGAAGAGCCTCGACGCGATGCTCTCTATGGCTAGCGGGACGGTCGGCCAGGGGGATCTGGGGAAAGTCTAACCTGCTTTTTGGTCTGTCGAAGAGGCGGCCCGCGCCAGCACCAGCGCGCCGCCCAGCAAGACCATGCCCAGCACGTCAAGCGCCGTCATCGTCTCTCTGAACACCAGCCAGCCGGTCAGTGCGCCGACGGCCGGCTGGGTCAGCAGCGCCAGCCCGATCACCACCGCGCTGAAGTGGCGCAGGGCGAACACCAGTAGCCCCTGCCCGATCAGCTGCCCCAGCACGGCCAGCGCGATCAGCGGCCCCCAGTTGGTCGGCCAGACCGGCTCGCCCAGGGCCAGCGCCAGAACCAGCAGCAGGGGCGCCCCGGCCAGGCTTGACCAGAACAGGATGGTCCAACTGCCCAGCGTGCCGCGCTGGCGCTTCAGCACGATCAGGTAGATCGCATAAAGTGCCCCGGCGAGCAGGCAGAACAGATCGCCCAGCAGGGTATCGGGTGAAATCTCCAGGCTGCGCCCGAGCAGGATCGCCGCGCCCGCCAGCGCCATCAGGATCGCGCCAGTCTCGCCCGCATGGGGCAGGCGGCGCAGGGCAATGAAGGCCCAGACCATCAGGATCAGGCTGCCCGAATTGCCGAACAGGGTGGCGTTGCCGATCCGGGTCAGCCCGATGCCGACGTGCCAGCTGGCAAGATCGAGCGCGAAGGCCATCCCGGCCACGGCCAGCAGCACCAGCCCGCAGCGGGGCACCGCCAGCGGGCGTTCCCCCTGCGCCTGCGCCAGCCACAATACGAACGGCAGCGCCAGGGCGAGGCGCCAGAACCCGCTGGAGACCGGGCCGGTGTCCGCCAGCCGAACGAACCACGGCCCCAGCGCCAGCGCCACATTGCCGCCAAGCAGCGCCAGCATCAGCAGCCAGCGCGGCCAGATGCGGCTATCGCTCTTCGCGGTGGTTGCATTGCCCATCGCCGCGCAATAGCTGTGATTGTGCAATTGCCAATCACCTTGCGCTTTGCGGGGCCAAAACAAAAAGAAGGGGCATTCCTGACGTGCACGAAACGTTGTTCCAACCGCTGACCATGGGTGCCCTTGAGGCCCGGAACCGCATTTTCATGGCCCCGCTCACGCGCGGTCGGGCCAGCCAGCCGGGCTCCATCCCCAATGAAATGATGGCGACCTATTACCGCCAGCGCGCCGGATCGGGCATGATCCTGACCGAAGCGACCGGGATCAGCGTGGAAGGGCTCGGCTGGCCCGCCGCCCCCGGTATCTGGAGCGAGGAGCAGGTCGAAGGCTGGAAGCTCAGCACCCGTGCAGTGCATGAGGAAGGCGGGCTGATCGTGATGCAGCTGTGGCACATGGGCCGCCTGGTGCACCCTGACTTCCTCGGCGGCAATCCGGGCGTTTCGGCCAGCGCCACCACCGCGCCCGACCATGCCCACACCCCCACCGGGCGCAAGCCGCACGAACAGGCGCGCGCGCTGGAAACGGATGAGATCGCCCGGGTGGTCGACGACTATCGCAAGGCGGCCGAAAACGCCAAGGCAGCCGGGTTCGACGGGGTCCAGCTGCACGGCGCCAATGGCTATCTGGTCGACCAGTTCCTGCGCGACGGCACCAACCTGCGCACCGACCGCTACGGCGGCTCACCGGAAAACCGCACTCGCTTCCTGCGCGAAGTGCTGGAGGCGCTGGTCGGCGTCTGGGGCGCGGACCGGGTCGGGGTGCGCCTGTCACCCAACGGCGAAACGCAGGGGTGCGATGACAGCAACCCGGCGGCCACTTTCGGCGCAGCGGCCAGAGTGGTCGAAGACCTGGGCCTGGCCTTCCTCGAACTGCGCGAACCGGGCCCGAACGGCACCTTCGGCGCGACCGAAGTGCCCAAGCAAAGCCCGCTGATACGCTCGATCTATACCGGCGCGCTGGTGCTAAACAGTGACTACGATGCGGCACAGGCCGAAGCCGATCTGGCGGCGGGCAAGTGCGATGCGATAAGCTTCGGGCGGCCCTATATCTCCAATCCGGACCTCGAAGTGCGGATTGCCGAAGGCGCACCCTTCGCCCCCAACATCGACGTCCCGCGCAGCTGGTACCTGCCCGGACCGGCAGGCTATATCGACTATCCGACGCTCGCCGAGGCGACCGCCGGGGCAGATAGCTAGGCGCCATGCGCTCGTGGCTTCACATCCCGGCCGGCAATGCCGCCCGCCTCGACAAGGCAGCGACCCTGCCGGCCGATGTGATGGTGGTCGATTTCCATGCCGACCCGGGCGAAGTGACGATCGAAACCCGGACCGGGGCAGCTGCCTGGCTGGCCGCGCATCCGGCCGGAAAAGCGCGGTTTGCCCGGTGGGTCCGGATCAGGCCGGTCAGCGCTCCGCAATGGCGCGAAGACCTGGTCTCGGTCATGCCGGCGCGGCCTGACGGAGTCATCATGACCGGGGTCGAGAACCCGGACGATGTGCGCCAGCTCGGCAGCGAACTCTACGAATTGGAACAACGGCACGGCATTGCGCCCAATTCAATCCCGCTGGTGCTGGAACTCGGCGCAAGCGCGCGCGGGGCGCTGATTGTCGAGCGGCTGGTCCACGATCCGCATCCGCGCGTCAGCGGCGTGACCTGGAACCCGGCGCTGCTGGCCCGCGATATCGGCTCGGTCGCCAGCCCCGGCCGGATCGGCTGGCCCGCTCCGCTGGCCCATGTCCGGGCTCAGACAGTGCTGGTGGCCAAGGCGCTGGGTGCGTTTGCGCTGGAGGCGGCCTGGCCCGGGTGGCGCGATGCCGAAGTGTTCGACCGCGCCTGCGCCCTGGCCCGACGGGACGGGTTCGACGCGATGGCGGCCATTCATCCGGCCCAGATCGGGCCGATCAATACGCGCTTTTCCCCGACCGAGGCGGAGCGCGCCGAAGCGGCTGCGATTGTCGCCCGGTTCGAGGATTCGCCTTCCGCCAATATGCTGCCGCTGAACGGGCGCATGGTCGGGCGCGAACACCTGGTTCGCGCCCGGCGCACACTGGCGATGCCCTGATCGGCCCGACCGGAGGTCAATAGTTGGCGGGCGGGTCGCTGGCGGGGAAGCTCTGATCGATTTCCTCGTCAGTCTTCGACCAATTGCCGGCAGAGTCGCGCATGGCCTCCGGACCGGCATCGCGGATCGTGGCATCACCCTGGTTCCCGGCGAAGGCCGGTTGGGGAGAGGAGGCGTGGTTCTTCTCGTAGTATTTGTAACCGGCGTAGCCGATCGCAGTGAGAGCGGCGAGCTTGATAAGCATGATTGAAGTCCTTTCTGCCTGACCAACGCGCGACCGGCAGAAGGGTTCACGCGCATTCTCAGCTATCGCCAAGCCGTTCGATATCCGCGCCGACCAGCTGGAGCTTCTCCTCCAGCCGCTCATACCCGCGGTCGAGGTGGTAGATCCGGCGCACAGTGCTTTCCCCTTCGGCGGCAAGTGCGGCGATGATCAGGCTCATCGAGGCGCGCAGGTCGGTCGCCATGACTTCGGCACCGGTCAGCCGGTCAACCCCCTTGACGATGGCGGTGCGCCCCTCGGTCTCGATATCCGCGCCCATGCGGCGCAGTTCAGGCACATGCATGTAGCGGTTCTCGAAAATCGTTTCCTTGAGCACGCTGGTGCCTTGCGCCTTGCACACCAGCGCCATCAGCTGCGCCTGCATGTCCGTGGCAAGGCCGGGATAGGGCGCGGTGGTGAGGTTGGCGGGTTTAAGCGGACCTTCGGCGGCCACCCGGAGGCCTTTTCTGGTTTCCTCAATCGTCACACCGATGGTGCGCAGAGCATGGATGGTGGCCTGCATTTCACCGGCATTGGCCCCTTCAAGGAACACGTCGCCCCCGGTAATGGCGGCCGCGCAGGCATAGGAGCCGGCCTCGATCCGATCTGCCATCACGCGGTAGGTCGCCCCGTGCAGTCGCCTGACGCCGTGGATGGTCAGGTCGGACGTGCCAATGCCCTCAATCTCTGCGCCCATTGCCACCAGCAAGTTGCACAGATCGACGATTTCGGGCTCGCGCGCGGCGCCCGACAAGCGGCAGGTGCCATTGGCCAGCACCGCGGCCATCACGGCGTTCTCGGTCGCGCCGACCGACACCACGGGAAAGTCGAACTCGCCCCCCGGCAATCCGCCATCGGGCGCCATCGCCTTCACATAACCCGCCGCCAGTTCAATTTCCGCCCCGAAGGCCTGGAGCGCCTGCAGGTGGAGGTCGATCGGCCGGTCGCCAATGGCACAGCCGCCGGGCAGCGAGACCGTCGCCTCGCCCATCCGCGCCAGCATCGGGCCGAGCACGAGGATCGAGGCGCGCATCTTGCGGACCAGGTCATAGGGCGCGACGGTGGAGGTGATCCGGGTCGCCTCCATGCTCATCACCCGGCCGAAGTCTTCCGGGCGCGTGCCCTGGATCACGGTGGTGACCCCGAACTGGTTCATCAGGTGCTGGAACCCGTCGATGTCGGCCAGCCGCGGCAGGTTGCGCAGGGTAACCGGTTCTTCCGTCAGCAAGGCACAGGGGATCAAGGTCAGTGCGGAGTTCTTCGCACCGGAGATCGGGATGGTGCCGGAAAGGCGATTCCCGCCCCGGATGATAAGCTTGTCCATGGGCCAGCGTTTAACGCTTCGCGGGCGTGGTGCAAGTTTGGGTTCACCCAGCGTGAAACAATCGGGCACAACGGTTGACGCTGTAACAAACCCCTGCGATTCGGCATCGTCATGAGCCAGTCCAAACCCATCCGGAAAGCCGTGTTCCCTGTCGCCGGTCTCGGCACCCGCTTCCTGCCTGCGACCAAGGCGATCCCGAAGGAAATGCTCCCGATCGTTGACCGGCCGCTAATCCAGTATGCGGTGGACGAAGCGCGCGAGGCGGGGATCGAACAGATGATCTTTGTAACCGGGCGCGGCAAGAGCGCGATCGAGGACCATTTCGACATCGCCTTCGAGCTGGAAAAGACCATGTCGGAACGGGGCAAAGACCTCTCTGTGCTGGAACCAACCCGGCTCGGCCCCGGCAACTGCGCCTATGTCCGCCAGCAGGAACCGCTTGGCCTTGGCCACGCGATCTGGTGCGCGCGTGACATTGTGGGCGACGAACCGTTCGCGATCTTCCTGCCCGACGAGTTCATGCACGCCAACCCTGGCGGCACCGGGTGTATGAAGCAGATGGTCGATGCCTACAACGAAGTGGGCGGAAATCTGCTGTCGGTGCTGGAAGTGCCGCGGACACAGGTCTCCAGCTACGGCGTGATCGATCCGGGCACGCAGCGGGGACCGCTGACCGAAGTGCGCGGACTGGTGGAAAAACCCCCCGTGGACCAGGCCCCGTCAAACAAGATTATTTCCGGGCGATACATCCTCCAGCCGCATGTGATGCGGGTGCTGGAAGCACAGGAAAAGGGCGCTGGCGGGGAAATCCAGCTGACCGATGCAATGGCGCAGATGATCGGCACCCAGCCTTTCCACGCGGTAACATTTGACGGGCAACGCTACGATTGCGGCAGCAAGCTGGGCTATGTGGAGGCAACGCTGGCGGTAGCGCTGGAACGGCCAGACATGGGCGCAGATGTCCGGGCGATGGCCAAGCGGCTGCTCAAATAGGCGGTTGAGCGCTCTCCCCCGGCGGGAGGGGATTGGCGGGAGGTACCGGCGCGCCGCCTTGCCCGGCTGGTTGGCCTTCTGCCGCGCTGCGGCGCAGGGCTAGTTGAGCGTCAGCCCGCCATCGACCACCAGCGTCTGGCCCAGCACATAGGCGCTCAGCGGCGAAGCGAGGAACAGCGCAGCCCCAGCCATGTCCGCCGGCGTACCCATGCGGTGCAGGGGGATGCGGGCGAGCGCGCCCGCCATCCGCTCCGGATGGTCGGTGGTCACCTTGGTCATCTTGGTGGCGACGAACCCGGGGGCAATGCCGTTGACGCGAATGCCCTCGCCTGCCCATGCCGCCGCCAGCGTGCGCACCAGCGCCACGGCGGCGGCCTTGGATGCGGCGTAAGCCGGATTGCCGATGGTGGCGTGGAAGGCGGCGGTGGAACTGACCACGATCAGCGTGCCCTGCGCGGCGGCAAGGGCAGGCTGGAACTTGCGGGCACAGTCCATCACCGAATGGAGGTTGACGTTCACCACCCGGTGCCAGCCGTCGCGTTGGAACTCCGCCCGGCGATACTCGACTGCCCCCTGGCAGGTGACCAGGACGTCGAGCCGATCCATGCCTTGCGCCGCATCGATCGCGCCGGGGTCGGAGACGTCGACCTGCTCGTAGGCGAGGCCGGTCATGTCACTGCCCGGCTCTTCGGCATAGTCAGCGGCAGAGGGGCGGGTGCCCCATACCCGCACCTCGGCCCCGCGGGCGAGAAAGGCCTGCGCGATGCCGTTGCCGATGCCGCTGGAGCCGCCGACCACCAGTGCGCGCTTGCCAGTCAGGTCGAGCGGGTCGGTCATGCAGCGGTAAAGCGCAGGGGCAGGGTCTTGAGTCCGCCAACGAAGGTGCTGCTGGCTCGCTGCGGCTCGCCGGCGAGCGCGATCGTGCCGAGCCGGTCAAGCAGCGCTTCGAACAGGATCCGCATCTCCAGCCGGGCGAGGTGCAGGCCGAGGCACTGGTGCGCCCCGGCCCCGAACGCCAGGTGGCGGTTGGGGCTGCGGGCGGCGTCGAACTTGCGCGGATTGGGGAACTGGGCCGGGTCATGATTGGCGGCAACGTAGTTCATCATCAGCCAGTCGCCCTTGCGGATCGGCTGGCCGCTCAGCTCGGTATCCCGGGCCGCAGTGCGCATGAAGTGCTGCACCGGCGTGGTCCAGCGGATCGCCTCCTCGACAATGCCGGGCAGCAGCGATCGGTCCGCCTTGACCCGTGCCCACTGGTCCGGGTCCTGCGCCAGCGCGAGCATGGCCCCGGCAGTGCTGGCCGAGGTCGTGTCATGCCCGGCAGTGGCGACGATGATGTAGTAGCCCGCCATGTCTCGTTCCGGCAGCGGTGCGCCGTCTACGGTCGCATTGGCAATCACGCTGGCGACATCGTCCGTCGGATTGGCCCGCCGGTCGCGCGCGATCTGGGCGAAGTACTCCTCGAAGCTCTTGACGGCGCCGGCTACCAGCATCGTGACCTGCTCCGGCGTCATGTTGTCCATGCCGGTGCCGGACAGGTCCTTGTCCTGTCCGCCGAACATCTGCTGGGTCAGCATCAACATCCGCGGCTCGTCCTCCTCCGGCACGCCGAGGATCTGCATCACCACATGCAGCGGATAGGGCGCGGAGACGAGCTTGCAGAAGTCCGCTTCCGGCTCGCTTTCGATCAGCCGGTCAACCGTGCGGTGGGCAAGGTCGCGGATCTCCGCTTCCAACCGCGCCAGGTTGCGGGGCATGAACCAGTCCTGCGTCAGCTTGCGATACTTGGGATGGACCGGGGCATCGAACACCACCAGCGAATCGACCAGCATGTTGCTGCCGGTGGCCTTGCGGGAGAACTCGATCGCAGCGTTGAGGCTGAACACCACCGGGCGCGGGTTGTTGAGGAAGGTGGCGTTGTCCTTGCTGATCCGCATCACGTCGTCATAGCGGGTGACCAGCCAGAACGGCTCGAACAGTCCCTCGGTCTCGGGCACGATCTTCGCTACCGGCGTCTCACCGCGCAAGCGGTCGAAGGTGTCGAGCAATGGGCTCCATGCGGCATAGCTGTGCGGATCGATCACCTCGCGGGCGACATCGGCAGGGAGAACAGGCTCCGTCATCATGCGTTCTCCGCTGCGGCGGCACGGGCGGCATACTCGTCACGCAGCTCGCGCTTGTACAGCTTTCCGTTGGCCTCGCGCGGCAGTTCAGGCCGAAAGTCGAACAGTCTCGGCATCTTGATCCGCGACAGGCTAGGGGCAAGGAAGTCGCGCAGTTCCTGCTCCAGTTCCGGGCCTGCAAGGGCCATGTCGACCGGCTGGACCACTGCCACCACCTGCTCGCCCAGGTCCGGCTCCGGCGCGCCGATCACGGCCGCATCCATCACCTTGGGGTGGGTGACCAGCAGGTTTTCGATCTCTTGCGGATAGATGTTGACCCCGCCGGAGATGATCATGTGGCTCTTGCGGTCGGTCAGATAGAGGAAACCGTCCTCGTCCATATGGCCGATGTCACCCAGCGTCATCCAGCCCTTTGGGTGCATGGCGTCAGCGGTCTTGTCGGGATCGTTGTGGTAGGTCGGCAGGATGTCGTTCTCGAAGTAGATCAGCCCGTCCGTGCCCACAGGCACTTCCTCGCCATCTGGCCCGCAAATGTGAAGCTTGCCATGGATCGCACGGCCCACCGTCCCGGGGTGGGCCAGCCAGTCCGGGCTTCGGACCATGGTCATCCCGATGCCTTCTGAGCCCGCGTAGTACTCGTTGACGATCGGCCCCCACCATTCGATCATCGCCTGCTTCACAGGCACCGGACACGGCGCAGCGGCATGAAGCGCGCGCTGGTGGCTGGAGAGGTCATACCGGGTACGCACCTCGGGCGGCAGCTTGAGCATCCGCACAAAGTGCGTCGGGACCCACTGGCTGTCGGTCACGCGGTGTTGCTCGATTGCGGCCAGCGCGGCTTCGGGGTCAAACTTCTCCATCACTACCACGGTCGCACCGAGGCGATGAACCGTGCTGCACCAGCCAATCGGCGCGGCGTGGTAAAGCGGCGCGGGCGAAAGGTAGATCATGCTGCCATCAGAGGGCATCCCGGCCCCCATGGTTGCCAGCATGACCAGCGGATTGAGTGCGAGGATATCGGGATCGGCTGGAGGCGCGGGGCGGATCCCCTTCGGCCGGCCGGTCGTGCCCGAAGAATAGAGCATGACGAGCCCGGGCGCCTGGTCGGCAATCGGTTCCGCCAGCTGCGCGGCCAGGGCGGCTTCGAAGTCATCGGCTCCGCCCGAGCCAAGCACCAGGGTCGGTATGTCGGCACCAGCAGCGGGCAAGGCAGACAGAATCTCGGCAAACTTGGTCGAGCTGATCAGCAGCTTGGCTTCGCTGTCCTTCAGGATATAGGCAATCTCAGGCGCGGTCAGCCGCGTGGAAATCGGCACCAGCATGGTGCCCGCCCGCTGTGATCCCCACACCAGTTGAAGATACCAGACGTTGTTCTCCATCAGCACGGCAAAAGCATCGTTCGGGCCAAGGCCGTGGGCCCGCAGGAGATGGGCAAAGCGGTTGGCGGTCGCGTCCATCGCGCCATAAGTGACCACTTCACCGCTGGCAGCCATGACAATGGCTGGGTGATCAGGGCGATTCTGGGCGTGGGTGATCGGATGCATCGGGTCAGGCTCTCTCCATCGCGGTGCTTGGTGCACCATCTGTTGCGATTCGAAACCTACCGCGCGCTGGCCACGCGGCAAGAAAAAAGGGCCGCCGGTTCAACCGGAAGCCCTTTTTGCTATCCTTGCGAGCGATCCGAAGAAGGATCGGCTGTTGTTACTCGCCGTCGCCCTGGCCGCCGCGGCCAGTAGCCAGGGCAAACGCCTGCCGGGCTTCCGATTCGACCATGTAGGGGATCGGGTTCACCGGAGCACCGGCAATGCGCACTTCATAATGCAGGTGCGGGCCGGTCGAACGACCGGTCGAACCGACATACCCGATGATCTCGCCCTTGCGTACCCGCTGCCCTTCAGCAACAGCCAGGCGCGAGAGATGGGCGTAGCGGGTCTGCAGTTCGCCGCCATGCTCGACGGAGATGTAGAGGCCGTAGCTGCTGAACCAGTCAGCGCGGCTGACAATGCCATCGGCCGTGGCATAAACCGGTGTGCCGGTGGGCGCGGCCAGGTCAATCCCGACGTGATTACGACGGCCGCCCAGAACCGGGTGAGTCCGCATTCCGAAATTGCTCGACATGCGCGCATCTTCAAGCGGCATACGCGACGGGATCGAGATCCCGGTAATCGGGCCAGGCACCGTAGTTGTCGGTTCTTCGGTTCCGTCGAGAGAGCGCCACTGCGAGAACAGCTGGCGAAACTGGGCATCGCCAGAGAGTGCGCCGGCGCGGTTTTCCTGGATCGGCGCAGTCACATCAGCTGCTGCAGCGCTGCTGTTGGCAAGTGCGGGTTGCGAAACGAAAGCGACAGCAAGCAGCGCCATCAGCCTTGCGAGGCGCGAGAAAAGGGTGTTTGCGACCAAGGTTCTGTCCGTCCTTTGCTGGCAGCGCCCCTGCTGCCGACCCCGTTTTGACATCACCCGTAGGGTCCGATGTCAGTGCTGTTTATCTTTCACCTGATCCACCGGAACCGACCGGCAGTCTGTGTGTTGGTGGGTTGTGCAGGATCAGGCCGGATGCGCAAGGTCTGCATAGAAACCGCGCGACAGACCGGCAGCGAGACGCGCTGAGTCGTTGAACGGCGGCTTAACGGCACCACCGAAGTACCGGCGAACCAGCGCTTGCCAGTGGTTTTCGGGCGATTCACCGTGGGCAGCACACCAAGCGACAAAATGCTTGGTTCCCACGCCGACATGACGAATTTCGTCGTCAAGGATTCGTTGCAGGATACGCGCGCCATGCGCATCGCCCTGATCGCTGACCCGTTCCAGCGTGGCCGGAGTCACATCGAGCCCGCGCGCCTCCAGCACCATCGGCACCACTGCCAGCCGGGCCGCAACGTCATGCGCGGTCGCTGCGGCCGCCTGCCATAGCCCGCCGTGGGCCGGAAGCGCACCGTAGCGGCTGCCGAGCTGGTGTAGCTTGCGAGCAAGCAAGGCGAAATGCATCGCCTCGTCCGCTGCCACGTCCAGGAAATCGGATACGAACTCCGGCCCCATCTCCGCTCCGAACCGCCCCGCCATATCAAGGGCAAGGTCAATCGCGACAAACTCGATATGCGCCAGCGCATGCCACAGCGCGATCCGGCCCCGAACCGATCCGCCTTTGCCGCGCCTGGGCACCTGACCCGGCGCAAGCAATTCGGGCTGGTCGGGCCTCGCGGGAACGTCGGGCATGGCCGTGTCGAACACGAACGCCAGCCGCCCCTGCCGCCAGCCGCGCGCCACATCGCGGGCCGCCATCGCCTTGGCGCGCGGCGCGCCAGTCAGCAGCGCAGCATGGATGGCGGCACTGACGCTGGTCAAAGCGCCTTCGCCGCCTCCAGCACTTCGGCGGCATGGCCCTTGACCTTCACCTTGGGCCAGACCTGTGCGATCCGCCCCCCTGCATCGACCAGCACGGTCGTGCGGACCATGCCCATGTAGGTCTTGCCATACATGCTTTTCTCAGCCCAGATGCCAAGTGCATCGGACAGGCCACCGGTTTCCGCATCGGTTGCCAGCGCCACTGTCAGCCCATGCTTGTCGATGAACTTGCGATGCTTCGCCGGGGGATCCTTGCTAATGCCCATAATGGCAAGACCTGCGGCATCGAACGCGCCCTTGAGAGCGGAAAAGTCCTTCGCCTCGCTGGTGCAGCCAGGCGTATCGTCCTTGGGATAGAAGAACAGCACCAGCCCCTGCCCGCGAAAGTCCGATGGTTTCACAGTGCCGCCCTCGGGGGTTTCCATGGCAATGTCGGGCAGCATGTCGCCAGTGGTGGGAAACTTGCTCATCAATCCATCTCCAGTTCGGTTTCGAAGTGTTGGCGCCATGCGCTCGCAACACGATGTCGTGCCTCATCACAAGCTTGCAAGAGCCCGGCCATATCCTTGTGCCCGCACGCGCGCGCCAGCACCTGGTCGGCAGGCGAGGGAGGAACGGAAAGATCAGGTGCCAGCAGGCGGGTCGCGACCAGCATCCGCGTCAGCAGATCGTGCGCCCGTTGCAGCGCCGGATCGAGCAGGCCTGCCGCCACCAGTCGCCCGACAGCCACTCCGAGATCGGGCGAGAACGCCTCCCGATCGCGCAGTTGCAGGTAGTGGACCAGGAATTCCAGATCGACCAACGCCCCACGCAGCAACTTGGCATCGAGAACCCCGCGCGGCGGTTTGTTGGCGGCCATGTCCCCGCGCATCTTGAGCACATCTGCCCGCAAGGTGGCCGGGTCGCGGTGGCGCATGAGCACGCCCTCGATCGCCTGCTCGACCTCGGCTCGTGCGGCGCTGCTTCCAACCAGTACACGCGCGCGGGTCAACGCCATATGCTCCCAGGTCCAGGCATCTTCGCGCTGGTAGCGGGCGAAGCTCTCGACACTGGCGGCAAGCGGCCCCTGTGTGCCTTGCGGACGCAACCGCGTGTCGACCTCGTAGAGCGCGCCCTGCGCGGTCGGCACGCTCAGTGCGGCGCTGACCCGCTGCGCGAGGCGGTTGAAGTAGAGCGTTGCCCCGAGCGGGCGGCGGCCATCTGACTCACCTTCGTGCGAGCCGGAGAACAGGTAGACTATATCGAGATCGGACGCATGAGTGAGCAGCCCGCCGCCCAGCCGCCCGAACCCCAGCACCATCAGCTCGCTACCGGCAATCCGGCCA
Source organism: Sphingomonadaceae bacterium (assembly GCA_046294735.1). Taxonomy (GTDB): domain Bacteria; phylum Pseudomonadota; class Alphaproteobacteria; order Sphingomonadales; family Sphingomonadaceae; genus 34-65-8. The sequence continues at coordinate 399,094 of JBKBKB010000002.1, forward strand.
TGCTCGCGGGCGAATTCCTCGGCTGCCGCTTCCACGGCCAGTTGCAACGCCGCCTCGGCATAGCGCGACAGGGCGCGGGCAATGTCCAGTGGGTCATGCACTGCCTCGATCAGTTGCACTCCCAGCGCAAATCGCGCCTCGCCCGTGACCCGCCGGATCCGGTCGAGCAACTGCTCATACCCCTCGTCGCGCTCGGTCCGCGCCATTCTGGCTTTCAGCTCGGCGGTCGATCCGGGCAGATCGAGCGCGCTCTGGTCGATCATCGTATCGAGCAGGTCGGGCCGGCGCCCTAGCTCGTCCGCCAGCGGCGGAGCAAGGGTGAGGATCCGCACCAGCTGGTCGAGCAGGCCAGGCCGGGCTTCGAGCAAGCGGAACAGGTTGATCGCACTCGACGCGCGCTCCAGCACGTGTTCCCACCTCAGCAGGGCGCGTTCGGGTTGGGGCGCCTCGGCCAGCGCTTCCAGCAAGCGCGGCAGCAGACTGGCAAAGGCGGCCTGAGCAGACGGACTGCGCAGGGCGCGGATATGGCCATCCTGCCACCCGTCGATCCGCAGCGCGAGCGTGTCGGGATCGGCATAGCCCAGTTTGGCCAGACGGGACGGGAGAGCGCCCACAACCGGTTCCTCGCCGGTTGAATATCCCACCCCGATCAGCCGGTCGAACCGCTCCGCCACCTGCCCTGTCACGCCCGCCAGCTGTTCCAGAAGCACCGTTCCATCGGCCAGTCCGTCAAGCCGTGCCACCCGGTCGAGCGCTTCGCCTCCGGGCAGGGTGTGGGTCTGCTGGTCCTCCAGCATCTGCAGCCGGTGCTCGACCGTGCGCAACCGGTCATAGCCATGGCCCAGCACCGCTGCGTCCTCGGCCGAGACCAGTCCGGCAGCGGCCAGCGCATCAAGGGTCGCCCGCACGCCGCGCAGGCGCAGCGAGGGGTCACGTCCGCCATGAATCAGTTGGTGGGTCTGCGCGAAGAACTCCACTTCGCGGATGCCGCCGCGGCCCTGCTTGAGGTTGAAGCCGGGCTGGGGTGCAAGCGGGCCGGTGTAGGTTTCGCGGATGCGCGCGGTCAGCCGTCCGATTTCCTCGATCGCGCCGAAATCGAGGCTGCGCCGCCACACGAACGGGCGAATCGCGGCGAGGAATGCCTCGCCCGCCGGAATGTCGCCGGCACAGGTGCGCGCGCGAATGAATGCCGCCCGTTCCCACGCCAAGGCCGAGCTTTCATAGTGCGACAGCGCCGCGTTGCACGAGATCGCCAGCGGGCTGACTTCCGACGCCGGGCGCAGCCGCAGGTCAACCCGGAATACATACCCCTCAGAGGTATTTTCGGCGAGCGTGCGGACAATCTCGCGGGCATAGCGTTGGGCGGCCTCGCCCGGTTCATCCCGCTCTCGTCGGGGCAGAGTGTCCGGATCGTAAAGCAGGATCGGGTCAATATCGGAACTGTAATTGAGCTCCCCCGCTCCATGCTTGCCCAGTGCCAGCGCGATGAACCCGCGCGGTTCTTCTCCAGTGCGCCGCAGAACTGCATCGCGGATCGCGGCATCAAGCGCGCGGTCGGCAAGCGCGGAAAGCTCTCCCATGACCCGCGTGAGCGGGAAGGCCCCGGCAAGATCGCCAACCGCCAGAACCAGCGCCACCCCCAGCCGTTCGCGCCGCAGGGCCACGCCGACATCGCCGATCCCTTCGCCGGAAGACCTGGCGCGTTGCAGGGCTTCCTCGCCCTGTCCCGCCAACAGTAGCTCCGCCAGATCGGGGCGCCGCTCCAGTGCCATCGCGAGAAACGGTGCATTGGCGCGGGCGCGTTCGGCAGCAGTGGTCCAGTCCGGGCTCATGCCAGCGTCCCTGCCCCGCTCTGTCAGGTGAGGCAAGCCCGCCAACCTTGCGACATGCAGCGACCTGCTGCAAAGGTGCGACCATGATGCTTTCCAAGAAACGAGGAACACCGCCGATGAACCGCTTCATCCTGGCTGCCGCCACCGCCGCCGCGCTGGGCGCCTGCAGCGCCAACACCGAGCAGGCCGGGATCGATCTGCCCGCTGTAGAACCAGGCGACCTGTCGCAGGCGACCATGGTCGATATTACCCGCGAACTGAGCTCTGATGCATTCGAGGGCCGGATGCCCGGTTCTCCTGGCGAGGAAAAGACCGTCGCGCTGCTGACCGAGCGATTCAAGGCCGCCGGGCTGGAGCCGGGCAACAACGGCAGCTGGGTGCAGAAAGTGCCGCTGGTCGAGATTACCGGGCGCGACTACGCTCCGCTGACGATCAAGGGCAAGGGTGCGGACCTGTCCTTCCAGTACCAGAAGGACTGGGTCGGGGTGACCTACCGCGAGGAAGCGGCGACCACTCTGGCCGACAGCGAACTGGTGTTCGTTGGATATGGCATTGTTGCCCCGGAAAAGGGCTGGAACGATTACGCCGGGATCGACATGAAGGGGAAGACGGCAGTCATCCTGGTTAACGACCCCGATTTCGCCACGGAAGGCCTAGACGGGCCGTTCAATGGCAAGGCGATGACCTATTACGGCCGCTGGACATACAAATACGAGGAAGCCGCCCGGCAGGGCGCGGCAGGCGCGATCATCGTCCATGACACCGCGCCTGCCTCCTATGGCTGGAACGTGGTCGAATCGAGCTGGTCGGGCCCGCAGGCCTATGCCCAGCGGGGTGAGAATGCCCCGCCGCTGACGCAAATGAACGGCTGGGTGCAAAAGGGCGCGGCCGAGCAGATCGCCAAGGCAGCAGGCAAGGATCTCGCCAGCCTGTCGGCCGAAGCGGCAAAAAAGGGCTTCAAGCCGGTGCCACTGGGGCTAACCGTGTCGACCAGCTTCCAAAGCGACATCCGCAAGTTCGAATCACAGAACGTGATTGGAATCCTGCGCGGCAAGACCCGGCCCGAAGAATACGTCATCCACACCGCGCACTGGGATCACCTTGGCCGGTGCACCCCCGCCCCCGATGGCGACGACATCTGCAACGGCGCGGTCGACAATGCTACCGGAACTGCGGCCCTGGTCGCGCTGGCCGAAGCCCATGCCAAGGCCGGAGCACCCGATCGCAGCCTGGTATTCCTGGCCGTGACTGCCGAAGAATCGGGCCTGCTCGGCGCGCACTACTATGCCGAAAACCCAGTCTTCCCGCTCAGCCAAACGGTGGGTGGCATCAACATGGACGCATTCCTGGTGGGCGGAAAGTCGAAAGACGTAACTGCCGTCGGCCTCGGCAAGTCGCAACTTGACGATTTCCTCGAAAATGCGCTGACCGCAGATGGGCGCACAGTGACCCCCGACCCGAACCCGGAAGCGGGTTACTACTACCGCTCCGACCACTTCGCCTTCGCCAAGCGCGGGGTGCCGTTCCTCTATGTCGATGGCGGCGAAGACCTGGTCGAAGGCGGGCGCGAGGCTGGCGCGGCGCTGGCGGCGGAATACCGCGACAAGCGCTATCACGGGCCGAAAGATGAGTTCGACGAGAACTGGGACTGGACGGGTGTGATGGCCGACCTGCAGCTGTTCTACCGCATCGGCCGGATGCTGGCCGAGAGCTCGAGCTGGCCCAACTGGAACGATGGCGACGAATTCCGCGCCATCCGCGACGAAAGCTGCGCGGCGGGCAGCGGTTGCGGCGGCTGACCAGTCCAGTTGGAGCGGTACCGGTGAATGCATTGATGCCGCCCGAATGGGCCCCGCAAAGCTGGCTGTGGGTCGGTTTTCCGCATGATGCGGAGGAATGGCCAGGCTACCTCGGGCGCGCCCAGGAGCAGATAGCGGCCTTCGCGAGCGCGGTGGCCGGGAGCGGGCAGGAAGTGCGGCTGCTGGTACGCGACGGGGCCAACGAGGAGCGGGCGCGGGCGCTCTGCTCAGCCTCGGTGACGCTGGAACGGCGGGTCTACGGCGATGTATGGCTGCGCGACACCGGGCCGCTGGTGCGGGCCGATGGTTCGGCGCTGCGCTGCCGCTTCAACGGCTGGGGCGGCAAGTACCTGATGGACGGGGACCAGACGATCGGCGCGGAGCTGGCCCGCGATGCCGGGCTTCCGGTGCACGTATCAGACTGGGTGCTGGAAGGCGGAGCGGTCGACGGCGATGGCACAGGGCTGGTGGCCACCACCGAGCAGTGCCTGCTCAACCCCAACCGCAATCCGGATCTGTCGCGCGCCGAGATCGAGGCCCGGCTGGCGCGTGATCTGGGCTTTACCCGGGTGCTGTGGCTGGGTGACGGGCTGATCAACGACCACACCGACGGGCATGTCGACAACCTCGCCCGCTTTGTCGGCCCCAACATGCTTGCCCTGCCCCGCGCCACCGGCACCGACGATCCGAACGCAGCGATCTATGCCGATGCCAGGGCGCGTGCCGAGGGCATGGGGGTCAAGGTGGAAGACATTCCCTCACCCGGTCTGATCGAACGAAACGGACGGATCGAACCGGCCAGCTACGCCAACTTTGCGATCACCACCCGCCTGGTGGTCGTGCCGACGTTCGGGTCACCCCACGATGCCGACGGCGTGGCGGCCATCGCCGCGCTGTTCCCTGATCGCGATTGCGTTGGCCTGCCCGCTGACGCGGTGCTGGCGGGCGGCGGGGGTTTCCACTGCGCCAGCCAGCAGATGCCGGTGCTTTAACGATTGGTTTACCCGCTTGGGGCCAAGGTAAACCCATGGCCCGCGCTCTTACCCTTGCCCGCACCCAGTGGCTGAATGCGTCGCTGGATTGGCTCCGCCCGATGCTGGTGGTCGGCTGCGGAATGGCGCTGGTTTTCGCACGCCAGCCGCTGCCGTTCTGATCACAGCAGCCGGATAACGGCAGCTACCGCCGCTCCGCCCAGCACCAGACCTACCGCGCTGCGCCATACCGGATCGCTGATCCTGCCCGATGCCCGCGCCCCCAGCCAGTTGCCCAGAAGAACCATCGGAAACAGCGCAATGGCCAGCAGCGGATGCCGCCATTCCATGATTCCCAGCACCCCAGCCGACAACAGACCGGCCAGCCCCGCCACGGTAAAGATCAGCATCATCGACGCCTTGGCAACATCACGCGGAATGTCGCGCCCGACGTAATAGGGCACCACCGGTGGCCCCGGCATCCCGGCATATCCGGTCATCAGTCCGCTCACGACCCCTACGCCGCCCGTCACCAGCGGGCCATGATGGAGGGCCGCGCGCCGGGGCAGAAGAATGGCAGCAAAGGCCGACAGTGCGATCAGAGCAATCACCAGCCGGGCAACGTCCGCACCCGTGGCGGCGAGGGCAAAGAGACCCAAAGGGGTGAGCAGCAACACCAGCCCAGACAGCTGGAACGCACTCCGCTCAGCCCCGCGAACCAGCCGCCGGACTTCCGTAAGTCCGATGAACAGCGACAGGAAATTGGCGACCAAAACCGATTCGACCGGCGGCAGGGCCAGCGCCAGGACCGGCACCAGCAGGATCGCCATGCCGAAACCCGCCAGCCCGCGCACATAGGCCGAGCCCAGCGTTGCCAGCAGGGCGATTGCGACCTGGCCTGCGCCAAGCCCGCCTGCCAACTGTACAAACGAAAGCTCAGTGATGGGCGTGCTCGTCCGTTTGATCCGCCTTGGTCGGCGCTGCGGCGGCACCGGTCGCTTCCATGGTCGCGTTGCGGACACGCAGCCAGCGCTCCATTTCCTCGATCTCGCCCTGCTGTGCCTCGATGATGCGGGTGGCGAGTTCCTTGACCTTCTCGTCGGTGCCGTACTTCAGCGCCACTTCGCTCATCTCGACCGCACCTTTGTGGTGCGCCAGCATGCCCTGCATAAAGGCAACGTCGGGATCGGGATCGACGGTCATCATGCCTTCGTGCATACGCTGACTTACGGCATCATAGGCCGCTTGCGCTTCCGTCATCGCCGGGGCGTCTGCCTTGGCCGTTTCATCGGTTGCCGGTTCGCCCGAGCAGGCGGCCAGAACCAGGGCCAGGGCCGTGGCTGCAATCATTCGCATCGTCAGTCTCCTTTGCGCAGGTCGGGCGGCGTTGCCTCGGCGCGAAGCATGGCAACCACTTCGTCCAGTGTCATCACCTTCTGGTGCTCGGCGCCCAGCGTGCGAACGGCGATCTTGCCTTCCTCCGCCTCGCGCTTGCCGACCACCAACAGGTGCGGGACCTTGGCGAGGCTGTGCTCGCGCACCTTGTAATTGATCTTCTCGTTGCGCAGGTCCGTCTCAACCCGGATCCCTGCGCTGTCCAGCTTCGCCGTAACATCGCGGGCATAGTCGTCGGCATCGGACACGATCGTCGCCACCACCGCTTGCACCGGAGCGAGCCAGGCCGGCATCCGCCCGGCATAGTGCTCGATCAGAATGCCGATAAAGCGCTCATACGAACCGAAGATCGCACGGTGCAGCATGACCGGGCGATGCTTGCCACCGTCCTCGCCCACGTAAGTCGCATCAAGCCGTTCGGGCAGCACCCGGTCGGACTGGATCGTGCCGACCTGCCAGGTGCGCCCGATCGCATCGGTCAGGTGCCATTCGAGCTTGGGGGCATAGAACGCGCCTTCACCAGGGAGCTCCTCCCATGTCAGGCCATTAGCGGTCAGCGCATCGCGCAGTTCCTGCTCCGCCTTGTCCCAGTCGGCATCGGACCCGAACCGCTTTTCCGGGCGCAGGGCGAGCTTGATGTCATAGCTAAAGCCGAAATCGCGGTACACGCTGTCGGCCAGCGCGATGAAGTCCTGCACTTCGGCCACCACCTGGCCTTCGGTGCAGAAGATATGCGCATCGTCCTGGGTGAACTGGCGCACGCGCATCAGCCCGTGCAGCGCGCCGTGGGGTTCGTTGCGGTGGCAGCAGCCCATCTCTCCCAGCCGGATCGGCAGATCGCGGTAGGAGGTGATGCCCTGCTTGAACACCATCACGTGCGCCGGGCAGTTCATCGGCTTGATCGCCATCCATGCCGCATCATCGGCGACCTTGGGCGAGGCGACGCCGCTCTCCTCGTCCACATCCGGCACGATGTCCGGCACCGCAAACATGTTCTGCGCATACTTGCCCCAGTGGCCCGATTGGGTCCACTGGCGCACGTCCATCAACTGGGGAGTCTTGATCTCGCGGTAGCCGGCGCCGTCCATCTTGCGGCGCATATAGGCTTCCAGCTCGCGCCAGATGCGGTAGCCCTTGGGGTGCCAGAACACGCTGCCGTGGGCTTCTTCCTGCAAGTGGAACAGGTCCATCTCGCGGCCCAATTTGCGGTGATCGCGCTTGGCGGCTTCTTCCAGCCGCGTGAGGTGGGCGTTCAGCTGCTTCTTGTTGAGCCAGCCGGTGCCGTAGATTCGGGTCAGCTGCGCATTGTTCTGATCGCCGCGCCAGTATGCGCCCGCGACGCGCATCAGCTTGAAGGCGTCCGCGTCGAGCTTGCCGGTGGAGGGCAGGTGCGGCCCGCGGCACATGTCGAGCCAGTCATTGCCGCTCCAATAGACGGTGAGCTCCTCGCCCTCGGGCAGTTCTTGCGCCCATTCGGCCTTGAAGGTCTCGCCTTCGCCTGCCCACTTGGCGATCAGCGCCTCGCGGCTCCAGACCTCGCGGCGCAGCGGCTTGTCGGCGCGGATGATGCGGCGCATTTCCTCCTCGATGGCGGGGAGATCGTCCATGCTGAACGGCTCGCGGGTGTCGGGGGCCTTAACGTCGTAGTAGAACCCGTCGTCGGTCGAGGGACCGAAGGTGATCTGCGTGCCGGGGAACAGCGCCTGCACCGCTTCGGCGAGCACGTGGGCGTAATCGTGCCGCACGAGTTCAAGCGCATCGGCTTCATCCCGCGCTGTCACCAGCGCCAGTTCGGCATCACCATCAAACGGGCGGGTCAGGTCGCGCAACTCGCCATCCACACGGGCGGCAATTGCGGCCTTGGCCAGGCCGGGTCCAATCGCAGCGGCGATGTCCGCCGGGGTCGATCCCGCGGGCACTTCGCGCACCGATCCATCGGGCAGGCTGATCTTGAGCAGTTCGGTCATGTTTCGCGTCCGTCTCGTTTGCAGCGCGCCCTGCCACAAGCGGGGCCGCACCGGAAGAGCGGTGTTGTGCGAAAACTGGTTCGGGAAGGACACCGCGCCGCCCCGGACCGGGCGGCAGGCTGCCGGGGTTTAACCCGCGCCCCGCCGCCCCCGGATAGTCCGGGTCGTGGTGGTGGCAGGGGTGGTCAGCAGCGTGGCCATGGCGTGGGCATAGCAGGCAGTCCTTGCCGTGTCATTACCCGGCGAACAGCGCCAAGCACCAAGATGACAGGGAAGGCTCCTTTCCTAAATGCAAAGCGTGCTTGACACGGCTATGGATAGATGCAAAGGACGCTTTACATTGTGAGAAGGAGCTTTGACATGAACCATTATCGTAAGGCCTTACTGCTTGGCGGTGTGTTGATCGCGATTGCGGTGCTGGCGGTGTTCGACATCATCCCCGAAGAGATCGCGCAATACGCGCCGCTCGCGGTGGTGCCGTTCGTCATTTCCGGCCAGCGATCCTGTCACGTGATTCACCGGGAGCGGCGGGCATGACATTCCGCACTCCTGCTACGCGCCGCTACATCCGCATCCATCTGGCGCTGTCGGTGCTTTACATCGGGCTGGTGTTGCTGGCCTCGCTGTTCATCCCCGACAACGCCGCGCCCACACCCATGGTCGTCCTTTTCGCCTTGCTGCCCGGCCTCGTCGTGCTGGGCTGGATCTGGAACATGGGCCAGCTGCTGGTGAACATGGAGGACGAATATCTGCGCATGCTGGAGGTGCGCAAAATGCTGTGGGCATCGGCGATCACGCTGTCGATTTGCGGCGGCTGGGGTCTGGTGGAACTGTTTGCGGCAGTCCCGCGCTTACCGGTGTTCTTCGTGTTTCCGATTTGGTGCCTCGGTTTGGCGCTGGGCCAACTGATCAACCGCTTCACAATCGGCGACGGGGACTGCCCATGAACAATCGCCTCAAGGTGCTGCGCGCCGAACGCAGCTGGAGCCAACAGGATTTGGCCGACCAGCTGGGCGTCAGCCGCCAGAGCGTCAATGCCATCGAGACCGGCCGCTACGACCCCTCGCTCCCGCTCGCCTTCACCATCGCCGATGTCTTCGGCCTGCCGATCGAAGCGATTTTCATCCGCGATTAAACCACCAATGTGCCGCTGTCCTTGTCGGTGGTGATCCGCTGCGTGCCTGCCAGCTTGATCGAACGCTGCCTGATCCCGGCAGAAAAGCGGTACTCGGTCACCGCGCGCGCCGGGGTGAGGTGCACCGCCATGTTACCGCGCTGCGCCATATCGGCCCAGACGATCTGTTCGTTTTCCGCCACCAGCGCCGCCGCTAGTGTCGCCGGCGGAAACGACTAGCGCGCGTCCGAACGCCCCGGGCAAGCCGGGGTGGTGGTGGCAGTGACACGGGCGGCGCGCCGATGCATGGACGGACACGCAGCAGAACCCAGTTGACGCTTCAACCAGTGTCGAAGCGGTTGAAGCCCGCCATGCTGGCCATGCTGTGCGATCCGGCCAGCCGGGTCGAGCGTTCTCGCACCCCTGCCAGCATGCGCCATTCGCAGCTGGCGCGGCTGGGTGTCAGCTCGACAGCCATATAGCCGCGGCGGCTGGTTTCGGCCCACTGTAGCTGCGAATTGCGGCTGACCATCGCCTGTGACAAGTCGGCCGGAGCAATCGCGGTGAGGTAGTTTTCGAAGCCGGGCGATGTTACGCTCTGCCCGGCGAACTCGATCCCGGCCGCCTCGCCCGCGTGCTCAAGCTGAAACGCCCAGGCATTGTGAGTGTCGCCGGTCAGGGTGACGAGGTTAGCATCGGCTTCGCGGGCTGCGGCAAGCAGCCTTTCGCGCGCGGCGGGATAGCCATCCCAGGCATCCATGTTGGCGGGAAGCCCGGCCCGGCTGGCAGCAGCCGCAGCGAGCAGTCGTGCGCGCAGCCCGTCCGGTGACCGGCCGGCCAACCCTTCCACCACATCGGCGGGCGAGGTCAGTTCGCCCATCACCACTTGCTGCGCCAGGACTTGCCATGTCCGGCCCGAGCGGCGCGAGGATTTCAACCCATCGGCCAGCCATTGCTCCTGCACATCGCCCAGGACCGTTCGCGCGGGATCGGCATAGGCCCCTTCCCGGAAAGCCGTCAGGCGGGCGATCATCTCGTCGCGGCCGGTCGCGCCCTTGAGCAATTCGGCCAGGCTGGGCGGCTGCGAGCGGGCTAGAAGCCGCGTTTCCAGCCGGAACATGGTGGCAAGGTCACCGATTTCGTAGCGGGCCCAAGGCTCGTCCGAGACCGGCAGCCATTCACGGTATGCACGCATCGCTGCGGCCTTGCGCACCTGCCAGTCACCCTCGGTGTCGGGCTGGTGGTTCTCCGCGCCATCGGCGTAGCTGTCATTGGTGCTTTCGTGGTCGTCCCACCCCATCACCATCGGCCACAGCTGGTGCAGCCGGCGCAGGTCGGGATCGGTGCGATAGGCGGCATGGCGCAGGCGATAATCGGCCAGGGTCACGGTCTCATGATCAGGCCACAGGCTGCGCCCCTCCATCAACTTGTCCGGATAGGTGCCCTCGGGATATTCGTAGAGATAATCGCCGGTGTGGACGACCATGTCGAAATCGCCTGCCTCGGCTGCATGGGCATAGGCATTGAACCAGCCGAAGCCGATATTGGCACAACTGAACACCGCCATCCGCCAGCGCGCCACCGGGCCTTCCGGCAGAGTCCGGGTGCGGCCCACGTCCGACATCGAACCGTCAGGCGCGATAAAACGGTAGTAGTACCAGCGCCCTGGCGCGAGCCCTTCGGCCACGGCCTTGGCGCACCAGTCTCGCTCGGGGCTGGCCTTGGCGAACCCCTCGCTGACCAAGCGGGCGAAATCCTGATCCTCGGCCACCTGCCATTCGAGTGCGATCTCTGCCTCACCGACACAGCGCGTCCACAGCAGGACCGCGCTCTGCCCCGGCTCGCCGCTGGCAACGCCGTGGGTAAATCCGCCGCCCAGTGCCTGCGCCCCAAGCGGCGCGGCCAGCCCGGCCAGGCCGAGCGAACCGAGCTTGAAGAAAGCGCGGCGGCTGGTGGCGGGGCCGTGGGCGGGTGGTGCGGAATCAGTCATACTGTGCTGCATAGCCTGACCGGATGACAGGTCAAAGTCTGCGCACTTGCCTTGGCACCGGCACAGCGGCCATGGTGCCGACCATGGCCGAACCGCGCTTCCACACCCTGCCCGAGGGGCACAGGATCGCCTTCCGCCACGCGCCCGGCACCGGCCAGACGCTGGTGTTCCTGCCAGGCTATATGTCCGACATGAGCGGCGGCAAGGCGAGCGCCGTGTTTGACTGGGCACAAGGCGCAGGCCGTGGCTGCCTGCTGCTCGACTACTCCGGCTGCGGGCTCAGTGACGGAGAGTTCGCTGATGGCACACTGACCCGCTGGGCCAACGAAGCCATCGCCCTGATCGAGGCGATGGTTGACGGGCCCGTCACCCTGATCGGCTCCAGCATGGGCGGCTGGCTGATGCTGCTGGTGGCAGAGGCGTTGGGCGAACGCGTCAACGGCATGGTCGGTATCGCCGCTGCGCCCGATTTTTCCGCCTGGGGATATGACGCGGCCCAGAAGGCACGGCTCGCAGAGGGTGAGACCGTGTTCGAGGCCAACCCCTATGGTCCCGACCCGACCCCGACCTACGCCGGGTTCTGGAGCGACGCGCAGAACCGGCTGATGCTGGACCGCACAATTCTGATTCGATGCCCGGTCCACCTGATCCACGGCCAGCGCGACGCGGATGTGCCTTGGGAAACCAGCCTCAGGCTGGCCGACGCGCTGCTTTCAGACCAGGTACAGGTCACGCTGGTCAAGGACGGCGACCACCGCCTCTCGCGCGAGCAGGACATTGCCCTGCTGTTGCGCGTGATCGAAGCCCTGTAAGGCAAGACCCATGCTGACCACCCTGATCCTTCCCCTGCTGCTGCAGGTCGGCCCCAACCCCGCCATGACCCCCGCCCCGGCGGTGCCGGAAGAGCTGATCGAGCAGCGCCGCCTCAACCGCGAGCGGCAGCGCCCGCCGCTGGCGATTGTCGGTAACGATCCGGTGCAGGTCTGCACTGCCCGCGCGGGCAGCGATGCCGAGGGGGTGCTGCTGGAAGCGCAGGCGCAGTTCGATCGGGCCATCGGGCTTGACCGGGCCATCGCCGGGCACTGCCTCGGCATTGCCTATGCCGCGCTCGAACGCTGGCCGCAGGCAGCCAGTGCCTTCGGTCGGGCAAGGGACGCGCTTCCACTGGGGCAGGCCGCCTATGGCGCGAGGCTCGGTGTGGCGACGGCAGCAGCCGAGCTGGCGGCAGGCCGTGCCGAAGCGGCGCTGGGCGAACTGGCACGGATCGACGCGGGCAGCGACCGGCGCCTGGCCGGTGCCATCGCGGTCGACCGGTCCCGGGCGCTGGTCGCGCTAGGGCGTCAGGACGAGGCAGCCGAGGCGCTGGAGCAGGCCCGCGCCGCCGACCCCGACAATGACGAAGCCTGGCTGCTCTCGGCCACGCTGTCGCGCCGGATGGGCGATCTCGCCGCAGCACAGCAACAGATTGAGCGGGCCGCGGTCCTGCGCCCCTCCGGGCCGGAAATCGGGCTGGAGGCAGGTGTCATCGCGGCGCTCGCCGGAAGGGATGACGCAGCATTGCGCAGCTGGCGCTCGGTGCTCCAATCCGCGCCCGGCACACCGGCGGCCTTGACCGCAGCTGACTATATCGCGCAGGTGCAGGGGCCATGATCCCGCTATCCGTCCTCGACTTGGTGCCGGTACGCGAAGGCGGCACGCTGGAACAGGCCTTCGCCGCCACCACCGGCCTGGCCCGCGCCGCTGATCGGCTGGGCTATCGCCGGTTCTGGGTGGCCGAGCACCACGCAATGGACGGGATCGCCGGCGGGGCGACCGCGGTGGTGCTGGCCCATATCGGCAATGCCACGCGGACCATCCGGATCGGTTCGGGCGGCATCATGCTGCCCAACCACACCCCATTCCAGATTGCCGAGCAGTTCGGGACGCTGGCCGCGCTGTTTCCCGGGCGGGTCGACCTGGGGCTGGGCCGCGCACCTGGTGCTGGGCCCGAATTGCAGCGCGCGTTGCGCAAAGACCTGCACCGCGCCGCCGAAATGTTTCCGCAGGACGTGGCAGAATTGCAGGCGCTGCTGACCGGCGAGCCGGAACTGGCCATCCGGGCCACCCCCGGCCACGGCGCCGATGTTGCCATGTGGATGCTCGGATCGAGCCTGTTCGGGGCGCAGCTCGCGGCCAGGATGGGCCTGCCCTATGCCTTCGCGGCGCATTTCGCGCCCGATCACCTCGATGCGGCGCTGGCGCTCTATCGGCGCGAGTTTCAGCCTTCATCTGCCTTGCAAAAGCCCCACGTCATGGTCGCCATGACCGTAATCTGCGCCGAGACCGATACCGAGGCAGAGCTGCTTGCCAGTTCGCAGGCGCAGAGTTTTGTCCGCCTGAGAACTGGCCAGCCGGGCAGATTGCCGCCGCCAGTGGCTGATTATCGCCAGAGCCTGCCTGCCCCGGCTCAGGCGATGCTGGCCCATCTCGGACAGGCCAGCGCGATCGGAGAACCCGGCACTGTACGCGAAGCCATGGCCCGGTTCATCGCACGCACCGAGGCGGACGAGATCATTGTCTCCGGTTCCACGTTCGATCCCGACGCGCGGATCCGCTCTCTGGAACTGACCATGGCGGCGCTTGCGGGATAATACCCACGCGCAGGTCGCTACGCCCGCAACATTTTCTCTGCTAGAAGAGCGCTCATGCGCCGCTTGCCCTTAGGGAAGGGAAAGCCTATCGGCGTAGTATTGTTACGCGGTGTAGCAATAAAGTGTTGGCAAGGTAATGAGGGCGAACACGCCCCGCGGAGCAGGACGAATGGCTTCCACCAAGCGCGCTTCCGGACGGAAGGCCTCGACCCCGACCACCTCGTCCGGCGCCGTGCCCGTGCGGCGACTCGCCAGTAGCGACAGCGTGCTTCAGGCGCTGGCCCAGCAGATGCGCGAGGCAGTGCTGCCCGGCGACACCCCTTTCGCCGCTGAAGAGCTAGGCCAGGCCGCCCTGTTCATGGCCGATGCCGCTGCCCGGCGCAGCAGCGCAGAACCGGTCGTGCAGATCGCCTCGGCCACCGAAGGCCGCCGGATGACCCGGATCGCGCTGGTCAATCACGACATGCCCTTCCTGGTCGATTCGGTGGCTTCCGCCATCGCCGCCCAGGGCCTGGCGATCGACCGGCTGGTCCACCCGGTGGTCGGCGCGGTTCGCGATACCGATGGTGCCCTGCAGGCCATCGCGGCGGACGATAGCTCGGTGCGCGAATCGATGATCTATATCGAGGCCGACCGGGTCGATGCCCGCCAGCGCCGCGATCTGGACAAGGCCCTGCGACAGACGCTGAACGACGTCCATGTCGCGGTGCGGGACTGGCCCAAGCTGCGCGCTGCCATGCGCGCCGATGCTGCCGGACTGGGTGACCGCGAAGCCGCGGCATTGCTCGAATGGCTGGAAGGCGGCATGCTGACCCAGCTCGGCCATCTGGTGCGCCACCGCGACGGTAGCCACAGCAACACGCTGGGCATCTGCCGCCGGAGCGCGCGCGACCTGCTGGCCGATGCCAGTTACGAACGGGCCTTTGCGTGGTTCGAGGATAACGCCAAGGGTGCCGGGCGCGACCTGCTGGTTATCAAAGCCAACCATATCTCTCTGGTCCACCGGCGGGTGCCGCTTGACCTGTTCATCGTGCCCGTGCGCGACGGCGGCAAAGTTGCTGCCCTGTCGATTCATGCCGGGGTCTGGACCAGCGCCGCGCTGTCCGCGCCGCCGACCCATGTGCCGGTCCTGCGGGCCCACGTCGATACGCTGATGGAGCGGTTCGAGTTCAATCCCGCCGGACATGCCGGTAAGGCGCTGGTCCATGCCCTCACCGCCCTGCCACACGATCTGCTGATCGGCTTTTCCAGCAGCGATATCGCCCGGGTGGCGACGGCAATGATGAGCCTGGTCGACCGCCCGCGTCCACGGCTGGCGCTGGTCGAGGCGCCGCTGGCACGCCATCTGTTTGCCTTCGTCTGGTTGCCGCGCGATTTGATGTCGACTCAGGTGCGCCTGCAGATTCAGGGCCTGTTGGAACAGGGCACCGGAGCCGACCTGCTCGATTGGAGCCTGCAGGTGGAGGGGAGCACGCTTGCCACTTTGCGGTTCGTGCTCGACCTGCGCACGGTTGGATCTTCGCACAACGAGGCCGCACTAGACGCAGAATTGCAGACATTGCTGCGCGGGTGGAGCGAAGCGGTCGAGGCGGAACTGGCACAGACCATGGAGCAGGGCCGCGCAGCGGCGCTTGCCGCGCGCCTCGCCCCCGCATTCCCCACCGCTTACCGGGCCGCCTATGGCGCACACGAAGCCGCGCTCGATATTGCGCGGCTGCGCCATGCGCAGAACGCAGAAGCCGACGCCGCGCAACCCGGATCGCATCGCGGAGCGCGCCTGTTCCACATGGCGGGCGACAGCGACGGCGAGCTGCGGCTGAAACTCTACGAACATCACGGCGCCCTGCCCTTGTCCGACGCGGTGCCCGCGCTGGAGAATTTCGGCTTCCGGGTCCTGTCGGAAAATCCCACCGCACTGGCGGGCGGGGAACTTGGCACGATCCATGACTTCCTGCTCGGGCTGCCCGCCGGCCATTCCGCCGGTGCGCTGCTGGATCGGGCGGGCGCAATCGAGGCCGCGATTGCCGCAGTGCTGAACCAGCAGGCGGAGAACGATCCGTTCAACCGGCTGGTGACCGGCACCGCGCTTTCTGCGCAGGAGACCGACTGGCTGCGCGCGTTCTACCGTTACCTGCGCCAGACCGGGATGGGTTACACCATCTATACCGTGGTCGATGCGCTCGATCGGGCCCCGGCGGTAACCCGCGGCCTGATCGCGCTGCTGCGCGCCCGGCATGATCCCGCCTTTCCCGGCAAGCGCGCCGCAGCTGCGGACGAGGCCCGCAGCGCGATCCGTGCCGGCCTTTCGAAGGTGGCAGCCATCAACGACGACCGCCTGCTGCGGCTGTACCTGGCGCTGGTTGAGGCGATCCTGCGGACCAATGCTTTCGCTCCGGCAGGGCAGGAAGCGCTGGCCTTCAAGATCGACAGCGCCCGGATGCCCGGTCTGCCCAAGCCGGTGCCATGGCGGGAGGTCTGGGTCTATTCGCGCCGGGTGGAAGGCATCCATCTGCGGTCCGGCCCGGTCGCGCGGGGCGGGCTGCGCTGGACCGACCGGCGTGACGATTTCCGCACCGAGATCCTCGGCCTGATGAAGGCCCAGCGGGTCAAGAATGCCGTGATCGTGCCAACCGGGGCGAAGGGCGGGTTCTATCCCAAGCAGCTGCCCGACCCGGCGCTGGACCGCGAAGGTTGGGCCGCCGAAGGGCAGGCGAGCTACGAGGTGTTCATCCGCACCCTGCTGTCGATCACCGACAACATTGTCGACGGCAAGATCGTCCATCCTGTCGATGTCGAAATCAACGATGTCGAGGACCCCTATTTCGTGGTCGCGGCGGACAAGGGCACCGCCAAATTCTCCGACATCGCCAACGGCATCGCGGAGGCGCACGGGTTCTGGCTCGATGATGCCTTCGCCAGCGGCGGGTCCAACGGCTACGACCACAAGGCGATGGGCATCACCGCCAAGGGCGCATGGGTTTCGGTCCAGCGGCATTTCCTGGAAATGGGCATCGACGTACAGCGCGATCCTGTCCGTGTCGCCGGTTGCGGAGACATGTCGGGTGATGTGTTCGGCAACGGTATGTTGCTGTCGAAGTCGATCCTGCTGGTCGCGGCGTTCGACCATCGACACATCTTCATCGACCCCGAACCCGACGCTGCTACCAGCTGGAAGGAGCGCAGCCGGATGTTCGCCCTGCCCCGCTCGAGCTGGGACGATTACGACAAGTCACTGATTTCCAGGGGCGGCGGAGTATGGCCGCGCAGCGCCAAGACGATCAAGCTGCCCAAGGCTGCCGCCGCGGCGATCGGGCTGGAGCCGGGCGAATACGAACCGGATGCACTGATTTCCGCGATTCTCAAGGCACCGGTCGACCTGCTGTGGTTCGGCGGCATCGGCACTTACGTGAAGGCTGGCCACGAAAACAACGTCGCCGTCGGCGATCCAGCCAACGACGCACTGCGGGTCGATGCCACTGAGGTGCGGGCAAAGGTGATCGGCGAAGGTGCGAACCTCGGCGTGACGCAGGCGGGCCGGATTGCCTTCGCGCTGTCAGGCGGCCGGATCAACACCGACTTCATCGACAACTCGGCCGGGGTCGATTGCTCCGACAACGAGGTCAACATCAAGATTGCGCTGGCGGCTGCCAGACGCTCTGGAAAACTGTCGGAGAAAGCACGGATCGCCCTCCTGGCCGAAATGACCGACGAAGTCGCCGCGATCGTGCTGGAGGATAACCGCCTGCAGGCACTGGCGCTGTCGATTGCCGAAACCGGTGGCCCGCGCGCTGTCGCGGCGCAGCTCCACCTGATCGAAACACTGGAAAGCGGCGGCCACCTTGACCGCCAGACCGAAGGCCTTGCCGACAGCCAGACGCTCGCTCGCCGGGCGGCGGACGGACATGGGCTGACCCGGCCGGAACTGGCGGTTCTGCTGTCCTCGGCCAAGCTGGTGCTGCAGGCCGCAATCGAAGACAGCCCGCTGGCCGATGATCCGGTGCTGACCGGGACTCTGGTCGAGGCCTTCCCGGCTCCGATGCGCAGCAAGTTCAAGGCGCAGATTGCGGAGCACAGGCTGCGCCGCGAAATCATCGCCACCAAGCTCGCCAACCGGATCATCAATCGCCTAGGTGTCATTCACCCGTTCGAACTGGCGGAAGAAGAAGGCGTGGGGCTGGGCGAGGTTGCGGCAGCCTTTATCACGGTGGAGCGGTTGTTCGGCCTGCCCGACCTGTGGCACGCGCTAGACACGGTCGCCATGCCCGAGGCTGCCCGCCTGATGCTGTTCGACCGGCTCGCGGCGGCCGTCGGCAACCTCATGTCCGATGTCCTGCGGACCGCCGCCGGACAGGTCAAGCCGGGCAAGATGGTGGCAGATCTGGGCAAGGGGGTAACAGCGCTGATTGACGGCACCGGCGAGCTTCTGTCCGCCGAATCGCGTGACCAGTCGGACAGGTTGCGGAAAAGTTTCGCCCATTCCGGGGCGCCGGACCGGCTCGCTGCCCGAGTCGCTCACCTCTATGATCTGGATGGCTCTGTCGGCCTGGCCCGGCTGGCCCAGGAGACCGGAATCAGCCCAGTCGCACTGACCCGCGGTTTTACCGGGGTCGGCACCGCGCTGGGACTTGACTGGGCCCAGTCGACTGCCGCGCTGATGAACCCGTCCGACGTGTGGGAACGGCTGCTGGTCGATGGTCTGGCCCGCGATTTCCAGCAGATGCGGCTCGATCTGCTGCGCCGCCTTGCCCGGCGCAAGGGAGCCGCTAAGGACATGGCTGGCACAGTCGGGAATTGGGTCGATGACCATGCCCAGGCCGTGCGGCAGTTCCGCGCCATGGTGAGCCGGGCACAGGCGCAAACCCCGGTTGCGCCTGCCATGCTCGCCCAGATAGCCAGCATGGCACGTAACCTTCTCGCACGTTAGGGTTCGTTTCGGTTCCACTTAAAGAGCGCGGCACCAGCCCGCACCCCCGCCCGGCCTCCCACAGGATAAACTGGATTGGGAGGCCGGGCGGGGGTGCGGGCTGGTGCCGATTCCACGCCAGTGGAAATCAACAGACTCCCTTGACCGATGGCCGATTTGCAGCGAACCGCTGGCCCATGGACCGGGCAGACGTGATCATAGTGGGGACCGGGCATGGCGGCGCGCAGGCCGCCATCGCCCTGAGGCAGGCCGGATTCGAGGGTTCGATCCTGTTGCTCGGGCGTGACAGCGAGCCCCCCTATGAGCGCCCCCCCCTGTCGAAGGAGTATCTCGCGGGGGACAAGCCATTCGAGCGGATCATGATCCGCCCGGTTCAGTTCTGGGCCGACAAAGCGATCACACTGCGGCTCAATACCGATGTCGTGGCAATCGATCCCGTTTCCCATGTGCTGTCGCTGGCTGACGGCGGCGCACTGGAATACGGCAAGCTGATCTGGGCCGCCGGAGGCGATCCGCGCCGCCTGCAATGCCCCGGGGCAGACCTGGCCGGGGTCCACGGGGTCCGCACCCGGGCGGATGTCGACGCGATGAGCGCTGAACTCGATGACGGCGCCAGCCGGATTGTGGTGGTCGGCGGGGGCTATATCGGGCTGGAAGCGGCAGCCGTGCTGCGCAAGTTCGGGCGCGAGGTCACCGTGGTGGAAATGCTCCCGCGCGTGCTCGCCCGCGTCGCCGGCCCGGAACTGAGCACCTTCTACGAGGCAGAGCATCGCGCCCATGGGGTCGACCTGCTGCTCGAGGCCGGAGTCGAGGCGCTGACCGAGACGGATGGCAAGGTCACCGGCGTCACCCTGTCGACTGGCGAGACCATTCCGGCCGACATGGTGGTGGTCGGTATCGGAATCATCCCCAGCGTCGGGCCCCTGATCGCAGCGGGCGCGAGCGGCTCCAACGGGGTCGATGTTGACGAATACTGCCGCACCACGCTCGAAGATGTTTACGCCATCGGCGATTGCGCCGCCCACGCGAATGCCTTTGCAGATGGCGCGGTGATCCGGCTCGAATCGGTCCAGAACGCCAACGACATGGCAACCGTGGCCGCGAAGCACATCTGCGGCGAGGCGTTGCCCTATCGCGCTTTCCCGTGGTTCTGGTCGAACCAGTACGACCTGAAGCTACAGACCGCCGGGCTGTCGCTCGGCTATGACGAAACCGTGGTACGGGGCGATCCGGCCGCGCGTTCGTTTTCGGTGGTCTACCTCCAGGCAGGACGGGTGATCGCGCTCGATTGCGTCAACGCAACCAAGGACTATGTTCAGGGCCGCAAGCTGGTCGAAGCACGGGCCACGCCGGAGCGAGCGATGATTGCTGACACCGCCATTCCGCTCAAGGAGCTTTTGCCAGCCGCCTGAGCGCCCAGTGCGCGGCATCGGCCACGGCCGGGTCGGGATCGGCGAGCAGCGCCTCTACCGCGCCCTTCAGACCTGCATCACCGCCGTTACCCGCTGCATAGAGGCAGTTGCGCACGAACCGGTCGCGCCCGATCCGCTTGATCGGTGAGCCGGAAAACAGGGTGCGGAACCCCGCATCGTCGAGTGAAAGGAAATCCGCCAGGTGCGGCGCCACCAGTTCGGCCCGGGGCAGGAAGGCCCGGTTGCGGGCGGCAGCATCGGCAAACTTGTTCCATGGGCACACAGCCAGACAATCGTCGCAACCGTAGATCCGGTTGCCCAGCGCCTCGCGGAACTTCTCGGCCACCGGCCCCTTGTGCTCGATCGTCAGGTAGGAAATGCACCGCCGCGCATCGAGCACATAGGGCTGGGGGAATGCCTGGGTCGGGCAGGCAGTCTGGCACGCGGTGCACGATCCGCACCGGTCCGGGTGCTCGGCATCAGGTGGCAGGGCGAGCGTGGTGTAGATCGCGCCGAGGAACAGCCAGCTGCCGTGTGTCCGGCTGACCAGATTGGTGTGCTTCCCCTGCCAGCCCAGCCCGGCCACCTGCCCCAGGGGCTTCTCCATTACCGGGGCGGTATCGACGAAAACCTTGAGCTGCGTTACCGGCACCTGCTCGACCAGCCAACGGGCCAGTGCCTTCAGGGCTTTCTTGACCGTGTCGTGGTAGTCCCTGCCTTGGGCGTAGACCGAGATCCGGGCCCGGTCCGGCGCGCCTTCCAGCGCCAGCGGATCGTGCGCAGGGGCATAGCTCATGCCGAGCGCGATCACGCTGCGCGCCTCGGGCCACATCGCCTGCGGGCCGCACCGGATCTCCGCCCGCTCCTCCATCCAGCCCATTGAGCCATGATGTCCCAGCTGAAGCCATTCGGCGAGGCGCGCGGCGCGCACCGGGTCATCCTCGGCCGGCGCAATGCCGCAGGCGGCAAAGCCGAGCCGGGTAGCCTCGGCTTTCAGCCGCGAAGCGAGAACATCACCTTCAGCCCCGTTAACCATGTTTGGCATTGCCCTCGTTCATCGCTGAAGGTTAACCGCGCAGCATGGATATGGCGACAGGCGTTCTCACCGCACCCCCGGCTCAGAGCCGCCCCCTGGCGATCGAGGCGCGCGGGCTGGTCAAGCGATTCGACGGCGTGGCCGCTGTCAACGGAGTCGACATCTCCATCCCCGAAGGCGCAATCTACGGCATTCTCGGCCCCAATGGGGCCGGCAAGACCACCACCCTTCGGATGCTGCTCGGCATCATTGATCCGGACGAAGGCACCCGCCGGATGCTGGGGCACGACAACCCGCAGGATATCGCCCGGCTGGTGGGCTACCTGCCGGAAGAACGCGGGCTCTACCCGGCGATGAAGGCTTACGAGGCCATTGCGTTCATGGGCGCACTGCGCGGGGTACCGCTGAAATTGGGGCGCGAACGGGGCCGCGAACTGCTTGAGGGGCACGGCATGGGCCATGCCGCAGACAAACAGATCCGCCAGCTCAGCAAGGGAATGGCACAGACTGTCCAGTTGCTTGGCACACTGGTCCATGAACCGAAACTGGTGGTATTCGATGAACCGTTCAGCGGGCTCGACGCGATCAATCAGGGCAAGCTGGAACGTCTGATCCGCAATCTGGCCGAACAGGGCACAACGGTGATCTTCTCGACCCATGTGATCGCCCATGCCGAGCGGCTGTGCGAAGGGGTGGCGATCATTGCCGGCGGCAAAGTGCCGTTCGCCGGCAAGGTCGATGACGCCCGGGACCGGATCCCGGCGCAAGTGCGGCTGGAAACGCGGATGCGCGACGGGCGCTGGCTCGAGGCGCTGCCTGCCGACGTTCGCCGCGAAGGCGATTACTGGTCATTTTCGCTGCCGGAAAGCGGGATCGAGCCGCTGCTGCGCGCGATGATCGAAGGTGAGGCGGGCATCCTGTCGCTATCGATCGAGCGCGCCGGGCTGCACGATGCCTTCGTCCATATCGCCGGAGAGGCGGTTGCCCGCGAGATGGCCCGCACTGGCGAAGGGGATGCGGCATGAATCCGGGAGCGACCATGACGACAACCCGATCGCGCCTGTCGATCTGGCAGGCGGCCTTTGTCATTGCCCGGCGCGATTTCTTCGCCATCCTGCTGAGCCGGGCGTTTATCTTCTTCCTCCTCGGCCCGCTGTTCCCGGTCGTGGTCGGCGCGCTCGCGGGCGGAATCGGCAGCGAAGTCCAGCAGCAGGCCAGCAGCAGCGCAGTAGGTGTAGCCATGAGCGAGGCGGATACCGCCCGGATGATGGCTGCCAACGAGCGGCTCGCCAATGATCTGGGACCGGTCATGCCGCGCATGGTCGTGGTGCCTGAGGCCACGAATGATCCCGCGTTCGACGCGGGCAGGTTGCTGGAGGCACGCAAGGGTGACTATGCCGCCATAGTCACCGGAACGCCAACCGCGCCGCAACTGACCGCAACGCAGGAACAGATCGACCGTCTGGGCGGCCGGATCGCCCTGGTCGCAGCCAGCGCCATCGGCGCAGCCCCGCAATCTTTCCCCCCGATAGACGCCCGGATCGTCGCCACCAGCGGAGCGAGCGAGAAGATCGACCGGGTCCGCACTGCTCAGGCCGGGCAGTTGCTGCTGTTCCTGCTGATCATGCTGCTGGCCGGAATGGTCCTGTCCAACCTGGTCGAGGAAAAGGGCAACAAGATCATCGAGATCCTCGCCGCCGCCATTCCGATGGACGCGGTGTTTCTGGGCAAGCTGTTCGCCATGCTGGCCGTCTCGTTTGTCGGTATCCTGGTGTGGGGCAGCGCCGGGGTCATCGCCTTTGCCACCGGGGCGCTTGACGTGGGGGCGTTGACCGAACCGGCGGTCGGCTGGCCGCTGTTCCTGGTGCTGGGGGTGGTCTATTTCGCGATGGGTTACCTGCTGCTCGGCTCGTTGTTCCTGACCATCGGCGCGATGGCTGCAACTGTGCGCGAAGTGCAGACCCTGTCGATGCCGGTAACCATGCTGCAATTGCTGGTGTTCTTCTTCGCCAGTTTCGCGATCGCCCGGCCCGGTTCGTGGCAGGAACTGGCCGCCGCCGTATTTCCGCTCAGCTCCCCCTTCGCCATGCTGGCGCGAGCGGCGATGGAGGAAGCGCTGTGGCCGCACCTGCTGGCACTGGCGTGGCAGGCCCTGTTCGTGGCCCTGCTGGTCAAAGGCGGCGCGGCTCTGTTCCGACGCCGGGTGATGCAGTCCGGCCCGCAAGGTGCCAAACGGCACGGATTGTTCCGCCGCAAGGCCGCAACTTAGGTCTCATTAAGCAACTCGCTATTGACATTGCGGTAAGTAACGGGTGCAATCCTGATCGAGCGACTCTCCGGCAAAGGGGGGCGAGGCAGGAGAGAATGCATGGCCACCATTGCCCCAGAAGCTGGCACCCCGGACAAGCCGCAGTGGCGCACGGAACCGTCCGCCTATCAGGCGTTGAAGGATTTCCTTACGCAGAACCCGCAGGCCATGCCGCCGCACGAGCACCCCTATGATGTCAGCCGCAGCGACATCTATGTCGAAGACCGGTGGCAGCCGATCTTCGCCGAGATGCGTGCCAAGGGTCCGCTGCACTACGTTCCCAGCAGTCCCTATGGCGCCTACTGGAATGTGGTCAGCCACAAGGCTATCCAGCACATCGAGGCCCTGCCCGAACTCTACTCGTCAAGCTGGGAGCATGGCGGGATCACCATCCTGGAGCGCGACGAGGGCGTCGAAGGCCGCGAGCTGCCAATGTTCATTGCCATGGACCGGCCCAAGCATACCGGTCAGCGCCGCACTGTCGCCCCCAAGTTCACGCCCGGCGAAATCACCAAGATGGAAGTCGAGGTGCGCCAGCGCACCGCCGAACTGCTCGACAGCCTGCCACGCGGCGAGGTGTTCGACTGGGTGGACAAAGTCTCGATCGAACTGACCACCGGAATGCTGGCGATCCTGTTCGGCTTCCCGTGGGAAGATCGCCGCCTGCTGACCTTCTGGAGCGACTGGGCCGGCGATACGGAGATCGCGCTGGTCCCCGAACTCGGCAACGACCGGGAGATGGTGCTCCAGGAAATGGCCGCCTATTTCCAGCAACTGTGGATGCAGCGCAGCCAGGAAGAGCCGGGATCGGACCTGATCTCGATGATGATCCATTCTCCCGCGATGAACCAGATGAGCCCGCGCGAATTCATGGGCAACCTGGTGCTGCTGATCGTGGGTGGCAACGACACCACCCGCAACACCATGAGCGGGATCATTCATGCCTTCGACAGCTTCCCGGACCAGCGCAAGCTGTTCGAACAGAATCCTGACCTCATCCCCAATGCGGTGCAGGAGTGCCTGCGCTTCCAGACCCCGCTCGCCCATATGCGGCGCACGGTGACCGAGGATCACGAGCTGTTCGGCGAGCAGCTGAAGACCGGTGACAAGCTGATCCTGTGGTATCTTTCGGCCAACCGCGACACCGAGGTGTTCGCCAACCCCGACAAGATCGACATCACCCGTGAGAACGCGCGGCGGCACCTGTCGTTCGGTTACGGCATCCACCGCTGCATCGGTGCGCGCCTCGCCGAATTGCAGCTGAAGATCCTGCTGGAAGAGATGCACAAGCGCCGAATGCGGGTTCACGTGGCCGGCGATGTCGAGCGGGTCCAGGCCAATTTCGTGCATGGTTTCCGCAAGCTCGAAGTCGAAATCACCAGCTTCTGACCTGCACCGGGTGAAACTTTTGCCTCCCGTCCGGCGTATCTGATAAGGAACGCCGCAAGGGAGACGTGCTCATGCCGACAGAACCACCTGCCCCAACCCGCCGCCGCGTGCTCGGCTGGATCAGCCTGGGCAGCGGCGCACTGTTGCTGGCCGGATGCGGCCGGGCCGAGGCAAAGGACTTTCCGGTCAGGCTGAGCGATGCCGAATGGAAGCGCAAGCTGACCCGCGAGCAGTACTATATCCTGCGGCAGGCGGGGACCGAGCGCAGCTTCAGTTCGCCACTCGACAAGGAAAAGCGCAAGGGAACGTTCCACTGTGCCGGGTGCGACAACGCGCTCTATTCCTCCAGCGTCAAGTACGACAGCCGCACTGGGTGGCCGAGCTTCTGGCAGGCTCTGCCTGGCGCGGTCGGCACCTCGACCGACTACAAGATCGGCTATCCCCGCACCGAAGTGCACTGTGCCGATTGCGGCGGACACCTGGGCCATATCTTCAACGACGGTCCGCGCCCGACCGGCAAACGGCACTGCATCAACGGGGCAGCGCTGCGGTTCCGGCCCTCTTAGAACGCAGGCCTAGAAAACCGGCCGGAAAACGATCCGGCTACGCAATAACCAGGTTGCCGCGAAGCTGACAGCGATCGCCGCCATTTTGGCGAGCCGCGGATCGAACCCGGCCATCTCGCCTGCGCCGACGATGGCAATGGTCAGTGCCAATCCGACCAGTGCCGAGCCGACGAACAGGGCTTTCTGCCGGGTCCGGTCAGGCCCGCGCGGCGCGACCCGGCCAATGAAGACCGCACGGCTGGAGATCAGCCAGTGGGTGACGATCCCGAGCGAATAGCCGAGCGCCGAGGCGGGCGCGGCTGCCATGCCCAGCGCCAGCAAGGCCAGGAATGTCCCCATATCGACCGCCAGCGCAGCCACGCTGGCACAGCCGTAGCGCAGCAGACGCAAGTCACTCAGCCGCTTGAGAAGTTCGTCCACATCCCGCTCCTGCCGCCAACATTCGGGCGGTTTCCTGTTCATTGCGGTTTCCGGTTAACAAAGCGTCAAGCGCAGACTACCGCACAGCATTCGATGGGGGTAAAATGACCGGACGGGCCGCAATCCGACTGTATTGGGCAGTGCTGGCGCTGGGCACTCTGGCTGTGCTGGCCGTGCTGGCCAGCGCCGGACGCTGGCCGCTGGCGACCGATGGTAATGTGGTCATCACCGATTTCGCCACTGTTTGGGCGGCAGGCGTACGGGCGCTGGCCGGTCAGGCAGCGCTGGCTTACGACCATGCCGTGCACGAAGCGTTCTATGCCAGCCTGATCGACCGCCCCGCTGCGGACGGCCTCACCTTCGGCTACCCGCCAACTGCATTCCTGCTGTTCGCCCCATTCGGTGCGCTGCCTTATGGCGCGGCGTTGCCGCTCTACCTCGTGATCGGGATCGGCCTGTGGTTTGCCGCCTTGCGCAGCATCGTTCGCGACTGGCCAACCGCGCTGGCGATGGCGGTGGCATGGGGCGGAGCCAGCCAGACCATCCTGCTCGGCCAGAATGGCTTCCTGACCGCTGCGGCACTGGCTGCGGGACTGTTGCTGCTGCCGCGTCGCCCGGTGCTGGCCGGGGTACTGTTCGGGCTGCTCGCGATCAAACCGCATCTCGGGCTGGCCCTGGCACCGTTTCTCTTGCTGCGTCGAGACTGGGCCGCCATTGCCGCCGCGATCGCGACCTTGGGAGCGACGATCCTGCTCACCCTTGCCCTGTGGGGGCCGGGCCTGTGGGCCGATTACCTGGTTGCCGGCCGCGAGGTCGCGGCAATGGTGGCTGGGCGTACCGACACGATCGTGGGCGGCAAGATGCAGTCCGTGCTGGCGATAGCCGTGCGCCATGTGCCGCTGGAATGGGCGCTCGCTTTGCACGCCTTGTTCGCTCTCGGTGCCTTGGCGCTGATGGCGCTGGTGGTCCGCCGCAAGCCACCGTTCGCAGCGCAAGCGGCAGCCGCGATTGCCGCAACCGCACTGGTGACACCCTATTCGTTCCTGTACGACTGCACCATGCTGACCGCAGCCGCTGCATTCCTGCTTACGCTGCCGCAGCCGCAGAGCGACAGGGCCATGCTGCTGTTCGCGATGGCCTTGCCCGGAATGTGGTTCTTCACTGCAGTTCCACTGGTACCATTTGCCGGTCTGATCGTGCTGCTGCTGTGCCTGCGTCAGGCCGCCTCGCGCCCGCGCGGTTCCGGCTTGACCCGGCCAGGCACTTCACGAACCGAGGCCAGCGCTGCGGCCTGATCGGGTGTGATCGCCTCACGTGCAGGCAGCGCGGCATCCGCACCTTCATCGCCGGCCTCGTGGTATTCGGCGTCCTCGTTGACGCACCAGGTGTCATAGATCCGTCGCTCGGCCAGAATGTTCTCGACCGTCAGCATGGCGGTCATCATCGCGTGGTCCTGGTTGTTGTAGCGATGCATCCCGTTGCGTCCGACAAGGTGCAACGTGGGATACCGGGACTCCAGTTCGTGACGCATGGCAGCGACATGAGCGGCATAATCCTCATCGTACACGGGGTATGCCTTTTCCTGCCGCACCACTGCACCGCCGCGCACCCGCGCCGGATCGACGAGCCCGAGGATCGCCATCTCGGTCTTGGCAAGCTCTACCAGATCGGCATCGGCCATGGACCACAGTCCATCACCTTCGAAGCAGAAGTATTCCAGACCGACGCAGGCCATGGCGTCATCGGGCACCATTTCAGGCGACCACGAGCGGAAATTCTGCACCCGGCCGACCTTGACCTTGCTGTCGTGGATATAGATCCAGTTGTCCGGAAACAGATCATCGCCCTCAACCATCAGCGCCACGGTCAGGAAGTCACGGTACCTGAGGCTGGAGGCGTTCCAGGTCGTGTCCGGCAAGGGATGAAGCCGGGCCGCCAGTTCGCGCATCGGTGCCGAACTGATCGCATGGGCGGCCTTGACCACCACTTTGCCTTCGGGGCCGTTGGCCGTCATGCGCCAGCCGCCGGTTCCGTCGCTCGCGAGTTGTTCGAGGCTATGCCCCATGAGCACGCTCCCGCTCCCGCTGGCGACGATCCTGTCGCGTGCGGCGTCCCACATCATGCCCGGGCCGAGCCGGGGATAGCGGAAGGTCTCGAGCAGGGTCTTGACCGCCTGCCCGTCATTCGGCCGCTTGTTGAGGCCAAGCGAACGCTTGAGTCCGTCCGTGACCGCGCCCCACAGGCTGAGGCCCTTGATCCGCTGGGCAGCCCAGTCTGCGCTCATCTCGTTGCATGGCATGCCCCAGACCTTCTCGGTGTAGGTCTTGAAGAAGATCGAGTAGAGCTTTTCGCCGAACTGGTTGGTGGTCCAGTCCTCGAAACTCTTCACGGTGCGGACGGGGAATAGCTTGTAATGCAGGTAGCTTGCCATGCATTGGACCGACCGCCAGATGCCCAGGTTGAACAGGGCTTCAAACGCGCGCAACGGATAGCTGTAGAATTTACCTTCGTAATAGATCCGGCTCATCCGCGGGCGCTGAATGAAATCGTCCGGCAGGATCTCGTTCCACAGGTCGACCACCTGCTGCGATTTCGAGAAGAAGCGGTGCCCGCCGATGTCGAAGCGATAGCCCTCGTGCTCGACGGTACGGCTTATCCCGCCGACATAGACAGCGTCTTTTTCGATGATCACCACCGACTTGCCGGCCTTGGTCAACAGGTAGCCGGCGGTCAGGCCAGCTGGCCCGGCCCCGATGATTGCCACGTCCACCGCCAGTTCGCCTGCGTTTTTCATCGTCCGATGCCCCTGTTTAACCTGGTCACCGGCAAGTGAAGGAAAATGGTAAGCAGAAGGTTAACGGCCCAGCAGCGAAGGGCTCTGCAGCAGCGCCGCGATCTGGGCAAAGTCACCGAGCGAGAAGGTATCCTCGAACACCAGCCCGAACTGGCCATCGCGCCGCCAGCGGACCTTGGCCCGGATTTCCGGCAGGTAGTCCGACTGAAGGCGCAGGGCCTGAGCCAGCGCGAGCCGCACATCGCATTCGATCCGCGCACCTTGCTGTGACAGGTTGCGGATCACCGCCTGATGGGTCTGTCCCAGGAAGCAGACCCGGACAGGCAGCTCGACTGTGATTCGCAGCTTGCGCTTGCGGAACTGTCCGGTCTGGTTGACCAGTTGCGCCACATCGATCGCTTCATCGAAATGGAATCCCGCTTCATTGTCACGCACCCAGACACGGCGCATGGCTACCCGGTTGCCGGTTTCCGTCTCCAGCAGGGCAGCTTCACCGGCCGGGATCGGGTGAAACAGGCGGACGCTGACTCCGGTGGCAGATACGTCGCGGATAACGCACACGAATTCGCCTTCGGGTGTCACCAGTTTGGCCGGGCGGATGAGCAGGGTGACGCGCGGCGCGGCGCGCTGTTCCTCGGGGCTAAGCCCGGCCGGCTGCGCAACTGTGTGTCGAATGCCGCTTTCCATAGCCCCGCCGTCCGCCCCGCGCCCGCCAAGCGAGCGAAGGCACGGTTTGATTACCCTGATTTCCACCTCGCTCCATGCCTGCAAAGGGGTAAACAAGGCGCTAAGCCCGTTCTCGCGCAAACGCCTATGGTTGCGGGGTCAACCAGTCGAGGACCGAGACATGCAGCGGTTTGTCGAAAGCGATCCCGATCGAACGGCCGTCCACCCATCGCACTGTTCCGCGCATCGGCCCCAGCCCCTGGAAGCCGACCATGACCAAGATGCCTGGGACAAAGTTGTAAAACACCCCGTGTGCCCGGGCTCCGGTGAGGGAGATGTCTGTAACGAAGACGTTGCCGGTGAAGCCATTTTCGGCTTCCAGATGGCCAGGCGCACTGTAGCGGCGCCGATCCGCTCCGCGGGCGGAGATGCACGCACCGGGTTGCTCGTCGTTCTCATCGGTCACATCCGGTTCCCTGGAAGCACAGGCGTAGACCCGCAATGGGCCGCCTGCATTGGCACGCGCTGCCTCTAGCGGGATCAGAGGACAGTCCGGTTTACGGACAGCACTAATTTTGCCCTAATTCGGGGCGCCTGGCTTGCCACAGGGGCTTGCCGCCGCAGGCTCGGCCGACTGCTCGCTAAACTTAAGCTAAAACCAGGGGTTAACGCAGGCATCCATCGCCAACCTGGTGCGGGTGGCGGGACTCGAACCCGCACGATCGAAGATCAGGGGATTTTAAGTCCCCGGCGTCTACCATTCCGCCACACCCGCCAGTGCAGGTTACTGCCCTAACCGGGCAGGCTGGAAAGACAAGCTGCCGAGGACCCAGTCAGTCTGTGTTGAGGCGGTCGCGGATTTCCTTGCCCGGCTTGAAATAGGGGACGCGCTTCCCAGGCACGTCCACGGTTTCACCAGTACGCGGGTTGCGTCCCTGACGCGGATCGCGCGCCCTGGTCGAGAAAGCGCCAAACCCGCGCAATTCCACCCGCCCGCCATCGACCAGTCGGTTGGTGATCTCGTCGAAGAAGACATCGACCACCTTTTCAACTTCGTCGGCCCGCAGGTCGGGATTTTCCTTCGCCAGTGCCTGCACCAGCTCTGATCGGATCATGTCGTTGCTCCCATCCGCACAGCTTTGAAAACGCTGCACGGCTTCGTTCGCATCGTGCGCGAACAGCTTACCCCCAATAATGCGGCCCAGACCTCGTTTGTGCCAAACTTGTTAAAAGAGTGCAATGTGTGGAGGTGTCGTTTTTATCCCATTTACCACAATCAGCCATGTTCAAGCAGTTCGGCTGGCCGAATTCCCAGGCGGTCCATCCGCGCGCGGATCTCGGGCCATTCCTGTTCGACGAACCGGGCCCGCTCGCGGGCCCGCAACCGTTCTGCTGCGCCATCCACCACATACATGCCAACGCCGCGCTGCACTTCGACCAACCCGTCGAGCTGGAATTGCTGATAAGCCTTGGCCACCGTCAGCGGATTGGCACCTTGCTCCGCCGCATAAGCGCGGACTGAAGGAAGCATTCGCCCTTCCGGATATTCGC
The DNA here is from genome assembly GCA_046294735.1 of Sphingomonadaceae bacterium. Classification (GTDB taxonomy): domain Bacteria; phylum Pseudomonadota; class Alphaproteobacteria; order Sphingomonadales; family Sphingomonadaceae; genus 34-65-8. Next base: position 429,858 of record JBKBKB010000002.1, read on the forward strand.
CCTCGATAATGGCCGCCGCGATCTGGTCGCGCAGCTTGAGATAGACGGGGCGGCTTTGCTGAGTCATTGGGTTGCCTCCATTCAGTGCATCAGTGCCATAATACAGCGCGGCGCACAAGGCGCGGTCCGTCGAAAAGGCAAGGAAACGTCCGGTTTCGCGTGAAACTAGCGCTTCACACGCAAGAATCTGGCGCTAGGGTGCGCGGTCTGCGGCAACATGGTTGTCAAAACGAAAACCTTCGGGGGATAGACTGTCGTGACACTGGAACAGATTATCGTCGCCATCGCAGCGACATTCCTTGTGCTGCTGCTGATCGGCGGGGGTGCCATCGTCAGTTCATCCAAGCCCGAGTTTGCTGGACACCCCAAGGGTTTGTTCGTGCTGTTCTTTGCCGAAATGTGGGAACGTTTTTCCTACTACGGGATGCGCGCGCTGCTGATCTTCTACCTGACCCAACACTGGCTCTATAACGATGAGAAAGCCTCGGTCATCTACGGTGCCTACACCGCACTGGTCTACATCGCGCCGGTGCTCGGCGGCTATCTGGCTGACAAGTATCTGGGGCAGCGCAAGGCGGTGCTGTTCGGAGCAGTACTCCTGACTTTCGGCCACTTCTTCATGGCTTTCGAGGGCGACGGCTCGCTGGGTCAGGCCAATCCGATGATCGACGTGTTCTGGCTTGCGCTGGCCTTCATCATTGTCGGTTCTGGCTTCCTGAAAGCCAACATCTCGGTGATCGTCGGCCAGCTCTATCCGCGCACCGACATCCGGCGCGACGGGGCCTACACGATCTTCTACATGGGCATTAACGTTGGCGCAGCGGTCGGCACGATCATCGCCGGCTACCTCGGCCAGACCTATGGCTGGGCCTACGGCTTCGGCGCGGCGGGTTTCGGCATGTTGCTGGGACTGATCGTGTTCATCGTGTTCAAGCCGCTCCTTCTCGGCAAGGGTGAAAGCTCTGTTCCGGAAAAGCTGGCCAGCCCGTTCATGGGCATCAAGTTCGAATGGTTCCTTTATCTTGTCGGCTTCGGCGCGGTGGCGGTGACCTGGTGGCTGGTGCAGAATCAGGCGATCGTAGGCAGCATTCTGGGCGTTTTCGGAGCGCTGCTGGTCGCTTTCGTCATCTGGGAAGCGATCAAGATCGGCGGACATGACCGTGACCGCATCTTTGCCGCGATTTTCCTGATCATTGGCTCGATCCTGTTCTGGGCCCTGTTCGAACAGGCGGGTTCCAGCCTCAACCTGTTCACTGACCGCTATGTCGACCGGCAGGGCGTTTCAGCCTCGATCTTCCAGTCGATCAATCCGATCTACATCATCCTGCTCGCACCGCTGTTCGCTGGATTGTGGACCTGGCTCGCCCGCAAGGGACTCGAACCATCGACCCCGGCCAAGTTCGGGCTGGCGATCATCCAGCTCGGCGCAGGCTTCCTGGTGCTGGTGTTCGGTGCAAATGCGGTGGGCATGGAAGCCATGACCCCAGTGATCTTCGTGTTCCTGATCTACCTGCTGCACACCACCGGCGAGCTGTGCCTCAGCCCGGTCGGCCTCAGCGCGATGAACCGGCTTGCCCCGGCGCATATGGCATCGCTGATCATGGGCACCTGGTTCTTCGCTTCGGCCACAGGCAACTTTGCGGCCGGTCTGATTGCAGCAGCCACCGGCTCGGAAGCGGCTTCGGGCGAAGGCGCAGCCAAGGAAACGGTGCTGGCGGTCTATAGCCAGATCGGCTGGGTCGCGGTGGGCGTCGGGGTGGCAGTGATCGTCATCAGCCCGGTGATCCGCAAGATGATGCACCTCGACACGCTGCGCGATGATGATGAACTCGCCGGCACTGCCGAACTGGGCGAACCGCAGGCGGCAGGTACCCACCCCGCCACCCGTCCGTAACATAACGCCAGCCGGAGAAGCACGACCCATGCGCTATCGCACGATCGCCGCAATCGGGGGGGCGCTGGCCCTGTCCGCCTGCACCACCAATGGCTCGTCGACCGGGGTCGCTTCGGCGTCTTCCGGCGGTGCGGCGGCGAAGGACGCTGCGGGGGAGCCCTACGCGTCGACCTACAAACCCTATCCCGGTACGGCGACAGCGCTGGTCGGCGCGACGGTTTATGACGGAGCGGGCAACCGGATCGAGCGCGGGGTGGTAATCTTCTCCGGCGGCAGGATCGTCTCGATTGGCGGCCCTGACACGCCGATACCCGCCGATATCGTGGTGTTTGACGGCACTGGCAAATACGTCACCCCCGGCATTATCGACATCCACAGCCACTTGGGCGACTATCCCACGCCTTCAGTCGAAGCCCATTCCGATGGCAACGAGGCGACCAGCCCGGCCACTCCGGAAGTCTGGGCCGAGCATTCGGTCTGGCCGCAGGATCCCGGCTTTACCCGCGCGCTGGCCAATGGCGGGGTTACCTCACTCCAGATCCTGCCGGGCTCGGCCAACCTGTTCGGCGGGCGGACAGTGACCCTCAAAAACGTGCCGTCGCGCACGGTCCAGGGCATGAAGTTCCCCGGCGCGCCGCATGGCCTGAAGATGGCTTGCGGCGAGAATCCGAAGCGGGTGTATGGCGCGAAGGGCCGCGCTCCCTCCACCCGGATGGGCAACTTTGCGGTCAACCGCCAGACCTGGTTTGACGCCAAAGCCTTCGATGGCAAAAAGCGCGATCTCGCCAAGGAAACGCTCAAAGGCGTGCTCGACGGCAAAATCCTGGTCCACAACCACTGCTATCGCGCTGACGAAATGGCGCTGGTGCTCGATATGGCCAAGGAGATGGGCTACAAGGTGACTGCGTTCCATCATGCGGTCGAAAGCTACAAGATCGCCCACTTGCTCCGCGAAAGTGATGTCTGCTCCGCGATCTGGGCCGACTGGTACGGCTTCAAGATGGAAAGCTACGACGGGATCCCGGAAAATGGCGCCCTGGTGTACCAGGCGGGCGCGTGTGTGGTGATCCACTCGGATGACGAGAACGGCATCCAGCGGCTCAATCAGGAAGCGGCCAAAGCGCAGGCAGCGGGCAAGCGGGCAGGCATCATCATCCCCGATGCCGAAGTGATCCGCTGGATTACGCTCAACGCAGCCAAGGCAATGGGGATCGATGAACAGACCGGCAGCATTTCCCTTGGCAAGATGGCTGATGTGGTGCTGTGGAACGCCAATCCGCTGTCGGTCTATGCCCGGCCAGAGAAAGTCTGGGTTGATGGTGCCCTGCTGTTCGATGCCAACGATCCGAAGCGGCGCCCGGTCAGCGACTTCGAGCTTGGTCAGCCCGGCGAAGGAGACGTGAAATGATCCGGACCGCGCTGCTGGCCGCCGCTGCGGCCCTCGCTTTCCTCGCGCCTGCCGCCGCACAGGATATCGCAATCACCAACGCCACTGTCGCGACCGGAGATGGCAGCGCCCCTGTGGAGGGCGCAACGGTAGTCGTACGCGGCGGCAAGGTTGTCGCAGCCGGGCACGGCATTACCGTGCCCGCCGGAGTCCGAACAATTGACGGAAGCGGCAAATGGGTCACGCCCGGGGTGTTCATGCCGATGACTGACCTCGGGCTGGCCGATGTCGAGGGCGTCGCCAACAGCAACGATACCCGCGCGGCACGTTCCCGCTTCAGCGCCGCACTCGATGCCTCGACGGCAGTCAATTACGCATCGCAGCATATCGCGGTCAGCCGCGCGGGAGGCGTCACCCGAGCCTCGATCGTCACATCGCCGGGCGGTGCAATCTTTGCCGGGCAAGGCGCGGTAATCGATACCGGGGCTGACAAGGATGCAGTTGTTTCAGCGCGCGCATTCCAACTGGTGGTGCTGGGTGAAACCGGCGGGCGGATTGCCGGTGGCAGCCGGGTCGCCGCCTATGCCGAATTAGCCAATGCCCTGCGCGAAGCGAACGAATTCGCCGCTGGCCGTTGGCGGGGCGAAGGCAATCTCCTGACCCGGGCCGATGCCGAGGCCCTGGCGCAAGTGGCCACCGGAGCGCAGCCCCTTTATGTGCATGTCGAGCGGGCGGCCGATATCCGCGCCGTACTCGGACTGCGCAGCCAATATCCTAAACTCAAGCTGGTGTTGGTCGGTGTCAGCGAAGGCTGGATCGTCGCAGGCGATATTGCCGCTGCCGGGGTCCCGGTCATCGCGGATCCGCTGGAGAACCTGCCAGCGAGCTTCGAACAGCTCGGCGCGACCCACAGCAATGTTGGTCGGATGGTGCGGGCAGGCGTCAAGGTGGCGCTGGGCGGATTGTCGGGCGGGATCACCGGCCCGCGGATTGCCCCGCAGTTCGCCGGCAATCTGGTGGCGCTGTCGCGTGTTCCCGGGGCCACTGGCCTGACCTGGGGCGAAGCGTTCGCCAGCATCAGCTCGGTCCCGGCCGAGATCTCGGGCTTTGGCGGCCGCTTCGGTGTACTGCAGCCTGGTGCTGCAGGCGATGTAGTGGTGTGGGACGGCGATCCGCTCGAGGTGTCGACTGCACCCGTGCAGGTGTTCATAGACGGTGTGGAGCAACCGCTCGACAGCCACCAGACCCGTCTGCGCGATCGGTATCGAAATCTGGACGAGAGCGCCCTGTCCAAGGCCTACGATTGGTAGCTGCAGTTGCAAAGGCCCACAACCGGCGCTTTTCGGCGGCTTGACAACCAGATGACCCAGCTTCAGGCTGATCGCTCTTCGGGGGCGCAATTGGGTGCAGGCCAATAGTAGGCCAGTACTTTTCCGGAGGCCGGTTTGATGATCGCAATGGCAACTGCGCTGGCTTTGGCCAGCCAGGCACCACTTAATTCCTCGCATACAACACTGCCAGTACCGCCATCAATCGCCAGTGTGGCGATTATGCAGCCGATCCAAGCTGCGCCTGCCGCCACCCCGGTTCCTGAAACATCGCCCGAACCGACAACGGTCAATCCAGGAGAGGAGGTCGTTCCCACTGACGGCCTTCCGGAAATCATCGTCGAAGGGTCGCTTGCCCCGCCCCCCGGTGATCCGCTGGCACGGCTCAATGCGCAAACCTTCGAGGTGGTCCAGCAAGTCGATGAGGCAGTGGTCGAACCGCTCGCGGCCGGTTATCAGCAGGTCTTGCCCAAGCCGGTCCGAAGTGGCTTGTTCAACTTCTTCTCCAACCTGCGCGAACCGGTCGCCTTTCTCAACTTCCTGCTTCAGGGGAAGCCGGACAAGGCAATGGAAACGCTGGGCCGGTTTGCGGTCAATACGACTTTCGGGATCGCCGGGCTGGTCGATGTCGCCAAGGAACAGCCGTTCAACCTGCCCCGGCGGCGGAACGGGTTTGCCAACACGCTGGCAATCTACGGAGTCAAGGAAGGCGCATTTCTGGTCGTGCCCCTGATCGGTCCAACCACGGTGCGTGATCTGATCGGAACCTTGATCGACAATGCGGCGGTGCCGACGCTGGTTGGCAAGCCGTTCACCGAGCCCTATTTCGCCCTGCCCGCGTTCACCGTGATCTCGCTCGAAAGCAGAATCGAGATCGACGAGAGGCTGAAAGCCATCCGCGACAGCGACGACCCCTACACGACAATGCGCGAAACCTACCTGCGCGAGCGGCAGGCCGAAATCGATGCCCTGCGCGGCCGCGCTCCGGTAACAGCGTCCGACCCTGAGCCGGAGCCGGAGCCTGCGGCCCCGGCACCCGTCACGCCCGACAGCGTTCCGTCCGGGGGCATTCCTCACGAGAACTGACCGGTTGCGCCGGAGCTTGCCAGCGCGCATTATCGGCATTCAGCAGGAGGGCTTGGTAATGGACGGGGCAATTGTGGCACTGATTGCGGCGAGCGTGGCGTTCGTAGGTACACACTTTGCAATGTCGCACCCGCTGCGGGCTGCAATGGTCCGGCTCCTGGGCGAGAAAGGATTCCAGGGCGTCTATTCGCTGATCAGTCTGGCCACGTTTGCGTGGATGTATCTTGCGTTCAAGGCCGCGCCCGCCACCACCCCCCTGTGGCCGGGATACGACGATGTGAGCTGGGCGATCGGAACGGCGATTGCGCTGGTGGCGATGGTCCTGTTTGCCGGGTCGGTCATGGCCCGTAATCCCGCATTACCTATGCCCGGCGCCGAAAGTGCGGCGCGGGCCAAACCCGCCGGTGTCTTCCGCGTGACCCGCCATCCGATGATGTGGGGTTTCGCGCTATGGGCGATCAGCCATCTGATCGCGGCACCAACCGCACGCACTCTGGTGGTGGCCAGTGCGATCCTGATCCTGGCACTGGTCGGCAGCCATCTGCAGGATCGCAAGAAGAAGCTGCTGATGGGCGCAGCATGGGCCGAATGGGAAAGTCGCACCCGGTTCTGGCCACGCTGGGGCGCCTTGCCTTCCGCTGGCGCGGGGCCGTGGCTGGTCGGCATCATACTTTGGCTCGGCTTGAGCTGGGCTCACCTGCCTGCGGGTGACATTCCGGCCGGCGTGTGGCGCTGGATTGGCTGAACCATAGGTGTATCCGTGACCCACGCGGCGAGCCGCCTGTTCCATGTCAGCGATGTCCACTTCGGGGTTGAGGACCAGGCTGCCCTGGACTGGTTCGCACAGGCAGTCGCCGTGGAGCGGCCCGATGCCGTGATCTGCACCGGCGACCTGACCCAGCGTGCCACCCACCGCCAGTATGCCCGGGCTGCCGAATGGTTCGCTGAGCTGAAGGTCCCAGTCATGCTCCAGCCGGGCAATCATGACATGCCGTATTACAACATGTGGGAGCGGTTCCGGCGGCCCTATGCCCGGTACGGCCGGTTGGCAGCCGCGGTCGGAAGCGAGATTTCGCTGGCGAACGCGCTGATTGTGCCGTTTGACACCAATGTGCGGGTGCAATTGCGCTGGCCCTGGTCCGATGGGGTCGTGCGTCGGCGCAAACTTGACGCAGCACTCGCTCGGCTCGAGCAGTTGCGCGGCGATCCGCGCCCGAAGCTGGTCGCCTGCCACCATCCGCTGCTGCCGGCTGAAGACGGTAGACGCAACCCGACCGTGCGCGGGGACCTGGCCTTCGCCGCCCTCGCGGCCGCCGGTGCTAGCGCGGTATTGTCGGGCCATGTGCATCGGCCGTTCGACATGGTGCGGGCGCGCGGCAATCGGCCATTGCGGATGATCGGTGCGGGCACGCTGTCCACCCGCCTCAGGGGGGCAGAGCCATCTTACAACGCGGTATCGATCGGAGCCGATGGCACGATCACGGTCGAGCAGCGCGATTTTGTCCGGTCCTGAACGCAAAAAGGGCGGCCACGCGGGCCGCCCCTTCTGCCTGATTCGATCTCGACGCGCTTAGCGCTTTGAGAACTGGAAGCTGCGGCGAGCCTTGGCCCGGCCGTACTTCTTGCGCTCAACCACGCGGCTGTCGCGGGTGAGGAAGCCAGCAGCCTTAACCGTGCTGCGCAGCGCAGGCTCATACTTCGACAGAGCCTGGGCAATGCCGTGCTTGACCGCACCAGCCTGACCCGAAAGCCCGCCGCCCTTGACGGTGGCAACGACATCATACTGGCCGCTGCGGTCAGTTATGCCGAACGGCTGGTTGATAATCAGACGCAACGTCGGACGAGCGAAGTAAACGTCCTGGTCACGGCCATTGATCGTGATCTTGCCGGTGCCGGGCTTGACCCACACCCGGGCAACCGCATCCTTGCGGCGACCAGTAGCGTAGGCGCGGCCCTGCTTGTCGAGTTCCTGCTCACGCAGCGGAGCGGTGTTGGTGGCAACGACAGCGGCGTCCGCCTCCGGGGCGTCGCCCGCGATGTCCTTGAGGTCCGCGAGATCGGACACGGTGTTGGTTTCATCAGCCATTACGCGTTAGCCTTGTTCTTGCGGTTCATCGAGGCAACGTCGAGCACTGCGGGCTGCTGCCCCGCATGGGGATGCTCGGTGCCGGCATAGAGGTGCAGCGCCTTCATCTGCGCCCGGCCCAGCGGGCCGCGCGGGATCATACGCTCAACCGCCTTCTCCAGCACGCGCTCGGGAAAACGGCCTTCCAGCACCTTGGCCGGAGTGGTTTCCTTGATGCCGCCGGGGTGACCGGTGTGCTTGTAATAGACCTTGTTGGTCATCTTGCGGCCGGTGAACTTCACCCTGTCAACGTTCAGCACGATCACGTGATCGCCGCAGTCAACGTGGGGCGTGAAGCTTGGCTTGTGCTTGCCGCGCAGAATGTTGGCGACGATCGCGGCGAGCCGGCCGACCACGAGGCCGTCGGCATCGATCACGTGCCAGTTCTTTTCGACCTCGGCCGGCTTGATCGACCGGGTGGTCTTGGTGAGCGCCTTCATGGCTGGGTGTTCCTCGGTTGGACCTGAAATTGCGAATCCGCGTTGCCGCAGCCCCGCCGGAAGCGGCGCACTTGTCGATTATGGTCCTGCAAGTCAAGCTTTTCCGGGCATCAGCGGAGAGGTAAAATAATACCACTAGCCTTTTGGGGCAAGTAAGAACGCCTCGCTGCCAACCCGTTCATCGTCGCCAATGCGGGTCCGGACATGCCGCTTGTAGTGCATCATCAGTCCTGTTCCCGGAGCAGTTGAAGCAGCCCGAGTTATCGAAATCGTCCCCGACTGACCGTCTGGCAGTTCAACCGTGCGCTGCTCCTCCTGGTCCATCAGGCCGGGGGCGAACAGATCGCGCGGCCATTGCGCCAGTGCCTTCTGCCCGGCAGCCTCAAGGCTGTCGAGGAAACTCGATGTCCGGCTTTCAAGAGCGCCATGCCGGATCAACTGCGCCCGCACTTCGGCGATGGCGGCAGACAAAGCATCATGCGATGCGCCCGGCGCCGCCGCAGCCAGTAGCCCGGCCTCGTCAAGCATGAGGGGGAACATGGCTTGCTCCACCCGCTCCCGCTCGATCCGGGCCAGATAGTCGAGGGCCGAGGGTGCATCGACTGTTACCGCCGACTGCTGGCCCTCAACCAGGAAGCCGCGTCCCTGCGCGGCAAAGGTGATGCTCCAGCTTCGCTCCACCATGAGCGTGCCGTCTCCGCCGAGTTGCCGCTTGACCAGCCGGGTCAGACGATAGGGCACTGGCAGCGGGCGAAACTGAGGCGACGAAGAATTAGCCGCAGCTGGCATCCACCCCAGCGCGGGCAACACCGCCAGCCACCCGAGCAAGGCCCTGCGGCCTGTCATGCGACGTCCTGCGGCCGGGTTTCGTCAGCCAGCCATGCAGCTGTGGCCGCACCGGCGACATCGCAATGCCAGCCCAGTATCGCCGGGGTGTCGTAGGGGTGGATCTGCTCCAACCGCGCCACGGCCGCCGCCATGCGCGCGGCATCGGTCTTGAGCAAGGCGCCGCATTCAGCCGCTTCGCCGCGCTCGCCTTGCCAGACGAACAGTGCAGTCATGTTATCGAACAGATTGGCGCAGGCAATCAGGCGCTCGTCGATCATTTGCCCGGTCACCGCCCGGGCACTGGCCTGGTCGGGAAAGGGGCACCAGACCAGCGCGGTCATGCCCGGCGCCCGACCGCGTGCATCCCCCACGCCGTCGCTGCCACCAGCAGCGCTCCGACCCCCTGGTGGGCCGTGGCAACCCACAGCTCGACGCCGCTCCATACCGTCACCACCCCCAGGATGATCTGCACCCCGAACGCCGAATGGATCGCGATCGAGGCCCGGCGGTCGATCGGGCGGGTCCTGCGTGCCAGCACCACCAGAGCCGCGACCGCAACCCAGGCCCACCAGCGATGGAAGAAATGGAGCAGGAACGGGTCATGTGTCAGCGCCCACCAGAACCCCCGCGAGGTATCATACTCGGGCACGAAACGGTCCTGCATCAAGGGCCAGGTATCGGACACCAGCCCGGCATTGAGACCGGCCACCCAGGCCCCGAGCAGCAATTGCAGAAACAGGATCACGGCCACCACCAGCGATAGCCCGGTCAATCGGGCAGGCTGCGCCAAAGGATTGCGCGCCAACTGGCGCAGGTCGAGCGCCGTCCAGACCAGCCCGCCCAGCGTGAACAACGCGGTCAGGAGATGGATCGAAAGCCAGAAATGGCTGACATCCGTCATTTCGGCCGACAGGCCGGAGCGGACCATGAACCAGCCGAACACGCCCTGCAGCCCGCCCAGCGCAAGCAGCGCCAGCAAACGCCCCTTGTATCCGGCTGGGATCGCACCGCGCAGCCAGAACCACGCCAGTGGGATAGCAAAGGCCAGCCCGATCACCCGCCCGAGCAAGCGGTGAAACCATTCCCAGAAGAAGATGAACTTGAACGCCGCCAGGTCCATCCCCGCCGGCCCGGATTCGTTGATATATTCTCCGGTCTGCCGGTAAAGTGCGAACTCGGCTTCCCAAGCCTCGTCAGTCAAGGGAGGGACAACCCCGGTAAAGGGCTTCCACTGGGTGATTGACAGGCCTGATTCAGTGAGCCGGGTGATGCCGCCGACAATCACGATCAGCAGGACCAGCCCGGCCACAACCAGCAACCAGCGGACCAACGCTTCCGGTCGTGCATTGCAGTGCTGCGCCGCTGGGCCGGCGCGTGCAAGAGTAATCGGCTGGGTGCTCATAGGATGGTTGCATGATGCCGGTGCACCCACAACGCAAGGGCGTTTTTCGCAACATGGGTTGCGGAACGATACACTATTACATACATCACGCGCACCGTGACCAAGGCCTATTCCTCGATTCGCCAGCGCTTTGACCAGATTGGTGTGGTGCTGTCTGGGCTGTGCGCCGCGCATTGTCTGGCCAGCATCGTGATCCTCAGCGCATTCGGGTTCGGGGGTGAGTTCCTGCTCGCCCCGGCAATCCACAAATGGGGCCTGGCCATTGCGCTGGTGGTGGCCGGTGTCGCCATCGGATGGGGTGCCCTGCAGCACCGCAAGGCGGGACCGTTCGTGATCGCGATGACCGGTCTCAGTTTCATGGGCGGCGCGTTGGCCATGCCCCATGGGATCGAGGAATCGATTTTGACCATGATTGGCGTCGGGTTGGTCTCGCTCGGTCACGTGCTGAACCTGCGCTGTTCGCACTGACAGCTTGCGTCCGGGGCTGCGCAAGCTATCTCCGCCCGCGACATGACCATCACCCTGACCATTAATGGCGAACTGCGCCGCACTGCCGCCCCGACCATTGCCGCGCTCGCGGCTGAACTAGGGCTTGATCCGGCCAAGGTTGCCGTGGAGCGCAACGGCGAAATCGTGCCGCGATCGACATTGACCGAGGCGGCGCTGGCGCAGGGTGACGTGCTCGAGATCGTCCACTTCGTGGGCGGCGGAGATCATGACAGCTGGACTGTCGCCGGTCGCACGTTCCGCAGCCGCCTGATCGTCGGCACCGGCAAGTACAAGGACTTCGAACAGAATGCCGCCGCGGTGGCGGCGTCGGGGGCGGAAATCGTCACGGTTGCGGTCCGCCGGGTCAATGTCAGCGATCCCAAGGCGCCGATGCTGACCGACTACATCGACCCGAAGAAAATCACCTACCTGCCCAATACTGCCGGGTGCTTTACGGCTGAAGACGCGATCCGCACGCTGCGTCTGGCGCGCGAGGCGGGCGGCTGGGATCTGGTCAAGCTGGAAGTGCTGGGCGAAGCGCGCACGCTCTATCCCAACATGGTCGAAACCATCCGCGCCTGCGAGGTCCTGGCAAAGGAAGGCTTCCTGCCGATGGTCTACTGCACCGACGATCCGATCGCGGCCAAGCAGCTGGAAGATGCGGGGGCGGTCGCGGTCATGCCGCTGGGCGCACCGATTGGTTCCGGGCTGGGGATCCAGAACCGAGTGACGATTCGCCTGATCGTCGAGGGGGCAAGTGTTCCTGTGCTGGTCGACGCCGGGGTCGGCACGGCCAGCGATGCTGCCGTGGCGATGGAACTGGGTTGCGACGGGGTGCTGATGAACACTGCCATTGCCGAAGCAAGAGAGCCGCTGCGCATGGCCCGCGCGATGAAACTGGCCGTAGAAGCCGGCCGCGAGGCTTTTCTTGCCGGGCGTATGGCCACGCGCAAATACGCCGATCCCTCCAGCCCGCTCGCTGGCCTGATCTGACCATCGCACGTATAGGGCATCCTGCCGCACTGGCGGAACCGAACCGGCATGACCCCGTTTCCTTGTCGTAAGTTGTTGCAAAATAACTTAATTCCGTTAACTCGAAAGGAAATCGACATGGGTGAATTCAAAGATCGCGTCAAAGGCGCCACCAACGAAGCCATCGGCAACACCAAGCAGGCAATTGGCAAGGCAACAGACAACGTCGAACTGCAGGCTAAGGGCAAGGCTCAGGAACTGAAGGGCGAAGCCCAGCAGGCCATGGGCAAGGCCAAGGGCGCTCTGGGCGACAACGTCTGAGCGACCTTACCGATGGCAAAATCAAAGGGGGTTGCGGGTGACCGCAGCCCCTTCTTGCAGGCTTTGCGAGGAGCCATGGTTACCCGATCTTAACCCTGTTGCGCGAAAGTTAGGCGGCAACAGGGGATTTTCAGCCATGGCGAACACCCATACCGCTTCGATGACGATCTCGGAAATGCGCGAGTTCGCCAGCTTTTCCGCTGCGGAGCAACGCTATATCCGCCGCAGCCTGGATATCGGGCTCGGGCGTCAGGACGCTTTCAAGCTGTGGGCGCGCGATGCGAGCGAGAACGCGGCCATCCGCAGCCAGTATGTCGCCTACCAGGAACTGAAGGTGCTGCGGGCCAGCGTCCCGGATCAGACCGGATTCGAGAGCATCGAAGGCTTCATCGGCAAGCTGACCCGGGTCGCCGCGTTTGATCTGGCACAGGAACGGCTCGACTGCTTTTCCGCTTTCCGCTTCCTCTACGAGCGCCTGCTCGGCGCAGAAGTGCGGCCGTGGCTTCCGAGCGCGTTCTGCGCCGCCGCCGCGCTGCCGCAGATCCGCCCCAGCCGCCGCAAGATGCTGCTCCAGTCCCTGAGCGAAGCCGCCGCCACCGCCCCCGGCTGGAGCGAGCGCGCGCCGAGCTTCTACCCTGAGTTTATCGAGAAAGAGGCGGCCTGACGGTAAGGTGCAATCTGCCGAGATCAGGCCGTACGACATCGCCGCTTGCGAGATTGAAGGGTGGCGGGGTCGTTGCCTGAATATCTTTTCGCGAGGCGAGGACGCGGTCGCGGCAGCGCTTAAGACGGCACGCAGTCACGATTCAACGGTGCGCATCCCCCATCTGGCCGGACAAAGGCTGACAGAATTGGAGCGGGTCACCGAGAAAGCGGCTGGGACGGAGAAGCAGAAAACTGGGCTGGCCAGCGCTCTTGCCGACTGGAAGGATTGTGACGAGCACCGGCGGTATTTTTCCCATGGGATGACCATGGTTCTGCTTGATCGGACGGGTGAATGGCATGTCCAGTTCGACATGACTGTCTGGCGGGCAAACCAACCCGATCCAGCACGACTGAGCTGGAGCAAGAACGAGGCAGACGCATTCGAAGCCCGCTTGGCTGACTCCTTCAAATTCCTGTCGAGCCAACTCGGCCAGTTCAGGAAACGCTTGAGCTAACCCCGATACAGCCCGTCCAGCCGCTCCTGATAGCGATCCCGGATCTTGTGCCGCCGGATCTTCATGCTCGGCGTCATTTCCTCGTTCTCGATGGTGAAGGCTTCATCGGCAAAGGCGAAGCTGCGGACCTTTTCGATCACCGACAGGTCCTTGTTCACCCGGTCCACCGCCGCGCGCACCGCGCTCTTGAACGCGGGCAAACCTTGCAGTGCCTTCAGGTCGAACTTCTCGCCATTGGCCTTGGCCCATTCCAGCGCCCATTCGGCATCAGGGACGATCAGCCCGACGATGTAGGGCCGCCGGTCGCCCACTACCATTGCCTGGGCAATCTCGGACTGGAGCGTCAGCATCCCTTCGATCTTCTGCGGGGCGACGTTGTCACCCTTGTCGTTGACGATCATGTCCTTCTTGCGATCAGTGATCTTGATCCGGCCCTTGGCGTCGAGGTGGCCGATGTCGCCGGTATGAAGCCACCCGTTTTGCAGCGCACGGGCACTTTCCGCCTCATTCTGCCAGTAGCCGTGCATGACCAGCTCGCCCCGCACGAGTATCTCGCCGTCCTCGGCTATCCTGACCTCGACCCCCTCCATCGGCGGGCCGACGGTATCCATCGCTATGCCCACGCTCGGGCGGTTGCAGCTGATCACCGGGCCGCTCTCGGTCTGGCCGTAGCCCTGCAGCATGGTCAGGCCCATGGCCTCGAAGAACACGCCGACATCGGGGTTGAGCGGCGCGCCGCCGGAAACCATCGCTTTGATCCGCCCGCCAAACCGGGCGCGAATCTTGGGGCGGAGCGATTTTTCGAGGATGAAGTTCATCGGCTTGTCACGCAGCCGGCGCTTGCCCCCCGCTTTACGTTCACCAATGCGCAGGGCCCGGTCCATCAGGTAGTTGGCAACCTTACCCTGCTTTTCGACCTGCTTCATGATCCGCTGGCGCAGCACTTCGAACAGGCGCGGGACCACCACCATGATGGTGGGCCGGGTTTCCTCGATATTGCTGGCAAGCTTTTCCAGCCCTTCGGAATAATAGATCTGCGCCCCCACCCCGATCGGCAGGTACTGGCCGCCGGTGTGCTCATAGGCGTGGCTGAGCGGCAGAAAGCTGAGGAACCGCTCCTCGTCATCCAGCCCGAAATCGTTGACCAGGATCTCCGCTGCGCCCTTCACGTTACACAGGATCATCCCGTGGTGCTGCCTGACCCCGCGCGGAGCACCGCCAGTGCCGCTGGTGTAGATCAAGCAGGCCAGATCACCGCGTCCGATCCCGGCAATCCGAGCATCCACAGCCTTGCGCGCGGCCGCGGCATCGCCCTTCACCAGCTCAGCCCAGTGGTGTATCTGCAAGTCACCTGCCTGAATCTGCCGCAAACCGTCGATCGCGATCACGTGTGCGGCCGTGCCGGTGCGCATGATCGCGGGAAGCAAGGTGGCGGAGAGCTTCTCGGTCGAGACAATCACTGCGCGCGCGCCGGAATTGTCGAGGATGTGAGCGTGGTCGCGCTCGGTATTGGTGGTGTAGGTCGGCACGGTAACGCACCCGGCCGCCATGATGGCGAGGTCAGCGATGCACCACTCGGGCCGGTTCTCGCTGACCAGCATGACCCGGTCGCCCGCGTTCAATCCAATGGCGCGCAGGCTTTCCGCCAGCAGGCAGACCCGGTCCGCCGCCTCGCGCCAGCTGATCGTCTGCCATGTGCCATCACGCTTCGCTCCGAGGAACGGCTTGTCGCCTCCTTCGTCGGCTCGCTTGAGAAACAGCTGGACCAGGTTGGTGGCATTATCGAGATCGGAAAGCTGCACTATCAGGGCTCCTGCACCCGTTCTGATGACGGACTTGTCTGGCGCGGTCTACGCAGCGGCGCCCTTCATCTCAAGCGACATCGCAAGCGACCGGTGGCTTTCAGGGGAGCTCAAGCTGTGCTTCCAGCCGGGGATCACGCGCGCTCTGCCACTGGCCACCGCGCCACAGGATGGCATTGGCCTTGACCGGCGCCTCGCGGGCGAATGGTTGCGGCTGGCCCAGTGCAAGGAAAGCGGGGATCGCCTGCTCCAGCCAGGTGCCCTCCTCCACCAGCGTCCGGTCCCCGAACGACATGATGAAGGGCAGTCCCAGCGCGGCTTCAGCGTCGAGACCGAAGTCGATCACCCCGATGATCGAACGCGCGGTCTGGACCGGGATGGTCGGCCCGCCGGCCGCGCCCACCGCCAGCAAGGGCGTGCCGTCGGGCGCCCAGACCAGCATCGGCGACATCGAACTGCGCGGGCGTTTGCCACCTTCGACCCGGTTGGCCACCGGCTTGCCGTCGACGACCGGCGAACGGCTGAAATCGGTAAGCTCGTTGTTGAGATAGAACCCGCCGAACATCAACCCCGAGCCGAACGCACCTTCGATGGTGGAGGTGTAGCTGATCATCGTGTTGCTGGAATCGACCACAGCGAAATGGGTGGTGCCGCGTTCTTCCGGTTCATCACCGTCGGCCAGGGCAAGCGGGGCACCCGCCGGTTGGCCTGCTTCCGCCTTGGCCATGGCACGGGCTGGATCGATCAGGGCACTACGGCTGGCCAGATAGGCCGGGTCAAGCAGTCCAGCGACCGGCACGGCGAAGAAATCGGCATCAGCCAGATAGATCTCGCGGTCAGCATAGGCGAGCCGCTGTGCTTCGAGGAACAAGTGCCAGGTCACGGGGCTTTCCACGCCATAGGCAGTAAGTTCAAACCGCTCCAACATCGCGAGCATCTGCAGGATCGCAATCCCGCCCGAGGTCGGCGGACCCATCCCGCAGACCCGGTGGCGGCGGTAGGTGGTGCACAATGCCTCGCGCGGCTTTGTCTGGTATGCCGCGACATCGCCGGCGGTCATCGCACCGGCGCGGGGCGTCGCCTGAGCCACGGCCTGCGCCAAGGCTTCGGCCATCTCGCCCCGATAGAAGGCGGGCGCTCCGCCCGCAGCAACGGCTTCAAAAGTCCGGGCGAGTTCTTCGTTCACCACCAGCGTTCCGACGGGAAGCGGATTGCCATCGGCACCGAAGAACAAGGTACGACCGGCTTCGCTGAAAGCGGCGCGATCCTTGGACGAATTCAATGAATTGTGCAGGCGCGGATTGATCCGGAAGCCTGCACGCGCAAGCCGAATGGCCGGGTCGAACAACCGCGCCCACGGCAGCTTACCGTGCTCGGCATGGGCCTTGGCGGCGAGCGCGATATTGCCTGGAACGCCCACGCTCAATCCGCTTCGAACCGATTCGCCGAAAGGCGGCAGGGTGCCGTCGTCAGTCAGGAACCATTCCGGCGTGGCGGCAGCGGGTGCTGTCTCGCGGCCATCGTAAGTGATTACCGCGCCGTCTGCGGTCCCGCGCACCAGGAACCCGCCACCGCCGATGCCGGAACTCTGTGGCTCGACCACCGTCAGCGCGACCATGGTGGCAATCGCCGCATCGGTTGCATTGCCGCCAGCGCGCAGCATTTCGTAACCCGCCTCCTCGGCCCTGGGGTCGGCTGCGCTGACGGCGCCGAACTGGACCTCGGGCGCAAGCGGAGCTTCGGTGGGGACAGTCGCGCACCCGGCAAGAGCCAGGGCGGAGAGCAGCGAAATGGTGAACGAGCGGATCATGCCGCCAGCGCTATTCGCTTCCGACCGCTTCGGCAATGCTTGCAAAGCCGTCGCGCCGCATCAGCCGTTCCAGTCCCTCGACGATGCGGCGCGGCAGGCCGGGGCCTTCAAAGACCATCGCGCTGTAGAGTTGAACCAGGCTGGCCCCGGCCCTGATCCGCGCCCAAGCATCCTCGGCATTGGCGATGCCGCCCACCCCGACCAGCGGAATTGCACCCCCGGTGGCCTTGCGGAAATCCCGCACGCGCTGAAGGGCCAGATCGTGCAGGGGCGCGCCAGAGAGCCCCCCTGTCTCACCTGCGTGGCGCGATGACAGTAAAGGACGCGAAATCGTGGTGTTGGACACGATCAGCGCGTCCAAGCGCTGGTCCAGCGCGATTCGGGCGATTGCATCGATGTCTGCCGGCTCCAGATCAGGCGCGACCTTGAGGAACACCGGTGGGCCCACATCACCTCGTGCTTCCAGAACCGCATCGAGCAGGGCGGTCAGCGCCGTTTCATCCTGCAAGGCGCGCAGGCCTGGGGTGTTTGGGCTGGAGATATTGACCGCCAGATATGTTGCATGGGGGGCCATAGCCCGCGTCATTTCCGCATAATCTGCAATTCGGTCAGGCGAGTCCTTGTTTGCCCCGATGTTGATGCCAAGCACCCCGGCCCGGCCGTGGCGGCGCTCCAACCGCGTTAGTGCCGCATCACGGCCGCCATTGTTGAACCCCATGCGATTGATGACTGCCCGGTCCTCGACCAGACGGAACAGGCGCGGCTTCGGGTTACCCGATTGCGGCCGGGGAGTGATCGAGCCGACTTCGGCAAACCCGAACCCCAGCCCGAACAGGGCATCTGGCACTTCGGCATCCTTGTCGAACCCCGCAGCCATTCCGAGCGGGTTGGGAAAGGCGATTCCTGCAACCTTCGTTGCAACAGCACCGGGTGGTGGCGGCGTGCGCGCCGGACTCAATTTGAGCGCCTCGACGGTCAGGCGATGGGCCCGTTCCGAATCGAGTGCGAACAGCGCTGGACGGAAAAGGGGAAACAGCATGGTCTGGCGCTATGACAAGCCACCGGCAGGCTGTCGAGCGTGTCGCTTCCTTACAACTTGTTGCGGTTTCGAACAGCATTTGTAACGAATGTGCCGCTGAAACTGTCGTTTACATACAATCGAATTGCGCGGCCCTCGGGTAGATAACCCTTGCGACCCGAAGGGCTCGAAGCAGCAATGCAGAGAGTTCCTCGACTTCAAGGGGCGGCCTGGAGACGGGCCGCCCTTTTTTTGCGTTCTGGCCAACGGGCGCGGTTTTGGGCAGAACAGGGCCTCAACCATCATCCCTGCCGGAGATCATGCCCATGCGCCTCAGCGCCATCCTAGCCGTCAGCCTGTTTGCGCTTGCCAGCGGAGCGATAGCTGGCGAGGCTGCAAAACGCGAGCCGGCAGCCGCTCCCGAAGCTTCGACCGAACACGCCCTCAGCACATTGTTCGAGGAATATGACGCAGCCCAGTTGGCCAGTTCGCCCCAGGGCAAGTCCTATCGCGGCATACGCGACGCAGATTACGGCAAGTGGGATGACATGTCTGCCGCGGCCGACGAACGGGCCAACCGGCTGCTGCAAGATACGGCGGCACGGATGCGGGCAACGTTCAATCCTGATACCCTTTCTCCTGGCGATGCCCTGTCGTGGCGCCTGTTCGATGCCCTGGCCAAACGCCGGGCTTCGCTCCACCCCTATCGCGGCTACGGCTACATCTTCGACCAGATGAACGGTGCGCAGAGCCAGCTGCCCGCCTTCCTGATCAACATCCACCGGGTGTCGAATCAGGACGAGGCGCTGGCCTATGTCAGCCGGATCGAAGGGCTGGCCGCGGCGCTCGATACGCTGACCGCCGAATCGCGCACGCGCGCAGACAAGGGCGTGATGCCGCCCCGTTGGGTCTACGCCTATGTGATTTCCGACATCCGTAACCTGCTTGAAGCCGGGGATGGCAACGCGGTGCTGGAGGACTTCGCCAAGAAAGTCGCGACGCTCGATCCCGCAGCGGCCGACGCTGCGGATTGGCAGGCCCGTGCCGAGATCGCTTGGCAGGAATCCGTAGCCCCCGCCTATCAGCGCCTGCTCACAGAAATGCAACGCCAGCAGGAAATCGCCCCGACAGACGACGGTGTGTGGCGTTTTCCCGATGGCGACAAGTACTACGCCGCCCTGCTCGCCAGCTATACCACGACGAACCTTACCGCCGACCAGATCCACGATCTCGGCCTTTCGGAAGTCGCTCGAATCCAAGGCGAGATGCGGGCGATCATGGGCCAGGTCGGCTTCGAGGGAACTCTGCAGGAGTTCTTCGCCTTCACCCGCAGCGATCCCCGTTTCTACCACACCAGTCGCGAGGATTATCTGGCCGACGCGGAACGGTACATGGCGGCGATGGAAGCCAAGTTGCCCGAGTTCTTCCTCACGCTCCCCAAGGATGCGCTGGTGATTAAACCGGTCGAAGCGTTCCGCGAAAAGAGCGCGGGCAAGGCGTTCTACCAGCGCCCAGCCCCGGATGGCTCACGTCCGGGCACCTACTACGTCAATCTCTACAACCTCAACGACATGTCGAGGAACGAGCTGGAGGCGCTGGCCTACCACGAAGGGGTGCCGGGGCATCACCTGCAACTGTCCATCCAGACGGGGCTCAGCAATGTGCCGCCGTTCCGCCGCTTCGGCGGCGTGACCGCCTATTCCGAAGGGTGGGGCCTCTATACCGAGGAACTGGGCAAGGATATGGGCTTCTACACCGATCCCTATTCCGACTTCGGGCGGCTGGGCATGGAGCTGTGGCGCGCGGCGCGGCTGGTGGTCGACACCGGCCTGCACCACAAGCGCTGGAGCCGGGAGCAGGCGATCCAGTATCTCGCCGACAATACCCCCAATCCCGAGGGCGATATCCGCAAGGCGATCGAACGCTACATTGTCTATCCGGGCCAGGCGACCGCCTACACCATTGGCAAGCTGAAGATTATGGAACTACGCACCCTTGCCCGCACCGAGCTGAGCGAGCGGTTCGACATCCGCGAATTCCACGAGACGATCCTCGCCAGCGGACCCGTGCCGCTGGATATCATGGAGGAAAACGTGCGGGCCTGGATTGACCGGCGCAAGGCGGGCTGATCCCTTGGGAACCGGACCCGTCTCAGCCAGTTTCGCGGACGACGGGGCTCTCCCCGAACAGGTGCCGGAATCATGGTGATCGCATGGACAGCATAGCCCCGATGCCGTTCGATCGGGCGGGCGAAGAGAACTACACCCCGCAAGCGCTGTTCCAGCTCGACTATATCGCTCCGGATCCGGCACTCGCTCCGTTCGTCACCACGTTTTACCACTTCCGCTGCGACGAAAGGGAAATCCGCGATGTCCAGCCGGCCGCTGTCGGCCATGTGCTGGTGTTCCTGCAAGGCGAAGGCGACATGATCTTCGAGGGCGGGCGGCGTGACCGCTCGGCTCTGGTCTCGCTGCTGACCCCTTGCAGCCGCGCAGCCCCGATCGAAGTGGACGGACCGTTCCATTGCGTCGGTGCGGCGCTGTCACCGCTGGGCTGGGCGGCGCTGACCGAGCTTCATGCCGGCCAATGGGCGGACCGGTTGCTGTCGGCCGAACAGGTGCTGGGCGATGAAGTTGCCAAGCTCGGCAGCGACCTGAAACACAGCTATCTTTCCGGGCAGCGGACCGGAAAAGAGCTGTGCGACCAACTTAGCGCATTTCTCGCGTCCCGGCTCAGGCCGGTCAACCCGCGCCATGTCGAACTGATGAAGCGGGTGGCTGGCTGGCTCGGCGGCTCGCTCACTCCTGATATCGGGGCACTTGGGCAAAACAGTGGCTATTCCGCGCGCCAGCTCCAGCGGCTGTGCGAGCGATATTTCGGGTTGCCACCATTGCGGCTGGCCCGAAAGTATCGCGCCCTCCGGACGGTCGCCCTGCTTGGCCAGCCGGACCTGACCGATGCCGAGGTGGCCGCACTGGTCGATCATTTCTACGATCAGTCACACATGATCCGCGAGATCCGCACCTTCGCCGGTCGCACCCCCGGGCGGCTGCTGGGCAACGACAACTCGATCCTCAATGCCCTGCTCGACATCCGCAATTTTCGCGAGATCACCCCGCAGGTTGCCCCCCTGCCTCCCCTTGCCAGACGGGGAGACGACGCCTAACTGCAATTCGGAACGAATCAGTCCGAATTGCAGTTAGGGTTTCATGCGTCTCTCCAATCTGGCCGACTACGCCGTCGTCACAATGAGCGCCGCCGCGCGCCATTGCGGCGGTGCGCGCACCAGTGCGGCAGAGCTTGCGGCGGAAACCGGCCTGCCGGTGCCGACAGTGCAGAAGCTGGTCAGCAAGCTGTCGGCCGCAGGCTTGCTGCGCTCGGTGCGCGGCGCAAAGGGCGGGTTGCAACTGGCGCGCCCCGCTGCGGCAATTACCCTCGCCGATATCGTCGAGGCCATCGAAGGCTCGGTCGCGCTGACCGCCTGCGTCGAACAGGGCAAGCATGATTGCGCCTACGAGCAGAGCTGCACGGTCAGGCCGCACTGGAGCCCGGTCAACGCGGCGGTGCGCGGGGCACTGGCAGGCATCACCCTGACCCAACTGGCGAGACCGGCACAGGCAATGAGTAACGTGGCATGAGCGAAGAAATCGAAGTGCAGGCCAAGCCGGAGGAGACCGAACCCCCGGAGACGGATGTCGAAGCGCGCGCGGCGGCGGCCAAGGCGGCGGATTACGAGCATGGCTGGTCGGCCGAGATCGACACCGAATTTGCCGAACAGGGCCTGACAGAAGACACCGTCCGCTTCATCAGCGCAAAGAAGGGCGAACCGGAATGGATGCTCGAATGGCGCCTCAAGGCATTCCGCCTGTGGCAGACCATGGCCGAGCCGGACTGGGCCAAGGTCGGCTATCCCGCGATCGACTACCAGGGTGCATACTACTACGCCGCACCCAAGCCCAAGCCCAAACTGGGATCGCTCGATGAAGTCGATCCCGAGATTCTCGCCGTTTACAAGAAGCTCGGCATCCCGATCGAGGAGCAGAAAGTGCTCGCCGGGGTGGAGGGCGCGCGCAAGGTCGCGGTCGATGCCGTGTTCGACAGCGTCAGCGTCGCCACCACATTCCGCGAGGAACTGAAGCGCGCTGGGGTGATCTTCCTGTCGATCAGCGAAGCGGTGAAAGAATATCCCGAGCTGGTGAAGAAGTGGCTGGGCAAGGTCGTGCCGATGCACGACAACTTCTTCGCCACCCTGAACTGCGCGGTCTTCTCTGACGGCACCTTTGTCTATGTGCCCGAAGGCGTGCGCTGCCCGATGGAGCTTTCGACCTATTTCCGCATCAATGCGGAGAACACCGGCCAGTTCGAACGCACGCTGATCATTGCGGAAAAAGGCAGCTACGTCAGCTACCTCGAAGGCTGCACCGCACCGATGCGCGATGAAAACCAGCTCCACGCCGCCGTGGTCGAGCTGGTCGCGATGGACGATGCGGAGATCAAATATTCGACCGTGCAGAACTGGTATCCGGGCAATGCCGAGGGGCTCGGCGGGATCTACAACTTCGTCACCAAGCGCGGGCTGTGTCAGGGCGCGCGCAGCAAGATCAGCTGGACCCAGGTCGAAACCGGCTCTGCCGTCACCTGGAAATATCCCAGCTGCGTCCTCAACGGTGAGGACAGCGTGGGCGAGTTCTACTCGGTGGCCGTGACCAACAATTTCCAGCAGGCCGATACCGGCACCAAGATGATCCACAACGGGCGTGGAAGTCGTTCGACAATCATTTCCAAGGGCATTTCGGCGGGCAAATCGAACAACACCTATCGCGGGCTGGTGCGCGTTGGTGCCAATGCCGACAACGTGCGCAACTTCACCCAATGCGACAGCCTGCTTCTGGGCAGCGAGTGCGGCGCGCACACCGTGCCTTATATCGAGGTGAAAAACCCCACCGCGCAGATCGAGCACGAGGCGACCACTTCGAAGATCAGCGACGACCAGCTGTTCTACGCGATGCAGCGCGGCCTCGGCACCGAAGAGGCGGTGGCGCTGATCGTCAACGGCTTTGCCAAGGACGTGCTGAAGGAGCTGCCGATGGAGTTTGCCGTCGAAGCGCAGAAGCTGCTGGCAATTTCGCTGGAAGGGAGCGTGGGATGACCACCCGCAAAACCCTCGCCCTCAACCCCGAGGCTGCCGCCACCTCCGAAGCCCCCGCACTCAAGAAGAAGGGCCGCGGGTGGGAGATTTCGGACAAGCGGCTTGATGCGCTGCATGACATGGCCCGCCAGATGCGGCGCGATGCCTCGCCGGCGCACAAGGCGCTGGCCGAGAAGTTCAGCAAGGCTGACCTTGGCCGCTATACCTTCAAGCGGTTCGCGGTGGTCGGCAGCGCGATTGTCGATTTCAACTGCCACACGCTCGGCATGGCGATCGCCATCGACGAGGAAGGGCAGAACGACACCCTGGCCAAGCGGCGTGACAAGAGCCTGGAAAGCGTCGGCATCCGGGTGATGCGGATCGCCGCCAATGACGTGCTCAATGATATGGACGCAGTGCTTGCCCGGATCACCGCCGGGATGCGCCTGCGCATTGCCGACAAGAAGGAGGCCGCCCGTGCCCACAAGGCGGCCAATCCGAAACAGGACTATTCCCGGCCCAAGCCGCGCCCCGGACAAGATCGAGCGCCGGGCGGGAGGAAGCCGCGATGATCCGCGCTCTCGCCCTTGGCCTCGCTCTGTGCACAGCCGTTCCGGCGACCGCTGCAGATGACGCGGCGGAACTCGCCGAAAGCCGTCTGCGCGGTTGCCTGCTCGCTGGGTCAAGCGCCGCGCCGCAGACCGGCCTGCGCGAGGCGGTCATTTCGGTTCGCTCGTTCTGCACACCCCAGATCAAGCGGGTGCAGGGCGACCGGGTCAAGGCCGCCACCACTGGCCTTTCCGGCGAGGCCCGCAAAGCCGCAGAGCACACCGCGATCCGTGCGCTCAATGACGAAATCGCCCTAGCCATTGCCAACTTTACCGGACTGACCGCCTGACCATGCTCGAAATCACCAACCTCCACGCCACCGTCGCTGACCAGCCAATCCTCAAAGGTCTGACCCTTGCGGTGCCCGCCGGCGAGATCCACGCGATCATGGGGCCAAACGGCGCGGGCAAGTCCACGCTGTCCTACGTGCTCGGCGGGCGACCGGGGTACGAAGTGACCAGCGGCACCGTCACCTTCAACGGGCAGGACCTGCTCGACCTCGAACCGCACGAGCGCGCCGCCGCGGGCCTGTTCCTCGGCTTCCAGTACCCGGTCGAGATCCCCGGCGTCTCCAACGTCCAGTTTCTGCGCGAGGCATTGAACGCCCAGCGCAAGGCTCGGGGCGAAGAACCGCTCTCGGGCGGCGATTTCCTCAAGCTGGCCAAGGCGAAGGCGGCCCTGCTCAGGCTCGACATGGACATGCTCAAGCGGCAGGTGAACGTCGGCTTTTCCGGCGGCGAGAAAAAGCGCGCCGAGATGGTCCAGATGGGCATTCTCGATCCGAAATTTGCCGTGCTTGACGAGACGGACAGCGGCCTCGACATCGACGCGCTCAAGGTGGTCGGCGAAGGGATCAACGCGATCATGCGCGCTCCCGGCAAAGCCGTGCTGCTGATCACCCACTACCAGCGTCTGCTCGACTATGTGAAGCCAGACAAAGTCCACGTGCTGGCCGACGGTCGGATCGTCCAGAGCGGCGGGCCGGAACTGGCGCTTCGGCTCGAGAGCGAAGGCTATGACGCGGTGATGGCATCAGAGAACGCAAATGCCTGAGGCAGGGACACTGGTACGGCCGACCACGCGGGACGAGGCCTGGCGTTATGCCGATGGCGCCCTGCTGGCGGAGCTGCCGGTCGATTACCTGCAACACTGGGGCACTGTTGTCGTGCCACCGGGTGAAACGAAGCAGTCCCACAGCTTCCACGACTCCGGCGCGCAGGCCTCGGGCGGAACGGTTCACCGCACCCGTGTCCATGTCGGCGCGGGCGGGCGCTATGAACACTTCGAGATCAACGCCAGCCATCTAGAATATTCCCGCATCGAGCTGGAAGTGACGCTGGAAGAGGGCGCACATTTCGAATTTGGCGCGGTGACCATCGGGTGCGGCAATGCGCGGCAGGAATTCGTCACCCGCGTGATTCACAAGAGCCCCAACGCCACCTCCAACCAGGTGGTGCGCGCGGTGCAGGGCGGGCAATCAACCGGCAATTACCTTGGCCGGATCGAAGTCGCGCGCGGTGCGCAGAAAACCGATGCGGCACAGAACTTCCGCGCCATCCTGCTTGAACGAGGCGCCAGCGCCAACGCCAAACCGGAACTCGAAATCTTCGCCGACGACGTCAAATGCGCGCACGGCGCAGCGATTGGTCAACTCGACCAGGGCGCGGCCTATTACATGGCCGCACGCGGCATTCCGCCCGAGGTCGCGCGCAAGCTGCTGGTGCAGGCCTTCATCGCCGATGCGCTGGCCGCGATCGAGGACCGCCGGATTGCCGGCCGGATGCTCGAACGCGCACTGGAACAGCTCGACGGGGCAGCCCTGTGAATGCCGTGACCAATCTTGCTGCCGATCATCGAGCCGATTTCCCCGGGCTGCTGACGCCCGAGGGCCAGCCGTGGCATTACCTTGATACCGCCGCCACTGCGCAGAAACCGCGCGCGGTGATCGATGCCATGGCCCGCGCCATGGGCGAGGACTATGCGACGGTGCATCGGGGCGTCTATGCCCGCTCGGCCGAGATGACGCGGGGGTTCGAGGCAGCGCGGGCCCGCGTAGCCCGCTTCATCGGCGCGGCAAGCGACAACGAAATCGTATTCGTGCGCGGTGCGACCGAGGGGATCAACCTCGTCGCACAAAGCTGGGGTGGGGAGAACCTGAAGCCCGGAGACCGGATCATGCTCAGCGTGCTGGAGCATCATTCGAACATCGTGCCGTGGCAGATGGTGGCGACACGTACCGGAGCCGAGATCGACGTGTGCCCGCTGACTGATGATGGCCGGATCGACCTCGACTGGCTGGAGGCCAACCTGACCGAGCGGCACAAGATCGTGGCGCTGGCGCATGTCTCCAACGTGCTCGGCTCGGTGCTGGGTGCGAAGCGCGCCGCCAGGGCCGCGCATGCGGTGGGCGCCAAGCTGCTGCTCGACGGGTGCCAGGCGGCGCCCCGGATGCGGCTGGCGATGGCGGAACTGGACTGCGATTTCTACGTTTTCTCCGGACACAAGCTCTACGGCCCGACCGGGGTTGGCGTCCTGTGGGCACGCGATGAACTTCTGAATGCCATGCCCCCATGGCAGGGCGGCGGAGCGATGATCGACCGGGTCACGTTCGAGCGGACCACCTACGCCCCCACCCCGCAGCGGTTCGAGGCGGGCACGCCGATGATCACCGAAGTGATCGCGCTTCATGCCGCGATCGATTTCGTCGAGCCGTTCGGGATGGAAGCCCTGTTCAGGCACGAAAGCGCCCTCGCCGCGCAGGCGCGTGACGCCCTGCGCGAGGTCAACACGATCCGCCTGTTCGGCCCCGACCAGAGCGCCGGAATCGTCAGTTTCGCGATGGAAGGGGTGCATCCACACGACATCGGGACCATATTGGACGAAGAAGGCGTGGCGATCCGCGCGGGGCACCACTGCGCCCAGCCGTTGATGGACCATCTCGGCGTGCCGGCCACCGCCCGGGCCAGTTTCGGGCTCTATTCGGACGAAAGCGATCTGGCAGCGCTGATGCGCGGGATCGAACGCGTACAGAGGATTTTCGGATGAGCGAACAGTCCCGCTTTTCGGTTGAGGAAGTCGATGCCGTCACCCCGCCGCCCCGGGCGAAGGTGGAGGATGCGGTGATGGAAGAAACGCCAGCCGCCAAGCTGGAACGCAAGCGCGATTATCTGGAGGGCTTCCTCCAGCAGAAACCGCAAGCGGCCGCGCCCGGCGAACCGGGCGGAGAGCTTTACGAAGCGGTCGTTGCGGCCCTGAAGGAAATCTTCGACCCGGAAATACCGGTCAACATCTACGACCTGGGCCTGATCTACGGGGTCGAGGTTTCGCCCGATTCGGACGTGGTCATCACCATGACGCTGACCACGCCGCATTGCCCGGTTGCCGAATCGATGCCGGGCGAAGTGGAACTGCGCGCCGCCAGCGTTCCCGGCGTGCGCGATGCCGAGGTCAACCTGGTGTGGGATCCACCCTGGGGCCCGGACCGGATGAGCGACGAGGCCCGCCTCGAACTGGGAATGCTGTGATGACCGAAACCAAGGCCCGCCCCACCCCAAAGGCCGCCGTGGCGCTGACGCCCGCAGCCGAAGCCCGGATCGCCGACCTGATGGCCAAGGCGCCCGACAGCGCGATCGGCGTTAAATTGTCGACCCCGCGCCGCGGCTGCTCCGGCCTCGCCTATTCGGTTGATTACGTCACCGAAGAGGTCAAGTTCGATGAAAAGATCGAAACCCCGGGCGGCACGTTTTACATCGACGGTGCCAGCGTGCTCTACCTGATCGGCAGCACGATGGACTGGGTCGAGGACGATTTCGCTGCCGGGTTCGTCTTCACCAACCCCAACGCCAAGGGCGCCTGCGGCTGCGGCGAGAGCTTCATGGTCTAGGCCCTCAGGGTCTACCCGAGGTCGGCCGCCACCCGGTCAAGCAGCGCCCGTTCCAGCATGTCGATTTCATCATCGGCGTTGATCATCGTATCGAGCCAGTGCTTCTCGTCCTCGGTGACAAGGTTGCCCGCCGCCGCCAACTCAGTGAACCCGGCCGGATCGGGCTTGCGGCCGAACACCTTGCCGAAATGGTTGCGGGCCTGCGGCACTTCGCGCGCCATTGCCCCGATAAAGCGACCGATACTGGGGCGGTTGTCCGCGACGAAGCTTTCCAGCTCTTTCATCCGCTCGTGGCTGAGCTGGGCATTGGTGAGCGTGAACCCACGCAGGTAGTTGGCCACGCCGTCGACAAACAGCTGTGCCCATTCGGGCGAATTGTCCGCGCCCAGCGTGGCGTCCTTGACCCGGAACAGCATCTCCGCCTCGAACCGGCTGACCGCCGCCGGGCCGTGCCCGCCGCTGGCGAACACCAGCCGCCGGATCAGGCGGCATTCGGCGCCGGTGACATGGCTGTCGGACAGTTCCCCGCCGCAGCGGGTCGGGCCAGTGCCGGTCAGCACGGCGGCTTCGAGCTGGCGCAGGGCATAGTGCTTGAGGCTGTCGGGCACGTTGTGCGCCCGTTCGATCACCCGGACCAGCAGCTCCAGCTCAGCCATGGTTTCGAGCCGACCATCCTGATCGATTGCCTGCATCAACCACTGCGCCTCGGCTTCGCTGCACATGCCGCGCGGCTCGCTGCCGTTGAGGACGAACTCACCCAGTGCCTCGACGAAGAAGTCGACCCATTCGCCGCTCGGGCGGGTCAGGGCGCGGTTGATCGCGAAGATCGCCTCGGCCTCTGCCGGACAGACCTGGCCATCGCCCCAGCCGAGGCGGCGCAAGGCCAGGACTTCGGTCGGAGTAATCTCTCCGTCGGCGGAGACCGCCCGGGCAAGGTCGGCAAAATGCATGGTCATGGCGCGCGGGTGTCCTGTGGTGATCAGCCCGCATCATACCCCCGGTTGGGTTAAATCGGGGTTACTCCGCCGGAGGTCAGCGACGCAGCAAGGCGCGGACACAGGCCACCCGGTCGACATCGAGCCCGTCGGACGCCCGCCGTGCCTCGACATAGGTTGCGGTAGGCTCGGCGCCGGGCGAGAGCGGATAGAGCCAGACGTCGAGCACGCAGGGTTCTCCGCTGAACTGCAGCTTGCGCGCATCGCCTTCACGCACATCGAGCCGGGGGGTGCCAAGCTGGCGGGTGAGCGCAGAGGCATTGGCCCCGATCAGTCCCTCGATGCCCGGCAGGGCCATGACCCGGGGTGCGCGGAAACCCGCCGCTGCGCCGGTCGCGACCGGCGGCGCAGGATTGGTTGGCGGAACCACAGCCGGACGCACCGCGCTGGACTGCGGCAGGGATGTACTGACCGGTCGGGCGGTGGTTGCTCCGCCGCAGGCTGCCAGCGCGGGCAGCAGCAGGGCCAGGACAAGATTCTTACGCATGGTTCGTTTCCCCGCATCGGCGATGGACAAGATGAGTTGCTGCCGCCGCGCCCAGAACCGGCACCAGCAGGTTGACCAGCGGCACGGCCATCAGCGCTGCGACAAAGCCGCCCAGTGCAAACCGCTGGAGCCCGCTGACAGGCATGGCATCGGCAGCCGTCCGCCGGTGCCGCAGCCACACCATCTCCGTCAGCTCCCGTCCCAGCAACCAGCCATTGACCAGCCAGAACAGCAGGGCAGTCCCCACTCCGGTGACCAGCAACAGCAGCGCAACCGGCACTATCGCAAGGTTGACCAGCAGTGCCCGCAGCAGGCTGCGCAGGCCCTCCTGCGCGTCCTGCGCCAGGGTGCGATGACGCACAGTGGCTGCCACGTGCGGATAGTGCCGGGCCTCGACCGCCGCGACCACTTCTTCGGCAAAGAATTGCAGCACCAGCAGAGCGACCAGCCGGAACAGCAGCCATCCGCCGATTACCGTCATCAGAATCGCGATCAGGCCGCCCAGCTGGGCCGCAGTGCCCTGGTCCCAGCGCGCCAGCAGCGCCGTCAGGCCGTACCAGCCTGCCAGCCCGAGGACCGCAAACACCGCCAGGGTCACGGCGACCGACTTGACCAGCACGCGCAGCACCGGTCCGTCCAGCAACTGGGGCAAGGCACGCAGCAAGGCAGTGACAGCGGCATTCATCCCCTGCCCTGTGCCGCGCCGGGCCAAGCCACGTCAATCGCAAAGCATGCGGAAAGCCTTGGCCCGAGGCGTGCAAGCGGCTAGGCGCGCCGCCAACCCGTTTCCGCCAGATTTAAGGAATCCCGAGTGACCGAACCCCGTTACGACGTTATCGCCATCGGTAACGCCATCGTCGATGTCATGGCCCCCTGTGATGACGATCTGATCGATGAGCTCGGTCTCAGCAAGGGCGGGATGAGCCTGGTCGATACCGACCGCGCGAAGGAGCTCTATGACGCCATGGGTCCGGCGCGCGAGATTTCCGGCGGGTCTGCCGCCAATACACTCGCCGGCTTGTCGGCATTGGGCGCGCAGTGCGCCTTCATCGGCCAGGTGGCGGCCGACCAGTTGGGTGACGTGTTCGCGCATGACATCCGCGCCGTCGGGATCGATTTCGACACCCCTCCGCGCGACTGCGAGCCGCCAACCGCGCGCTGCCTGATCTTCGTCACGCCTGACGCCCAGCGAACGATGAACACCTTTCTTGGGGCGAGCCAGTTCCTCCCCCCTGCCGCGCTCGATGCCGAGGCCGTGGCTGCAGCGAAGATTCTCTATCTCGAAGGCTATCTGTGGGATCCGGAGGAGCCGCGCGCGGCGATGCGTCGGGCAATCGAGGCAGCCCGGGCGGCCGGGCGCAAGGTTGCCTTCACCCTGTCGGAAGTTTTCGTGATTGAGCGGCATGGCGATGATTTCCGCGCGCTGATCGCAGATGGCCTGATCGACATCCTCTTCGCCAACCATCTCGAACTGGCCGCACTGACTGGCGAAAACGATTTCGAAGCAGGTATTGCCGCCCTTTCACCCAATGTGCCGGTGCTGGTCGTGACCCGGAGCGCAGAAGGCGCGGTGGCCGTGGCAGGCGACGAGCGCGCCGAAGTGGCGGCCGAGCCGATCGACAAGGTGGTCGATACCACCGGGGCGGGCGACCTGTTCGCCGCCGGGTTTCTCTATGGCCATGTCAAAGGTGAACCGCTCGGGCGGTGCCTGCGCCGCGGTGCGATTGCCGCCTGCGAAATCATCAGCCACTACGGCGCGCGGCCAGAGGCCGACCTCAAGACCTTGATGGACGCGAAGCTCGGTTAGCGGCCTGCGCGCAGGGTCAGCATGTATTCGGCCAGGGCATCCGCCTGCTGGCGGGTGAGCTCGAAATCCATCGCTTCGGGATAGTTGTGTGCATCGCGCAGGTATGTGGCGAGGGTTTTCTCGGTCACGCCCGGCTTGCTGGCAATCTCCGCAAAGGTGGGGGCAGCCGGATTGGGCGACAGGCCGGGTTCCTCGACCGCATGGCACCCTCCGCATGACGCCTGGGCAAAGGCAATGTCAGTCATGCTGAACCGGACCGGCGGCGTCCCCGCCGAGCCGTTGGCGTAACTCTGGCAGGCACCCAAAGCGAGCGGCAAGAGGATGACGGGCAATGGTTTCAGCATGGTAAGGCCTCCGGTGATCTGACCAGCCTAACGCACCTTGGGCCGGACCGGAACCGTCTCTTATTCCCTGGCTGGGGTATACGCCGTTGGTCGCACGCCAGCCGCAATTGGTCGAATGCCCTTCCCAACCTGAAAACTTGGCGCTATCGGTTTCTGATATGTTGTATCGTCATATGCGCCCTGTCGCCCCCTCGCCTGCCCTGTCCATCCTCGCTCTCGCGACTGCTCTGGCCGCAACGCCAGCCTTGGCGCAGCAGGAAAAGCCTGCCGACGACCTGCACAATCGATCGGTCGGCTCCTCCGGAGAGATCGTTGTCAGCGCCATCGGGATTACCCAGCTTGATGTGCTGGCGGGCACCTCGGTGCTGGAAGGCGCAGAACTCCAGCGCAATCACGAAGGCCAGATCGGTGACATGCTGACCAAGCTGCCCGGCGTTTCCGCCACCAGCTTCTCGCCCGGCGCGTCCCGGCCTGTGTTGCGCGGGTTCCAGGGCGAACGGGTGCGCGTTCTGGTCGATGGCATCGGCACCAGCGACGTGTCCAACACTTCGGTTGACCATGCGACGTCGATCGACCCGCTCACGGCCGAGCGGATCGAGGTCCTGCGCGGCCCGGCCGTACTTCTGTTCGGCAGTCAGGCGATTGGCGGCGCGGTCAACGTGATCGACAAGCGCATCCCGCTTCGCCGGATGACCGAGCCGTTCCACCTCGATACCGCCGGAGCGATCGATACCGCCTTCGATCTGCGCGAAGCAGGCGCATCACTTGATGTGCCGGTCGGCCAGAACTTTGTCTTCCACGCCAGCGGCGGATGGCGCGAGACCAACGACATGCGCGTGCCCGGCTTCGTGGTGGCGCCCGGCCTGCGGGCCGATCTGCTGGCAGATGCCGACGAGGAAGAGGAAGAGGGCCTGCTGCAAGAAGCCGAAGAGCTGCGCGAAGCGGCAAATGCCCGCGACACGCTGGCGGGCAGCGCCACCCGCACCTGGTCTGCCAACACCGGCTTCGCATTTTTTGCTGGTGAAAGCACCCTGGGTTCCTCGGTCGGCTGGTATGACACCCGCTACGGCGTTCCGCTTCGCCCCGGTGCCGGCCATCACCATCATGGTGGGGAGGGCGAACACGAGGGCGAGGAGCATGAAGGCGAAGAAGGGGAAGAGAACGATGCCGTCACCATCGACCTGCGCCAATTCCGCGCCGACCTGCGCGGACGGCTGGCGCTTGGCGGCGGGTTCTTCGAGGCCCTCAATACCCGCGTCGGCTTCTCCGATTACACCCACACCGAGTTTGAGGGCGACGAAATCGGCACCGTGTTCGACGTGAAGAGCATGGAAGCCCGCGCCGTGCTGGAACAGGCCAATCGGAACGGCTGGCGCGGCGCGCTCGGCGTGCAATACTATTACCGCGATTTCGATGCCTTTGGTGCCGAGGCCTATGTGCCGAAAAACCGGACTGACCAATTTGCCGTGTTCGGCCTGCAGGAAGTCCCGCTCGGCCCGGTCCAGCTGGAACTCGCGGCCCGCTACGAATCGACCAATGTGAAGTCTCAGGTGATCGGCGCGGCCCGGTCGTTTGACACCTTTTCAGGGGCAGCCGGTCTCGCCTACGAAACCGAGCAAGGGCTGCGCTTCGGCATTACCGGCCACCGGGCCGAGCGCGCACCGAGTGCGGAGGAGCTCTATTCCAATGGTCCGCACATTGCGACGCAGGCATTCGAGGTGGGCAACCCCAATCTGACCACCGAAAGGGCGTGGGGTGTAGAGGCGTTCCTGCGTGGGCGGATCGGCTTGGCGAGCGTCAACATAGCGGTCTATCGCAACTGGTTCGACAACTTCATCTACCTCAGCGAGACCGGCCTGGAAGAAGACGAACTGCCGGTGTTCGAATACTTGCAGGGCGATGTCGACTACATGGGCGTGGAAGGCCAAGTGAGCGTGCCGATCATCGACAGCGGCCCGTTCCGCCTGATCGCCGATATACGGGGCGACTACATCAGGGCGGAACTGTCTGACGGCACCCCGCTGCCGCGCATCCCACCGCTGCGCCTGCTGGGCGCGCTGGAGGCGCAGACCGAGCGGTTCGACGTGCGCGGCGAAGTCGAATGGTTCGATGAGCAGACCCGCGTGTCACCGTTCGAAACGCCGACCGAGGGCTATACCCAGGTCAACGCCTCGATTGCGTGGAAACCCTTTCGCGGTGACAAGAACGTCACTGTGCTGCTGCAGGGCAACAACCTGTTCGACGTAACCGCCCGCCGCCACGCCAGCTTCACCAAGGACTTCGTACCGCTGGCAGGCCGCAATGTCCGGCTGAGCGTCAGGACCAGCTTCTGAGCCGCCTCATTTCGGGGTCTCAAATCATCCGCCGGTACACGTCAGTGAACCCGGCAAGCGCCACCGGGATCAGTCTTCCACTGCGAAGCTGATCTCGGCGTGTTCGCGAAGGCGCTCGACCAGCGCTTCGCCCAGGAACGCGCCCGGGGTGCCGACGCCGCCTTCGGCCTTGCTCGCCAGCAGCGCCATACCGGTCTCCGCCAGCATCCGGCTGGTTGAGCCATAACCCGGATCGTAGCGGCCCTTAACACCGTAGCGGATCGTCTCTCCGCCCGGCATCTCGCCGACGAACACGACGTCATAGAACCCGTTCTCGCGTTCTTCCGCGCTCGGCCCTTCGCCCGGCTTGGGCGGCTTGGCGCCGAAGGGGTTCTTGAGCATTTCGACCACAGCATTGGCCGCGGCCTTGCCGGCATCGCCCGGGCTGGTCAGCATCATTTCGTCGTACCTGAAATCGGTGCCCCACGGGTGGCCGAGCAGGAAATTGGTCCGGTGGACGTTCTTGGTGTTGATCGTCGCCATGATGAAGGGCGCAGCCCAGCGGCCCAGGTCTTCCTCGTAATGCGGCATCATGCCGGAGGGCTGGTCTGCCCCCTCAAAGCCGGGGGTCAGACCGAACGGACTGTTGAGCACCTTGATGATCGAGGGGTTCTTCGCTGCCGCCTTGACCGTGGCGGTCAGGCTGGCGGCCGTGCCGCCAGAGAAAGTCCCCTGCATCGCGCGGACCCGCCCGCGCACCCGCGGAGCAGCCGCGCCGAACCGGGCCTTCGCTTCACGCTGCAGCATCAGCACGCCGAGATCGAACGGAATCGAATCGAATCCGCTGGAAAAACAGATCCGCGCCCCGCTGGCTTTGGCGGCATCGTGGTGCAGGTCAATCTGCTCGCGCATCCACGCCGGTTCGCCGCACAGGTCGGCATAGTCGGTGCCGGTCTTGACGCAGGCCGCGACCAGCGCGTCGCCATAGAGCTGGTACGGTCCGACCGTGGTCAGGACGACTTTGGTGCGGCCGCACATCGCATCGAGGCTGGCCGGATCATCGGCATCGGCCACCACCAGCGGGATTTCCGCAGGCGCGCCGATTTCATCGCGCACTTCCTGCAGCTTGGTCAGGCTGCGCCCGGCCATGGCCCATTTCGGTGCGCCTGGCTTGCCCGCGTATTCACGCACGAAATGTTCAGCCACCAGTCGTCCGGTATAGCCGGTTGCACCATAGACGATAATGTCAAATTCACGCTCAGCCATCACGCTCTCCTTTGTCTGCAAGAATGCGCCGAGCACCGGGTGGAGTCAAAGCCGTTACGGAATAGCTCGCGCCCGTCAGAACCGGAACTGGCGGCTGGCGAGGTCGTACATGATCTCTTCTGATCCGCCGCCGATCGCCATCACACGGACTTCGCGGTAAATCCGCTCGACCCGGCCGCCGCGCATGAAACTTGCCCCACCCAGGATCTGACACGCCTCGCGCGCGCAGAACTCCATGGTCTGTGTCGCCTGCACCTTGAGCAAGGCAAAATCTCCCGGCACGGCGCAGCCGGACTTTACCGTCCACGCGGCATGATCGATCATCGCCTGCGTCGCATGGATGCGCTGAAGCATGGCGGCGAGCTTGTGCCGGATCGCCTGCCGGGTGGCGAGCGGGCGGCCGAAAGTTTCACGCTGCTGCGCCCAGTCGAGCGCATCCTCGAAGCATAGCCGGGCATAGGCCGCCGCTTGCTGCGCCATCCCTAGCCGCTCGCCATTAAAGTTGCGCATGATCCCGGCGAAGCCGCCGTTTTCCGGTCCGATCAGGTTGTCCGCTGGCACCTCGACATCGTCGAAATGGATTGTCGCGGTGTCGGACGCGTGCCAGCCCATCTTGGCCAGCGGCGTGCGGCTCACGCCGGGCCGGTCAAGCTCGACCAGAAGGAGCGAAATCCCGCCCATCCCTTCACCCCCGGTGCGCACCGCGAGGGTGATATAGTCCGCCCGTATCCCTGAGGTGATGAAGGTCTTCTCACCGTTGACAACATAGTGGCCACCGCGCCGCTCCGCGCGGGTTCTCAGGTTGGCGACATCCGACCCTCCGCCGGGCTCAGTAATGCCGAGGCAGATGATCTTTTCGCCCGCCAGCACTGCGGGTGCGATGCGCTGTTTCAGTTCTTCGCTGCCCATGGCGAGGACCGGCGGCAGGCCGATCCCGTGGGTCATCAGCGAAGCCGGAATGCCGCCAGCACCGGGGCGGCACAGTTCCTCCGACTGGACCAGCGAATGGAACGGGTCGAACCCCTCGCCCGCGCCGCCGTATTCCGCCGGATAGCCCAGCCCCAGCACCCCAGCCTCGGCTGCCTTGCGATGCAGGTCGCGGGGCAATTCGCCCGCCGCTTCCCAATCCGCAACATGCGGCATGATCTCGCGAGCGACGAACGCCCTGACGCTCGCCGCAACCGCCTCGTGCGTGTCGTCATAATGCGGGGAGCGGGCTCGCCACTGGTCGAAGAGCGGTGTGCTGGCCATCACAACCTCGGCAGCGTCACGCCGCGCTGGCCCATGTACTTGCCAGCGCGATCTTTATAACTGGTTTCGCACCGTTCGTTGCCCTGCAGGAACAGGAACTGGCACGCGCCTTCATTGGCGTAGATTTTCGCGGGCAACGGCGTGGTGTTGGAAAACTCCAGCGTTACGTGCCCTTCCCAGCCCGGCTCCAGCGGGGTGACGTTGACGATAATCCCGCACCGGGCATAGGTCGATTTGCCAAGGCAGATCACCAGGACGTCTTCCGGCACGCGGAAATATTCCACCGTCCGGGCCAGCGCGAAGCTGTTGGGCGGGATGATGCAGACATCGGTTTGGCGGTCAACGAAGCTTTTCGGGTCAAACTGCTTGGGATCGACCACGCTGGAATCGACGTTGGTGAAGATCTTGAACTCAGGCGCGACCCGCGCGTCATAGCCATAGCTCGACAGGCCATAAGAGATGCAGCCTTCGCGCCGCTGTGCCTCCACGAACGGTTCGATCATGCCGTGTTCGAGCGCCTGGGTGCGGATCCACTTGTCGGAAAGAATCGCCATGGCGGTGTGATTCCCCAGCCGGGGCTTGCGGGCAAGATGGCACGCGCGCTGTCCCCCGTTACTTGCGGTTCTTCGGCGGGGCGAGCCAGGGGTTGAGCTTTCCGAGGTGGTCAAGCCACTGGCGCGGTTTGCGCAGCATCGACTGGGGATAGACCACCTTGATCCCGGCGATCTCGGCCATGGCACCAACGAAGTGGATGCAGTTGCGCCGCTCCAAGTCATAATGCTTGCCCGGGGCGGTGCGCCAGCGCTCCACCTCTGCCCTGACCCTGCGGTACTGCGCATCGCTCAGCTTGACGGTGAAGTGGCGCTTGGTGGACTGGATATATTTCGCCGGCTCGATCTGGATGGCGTGCTCGACCGGCCCCTGCAGCACCGCACGGCTCACCTCCCTCGCAGTAAAGCCGTAGTTCTCGCTGACCCGTTCGCCGGTCGCATCAATCGTCCCTTCAAGCACGATGAAGGTATGGGGATAGCGCCCGGAAAAGACCGAGCCGCTGAACGAGTGAAAGCTCATCAGCACCTCCGCGCTGGCCGCACCGGGCCACGTGAGCGCAATCAGCGCCAGCAGGGCAGCAAGGAAGCGATTCATCGTACCTTCCTAGCAAGGCCGGGCCGCATCCGGCAAACCCGGCGGCTCAACTTGCCAGCAGGCTGGCATTGCCGCCTGCCGCTGTGGTGTCGATACAGACCACCCGTTCGGTTGCGAAGCGGGCAACATAGTGCGGCCCGCCAGCCTTCGGCCCGGTGCCCGAGAGCCCCTCGCCGCCGAACGGCTGGCTTTCCACCACGGCGCCGATCTGGTTGCGGTTGACGTAGAAGTTGCCGACCCGCGCCCTCGCCTCGACCAGCCGCCGGGTGGCGGCAATCCGGCTGTGGAGGCCCAGAGTAAGGCCGTATCCGGTGGCATTGATGTCATCAATCACCTGCTCCAGCTGGTCGGCGCGGAAACGCACGACATGGAGGATGGGTCCGAAGTGTTCGCGGTCGAGCGCGGCGATCGAGGGAATCTCGATGATCGTCGGGGCCACGAACCAGCCGTGCCGGTCAGACGACTGCCCCAGCCGGGTGACACGGTACCCGGCGCCCTGCATCGCGTGGACATGGCCTTCGAGGTTGAACCAGGCCTCCTGGTCGATCGCCGGGCCGACATCGGTGGCAAGATCGGCCGGATCGCCCACCACCAGCGCCTCGAACGCGCCTGTGATCATCTCCAGCATGGAATCGGCGACATCGTCCTGTACATAGAGCACGCGCAGGGCGGAGCAGCGCTGCCCGGCGCTTTGAAACGCGCTGGCGACCACATCGCGCGTAACCTGCTCGGGCAAGGCGGAGCTATCCACGATCATCGCGTTTTGCCCGCCGGTTTCGGCAATCAGGATACCGAGCGTCCCTTCCCGCGCGGCGAGGCTGCGGTTGATCGCGCGCGCGGTGTCGGTCGATCCGGTGAAGGCGACCCCGGCGATGCGAGGGTCGGAAGTGATCGCCGCACCGACCTTGCCGTCGCCAGGAAGCAGGTGGAAAACCTCCTGCGGGATACCTGCCTCGTGGCACAGGCGCACGGCGAGGCTGGCGATCAGCGGGGTCTGCTCGGCAGGCTTGGCCACCACGGCATTGCCCGCCGCCAACGCAGCAGCGGCCGGGCCGATGAAAATGGCGAGGGGGAAATTCCATGGGCTGATGGTAGCGAAAACGCCGCGGCCATGCAGGCTCAGGCGGTTTTCCTCGCCCGTGGGGCCGGGCAGCGGCACAGGTGCGCTGAACAGGCGGCGCGCCTCGCCCGCATAGTAACGCAGAAAATCGACCGCCTCGCGCAGCTCCAGCACGGAATCGAGCAGGGTCTTGCCGGCCTCGCGCTGGCACAGGCTGAGGAAATCGTCGGTATGCTGCTCGAACAGGTCAGCGGCG
This sequence comes from Sphingomonadaceae bacterium, assembly GCA_046294735.1. GTDB lineage: Bacteria > Pseudomonadota > Alphaproteobacteria > Sphingomonadales > Sphingomonadaceae > 34-65-8. Next base: position 468,464 of record JBKBKB010000002.1, read on the forward strand.
GCCTCCAGCAACAGGGCGCGCTTTTCGCCGCCCAGCGCGCACCAGCCGGGCTGGATGGCTTGCGCCGTGGCAAGCGCATGGTCGATGTCGGACAGGCTCGCTTCCGTCACCAGCCCGACCTGCCGGGCATGGTTCTGCGGGCTGACAATTGCGCGGGTCTGGCCCGGCTCGCCCGAGGGCAGGCTGGGCCCCGCTTTCCACATTACCCCTGCGAGTGCGTGCAGCCGCTCCACCAGCGGCCCGCGCACCAGCGGGTCCGCCAGATCGACGCCCGCGCTGTTCGCGCGCCGGGGGAAGATCGCAGCGGGCAGGGGGATGGCCGGGTTGCGCAGCGGGCGCAGCGCCGCCAGCTCCGCCACCGGATCGGTGACCAGCTCGGCCACCGGCACTTCGGCATCGCCCATGCGGTTGACGAAGCTGGAGTTGGCCCCGTTTTCGAGCAGGCGGCGCACGAGATAGGCGAGCAGGTCCTTGTGCCCGCCAACCGGCGCGTAGATGCGGACCGGGGTCGGGCGGTTGCCTTCGAGCCGGGCCAGCTCAGCATAGACTTCCTCACCCATGCCGTGGAGGCGTTGATATTCGAATTCCCGCTCACCGGCGAGCGCCTTGATCGCGCCGATGGTATATGCGTTGTGGGTGGCGAAGGCAGGGTAGATCACGTCGCTTGCCTCCAGCAGGCGCGCGGCGCAGGCGAGGTAGGAGACATCGGTCGCCACTTTGCGGGTGAAGACCGGGTAATCGGCAAAACCACCCACCTGGCTCAGCTTGATCTCGCTGTCCCAGTAAGCGCCTTTGACCAGCCGCACCATCAGCCGCCGCCCGTGACGCCGCGCCAGCTTCGCCGCCCAGTCGCAGACGGGAACTGCACGCTTCTGATACGCCTGCACCGCCAGGCCGAACCCTTCCCACTGGCTGCCATCCGGGCGAGTGAACAGAGCATCGTCTGCCACCAATCGCTCGATCAGCGCCAGTGACAATTCGAGCCGCTCGGCTTCCTCTGCGTCGATTGTGAAATGCATGTCCGCATCGCGCGCCTTGCCGATCAGGGCACTAACCACCGGCTGGAGATGCGCCAGCGCCGCCTCGCCGTGCCAGAAATCGTATTTCGGATAGAGCGCGGAAAGCTTGACTGAAATACCGGGTGCCATGCGGAATCCGCCAGCCGTCTCGCTCGCCAGCCGGGCAATCGCATCTTCGTAGGACTGCCGATACCGCTCCGCATCGGCCATCGTCATCGCCGCTTCGCCAAGCATATCGAAACTGTGAGTGATGCCCTTCGCGCGTTCCGGTGCAGCCCGCTTGAGCGCTTCGTCGATCGTCCGCCCGAACACGAACTGCCCGCCAAGGATCTTCATCGCCTGCAATGTTGCGGTGCGGATCACCGGCTCCCCGACCCGGCCGATCGCGCGTCTCAGCGCCGCGCCCATACCGCGTTGATGATCTTCCGGCCGCTCCAGCACCTCTCCCGTCAGCATCAGCGAAAAAGTGGCGGCGTTGACGAAAGTAGAGCCGCTTTCGCCAAGGTGCTCGGACCAGTCGATCGGGCCGAGCTTGTCGCGGATCAGCGCATCGGCAGTCGCGGCATCAGGCACGCGGAGAAGTGCTTCGGCCAGGCACATCAGGGCGATGCCCTCCTCGGTATCGAGGCCGAACTGCTGCAGGAAGGCATCAAGCCCGCTCGCCTTGCGCTGGCGCGCGCCTTCGATCAGGCGGCTGGCGGTGGCGGCCGCTTCTGGATGGGCCGCGCTGGCCGGGGCAGCCTGCCGCAGACGCTCGGCCAGGCAGGCCGACTCCTCCTGCCGGTAGGCGAGACGCAGGGCATGGCGATCAATCGGCGCAGGAGACGACATCGGGTGCGACTCTTCATCAGGAGTGGATGACTGGCCGCCGCATTGAACCCGGTTTCATCTGCAATCAAGTTGGCGCGTCTTCGGTCGCGCAATCGCGAACCATCCGCGAGGAAAATCCCGCCTTCCAGCGGAGCATAGTGGTTGACGCCATTGCAATACATCCCGGAATATGCGCCAATTGCCGGAAAAGGGGTGGCAGAGTGCCAGTGATCGCGGTCTACAGCGTCAAGGGCGGTGTGGGAAAAACTACACTTGCGGTCGACCTGGCATGGCGCTGCGCGCAAATCGGTAATTTCCGGACCCTGTTGTGGGACCTCGACCAGCAAGGTGGCGCTGGTTTTCTGCTCGACGCTGCGCCGCGGCGGACCGCCCGCGCCATGTCGCTGTTCCACCGCGACACCCGCCCGCGTGACTTGATCGAACGGAGCAAGTTCGACCAGCTCGACCTGATTCAGGCTGACGAAAGCCTGCGTGCCATGCCGGTGCAACTGGCGCGGATTGGCGGCCGGACCCGCCTGGCCCAGCTACTTGCCTTCCTGCGGGCGGATTACCGGCGGATCGTGCTCGACTGCCCGCCCATGGTGAATGAAGTCAGCGACCAGATTCTGGCTGCGGCCGATGTCGTGCTCCTGCCGCTCCCACCATCCCCGCTTGCGTCCCGTGCCCTGAACCAGGTTCAGGAAGAAATCAGGCGCCACCACAAGAGCCGCCCGCCGATCCTGCCCATCCTGTCAATGTACGACTGTCGGCGCAAACTGCACCGCGAGGTTCGCGACGGAGAAGGCAAGGGCTGGCCGGTGATTCCCCAAAGCAGTCATGTCGAGCAGATGGCCTTGCGCCGCGAACCGCTGCCCCTGTTCGCCAACTCGTCGGAAGCGTCGCGAGCCATGGGCAGACTGTGGAGTGCGGTCGAGATGAAGCTGGTCGAACTCGGCCGGGCCTGACGAACACGTAAAGCCTGCGGCTTGACGGCTCGGCTGGCCGTGCCATTGTGAGTGCGGGGGAGAATACGATCATGCGCCACAATCTGATCCATGCCGCACTGGTGATCGGGCTGGCTGCCGGGCTGGCTTCGTGCGGCGACCGCGCTGCCGAGCTGGCAGATGCCGAAGCCGCCGTGGCGCTGGCCGAGTTTCCGGAGCGGCCGCTGTGGGGCGACACCCATCTGCACACGGACAATTCGATCGATGCCTTCGGCTTCGGCACCCGGCTTGGCCCCGATGAGGCGCTCAAGTTTGCGCGCGGCGAGGAAGTGACCGCCACCACCGGGCTCAAGGCAAAGCTGGCCCGCCCGCTCGATTTCCTGGTGATTGCTGACCACTCCGAAGGCCTCGGCGCAACCAAGCGGCTTTACGATGCCCCCCGTTTCCTGATCCGCGACAAGACCCTGCGCCGCTGGCATGACATGATGCACGAATCGCCCCAGCAATCGCAGCTGGCGGTTGCGGAACTGATCACCGCCGCCTCGAACGGCACCCTCCCCGCAGCCTTGCGCGATCAGTCCGATGCAGAGCAAAACACCCGCGAAATCTGGACCGACCATCTTGCGACCATCGACAAGTATTACCAGCCCGGCGTGTTCACCCCGCTGGCCGGGTTCGAATACACACTGATGCCGGATGGCAACAACCTGCACCGCGTGGTCATGTTCCGCGACGGGTACGACCGGACCAGCACCGTCCTGCCCTTCCCCGGCCTAGACGGGGCGATTGACCAGCTGTGGGACTATATGGACGCCTACGAGACGGCGACCGGGGGAAAGGTGCTCGCGATCCCGCACAACTCGAACGTCTCCAACGGGCTGATGTTCGAACTAACCGATTCAAAGGGAGGCCCGATGAGCGCCGCCTATGCGCGCCGCCGTGCACTGCGCGAACCGGTGGTCGAGGCAACCCAGATCAAAGGGGATAGCGAGAGTCACCCGTTCCTGTCCCCCAACGATGAATTCGCCAGCTTCGGCGATGTCGGCTGGGAACTGGGGAATCTGCCGCTGACCGCCGACAAAGACGATGCCATGCTGGCGGGCGAATACCTGCGCGAAGCCCTGAAGCGCGGGCTCTCAATCGAGCAGCGAACCGGGGCAAACCCCTATGCTTTTGGCATGATCGGTTCGACCGACAGCCACACTTCGCTCGCCACGGCTGACGAGGACAATTTCTGGGGCAAGCATACCGGCAACGAACCCAGTGCCGGGCGCGCGCTTGAGTCGCAGAACCTGGGAACGCGGGAAGGACGGTTCGGCTGGCATTACCTCGCCGGCGGCTATGCCGCGGTCTGGGCGCGGGCCAACACCCGGGCGGAAATCTTCGACGCGATGATGCGGCGCGAAGTCTATGCCACCACCGGATCGCGGATGGTGGTGCGTCTGTTCGCCGGGTTCGATTTTACCGAGGCCGACTGGCAGGGCGACTGGGTCCGGGCCGGCTATACCCGCGGCGTGCCGATGGGCGGCACCTTGAAGGAACAAGGCAAGGCCCCGACCTTCCTCATTTCGGCACTGAAAGACCCGGAGGGCGCCAACCTTGACCGGGTGCAGGTGGTCAAGGGCTGGGTCAGTGCCGATGGCCAGGCACGGGAACAGGTCTACGACGTCGTCTGGTCCGACATGGACAGGCGCGTACAGATCGGCGGCAAGGTTCCGGCGGTGGGCGACACGGTCGATCGGGCCAAGGCGACCTGGACCAATACCATCGGCGCGCCGGAACTGCGGGTGACCTGGACTGATCCCGATTACCGCCCCGGACAGCGCGCGTTCTACTATGTCCGCGTGCTTGAAATCCCGACCCCGCGCTGGCCGCTCTACGATGCCGTGCGCTTCGGTTACCAGCTGACGCCGGATGCCTTGGCCGACGCCGTGGCGCAGGAGCGGGCCTACAGCTCGCCGGTGTGGATCGGCCCTGCGGCCGCCGAGGGCACCACCGCCACGGCCCTGTTCGATCGCAATCGTCTGAGCCGGGCCAAGAGACTCGGATGAAGCCGCCCGGTTGGACCCGCGAGCCGCTGGTCCATTTCCTCGCCGCCGGGGCGGCAATCTGGTTCGTCCTGTCCTGGCAGGGGGAGCCGGTCGATCCCGCCAGCCGCACTATCGCGGTGTCAAAGGAAGACCGCGCCCGGCTCGCCCTGCAATGGGAACGGACCCTGCAGCGCGCGCCGACCGATGCGGAACTCGACGCCCTGACCGAGCAGTTCATCCGCGAGGAAGTGCTCTACCGCGAGGCGCTGCGCCTGGGGCTGGACCAGGACGACGCCGTGCTCCGCAAACGGCTCGCGAACAAGATGGACTATCTCGCCGCGAGCATGGCGGAAACGGCCAGCGCTTCGGACAAGACCCTGCAGCAATGGCTCGACAGCCACCCCGAACGGTTCGCCCCGGACGTGCGCTACAGCTTCGATCAGCGCTGGTTTGCCGAGCAGGAAGCGGCCCGGCGCGCGCTGCCAGCGCCCGAACCGCGCGGCGAGCCGATCTCGCTCCCCCCCGCGATGGATCGGGTGAGCGGGCGCGAACTGGAGGAACGGTTCGGTGAGGCGTTTCGCAAGGCGCTCGACAAGGCCCCCGTCGGCCAGAGCTGGCACGGCCCGGTGGCGAGCGGGTTCGGCTGGCATCTGGTCCGCCTGCGCATGCGCGAGACCGGCGAAGTGCCGCCACTGGCGAAGATCCGTGACCGGGTCGAGGCCGACTGGCGCACTGAAACCAGCGCCGCGCGCAAGGACGAGGCCTATCGCCTGCTGCGCGATTCCTACCGGATCACGGTCGCGCGGTGAGGGCGCTGGCCGCGCTCCTGCTGCTGTGGCTGGCGCTGGCGGTTCCGGCGCGGGCGGACGAGCTGCGTCCCGGCTATATCGAATTTGCCGAGCAGGCCACTGGTGAATGGTCGCTAGCGTGGAAGCGGCCCTATCTCCAGCCTCCGCCCGAGCCGCCGCCCCCGCCGATCCTGCCGGACAACTGCACCTATCAGGGCGAAGTGCGGCAAGGCGCGGCGGGCGGGGCGGTGCTGGGCCGGGCGGAAGTGCGCTGCACCGGGGCGGTCGCCGGCAAGACGCTGGGGGTGGCCGATCTGATTGGCCAGACCGACCTGCTGGCGCGGGTCGTGCCGCTGGATGCCCCGGCCCAGGCGCTGCGGATCACTGCGGCTGCTCCTCAAGCGACGATCGCCGCCGAGGAAGTCCGCCCGCCGGTGTGGCGGACCTATTTCGTGATCGGGGTCGAGCATATCCTCGAAGGGTGGGACCACCTGCTGTTCGTGATCGCGCTGGTTCTGCTGCTGCGCCAATGGCGGCGCGCGGTGATCGCGGCAACCGCCTTCACTGTCGCTCATTCGATCACGCTGGCGGGTGCCTCGCTCGGCTGGCTCGCCATACCGCAGCGCCCGGTCGAGGTGCTGATCGCGCTGTCGATCGTGTTCCTGGCGGTGGAGATTGCCCGGCGCGACCCGGACCGGCCCAGCCTTGCCATGCGTCTGCCGTGGGTGGTGGCGTTCCTGTTCGGCCTGCTGCACGGGTTCGGCTTTGCTGGCGCACTGGCGGAAATCGGGCTGCCGGACGAGGCGCTGGTGCCTGCCTTGGTGGCGTTCAACCTGGGGGTCGAGGCGGGGCAGTTGCTGGTGGTGGTAGTGACGCTGGCGCTGATTGCCGCGCTCACGCGCGTGTCGCTGGCGCGGCTCGAACCAGCCCTGCGACTTGCCTCCTACGGAATCGGCGTGACCGGGGCCTACTGGCTGGTTGACCGGCTCACGGGATAGCCGGTTCTAAGCGCTCTGCTCCAGCGGCTCGACCAGCAGCACCGCGCCATCGCTCCCCGCAATCCGTACCCGGGTGCCGACCGGCAGGTCCACCCCGCGCGCCAGCCATTCGCTGTCGCCATGTCGGACCCGGCCCGAACCCCCTTCCAGTGCGGTGACCACGACGGCGGTCTCGCCCGTCAGGCGCTGGCCGCGCTGGTTCATCATCGGGTCAGCTTCATGGACCGGGTGGTCACGGACGAAGCGGCGTCCGGCAAACACCGCGATGAAGGCCAGCACCGCGAACAGCACGATCTGCACCGGCATTTCGATCGGCAGGAACCAGGCAACCAGCCCGGTCACGATCGCCGCACCGGCCAGCCAGATAAGGAAGAACCCCGGCACGAGAATCTCGGCTGCGGCCAGGAACAGGCCAAGCGCAAGCCATAGCCAGTGCGGAGAGAGATCGCTCAGCAGGTCCATCAGCGGTCACCCCCGGCAGAGGGCACGCCGGGCCGGGCGGCCGGGCGGGGTGCGGCAGTCGGCGGCGCAGTTGGGCCGCTGACCGCTTCCCTGACCAGTTCCCCGATCCCGCCGAGCGAACCGATCAACTGGGTCGCCTCGACCGGGAACAGGATGGTCTTGGCGTTCTTACTGTCGGCGAACTTGCCGATTGCCTTGGTGTATTCCTGCGCCACGAAGTAGTTGATCGCCTGCACCCCGGAGGTCGCGATGGCGTCACTGACCATCTGGGTCGCCTTGGCTTCGGCCTCGGCCTCGCGCTCGCGCGCCTCGGCATCGCGGAAAGCGGCTTCGCGGCGCCCTTCGGCTTCCAGAATGGCGGCCTGCTTCTCGCCCTCGGCGCGCAGGATCTGGCTCGCACGGGCGCCTTCGGCCTCGAGGATTTCGGCACGCTTGAGGCGCTCGGCCTTCATCTGCCGCGCCATCGCTTCGGAGATATCGAGCGGCGGGCGGATGTCCTTGATCTCGACCCGGGTGATCTTGACCCCCCACGGCGTGGTAGCGTGATCGACCACGGACAGCAGGCGGGCGTTGATCTCGTCCCGCTTAGACAGGGTTTCGTCGAGATCCATGCTGCCCATCACGGTCCGCAGGTTGGTGGTGGTGAGCGCCATGATCGCCTGGTAGAGATTGGATACTTCATAGGCCGCTTTGCCGGCATCCAGCACCTGGAAGAACACCACCGCATCGACCCCGACCATGGCGTTATCAGCGGTGATGATTTCCTGCCCGGGAATGTCGAGCACCTGCTCCATCACGTTGACCTTCTGCCCGACCCGGTCGACGAAGGGGATGATAACATGGAGGCCGGGCTGGGCGGCCAGCGTGAACTTGCCCAGCCGCTCGATCGTATAGACATAGCCCTGGCGCACCACACGCACGCCCATAATCATGAATACCACCGTCAGAAAAACTATGGCGACGAGCAATTCGAACATGGCCTGCGGCCCTCCCTGAGCAATGGATTGGATCAACCTTAGCGTACCCGCCGGGCTTTGCAATTCGGCAAGGTTTTGCCGTTAGCCCTGCCTGGTCTGACCAGCGGGGCCCGGGCATGATCGAAATCGAAGTCCAGAACGAAACCCACCAGACTCAGGAGCGGCTGCGCTTCGCTTCTGTCCCGCGGATCGGCGAAGGCCTGCGCCTGCGTGAGCCCGACGGCTGCTGGGCGAGTTACGACGTGCTCGACGTGTGGTATCAGAAAGCCGAATTCGGTGATGTCTGGATCCCCTTCCTGCACGTGTGCCTGACCGCAGGCGAAACGGCGGCACCACAGGATGCGCCCGGTACGGTGCCTGCCGCGCAGGTTGTTCCGGCCCGGCGGCCTACCACGCCAGCCCCGGCGGTGGCTTACGCCAGCCTCATGTCCCAGCGGGAGAACGTCTGATGCACAACCTGATCAAACGCGAACTGCGCCTGGTGGAAACCACCGATCCGCTGCCCGCCGCTGCCGTTTCTCCAGCGAACGAGCCGGTTGCGACTGCTCCGGCATCGCCGCCCTCTGTTACCGATATGGCCGCCATCGTCGCAGCGGCCAAGGCAGCGGCCATGGGGCATCACCCCGCACCCCGGCATCTCACATGCCTGGTGGTTGACGATTCGCGGATGATCCGCAAGGTCGCCCGCAGGATCATGGAACAGTACGGCTTTGCGGTCAGCGAGGCGGAGAACGGTCAGGAAGCGATTGCCCGCTGCCGTTCGGCCATGCCTGATCTGGTGCTGACCGACTGGGACATGCCAGTGATGACCGGGCCGGAGTTCGTTGCCGCGCTTCGCGGTCTGCCGGGCTCCGCCGACACGCGGGTAGTGTTCTGCACCTCCAAGTCAGGCGCGCTGGAGATCCACCATGGCATCGCGGCCGGGGCAGACGACTGGATCGTCAAGCCGTTCGACGAGAACACGCTGGGCGGCAAACTCGCCGCCTTGGGTTTCGTCTGACTCTAGAGGTTGGCGGCATAAAGCCGCATGAGATCATCCCACGATTCGGCTTCGGCGGCGGGCGCGTAGGCCGGGCTGTCTGGCACGGTCCAGCCATGGTCGGCGTCATAGACCTTAGTGGTTGAGCCGCGTCCGAGCGAGGGGGCAAGGTCCTGCAACACGTCGGTATCGGCCATGGCCTTGGCGTGATCGTCCCGCGAAATCGCGATCAGGAAACCGGCATTTGCACTGGCCATCTGGACATGGGGGCTCAGCCGGTCATTTGGGCGCACCAGTCCGCCGCCATGGAAACTGGCCGCTGCCTTGACCCGGCCGGGCATGGCTGTGGCCGTCCACACCGCGAACGGCCCGCCCATGCAGTATCCCTGCGATCCGATCCCTCGCTGGCGGTCAACTTCCTCCTGCGCGTCAAGCCACGCAACTGCTGCGCGGGCATCGGCCATGATCGCCTCCGCTGTCAGCTTGGCGCGCATGGCCCGCGCCCGGTCCCACCCGCCGTTTCCGGCAAAATCGGCAAAGTCGGCCCAGATCGGCGCCTTGGTGTCGCGGTAATACTGGTTGAGCACCAGCGTAGAATAACCCCGTCCGGCCAGCCGTCGGGCGATGTCTTTCTTGGTTTCGCGCAAACCTGCAATGTCGGGCCACAGGATCACCGCCGGGGCAGGCCTGGTTACCGGATGGACGAACCAGCCGTCCATCGTGCCGCTGGCAGTGGGAAAGGCAACGTCGCGTTCGGCCATGGCCGGCAGGGTGATCGGGCTGCCATCCCCGGCGACGGGCCCGGCGACGGGCGCGCAGGCTGCACCGGCGACCGCCATCACGCCGAGCGCGCCGAACTGGCGCCGGCTCAGGCCTTCACGGGCCCACCGTGTCAGTTGTTCCTGGTTGCACATCGTCGCCGCTCCCGTGTTGCCATCTCGCCCGAACGCGGGCTGCCTGACACTGTTCCATCATTTTCGGGCAATGGACAAGCGCTGCCCGAGCGGGCAAGAAAGGTTTCAAAGCGCGACCGGTAGAGTCGGCTAAAAGGAGAGGACGGGATGAAAAGGTTCGCAATTGCGGCGGCGCTCACGCTGGTCACATCAACGCTGGCTCTGGGCAGTTGCAAGGACGCTGCCATGCCCGAGGGCGGAATCGACATGGCCCGCCTGCTGGCCGCGGATGCCGATACCGCCAACTGGATCACCCACGGACGGACCTATTCCGAACAGCGCTATTCCCCGCTTGATGCCGTGAACATGGACAATGTCGGCGAGCTCGGCCTCACCTGGTCGGCCGACATGGACACCGCGCGCGGGCAAGAAGCGACGCCGCTGGTGCTGGACGGCAAGCTCTACCTCACCACCGCATGGAGCAAGGTTAAGGCCTTCGATGCCGCCACCGGCAAGCTGTTGTGGGAATACGATCCCAAGGTTCCGGGCGATACCGCGGTCAAGGCATGCTGCGACGTGGTCAACCGGGGCCTGGCCACCTGGGGCGACCGGCTGTTCCTCGGCACGCTCGACGGGCGGCTGATTGCGCTCAATCGGGAAACCGGCGCAGTCGAATGGGAAAAGGTCACCGTCGACCAGTCGCAAAGCTACACCATCACCGGCGCGCCGCGCGTGATCGACGGCAAGGTGATCATCGGCAATGGTGGCGCCGAATTCGGCGTGCGCGGCTATGTCGCGGCCTATGACGTGGCGGACGGCCAGGAACTGTGGCGGCTCTACACCGTTCCCGATCAGCCGTCGGACGATGATCCGGAATACCTGAAGAAAGCCGCCAAAACCTGGAGCGGCGAATTCTGGAACATCGGCGGCGGCGGCACGGTGTGGGATTCGATGGCCTATGACGCAGAGCTTGACCTGCTCTACATCGGGGTCGGCAACGGAAGCCCGTGGAATCGCGCCTATCGCAGCCCGGGCGCGGACGGCACCGGCGAAGGCGACAACCTCTACCTCTCCAGCATCGTCGCCATCCGGCCGGGGACCGGCGAATATGTCTGGCATTATCAGACGACGCCGGGCGAGACCTGGGACTACACCGCCACCCAGCACATCATGCTGGCCGACATGGAAATCGGCGGAGAATCCCGCAAAGTGCTGATGCAAGCGCCGAAGAACGGGTTTTTCTACGTGATCGACCGCGAGACGGGCGCGTTCATCAGCGCGCAGCCCTATGTCACGGTCAACTGGGCCAGCGGGATCGACCCCAAGACCGGCCGCCCGATCGAGAACCCGGAGGCGCGAGTCGATAAGACCGGCAAGCCAGCGATCGTCACCCCCGGCGCACTGGGCGGGCACAACTGGCACCCGATGGCCTATCATCCGGGCGAAAACCTGGTCTACATCCCCGCGTTCGAGGCATCGATGGCCTATGCCCCGGAAGCGAACTGGAAGCCTGACCGCAATCGCGGCTTCAACGTCGGGTTCGATCTCGGCGCGGGCGACCTGCCGCCCGATCTCGGCATCCGCAAGGAGATCGCGGGAACCCTCAAGGGCATGCTGGTGGCATGGGACCCGGTGGCGCAGAAGGCGCGCTGGACCGTGCCGCACCCCGGCCCGTGGAACGGTGGCCTGCTGGCAACCGGCGGCGGGCTGGTGTTCCAGGGCACCGCGGGCAGCGAGTTCAACGCTTACAGCGCCAGGGACGGCAAGAAGCTGTGGAGCTTCCCCGCGCAGACCGGCGTCGTCGCTCCGCCGATCACATACACTGTAAACGGCGAGCAATATGTGGCGGTATTGGCCGGTTGGGGCGGTGCCTATGCCCTGTCCGTCGACGGCGAACTGATCGACCGGTTGAAACCGGTGCAGAACGTCAGCCGCCTGCTGGTGTTCAAGCTGGGCGGCACGGCCAAGTTGCCGGAGGCGCCGGTGCTGGCCAAGCTGCCGCTCGACCCGCCTGCCAGCCGCGCCAGTGCAGACGTGATCGCCGCCGGGGCGAAGCACTATGCCCGCTATTGCGCGGTCTGCCATGCGCCAGCCGCAGTCGGCTCGACCGTGCTGCCGGACCTGCGCCGCAGCGCCACCCTGGCCGAAAAGAGCGCCTGGCTGGCGGTGGTGAATGACGGTCTGCTCAAGGACAACGGCATGGCGAGCTTCGCCGGGTCGCTCACGCCCGACCAGATGGACGCGATCCGCCAGTACGTGATCTTCCGCGCGAACCAGGACAAGGACGCAGGGGTGAAGTGAGCGGGGCGTGAATATATGGGGACGGATAATCCGGCCGATATCCGCGCGTGGCAACGGCTTTCGGCCCGGATCACCACCTCGGGCAAGCTCGATCCGGATGACCCGGCACGGCTGGCGGCGTTGGGCATTCGCCGGGTGGTGAACCTCGCGCTGGCCGACCATCCCGAGGCGCTGCCGGACGAGGTCGAGCTGATGGCGGCGGCGGGTCTGGCCTACACCCATATCCCGGTACCGTTCGACGCGCCGGAGCCGGAGCATTACACCGCGTTCAAGGCCGCGCTGGCAGGTGACGAGCCAGTCCACGTCCACTGCATCATGAACTGGCGGGTTTCGGCGTTCTTCTATCTGCTGCACCTTGAGCAGGGCATGGCCGAAGCCGAAGCGCGCGCGGTCATGGCCCGGCAATGGGAACCGCTTGGCGCGGACGCCCCCCGTGCCGCGCCGTGGCGTGCGCTGCTGGAGCGACTCGCCTAGCCCTTGCGCATGGCCATCTGGGCGCTCTGCCCGTCATCGACCCGGATGGTCGCCCCGGTCACGCATTCGCTCGCCGGACTGACGAGATAGAGAAGGGTCGAGTCCATTTGCGCGGGCACCGGCACGCGGTGGCGCGCCACCCGCTCGGTCGGGTCGCCAATCCGGGCGAACATCCCGTCAGTCATTTCGGTCACGAACATACCCGGAGCGATTGCGTTGACGTTGATCCCGGCATAAGCCCATTCGACGCTCAATGCCTCGGTCATCCGCACCAGTGCGGTCTTGGTCACGGCATAGAGCGCCGCGCCGCCGCCATTGTAGCTGTAGTGGGCGACCGAGGCGATGTTGACGATATTGCCCGGCTTCTTTGCATCAATTAGTCGCCGGGCCACCTCGCAGGCGAGGATCCACGGTGCGCGCAGGTTCACGCCCAGCACCCGGTCAACCAGGTCGAGCGGCATCTTGTGCGCGCGCATGGCATCGGGGATGCCGGCATTGTTGACCAGGATATCGACGGTGCCGAACACCTGCTCCGCCGCATCGACCGCCGCGAGCAGCGAAGCGGCATCGGTCGCATCCATCTGCACCGGCAGCGCGCGCCCGCCGGCGGCCTCTATTTCCTTCGCCAGTGCCTCGAGCCGGTCGATCCGCCGCGCGGCGATCGCCACCGCGGCGCCCTGGCTCGCCAGCACGCGGGCGAACCGCTCGCCAAAGCCGGATGAGGCCCCGGTGACGAGCGCCACCCGTCCGGTCAGGTCAGACGACGCATTGGGCAAGGGAAATTCGGTCATGGGCATCCTCTCTCATCGGCCTCACGGGCTGGCTTTAGGGCGGCTGGCGGTCCAGTCATATAGCTTGCCGAAACGGACCAGCGCGCCGCCAATGAACGGCATTATCACGATCCACAGCCGCACGCCGGTGACGCCTTCCGGACTGGCGATGCTGAGCACGGCGCTGGCGGCAAGGCCCGCACAGGCCAGCGCCAGGCCCAGGAACAGCCGCCATTCGGGCACGTCGCCCTTGCCCGCCGCCTTGGGATGCGCCGGAGCCTGCTCGTAGCGGGCGAAAACCATGACCAGCGGCAGGGTCAGCGCAATGTAGAGCGCGAACCAGAGCGGCCGCACCAGCCACCATGCGCCGCTGCCCGGCTCGACCGCCAGCCCCAGCCCGCCCAGCAGCCAGGCACCGACCAGCACCAGCACGAATGCGGTCAGGTGCCACAGGTAAATGCTCATGATCATGCCGTTGATCAGCACCACGCCGGTCCACAGCCGAAGGTTATCGAGCATCCTCCGCGCCTGTGGCTCCAGTGCCAACGCGAAACCGGTTTGCGCGATTCCCAGCGCCAGCAGCGCGATGGTGGGCGGCATTGAATTCGAGATATCGCTTCCCGGCACGCCAATCATCGCCACCGGATATGGACCGGCGAACACCAGCAGCAGCAGGGCCGCAAGGCCGCTGGTACCCCACACCAGCGCCTTGGCGGGTTTGGCAAAGCGCCCCTCGCCCCAAGCATAGCCGAGCTGATGCACCGCCAGCCAGACAAAGGCAAAGTTGGCAAACTTGATGTGCGGCACCCCGAAGCGCAGAGTTAGCACGTCGACCGCGATGGCGCCTGCCACCAGCGCGAAGAACGAAGCTAGCCCCCATCGCTGCCATACCGCGTGGGTCAGGGGCACCACCGCGGTGACCATGATATAGACTGACAGGAACCACACCGGAATCAGCGCCAGTTGCGCCGCCATCGCCACGACCGAGCGCTCGATCCCGAGGACCGTTCCGAACATGGCAATCCCGGTCCAGATCGCGAACAGCGGCAGGACTGGATAGATCAGTCGGCGGAAGCGGCTGGAAAACCAGTGCGAGTAACTCGCCCCCTGCCTCCGGCCCGCCGACCAGCTGACCCCGTTGGAGAACCCGCCAACGAGGAAGAACAACGGCATGACCTGGAAGCCCCAGGTCAGCCACTGGGTCCAGGGCAGGATCCCGAGCAGGTGCCCGCCCTGCACCGCACCGCTGCTGTCAACATAGGGCGCGGCCACCAGCCAGTGCCCGACCACCACCGCGAGGATGGAAAGAGCGCGCAGGAAATCGACGTAGCGATTGCGCTCCGGCGGGGCCTGAACCGCCATGTCCCGCGCCCGGCTCCAGATTGTCTTTCGTGCCTTTCGCTCAGTATTGTCTGTCACGCGGCCCTCTCCGTCGGACGGAAAATGGGCCACGTGACAGGCGATTGCAATCAGAAGTCGAAACCGAGCCGCACCCAGACGCCCCGGCCTGCACCGGGCAGCTTCGTCCCCACGGGCACATCGGATGCGCCGACCCGGCTGAGGCCGGAGAGATGCGGGCGGTAGAGCGTGTCGAACAGATTCTCGACCCCTGCCGACAGAGTGAGCCGGTCGCCGACCCGCGCTTCGCCGAACAGACCAACTACGGCATAACCTTTGCTCGTCGTTTCGCTGTTGGTTGCCGAAACCTTACCCTGGCGTGCTGCGGCATTGATTTCCGTGCCAAGCGTAAAGGCACCGGGCTGCCACAGCACCGCGAGCCGACCGTTGGCCGGGGCGACGCGGTAGAGGTTATCGGCAACATCCCGCCGCTTGGCGCGAACGTAGCTCAGCGTGCCCTCGATCCGCACGGTCTCGCCAATTCGACTGTCGAAATCGACATCGACACCGTAGAGCTCGGCATCGACATTGCGGAACATCAGCGGTGTGGCATCCCCGCTCATGCTGGCGACCATCTCGACCAGGCTGTTGATCACCCCCGGCGTGGCATCGAACGGCGTCCCCTGAATGTAGTCATCAACCCGGCGGTAGAACAGCGTCGGGCGCAGGGTCAGCGCGCCGGTGGCAAGGTCAAACCCGGCCTCGGCAATCCACGCCACCTCCGGTTCAAGCGCGCGGTTGCCGACGTAGATATTGCCATCGGCCAGACCATAGCTGGCCTCGGTCGGGAGCCAGGCGAAGCGTTCGAGCAGGCTCGGCACCCGGGTCTTGCGTGCCAATGCAAGGCGCGGGGTGAGCACATCGCCCGGCACCCACGCGCGGAGCACCGCGTCCACGGTGGTGTCACGCCGCGCCCGGTCGCTGGCGATGAACTGCGCGGCCAGGGTGCGCGGCCCCGCCGGCACCGCCGCGCCCAGTTGCGGCAAACCTGCGCTCTGGCTGATCCGGTCGACCCGCGCCCCGGCCTCCAGTTCGAGTGCCCCCAGCGCGCCGCGCCATTCTGCAAACGCACCGAGCCGTTCCGATTCGAGTTGCGGCTGGGCGTCGATGAAGAACGCGGCATTGGCGGGGTTGGTAATGCGGACGAACTTGTCGGTCAGTTCCGCGTCCACGCCCAGTGAGACATGCCGCCGCTCGCTGCCGAACCGGATCGAGCCTTCCGCTGTCATGGTGTCGGCATCGGCGAAGGTCGCCCGGGCCATTGCGGCAGGGGCAGCCGGACGGCGGACCGTCTGGTTGTCCATCAGGTGCCGCACCGCGACATGGCCCAGACGCAGATCAAGCGCGACATCGCGCGCAATCTCGCCGGTGAAACCGCCCTGCACGAAGTCGGTGTCGAAGTAGACGATATCGAGCGCGAACGGCGGGTTGCCGCTGGGGTCGGTTTCGCTGCGGCGGTACTCGACGAACAGTTCGCCCGCTCCGGTCCGGAAACCCGCCACGGCCCCGTAAAGGTTGCGCTCGAACGATGTGCCTCCGGCCCGGCCGCCGGGGATGCGGTAATCATCGCCTTGTTCGCGGCTGGCGACCAGACCCAGCCGCCAGCGATCATTGGCAAGGCCAGCCATGCCGCCCACGGCGTAGCTGTCATCCACGCTGCGATAATGCGCCCGCACCGTGCCCGTCGGATCGAGTGCAGGGCCGGCGGCGAACCCAGGCTGGAGCAGGACCGCATTGACCGCCCCCGCAAGTCCCGGCCCTTGCGAGACCGGCGCGACTCCGCGTGCAATCTCGATCCGCTCCAACAGCACGGCAGGGGCATAATGCAGCGGCGGGTCCATCGCGTTGGGGCCGCCGGTGGCAAAGCGCTGGCCGTTGACCCGCCCCACCACCCGTTCGCCTGCCAGGCCGCGATAGGACAATTGCCCGGACAAAGCCCCGTTGCCGACCAGCGCGCCCCCGGCGGTGCGGGCGGCGATGGCGGCGGCATCGGCCGGCAGTGCCACGGTGACAGGCGGATCAAGCGTGTCGATGGCGGCGGCATTGTCGCGCGCCGCAGTGACCAAGATCACATCGGTCAGCATCGGATCGCGGGGGAGCTGGCCGGAATGCTCGGCGTGAAGGGGAACAGCGGCCAGCAGGGCGGGCGCGCACAGAAGAAAACCGCGCAGGCGGCGGGAGAAATCGGTCATGTGACATTCCTGAACAGGAGAAAATCGGGCCGCACACGCGGCCTGACGGGATGGTTCAGGAAACGGTCGGCGGACCTCTCAGCGGCGGGCGCAGGCGCACCAGCCGGTGCATGGCGATCCGGGGCGCAGGCAGCAGAGCCAGCGCCATCACAAAGGCAAGCGCAGCCAGCAGCACGTCCACCGGCGGCACGGTCGCTGCCTGGCCCAGTGCCCCGAACGCGCAGGTCTCGCTCTGCTCACCCGGATGATCGGGTGCCGGTGCCTTGCGCGGGATCTCAAGCGTCATCGTGGCGGGGCTAAGACCGGCGTCCCGGCAGATGGAGACAGTCAGGGTCAGGTCACCGCCCTGCTCCACCATCATGCCTTGCGGCACCAGCGCACGCAGGCCGAGCGCAATCACGGCCAGCATGATCAAGACAGCACGATGCCTCAGCAACAGGGAACGCAGGGCGACCATGGGCACGCGCCCTAGCCCCGGGCCCGGTCGATTCCTAGCCCCGAAATACCACCGTGCGCCCGCCGTTGGGCAGGACGCGCTCTTCCAGATGGAGCCGGACCGCTTCTGACAGCACCCGGCGCTCGATATCACGGCCCTTACGGACCAGTTCATCAGGCGTATCGGCATGGGTGATGGGTTCGACATCCTGGTGGATGATCGGCCCTTCGTCGAGATCGCTGGTAACATAATGCGCCGTGGCGCCAATCATCTTGACCCCGCGCGCATGCGCCTGATGATAAGGTTTTGCGCCCTTGAAACCCGGCAGGAAGCTGTGGTGGATGTTGATGCAGCGTCCGGAAAAATGCGCCGCCTGTTGATCCGACAGGATCTGCATATAGCGCGCCAGCACCACCAGTTCGGCCCCGGTTTCCTCAGCCAGCGTGCGCACCTGGGCTTCCTGCGCGGCTTTGGTATCGGCCGTTACCGGAAGGTGGTGGAACGGCACCTCGCCGATATTGGTATGGGTCAGCGCCGCGCGCGGGTGGTTGCACACCACCGCCACCGGCTCCATCGCCAGTTCGCCGATCCGCCAGCGATAGAGCAGGTCGGCCAGGCAATGATCGAACTTGCTGACCATCAGCATGACCCGCCGCGGGCGGTCGCGCCGGGTCAGCTTCCAGTCCATCGCATATTCGGCGGCCAGGGTGGTGAAATCGGCCCGCAAGGCCTGGCCCGACGCGCTGCCGGGTGCGAATTCAACCCGCATGAAAAACCGCCCGCTGGCTGCATCGTTGAACTGCTGCGCCTCCAGCACGTTGCCCCCGCGCTCGAACAGGAACGAAGCGACCCGGGCAGTGATTCCGGGCCGATCCGGGCATGACAGGGTCAGGACCAGCGGTGCTGCCATGATGTCAGCGTCGGCCCAGCGCGGCTTCGCATTCGGCCATGAGTTGGGCAATGATGTCCGCCACCGGTTCTTCCGCCTTGACCATGCCGACGCTCTGGCCCGCCATCAGGCTACCGCCCTCGATATCGCCGTCGATTACCGCCCGGCGCAAGGCACCGGCCCAGTAATGCTCGATCTGCAATTGCGCCGCTTCCATGTCGACTTCGCCGCGGTCGAGCATCCCCGCGACTTCGATCTGCTTGGCGGTGAACGCCTCCGTGCCCTTGTTCTTCAGCGCCCGGACCGGGATCACCGGCAGGCGCGGATCGACCTGCACGCTGGCAATCGCCTCGCGCGCAGAGGCGCGGAAAAAGGCCTTCTTGAAATCGGGGTGTGCGATGCTTTCGCTGGCACAGGCGAAGCGGGTGCCGAGCTGGACCCCCGCCGCACCCATTTCCAGATATCCGGCAATCGCCTGCCCTTTGCCGATGCCCCCGGCAACGAAGATCAGGTGCTCCTCGGCCAGCTCGGGCAGGATTTCCTGCGCCAGGACGCTGGTCGCAACTGGGCCGATATGCCCGCCCGCTTCCATCCCTTCGATCACCAGCGCATCGGCGCCGCTCCGCAGCAGCTTCTTGCCCAGCGCCAGCGTGGGGGCGAAGCAGATGACCTTGGCGCCGCCATCAGTTCCCTCGCTCGCCTTGATCGCCTCGACACTCCCCTTGGGCGGGATGCCGCCGGCCAGCACGACGTGGCTGACGCCATGCTTGCCGCACACCGCGATCAGGTCAAACAGCGCAGGGTGCATGGTGATCAGGTTCACCCCGAACGGCTTGCTAGTCAGCGCCCGCGTGGCGGCGATTTCCGCATCGAGCAGTTCCGGCGTCATCGCCCCGCAGGCAATCACCCCGAAGCCGCCGGCATTGCTGATCGCGGAGACCAGATTGCGTTCCGAAACCCAGCTCATTGCGCCGCACAGGATCGCGGTTTCGCAGCCGAGAAAGGCGGTGCCCCGGGCCATCAGGCGGGCAGTCTTGGGAAACATTGTCATGGTTCGCGCGTTAGGCGGGCGGGCGACTTGTCGCAAGCCCCGCACGGCCGGAAGACAGGACGGCCCCACAGCCGGCAAATACGATTACTATCTGGCAATTAATCGATTGGACTAATCAACGGGCTTGCGCCAGACCAGCATCACACCTCAATCCAGATCACATAATCGGAGGACATAATCCATGGACATGAAAACCGGAGAGATGAGCGGCGGATGTCCGTTCACTGGCGCAGGCGAGACCCGCAGCCTGCTCGGCCGCACCAACCGCGATTGGTGGCCCGATTCGCTCCAGCTCGAAATCCTCAAGGAGAACGGCCGCCGCGCTGATCCGATGGACGAGGATTTCGACTATTGCGAGGCGTTCAACGCGCTCGACTACAATGCGCTCAAGGCTGACCTGACCGCGCTGATGACCGACAGCCAGGACTGGTGGCCGGCCGACTATGGCCATTACGGCCCGTTCTTCATCCGCATGGCGTGGCACGCAGCCGGCACCTATCGCACCGGTGACGGCCGCGGCGGGGCGAGCAGCGGCCAGCAGCGCTTTGCCCCGCTCAACTCCTGGCCCGACAACGGCAACCTCGACAAGGCCCGCCGCCTGCTGTGGCCGATCAAGCAGAAGTACGGCAAGCACATCAGCTGGGCCGACCTGTTCATTCTGACCGGTAACGTAGCCATTGAATCGATGGGCGGCCCGGTGTTCGGCTTCGGCGGCGGCCGCAAGGACGTGTTCGAGCCCGAAACCGTGTACTGGGGCACCGAAGAGCAGTGGGTCAACGAAGGCGTTGCTACCCGCATCCGGCCTGATGAAGGCAAGGCGCTCGAAAACCCGCTGGCCGCAATCCAGATGGGCCTGATCTATGTCAACCCGGAAGGGCCGGGCGGCAACCCGCACGACTGGGACGGGATGGCCCGCGACATGCGCGAAACCTTCGCCCGGATGGCAATGAACGACGAGGAAGTCGTCGCGCTGACCGCCGGCGGCCACGCCTTCGGCAAGGCCCACGGGGCCAAGCCGGCCGACACCTTCGGCGGCGCGCCGGAAGGCGAGCACCTCGCCTTGCAGGGCTTCGGCTGGCTGACCGACAAGGACGAGATCGCCAAGGGCAACATCACCACTTCCGGGATTGAAGGCGCGTGGTCGAACAACCCGACCCAGTGGGGTGGCGACTACTTCCGCCTGCTGTTCAAGTACGATTACGAGCTGGTCCAGTCGCCGGCCGGTGCCAATCAGTGGCAGCCGATCGGCCAGACCGAGGAAGACATGGCGCCTGACGCGCGCGATCCTTCCAAGAAGGTCCCGACCATGATGACCACCGCTGACATGGCGCTGAAGCGTGATCCGGAATTCCGCAAGATTTCCGAGCGTTTCCGCGACGACCAGGCGGCTCTCGACGATGCCTTCGCCCGCGCCTGGTTCAAGCTGTGTCACCGCGACATGGGCCCCAAGGTCCGTTACCTCGGCCCTGAAGTCCCGGCCGAAGACCTGATCTGGCAGGACCCGGTTCCGGCCGGTACGATGCCTTCGGACGCCGATGTCGCTGCGTTCAAGTCGGCCATTCTCGCCAGCGGCCTGACCGTGAGCGAGCTGGTCAAGGCAGCATGGGCCTCGGCCTCGACCTATCGCAACTCGGACCACCGCGGCGGTGCCAACGGCGCCCGCGTCCGGCTGGCTCCGCAGGCCAGCTGGAAGGCGAACGATCCGGAGGAACTGGCCAAGGTTCTGGCCAAGATCGAGGAACTGCGTGGACCTCTGTCGATGGCCGATGCCATTGTGCTGGCCGGCACCGCAGCGGTCGAGAAGGCGGCCAAGGACGCCGGCTTCGACGTAACCGTGCCGTTCACCGGCGGCCGCGGCGATGCAAGTGCCGAGCAGACCGATGCCGAAAGCTTCGAGCCGCTTGAGCCGCTGGCCGATGGCTTCCGCAACTACCTCAAGGGCAAGGCTTCGGTGAAGACCGAGGAACTGCTGGTCGACCGCGCGCACTTGATGGGCCTGTCGATCCCGGAAATGACCGTCCTGGTCGGCGGGATGCGGGCGCTGGGCGCAGTGGCGGGCAACACCGGCCATGGCGTGCTGACGGAGCGCAAGGGCCAGCTGACCAACGACTTCTTCGTAAACCTGCTGGACATGGCGACCGAATGGTCGGTGGTCGAGACCAGCGGCGATGAGGAATTCGTCGGCAAGTGCCGCAAGACCGGCGCAGAGAAGTGGCGCGCGACCCGCACCGACCTGGTGTTCGGTTCCAACTCGCAGCTGCGCGCGGTCGCCGAAGTCTATGCCGAGAACGGGCACGAGGAAAAGTTCGTGCGCGACTTCATCAAGGCGTGGACCAAGGTGATGAACGCCGACCGGTTCGACCTGAGCTACGCCAAGTACCATCAGTAAGCCGCAAGGCAGACTGTTTCCGAAGAGCCGCGAAAGCCTTCGGGTTGTCGGAAGCCGGTCGCTCCTCCCCCCTCCAGGAGCGGCCGGTTTTCTCGTTCCGACGAGGCAGATACTGCTCGGTTAGGCCGCCTTCCTGAGACTGGGCCGCCTGATGAACGTAATGATGCTCGGCTAACAGCCGTATCCGATGGTGACCCGCCCGGCAGCATCGCGCGCGATGCGGCGGGCGGCATCGGTATCCCCGGCAGTGGCCAGCGCCACGCCCATGCGGCGATAAGGGCGGCTGGTCGGCTTGGCGAAGATCCGCACATCGGCCCCGCCTTCCATCGCTTCGGCCAGCCCGGAATAGGACACGGTTTCGCTGTCCCGGTCCGCCAGGATCACCGCACTGGCGGCAGGGCAAGCGCCGACCTCGGCGGGCACATGCAGCCCCATGATCGCGCGGGCGTGGAGATCGAACTCGGTCAGGTTCTGGCTCACCAGCGTGACCATGCCGGTATCGTGCGGGCGCGGGGAAAGCTCGGAGAAGATTACCGCCTCGCCACCCTGTTCGTTCTTGGCAACGAAGAACTCGACCCCGAACAGGCCCCAGCCTTTGCCCTGCCCTTGCAGCGCCTCCACCACCTTGGCCGCCATATCCTGCGCTTGCGCCACCGCGTTCTCGCTCATCGGCGTGGGCTGCCAGCTTTCCTGATAGTCGCCGCGTTCCTGCCGATGCCCGATCGGCGGGCAGAAGGTGATCCCGCCCGCGTGACGCACGGTCAGCAGAGTGATCTCGTAGTCGAAGTCGACGAACTGCTCGACGATCACGCGGGCCCGGTCGCCGCGCATCCCGGCCACGGCATAGTCCCACGCCGCCTCCAGCCCGTCTGCGCTGTCGACCTTGCTCTGGCCCTTGCCACTGGACGACATGACCGGCTTGATCACGCAGGGGAAGCCCGTGAACGCCGCTGCCTCGCGCACTTCGGCGAGGCTCTCGGCATAGCGGTAGCGCGAAGTGACCAGCCCCAGCTCGCCCGCCGCCAGATCGCGGATGGCATCGCGGTTCATCGTCAACTGGGTTGCGCGGGCAGAGGGCACGACGTTGAACCCTTCGGCTTCCAGTTCGGCCAGCACTTCGGTGCGAATCGCCTCGATTTCCGGCACGATATAGTCGGGCCGGTGCTTCTGAGCGACCGCACGCAGCGCCGCGCCATCGAGCATCGAGAACACCTCGCGCCCATCCGCCAGCTGCATTGCAGGGGCATTGTCGTAGGCATCGCAGGCAATCACCCGCGCGCCCAGCCGCTTGGCCGACACGACAAACTCGCGCCCCAGCTCGCCCGAACCGAGCAGCAGGATGGTGGCGGTGTGGCCGGTCATGCGGCTCAGGCCGCCTCATCCTGGGCATCCAGACCATAGGCGGTGTGCAGCACGCGGACGGCGAGTTCGGTCTCGTCCTCGTCGATCATCACGCTGACCTTGATCTCGCTGGTCGAGATCGCCTGGATGTTGATGCCGCGGTCGGACAGGGCGCGGAACATGGTGCTGGCAACGCCCGCGTGGCTCTTCATGCCGACGCCGACCACGCTGATCTTGGCGATCTTGCTGTCGGTGATGATCCGGTTGAAACCGATCACGTCGCGCTTGTCCTCCAGCAGCGCCTGCGCGCGGGCGAGGTCCGCCTGCGGCACGGTGAAGGTCACGTCGGTCTCGCCTTTGTCGCGGCCGACGTTCTGGATGATCATGTCGACGTTAATGCTGGCCGCGGCGAGCGGTTCGAAGATGTTGGCGACCGCACCGGGCCGGTCGGGCACGCGGGTGAGGATCACCTTGGCTTCGTTCTTGTCGTGCGCGATCCCGGTCACAAGCTGGCGTTCCATGTCGCCGTTCTCCACCAATTGGTCCATTTCCCGTTCCGACACGATCATCGTGCCGGGCAAATCGTCGGCAGGCACGGCATCATCGCCCAGGAAGCTGGAGAGCACCTGCACCCGCACCCCTTCCTTCATGGCGAGGCTGACCGAGCGGGTCTGCAGCACCTTGGCCCCGACTGACGCCAGTTCGAGCATTTCCTCGTAGGTCACCGCCTTCTGCTTCTTCGCCTTGGCGACGATGCGCGGATCAGTGGTGTAGACCCCGTCGACATCTGTGTAGATGTCGCACCGGTCAGCCTTGACCGCGGCGGCCACAGCGACCGCGCTGGTATCCGACCCACCGCGCCCCAACGTCGTCACCCGGCCAGCGGCGGAAAGGCCCTGGAACCCGGGGATGACCGCGATCTCGCCCGCCTGCATCGAAGCGATCAGCGCTTCGGCAGCGATCTCATCGACCCGCGCCTTGGCATGGGCTTCGATCGTCTGAATCGGCAATTGCCACCCGAGCCAGCTGCGCGCCTTGCAGCCCAATGCCTGAAGCGTCAACGCGAGCAAGCCGGAGGTGACCTGCTCGCCGCTGGCCACGACCACGTCGTATTCCGCCGGATCGAACAGCGGGTTCGCCTCGCGGCAGAAATTGACCAGCCGGTCGGTCTCCCCCGCCATCGCTGAGACGACCACCGCGACTTCGTGCCCGGCGGCCTGCTGGCGGCGCACGATCTGGGCCACGCGCCGGATGCGCTCGGTCCCGGCCATGCTGGTGCCGCCGAATTTCATCACGATACGGGCCAAGCGGGCGTCTCCGTGCTGGATGCTGTGCGTGGGTGCTGCTAGCCATCAGGCATGACCGATGCAACCACGCACACGCGTAGCAATTCTACGCCCCAGCAAAAACCGGGCACCACGACCATCCGCCCGGAAGAGGCCGCCCATTTCGGACAGCTGGCGCGGGAATGGTGGGATCCCCGGGGTTCCTCGGCCATGCTCCACCGGCTGAACCCGGTGCGGCTGGCCTTCCTGCGGGACGCGATCGACCGGCACTGGGCTCTGTCCCCCGCCTCCGGCAAGCCGCTGGCGGGCAAGAGCGCGCTCGATGTTGGCTGCGGCGCGGGGCTGCTGTGCGAGCCGCTGGCCCGGCTCGGCGCGGAGGTGACGGGGGTTGACGCCGCGCCGGAGAACGTCGCCGCCGCCGCTGCCCATGCCGAAAGTTCCGGGCTCGATGTGCGCTACATGGCCGGCGAGGTCGGCGCGCTCGACATTGGCCAGTTCGACCTCGTCACCGCGTTGGAGGTGATCGAACACGTTGCTGACAAGCGCGCCTTCATCGCCGCGCTGGCGGCACGGCTGGCGCCCGGCGGATTGCTGGTCCTGTCCACCCCCAACCGGACCGCCAAGAGCCGCCTGCTGCTGGTTGACGGGGCCGAGACGCTTGGACTGATTCCGCGCGGCACACACCACTGGGAGGACTTTATCGCGCCCGAGGAACTGGACGACCTGCTGGGGGAAGCCGGTTTTGCGGTCGGCGCAATGCAGGGCATTGCCTTCTCCCCTTCGCGCGGGCTGCACCTGTCGGCAGACCTGTCGCTCAACTATATCCTGTCGGCAACACGCCGGGATTAGCGGCAGCCCTTCCCCGCGCGCGCCGCCACGGCCAGCGCCGGATCGTCGGTGAACACACCCGCCACACCGGCATCGGCGAGCATGGAAAACAGCGTTTCCATGCACCCGCGTGCGCCCTCCCCGCCAGGTTGGCGCAGGATCGGCGGAAGGAATGCGTTCTCTTTGCGCAGAGTCCAGGCGTGGACCTGCAGCCCGGCCTTGCGGGCATCGGTCACCAGCGCAGTCGGCTGGCCGTCGCTGCCGATCACCAGCCGCATGTCCGCGCCAACTGCATCGGCATATCCGGCCACGGCGGCAAGGCCGGTCGGGCTGATCATTTCGGCATAGGTCATGGCCGGTTCGTCCGCCGGACCGCCGTCAACCGAGACCAACTGCACCAGCCGGAACCCGCTGCGCTGCTTCAATCGCCGCAGGGGGGCGATCTCGAAGCTCTGGATGAATACCGGATCGTCCGGTGTCACCCCCAGCCGCTTGAGCTCCAGCAGCAGCAGGTCGACCGTGTCGATCCCCTCGGTCTGGAGCAGGAAGTGCGGGTGCTTTAGCTCCGGATAGATCCCGATTCGGCGCCCGGTCTCCGCTTCCTTGGCGCGGACCAGCCTGACCACTTCTTCCAGCGTCGGCACCTGCCACAGCCCATCAAACGGCACGTTCTGCGGGCGCAAACCGGGCAGGCGTTCGCGTGCGCGCAAGGTGCGTAATTCAGCCAGGGTGAAATCCTCCGCGAACCAGCCCGTCACCAGCACGCCGTCGATCGTCTTGGAGCGCTGGCGATCGGCGAACTCGGTGCGGCTGGCAACATCGGTGGTCTCCGAAATCTCGTTCTCGTGCCGGGCGACCAGCACGCCGTCCCTCGTCACCACCAAATCCGGCTCGATAAAATCCGCCCCCTGGTCAATGCCGCGCTCGTAGGCCGCCAGGGTATGTTCGGGCCGGTCACCGCTGGCCCCCCGATGGGCGATCACCAGCACCTCTGCTGCAGCTGGAACAGAGCCCATCATAACCCCCATCGCCATGACCATCTTCAGAACTGTCCTCAACACAAGGCATCCTCCCACGCGTTGGCATCAAACCCGATCAGCACGCCGCCCGGATATTCCACCACCGGGCGCTTGATCAGGCTGGGCTGGTCCATCATCAGCGCAATGGCCTGATCCCGGCCCAACGCCTGCTTGTCTGCCTCGGGCAGCGCGCGGAACGTGGTTCCCCGCCGGTTGAGCACGAATTCCCATCCCGCCGTCTCGCACCACCGGGCCAGCCTTCCGGCGTCTGCTCCGACCTTCTTGTAATCGTGGAAGGCATAGGAAATGCTGTGGTCATCCAGCCACTTGCGTGCCTTCTTGACCGTATCGCAGTTGGGAATGCCATAAAGCGCGATTGCCATGTGTGAACCTTTGCCATCCGAGCAGTAGAGGGACGCTGATACACAGCGTGCTTGACCCGTGTGTCCGCTTCGTGAAAGCAAGCGGCCCACGCTGCAAGGGAAAATCCTTATGCCGTTCCGCAACGCTGATCTCGGAACCCAAATGGGTGCGCGTAGTGCCGCACAGCAAGGCGCACTCGGCTGCCTGCTGCTGGGCGGTCTGACCATTGCTGCCGCTTTCCTGTCATCAAGCGTGCTCGACCCGGCCACGCTGCAAGGCAAGATCGGGCTCGGACTGGTTGCGATCCAGGCGACGGTCTGTTTCGTGGCCGGGTACCGGCTGTGGAACGGAAAGGGCGCTTACTGGGCGATGGCCGTGGCACTGCTGCAGGTGATCGAAATCGCCACCAAGCTGATCACGATGACGGCGCTGCCGGGTCTGATCATCAGCGCGGTCTTGTTGCTGGTGGTGATCCAGGGCATTCGCGGGGCTCTGGCGCTGCGCCGGCTGAAAGCGGAAACGGCTACGCCGTCCAGCTAGGCTGCGTTGTCGCCATGGCCCAGTTGCGCGGCGGCAATCGCCACCGCGAGGGCATCGGCAGCATCGGCCCCCGCCATGGAAACGCCGGGCAGCAGCACCTTGAGCATGGCCTGAACCTGTGCCTTCTCCGCCGCCCCGGTGCCGACCAGCGCCTTCTTCACCAGGCGCGCGGCATGTTCGCTGACCGGCAAGCCGGCTGCGCCGCACGCCGCCAGCACCACGCCCCGCGCCTGCGCCAGCTTGAGCGTCGATTGCGGATTGGTGTTGAGGAACACTTCCTCTACCGCCGCCCGGTCAGGCCGGTGGGCGGCAATCACCGCTGCAACCCCGGCCTGCAGCGCGGCCAATCGCTGCGCCATCGGTTCACCCGTGCTGGTTTTGATCTGGCCGTTGGCGACGTGGCTCAGCCGCGAACCCACGCTGCGGACCAGGCCCCAGCCGGTGCAGCTGAGCGAGGGATCGAGGCCAAGGATCAAGGTCACAGTCCACACCATCCGTTTGGTTCGAGCGGAGGCGAGAACCGCGGCGACCTGTGGGCAGTCGAAGGGCTCGGCCCGAACGGCCAGACTAAAGACGAGGTCTTAACCCAGCTTCTCCATCACCGCGTCGTCGATCTCGTAATTGCCCCACACGGTCTGGACATCGTCATCATCCTCCAGCGCGTCGATCAGCTTGATCAGCGTTGCAGCATCGCCTTCGCCGACGTTCACGGTCAGGTTCGGCTTCCATGCCAGCTTGACGCTTTCCGCCTCGCCCAGCACGGCTTCCAGCGCCTTGGCGACTTCGTGCAGGCCGTCCATTCCGGTCCAGATTACGTGGCCATCGTCGGAACTCTCGACATCGTCAGCGCCAGCCTCGATCGCCGCTTCCAGCACCTTTTCCTCGTCGCCCGCGCTGGCTGGATATTCGATCAGGCCGAGCCGTTCGAACCCGTGGCTGACCGCACCACTGGCGCCGAGGTTACCGCCGTTCTTGCTGAACGCGGTGCGGACATTGGTGGCGGTACGGTTGCGGTTGTCGGTCAGCGCCTCGACGATCAGCGCCACCCCGCCCGGGCCATAGCCTTCGTAGCGGATTTCCTCGTAATCCTCGCCGCCCGCCATGCTCGCCTTGTCGATCGCGCGCTGGATATTGTCCTTCGGCATCGATTGCGACTTGGCCGCGTTGACCGCGAGGCGCAGCCGCGGGTTCATGTCCGGATCGGGCATGCCCATCTTGGCCGCAACAGTAATCTCGCGGCTGAGCTTGGAGAACATCGCCGAGCGCTTCTTGTCCTGCGCGCCCTTGCGATGCATGATGTTCTTGAACTTGGAATGGCCTGCCATGGGTGCCCGCTTTGCATACCTGTGTAGAGTTGGAATGCCTTGGCCCCTAGCGAAAGGGCGCGCAGCGGGCAACGCCCCTAGGCAGGAAGTGTCTGGCCGAGGAAATCGATCACTGCCGCGTTGAAAGCATCGTTGCGATCGCCTGCGATCATGTGCCCGGCACCCACGATATCGTGCACCTGCGCGTGGGGCACCTGTGCACGAAAGGCGGCGATGCTGGCATCGGAGACGATGTCGCTGAGCCGCCCGCGCACCACCAGCACCGGCACCTCCGGCCGCTCGCCCAGCCGATCGGTCGATCGGGCAAGCGGACCGTGGAAGTTGGCCGGGTCCTCGACATTAAACATCGACGGATCCCAGTGCCAATAGAGCCGCCCGTCATCCTGCAGCCGCAGGTTCTTCATCAGGCCGCCCGGATCATTTGGCCGGGGCCGCTCGGGGTAATAGGCGGCGACCGCATCGGCCGCCTCCTCCAGGCTGGCAAACCCGCGGTGGTTGGCGTTCATGAAGCCGACGATCCGGTCGACCCCGGCCGGTTCCATCTGCGGCACGATGTCAACCAGCACCAGCGCTGCGGGCGAGAGCCCCTCGCCAATCGCGTGGATCGCAGTGAGCCCGCCCATCGAGGCACCGACCAGCGCGAACGGCACGCCGCACCCATCCACCACCGCGTGGATATCGGCAATCCGGTCCGTCAGGCCATAGGCGCGGGTCGGCGACCATTCGCTCATCCCGTGACCGCGCGCGTCGAGGTTGGTGACGCGGTAACCCGCGCTGACCAGCGCCACCATCGCGCCCGCCCAGCTGTGCCGGGTTTGCCCGCCGCCATGCATCAGCACCACCATCGGCGCGCCCTCAGGCCCGCCAACGTCGCCTTGCAGCGTCAGTCCGTCAGCGGTGCGGAATTGTCGTGTCTCGAATTGCAAAGGCTGTGCCCCTTTCCCCAGCTTGCGCTAGCGGGCGGGCGAGACAGCGGCAACCTGCCAAAATGCCTCAAACCCGGACCGCCGTGCCGCTGGCGCTGACCATCAGCATCGATCCGTTCTGGCCCAGCACTTCGTAGTCGATGTCGACCCCGATCACCGCGTTGCCGCCAAGTTTCCGTGCGGCTTCCTCCATCTCGGCCAGCGCTTCGGTGCGGGCACGCGAGAGAACATCCTCGTAGGAACCGGCCCGCCCGCCAACGATGTCGCGAACCGAAGCGAACAGGTCACGGAACAGGTTGGCGCCGACGATAACCTCGCCGGTGACGATCCCGAGATAGTCCTTCACCGGTCGGCCATCGAGGATAGGGGTGGTGCTGACGATCATGCCGGCGGTATTCTGCCAGGGGCTGCCCATAATTGATTCTCCGGTTCAACCAGGTGGGCAGGATAGCCGCAATCAGCCCAGCCCCAAAGCCGCCTTGTAGGTGTCGAGCACCATTTCC
Source organism: Sphingomonadaceae bacterium (assembly GCA_046294735.1). Lineage (GTDB taxonomy): Bacteria > Pseudomonadota > Alphaproteobacteria > Sphingomonadales > Sphingomonadaceae > 34-65-8. The sequence goes on from JBKBKB010000002.1 coordinate 498,395, forward strand.
ATCTCGGCCCGGTCATCCGGCTTCATCTTCCGCAAACGGACGATCTGACGCATGATCTTGGCATCGTAACCCACCGCCTTGGCTTCGGCATAAACATCACGGATATCGTCAGCGATGCCCTTCTTTTCTTCTTCGAGGCGTTCGATACGCTCGATCAGCAGGCGCAGGCGGTCGTCGGTGGCTTCGGCCATGTCATGTCTCCAAAGAATCGGGGGTGAATCGGTTGCAGCGCGCTTAGCGGCATGGGCAGCCTGGCAAAAGGCCGCCAGCCAGCTTTTCCCGTCCGGCGCACTTGCAACACAACTATGCATGGCTATCGTGGTCCCATGTGGGGAGGCCGTTTATGGTCGACGTGTTCATATCCTATTCGCGCACTAATCAAGCGCAGGTGGCATTGCTGGCCGAGGCGATTGAGCACGAAGGATACAGCGTGTGGTGGGACAAGGAACTGCCCCCGCACCTGAGCTATGGCGACGTCATCACCGAGAAGATTGCACAGGCGAAAGCCGCGGTGGTGGTGTGGTCCCGCGATGCCGCGAAGAGCGAATGGGTGAGAGCCGAGGCCGACATGGCGCGCAACCAGAAAAAGCTGGTCCAGACCGCGCTCGACGATGTCATGCCCCCCCTGCCGTTCAACCAGATCCAGTACGCGGAAATCGGTGACTGGCAGGGTGAGCCCGATCATTCCGGGTGGCGCAAGGTCAAGGCGAGCCTTGCCGACCTTTGCGGCGCGCGCGCGGCCAGCACGGCTCCGCCTGCGCCGCCGCCGCCCCGCTATCAGGCGCCTGCAACTGAGCGGGGACCTGCCGCGACAGCATCATCGCGCTGGCCCTTGTGGGCGGGCGGAGCCCTGGCCGCCGTGCTGCTGCTCGTCGCCGGAGGTTGGCTGTTGGGCGGCCGCGAAGCTGAGCAGGCCGGTCCGCCGGACATCGAGCGCGAGCAGGGTTCGGACGATGTCGACAAGTTTGCCCTGGGCGCCACAGTAAGCGACCCGGACGGTTACACCAATGTGCGCGCCCGCGGGGCGATCAGCGCATCGGTCATCGGAAGAATCAGTGTGGGTGAGCGCTTCCGCACTTTCCGGCAGGCCGGAACCTGGTGGCAGGTACAGATGGACGATGGCACCACCGGCTATGTCGCCAGGTCACGGATCGTGCTTGATGGCGAGCCCATGCCTTCGGCGCCAGCACAGGCAAGCGCGGCAACAGCGCCCTCGCAAGCAAGCGCTGACCCGGAGCGGGAGGCCGCGTCCGCGCCCGAGGCCGCACCCGGCGATTTCACTTTCCCGGATTCGGGTACCCGGCGGTTGTCTCCGGCCGATATTGAAGGGCTGGGTCCGGCAACCCTGCGGATTGCCCGCAACGAGATTTACGCGCGCAAGGGTCGGCGGTTCCGCGACCCCGATCTGGTCCGCCATTTCAGCCAGTTTGCCTGGTACCGCCCGGTTGCGAACGAGGTGCAACTGTCGCGGATCGAGCAGGCCAATGTGGCCCTGCTGGCCGCTGCCGAACGGCGCTATGGGCAATAGCCGCCCGCCAGTTGCGGTCTATTGCGGCCATATGTTCAACGCCGGAAGCGCCGCTGAGGCGGCGCTGGTGGCGCGGGTCGACGAAGCGATTGCCGAGCGGGCCATCGCGACAGCGTTCGGACCGCTGGCGTGCGGGGCCGATATCGTGATTGCCGAAGCCGTGCTGCGGCACGGCGGCGAACTGAACGTGGTGCTGCCTTTTGCCGAAGACGATTTCATCGCCGAATCCGTCTTGTGCGGCGGGGCGGACTGGCTGCCTCGCTACCACGCCTGCCGTGAGCAGGCTGCAGCGATCCATTTCGCGACGCCCGGCGCATATGTCGGGGATGACAACCAGTTCGTTTACAACACCCGCCTCGCCATGGGCCTCACCTCCCTGCGCGCCCGCGAGAACGACAGCCAGGCAGTCCAGCTTGCAGTGGTGTCGGACAGCTTCCGCTCGTTCTCGACCACGGGTCTTGCCGGAACCCATGCGGACATCGCGCTGTGGCAGGCGCTTGGCGGCGAGAGCGTGACGATCCCGGTCGGCCCGGTCCCGCGCAACCTGGTGTTTCCGCCCAAGCCCGTGATCGGGCGCGGCACGCGACGTGAAATCCGCTCCATCCTGTTTGCTGACTACAAGGGCTTTTCCCGCCTCAACGAGCGCGAGTTGCCGCCGTTCATGGACGTGGTGATGGGCCGGATTGCCGAAGTGCTCAACACTCACGGCGACCATGTCGAGTTCCGCAACACCTGGGGCGATGCAATTTACGCAATCATTGACGAACCGCAGGTAGCGGCGCGGATCGCGCTCGACTTGCAGGTCCGGCTGCGCGACCTGCCCGGGTCGCTAGTCCCGCCAGGCGATGTCGCGGGCATGCGCATTGGGGTCCACTATGGCCCGATCTGGGTCGGGACCGACCGGATCACAGGTAACCGGCTGTGGTACGGCAGCGAGGTCAACCGCACTGCCCGGATTGAGCCGGTTACCCCGGTTGGCGGGGTCTACTGTACGGAAAATTTCGCCGCCGCCCTGCTCATCGACGGGTGCACTGACTGTGCATTCACCCCGATCGGGCGCCGGGCGCTGCCCAAAGATTTCGGCTCGGTCGAGCTCTACCGGCTCGAATTGCCGGATTAGCGGTTCTTCGCCACGCTCGCTTCCATCGCGGCGATCTGTTCCGGCGTTGCCTCGCGCTGGTACCGCGCTTTCCATTCCGCCATCGGCATGCCGTGGATCAGGCCGCGCGCTGCGTCCTTGTCCCCGTCGTAACCGGCCTCGCGTATCCAGTCGGCCAGGCAATTGCGGCAGAAGCCGGCCAGCCCCATCAGATCGATATTCTGAGCGTCGTGCCGGTGGCGCAAGTGGCGCACCAGCCGGCGGAACGCCGCAGCCGCAGCAGCATCATCGAGCTGATCAAGTTGGTCGCCCGCATTGGCAAGCGCATTCGTATCCATGGAAACCTGTCCTTGAGTTGCCGCACGGCCATGCCATAGCGTGTGCCCATGCAAAAGAGCGACACGCGCAAGGTCGGCCCCCGCGGCCGCAAGGTCAAGATCCTCGCCACCACCGGTCCCGCCACACGCGATCCGGACATGCTGCGGCGACTGTTCGTGGCCGGGGTGGATGCCTTCCGGGTCAACATGAGCCACGGCGAGCACGCCGTCCATGCGGAGACGATCAGGGCAATCCGTGCGCTCGAGAAGGAATTCGCCCGGCCCATCGCCGTGTTCTGCGATCTGCAAGGACCAAAGCTGCGGGTTGGCACCTTCAAGGATGGCAAGGCGGTGATCCGCCATTCGGGCCACTTCACGCTCGATCGCAATCCGGAGCCGGGCGACGAGACCCGCGCGTGCCTGCCGCACCCCGAGCTGTTCGGGTTGCTGGAAAAAGGCCAGCGGCTGCTGATCAACGACGGCAAGATCCGCCTGCGGGTGATCCGCGCCGACGAGAACGAAATCCTCTGCACAGCGGAAGTCGGCGGGGTGATCTCTGACCGCAAGGGCGTAAACGTGCCCGATGCCGAAGTTCCGATCCCGGCGCTGACTGAAAAGGACCGAAAGGACCTCGCCTTTGCGGTCGAACAGGGGGCCGACTGGATCGGTCTCAGCTTTGTCCAGCGCCCGGAAGATCTCGCTGACGCGCGCAAGCTGATCGGCACAGCGGCCACCGCCCTGTGCGCCAAGATCGAGAAGCCGATGGCGGTGCGGCGGCTCGACGATATCATCGAGCTGGCGGACGGGATCATGGTCGCGCGCGGCGATCTCGGCGTGGAACTGGAGCCGCAGGAAGTGCCGCCACTGCAGAAGCGGATCGTCAACAAGGCGCGCACCGCGGGCAAGCCGGTGATCGTGGCGACGCAGATGCTCGAATCGATGATCGAGAACCCGGCCCCGACCCGCGCCGAAGTGAGCGACGTTGCCAATGCGGTTTATGACGGGGCCGATGCGGTGATGCTCAGTGCGGAAACGGCGGCAGGCGAATGGCCGGAAGAAGCCGTCACCATCATGCACAGGATCGCCCGGCAGGTGGAAGAAGACGAAGCCTATATCGGCCGCGTGCGATTCCTCGATACCCCGGCCGAACCGACCACGGCCGATGCGCTCAGCCATGCCTGCATGACCATTGCCGATACCGTGCCGATCAGCGCGATCACCGTGTTCACCGGATCCGGCTCGACCGCGCGCCGTGTGGCGCGCGAGCGTCCCGGGGTGCCGATGCTGGTGCTGACCCCGTCAACCCGCACCGCGCGGCGCATGGCTCTGCTGTGGGGCGCGCACGCGGTCGTCACCAAGGACATCGGCAGCTTTGAAGAGATGATCGCCAAAGGCAAGCGGATGGCGCTGCGCCACGGCTTCGGCAAGGCGGGCAGCAAGCTGATCGCGCTCGCCGGGGTGCCCTTCGGCACGCCGGGCAGCACCAACCTGCTGCACGTGGTGACGCTGACCGGAGACGAGCTGGACCGGCACGGGGGGTAATATGTGCTGCCAGCCAATGATCCAGCGTTAATACAAAAGGATGGTTTCGGGCCCATGGTGCCTTTCGACAGGAACCAGACCCATGAAATTCATAAGTCTCAAATCCCGCGGCGGCGATTATATGGTCGTTGCCGCCAACATCGCCTGGCTCAGGACGGGCGAAAACGGCCAGACCAATGTCGGGATGGTCGGCGGCAGCCCGCTGCTGGTGACCGGCACGATCGAGGAAGTCGCGGAAATGATCCTGACGGGCTAGGCCTGCCCGGAGGCGGCCACCAACCGCGCCCGCGCCTCGCCTTCTCCGATCAGCGGCAGCAGCTCGCCCATGTCGGGGCCGTGGTCCATACCGGTGAGCGCCTGGCGCAGGGGGAGGAAAAGCGCCTTGCCCTTGCGGCTCGTGCTGTCCTTGAGCGAAATGGTGAGCGCGTGCCACGGGTCGTCGCTCCAGACCAGCGAACGCACCGCTTCAGCCAGATAGGTACGGTCCTCTTCGGAAAATTCCGGCTGTGTGATGGGCCCCGTCACCAAACGCCACCATTCGGCGGCGTCGCCCACGGTCGCAAGATTCGGGCGGACGGCGTGCCAGCCTGCCTCGTCCATCCCGGCAGGGAGGCGCTCCGCCACTGCCGCAAAGTCCAGCTGGTGAACAATTGCGGTGTTGAGCCGCTCCAGCTCGGCATCGTCAAACCGCGCGGGGGCGCGGCCGAACGTCGCCAGGTCGAAGCTGTCGATCAGGGCCTGACGGTCCGCAATCGGCTCCACCGGGAGCGAGGTGCCGAGCCGCGCCAGCAGCGCCACCAGCGCGCTCGGTTCAATCCCTTTCTCCCGAAACGCATCGCACCCGAGCGCGCCGAGCCGCTTCGACAGCTTGCCTTCGCTGCCCACAAGCAGAGCCTCGTGCGCGAACTGGGGGACCGGATTTGCTGCACCTGATGCTGCACCGAAGCCCGCAGCATAAAGTGCGGTAAACATCTGGATTTGCACCGCTGTGTTGGAGACATGGTCCTCACCGCGCAGCACGTGCGTCACGCCCATGTCGATATCGTCGATCGCGCTGGGCAGCATGTAGAGCCACGAACCGTCGGCGCGGCGGATCACCGGATCGGAGAGCTGCGCGGGGTCGAACTTTTGTGGTCCGCGAATGCCGTCCTGCCACACGATCGGCTCGGCATGGTCGAGCAGGAAACGCCAGTGGGGAGCCACGCCGTCCGCCTCTTTAGCCGCGCGCTCGGCTTCGGTCAGAGCCAGCCCGGCGCGGTCATAGACCGGCGGCAAGCCCCGCCCGAGAGCAATCTTGCGCTTGAGGTCGAGTTCCTGCGCGGTTTCGTAACAGGGGTAGACCCGCCCGGCCTCCCGCAGCGCCTCGAATGCGCGGGCGTAGATCTCCAGCCGCGCCGACTGGCGTTCCTCGCCATCGGGCACCAGACCCAGCCAAGCGAGGTCGGCCCGGATTGCCTCGACATATTCCTCTTTTGAGCGCTCCGCATCGGTGTCGTCGATCCGTAGCAGGAAACGCCCGCCAGTTTTGCGCGCCAGCATCCAGTTGTGCAGCGCGGTGCGGATATTGCCGACGTGCAGACGGCCGGTTGGCGACGGGGCGAAGCGGGTAATCACGGTCATGCCCCGCCCGTTAGCTGAGGCGGCCAATTATTGCGAGTAGAGCGTAACGCTATGCCCGCCGCCGGTGAGCTCTATCCCGCCCGTCGGCGTGCGCCATGCCTCGGTCACAGCATCAAGTGCGGTCGCAAGCCGCGCTTGCTCGGGGTGAACCCCGATCCTGCACACCGGCACGTTCGGCCTGGCGACAAGGGGCCCACCGGGCGGGCGCGGCTTCAGCGGACGGTCAGTGGTGAGGCGCCCATCGGTGTAGGTATAGGTCCAGTTGAAACCGGCACAGCGCGGGTCGAACCAGATCAGTTTGTCGGTCACCGTCAGCGCAAGGCCGATCCCATCGCCGATTTCGGTGCCGTCAATCGCAGCGACCCGGTATTCGCCTGCAAGCGTGGCGAGGGCCATGTCCGGCATGTCGCCTTTGCCTTGTGCAAGCGCTGGTGCGGATGCCGGTGTTGACGGCGGAGACGCTGGGCTTTCGGCAGTCGACGCAGTTCCGGTAGACGGCTGGCAGGCAGACAGCAGGGCTGCTGCACCCATCAGCAATATGTTCGAAGGTCGCATCGTCTGCTCCCGAATGATCACGCGGCAGGATAGAGCACCGGCGCGAAAAGCAAAGCCCCGCCGGATCGCGCCGGCGGGGCCTGCTGTGCCTGTGGCAACGATGAAGACGCTTATTCTTCCTCGCCGCCCGTATCGAACACCGCATCCACATCGGGCTCGTCCGCAGGAGCAGCGGCGGCCGAGGCACCCATCGCTGCAGCCATTGCGGCCATGTCGATCACCTCTTCCGCAGGCTCGGCTTCACGCTGGCCCGAAGCAGCAAGGGCTTCCTGCTGCTTCTTCCACGCTGCCCGCAAGGCAGCGTCGCGGCTGTTGGCGGTGACCCGCATCCGGTTCATGCCCGCGCCCGTTCCGGCGGGGATGAGACGGCCCACGATCACGTTTTCCTTAAGCCCGATCAGGGTGTCCTTCTTCCCTTCGACTGCCGCCTGCGTGAGCACGCGGGTGGTTTCCTGGAACGAGGCGGCCGAGATGAATGAACGGGTCTGGAGTGAGGCTTTGGTGATGCCGAGCAGCACCGGCTTGCCCTGGGCGGGTTCCTTGCCCTTGGCCAGCTTGGCGTTGATCTCGTCCATTTCCGCCCGGTCGACCTGTTCGCCCGCCAGCAGGGTGGTGTCGCCACCGTCAGTGATCTCGACCTTCTGCAGCATCTGGCGAACGATCACCTCGATGTGCTTGTCGTTGATCTTCACGCCCTGCAGGCGATAGACTTCCTGGATTTCGTTGACGAGGTATTCCGCCAGCGATTCCACGCCCAGCACTTCGAGGATGTCGTGCGGGTTGGGCAAGCCGGCAATCAGGGTATCGCCCTTCTTGACGAAGTCGCCTTCCTGCACGTCGAGCGGCTTGGTCTTGGGGATCAGGTACTCGACTGCTTCCCCTTCCTCCGGCACGATCGCGATCTTGCGCTTGGCCTTGTATTCGCGGACGAATTCGATCTTGCCCGAGATCTTGGCGATAATCGCCAGGTCTTTCGGCATGCGTGCCTCGAACAGTTCCGCCACCCGCGGCAAACCGCCGGTGATGTCACGGTTCTTGGCCGCTTCACGGCTGGCACGGGCGAGGATGTCACCCGCCTGCACTTCCTGACCGTCCTCTACCGAGAGGCTGGTGCCCGGAGCGAGCAGGTAGCGCGCTGCTTCGGTCTCGTCGGCATTGGCCGAACCCAGCAGGGTCAGGCGTGGACGCAGGTCGTCCTTCTTCTTGCGCCCGCCGGCCCGGATCTCGGTGACCACGCGCTGGGCGATACCTGTGGCATCGTCGAAGCGCTCTTCCATGGTCGTGCCGTCGATCAGGTCCTGGTAACGCACCACGCCCGAGGTTTCGGTGATGATCGGCAAGCTGAACGGATCCCATTCGGCCAGACGATCGCCTTCCTTCACATCGGCACCGTCAGCGAACATCAGCACGGTCCCATACGGCACCTTGTGCATTTCGCGCTCGCGCCCTTCGGCGTCGATCACGGCCAGTTCGCCGCTGCGAGCAAGGCTGAGGAGGCGGCCCTTCTTGTCGGTAATGGTCGGCATGTCACGATAGACGATCTTGCCGTCCGACACCGCTTCGAGGTGGCTGGTCTCGTTGAGCTGCGCCGCACCGCCGATGTGGAAGGTCCGCATGGTCAGCTGCGTGCCCGGCTCGCCGATCGACTGGGCCGCGATCACGCCCACTGCTTCACCGATGTTGACGGGCGTACCGCGGGCCAGGTCGCGCCCGTAGCAAGTCGCGCACACACCCTGTTCCGCCTCGCACACCAGTGGCGAACGGATCTTGGCCACCTGCACTTCGGCTTCCTCGATCAGCTTGATCATGCCTTCGTCGAGCAGAGTGCCCGCCTTGGCAATTACTTCGCCGGTCTTGGCATTGACCATGTCCTCGGCCAAGGTCCGGCCAAGGATACGCTCTCCGAGCGAGGCGATCACCGACCCGCCCTGCACGATGGCGCGCATTTCCAGCGCGTTCTCGGTCTTGCAGTCTTCCTCGACGATAACGCAATCCTGCGACACGTCGACCAAGCGGCGTGTGAGGTAGCCCGAGTTCGCCGTCTTGAGCGCGGTGTCGGCCAGGCCTTTGCGGGCGCCGTGGGTGGAGTTGAAGTATTCAAGAACGGTCAGGCCTTCCTTGAAGTTCGAGATGATCGGCTGCTCGATGATCTCGCCCGAAGGCTTGGCCATCAGGCCGCGCATACCTGCCAGCTGCTTCATCTGGGCCGGGGAACCACGCGCACCGGAGTGCGCCATCATGTAGATCGAGTTGATCTGCGCCTCGCAGCCGTTCTCGTCGATCGGACGGGCCTTGATCTTGTCCATCATGGCATCGGCCACCTGGTCACCGCAACGGCTCCAAGCGTCGATCACCTTGTTGTACTTTTCCTGCTGGGTGATGAAGCCGTCCTGATACTGCTGCTCGTAATCAGCCACCAGCGCCTTGGCCTGCTCAACCAGTTCGATCTTTTCCTCGGGGATGATCATGTCATCCTTGCCGAAGCTGATCCCCGCCTTGAAGGCATAGCGGAAGCCCAGGCTCATGATCGCGTCGGCGAACAGCACCGTGTCCTTCTGGCCGGTGTGGCGATAGACCTGATCGATTACGTCGCCGATTTCCTTCTTGGTGAGAAGGCGATTGACGATGTCGAACGGGACCTTGTGGCTCTTCGGCAGACATTCGCCGATCAGCATGCGTCCGGGCGTGGTGACGAATCGCTGCATCCCGATCTCGCCCGCTTCGTTGGCCTGCGGCACGCGGGTGATGATCCGGGTGTGGAGCGTAACCGCGCGGGTTTCGAGCGCATGGTGCACTTCGGCCATGTCGGCAAAACGCGGCAGCTTCTCGATCTTCTCGCCGTTCTCGCCGTCAATGAACTCGGGCGTCTTTTCCTGCCGCTCCATCGACAGGTAATAGAGGCCCAGAACCATGTCCTGCGACGGCACGATGATCGGCTTACCGTTTGCGGGGCTGAGGATGTTGTTGGTCGACATCATCAGCACGCGCGCTTCCAGCTGGGCCTCAAGGCTCAGCGGCACGTGCACGGCCATCTGGTCACCATCGAAGTCAGCGTTGAAGGCGGCGCAGACCAGCGGGTGGAGCTGGATCGCCTTGCCTTCGATCAGAACCGGCTCGAACGCCTGGATACCAAGACGGTGGAGCGTCGGCGCACGGTTGAGCATGACCGGATGCTCGCGGATCACCTCGTCCAGGATGTCCCAGACTTCCTTGCGTTCCTTCTCGACCCACTTCTTGGCCTGCTTCAGGGTCATCGACAGACCCTTGGCGTCAAGCCGGGCATAGATGAACGGCTTGAACAGCTCGAGCGCCATCTTCTTCGGCAGGCCGCACTGGTGCAGCTTGAGTTCCGGCCCGGTAACGATCACCGAACGGCCCGAATAGTCGACCCGCTTGCCGAGCAGGTTCTGGCGGAACCGGCCCTGCTTGCCCTTGAGCATGTCGCTGAGCGATTTCAGCGGGCGCTTGTTGGCACCGGTGATGACGCGGCCGCGGCGGCCGTTGTCAAACAACGCGTCCACCGCTTCCTGCAGCATGCGCTTTTCGTTGCGGACGATAATGTCCGGCGCGCGCAGCTCGATCAGGCGCTTCAACCGGTTGTTGCGGTTGATGACCCGGCGATAGAGATCGTTGAGGTCCGAGGTCGCAAAGCGGCCGCCATCGAGCGGCACCAGCGGGCGCAGTTCGGGCGGGATCACCGGGATCACGTCGAGGATCATCCATTCCGGCTTGTTGCCGGATTCAATGAACGATTCGACGATCTTCATCCGCTTGATGATCTTGGCCGGCTTCAGCTTCGACTTGGTCGTCGCCAGCTCTTCGGTGAGGTCTGCCAGTTCCTGCTCGAGGTCCAGCTCCATCAGCATCTGCTTGACCGCTTCCGCGCCGATGCTGGCGGTGAAGGCGTCTTCACCGTACTCGTCCTGGTGTTCGTATAGCTCGTCTTCGCTGAGCAGCTGGAACTTCTCCAGCGGGGTCAGGCCCGGCTCGGTGACGATGTAGTTCTCGAAATAGAGCACCCGCTCGAGCTGCTTGAGCTGCATGTCGAGCAGCAGGCCGATGCGGCTCGGCAAAGACTTGAGGAACCAGATATGGGCGACGGGCGCGGCCAACTCGATGTGGCCCATGCGCTCGCGCCGGACCTTGGTCACGGTCACTTCGACGCCGCACTTTTCGCACACGACGCCCTTGTATTTCATACGCTTGTACTTGCCGCACAGGCACTCGTAGTCCTTCACCGGGCCGAAGATGCGGGCACAGAACAGCCCGTCACGCTCTGGCTTGAAGGTGCGGTAGTTGATTGTTTCGGGCTTCTTGATTTCGCCGAACGACCACGAACGGATCCGCTCCGGTGATGCAATGCCGATCTGGATCTCGTCGAAAGTTTCGGGCTTCGCGAGCTGGTTGGTGAATTTGGTCAACTGGTTCATGACTTGAATTCCCTTACGGGTGAAAGGCTAGCGGGCGGGAGGGGGAGCAGGGCCGAAGCCCTACTCCGCCGCCTCCGGCCAGGCATCGTTGTCGGTCTCGTCGGTCAGCGACTTGAGTTCGACGTTGAGGCCGAGCGAACGCATTTCCTTGACGAGCACGTTGAAGCTTTCCGGAATGCCGGCCTCGAAGGTGTCGTCGCCTTTGACGATCGCTTCGTAGACTTTGGTCCGGCCAACCACATCGTCCGACTTGACGGTGAGGATTTCCTGCAGGGTGTAGGCTGCGCCATAGGCCTGCAGCGCCCAGACCTCCATTTCCCCGAACCGCTGGCCGCCGAACTGGGCCTTACCGCCCAGCGGCTGCTGGGTAACGAGGCTGTAGGGGCCGATCGAGCGGGCATGGATCTTGTCGTCAACCAGGTGGTGGAGCTTCAGCATGTACATGCAGCCCACGGTCACCTGGCGGTCAAAGGCATCGCCGGTCCGTCCATCATAGAGCGTCACCTGGCCCGAACTGGGCAGGCCGGCCTTGGCCAGCATGGCCGAGACATCCGCTTCGCGCGCACCGTCGAACACGGGCGTGCCCATCGGAACGCCGGTGACCAGATTGCCCGCCAGCTCGATGATTTCATCGTCGCTGCGCGAACGAATCTCTTCAGCATAGCCCTCGCCGTAGATGTCGACCAGCTTCTCGCGCACCGCTTCCGGCGGGCGAGCGGCAGTGGCATCGGGGTTGGCAGCGCGCCATTCGTCGAGCGCGGCAGCAACCTGGCGGCCCAGCCCCCGCGCTGCCATGCCCAGATGCGTTTCGAAGATCTGGCCGACGTTCATGCGCGAAGGCACGCCAAGCGGGTTGAGCACCATGTCGACCGGGGTGCCGTCTTCCATGAACGGCATGTCCTCGATCGGCAGCACGCGGCTGATGATACCCTTGTTGCCGTGGCGGCCGGCCATCTTGTCGCCGGTCTGCAGCTTGCGCTTGATGGCAACGAACACCTTCACCATCTTGAGCACGCCGGGGGCAAGCTCGTCGCCGCGCTCGAGCTTCTCCTTGCGGTCCTCGAACTTCTCGTCGATCACCTTGACGGCGTCGTCATACTGCGACTTGACCGCCTCGATCTGGGCCTGGCGGCCGTCTTCGGCCACCGCGAACTTGAACCATTCGAACCGGTCGACGCTGTCAAGCACCTCTTCGGTGATCTCGACGCCCTTCTTCACGCCCTTCGGCGCAGCAGAAGCAACCTGGCCCAGCAGCATGTCACGCAGGCGGTTGTAGGTCGCCCGGTTGAGGATCGCCCGTTCGTCAGCCGCATCCTTGCGCAGACGCTCGATTTCCTCGTGCTGGATGGCGCGGGTACGGTCGTCGATCTCGATCCCGTGGCGGTTGAACACGCGCACCTCGACCACCGTCCCGGCAACGCCGGGGGGCAGCTTGAGCGAGGTATCGCGCACGTCGCTGGCCTTTTCACCGAAGATCGCGCGGAGCAGCTTTTCTTCCGGGGTCATCGGGCTTTCGCCCTTGGGGGTGATCTTGCCGACCAGGATATCGCCCGGGTGCACTTCGGCCCCGATGTAGACGATGCCCGCCTCGTCGAGGTTGCGCAGCGCTTCCTCGCCGACGTTGGGAATGTCGCGGGTGATGTCTTCCGGCCCGAGCTTGGTGTCGCGGGCCATGACTTCGAACTCCTCGATGTGGATCGAGGTGAACACGTCGTCCTTGGCGATCCGTTCGGAGATCAGGATCGAGTCTTCGTAGTTGTAACCGTTCCACGGCATGAACGCGACCAGCGGATTGCGGCCCAGTGCCAGCTCGCCCAGGTCGGTCGAGGGACCGTCGGCGATCACGTCGCCCTGCTCAATCACGTCGCCCACCTTCACCAGCGGGCGCTGGTTGATGCAGGTGTTCTGGTTGGAGCGCTGGAATTTCTGCAGACGGTAGATATCGACGCCCGACTGGCCGGGTTCGACATCGCCGATCGCGCGGATCACGATCCGGGTCGCGTCGACCTGGTCGACCACGCCGCCACGAGTGGCGGTAATGGCCGCCCCTGAATCGCGGGCCACGGTCTCTTCCATTCCGGTGCCGACAAACGGTGCTTCGGCGCGAACCAGCGGCACCGCCTGGCGCTGCATGTTCGAGCCCATCAGCGCGCGGTTGGCGTCATCGTTTTCGAGGAACGGGATCAGCGAAGCCGCGACCGACACCAGCTGCTTGGGCGAGACGTCCATCAGCGTGATCTGATCGCGCGGCAGCATCACGAACTCGCCTTCCTGGCGGGCCGAGACCATTTCGTCCACGAACACGCCATTGTCATCGAGTTCGGCCGAAGCCTGGGCGACGGCGTTCTTCTGCTCTTCCATCGCCGAGAGGTAGACCACCTCATCGGTCACCTGGCCGTCTTTGACCTTGCGGTAAGGGGTTTCGATAAAGCCGTACTTGTTCACCCGGCTGAACGAGGCCAGCGAGTTGATCAGACCGATGTTCGGGCCTTCGGGCGTTTCAATCGGGCAGATCCGGCCATAGTGGGTCGGGTGGACGTCGCGCACCTCGAAGCCGGCGCGTTCGCGGGTAAGGCCGCCCGGCCCGAGCGCCGAAACGCGTCGCTTGTGGGTGACTTCGGATAGCGGGTTGGTCTGGTCCATGAACTGCGACAGCTGGCTGGAGCCGAAGAACTCGCGCACCGCAGCCACGGCCGGCTTGGCGTTGATCAGATCGTTCGGCATCACGGTCGACACATCGACCGACGACATGCGCTCCTTCACGGCGCGCTCCATCCGCAACAGGCCGACCCGGTACTGGTTTTCCAGCAGTTCGCCAACCGAGCGGACCCGGCGGTTACCGAGGTTGTCGATATCGTCGACATCGCCCTTGCCGTCTTTCAGATCGACCAGTTCCTTGACCACGGCGAGGATGTCTTCCTTGCGCAGGGTGGTCACGGTGTCCTCGGCATCGAGGCCGAGGCGCATGTTGAGCTTGACGCGGCCCACGGCCGACAGGTCGTAACGCTCGGCATCGAAGAACAGGCCTTCGAACAGAGCCTCGGCGGTTTCCTTCGTCGGCGGCTCACCCGGGCGCATGACCTTGTAGATCGCCTCCAGGCCTTCGTCGCGATTCTCGGCCTTGTCGACCTTGAGCGTGTTGCGCATCCATGGTCCGGTGTTGATGTGGTCAATATCGAGCAGCGCCAGCCGGTCGATGCCCGCTTTATCGAGCACGTCGAGATTGTCTTGGCTGACTTCGTCGCCGGCCTCGATCCAGATCCGCCCGGTCGATTCGTCGATCAGGTCAACCGCCGAATAGCGGCCGAACACTTCCTCGGTCGGGATCAGCAGGTGGGTCAGGCCATCCTTGGCCGCCTTGTTGGCGGCGCGGGGACTGATCTTTTGGCCGGCCGGGAACATTTCCTCGCCGGTCTTGGCATCGACCAGCGGGAACGTCGGCTTCTGGTTGCGCCAGTTCTCGGCGTTGTAGGGCATCTTCCAGCCGCCCGAATCCTCGGCCCCGGCTTTGCCGGAAACGCGCTCCCAGGTGACGGTCTGGTAGAAGCGGCCCAGGATTTCCTCGCTGTCGAGCCCAAGGGCATAGAGCAGCGAAGTGACCGGCAACTTGCGCTTGCGGTCAATGCGGACGTTGACGATGTCCTTGGCGTCGAATTCGAAATCGAGCCACGAGCCTCGGTAGGGGATCACGCGGGCCGCGAACAGCAGCTTGCCCGAGCTGTGAGTCTTGCCGCGGTCATGGTCGAACAGCACACCCGGTGAACGGTGCATCTGGCTGACGATCACCCGCTCGGTGCCGTTGATGATGAAGGTGCCGTTCTCGGTCATGAGCGGCATGTCGCCCATGTAGACGTCCTGCTCCTTGATATCGAGCACGCTGCGGGTTTCGGTCTCGCTGTCGACCTCGAACACGATCAGGCGCAGGGTCACCTTCATCGGGGCGGCGTAAGTGATGCCGCGTTGGCGGCATTCGGTCTGGTCGTACTTGGGAGGCTCCAGCTCATAATGCACGAAATCGAGCTCGGCGGTGCCGGCAAAGTCGCGGATCGGGAAGACCGAACGGAGGGTCTTTTCCAGGCCAGAGACATAGCCGATGCTGCGGTCAGAGCGCAGGAACTGCTCGTAGCTTTCGCGCTGGACCTCGATCAGGTTCGGCATCGGCACGGTTTCGTGCACGTCACCGAAAATCCTGCGGATACGCTTCTTCGCGGTGCCGGATGCCTTGGCCGTCGCGCTCTTGATCTTCGCCATGGAGGTGATTCGCCTGTTTTTCTGGACGAGCCACCGGCCCGCCGTGTCTGGAAACCTGTCTCACGCAGGGGAGCCATGGTCCGGGACGCGAAAAAGCCGCGTTGCGAACACGCCGGAATGGCGCCGCAAGCAGCTTGTCACATCGCGACTATGGCAGCGCCGGCTTCCTTCCTGTGGCATGGTCCCCGCGCATGGACCGCACCTTGCTCGAAGCGGGCAGTGAGCGGGCATTAGGCAACCATCCCCAACCTGTCAACGCCCCTACCCGCGCCCGTGCCCGCACCGGTGCCAGGGCGGATGCTAACCTGGCTTATCGTGCGCCAATCAGGGACATATTGTTTTTCAATATTATTGATTGACAATATGGCAGCCCGCAATTATTGAATATCAATATCGACCATCAAGGAGTTCGATAAATGCCTGACTTTGCCCAGAATGTCGCCGCCGCTCTCGCCGCCGTGCTGATCGTGGCCACCAGCCTGACCCATGTGGTCACCGTCCCACCAGCCC
This sequence comes from Sphingomonadaceae bacterium, assembly GCA_046294735.1. Taxonomy (GTDB): domain Bacteria; phylum Pseudomonadota; class Alphaproteobacteria; order Sphingomonadales; family Sphingomonadaceae; genus 34-65-8. Next base: position 514,247 of record JBKBKB010000002.1, read on the forward strand.
AGGCAGCCCATGCCGCAGTGATCATCGCCCCGGCCGTGGCCTGACTCCGTCCCGGCCCAACCCAAGAAAAGGAATTCCCGTCATGACCCGATCCGGACATGATCCACTGCTGCTGGCCGCACATGTGCTGCTGTGGCTCTTTATCGGTGCCCTGTGCTTTGCCCTCATTATGGTCGGCATCGGCCTCCCCGCCGCTGCCATTTTCCAGGACCAGATCATCGCCGAGGCTGCCAGCAAGGGCATCACCGCCGGTCCGGAACTGGTCGGCGCCGTGCTGCTGGTCATGGCCTGCGTGCTCGTCTTCCTCGGCCTTGCGGTTTACTTCCTGGTGCTCTTGCTCAGGATCGTGGGCAGCGTAAAGGAAGGCGATCCGTTCATCGCCATCAATGCCGAGCGCCTGTCCCGCATGGGCTGGATTGCCCTGGCAGGCCAGATCGCGACAATCCCCCTCGCCGCCATAGTCCTGTGGATCGACAAACTGGTGGGCGACGTGGAAGGCGTCCACATCGATGCCGATCTCGGCGTGAGCGGCGAAGGCCTGCTGCTGGTGCTGATCCTGTTCATTCTCGCCCGGGTCTTCCGCAACGGCGCCGAAATGCGCGACGAGCTGGAAGGAACTGTGTGATGGCCCCTCAAACATCTGGCTCAGAAGGAACCAATATCGTGGTCAAGCTCGACGACCTGTTGCACGCCCGCCGCATGACGCTGACCGAACTGGCTGAACGGGTCGGCCTCACCCTTGCCAACATGTCGATCCTGAAAACCGGCAAAGCCAGGGCGATCCGTTTTTCCACCCTTGAGGCGATCTGCCGCGAGCTCGAGTGCCAGCCGGGCGACCTGCTGGAGTATGTTGATCGTTGAATGACGCCCTCAGCGCCAGCGCAACTCCCAGGTAACTTCCAGCCCGTCATGGTCGGATAACATCCGCCCGTTGACGGGCTCGTCGAAGCGGGCCCGAATTGCAACCGGCCTCACCGCGATCCGGCCACTGGGCTGAAACCCCTGCAGATCCTGCGTGTCCATCCAGGGCTCATCGCTGTCCCATGACATCTTAACCGTACACTCGTCCGGGTACTGGATGCAGAATCGATGAGCCAATTCGCCGGAAATGCGATTGGCCTTTTCTTCGAAGCGGGCCAGATTCCCGCGCGCGTTGAAATCACCAGCCCAAATCAGCGGGCCGCGTCCTTGCCATTCACGTTCCAACAGCGCCTCGATCTCACGCACCTGCCGCCGATAGGCGTACAGCGAGCGATCTTCCGACACGCCGGACGAACCGTTGCTGTTCAAATGCGTATTCAGGATGAACAGCGGTTCCGGCAGACCCGGCACCGCAATTTCGACCAGTTGCGCCCCCTTGTTCGACAGGCAATCGAACCCCGCACAGCTTTCCCGGCCGAACGGCCAAGTCAGATTTGAGATTACCGCAAGGTCAGTCGAAAGCACCAGCCCCGACCCCACGACAGTGCCAATCCTTTCACCTTTCAGCAGGCGGCGCCCACGGCGAAATTCGCTCGAGGCAGAACCAATCAGCGGTTCGGCCCGTTCGCGCCGAAGCGGCCCTCGAACCATGGACGCATAGCCCAGCCGGTGCGGAAGCCGCGTGGCCGAAGGCACAAACGCTTCCTGAAAAACCGCGATGTGGGGATTGCCCTGGCTGTATTCTTGCTGCCATGCCGCCTCAATCCGCGCCATTGCCCGGCGCGTTCCCGAACGCCTTGGCCAGGGCAGGCCGGCCACATTGTATGTCAGCACAGTAAGCCTGATGATATGATCACCGCGATCATCGACCTCGCTTGGAAAGTGCTTCACGGCAGCGACCGTGGGCAAGCGGGCATCCGGCGGATGTGTCGCGCAAGCCGGCAGCGCCAACAAAAAAGTGCAGACCAAGAACCGTGAGACCGGGCACTTTGTTGTTACAGGCGCAAGCACGACGCGCGGTTTTGCAGTTGCCCGGCGAGAATGCAAGTTCAGCCGACCCTGACGATCTCTACTTGACCTTGCACGCAAACCCGCTATCCGCCCCATCGTTCGCTGGGCCGACGGGCTCAGCGGGCATCCGTCCGAGACAGTTGGTGCAGGCAATCGGGCCTGCTTAATGTCCAGCCTAGACGGGGAAACGAGATTTCCGGCCTGGCTCTGCTCGGCCGCAGTGCGCGCTCTCTTCGTCCATGAAGGTGCCGCACCCTCCTTCCCTTAGTCGCACGGACTCGCCCTTATCGCTCCGGCGGTACGGACAAACGTAGCCGGTCGCCACGCGGAGCCATCCGTAAGCGATCAATAGTGAAGGAGTATGGCATGGATCGTTCGCAGAAAGCCGACGCGGTCGCCGAGCTCAACGCAGTCTTCAACGAGGTTGGCGTGGTGGTAATCACCCGCAACCTTGGCCTGACGGTGGCTCAGTCCACCGCTCTGCGCGGGAAGATGCGCGAAGCAGGGGCGTCCTACAAGGTTGCGAAGAACCGTCTTGCCACGATCGCCGCGAAAGACACCCCGTACGAAGGCCTGAGCGAATACCTCACCGGCCCGACTGCGCTGGCCTGGTCGCAAGACCCGGTTGCTGCCGCCAAGGCCGCAGTGGAATTCGCCAAGACCAACGACAAGCTTGAAATTGTCGGCGGGTCGATGGGCGGTCAGTTGCTCGATGAAGCCGGGATCAGGGCACTTGCCACGATGCCGAGCCTCGACGAGCTGCGGGCAAAGCTGGTGGGCCTCGTCAACGCCCCGGCGACCAAGATCGCCCAGGTGGTCAACGCACCCGCCGCCAAGCTCGCCCGTGTGTTCGGTGCCTACAGCACCAAAGACGCGGCGTAAGCGGTTCCACGCAAAGAACATCACATCCCGGGGCACTTTTTCGCCCCGTTAAGACATGGAGTAAGACATCATGGCCGATATCGCCAAGCTGGTTGAAGAACTGAGCAAACTGACCGTCCTGGAAGCCGCTGAGCTGGCCAAGGCGCTGGAAGAAGAGTGGGGCGTTTCCGCCGCTGCTGCCGTTGCCGTGGCTGCCGCCCCGGCCGCCGGTGGCGACGCTGCCGCCGCTGAAGAAAAGACCGAGTTCGACGTGATCCTGACCGGCGACGGCGGGAAGAAGATCCAGGTCATCAAGGAAGTCCGCGCCATCACCGGCCTGGGCCTTACCGAAGCCAAGACGCTGGTCGAGAGCGCCCCGAAGGCGATCAAGGAAGGCGTCAACAAGGCCGAAGCGGAAGATATCAAGGGCAAGATCGAAGCCGCTGGCGGCACGGTCGAACTCAAGTAAGCGTCTTTCGCTTTACGCGACATCAGGAAGGGGCGGCGCCGCAAGGTGCCGCCCCTTTCGTATGTGGACACCGGCCTACATCAATACAGCCGCTGGTCAGATGGTCCCGAGCCAGGCGATCAGTTCCGCCCGCGCCGCATCGTCCTTCAGCCCGGCATAGGCCATTTTGGTGCCGGGCACGACAGCGCTCGGGTCTTTCAGATAGGCATCAAGCGTCGTTTCGTCCCAGGTAAGCCCGCTGCTGCGCATCGCCGTGCTATAGGCAAATTGCGGGTCGCGCGCCGCCGGGGCTCCGGCGACCCCAGCCAGGCTCGGTCCAATTCCGTTCCTGCGCGGCACGACCGCGTGGCAAGAAGCACACTGCGCGAAAACGGCCGGACGGGCGGCGACCTGCGTTGGCGCAGCATCAACGGAGGCACCGGGCGACGGCACGCCGGGTTCGCTCCCGCACCCCGCAAGGGCCAGGGCAAGACCCAGTGGCAGTGCGGCAGCGAGGGGGCTTCTCATGGCATTCTCCAACAGGTTCGGGCTGCATGTGGCCACACGCCCCCGCCATGGCAAGCTGTGACGGATTGGCCGCGCCATGCGGAAAACTCGCGCCTGAACTGGCAGCCGGACTTTGCCCTCTCGCCCGGCCCGGCTATCCGCGCCGACTGCATGAACCACACCCGCATCTTGAACGGGACCCGCCCCCCCTGGCGCCGGGAACTGGCTGCGACCGTGCAGCTCGCCTGGCCGCTGGTGCTGACCAACCTCACGATGGCCTCGATCGGTGCGGCCGACGTGCTGATGGTGGGCTGGCTTGGGCCGGCTGAACTGGCGGCGGCTTCGCTCGGATTCAACCTGTCGATGCTGCTGGCGATATTCGGCATGGGCTTGGTCACCGGGGCCTCGCCGCTGATGGCGAGCGAGATCGGGCGGATGCCGAACTCGGTCCGTGATGTCCGCCGCAGTGTGCGCCAGTCGCTCTGGCTGGTGGCGCTGATGACCCCGCTGATCCTGATCACCTTGTGGCATACTGGCCCGATCCTGCTGACATTGGGACAGGACGGGGCGCTGGCCGACGCCGCGCAGCGCTATGTCCGCGCCTATATGTGGTCGATCCCGCTTTTCCTGTTCACGCTATGCCTGCGCAATTTCCTTGCCGCAGTGGAACGCCCGATCTGGTCGCTGATCACCGGCGTTGCCGGGGTGCTGGCGAATGTGCTGTTCAACTACGGCCTGATCTTCGGCAACTTCGGCTTGCCTGCACTCGGCCTGGTCGGGGCCGGGGTCGCCAGCGTGCTGACCAATGCGCTGATGCTGGCCCTGATTGTCTTGGTGATTACGCGCGACCGCCGCTTCCGGCGCTACCACCTGCTCGGGCGTTGGTGGCGCAGCGACTGGCCGCGCTTCGGCCAGATCGTCCGACTGGGCCTGCCGATCGGCGTCAGCCACGCGTTCGAGGCCGGGGTGTTCACCGCTGCCGTGATCCTGATGGGGTGGATTTCCACCGCCGCCGTCGCTGCCCATGCCGTCGCCCTGCAACTGGCCAGCCTGACCTTCATGGTGCCGATGGGGCTGGCGCAGGCCGCCACCGTTCGGGTCGGCATCGGTCATGGCCGGCGCGACCGCGAGCATATCCGCCGCGCCGGGTGGACCAGCTATATGCTGGGGACCGGGTTCATGGCGGTGATGGCGCTGGTGATGATCGCCATACCGGAAGCGCTGACCGGCCTGTTCATCGATCGCACCAACCCCGCCAACGCGGAAGTCGCGGCGCTGGCCGTCAGCTTCCTGCTGGTTGCCGCGCTGTTCCAGGTGGTAGATGGAGCGCAGGTGGTGGGTGCAGGAATGCTGCGCGGGCTGCACGATACCTTTGTGCCGATGCTGTTCGCGCTGTTCGGATACTGGGTAATCGGCATTGGCCTTGGCGCGTGGCTGGCATTCGATCAGGGTTGGGGCGGGGTCGGGATCTGGACCGGTCTTGCCGCCGGGCTTGGCATTGTCGCCGTGCTGATGCTCGGTCGCTGGCTGCTACGCCATCGGCTCGGCCTGGTCGGGCAATGGCCCCAGGCAGCGGCGCTCGGCTGAGCATTGCCGGGGCGCGAATTTTTCCTGCCCACCACTGTTGACTCGCACCGGCCGCGCCCCCACATGCGCGTCGCTGGCACTCTCGCAGGGAGAGTGCCAAGGCACATTCACATTCAACAGGAAAGGTCATCACAATGGCATTTCGTCCACTGCACGACCGCGTGCTGGTCCGGCGCATCGAAGCCGAGGAAAAGACCGCTGGCGGCATCATCATCCCCGACAACGCCAAGGAAAAGCCCAGCGAAGGCGAAGTGCTCGCCGTCGGTGAAGGCAACCGCGACGACGACGGCGACCGTATTCCGCTCGACGTCAAGGTCGGCGACCGCGTTCTGTTCGGCAAGTGGTCGGGCACCGAAGTCAAGGTCGACGGGGAAGACCTGCTGATCATGAAGGAAAGCGACATCATGGGCGTGATCGCCTGATCGGCTGACCCCCCTGCCCTTTTCCCTTTCAACAACCCAATTCAGGAGAAACAATCATGGCAGCCAAGGACGTAAAGTTCGGCCGTGACGCCCGCGAACGCATTCTCAAGGGCGTCGATACCCTCGCCAATGCCGTTAAGGTCACGCTCGGCCCCAAGGGTCGCAACGTGGTCATCGACAAGAGCTTCGGCGCACCCCGCATCACCAAGGACGGCGTTACCGTCGCCAAGGAAATCGAACTGAAGGACAAGTTCGAGAACATGGGTGCGCAGATGCTGCGTGAAGTCGCCAGCAAGACCAACGACCTCGCCGGTGACGGCACCACCACCGCCACCGTGCTCGGCCAGGCGATCGTGCGCGAAGGCATGAAGTCGGTCGCCGCCGGGATGAACCCGATGGACCTTAAGCGCGGCATCGACCTCGCGGTCGAAAAGGTGGTCGAGAACCTGAAGAGCCGTTCGAAGGAAGTCTCCGGCTCGCAGGAAATTGCCCAGGTCGGCATCATTTCCGCCAACGGTGACCGTGAAGTCGGCGAGAAGATCGCCGAAGCCATGGAAAAGGTCGGCAAGGAAGGCGTGATCACGGTCGAGGAAGCCAAGGGCCTCGAGTTCGAGCTCGATGTCGTCGAAGGCATGCAGTTCGACCGCGGCTACCTCAGCCCCTACTTCATCACCAACCCTGAAAAGATGGTGGTGGAGCTGGAAAACCCGTACATCCTGATCCACGAGAAGAAGCTGTCGAACCTGCAATCGATGCTGCCGGTGCTCGAAGCGACGGTCCAGTCGGGCCGCCCGCTGCTGATCATCGCGGAAGACATCGAAGGCGAAGCACTGGCCACCCTGGTGGTCAACAAGCTGCGCGGCGGCCTCAAGGTTGCAGCGGTCAAGGCGCCCGGTTTCGGCGATCGCCGCAAGGCGATGCTGCAGGACATCGCGATCCTGACCAAGGGCGAGATGATCAGCGAAGATCTCGGTATCAAGCTGGAGAACGTTACGCTCGCCATGCTCGGCCAGGCCAAGAAGGTCACCATCGACAAGGACAACACCACGATTGTCGATGGGGCCGGCGATGCCGAGGACATCAAGGCACGGGTCACCGAGATCCGCACCCAGATCGACAACACCACCAGCGATTACGACCGTGAAAAGCTGCAGGAACGCCTGGCCAAGCTGGCTGGCGGGGTTGCCGTGATCAAGGTCGGCGGCGCTTCGGAAGTCGAAGTGAAGGAGCGCAAGGACCGCGTCGACGATGCCCTGCACGCCACCCGCGCTGCGGTGGAAGAAGGCATCGTCCCCGGTGGCGGCACCGCGCTGCTCTATGCCACCAAGGCTCTCGAAGGCCTGAAGGGCGCGAACGACGACCAGACCCGCGGGATCGACATCGTCCGCAAGGCGATCATCGCTCCGGTGCGGCAGATCGCCGAGAACGCCGGCCATGATGGTGCGGTTGTCTCGGGTAACCTGCTGCGCGAGAACGACGAAACTCAGGGCTTCAACGCTGCCACCGACACCTACGAAAACCTCGTGGCGGCGGGTGTGATCGACCCGACCAAAGTCGTTCGCGTGGCTCTGCAGGATGCGGCCTCGGTCGCAGGCCTGCTGATCACCACCGAAGCGGCGATCACCGAAGCTCCGGAAGACAAGCCCGCCGCGGGCGGCATGCCCGACATGGGCGGCATGGGCGGCATGGGCGGCATGGGCTTCTAGGTCCTATCCGGCCATTCGGTTGAAACAGAAAACCCCGGCGGAGCGATCCGCCGGGGTTTCTCGTGTCGGCTTGTGCCGGTCAGTTCGCCGCCTCTTCGACCTTGTCCGACAGATAATAGCGCGCGGTGGTATCGAGGATCGCGGTCGCGCGTTCGTTGGGGCGCATGGCATAGAACGCGCGCAGCAGGCTGAGGTCGAACCGGGTCAGCCCGGCGGGGGCCTGCTCCGGTTGCGTGAACAGCGACAGCACGCTGGGGACCGTGCCCACCTCGTCAGGCTCGCGGTCGCGCACGGTCGCTAGCAAGCGGATGGTGGCATAGGCAGCGAGCTGCTCCAGCGTCTTGCCGCCGACATGGTCAAGATCGATCAGCACTGCCGCACCCATCACGTCCATCCGGATGGGCGGATTGAGGCGACCGGTCTGGAACTGTTCGTTGACCGCAGCTTCGCGTGGTGGATCGCCGATCATAACGATCCGCATCGGCCTGCCATCAACCCCCCGTACTTCCGAAGTGCTCCAAGCATAGGTCATCTCGCCCGGACCGGCCATTTCCCTGATCTTGCTCGGCGGCACCCCCTTGAACAGCCATGCCTGATCCTCGCGCAGTTGCTCGATCGCGCTCGACCCGTCCTTCGCGAACATCAGCAAAGCGTTGGGGGTGCAGTCCTCCGCCCCGACCGGCGCGCCCACCTCTTTGGCATTCGCGCGCATCAGGCCGTTGATCACCACAGCATAGTCGGTCTTGATCCCGACCGTGGCCGGGCAGAACGGTTGATGAAAGCGGGCAAACGGCTTGTCGATCCGGGCGGGAATGACCAGATCCGATGTCAGCGCTCGCACTGCGCGGACCTGCTCTTCCCGGTCGCCGGTGACGATGATGTCTGCGGGGGCACGGGGTGGAGCGGTCAGAACCGAGGGGTTGTCCTGTTCCGCCATTGCGGCTCCAGCGCCGATACCACTCAACGAGGCGAGCGCTCCAAAAATGCCAAGCAAGACTTTCATCATTTCACACTCCTGCTGCGATCAAGGGGTGCTGTCCACGCTTGAAAAGTATTTCGTGGGGAGGGATGCATCACGGTGGTCTTACGGTCAAATCGCGGCGACACGTTGCTGAGCAGGGTGGGGTGTGCAGTGATCGCTGCTGCCGCCCGAGTTGCCCGATCAGAGCGGGCGGGTTATCAGGAGCGATGATCTCGAGTCAGGCAACAGGCTATCTCAGGCGCCAGATCATATGCGGCTGGACGATCGCGGTCGCCATTGTGTCGCTGGTCACGGCTGCCCTTGCGCAGACCAGCAGTGATCCGTGCAACACCAGTCAGCCTTGCGCCAAACCGTTCCTGGAAAACGGACTTTACGGGATCAGGAACGGGTACGGCGTTGTCACGATTGCTCCGGCTTTCTCGGCAGCCTATCTCCTCATGCCCCGCCCCGTTTTTGGCCAGGGGAGTTTCCATGGCCTGATCGTGACCCAGCGCGATGGCAAGTTCGGCTTCGTCAATCGCCGCGGCATCGAAGTGCAGGCACCGCAGTTTGACAGTTATCGGGTTGAGCACCGCTCGTTTCTGCTGGTCACGAAGAATGGGCAGAATTGTCTGCTCGACAGCGAAGGCAAGATGCGGGTTCATTGCGACAATCATCAGATCCTGGGGGCGATGTTCGTGACCAGCGTGCCGGGGGGCGCGTTTCAGCTGGTCAAGGACGGCAAGGCCACATTCGTTCGCCGCAGCGACGGAGCCCCCGTCAAGGTCACCGAAACCGGCCCGCCGCCCCTGGCAACTCGGCAAGCCAGCTCCAGCCAGACATTCAACGCTGCGCGCGATTGGGCCGACCGGGGGGACTGGGGGGCTGCAATACGCGCTGCGGTGTCTGCCAGCGATGCGGACAAGCGCTATGTCCTGGTAAAGTTTCACCAGGCCTGGGTGGCGCATCGATCCGTGCTCAATCAACCGGTGCCCGCGACGCTGGCAACCGTGCAGGACCGCCGTCTGGCGGCCAGGGTGCAGCAGGAGCGGGGGCTGTCATTCCGGTATGATGGCGGGTTCAGTGCGCTGCGGGACAACGCCAAGCTCATGGAAGAGGCCTATACCCAGGCCTCGGCCAGTGAACGCAGTGCCATCCTTGCGCTGCATCGCCACGCATTCCCTCCGGCAGCGTCCTTGCCGACCTCGCCATCCTCCGGCCGATGGCCGGTCTTTATCGATGCCAGTACGGTGGGTGAATGCCACCGCCGAGGAGGGAGCGTGACGATCATGGGGCGCTGCGCGCGATAGGCCAGCAACTGATTCGCAGTTTCCCAGGATACGCCGATTCCGGGGACACTGCCCTCCCCGATCACTGGCCGCACCCTCCAAACTGAACAGCGCGGCCCACTCACTTACCCGCCCTTGCGGCTCGCTTCGGCTGCGGCAGCCACGCCTGCCGGCCAGGTCACCTGCGTCTGCGTCTGCGGGTTGAACACGTCGCCGGGGTAGATCGCGGCCTCGGCCGCGGCGATTTCCTCGGGCGTGAGGAACTCGCTCGGCTGCAGCGCGAACACGTCAATCCCCCGCGCAATCTCGGTGGCGTAGATCCGCCCGCGATACCAGTAGGCCGACCAGTAGCCGCCCAGGACCAGCTGGTCCTTGTCGATCGGACCACGGTCGAAATAGGCGATTTCGCGGACATTGGCCGGATCGGTAAAGTCGATCACCGAGACCCCGCCCTGATACCATGCCTGCACGAACAGGTCGCGCCCCGGGACCGGGATGATCGAGCCGTTGTGGGCGACGCAGTTTTCCTTGTCGCCCTGCGGCGCGGGCAGTTTCCAGGTGCCACGATAGACCAGCTTGCCGTTCTCCAACCCATAGATCGCATTGGCGCCCCAGTTCTTCGGATCGCCTGCCTGACAGCGCGGCCGCCCGCCGCCGCCCCATTCGTCGGTATAGAGCACCTTGGTGCCATCATTGCTGAAGGTGGCCGAGTGCCAGTAGGCAAAACCCTTGTCGACCACAGCGTCGATCCGCTTGGGTCTAAGCGGGTCGGAGATGTCGAACACGATGCCGTTGCCGGAACAGGCCCCGGCAGCCAGCTTCTTGGCCGGGAACACGGTGATGTCGTGGCACTGGTCGGTGCGGTTGGTGTCCTGCGTGCCGTCCCCATGATCGCCCCCACGCCACAACCCGGCGATCTGGCCATCAGCGGCGAACACCCGCGGGCTGTCCACGATCCGCGCCTTGGACGGATCAGCCAGCGGGATTTCGATCACGTCGATGCTGAATAGCGCGGTGCGGGTGTCGCCGGTGTCGCCACTGATGCAGCCGGAGAGTTCCTTCGCATCGCGTACGCCCGCGGTGCCCGAGTTGTAGACCACCAGTCGCCGGGCATCCTGGCTGACGATCGAATGGGTGTGGCTGCCCCGGCAGGTCTGGACCTGGCCGACCTGCCGCGGGCGGGTGATGTCGGAAATGTCGAAGATGCGCAGGCCGCGGAACCGGTCCTTGCTGATTTTCTCCGCGACCCCTTCGAGGCCGCAATCGATCCGGCCGCTGGTCTGTTCGACCGACATGATCAGCAGGTTGCCCGCGATCGAGACATCGCCCTGCCCGCCAGGGCAGACCACAGAACTGACCAGGGCCGGCACCCCGTCGTCACCGAGGCGGTAGGCGTTCCAGCCGTGGTAGCTCCCGGCAACCATCAGGTCGCCGGAAAAGGCCATGTCAGTGTTGGCGAAGTCGAACGGAGAGCCGCGCTTGCCGAAGTTAGGCTTGGGCTTGTCCTTTTCCTCCGGCGGGGCGGCGCCTTCGGCCGGGGTGGCGGCTTGCGCGGCTGGCGCAGCGGCCATGGTATGACCGGCATGGCCGGCATGAGCGTCATGTCCGTCTGCCGGGGCCTTTTCACCCTTCTTGTCGTCCTTCTTCGGCATCAGCGGCTGGAGGCCTGCCGGATTGGCGGGATCGAAGAACCCGGCCGGCTTGGGCAGAGAGGCGACTTTGCGCAAGTTGAGGATCGCCTCGCCCGCGTTGTCGAAACCGGCAGACAGTGTGGCGCGCGGATCGTCGGATAGGGTCGCGAGCAGCGCGTTCATCCGTTCGATCTCGGCCTTCTGGTCGGTGTCGACATCGTTGACGAACTGCTGCTGGGCAGGATCAAACGCCGTGCCGGGAACGCGCATCAAGTCCCGTACCATGTCCAGCGCGCCGCGGTGGTGGGCGATCATCAACTCGAGGAACAACCGCTCGAACGCAACGCCATCCAGCGTCGCCAGCCGCGCCATGTCTTCCGGGCTGGCCATGCCCTGCATGGCATGATGTGCGTGGCCCATCCCAGCCATCTCGATCGGCTCGCCGCGTTCTTGCAGCCAGCCCCGCATGAAGGCGATCTCGTCCGCCTGGCTGGCGTCGATCCGCCCCGCCACTGCCACCAGTTCCTCGCGATTGGTCCGCCCCTTCACCAGCGCAGCCATCTCGACCGCCTGCTGGTGGTGGACGATCATGCCCTGCATGAAGGCGACATCGGCCGGGGTCCAGGTGCGCGCAGCAAGCTGGGTTGCTTCCTCAGCGGAAATGGCGCGCGGCGCAGTGCCCGGCGCCCCGGGCTGGACGATCGGTGCACCCTGCGCCGCCAGCGTGCCGGCGGACACAAGCAGGCCCACGACAAAGCTGGCGCGCGCGGTGCGGAAGGTGGTGGAAGCAGTCATGAATGGGGTCCCTGAAGCAGATTTCGAGCGGCAATGGGCCCTGTCGGCGCGGTGAAGTCAATCCATCGCCGGTCGATTGCTATCGGTCGTTCGTCGGACGCAGCGGGGCCGTCAGCGCCTGGCCGAGCGGCACATCGGCAATGGCCTGCGGATCATCCACCCCGATCAGGAAGGACCCGGGCGGCGGTTCGGCCCGAAACGTCCCGTGCAGCCGATCCCACAGGCTGAGCCCGCTGGTGAAGTTGCTGTCCTGCTGCGCGGGCACCTGGGAATGATGCAGGCCGTGCATCTCCGGCGTGGTCAGCACCGTGCGCAGCAGCCGGTCCCACCCACCCGGCAGGCGCAGATTGGAATGGTGGAAAAGGATCGAGGCGTTGAAGAACTGCCGCCAGTAGCGCAAGCCCTTGGGGCTGACTCCCGCCAGCCGCACCTGCACCAGCCGCCAAGGCAGCGAGACCAGCATGTCGAGCGGGTGGAACCGCACCGCAGTGCTGGCATCCATGTCCGGATCGACGTGGTGGACCCGGTGGAAGCGCCACAGGAACGGCACCCGGTGCGTCGCCACGTGCCACCAGTAAAACCCGTAATCCATTGCCGCGATCCCGCCGAGCAGGCGCAAGGGGCGCGGCAGGTGCTGGGCGAACCCGCGCCCCTTGGCCAGGTTGCCGCGCGCGATCGCCTGCGCCAGCGGCTCTTCCACCGCCGCCACGATCACCGCGCATCCGGCCCCGAGCGCGGCATTGCGCAGATTGCGCGGCACAGCGGGCAAGGTCTGGTGCCGCAGGGGCCGCTTGCGCTCGGCCACCAGCAGCCCGGCCACAGCGGCACTGATAATCAGGGCAAGGTCAAGTCGAGCGCGGCTCATAGCTGCCCTCCTTGCCCCATGGCGCAGCGCGCGTCGAGGGGCTAGGGACGGTGGATGGCCCCACCCCTGCTTTCGATCTTCGCCCGCTGGCCGCGCCCCGGCGAGGTCAAGACCCGGCTGATCCCGCATTTCGGAGCCGAGGGTGCGGCTATCATCTATACCCGCCTGCTGGCGCACACGATTGCGGTGGCCCGCGCGAGCGGCGTCCCGTTCGAACTGCGCGTAACGGGCGGCGCGCCGGAGCTGTTCCGGGCGGCATTCGGGCCTGACCTCACCGTGACATCGCAGGGCGAGGGCGATCTCACCGCCCGCCTCTCGGCCGTACCCGCACCGGCGATTGTGATCGGCAGCGACTGCCCCGGCCTGACGCCTTCTGTCCTGCAAGCCGCGGCAGACACTCTCACAACCGACCCAATGGTGATCGGCCCGGCCAGCGATGGCGGGTACTACCTGCTCGGTTACAACGCAGACGCGGCCTTCGCCTTCACCGACATGCCGTGGAGCACGCCTGCCGTGTTCGAGGAAACCCTCCGCCGCTTCGCGCGGCGCGGTATTCGCCCCGCGGTGCTGCCAGAACTCAGCGACGTCGACACGCCCGAAGACCTCGCCCAATGGCCCGCATTCCTGCCATGAATCCGTCGGCCGTCGCACTCGTGATCCCGGTGCTGGACGAGGAGAAGGCCCTGCCCGCGCTGGTCGAGGTGCTGCGCCGGCTTGACCCGCAACCGGCCGAAATCGTGGTGGTCGATGGCGGCAGTTCCGACCGCAGCCGGGATATCGTCCGTGCGGCTGGCTGGACGCTGGTCGAAACCGCGGCGGGCCGCGGCCTGCAGATCAACGCCGGGGTCGCCGCCGCCAGTGCGCCGCTGGTCTGCGTACTCCATGCCGACAGCGTGCCCCCGCGCGACATGGTGCAGGTGATCCGCGAGACACTGGCCGATCCGGCAATTGCGCTCGCCAGTTTCACCCCGCTCATCCGGGGTGACAGGACCCGCTGGGGCACCACTGTCCACAACTGGCTCAAGACCTGGTACGCCCCGCTGATCACCCGCCCGCACCTGTTCCTGCGCGGAGTGCGGCTGCTGTTCGGCGACCACGGGATGTTCTTCCGCCGTGCGCAGTTCCTTGACATCGGCGGCTGCACCCCGGGCGATGCGATAATGGAAGAGGCGGACCTGTGCGTGAAGTTCGCAGCTCTGGGCAAGACCCGGATGGTCCGGCGCTGGATCGTCACGTCGGACCGGCGGATCGCCGCCTGGGGACCGCTCAAGGCCAACTGGATCTACTTCAAGGTCGGCATTCTCTGGGCGGTCGGCGCGCGCACCAGGCTGGCACGTCACTATCCGCACGTGCGCTAGCGGCAAGAAATCCGGCCCCGATACAGTGGTCGATCAGGCGGTGAATGTAGGCCTCGCCAGTTTCCGGGCAACCGTCCCCTGCCAGCGCGCGGAAGGCAGTATCGTCAAAGTGGAGGTTGCGCTGGAAATAGCTGGCATAGAGCCCGGCGACCCTGCGGAACAGGCGGCGTTCCAGGGCAGGCAGCATGGTGGGATCGAATGCCTCGGGCGCGACCAGTTCCGGTTCGTGAAAGTGCGGGTAGGCCCCGATCGCGGCGGTGAAGCGCCCGACCGGCAAGGGCTGGGCCGAGACCAGGTGGAAAGTGCCCCCTGCCGCCTGCTCCATCCTTTCAGCGAGAAGGGCGATGCCTGCCGCGACATGATCGACTGGAACGAAGTCGAGCGTCGCCCCGTCACGGGCAGGCATATGCCGCACGCGTCCTTCAGCAATCAGCTTGAACGCGGCATAAGTGGTGTCGAACTGACGGATGGCGCCATCGCCATGCTCGCCCACCACGATCGAGGGGCGGGCGATGGCCCAGTCGAGGCCACTGGCGCGCACCAGCCGCTCGCCCGCCGCCTTGCTCGCTTCGTAGCCGTTGGCGAAACCGGCCTCGGGCAACGGATCGCTCTCTCTGATGAACCCGTCGCGCACCCCGCAGACATATGCAGTGCTGACATGGAGGAAGGCCATGCCTCCTGCATCGGCCAGCCTGATGGCCTCAGCCGTGCCGCCGACATTGACGGAAGCATAATCGGCTTCGTCGAGGTCAAACCGGACAGTCGCGGCGCAATGGACCAGCAGGTCATGGCTGGCGGCCGCCGCGTCCCACTGGCCTTGATCCCAGCCGAACCGCGGCAGCGAGACATCCCCCTGCACCGCACTGGCCACGGCCACCGGGCGGCCCCGGTTATCGCACACCTGCGGGTTGCGATGGACCAGCGCAGTCACGCTGTGCCCCGCTGCGATGAGCCGCGCGCAGACTTCCCCGCCGAGCAAGCCGGCGGCTCCGGAAACGAATACCCTCAACAGCAGGCCGCCGGGGTGGCCGGAACGGAGTTCATGTAACGCGGTGCCTCATTTGCGCGAACGGGAATGCAGAACGTGCTTCGCGAGCGAGGCATAAAGGGTTACGCGGGGCGCACAATGAAATTTACCCATGATGCAATCGTGATCGGCGCAGGCGCCGCGGGCCTCACCGCAGCGGGCGGCGTGGCCCTGTTCGGGCTCAAGTCCGTGCTGGTCGAAGGCCACAAGATGGGCGGCGAGTGCCTCAACAACGGCTGCGTGCCGTCGAAGGCGCTGATTACCGCTGCCAGGCGTGCGGCCGAAGCGCGGGTTGCAACCCGGCACGGCGTGACGCTGGCGCCGCCGCAGGTCGACTGGGCCGGAGTCATGGCGCACGTCCGCCAGGCGATTGCCGAGATCGAGCCGCACGATTCGGTCGAAACCTTCGAGGGCATGGGCGTCGAGGTCATCAAAGGCTGGGCCCAGGTCACTGGCCCGCATTCGGTCGAGGTCGGCGGGCGAACACTTACCGCCCCGCGCGTGGTGATCGCCACCGGCTCGAAACCGGCAGTGCCGCCGGTCGAAGGGCTGGACAGTGTGCCCTACCTCACCAACGAGAACCTGTTCGAGCTGGCTGAGCAACCAGAACACCTGGTCATCATCGGCGGCGGAGTGATCGGGATGGAGATGGCACAGGCCTTCCGCCGCCTCGGCAGCATAGTCACTGTGGTCAATCCCGGGCCGCTGATGGGGCGCGACGATCCCGAATCCGTGGCAGTGGTGCGCGCAGTAATGGAGGGAGAAGGCGTCCGCTTCATCGACGGCAAGGTCAAGCTCGTCTCCGGCGGCGCCGGCGCGATCGAGGCAACGGTCGAGTTGACCGCTGGCGGGTCCGAACAGGTCGATGGCTCGCATCTGCTGGTCGCGGTCGGGCGCAAGGCCAATTGCCGCGGCTTCGGGCTGGAGGAGGTGGGCGTGGAGATTGGCCCGAACGGGATCGTCACCAATGCCCGCCGCCGCACCTCGGTCAGGTCGATCTACGCCATCGGCGATTGCCGCGACGGCCCGCGCCTGACCCATGCCTCGGGCTACGAAGGGTCGAACGTAGCGCTGGAGATCGTCACCGGGATCCCGACCAAGGTCGATTACCGCGCCCTGCCCTGGTGCACTTACACCGAACCGGAAGTGGCGCAGGTCGGGCTGACCGAGGCCGAGGCGCGCGCGCAGCACGGTGATGCCATCACCGTGGTCACGGAAGGCTTCGAGCACAACGAGCGCGCCATTGCCGAGGGCGACACCCGGGGCCACCTCAAGCTGGTGCTCAAAGGCAAGAAAGTGCTCGGCGCCAGCATTGTCGGCAAGAACGCAGGCGAGCTCCTGCTGCCGTTCAGTCAGAGCATCACCGGCAAGAGCAGCACCTTTGCCATGGGCAGCGCTGTGATCAGCTACCCCACTCGCAGTGAGATTGCCAAGGCCGCCGCCTTCAGTGCGTGGGAGCCGACCGTGTTCGGTGCACTGCCGAAGAAATACGCCGCGCTGGTGGCGAAACTGCGCAGGACTTTTGCATGAGCGAGCGCCGCACCCGCTCGCGCAATGCACCCACTGGCCCATCGCCTTTCCGGGTCGAGGCCGCGCCCCTTGCGCGCGAGAAGTTTGTCGATCCGGTCTGGACCGCCAAGGGCGAGCGCCGCGCCAGCGTCCCCCTGACCCGGCTCGAAACGCTGTGGCTCAACACCGGGACGCTGTGCAACCTCGCCTGCGCCACCTGCTATATCGAGAGCAGCCCGACCAACGATGCGCTGGTCTTTCTTTCGGCCAGCGATGCCGCGCGCTTTCTCAACGAGGCCGAAGGCATGGGCACCCGTGAGATCGGCTTTACCGGCGGCGAACCGTTCATGAACCCTCAGTTCCTCACCATGCTGACCGATGCCCTCGAACGCGGGTTCGACGCACTGGTCCTGAGCAATGCAATGAAGCCGATGCGGCGGCACGAGGCGGCATTGCTGGCCATGCGCGCGCGATTCGGTAGCAAGCTCACCATCCGCGTGAGCCTCGACCACCACACGCGGGGCGGCCACGAGGGCGAGCGCGGGCCGGGGAGCTGGGAGCCGGGGCTGGCGGGGCTGAAATGGCTGTCGGACAACCAGTTCAGCATCGCCGTCGCAGGCCGCCTGCTGCCGGGCGAAAGCATGGGCGAAGCGCGCGCGGGCTATGCCCGGCTGTTCGCCGCCGAGGGCATCGGGATCGATGCGCACGATCCGGCGCGAATGGTGCTGTTCCCGGAAATGGACGCAGAGAAAGACATTGCCGAGATCACGGTCGATTGCTGGGGCATCCTCGGCAAGTCACCGGCGCAGATCATGTGCGCGACCAGCCGCATGATCGTCCATCGCAAGGGCGAGCCTGCCCCCCGCGTAGCCGCCTGCACCCTGATCCCCTACGATCCGCAGTTCGACATGGGCGCGACGCTGGCCGAAGCCTCGGGCGAAATCGCCCTCAACCACCCCCACTGCGCCCGCTTCTGCGTACTCGGCGGGGCCAGCTGTTCGGTCTAGAGCACCCGCCCCGCTACTGCATCCAGCTTCGCCAGCACTGCCGGGTCGCGCGCATCGGATGCAGTGATCAGCGCATGGTCGAGCACCGTGTCGAGTGGTGATGGTTCGCGCACTTCGGGCAAGGCGGCGATGAACCGCTCCACCGCCTGCCGCGCGATCACGCCGTTGGCGTGCATCTGTTCGAGCACCTGGCTGACTTCAACGAAGGCGGCATCATCGCGCCAACAGTCGTAATCGGTCACCATGCCGAGCAGCGCGTAGGGCATCTCCGCCTCGCGGCACAGTTTCGCTTCGGGCATGGCGGTCATGCCGATCACATCCGCACCCCACTGGCGGTAGAGGTGGCTTTCCGCGCGGGTGGAGAACTGCGGGCCTTCCATGGCGAGGTAGGTGCCGCTGCGCGCAATCGCGCCGCCCGCCGCCTCGACCGCGTCCGCCGCCATCGCGCTGAGCCGCGGGCAGACCGGCTCGGCCATGCTGACGTGGGCGACCATGCCGGTGCCGAAGAAGCTGGAGGCGCGATCTCTGGTGCGGTCGATGAACTGGTCAACCGCCACGAAGCGGCCCGGCGGCAGTTCCTCCCGCAGGGAGCCGACCGCGCTGATGGCGAGGATATCGGTGCATCCGGCACGCTTCAGCGCATCAATGTTGGCGCGCGCGTTCAGTTGGCCCGGTGCGATCCGGTGCCCGCGCCCGTGGCGCGGGAGAAAGCGCACCCGGACCGGCCCGATCCGCCCGCACAGGATTTCGTCCGAAGCCTCGCCGAAGGGGGAGTTGACGCGGATCCACTGCGCCTCTTCCAGCGCGTCGATCTGGTAGAGACCGCTGCCTCCGATGATGCCGATGGTCCAGGTGGTCATGGGATGCTTGGTAACGGCTCAAACGGCTGGCGAAAACCAAAATCCCACTACCCACGCGGGGAGAGAATCACCCGTATTTGCCCCGCTTTGGCCCGAGATAGCCAAACAGGTAAGCCCCCACTTTGCGCATCTGGATTTCCTCCGCCCCTTCGGTGATGCGGTAGCGGCGGTGATGGCGATAGATGTGTTCGAATGGCTTGTGGCGCGAATAGCCGATCCCGCCGTGAACCTGCATCGCCCGGTCCGCCGCCTCGCACACCAGCCGGTTCGCCCAATAGTTGCACATGGAGACCTTGTCGGAGATAGTCTTTTCGATCATCTCATGCGGCATGTTGTCCATGTCCCACGCGGTCTTGTAGATCAGCAGGCGGAGCATCTCGCACTGGGTCGCCAGTTCCACGAGCGGAAACTGGATCGCCTGGTTGCGGGCCAGCTCCTCGCCGAACGGCTTGCGTTCCCGCGCATAGCGTACGCTTTCCTCGACGCAGAAGGTCGCCGCACCGAGGCTGCTTGCGGCCTGCCGGATGCGGTTCTGGTGGACGAAGCTTTGCGCCAGCGCGAGGCCGCGCCCTTCCACGCCCAGGATCGCGCTGTCCGGCACCCACACGTTCGTGACCGAAAGGCGCGGGTGGTCGGTCGGCATGTTGAAGGTCCACATCCACTCCTCGATTTGGACGCCCGGGGTGGGGTTGGGGACGAGGAAGCAGGTGATCCCGCTGGCATCGCCCGCCTTGCCGCCGGTCCGCGCAAACATCGCGCAGTGGGTGGCGACATGCATCCCGGTGATCCACATCTTCTCCCCGTCGATCCGCCAGCCGGGGGTCCCGTCGCGCGTCTCCCGCACCGCGACGGTTTCCATGTGGGTCGCGTCAGAGCCGTGGTGCGGCTCGGTCAGGCCGAAGGCGACGCGGCGGGTGCCCTCGAACCCTCCAAGGATGAACTCCCGCCTCTGCTCCTCGGTACCAAAATGCTCGAACATGGCGACGAAGGGAAAATTGCCGACGATGCTGTGCTCGTTCTGAAGGTCATTGTGCAACCCCAGCCCGCGCTGCGCGAACCGGTCTCTGATTACCGCCATCCACAGGTTGGAGCCATCCTGGCCGCCGTATTTCTTCGGCGCGGAAAAGCGCCAGTGGCCGGCCTCGTCAGCCAGCTTGCGCGACTGGCGCAGCAGGTCTTCCCATTCGTGCCGGGGCAGGCCGCCGTTCTCGAAATCGGTCCGGGCATATTCGCGGCGGTGATCGAAGAAGCGGATGTTGTCATCCGCCTGTTCGAGCGGGATGATCTTGTCCTCGATGAACTTCTCGAGTTCGGCGTAGTAGTCTTCCAATTCCTTGGGGACGGTGAAATCCATCGCTTAATCCTCTCCGGTCCAAATCTTGCGCGCCACGGCTAGCGCAGGGTATTTGGGAATGTCTGCTTCCAGCTTGGCAAGCGCCTGGCGCTTGAGGTCGGCCAGCAGCCCAGGCGTAGAAAGACCCTTCTCACCTGCCAGAAATGCTTCGGACAAAGCCCGGTCCCGCACCTCGCCTTGTCCCTGGCCGCGTGCGATCATGCCCAGCGCATTGCGAGCCACTGCCGCCTGGAAGCGGTCGTGCCCTTCCAGACGGTCCTTGATCGTGGCCAGCCATTCGCTGATCGCCGTGGCAATTTCGCCGCCGGTTGCCTCGCCTTGTTCAGGCGGCGGCGCGGTCCTGGCAGCCGGGGGGCGCGCTCGCTCCACTTCGGGCGCATCCGCTTCCATCAGCATCAGCAGGTCAAGTTCGTTCTCGCTGGTGCGGCGCGAGATCACCACGCGTTCGAGCATCCGGTCATATCCGTCACGCCAGACTTGCGCCTGACGCAGGCACCCCAAGGCCCACCACACGGTCCGGTGGATCATCCAGTAACGGAACCGGGCGCGGTCGACCGGCCGCCCGCATTCCGCTTCGTAAGCGGCGAAGTAATCCTCCAGGCTACCCAGCCCAAGCGCAGGTCGGTCGTATCGTGCAAAACGCCACACCGCCATGCAGCCGAACGCCAGATCTTCGTGCGGGTCTCCGAAATGGGCCAGCTCCCAGTCGAGCACGCCGGTCAGGTGGCCGTCCTCGCACAGTATATTGCCAAGCCGGTAGTCGCCGTGATTGAGCACCGGATCGACCGGGTCGGGGCAATTATCCTCCATCCATTTGAGGCCCAGCGCGATGATCGGCCGGTCGCCGCCCGCTTCCATAAACTGCGCCCGCAAGTCAGCGATGGCGGCGCGGTAGGCCATCACAGGCACATCATCTGGCACGTCCTCGCGCTGCAGCGAATGGATCCGGGCGAGATCGCGCGCCGCTTCGCGCAGGATCGTGTTCGCCCCCTCCATGGCGAGGATTGCCTTGGGATCGGGCGTGCCGGGCAGCGCGCGCATGATGAAGCCGCTGCCGATCCCGTCATTCGGATCCAGCACGGTCATGACCTCAGGCGCAGTGACGCCGACGGCGCGAGCGGCGCGGATGACTGCTGCCTCGGTGGCATGGCCATATGGGCGGCCTTCCATGAAGGCGAGGCTCGGCGCGCGGCGCAGGACATAGCTCTCGCCGCCCAGCTCGAAACGCCAGCTTTCCATTGTTGCCCCACCGGTCAGGCGGCGCAGCCCGGTGGGCGTACCGGGGCCAAGCCGCGCCATTGCGTGGGCCAGCCCCTGTTCCAGATCGACCATGCCTCTCCCCGTTATCCCTTTCGGGCTATGTTGGCGATCAGGCTCTGTTCGCACAAGACTGCAGATGCCGGCGTGCATGATTGATATCGGGAAAAGGATTTGGTCGCGCCAGCGACACTTTCTGTCGCGGGGCGACTTGTTCCCGCAAAAGTGCTGTCGTTAAGCCTGTGCCAACCAGTTTGGTGTAGGGGTCAGTATATGTCCGTATTCGCACGTTACCTCGCTCCCGCCTTCGCTGCTCTGGCGATGTCCTTCACCGCCTCGGCCCATGCCCAGGGTTCTCAAGCCGATTCGTTCGATCTCGAAGCCGCGTTTGACCGGACTTTGGGAACACAGGCCCGCGCCCCACAGACTTTCAACGCGGTTTATGAAGGCGGACTGGATGCCGCGATTGCCCGCGTCGCCAATGGCGAACAGGGCCGTATCGGTGTCGCCGCAATGGATCTTGCCAGTGGGCGCATGGTGTCCGTTCTGGGTGACCAGCGCTTCCCCATGGCCAGCACCAGCAAGATTGCCATCGCTGCCGCCTATCTGGAAGGGGTGGAAAAAGGCCGCTGGAGCCTGAGCAGCGAATTTCCGCTACTGATCCCGGAACGGTCAGCCAAGTTTTCCTCCGCCCGCGCGCCTGTCCGCAAGGGCAACTATCTGCCCGCGATCGAACTGATCGAGCTGATGATCACCCGCAGTTCCAACCCGGCCACCGATGCCCTGCTGGATGTGATCGGCGGGCCGCAGGCGGTCAACGACTGGATGCGCCGCGCCGGTATCCGCGATTTCGAGCTGACCCGCGACATTGCCACGCTGGTGCGTGACGATGGCGAGTTCGACCCGGCCTCGGTCATTGACCGGCGGGACAGCGCCACGCCCAAGGCGATGCTGGACCTGGTGGTCGGCCTGCATGAGGGCCGCTGGCTCAACGCGACCCACCGGCAGGTGATTCTCGGCGCGATGGAGCGCACGGTCACCGGCAAGCGCCGCATCCGCGGGATGCTGCCGGCCAATCTGACCGTGGGCAATAAAACCGGTTCACTCAACAATACCACCAGTGACATCGGTTTTATCCGCACCCCAGACGGCCGGGCGATTGCGCTGGCGATCTATGTCACCGGGCAAGGGTCGCGGGCGGCCCGCGAAGCGCGGGTCGCGGAAATCGCACGGGCGATCTATGACGGCTACAGCGCGGACAGCGACGGCCGCAACTGGACCAGCGCGACTTATACTGGCGGCTGAGTCCGGACGGTCCGGTTCGACGACTCAGCCGTGTCAGATCAGCCTGCCACCGCCCACTTGAGAGAAAAGAAAAGGGCGGCGCCTTGCGGCACCGCCCTTTTCCAATTCGCGAGAAGCGAAGTGCTTATTCAGCAGCGGCTTCGGCGGTCGCTTCAGCAGCTTCGGCAGTTGCTTCAGCAGCATCAGCAGTCGCGTCAGCGGCAGCGTCAACGGCTTCGCCAGCAGCTTCGGTAGCGGCTTCAGCGTTGGCTTCAGCGTCAGCAGCCATCGAGTCAGCGGTTTCGGTGGCGGCTTCTTCGGTGGCTTCCGAGCAAGCAGCGAGGCTCAGGGCGGCGCCGGCAGCGGCGGCAGCAAGAATGATCTTACGCATGGTGTAATATCCTTAAACAGCGAGTGGTGGTCGCCGGGCCTTGCGAACCCTGGCGCGAAACCCGCCAAGCGGCTGGCTTCGAGGGGGTAAATAATGGCGGGATTGTGTCATAGCAAGCGGATTCACGCGCCCGCGTGCAAATAGTGCCACGATTTTGCCAAAATTGGCGGAATCCCGCCATTCCTGCGTCCGCCTGGAGGTGCCGGTCAAATCCGGTCTGGCCTTTACCTGCGTCGCTGCTAACCACACGCCATGGCTGACAGCAACCACCTCTACCTGGTCGATGGCTCGTCCTACATCTTCCGCGCCTACCACCGCCTGCCCCCGTTGACCGATCCGCAGGGCACGCCAGTCGGTGCAGTCTATGGCTACACCACCATGCTGTGGAAGCTGGCCGAGGACCTCGACAAAGCGGAAGGACCGACACACCTTGCGGTTATCCTCGATGCTGGCAGCACATCCTTCCGCAACGACATCTATGACCAGTACAAGGCCAACCGGCCTCCGCCACCTGAAGATCTGGTGCCGCAGTTCCCGCTGATCCGCGATGCCACCCGTGCCTTCAGCCTGCCGTGTATCGAGGTTGCAGGACTTGAAGCCGATGACCTGATCGCCAGCTATGCCCGCGCCGCACAGATGCAGGGGTGGAATGTGACAATCGTCTCATCGGATAAGGACCTGATGCAACTGGTCGGCGAGGCGGGCGGTGCCCATGGACCGGCCCGCATCGACATGCTCGACACGATGAAGAACCAGCGCATCTTCATCGACGAAGTAGCCGAAAAATTCGGCGTCGGGCCGGAACTGGTCGGCGACGTCCTGGCCCTGATGGGCGATTCGGTCGACAATATCCCCGGCATCTTCGGGATCGGCCCCAAGACCGCGACCAAGCTGATCCAGGATCATGGCTCACTCACCGCAGCGCTCGATGCAGCAGAAGCCATGAAGCCGTCCAAGCTGCGCGAACGCTTGATCGAGCACCGAAGGGATGCCGAACTGAGCCGGATCCTCGTGACCCTTAGAGAGGATTGCGACCTGCCGGTGCCGCTCGATGACATGAGGCTGGACGGCGTTCCACCCGAGCCGCTCGCCGCGTTTCTGGGCAAGCATGGATTCACCAGTCTGCTGCGGCGGCTGGACAGTGGCGCGGGCAGCCCTTCGCGCACGACCGACCTCAATCCGGCCAAAGCGGTTAACACCGGTGCGGTCGCCGCACCTGACGGCAATCGCCAGCCCTTGCCGCAATGGCCTGCAATCGACCGCACCCGCTATGAATGCGTCCAGACCCGCGAAGCGCTGGACCAGTGGATTGCCCGCGCCTTCGCCGCGTGGGTAGTGGCGGTCGATACAGAGACCAGCAGCCTCGATGCCATGCGCGCAGATCTGGTCGGAATCAGCCTGTCGACCGGACCGGGCGAGGCCTGCTACATCCCGCTGGGCCATCACGGAGTCGGCGGCGGGGATGACATGTTCGCCGAAAAGCCGATGCAGATCGACCGGGCCGAAGCGCTGGAAGCCTTGTCGCCACTGCTCGCCAGCGACGCTGTGCTCAAGGTGTTCCAGAACGGCAAGTACGATCTCAACGTGCTGGCCCGCTACGGCGTTCAGGTCAGCCCGATTGACGACACCATGGTCATCAGCTTCGCGCTCGATGCCGGACGCGGGCAGGACGGCATCGGGGCCAATGCGTTCGGGGGCCACGGGATGGACGAGCTGTCCGAACGCCATCTGGGCCACACCCCGATCCCGTTCAAGGAACTGTGCGGCACCGGCAAGAAGGCGATTTCCTTTGCCGAAGTGCCGCTAGACCAGGCGACCGCCTATGCTGCGGAAGATGCCGAGGTTACGTGGCGGCTCCACGCCTTGCTGAAACCCCGGCTGGCGGTGGAGGGCGGCACCCGGGTCTATGAGCGCGTCGACCGCCCGCTGATCCCGGTCGTCGCGCAAATGGAACGCCACGGGATCAAGGTTGACCGGGCAAGGCTGGCCAAACTGAGCGAGGAATTCGCGGGCACAATGGCGGGCCTCGAAGGTGAGATTCACGCGCTCGCTGGCAGCCCCTTCACTATCGGCAGCCCCAAGCAACTGGGCGACGTGCTGTTCGACACGCTCGGCTACAAGGGCGGGCGCAAGGGCAAGAGCGGGCAGTATTCCACCGACCAGGCGATTCTTGAAGGGCTGGCGGCGCAGGGCGCAGAAATCGCCACCAAGGTGCTGGAATGGCGCCAGCTGTCCAAGCTCAAGAGCACCTACACCGATGCCCTGCAGGCGGCGATCAACCCTGATACAGGCCGGGTCCATACCAGTTACAGCCTGGTTGGCGCGCAGACCGGGCGGCTGTCATCGACCGATCCCAACCTGCAGAACATCCCGATCCGCACCGAAATCGGCCGTCAGATCCGCGAAGCCTTCGTGGCGGAGCCGGGCAACGTGCTGCTCGCCGCCGACTATTCGCAGATCGAGCTGCGCCTCGCCGCGCATATGGCTGATGTGCCGCAGCTGAAGGAAGCCTTCGCCCACGGCGAGGACATTCATGCCCGCACGGCCCGCGAGATGTTTGGCGACGTCAACCGCGACACCCGGGCACGGGCCAAGACCGTCAACTTCGCCATTCTCTACGGCATCAGCCGGTGGGGGCTGGCCAGCCGCCTGGGGATCGAGGCCGACGAGGCGCAGGCGATCATCGACACCTATTTCCAGCGCTTCCCCGGCATCCAGCGCTACATCCACGAAACGCTCGAGACTGTGCGGTCCTGCGGCTATTCGGAAACCCTGTTCGGCCGCAAGACCTGGTTCCCCCGGATCAATGCCAAGAACCAGGCCGAGCGGCAGGGCAGCGAGCGCGCCGCGATCAACGCCCCAATCCAGGGCACCAGCGCCGACATCATCAAACGCGCCATGGTGCGGATGCCGCCTGCCCTCGCCAAAGCGGGCCTGGGCCATGTGCGGATGCTGCTGCAGGTGCATGACGAACTGGTGTTCGAACTGCCCGAAAGCGACGTGGCGCGGGCCAGCCCGGTGATCGAACGGGTCATGGCCGAGGCCGCTCTCCCTTCGATCCGGCTCGATGTCCCGCTGGGGATCGAGATCGGCACCGGAACCAGCTGGGGCGCAGCACATTGAGCTGGCTGATGGGATCATCGGCCTCCACCACCGCCCCCACGGCGTGGGACCGGTTCGACCCCCGCCTGTGGCACATTGACTGGCACGGGCTACTGGGGGCCGGGATCGCGCTGGCCATGACCCTTGCGGTGGCGTGGCTGGCGCACAGGGTGCTGTTCGCCGTCCTGCGGCGGCTCGCCAGCCTGTCCGAAACTCCGCTGGACGAAATGGTGTTCGAACGACTCTACCGCCCGCTGCGCTGGGCCATGGGCGCGATAGCTGTCGCCATGGCAAGCCAGACGGATCCGCTGCTAACCGTCGCATGGAGCAAGGTCGCAGTCTTTGCGGTCCCTGCGATCATCGGCTGGATTGCCTATACCCTGATAAAGGCGCTGACTCATGCGCTGGAATACCGGGCCGAACTGTCGCCCGATCCGGTCGCCGCCCGCAGCAGGCGGACCAGGATTGCGATCCTATCACGCACCGCCGTGACCGCAGTAGTGGTGATCACGGTCGGGCTGATGCTGCTGGGGATACCGGGCGTACGCGATGTCGGCACCACGCTGCTGGCGTCCGCCGGGGTAGCCGCGCTGGCCGTGGGCGCGGCGGCCCAGCCTGCGCTCAAATCGCTGATCGCAGGGCTGCAAATGGCGATTACCGAGCCAGTCCGGATCGGCGATCTGGTGGTAATCGATGGCCATACTGGACGGGTCGAGGAAATCCGCATGAGCTTCGTCATCGTGCGGACCTGGGACGAACGGGCCATCGTTGTTCCCACCAACCGGTTCCTGGATCAGAGTTTCGAGAACTGGTCGCGCAAGAACGAGATGCTGACCGGGCCGGTTTTCCTCCACCTCGATCCGGCCACGGATATTACGCCAATCAAGGAAGAGTTCCTGCGTTTCCTGGGCACACAAGCCCTGTGGGACGGGCGGACCGCCCGCGCCCTGATGACAGAAGCACATCCCGAAAGCATCGAGGTGCGTCTGGCGATGAGCGCGCGCACGATCGGCGATCTGTTCGATCTGCGCTGCGCCGTGCGCGAGCACATGATCGCCTGGCTGCGCGCCGAAATGCCCGATGCGCTGATCCGATACCGGCTGGTGGGCGCCGGCAAGTCGGAACGCTGAACCTATTCGACCGGCAATCCGTTGCCCGGCGTGTGCTTTCGGCTGCGAACCGGTTCCACCATCCCTTCGTGGATGAAGCCGATCGGGTTCACTTGCGCGGCGCGCTTCTTCAGTTCGCCGCGCATCTTCTTGTACTCCGCTTCCATTGCTTCGGTCACGGTGGCGCGCGAATCGTCGAGCGCCTTGACGAAATCGGCCCCGGTCACGCTGTCCACTTCCCCGCCCGCGCGGCGCAGCGCGTTGAGGCCTGCCCGCCGCACCAGGTCTTCAAGGTCGGCCCCGGTGAATCGCTCCGCCTTGGCCGCGAGGGCGGCCAAATCGACGTCGTTCGCCAAGGGCATGGCCTTGGTGTGAATGCCCAGGATCTGCTCGCGCCCGGTAAGATCGGGTGTGCCGACATAGACCAGCTCGTCAAACCGGCCCGGTCGCAGCAGGGCCGGATCGACCAGTGCCGGACGGTTGGTGGCACCGATCACCACCACCGAACGCAGCTCTTCCAGTCCGTCCATCTCAGCCAGGATCGTGTTGACCACGCGGCCGGTGACCTGCGGCTCGCCCTGCCCGCTGCCGCGTGCCGGCACCAGGCTGTCGATCTCGTCAATGAACAGCACGCACGGAGCCACGGCGCGGGCACGCTGGAACAGTCGGGCAATCTGCTGCTCGCTTTCGCCATACCATTTCGACAGCAGGTCCGAGCTCTTCATCGAGATGAAATTGGCCTCTGCTTCCTTGGCGACAGCCTTGGCCAGCAGAGTCTTGCCGGTTCCGGGCGGGCCGTAGAGCAGGAAGCCCTTGGCCGGGCGGATCCCGAGCCGGGCGAAGGCTTCAGGGCTTTTGAGTGGCAGTTCAATCCCTTCTTTGAGCTTTTCGACAGCTTCGCCAACCCCGCCGATGTCGTTCCAGCTGACATTTGGCACCTGCACCATGACTTCGCGCATGGCCGACGGCTGAATGCGCTTAAGGGCGGAGAGGAAGTCCTCCCGCGTCACGCTCAGATCTTCCAGCACTTCCGGCGGGATTGTGCGGGCATCGAGGTCAAGCCGGGGCATGATCCGGCGCACGGCATCGATCGCCGCCTCGCGCGCAAGGGCGGCGATATCGGCGCCGACGAAACCGTGCGTCACCCGCGCCAGTTCCTGCAGGTCGACCTTGTCGCCCAACGGCATGCCTCGGGTGTGGATGGCGAGGATTTCGCGCCGACCGCGCTCGTCCGGCACGCCGATCACGATCTCGCGGTCGAACCGGCCCGGACGGCGCAGCGCCTCGTCGATCGCGTCAGGCCGATTGGTGGCGGCAATGACTACGATGTTGGAGCGGGACTCCAGCCCATCCATCAGCGTGAGCATCTGCGCGACCAGACGCTTTTCCGCCTCGCCGGAGACCTGACTGCGTTTGGGCGCGATCGAATCGATCTCGTCTATGAACACGATCGCGGGGGCGGCCTTGGCCGCAGCCTCGAACACTTCACGCAGGCGCTTTTCGCTTTCGCCATAGCCTGAGCCCATGATTTCCGGGCCATTGATGGTGAAAAACTGGGCGTCGCTTTCGTTGGCAACGGCTTGCGCCAGCCGGGTCTTGCCGGTTCCGGGCGGCCCGTGCAGCAGCACCCCTTTGGGCGGATCGACCCCCAGCCGGGTGAACAGCTCCGGGTAACGCAGCGGCAGCTCGACCATCTCGCGCAGGGCCTGGATGGTATCGTCCATCCCGCCGACATCGTCATAGTTCACCACAGCGCGGCCACCGCGCGGCTCCTCGAACTCGGCCCGCAGTTCGACCTCGGTGTTCTCGTCGATGTGGACGATGCCCTTGGGGGTGGTCGAAACCACCGTGAGGCGGATCTGGGTTAGGGCATAAGCCGGCACGCTGAACATGCGCTGCACTTCGGGCGGCATGTTCTGGACCGGCTGCTGACCAGTGGTCGCCACCAGATCGCCCGCCAAGAGGGGGCGGCGGAAGAAATTGCGCTTCAGCGCCTGACTCGGCCCCTGAAGGCGCATTTCCCGCTGCGCCGGGGCAAACACGACCCGGGTGGCAGCGCGTGATTCGGCCTTGGAAACCTGCACGTGCTCGCCCGAGGCGGCTTCGGCATTGCCGCGCTGCAGACCGTCCAGCCGGACGACCTCGAGCGCTTCATCTTCGTCATAGGCGGCCATGGCGACTGCGGCGGTGGTGCGCTTGCCGGCGATCTCCACCACGTCACCTTCGGTAATGCCCAGCTTCTGGAAGACCGAGCGCGGCATCCGCGCGACCCCGCGTCCGCTTTCTTCCTGGCGGGCAGCGGCCACCTGGAGCCGGACCGCCTGGTCGTTGAGTTTTGCGTCGGCTTCAGCCATGCGGCCCGTGCTCCTTGGTGTACTTTCGGCGCGGAAGCTAGGCATTGGAGCGCCCGGATGCAAACCTCGGCCGTCACTGCTCCTGGCGACAGGGCAAGAAAGGCGGGGCAAGAAAAAAGCCCCGACCACTGGGGCCGGGGCTGGAAAGTCTTGGGAGAGGATGCCTGAAAGGCCCGCTCCATATGCAGGTCGCGCGGTTTTTGTGCAAGTGCGAAATAGTCATTGTTAGTTGCGTTTTGTGCAACTTTTGCTGTGCAAGGCATTGTAGATATTGCATCAGACACAAACCGGTCGCAATCGCCTTCGCAGTTGCACAAGCATTCTTACGCATATGCAGCATTACGCTGCAAACTTGCCCAGCCGCGCCTCTGCGCCTAACAGGGCGGCGACAGGAGACTGTGATGAACAAGCTTTACCCCGATGCCGCAGCAGCGCTGGACGGGATCCTGCGGGACGGCATGCTGATTGCCTCGGGCGGTTTTGGCCTGTGCGGCATCCCTGAGCGCCTGCTCGACGCGATCCGCGACAGCGGCGTGAAGGACCTGACCTTCGCCAGCAACAACGCAGGCATCGACAACGAAGGGATCGGCAAGCTGCTGCGCACGCGGCAGGTGCGCAAGATGATTTCCAGCTATGTCGGCGAGAACAAGGAGTTCGAGCGCCAGTTCCTCTCCGGCGAGCTGGAGGTGGAGTTCTGCCCCCAAGGCACGCTGGCCGAACGGATGCGCGCCGGCGGGGCGGGCATTCCCGGATTCTACACCAAGACTGGCGTCGGCACCAAGGTCGCCGAAGGCAAGGAAGTGAAGACCTTCGATGGCCCCAATGGCCCGGAGGACTACATCCTCGAGCGCGGCATCTTCGCCGATCTTTCGATCGTCAAGGCGTGGAAGGCTGACGAGACCGGCAATGTCGTGTTCCGCAAGACCGCCCGCAACTTCAACCAGCCGGCCGCAACCTGCGGCAAGGTGTGCGTGGTGGAAGTGGAGGAAGTGGTCCCGGCGGGCAGCCTCGATCCGGACGGCATCCACCTGCCGGGCGTGTACGTGCAGCGAATGATCGTGGGCGCGCCCTATGACAAAAAGATTGAATTCCGCACGGTCCGCGAGAGGGTGGCTGCATGAGCCTGCGGCGAGGCGCCATGGCGCTGGGCCTGCTGGCCATGCCGCTGGCTCTGGGGGGCTGCGTGGCCGCGGCAATCCCGGTTATTGCCGCCAGCGGGATCGTGGCCCGCGGCGACAAGCACGACAGCGATGACGCGATTTCGCCGGTCGTGGCGGTGGAACCAAAGGCCGATACCGCGCTGGCTGGCGCCCCGGCGCCGACCATTGAGTCTGGATCGCCTGCGGCGGCAGCGCGCGGCGGCATGGCGGAGCTGGCACTGGCTCCACCGGCGGCTGGTGTTGGCACTGGTATAGCCGTGGCCGCCAACAATTCGGCCAGCGCCACCGGGGCGGTGTTCGCCGCTCAGCGGGTCAATCCCTACGCCGGTTTCTATCTCCACGCCGCCGAGCAGGCCCGGCTCGATCCGGTCGATACGCCGCGCCGGTCGGCGGTCCTGGCAACGCCCGGCGCGCTGGAGCCGGTCACCAGCGATTGTGCAATCCTGCCGCCGGCTGTTCTGGTGGATCTGGATCCGTCAGGCGGCCGCATCGACACTGCGGCCGCGTTCCCGGTCAACCCCGATCTGGCCGAAGTCCTGTCCGCCCTGCGGCTGCAGAATGTGGCCGTGTTTTGGATTTCGAGCGCTTCGGCCGCCGATGCCGGCCGGGTTCGCGAACGGCTGCTGGCCAGCGGGCTCGATCCCTGGGGCCGCGACGGCTTGCTGTTGATGCGCCGCGCCGACGACCGCAAGGACGCCCGGCGCCGCGAGCTGTCCGAAACGCATTGCCTGGTGGCGATCGCTGGCGACAGCCGCAGCGATTTCGACGAGCTGTTCGATTTCCTGCGCAATCCGGCTGCCGCCGCACCGCTTGATGCCCTGATGGAGGCAGGCTGGTTTCTCACCCCGGCGCCCGTCAGCCCGCCTGCCCCTCAAACGGAAGACTGAACCCATGACCGAGACATCCGGCTGGACCCGCGACCAGATGGCCGCCCGCGCGGCACAGGAGCTTGAGGACGGTTACTACGTCAATCTCGGCATCGGCATCCCGACGCTGGTGGCGAACCACATTCCCGACGGGATGGACGTTACCCTGCAGAGCGAAAACGGCATGCTCGGGATCGGGCCATTTCCCTATGACGATGACGTGGACCCCGACCTGATCAATGCGGGCAAGCAGACCATCAGCGAACTGCCGCACAGCGCCTATTTCGATAGCGCGGCGAGCTTCGCGATGATCCGCGGCGGCCACATTGATCTGACGGTGCTCGGCGCGATGGAAGTGGCGGAGAACGGCGACATCGCCAACTGGATGATCCCGGGCAAGATGATCAAGGGTATGGGCGGGGCGATGGACCTGGTCGCCGGGGTCAAGAAGATCATCGTGGTGATGGAACACTGCGCCAAGGACGGCAGCGCAAAGTTCATTCCCGAATGCACCCTGCCGCTTACGGGGCGCAACGTGGTGGACATGGTGATCACCGATCTGGCCGTTTTCCAGCGCCCCGACCACCAGAACCCGTTCCGCCTGGTCGAACTCGCGCCGGGCGTCAGCGCCGAGGACGTGGCCGCCAGGACAACTGCCCATTACGAGGTCGCGCTGGGCTGAGGCGGGGGTCTGCGGACTCGCCAGCCGGGCCGAATCGTGACAGGATCGGCCGATGGATATCCTGTCCGCCTATCGCGCGCGTTTTCTTGACGTTCTCGCGTCGATCTACATCTATAACGAATATCGCGGCTATACCTCGCTTGACCGGGTGCTGGAGGCGGTGCGCGCGCGCTGCGGCAATCAGCCCGGCTTCATTGCCGAAGTGGAGCAGCACCGCGCCGACGAGGAAAAGCACTATCGTATGTTCCGGCGCTGGTATGAATTGCGGGGCGAGATGCCAATCAAGGTCGATCGCACCTGCGGCCATATCGACCACTTCATCGAATCGGTGTTCGGCTGCACCATCGACGATCTCGACACCGCCGAAGTGATTGCCGATCCTGCCGCGTTCGAACGGCTGTGCCGGGTTATCATGATCACCGAGCAGCGCGGGATGCAACAGGTCGCCATCCTGCTGGCCAACGGCCATGTCCGCTCAGACAAGGCCTTGACGCGCATTTTCCAGGTAATCGAGCGGGACGAGCCCCGCCACTGGTTGCCCTATCGTGCCTGGCTGGAAGCCCATGGCCGCCGTGCGCGCGGGACCTGGCGCGAACACATGACCGACCACTGGATTCACAAGTCACTGATGCTGGCAAAGCTGCCGGCCGTATTCCTCAACCGGGCCACCCCCCGCCTCGCCGCCTGGCCGGATGAGGACCCGGAGGCTTACGCCCTCGCCTGAGGCTCAGGCGACCGCCGCCCGGAGCTGATCGACCAGATCGGTGCGCTCCCACGGGAAGGTGTCGCCTTGCGGCTTGCGCCCGAAATGGCCGTAGGCGGCAGAGGTGCGGTAGATCGGCTTGTTGAGCCCCAGGTGGGTGCGGATGCCGCGCGGAGTCAGGCGCACCAGGGTCGGCAGGACCTGCTCCAGCTGCGCCTCGGTCACCCCGTTGCCGGTACCGTGGAGATCGACGTAGAGCGAAAGCGGCTCGGACACGCCAATCGCATAGGCGATCTGGATCGTGCAACGCCGCGCCAAGCCCGCCGCAACCACGTTCTTGGCGAGGTAGCGGGTGATGTAGGCGGCGGAACGGTCAACCTTGGTCGGATCCTTGCCGCTGAACGCGCCGCCGCCATGGGGCGAGGCGCCGCCATAAGTGTCAACGATGATCTTGCGCCCGGTGAGACCCGCGTCGCCGTCCGGTCCGCCGATTTCGAAGCGACCGGTAGGATTGATATGGTAGACGGTGTTTGCGGTGAGCAGCCCGGCAGGCAGCACATCGGCAATCACGCCTTTCACATAGGCTTCCAGCTCGGCGTATTTCGCTGCATCCCCACCGGATTTATCTCCGTCGGTCCAGGGCATGCAGTAATCGACTGCGTGCTGGGTCGAGACCACGATCGCGGTCGCGGCAACCGGCTTTTCATTCTCGTAGCGCAGGGTCACCTGGCTCTTAGCGTCGGGCTCGAGGAAGGGCGCGGCGCCGCTCTTGCGATCGGCCGCCATCCGCTCGAGGATCTTGTGGCTGTAGTCGAGCGTCGCCGGCATCAGGTCCGGCGTCTCGTCGCTGGCATAGCCGAACATTATGCCCTGGTCGCCCGCGCCTTCATCCTTGTTGCCGCTCGCATCCACGCCTTGCGCGATGTGCGGGCTCTGACCGTGCAGGTGGTTCTCGAAGGTCAGCGTCTGCCAGTCGAACCCGTCCTGCTCGTAACCGATCTCGCGCACCGTCTGCCTGACGGTGTGCTCGATCTCTTCCAGCGCACCTGGAGCCCATTCGCCGTTCTCGAACACGCCCTTGCAGCGGATTTCGCCGGCGAGCACCACACGCTGGGTGGTGGTCAGCGTTTCGCAGGCGACGCGCGCTTCGTCATCCTTGGACAGGAACAGGTCGACGATCGAATCGGAAATCTGGTCGGAAACCTTGTCTGGGTGGCCTTCGGAAACGCTTTCGGAGGTGAAGAGGAAGCTGCTGCGCATGGGGATTCCCGATATAAAGGAAGCTTTATGTGTGCAGCGCTGTTAGCGGGGGCGGGGGCGCATGGCAACCAGCGATGCGGCCAATGCCAGAAATGCCCAGCCCAGCGGCAGCCAGTTGCCCAGTCGGCTGAACAGGGTCGGCGGTGCTGCGGGCGGGATTGTGCCCTCCAGCTTGTCCGCGCGGTGCATCGGGATGTGCTGTCGGACCACGCCCCGTGCATCGATCACTGCGCTGATCCCGGTGGTGGTGGAGCGCAGCACCGGCAGCCCTTCCTCGATCGCCCGCATCCGCGCCTGGGCCAGGTGCTGGGGCGGGCCCCACGCACCGAACCAGCCATCGTTTGACGGGTTGAACAGGTAATCGGGCCGGTTGTCCGGATCGACCACCTGGCCGGAGAATACGATCTCGTAGCAGATCTGAATGCCCGCCTTGCCATAAGCACCAAGGTCGAGCGTGCGCGGGCCGGGGCCAGGCCAGAAGTCGATCGTTCCTGCCACCAGCCTGGTCGCGCCGAGTGGTTCGAGCAGCCAGCGCAGGGCTAGGTATTCGCCGTAGGGGACCAGGTGCGCCTTGTCATACCCGCCGACAATCCGCCCGCTGCTGTCGAGCGCGGTCACTGCGTTGCGCGCGCCTGCCGCGCGGCCATCTTCGATCTCCAGATCGACTGCGCCGGTCAACAGAAGGCTGTTCGGGCCGATTGCACGGCCAATGCGGAAGCGGGCGAACTTCGGGTCCCCGCCAGCGGTCATCCGGTCGTAATAGCGCTGCGGATAACCGTCACGCAGGTAATCGGGGACGCCCGATTCGGGCCACAGCACCAGCCGCGGCTCGGCCGAATCATCACGCACCGTCAACCGTGAAATCCGCTGGAACTGGTCTTCGAACTTGGCCGGATCATCGAGCTCTTCCTGCCGGATGTCGGGCTGGACCAGAGTATAGGCCAGCATGCCTTCGCGCTGCTGCGACGCGGGCAGGTACATGCCGGCTATCATCAGGGCGAGCGCCGCCCCGGCGGTAAGCCAGCGGCGCGAAGCGAGAAGCTGCCACAGGCCGACACCGAGCAGCACGGCCAGGCCAGACAGGGCGTAAGTGCCCAGCCAGGGCAGCACGGCAGCCAGTCCCGGCCGGTCAAACGGGCCGAGCAGCGCCAGCCCGAACGGAACCCACGCATAGCCGGTGAAAACCCAGCTTCGCAGCCATTCGCTCACCGTCCAGGCAGCCGCCGCCAGCAGCGCCAGCGGCAGGCCGTGACCGACACCTTTCCCAAGCCAGCGCACCGCCGCCGCAGCAAGTGCGGGATAGACCGAAAGATAAAGCGCCAGCAGCGGCACCGCGATCCAGCCCAGCCACTGGGGCATTTCCGCCTGGTAGGTGAAGGCTGTCGCAATCCAGTTGTTGGCCAGGGTGAAGTGCGCCACCCCGAACAGCCAGCCAAGCAGGGCGGCGCGGCGGACATTCCTTGCCCTGGCGGCAAGATGGAACAGGCCTGCCATGCCAAGTAAAGCCAACGGCCACAGGCCGAGCGGGGGAAATCCTATAGCGGCCAACAACCCGAACACGGCGACCGCGAGGCGGGGATGGCGATCGATCGAAACGGCGATGCCGTGCAGGCGATCCGGCGGGGGATGGTCCATCACGATTCCCCATGTCCCGCAGGTCAGCAGCGGTCAAGCGTGGTCAGGACTCGACGGTCTCGACAGCCTCCGCGGCATCCCCGGTGGTGCGGCGCCGACGCGGCTTGAGCTTCGGCTTGGCCGCTTCGCCAGCGTCGCTGTCACTTGCGGCAGCGCTGATCGAGGGCGGTAGCACGGCCGCATCGAAGGCGGCCGGCGCGTCACCCTGCGGGGCGACCTCGATCCGCTCGCCGGCACTGGCACGGCGGCGCGGGCGACGTTCAGGGCGATCCTCGCGCGCAGCGCGTGCCTCGCGGGCCGGACGTTCATCCCGTTCCGGCTGGCTGCCTTGTGCAAACGGATTCTCTTCCGCGCCGACTTCCTCGCCTTCCGTGCCCCGGTCCATCGGCCCGGATTCATCGCGGCGACCGCGGGAACTGCGCGGGTTGTCGCGGCGGCGGTCATCCCCCGCGCTGTCCGAACGCGGCTCGCCATTGTTGTCGGAACCGTTGTCAGCCGAATCCTCATCATCAAAATCGCGCTCGTCGCGGCGACTGCGCGGTTCGTCCTGGCGAGACTTGTTGTCGGCAATGACCCGGAAATAGTGATCAGCGAACTGCAGATAGTACTCCATCTGCACCCGGTCACCATTATGCTGCGCGTCCTGCGCGAGCTTCTTGTACTTGTCGAGCATCTGCGGGGCATTGCCGCGCGCCCGGCTGTCGATCCGGTTTTGCTGGCCGCCGCCGCCGCTCTGGTTGCGATTGCCCCGCCCACGGCGACGGTTGTTGCTGTTGTTGCGATTGTTGTTGTTCAAGGAATGCTCTTCCTCTGTATCGGCCGCCCGTCCGGCACCATTGCCCGGCGGCCGCATGACCCCTTCCCGCGCCCGCGCGGCACGCGGGGGTCGCGGTGCCCCATCTGCATATCCTGACAGGCTTTAAGGCCCGGTCGCACGCGCAAATGTTGGAGCTAGGCTCGGCGGATGGCAGATACCAAGAACCGCTTGCCTTGGGTTGCACTTAACCACTCGCACTTGCTTTGCCAACCCCTTCGCTCAGAAAGCCCGCAAAACAAGCGCGCGGGGCCGGTCGGCCAGATCGCAGCGAAGTTCCGCCGACAGGCCCGCGCTGGCGGCAATGGCGCTGACCGGCTCGGCCTGTCGGTGGCCGATCTCGATCACCGCGACGCCCCCCGGGGCCAGTAAATCGGGCAGTTGGGGCACCAGTATCCGGTAATCGGCAAGCCCGTCCGGCCCGGCGAACAAGGCCCCGGCCGGCTCGTAATTGCGCACATCCGGATCGAGTTCGGCATCGCGTTCAACATAGGGTGGGTTGGCAAGAACCAGATCGAACCGGCCCAGCGTCCTGGCCCATCCCGGCTGGTTCCAGTCCGCTTCGACAAACCGGGCTTTGGGGCGCAAACCCAGCGCCTCGGCATTGGCCTGCGCCACGGCCAGCGCCTCAGGCGATCGGTCGATCCCTACCCCTTCCGCCCCATCCCGATAAGCCAGGGTGGCGAGCAGCAATACGCCCGAGCCGGTGCCGCAATCGAGCACCCGGCGCGCCTCGGGCTGCTCCGCCAGAGCCGCTTCGACCAGCGTCTCGCTGTCCCCGCGCGGAATCAGCACGGCGGGTGAAACGATGAACGGCAGGCCATAGAACTCCTGCCGCCCGGTAATGTAGGCGACCGGCTCTAGCGCCGCGCGCCGTTCGATCAGAGCGGCCAGCCCGTGCGGCGCCGGGTCACGCAGGTGGTGCAGCAGCAGTTCCGCGCGCGACACCCCAAGCAGATGCGCGGCAAGCACTTCGACATCGAGACGGGCGGTGTCACTGATTGCATCAAGACGGGTCGCCCCGGCGCGGACGGCTTCGCCAATTGTCATTCCAGCCCCCGTTCGTGTCGAACGCAGCCGTTGCACGCCCGCGCCACCACCGCTCGACTTTGCTCGAGGGGGCCGGAAGCGGGAGACGCCCTCATTCCCCCAGTGCCGACAGCCGCTTGCCTTCATCCTCGGCAATCAGGGCGTCGATCATCTCGCCCAGCCCCGGCCCAGCAAGCACTTCTTCCAGCTTGTGCAGGGTCAGGCCGATGCGGTGATCGGTGACGCGGCCTTGCGGAAAGTTATAGGTCCGGATGCGTTCGGAGCGATCCCCGCTGCCGACCATTGCCTTCCTCGCTTCAGCCTCGGCGCCCTCGGTGGCCTCGCGCTGCGCGTCATACAGGCGCGTGCGCAGCACCTGCATCGCCTTTTCCCTGTTCTTGTGCTGGCTGCGCCCGTCCTGACAGGTCACCACCGTGCCGGTTGGCAAATGGGTGATTCGCACCGCCGAATCGGTGGTGTTGACGTGCTGACCGCCTGCGCCGCTCGCCCGGTAAACGTCAATCTTGAGGTCTTTTTCCTCAATGGCAACGTCGACCTCGTCCGGTTCGGGCAGCACCGCCACGGTTGCTGCGCTGGTGTGGATGCGCCCGCCGCTCTCGGTGACGGGCACACGCTGAACCCGGTGAACGCCGCTTTCGAACTTGAGCTTGGCAAAGACGCCTGTGCCGGTGACGTTGGCGATCACTTCCTTGAAGCCGCCGATGTCAGAGGCGTTGATGCTGACCGGCTCGACCTTCCAGCCCTGTTCAGCGGCGTATTTCTCGTACATTCGGTAAAGGTCAGCGGCGAACAGCGCAGCCTCATCGCCCCCGGTGCCGGCGCGGATTTCGAGCATCGCGGGCTTGGCATCGGCGCTGTCGCGCGGCAGCAGCGCGACAGCGAGGCGGCGTTCGAGTTCGGGGAGGGTGGCTTTGATCGCGCCGAGTTCCTCCTCGGCCATGGCCTTCATTTCCGGGTCGGCAAGCATGTCTGCGAGGCCAGCCATCTCCTCGCGCGCGGACTTCACTTCGGCAGCGATTTTCGCCACAGATTCCAGTTCCGCATAGTCGCGGCTGGCACGGACGAAAGCCTCGCCCTCCAGCGTTCCGCTCGCCATGCGCGCTTCGAGTTCGGCAAAGCGGTGCGCGATCTGGTCAAGGCGTTCGGGGGGGATTTGCATGGCTGTTTCTTACTCACCGTCCCGGCCACCGAGCCGGGAC
Organism: Sphingomonadaceae bacterium; assembly: GCA_046294735.1. GTDB lineage: Bacteria > Pseudomonadota > Alphaproteobacteria > Sphingomonadales > Sphingomonadaceae > 34-65-8. Next base: position 553,232 of record JBKBKB010000002.1, read on the forward strand.
CCCGCTTTTATTGCAGCGGCGGAAAAAGGAAAGCGGGGCCCCGGATCATGTCCGGGGTGGGGGGCTAAAGACCAAATTTATCTTCGCCCAAGATAGCCATTACCCGCCGAGAAAGTTCGCTTTCCTCTGGCCCCTCCGAGACCGAGGTAATCTTGAACTCGCCACTTGGGTCATCGGCCATTCTTACGAATAGCGACGCGTAAGCGCCATCAGTTCGCGCTTTGATGCCGCGCTTCTTGGGGTTCTGCCGGAAAGCCGTCCAACACGGTATTCCCTGTGCCCGCAGAAGCGCTGCAATGCCGGCGGCTCTGGTTTCCAATTCGTCCGATTCAGGAAGGATGGCGACGGCTGGTTCGTTCCAATCCCGCGCCCCCACCAGCATCGCCAGCCGCTCGATCCCCGCGGCCCAGCCCACCGCAGGCGTGGCTGCGCCGCCGAGGCTTTCCATCAGCCCGTCATAACGCCCGCCGCCGAGCACCGTGCTCTGGCTGCCCAAAGCCGCTGCCGAGGCGCTGCCCTCATCAGGGATGAACTCGAAGGCCGTGTGCCGATAGTAATCAAGCCCGCGCACAAGGCTTTCCGCCCGCACCCACTCCACGCCTGCCGCATCCAGCCCGCTGGTGACGGCGGCGAAGAAGGCACTCGCCTCCTCCGACAAGAAGGCGTCGATCTTGGGTGCATCGGCGAGGAACGGCTTGTCCCGCAGGTCCTTCGAATCGAGGATCCGCAGCGGGTTCTTCTCCAGCCGCTCCTGCGATTCTTCCGACAGCTGATCCTTCACCGCCCGGAAATAGTCGATCAGCGCCGCCCGCCACGCCTCGCGGCTTGCACCATCGCCCAGAGTGTTGAGGTGCAGCGTCACATCGTGAATGCCCAGCTCGCGCAGCAGCTGATCCGCCATCGCCAGCAGCTCGACATCGGCCTGCGGCTCGCCCGCGCCGATCACTTCGGCGTCGATCTGGTGGAACTGGCGGTAGCGGCCCTTCTGCGGGCGCTCGTAGCGGAACAGCGGGCCGTGGGTCGCCACCTTCAGCGGCGCATATTGCTGCCATCCGTTGGTGAGGAAGGCGCGCGCGATGCCGGCGGTGAATTCGGGGCGCAGGGTCAACGATTCCCCTCCGCGGTCGTCAAAGGAATACATTTCCTTCGACACCACATCGGTCGTCTCGCCGATGGCGCGGCTGAACACCTCGGTCTTTTCGAACACCGGCATCTCGACCCGGCGGAAGCGGTAGAGCTTGCGTACCCGCTCAAAGGTTTCGACCACGAAGGCGAAGGCTTCGGCATCGGCGCCAAAGATATCCTGGGTGCCGCGAATGGCTTGTGGGGTGTTTTTTGACATGGCGGCGCAGTTAGGCGGTCGGGGTGCTTTGCGCAATTGTGGTGCGTTGTTCGCACTTGCACAAAAGTCTCGGTTGGCAGCCCGCCCCGGGATCGCTAAGGGCGCGACCATGGACATCAGCAAGATTCCCGTTGGCGACAATCCGCCCGAGAGCCTCAACGTCGTGATCGAGGTGCCCACCGGCGGCGAGCCGGTGAAGTACGAATTCGACAAGGCGAGCGGCGCCTTGTTCGTCGACCGCATCCTGCACACCCCGATGCGCTATCCGGCCAACTACGGCTTCGTGCCGCATACCCTGTCAGACGATGGCGACCCGATTGACGCGCTGGTGATCAGCCGCAGCCCGTTCATCCCCGGCTGCGTGGTCCGCGCCCGGCCGATCGGCGTGCTGCATCTCGAAGACGAGCATGGGGGTGACGAAAAGCTCATCTGCGTGCCGGTCGATTCGACCTTCCCGTATTACTCCGATGTCGGGGAGCGCAAGGACCTGCCTTCGATCGTGCTCCAGCAGATCGAGCACTTCTTCACCCATTACAAGGACCTGGAGGTCGAAAAGTGGGTTCGCGTAGGGAAATGGGGCGACGCCGAAGACGCCCGCCGCATGGTAGTCGAAGCGATCGATCGGTATCAGGCCAAGGGCTGAACCAGGCGGCTCAAGAGAGGGCGAACAGCGCCTTCACTACCAGGGTCAACCCGATTGGCAGGCCGATTGCCAGGACCCAAACCAGAAACTGATCCCGGCGATAGGCGTGGCCAAAGGCGGGATCTTGCGCCTGCTCGTCAGTCAGCACAGCCCAGCGTTTTTCGAACCACCGCCATAGCGGGATCACCCCGAACACCAGCACAACCAGCGCGAACAGCGCCAGCATCTTGGCCCCGGTCTGCTGGATTGCCCCGACCGTTACGAAGATGTGCAGGCCGGTGTAGACCAGCAGCGAATAGGCCACCGTGTCACTCATCCGCTTGCGCCAGTCACCCGCCTCGCGGGCTTCGGTTGCGACCGTGCGATCAAGTGCCTTTTTCATCGGCATTGTCCCTGTCCTCTCTCCGACTCGGAGTATTCCACGCAGCGTGGGGGAAGGCAAGCATGCTAACCAATGTTGATTTGTCGCCCTGCCGTTGGTCGGATGGCATGAACGCTATGCAGGAATCCTGCCAGTTTCCACACAATCGCCCTTTTCAGGGCACCTCGCGCTGCTAGATGTGCGGGCATGGATACGATCAGCCCCGCTCCGCACCCCGCCACAGAGGCGGCCACTCCGCTGCCGCAGGGGGGGCTGGAAGTGATCTCGATTGCCAAGAGCTATGACAAGACAGCGGTGCTGACGGACATTTCGCTGACCGTTGCCAAGGGCGAAGTGCTCGGCCTGCTCGGCCCCAACGGTGCGGGCAAGACGACCTGCTTCTATTCGATCATGGGCCTGGTCCGCCCGGATTCCGGCCGGATCCTGATGGATGGGGAGGACGTGACCAACCTGCCGATGTACCGCCGCGCCATCCTCGGCCTCGGCTACCTGCCGCAGGAAACCAGTATCTTCCGCGGCATGACGGTGGAGGAAAACATCAACTCGGTGCTGGAAATGGTCGAGCCTGACAAGGGCGTCCGGGCGGCCGAGCTGGAACGGCTGCTCGACGAGTTCGGCCTGACCCGCCTGCGCGCCAGCCCGGCGATGGCGCTGTCGGGCGGGGAACGGCGCCGGTGCGAGATCGCCCGGGCGCTGGCTGCCAGCCCCTCGATCATGCTGCTCGACGAGCCGTTCGCTGGCATTGACCCGCTCTCGATCAGCGACATCCGAGACTTGGTGAAGGACCTCAAGCAGCGTGGCATCGGGGTGCTGATCACCGACCACAACGTGCGCGAAACGCTCGATATCGTTGATCGCGCCTGCATCATCTACGGCGGGCAGGTGCTGTTTGCCGGCAGCCCGCAGGACCTGGTGGCCGATGAGAATGTGCGCCGGCTCTATCTCGGTGAAAGCTTTACCCTGTGATCATGGGGTGGGGGGGATAGGATATGGCGCTGGGGCCGCGTCTAGACCTCAGGCAATCGCAATCGCTGGTGATGACGCCGCAGTTGCAGCAGGCGATCAAACTGCTGGCGCTGTCAAATCTCGAAATCGAGGCCTTCATCGGTGAGGCGCTGGAAGCCAATCCCCTGCTCGAAGCAGGCGAAGTCTCGCGCGAAGCAGGGGAGGAGGCTCCGCCTGCGCGCGATGAACCCAGCGCTGATCTGGCGATCGGCGATGACAGCGCACTCGATATCGACCCCGAGGCGCTCGACCGGGATCGTGACACCGGGGATAGCGAGTGGGGATCAGCCCTGTCCTCGGGCAGCGGAAACGATCTGCCCGGAATCGACGAACGCGGCGCGCCCGGCCCGACCCTTGCCGATCATCTCGAGGCGCAAGTCGGGGCAGTAGCAGGGGATGCACGCGAGGAAGTGATTGCGCGGCACCTGATCGGCCTGCTCGACGAAGCGGGGTATCTGGAAGCTCCGCTGCGCGAAGTGGCGGACGAGTTCGACATTTCGCTGGCCGAGGCGGAGCGGGCACTGGCCGTGGTCCAGTCGCTCGATCCGACCGGTGTCGGGGCCCGGTCACTGGCCGAATGCCTCGCGCTCCAGGCACAGGAAGTGGACCGCTACGACCCGTGCATGGCGCGCCTGATCGACAATCTCGACCTGGTCGCACGGGGCGAGTTCGCACGGCTCAAGCGGATGTGCGATGTCGACGATGAGGATTTCGCCGAAATGCTCGCCGAACTGCGCAGCTACGACCCCAAGCCCGGCCTGCGCTTCGGCGGCAGCAATGAAGCACCTGTCACCCCTGATCTGTTGCTGCACGCCTCACCCGATGGCGGGTGGGATATCCGCATCAATGAGGCGACCCTGCCGCGCCTGGTCATCAACCGCGAATACTATGTCGAACTGCGCCAGGGCTGCACCGACAAGGCCAGCAAGGCGTGGCTCAGCGAAAAGCTGACCGACGCCAACTGGCTGATCAAGGCGCTCGACCAGCGGCAGAAGACCATCCTCAAGACCGCCGCCGAAATCGTCAAGCAGCAGGACGGGTTCTTCCGTCGCGGCGTCTCCGAATTGCGGCCGCTCACCCTGCGGACCGTGGCCGAGGCGATCGGGATGCACGAGAGCACGGTCAGCCGCGTCACCAGCAACAAGTACCTGCACTGCGAGCGCGGCACATTCGAGCTGAAGTATTTCTTCACCAGCGGGGTCGGCAGCAGCGATGGAGGGGGCGCCAGCGCCGAAACGGTCAAGGCCCGCATCCGCGCCCTGTGCGATGCCGAGGACCCGGCGAAGATCCTGAGCGACGATACCCTGGTCGACATGCTGAAGGCCGAAGGATTCGACCTGGCCCGCCGCACCGTGGCGAAATACCGCGAGGCGATCGGCATCGGCTCAAGCGTGCAGCGCAGGCGGCAGAAGAAGCTGGCGAGCATGGGGTGAGCAACTGTTGCCCGAAAGACTCAAGCACGATTCCGCGATGCCCTTTACCGGCCGTTAACCTTTCTCGTTCAGAGGTTTTGTGGTTAATCACGGGCAACACCCCCTAACGGGGCGTTACCGCACGAGGTTCGGGGCAAAGGGGGATACCCATGCGTGTACTGTTGATCGAAGACGAGCCAACTACGGCCAAGGCGATCGAGCTCATGCTTACTACCGAAGGCTTCAATGTCTACTCGACCGATCTGGGCGAAGAAGGCTTGGACCTCGGCAAGCTGTACGATTACGATATCATTTTGCTCGACCTCAACCTGCCTGACATGCACGGGTACGACGTGCTGAAGAAACTGCGCGTCGCCAAGGTGCAGACGCCGGTTCTGATCCTTTCCGGGATCTCGGAAATGGACAGCAAGATTCGCAGCTTCGGCTTTGGGGCTGACGATTACGTGACCAAGCCGTTCCACCGCGAGGAGCTGGTTGCGCGCATCCACGCCGTGGTGCGCCGCTCCAAGGGCCACTCGCAGAGCGTGATCCGCACCGGCAAGCTTGCGGTCAACCTCGACGCCAAGACCGTCGAAGTCGACGGCGCACGGGTTCACCTGACCGGCAAGGAATATGCGATGCTGGAGCTGCTTTCGCTGCGCAAGGGCACCACGCTGACCAAGGAAATGTTCCTCAACCACCTCTACGGTGGGATGGACGAACCCGAACTCAAGATCATCGACGTGTTCATCTGCAAGCTGCGCAAGAAGCTGTCGCTGGCTTGTGGCGGCGAAAACTATATCGAAACTGTCTGGGGCCGCGGCTACGTGCTGCGCGACCCGGGCGAAGAGGCGGAAGCGGCGTGACCAATTGGGCACCCGCCGCCGCAGGTGCCTCCTCGCCGCGTTTCCTCAGCGGCCGAAAATATCTTCACCTTCCGCGATATTGAGAAGTTCTGAAAAAGCATAGACACCTGGGGAACGACCTGCTGCCGGGATGATCTCAGCCAGCATACCATTCTCACGAAGGGCACGGATGATTGTGCGGGCAGTCGGCCCGGGGATTTGGACCGATTGAATAAAGTCTGGGGTCGTAAAAATTGGCCTTTGGAATAGCCAATCGAGTGCACGAACGGCGTATTGCGAATGGGTCACGTCCACGACCCAGTCGCGCTTGCGTTCATGCAATGCCAAGATCGCCTGCGCCTTTTCAGTGTTAAGCTTGGCTTGGGCTATAATTCCTTGAAGGAAGAAAGCGGTCCACCCAGTCCAATCTCCGTTTTCGGAGATTTCCAGTAGTCGAGTGTAATACTCGTCTCGATTT
>JBKBKB010000030.1:0-697 GCA_046294735.1 Sphingomonadaceae bacterium
CTCATCACCCTCTGGAGCCAGCTGGCGGAATAGCAGCAGCGCGGGCGTGCGCCATGCGTGAGAAAAGTCCAGCACCTCCTCCACGCTCGCGCGCGCCACGCGCGCATCGTTGAACAGCAGCCAATCAGCGCTGAGCTCATCCTCGCCCGCGCCGTGTTGGCCCGGCAGCAGCGTATGGGGAACGCGCGCGTGCAGCACCAAGTGTCCCTCGGGCGCCAGGCTGGCCGTGGTGGGGTCGGGATCAATGTGCGACACGCAGCCTACCAGTTCGTACGTCACGCGCGAGCGTGGCGATGCCGCAGCAGCTCCGCCTGCCGATGCGGTCCCCGCCGCCCCCGCCGCCCCCGCCGCCGCCGCTTCCTCCTCCTCCTCCTCCTCCGTGTCGTCGCCACCGCCACAAGCCACCTCGATCTCGCCCTCCGGCGTCACCGTGGCGGTGAAGGACTCCCACAGCCACGCACGCACAGTGTGCGCGCTCGCGGCGGCCGGAGCATCCGCGGCATCTGCGGCGCTGCTGGGCACACTGACCGCGCCAGCCGCGGCGCTGCTGCTGCCAGCGGGGGCATGGGGCGGCGCAGGCACCAGCGTGGCGCCTTTGGCGCCGTGCGCGTGCAGCGCACCCTCGCCCCGCAGCGCCGCCTCCTCCAGAGCGCTGCCGCTGCGCCGCCGCTGGTGCTGCGCCAGCTGCAGCCGGCGG
>JBKBKB010000031.1:0-673 GCA_046294735.1 Sphingomonadaceae bacterium
GGGATTCCGGCACCGGCCGGCACATGTAACTCACGCTTGCTTGTTGCGCAACTCAGCCAGCGCGCAGCGACGATGGCCGAGCCGCTGGCGCTGCCTTCAGCACCCTCAGCGCTGCCGCCGCTCCGCGTGTCTCCCGTTGACCATCCACACTTTGCCGCTGCGCCGGTCAAAGATGCGCTGCTGGCCTCTGGATCGCTGCCCATGGTGATGGCGGTGGTGTGCTGCATCGTGGGGGTGCAGCTCATCGCCGTAGCCGTGTGGCGCACTCGCGCACGGGCGGAAGGTCGCCGCGCTTCCAGCACCACCGCCCCCGCCCCCGCCGCCGCCGCCGCCGCCGCCGCCAATTCTGCGGTCACCTCAGCTGCCAACTCATCTTGTGCGGCGGTCAGTGCCCTCCGCACCGCAACACAGCGGCCTGGCAAGCGCGCGTCTGCGCAGAATGTCAAGCGCGGGGGCTTGCGGCAGCGTGTCAAATCGCGCGGTGGCACCGCGGCGGCGGATTCGCCTGTGACACCCTCGCCGGTTACGTCCGCAGCGCCTTCTCCTCTTCCAGCGCCGCCGCAGCCTCAGCAGCGACAGCAACAGTCACAACCGCAGCCGCAGCGGCAACGGCAGGCGCGTCAGAAACAGCCGGCGCAGCAACCGGCGACACAGCAAGCGGCGCAGCAACCAG
>JBKBKB010000032.1:0-662 GCA_046294735.1 Sphingomonadaceae bacterium
GTCAGCGACCGCGTCCCGCTGCGGTTGGAACTGCTGCTGCAGTCGCGGTCATCTGCCACCGCCGCCACCATTGCCGCCGCCGCTGAGCCAAGTGCCACAGCGCTGCCTGCCTGCTGCTTGGGCACCCGAACACTGGCACCCCCGTCATGCCCCGCGCGCTCGCCGCTCCCCGACCTGGCTGACCGCACCTGCAGCGCCCGCGCTGCCCCCAGGCCGCCGCCAGCCGCTGCCAATGTCGCCGCGGGTACCGCCCCCGCCGCCCCCGCCGCCCCCGCCGCTGACTCCAGCGACTGCAGGGAGGCGGAGGTGGCGTGGGACGCCTCCTCCTGCAGCGTGGGCGGCGGCGTGGCGCGAGCCTGCGCGTCTATGCTGCGGCGTCGCGCCAGCATCGCGCGCATGCTCTCGCCGCCGCCGCCGCCGCCGCCGCTGCCGCTGCCGCCACTGGTGGTACTCACGCTTAAACGGCTGCTGCGGCGCCCCAAGCGGCGGTGCGGCAGCTGCAGTGGCTGCGGCGGAGGCGGTGGCGGCATACTGGCAGCTGCCTTCTCCGCCGCCGCCTGTGACACCGCGGCGGTGCGGTGGAGCAGCAGAACCTCATTGGTTCGCTGTTCAACGATGCCTGTCGTGGCGTGGCGTCAGCGCGTGGCGCAGCGTGACGAACA
>JBKBKB010000033.1:0-654 GCA_046294735.1 Sphingomonadaceae bacterium
GTTCGTTGAGGTCTTCAAAGCCCACCTGGATACGCTCGGTACCGCCGATCACCGCGCCCACATCGACCACGAACTTGTCACCGAAGGGATCGCTTTCCACGGGAAAGTTGGTGCGAATGTAAGGCACGATGGCGTTATAGGGCGCCTCTCGATCCGTGCGGGCATAGCCGCCGCGCAGATCGATCTCGAGCTTGTCGAAGTTGAATTCGGCGACCAGCTGCGTGTCCATCAACTGGCGTTCGAACCAGCCGGTCTGCTGGGTCTGGAAGTCGAACGGTCGGGTGATGTCAGTAAATGCATCGCTGCCGCGTGCGAGACGCGCCGTCTTGAGGCTGTCGCGGATGTAGAGATTGGTCCAGCGGATAGTGTGCTCGTCGATGTCGAGCCCAAGCCCGATCAAGCCGTTCACCAGCACCTTGTTATCAGTGATGAAGGTGTTGGAATCGAAGATGATCTGTCCCGCTTCCGCATCGCCGAACTGTTGGCTGATGACGGAACGGTTGCGCCAGCTATTGGTGATCCCCACAGTAGCGATCAGGCCAAGGTAATTGCCGTCACCCACTTCGAATGAAGCACCGCCGCTGATGTTGCCGGAGAAGTTGGCGGGCAAATCGTTGATCTTCTGAAGTGTCACCAGATTGAGAGGCATGATCT
>JBKBKB010000034.1:0-650 GCA_046294735.1 Sphingomonadaceae bacterium
CGCGCTCCCCTTTGTTGGTGGCGGGAGGGCAAAGCGCGCACCTGGCTCAAGCCCGCCCCGCCCGTGTACACTGCGTGCCGCGTGTCCAAGTTGCCCGCCTCGGACGGGGTCTTGCACAGCTTGGGGCCCATGACCGTCTGGAAGGGCACGCACGCGCCACCCATCCCAAAGTAGTGCCTAGCCTCGCGCAGCGACGGTGAGCGGCGGCACCCCTGTGGCCACGCTGCAAAGCGCTCTCACTTGTTCCGGCGCACGGAATAGCACTCCTCTGGCGTCTCGCAGCTGATGAACAGGCGGAAGGTGGTGGTGGCGAAGGTGAGGAACGAGGCGATGGGCTCCTCGCGCTGGAACAGGATCTGCCGCACGGTCAGGCCGCCCAAGTACTGTGTGCCCATCGCAATCGCGCTCGTGGCACCATCGGGGCAGGCGGGAGAGTCGCTGGGGGCATGCCAATGGAAGGACGCGGAGAGGGGAGGCAGGATGCGGCGGATCGCAGCACGGTGCGACAGGGCACGGCAGGGCGCAGCAGGGCGCAGCAGGGCGCAGCAGGGCGCGGCAGGGCGCGGCAGGGCGCGGCAGGGCGCGAGTTGCGTAAGGCAACGTGCGAAAGCGCGCGCACTCGACGATGCACGCACGTTCCGTTGTAGCAT
>JBKBKB010000035.1:0-641 GCA_046294735.1 Sphingomonadaceae bacterium
CGATTGCGAAAGGCGACAGCATCGCGATGCGACGCCGCGCCGCCGCGATCAGATCACATATTCGACCGTCTTCAACTGCGTTTCCGCATCGCGCTTCGCGGTGCGCTTGGCGACCATCTCGGCATGCAGCTCGGCGATCGTGCGGCTGCCGGTGGTCTTGAACGCGAACGGCAGCACGCCGTGGATCACTGCGCCGACGCCGCCCGCCAGCATCCGCATTCCGAACCGGGTCGCGACGCCGAAATGCTCGGCATAGCTTTCCCCGACCGACGCGGGGTGATCCAGGAACAGGCGGCGGAACAGGGTGGGATTGGTCGTGCGCATCATGAGACCTTATCACGCCTGTCGATCTGCGTCAGCATCTCCGCGGCGAGCAGCGGCAGCGTATCGTCGCGCGCGCCCATCACCACGATCCGGTCGCCCGGCCGGGCATTGGCCACCAGATGCGCCGCCGCCGCCGCCCGCTCCGCGATATACCGCGCATTGCCGCCGCTGATCGTTATGTCATTGGCGATATCGGCGCTGGTCACCTCGCGCGTCACCGTCCCACCCTGATAGAGGGGGTCCGGCAGCACCAGCAGGTCATCGACGCCCAGCCCATCGACGAACGTCTGCACCAGTTCGCGACGCATCGTCTTCAA
>JBKBKB010000036.1:0-636 GCA_046294735.1 Sphingomonadaceae bacterium
CTATTCGGTCGATCGCCTGTCGCCGGTGTTCCAGGCGATCAGCCACGCCAATCCGTTCTTCTACATCATCTCGGGCTTCCGCTACGGGTTCCTGGGGATCGCCGACTCCCCCGTCGCGCTGGGCAGCGCGGTGATTCTGGCGCTCGACATCGTGCTTGGCCTCATCTGCTACACCCTGCTGCGGCGTGGGTGGCGGCTGAAGAACTAGGCGCCGGTCAGAAGCCCTCGGGCATGTCGATCGGGCCGATCACGCGGGTATATTCGCGCACCGCATAGCGATCGGTCATCCCGGCGATGTAATCGGCAATGTGGCGGCTGAGGCCGGGTTCGTCGGCGGGCAGCGTGCTGCGCCACTCGTCCGGCAACAGCGCGGGATCGGCGCGGAACGCGGCAAACAGCCCGGCCACGATCCGGTGCGCGGCGTCGGCCGCCTCCAGTTGTCGCGGATGATGATAGAGGTTGGCGTACATGAACCGCTTCAGGTCGCGTTCCGCAATGCGCATCTGATCGGAGAAGGCGACCAGCGCCCTCCCCGCGGCCCGGACATCATCGACGATTTCGACACCGGACGACGCGATGCGCGCCTTTGTCTCGGCGATGAGATCATTGACCATCACGCCGATCTGACTGCGGACG
>JBKBKB010000037.1:0-625 GCA_046294735.1 Sphingomonadaceae bacterium
ACAGTTGAATATCAGTATGAGGGTAAACAGAGGCTATCGCGTCAGGGAAGCCTTTTAATCCATCTACACAGGCAACAAGAATGTCCTGTACTCCTCGATTTTTTAGCTCTGTCATGACTGACAGCCAGAATTTGGCACCTTCTGTCTGAGCAATCCACATACCCAGTAATTCTTTTTGCCCATCCATATTGATGCCTAAAGCAAGGTATACGGACTTGTTAATCACATTGGAGTGCTGACGGACTTTGACAACAATACAGTCAAGATAGACAACAGGATAAAGGCTATCTAAGGCTCTATTTTGCCACTCAGTCACTTGCTCAATCACAGCATCGGTAACTTTGCTGATGAGAGATGCTGACACATCGGCATCGTACATTTCTTTGAAGAAGGCTACAATTTCCCTATTAGTCATTCCTTTTGCATACAGTGAGAGGATTTGGTCATCCATACTGGTGATGCGTGTTTGGTGCTTTTTGATAATTTGTGGCTCAAATGAACCTTCTCGATCACGGGGAATATCTAAAGCCAGTTGTCCATCTTGAGTTGTAATGGTTTTAGAACTAAACCCATTACGGCTATTTGAGCCTTTCTTGGGCTGATGCTTTTCATAACCGAGATGGTC
>JBKBKB010000038.1:0-623 GCA_046294735.1 Sphingomonadaceae bacterium
GACGTACGCACCGCACTCGTCTTTGTACGAACCAAGCACGGCGCTGATGCCGTCGTCCGCCGTCTCGCCAAGGACAATATCGACGCGATCGCCATCCACGGCAACAAGAGCCAGGCTCAGCGCGAACGTGCCCTTGATGCCTTCCGCGACGGCCGTGTGCCGGTTCTGGTCGCCACCGATATCGCCGCGCGCGGCATCCATATCGACGCGCTCACGCATGTCGTCAATTTCGACCTTCCGGACGTGCCGGAACAGTATGTCCACCGGATCGGGCGCACTGCCAGGGCCGGCGCCTCGGGCATTGCGGTCTCCTTCGTCTCCCGCGCCGAACGCCCGCAGCTGCGCGACATCGAGAAGCTGACCGGCCTCAAGCTCGCCCCGCGCGGTACCGCCGAGGAAGAAGCCGGAAGCCCGGACACCCGCCGCCAGGGCCGTCAGGGCCAGGGCCGTGGTCAGGGCCAGCGGCAAGGCCAGCCCTCCGGCCCGTCGTCGGGCAAGGCACACCGCAAGGGTCCGCCGACGCCCCGCACGGGTGAAGCCCCGCGCGAGCGCAGCGCCGGCAGCCAGCCGCGTACCGGTGCCGGCAATGCAAACGGCAATGGCGCCGGCAATTCAGGCCGCCG
>JBKBKB010000039.1:0-605 GCA_046294735.1 Sphingomonadaceae bacterium
CGCCGGCTCCCCACCCGCATGGTCGAGAAAGTCTGGGGCCGCGACGTGCTGCCAGCGCCCTTTGCCGCACCCGACGGCTTGCGGATCGGCGAAATCTGGTTTGCGCCCCCGCCCGAAATGCCGCAGGTTCTGGTCAAATACCTGTTTACGAGCGAGAAATTATCGGTTCAGGTGCACCCTTCGGATGCCAATGCACTGCCGGGCGAGGCGGGCAAGGACGAATGCTGGCTGGTGCTCGATGCCGAACCGGACGCACGGCTTGCCATCGGCTTCGCACGCGCGGTGACGCCGGCCCAAATGGCCGCTGCCGCCGCGGATGGCAGCATCGAAAGCCTGCTTACCTGGCACCCCGCGCGGCCTGGCGACCTGTTCTATCTGCCCGCCGGCACCGTCCACGCGATCGGCCCCGGCCTGACCGTCATCGAGATTCAGCAGAATGTCGACCTGACCTATCGCTTCTACGATTATGGCCGCCCGCGCGAGCTGCATCTCGATCTAGCGGTGGAGGTGGCCGACGCCCGGCCGTTCGTACCGCTGCCGCCGCCAGCAGGCGACGATCCGGCGCGCCGGATCCTGGCCGAGGGGCCGAAATTCGTCGTCGAACG